>NZ_JALJRA010000010.1 GCF_022968135.1 Pseudorhizobium tarimense
CGTCGCCAGCAGCGCCGCCGCCCTCGTTGGTGAGCGGTTTATAGATCCAACACACAAAACAAGTCAACACGGTTTTTTAAAAAACTGTCATTTTTCTCCAATGCCCCGCAGCGGCCGTGCTTCGCCCGTCGATCAGCCCTCCCTCGCCCCGAGGAAAAGCCGCTTTGAGCGGCGGCGGGCGGTTGATAGTGTGCCGCCCGATCTGACGACTGGAGCAGGACATGCTGGTACTGGACGAAAACCAAACGCGCGCAGCCCTTCCCTGGGAGCCGCTGATTGCGGCAATCGAGACGATGTTTACGGCCGAGTGCGTGACGCCGGTGCGGCATCACCACGAGGTGGAGGTCCCGGGCGAAGCAGCTGCAACCATGCTTCTGATGCCCGCCTGGGTGCCGGGGGAGCATATGGGGGTCAAGATCCTCAACCTCTTTCCGGACAACCACCGCCGCGCCCTGCCGACGATCATCGGGCGCTACCTGCTGTCTTCTGCGAGAACTGGGGAGATGCTGGCCATGGTGGAAGGCGGTGAGCTCACCGCCCGTCGAACGGCGGCGACCTCGGCGCTTGCGAGCCGCTATCTGTCCCGCCCGGGTGCCGAACACATGCTGATGGTCGGCGCCGGCCGGTTGGCGCTCAATCTGATGCAGGCGCATGCCTGCGTGCGGCCGCTGAAGCGCTTCACTGTCTGGGCCCGCAATGCGGACAAGGCGCAGGCCTGTGCGGCGGAGGCGCGTGCGGCGAGGCTGAGCGCCGTGGCGACCGCCGATCTCGCCGCGGCGGCCGGTGATGCCGACATCATATCCTGTGCCACGCTTTCCAGCGAGCCGCTGATTCGCGGCACTCGGTTGAAGCCTGGCACCCATCTCGATCTCGTGGGCGCCTTCAAGCCTGATACGCGCGAGAGCGATGACGCCTGCATCGAGCGCTCCTCCGTCTTCGTCGACACCCGCGCCGGTGCGTTAAAGGAAGGCGGTGACATCGTGCAGCCGATCCGAATCGGGCTCCTGAAGGAGGCGGGCGTATTGGCCGAGCTTGCGGAACTGGTCAGCGGCCAGCCTGCGGGCCGAGCGAACGAGAGCGAGATCACACTGTTCAAGTCCGTCGGTGCGGCGCTGGAGGATCTTGCCGGCGCGGTGCTGGCCTGCCGCCAGAGCAAGGCCGGAGCGACAGGCTGAGCCCGGAAGCCGTTCGTTGAAAATTCCCGTCTTGCCGGAGCTCCCCGTCTCCGCCGCCTTGCCGGAGATTTCCGCAGCGTTGTGCAACGGCACCCGTGCCGTTCTTTCCGCGCCTCCCGGTGCCGGCAAGACAACGCTCGTGCCACTCTCGCTTCTCCGCGAACCCTGGTGCAGCGGTAAGATCATCCTGCTCGAGCCGCGGCGGCTCGCGGCGAGAGCCGCGGCACGCCGAATGGCGGCGCTGCTCAGAGAGGCCGTCGGAGAAACGGTCGGGTACCGGATGCGGCTCGACAGCCGCATCTCGACGCGCACGCGGATCGAAGTCGTCACGGAGGGCGTCTTTGCCCGCATGGTGCTGGACGAGCCGGAGCTTGCGGGCGTGTCGGCGGTGCTGTTCGACGAATTCCACGAGCGCTCGCTCGACGCGGATTTCAGCCTGACGCTGGCGCTTGACGTGCAGGACGGGCTTCGGGATGATCTGAGGATCATGGTGATGTCGGCAACGCTCGACGTGGAGCGGGTTGCGACGCTCCTCGACCATCCGCCCGTGATCGTCAGCGAGGGACGAAGCTTTCCCGTCGACATCCGCCACCGGGACCGCCCGGCGGGGGAGCGGATCGAGGACAGCGTCGCGCAGGCCGTTATCGCCGCCCATGCTGCCGAAACGGGTTCGATTCTCGCCTTCCTGCCAGGACAGGGGGAGATCCTGCGCACGGCGGAGCGGCTGGCAGGCCGATTCGGCTCCGACACCGTCGTCGTGCCGCTCTACGGGAATCTCGGCCAGGCCGAGCAGGACCTGGCGATCCGCCCAAGCCTGGCCGGACAGCGCAAGATCGTGCTCTCGACCTCCATCGCCGAGACCTCGATCACCATCGACGGCGTGCGAATCGTGATCGACAGCGGGCTGCAGCGGCTGCCGGTATTCGAGCCGGCGACGGGTACGACGCGGCTGGAAACCGTCCGGGTTTCGCGCGCCTCCGCCGACCAGCGCGCCGGCCGCGCGGGTCGCACCGAGCCAGGTACGGCCATCCGGCTCTGGCACCCCGGCCAGACCGCTGCCCTTGCCGCCTTCACACCGCCGCAGATCCTGGCGACCGATCTTTCGCAGCTCGCCCTTGATCTTGCCCACTGGGGGGTCAAGGATCCGGCGAGCCTTCGTTTTCTCGATCCGCCGCCGGCACCAGCCCTTGCCGAGGCGCGCAGCCTGTTGATTGCGCTCGGGGCGCTCGACGAGAATTTCGCACTGGTGGACAAAGGCCGCCTGATGCGCCGGCTTTCGCTGCCGCCGCGGCTTGCGGCCATGGCGGTCGCGGCAGCGGAGGATGGTGCCGGTCGTGTTGCCTGCCAACTGGCGGTGCTCCTGACGGAGCAGGGCCTCGGAGGAGACGGGGTCGATCTGGACGATCGGTTGCGCCGGTTCCGTCATGAGCGCGGAAGCCGGGCAGAGGCGGCTCGCGCGCTTGCCGATAGGATCGCGCAGAGCCTGCCGAAACCACTCGCCGGACAGGGCGAGACGACGGCGGGGCGCCTGCTGCTCCATGCCTTCCCCGACCGGGTCGCGCTCCAGCGGGGTGGCCGGGGCCGGTTCCTCATGGCGAACGGCCGCGGCGCTGAACTGCCGGAAACGGAGCGGCTGGCCGCTTCGCGCATGCTGGTGATCGCCGATCTGACCGGTCGTGCTGCTCAGGCGCGCATTCTCGCCGCAGCCGAGGTGAGCCGGATGGAGGTGGAGGAGGCGCTTCCTGACGCAATCGCTCAGGCAGAGGAGTGCGTCTTCGACCGGAGCAGCCGCCAGGTCCGGGCGCGCAAGGTCGTGCGGCTCGGGGCTATCGTGCTGGACGAGTCGCCTCTGCCCAAGCCGCGTGGAGAACAGGCGGCGCGTGCGCTGGCGCAAGGGTTGCGGGAGCTGGGACTGGACGCGCTGCCCTTCTCCAAGGAGGCCCTGCACCTGCGCCAGCGGATCGGCTTCCTGCATCGCACGATGGGCGACCCATGGCCGGAGATGACCGACGAGGCGCTACTGGATCGGCTGGACGAGTGGTTCGTGCCGTTTCAGGGTGACGCCACGCGCCTCGACGGCATCTCGGCAGGCAGTCTCTCCGAAGGCCTTCGTTCGCTGGTGCCGCATGCGCTGCTGCGCGATCTCGACCGCCTGGCGCCGACCCATTTCGAAGCGCCGACCGGGCAGCGGCATCCGATCCGCTGGGACGGCGAGGAGCCGGTGCTGGCGATCCGTGTGCAGGAGCTTTTCGGACTGAAGACACATCCTTCGGTCGCCGGCGGGCGGCTGCCCCTGGTTCTGGAGCTGACGTCTCCGGCGCACCGTCCGATCCAGACGACACGGGACCTGCCGGGTTTCTGGGCCGGCTCCTGGAAGGATGTGCGCGCCGAGATGCGCGGGCGTTATCCGAAGCATCCGTGGCCGGACAATCCGGCTGACGCCGCGCCGACCACCCGTGCCAAACCGCGCGGGACGTGACAGAATGCCGCCTCGGGGACGCAAGCGAGGCGCTGTATGGACCAGGTGATGAGCCAGAAAGAGACCGGCGCAAGCCGCCCAAGCGAAGACGGTGACGCATCCTCCGTGCGGCATGCACAGTTCGGCCCGCCGAGCCGGCGCTTCCGGCTGCAGACGCTGGTGCGGCTGCGCTGGCTTGCGGTTGCCGGACAGACACTGACCGTCCTTGCCGTCGCCTTCCTTCTCCAATTCCCGCTGCCGCTGCTGCAGGCCGGCGTGCTGATCGCGGCACTTGCCGTTGCCAACATCATGCTGTCACTCTGGTTTCCGCCGACGCAGCGGCTGGGGCCCAAGGCAGCGCTGGCGCTTCTAAGCTTCGACCTGTTGCAGATGGCGGCGCTGCTGTTCATTACCGGCGGCCTTGCAAACCCGTTCGCGCCGCTGATCTGCGTGCCGGTGATCATCTCCTTTGCGTCACAGCCGCTGCGCCACTCGATCGTGCTCATCCTCCTGGCGCTGGTTTGCACCACGGCGCTCGCCTTTTCGCCCTATCCGCTTCCATGGTATCCGGAGGAAACACTGAGACTGCAGCCGGTAATGCAGCTCGGAATCTGGTTCGCCATCGCCTCGATGATGAGCTTTGCGGCCTTCTACGCCTATCAGGTTTCCAACGAGGCGACGCTGCTGGCCGATGCGCTGGCGGCAACGGAACTGGTGCTGGAGCGCGAAAAGCATCTTTCGCAGCTTGACGGTCTGGCGGCTGCGGCCGCCCACGAGCTCGGGACGCCGCTTGCCACGATCAGCGTCGTCGCCAAGGAGATGGAGCGGGAGTTCGGCGAGGACGAGCGCCTGCGCGAGGATGTCCAGCTCTTGCGCAGCCAGAGCGAACGCTGCCGGGACATCCTCAAGCGCCTGACGTCGCTTTCGGCGGCAAGCGAAGAGCACATGCGCCGGCTTCCCCTTTCTTCCATGGTCGAGGAGGTTGTGGCACCACATCGCCAGTTCGGCATCGAAATCGACCTCGTGCAGAACGGTGACCGCGCCAGTGAACCCGTCTGCACCCGTAACGCCGGCATTCTTTACGGGCTTGGAAATCTCGTCGAGAATGCTGTCGATTATGCGAAGAGCCGGGTCACGGTCACGACCGAGCACAGCCCGGAGCGGGTCGTCGTCGTCGTCGAGGATGATGGCGCCGGATATTCGGCAGATATTCTTTCGCGCATCGGCGAACCCTATATGACGAGGAGAGCCAAAGAGATGGAACGCGCAGGCGGCCTTGGCCTCGGCCTGTTCATCGCCAAGACGCTTCTGGAGCGGTCGGGCGCCAGGCTGCGCTTCGAGAACCGGTCCGGTGCCGCGGCAGGTGCGCGTATCCGCATTGAATGGCCTCGGGCAATGCTCGAGGATGGATAGCCGGCGCCACATGGTCCGCAGAGGGCTTGCCACCGTAGACCTCTGCAAAACCCGTGACGCTTCTGGAGAAGAGACATGGAAAACATGATGACTGCGGCCGATACCAGCGCCGACAACATGATCGGATCCGACCCGACCCTTCTGATCGTCGATGACGACGGCCCATTCCTGCGTCGGCTGGCGCGGGCCATGGAAGGACGCGGCTTTACGGTCGACGTCGCCGAATCGGTTGCCGAAGGTATCGCCAAGTCGAAGGCCAATCCGCCGAAATACGCGGTGGTAGACCTGCGTCTCGGCGACGGCAGCGGGCTCGACGTGATCGAGGCGATCCGACAGTTGCGCCAGGACACGAAGGCGATCGTGCTGACCGGCTACGGGAATATTGCAACCGCAGTGACGGCGGTGAAGCTGGGCGCGCTTGATTATCTTTCCAAGCCTGCCGATGCCGACGATATCTTCCACGCGCTGACGCAGCGGCCTGGGGAAAAGGCGGACGTCCCCGAAAACCCGATGTCTGCGGACCGCGTGCGTTGGGAGCACATCCAGCGCGTCTACGAGATGTGCGAACGCAATGTCTCGGAGACGGCGCGGCGGCTCAACATGCATCGCAGGACGCTGCAGCGGATTCTGGCCAAGCGGGCGCCGAAATAACCGCTCTTAAATTTCGTCGAAGCTCTTGCCTGTGGCCCATTGCGCCATGGTCAGCCGTTGCGCCGATGCCCGGGCAAAATTGAGCATTACTGATTTTCGGGTCGGGGCCGCCAGCCGGTGCTCCGGCGCATCGCGCATGACGTGGGCGCCGTAGCCGTCCGAAAGAAGCAGGCCGCACTCTTCCGAAGATATCGAGCGGTACGTCCTTATGGGTTGCGAAGAAAAGCCTGTCGCAATAGCCGCGATAATCTGGCCACTTTCGGTCCACGCGGAAGTCCTCGATCGAGGTCTTGATCTCGATGATCCAGATCTCGCCCTTCTCGGAGACGGTAATGAGATCGGCACGGCGGCCGTTGGCCAGCACGAGCTCCGGCAGCGTCGCGTGGCGCATCTCGTGGAGAAGGATCTGCAGGCCGCGGCGCACCATCATTGCCCGCGCGGACTGGCGGCCGTCGATCAGGGGGTTGCTGTTGGCGATGCTGAGGATGGCCATGCTTTAAGAGGTTCGTCCACGATTGGATGTTGCAAAAAAGGCAGTGCCGCAGTCATTCGTGCGGTGGCTGCACCATCCGGCGGTTCAGCGACTTGCCAATGACGTTCTAATCAAAAATAACGCGGTCATAAAGGCGGGAGCACCGCCTGCGTCGCTTTATCTATTTTCACGAGATTTCCATGCGCATCCGCACAAGCATGCTCGCCTTCGGCCTTCTGGCATCCGCCCTGGCCGGATGCTCCACCACGTCCGGGACCTCGGAAGTGGCCCGCGTCGAGACGACGAAGATCTTCACCGACTCTTATGGTCCTGTCACCGATGCCGGCTATGCGCTTCCGGCTATCCCGATCAGCCGGCTGGACAAGAAGTTCCACCGGCAGATTGTCGACTATGCGACCGAGGAAAAGCCCGGCACGATCGTCGTCAACACCCGCGAGCGCTTCCTCTATTACATCCTGCCGAACGGCAAGGCCGTGCGTTACGGGATCGGCGTCGGCAAGCAGGGATTCTCCTGGTCGGGCGAGGCCTACATCGCCTGGAAGCAGGCCTGGCCAACCTGGCATCCGCCAAAGGAAATGGCGGAGCGGAAGCCTGACGTTGCGCGCTATGTCGAGGGCGGCATGGGGCCGGGGCTGAGCAATCCCCTCGGTGCACGCGCCATGTACCTCTTCAACGAGAAGGGTCAGGACACGCTGTTTCGCTTGCATGGCACGCCCGAATGGGCGTCCATCGGCACTGCAGCATCCTCGGGCTGCATCCGCCTGATGAACCAGGATGTGATCGACCTCTACAGCCGCGTCCGGCCGGGCCGCAGCGCCAAGGTTGTCGTCGTTCAGTAGGGTCTCAGGACATTCGAAAAAGGCCGCTGGAACACCAGCGGCCTTCAGCTTGATGACAAACCCCCGCCCCACCTTCTCAAGGACCAAGATTCACGGAACGTCTCTGAATCGAAAAGAGAACGGATCGGAGTCGAAGTAGCGCCAGCAAAGGCAAAGAGGACTTTGTCAGCAGTCTGAAGGCCGCTGGAACACCAGCGGCCTTTCTTCTTTCTACCGCGCCTGCTGCGCCTTCAGTTCCAGACGCCGCCGATGCAGGACCGGCTCCGTATAGCCGTTCGGCTGCTCCCTGCCCTTCAGCACGAGATCGAGCGCCGCCTGGAAGGCGATCGACCGGTCGAAGTCCGGCGCCATCGGATGGTAGAGAGGATCTCCGGCGTTCTGGCCGTCGACGATTGCTGCCATCCGCTTCATCGTCTCGACGACCTGATCTTTGCTGACCAAGTTGTGGTGCAGCCAGTTCGCCATGTGCTGCGCTGAGATCCGGAGCGTCGCCCGGTCCTCCATCAGGCCGACATTGTTGATGTCGGGCACCTTCGAGCAGCCGACGCCCTGGTCGATCCAGCGGACCACGTAACCGAGAATGCCCTGCGCGTTGTTGTCCAGCTCCCGCTGGATTTCCTCTTCCGTCCAGTTCGGCCGCTGTGCGACGGGGACGGACAGGATGTCGGCGAGCTTGGCGCGCTGCCGGCTCTTCAGGCCCGCCTGCACCTCGGCGACATTCACCCGATGATAGTGCGTCGCATGGAGCGTAGCCGCCGTCGGCGACGGAACCCAGGCGGTGTTGGCGCCCGCCTTCGGGTGGCCGATCTTCTGTTCCAGCATCGCGGCCATCAGGTCGGGCATCGCCCACATGCCCTTGCCGATCTGGGCATGGCCGGACAATCCGCATTCGAGGCCGATATCGACGTTCCAGTTTTCGTAGGCCGAGATCCAGGCGGCCTGCTTCATGTCGCCCTTGCGGATCATCGGCCCGGCTTCCATCGAGGTGTGGATCTCGTCGCCAGTGCGATCAAGGAAGCCGGTGTTGATGAAGACGACGCGTTCACGGGCGGCGCGGATGCATTCCTTGAGGTTGACGGTGGTGCGACGCTCCTCGTCCATGATGCCCATCTTCATGCTGTTGGTCGGCATGCCGAGGGCTTCTTCCACTCGTGCGAAAATTTCGCAGGCGAAGGCCACTTCTTCCGGACCGTGCATCTTCGGTTTTACGACATACATGGAGCCGGTGCGCGAATTCATGCGGCGCCCGTTTGGGCCAATGTCATGGAGGGCGATGAGGGCGGTGACCATGGCATCCATGATGCCTTCTGGCACTTCCCGGCCCTCCTGGTCCAGAACCGCCGGGTTGGTCATCAGGTGCCCCACGTTGCGCACCAGCATCAATGACCGACCTTTCAAGCTCGCGGCCTTGCCGTAAGGCGCCACGTAATCAAGATCGGGCTCCAGCTTCCGAACGAAGGTCTTGCCGGCCTTCGTCACCTCCTCCCGGAGGTCGCCTTTCATCAGGCCGAGCCAGTTGCGGTAGACGAGCACCTTGTCCTCGGCATCGACGGCGGCAACGGAATCCTCGCAGTCCATGATCGTGGTGATTGCCGACTCCAGCCTCACGTCCGAAATCTTTGCCGGGTCGCTGCCGCCTATCGGCGTGGAGGCGTCGATCTCGACGGCGATGTGCAGCCCGTTGCGCTCGAGGATCAGGCTCGTCGGCTCCGAGGCCTCGCCGCGGTAGCCGGTAAACTGTGACGGATCTGCCAACTCGACCGTGCGGCTTTCCGGGCCGGCTGCCGCGAGGGACCCGGCGCTGACAACGAAGGACGTCACGTCGCTCCAGCTGGCGCCGGACAAGGGCACGGATTGATCGAGAAAATCCCTGACCCAGGCGATGACCTTCGCTCCACGAGCAGGATTGTAGACCTTGCCCTTCTCGGCGCCTCCCTCCTCAGGGATCGCATCGGTGCCGTACAGGGCATCGTAGAGGGAGCCCCAGCGAGCATTGGCGGCATTCAGCGCATAACGGGCGTTCATTACGGGCACGACAAGCTGCGGGCCAGCGATGACTGCAATCTCGGGATCCACGTTCTCCGTAGAGACCTGGAAGTCCGGACCGTCCGGAAGCAGGTAGTCAATCTCGCGCAGGAAGTTTTCGTAGGCGTTCAGATCGACGGGTGCGCCGTTGCGGCGGTACCAGGCGTCGAGCTTCTCCTGCATCTCGTCGCGCTTGGCAAGCAGCGCCCGGTTCTTCGGCGCCAGATCATGAACGATCTCAGCAAACTGCGAGAAGAAGCGCTCGGCATCCACTCCCGTCCCCGGGATCGCATTCTGCACGAGAAAATCGTGCAGCGCCTCATCGATTGCGAGGCCATTCTTGTCGATGCGTGCCATGGGCGTCCTCCTCCGTTGTTGATTATGGTTGCTGCCAATTTGCGCGGGGAGGCATCGCTGTCAATGCGCCAAAGGACTGAAACGGTTCTGCTAAGGCAGGGCGACGCGTGGGCGACCAACGGCTGTCGCCACCACGCGTGCTTCGAGCAGTCGAGCCGAGCCTTCCACCTCTGGCCGATCCAGTTCTTCCGAAAGCGTCACGACCGCCTGATCCGCGCCAGCGGCAGCCGCTTTCTCCAGAGCCGCCTTCCGCGCCCGCTCCCGTGCGAGAGCCAGTGCTTCCGCTTCATCCTCGACTGCCCAAGGCTCGCCCATTCCGGAAACCACATATCGCCCCTCGCCCGGAGCAGTCACCACCACCGTAACGACGGACCGCACCTGCCCGACCACCGCGCCAACCGCATTGGCGACGTCTGCATGCACAGGTATTACGGCCTCGGCACCCAGCATTTGGGCGACGCCCGGGTAATAGATCGGAGCGGAAGCACCCAGACCGATGAGCGGCCGGTCCAGCGCAATGGAAAACCTCACAACGCCCGGCGCCCGTTCGAGTGCATGACCGATCAATGGCGAGCGAGCGACCTCAACGCCGTTGCCGTTTTCGTCGAGGCAGGTCGCAAGGACCGCCTCCGCCGACTGTCGCGTCAGCCGCGCAACAACGGCGTCCGCCAGCATTTCTGCGGATTCAGCGATTGCACGCCCGGCGCCGTCCCTGTGCCGGGCGGCGAGGGCAAAGCCGAGTTGTGCTGCTTGCGCATTCCACTGGTCCTGCCGCTTCAGGACATGCAGCGCATCCGTGGGAGTGATGGCGCTCAGATGAACCAGTCCGCGCGTCACCAGCAGGTCGAGGGCTGCCTGCTGGGAGGCTGACTGCAGGATGACATTGAGCGGCTTTGGCTGTATGCCGATCTGCTCCAGAAGTGCACGCTCGTGCGGCTTGAGAGCGTGCGCGGCAATTCCGAGCTCCACGCCGGTTGCGACGGCGAAGCGACCGTCATGACGGCCTGATCGCGCCGCCTTCAGCTGCCGCTCCAGAGCGGGCAAGACGATGTCCGGATGGTCGTGCGCAATCAGACTGAGCGGCAGAACCCTCCTTGGTCCGAGGGTGATCTCTGCCTTCAGCCCGAGATCATCAATGCGCACCTCCGAATCGCCGCCTAGCCCAAATGTCTCCAATGCCACCGCCTCCACAAGGGTTCGATGGCCGCCGACGATCGCCCCCTCCTCCGCCAGCCGTGGCAGGCCATCCTCGAGAACCGCCACATCCGTTGTCGTTCCGCCAATGTCGGAGACAACCGCCTGGTGGAGGCCGGTAAGATGTCGGGCACCGACGAGGCTAGCGGCGGGGCCGGACAGGATGGTCTCGATCGGCCGGCTGCGCGCCTCCGAAGCCGAAATCAGCGCACCGTCCCCGCGGACCACCATCAAGGGCGCTTCTATCCCTGACGAACGAAGGAAGCCTTGGCACGCCTCTATCAGGCGGTCGATCACCGGCACAAGCCTAGCGTTGAGAAGGGTCGTGAGGGCTCGTCTGGGGCCGCCGAGCTTCGACGTCAGTTCGTGGCTGCAGGTGACCGGAAGTCCCGTCGCCTCGCGCAGGTGCTCACGGACGCGCAGTTCGTGGCTCGGATCGCGAACGGCAAAGTAGCCCGCCACGGCAAAGGCGGAGACGGAAGGGGCGAGCGCCACCACCTTTTCCAGCGCAGACAGATCGAGCGGCTGTTCATTCCCGTGAACATCATGGCCGCCTGGAACGTACACGACAGGGTCGCGGCCCAGAGCTTCCTTAAGACCTCCGCGCTCCAGATCAGCCTCGGTAAACCCGATCATGACAAGCGCGACGCTGCCGCCCTGCCCTTCCACAAGGGCGTTCGTCGCAAGCGTCGTCGACAGCGAGACCATTCCGATCTCTGCAGGTGAGACCCCGCTTTCTGCCAACACCCCCTCGACCGCGCCTGCGATGCCTTGGGACAGGTCATGGCGTGTGGTCAGAGACTTCGCCTTGGCGAGAACGCCCTCCGCTTCCCGGAAAAGAACCGCATCCGTGTAGGTTCCGCCGGTATCGATGCCGAGAAGGTAAGGTGAGGGCACGCGATCTTCCTGATGAGACGTCGCTCGATCAATATCGCATAGCCGGCAAAGATCAATTGACCCCAGACGGCTTCGGCGGCCTCAGGCTTACCTGCATAGGAAGCCCATCGCGCGGCTGGGTCGTAAGCTTCTGGACAGGCCAGGGATTGGTCTCGGCCGTCACATCGAACCGGTACCGGCGCATGAGTACCGCCAGCGCAATCACCGCCTCCTGCATGGCAAAGGTCGCACCGATGCAGACGCGCGGGCCCGCGCCAAAGGGAAGGTACTGGAAGCGGTCGATGCTGCCGCGATTTTCCGGCAGGAAGCGTTCCGGCATGAAGGCGCGTGGCTTGTCCCAGTAGAGCTCGTGCCGATGCAGCGTCCAGGGCATGATGAGGACCGTCACATCCTCGTCGATCCTGACCCTTTCACCATTCGGACTCACCCATTCATCGTCGGCGATTGCGGCGCGATTCAGCGAGGGAGCCGGCGGATAAAGGCGGAGGGTCTCCTCGAACGCGGCCCGCACCATCGGCATCTGATCGAGCCACTCCACCGGCTGGGTGCCCGAAGCCATCACCCGGTCGATCTCGTCTTCCATCCTTTCTCTTACCTGCGGCGACTTGGCAACGCAGTAAAGCGTCCAAGCAAGAGCGCGGGCCGTCGTTTCGTGACCGGCGCCGATGAAGGTCAGGATGTTGTCTTCGATCTCCTCCATCGTCAGACCGTCCGGTCCAGCAAGTTGGAGGAGAAGCGTCAGGAAATCCTGCGGCGCGGATGCGGGATCGATATGTAGTTTTCCCTGGCGAAGCGCCATGGTCTTCGCCACGATCCCGCGGAACTTGCCAAGCACGCGCTTGCCGCCGATACGGGTCAGCCGCGGCACCCATGGCGGCGCCCGCAGAAGGTCCATCGGATCGACGCGCCCCATGCGATGGAGCAGGCTGTCGACGTCATCGGAGAAGTCGTCGCTTTCGGTAACGATTTCACCGGAAAACAGCGTCTCCGATAGGATGTTGAAGGTGATTTCCGTCATGTCGACGGAGATGTCGAAGACCTGCCCCTCTGCGCCCACGCCTTCGTACTTTTCCGCATACTCCTTGGACTTGCGCAGCATCTGCCCTGCAAAGCTTTGTGCGTGCCGCGGCGTGAAGACGGGTGCCATCGCCTTTCGCGACCGCTTCCAGACCGGGCCTTCCGCCGTCAACAGACCGTCGCGAAGGATCGGCCGCAGGATCAGTTGCCGGATCTCCGACATCTTGTAGTTGCGGGCGTTGTCGACGAGGACGTGGCGGATGAGCCCAGGATCGTTGACGATCAGGGTGCGCTCCTTGAAGAACTTCGTCTCGATCCAGGGGAGCGTGTAAGAAGGGACGCCCCAGAGCTCCAGCGGATTGTTGAAGACGGTGCGGATGACTTCCAGCCGGGAGGGCGGCACCGTGCGGGGAACGGGCGCTGGCGGAGTGAACGGCTCGGGGCGCATGTCCATCGATGGCCCTCCTGTTGCTGGTTTCCTGAACCAGAGATATCAGGCTTCAGAGCAGCGATTTCAACTCGGCCAGCTTATCGTTGACGAGCCAGCCATAGTAGTTTTCTTCCGGGAGGCCACCACGCGCCTTCAGTGCTGCGGCGCGCTCTGCCGATCCGCCAGTATTGTAAAGCGTCGCCGTGATCCCAGGATTGCTGGAAATGTCCACGCCGGCGATACGCGCATAGTCGTCGATCGACTTGCGAATGGCGGCGGCCATGTAGGCGAGCGACTTGTCCGGATCCATGATCGCTTCATAAACGCCAGCCGCGTCGCCCGCGTCGAGTTCCGGATAACCCGAAGCCTTCGCCACCGTGTCCGACAGCGTCAGCGCGGTCAGCGGGTTCACCTGTCCGAGACCGAAGGTCTGCCCGGCGTAGAATGGTTGAAAGAAGACGGCGCTGAAGCGGTTGTCCGGATAGGAAACGCCGTCGACGCGCCGTCCCCTGAACGACTTCTCCCAGACGGCTTCCCGGCATGTCCAGAGCGTGTAGGAATCGGCCTCCGGATTGCACCGGGAAAATTCCGGACGGGCGACAAACTCGCCGATCGTCATGCCGTCGAACCCGAAGCGGAAGCGATCCCCGGCATAAGCAGCCGCCTTGATGTAATAGGACTGAAGACGGTCATAGGCGTCGACGTTGTAGGTGTGCTCCCCGACCATGGCGCCGATCATGTGGATCGGATCGATCCTGTAATCCGAAGCGATCGCCTTGATCTTGCGGATCAGCTCCTGGTCGGTAGCCAACAGATCTCGGATCTTGTCATACTTGTCGTCGAAGGTGGTCCGTCCAGCGCGGGTTCTACGGACGGAGGCGCCGGGGATCTTCGGCTGCTCCACATGGCGGTTCCCCTCCGGCACAGCACGAAGACCGGCAGCATCGGTCGCCGCGGCGCCGCTTAGCACCAGAAGAACTACCAGAAAAAGTCGTTTCAAGATGTGGAACCTGCGAAGTCGTGCGGAGATTTCAGCGGGCGGCGTGAACAAGAAACGTGCGCCGTACCCAATATACGCGAATGGATGCCTCACTTATGGAAAGTAAGGCATCCTGTCGAGGCGAATGACTTCAATTCGCCGTCAGCCGTGCTCGGAGGGATGAAGGCGTTGCTTCCACGCTACAGGATGTAGCGCGACAGATCCGTATCGGCCGCCAGATCGCCGACGTGCTCGCGAACGTAAGTTGCATCAATCATGGCCGTGCTCCCAGCGCGATCAGGCGCGTTGAAGGAGATCTCGTCCAGTACGCGTTCCATCACCGTCTGCAAACGACGGGCGCCGATGTTCTCCACCGACGAGTTGAGATGCACCGCCACATCGGCAAGCGCGTCGATCGCGTCTTCCGTGAAGTCTAGGCTCATCTGTTCGGTCTCCATCAGCGCCTTGTACTGGCGGATGAGGCTTGCTTCCGTTTCCGTCAGGATGCGGCGGAAGTCTTCCTTCGTCAGCGGGCGCAGCTCTACGCGGATGGGCAAGCGACCCTGCAACTCTGGCAGGAGATCCGACGGCTTGGCGACATGAAAGGCGCCGGAAGCGATGAACAGGATGTGGTCTGTCTTCACAGGCCCGTATTTCGTGGCGACGGTCGTGCCTTCCACCAATGGCAGCAGGTCGCGCTGCACGCCCTCGCGGGACACACCGGCGCCCATGCCTCCGTCGCGGGCCGCGATCTTATCGATCTCGTCGAGGAAGACGATGCCGTCATTCTCAACCGCACGCACGGCTTCGCGCTGGATGACCTCGTTGTCGATCAGCTTGTCGGATTCGTCGCGGATAAGCTCGCCATAGGATTTGGCGACCGTGGTACGCACCTTCTTCGTGCGGCCGCCCATTGCCTTGCCGAACATCTCGGACAGGTTCAGCACGCCGATATTCGCGCCGGGCATACCGGGGATCTCAAAGCCGGGCATGCCAGATCCCGTATCCGTCACCTCGATGTCGATCTCCTTGTCGTCCAGTTCGCCGTTGCGCAGCTTCTTGCGGAAGCTGTCGCGTGTCGCGGGCGATGCAGTTGCGCCGACCAATGCATCGAGCACCCGCTCTTCGGCGCTCATATGCGCCTTGGCCTCGACCTCGGCACGCTTCTTCTCGCGCACAAGACCGATCCCCACCTCGACGAGGTCGCGGATGATCTGTTCGACGTCGCGGCCGACATAGCCGACTTCGGTGAACTTGGTCGCTTCGACCTTGATGAACGGCGCTCCGGCTAGCTTTGCCAGGCGGCGGGAAATTTCCGTCTTACCGACGCCGGTCGGCCCGATCATCAGAATGTTCTTGGGCATCACCTCGTCGCGAAGGCTGTCGTCTAGCTGCTGGCGACGCCAACGGTTGCGGAGCGCGATCGCCACCGCGCGCTTCGCGTCGTGCTGGCCGATGATATGGCGGTCGAGCTCCGAGACGATCTCTCTGGGTGAAAATGTAGTCATGGTTTCCTCTTGGCACCCTGCCCGGCCGGCTCACAAGCCCGGCCCGGCGGACCCTCGTTTCAAGATGCTTTTATTCGGCGTCGAGCGTTTCGACGACCAGATTGTGATTGGTGTAGACGCAGATCTCGGCTGCAATATTGAGTGCGCTGCGGGCAATATCCTCGGCAGATTTCTCGCTGTCCATCATCGCGCGGGCGGCGGCATAGGCGTAGTTGCCGCCTGAGCCGATAGCGATCGTGCCATGTTCCGGCTCCAAAACGTCACCATTGCCGGTGACGGCAAGCGTGATGCTCTTATCGGCCACCAGCATCATCGCCTCGAGGTTGCGGAGGTATTTGTCGGTCCGCCAATCCTTGGCGAGCTCGACGGCCGCACGCATGAGCTGGCCAGGATATTGTTCGAGCTTCTTTTCTAGCCGATCGAGCAGCGTGAAGGCATCAGCGGTGGCACCGGCAAAGCCCGCAATGACCTCGCCCTTGCCGATGCGGCGCACCTTGCGCGCATTGCCCTTCATCACCGTCTGGCCGAGGCTCACCTGGCCATCCCCGGCCATGATCACCTTGCCGCCCTTCCGGACCGTAATAATCGTCGTCATCTTGCACCTGTTGGCCCGCTTCGGGGCGATGTTAGAAGGCGTTTTCGCCTTGGTTGATCCCTATGTAAGTGGGGGCAGGCCGATTGCAAACCGCCGGTTTCGGCTCCGCCGCCGGCAGGTGCCTTTTGCTGGATATTTGCCGGACCGCCTGTTATGGAGCGCAACATCGATCGCATGGAGCAGACAATGGCCAATACAGCCGCCGCGCGCACGGGCTCGGTATCCCGCAAGACGAACGAGACCTCGGTCTCCGTTACAGTCAATCTCGACGGGATCGGCACCGGCAAGATCTCCACCGGCATCGGCTTCTTCGACCATATGCTGGACCAGCTCTGCCGCCATTCGCTGGTCGACATGGAGATCGAGGTGCAGGGCGATCTCCACATTGATGATCACCATACCGTCGAAGACACCGGAATTGCTCTGGGCCAAGCCGTTTCCAAGGCACTCGGCGACCGCCGCGGCATCACCCGCTACGCGTCACTGGATCTCGCCATGGATGAAACGATGACGAAGGCGGCTGTCGACCTTTCCGGCCGGCCCTTCCTGGTCTGGAACGTCGAGTTCTCGTCGCCCAAGATCGGCAGCTTCGATACGGAGCTGGTGCGTGAGTTCTTCCAGGCTTTCGCCCAGAACGCCGGGGTGACGCTGCACATCTTCAATTACTACGGCGCCAACAACCACCATATCGCCGAGACCTGCTTCAAGGCCGTTGCCCGGTGCCTGCGCATCGCAACGGACATCGATCCGCGACAAGCGAACCGGGTCCCTTCCACCAAGGGCACGCTGGTCTGAGGACATGTCTTGAAAAGCTATCTCGTCCTGCTTGCGCCGGGAAATGACGATCGGGAGCACCGGAAGACCATCATCCTGCCCGACCGCTTCTCCTGGCTGGCGCTGTTCTTCCCGTGGATCTGGCTGCTGACCAAGCGGCTCTGGCTGGCCGCGATCATCGTTTTCCTGCTGCAGCTCGTCGCCGGGCAGCTTTCGCAGACAACGGACTTCGAGATCGCCGGGTTTCTTCTCGCGCTCTCGGTCAACCTGCTGGTTGCCTTGGAGGGCCGGCACTTCTATAGCGAAGCGCTCATCCGCCAGGGATGGAGACTTGACGCGGTGATCGCGGCACCCGATCTGGACGCGGCGGAAGAGGTCTACTTCTCCGCCCAGGAAACGGGCGACAAATCTGAGCTGCCTGCGGTTGCAAACTGGGGCAAGGACAAACGCGCCACTGCGGACTGGCCCCAAGGCGGGATCGGGCTCTTCGATCACCAAGGAGGACGCTGATGCGCGTCGCGATCATCGACTACGGATCCGGAAACCTTCGTTCAGCCACAAAGGCCTTCGAGCGTGCCGCGCATGAAGCCGGCCTCGACGCCACGATCGAGCTGACGGACAAGGCCGAAGTAGTGGCGAGCGCCGACCGCATCGTGCTGCCGGGCGTCGGTGCCTATGCCGATTGCCGCGCCGGCCTGAATGCGGTGTCGGGCATGACGCAAGCGCTTGTCGAAGCCGTCGAGCAGAAAGGGCGCCCCTTCTTCGGTATCTGTGTCGGCATGCAGCTGATGTCGTCGCGCGGGCTGGAGAAGACCATCACCGAAGGGCTCGGCTGGATCGAGGGCGATGTGAAGGAGATGGAGCCGGCCGATCCGGACCTGAAGATTCCCCAGATCGGCTGGAACACGCTGGAGCTGAAGCGCCCTCACCCGCTTTTTGACGGAATCCCAACGGGCCCGGATGGGCTGCACGCCTATTTCGTGCACTCCTATCACCTCGCGGCGAAGAACCCGCAGGACGTGATCGCCACCACGGACTACGGCGGGTCGATGACCGCCTTCGTAGGGCGCGACAACATGGCAGGGTCGCAGTTCCACCCGGAGAAGAGCCAGACGCTGGGTCTTGCCCTGATCGCCAATTTTCTGCGCTGGAAGCCGTAAGAATGATCCTCTTTCCCGCCATCGACCTCAAGGACGGCCAGTGCGTTCGCCTTAAACTCGGCGATATGGAGCAGGCGACCGTCTACAACCCCGATCCCGCCGCACAGGCAAAGGCGTTTGAGGACCAAGGCTTCGATTGGCTGCATGTGGTGGATCTCAACGGTGCCTTTGCCGGTGAAAGCGTCAACGGCGCCGCTGTGAATGCAATCGTGAAAGCAACGAAGAACCCGGTGCAGCTCGGCGGCGGCATTCGTACGCTGGAGCACATCGAGAACTGGCTGTCGCGCGGTCTGGCCCGCGTCATTCTGGGCACCGTCGCCGTGCGCGAGCCGGCTCTGGTCATCGAAGCCTGCCGGCGCTTTCCCGGCAAGATCGCCGTCGGCATCGACGCCAAGGGCGGCAAGGTTGCCGTCGAGGGTTGGGCGGAAGCCTCCGAGCTCGGCGTGATAGAACTGGCGAAGAAGTTCGAGGGCGTCGGCGTCTCGGCGATCATCTATACCGACATCGACCGCGACGGGATCCTTACCGGCATCAATTGGGAGTCGACGCTGGAGCTCGCGAACGCCGTTTCGATCCCCGTGATCGCTTCGGGGGGCCTTGCCTCCATGGACGACATCGAGCGGATGCTGCAGCCGGATGCCGCGCGCCTGGAAGGCGCCATTTCCGGCCGTGCCCTTTACGACGGCCGGATCGATCCGGCAGAAGCACTGGCGCTGATCCGCGCGCAAAAAGGAGCGGCAGCATGAGCCTCAAGGCACGCGTCATCCCCTGCCTCGACGTCAAGGACGGCCGTGTGGTCAAGGGCGTCAACTTCGTCGACCTGATCGACGCCGGCGATCCGGTCGAAGCCGCCAAGGCCTATGACGCTGCCGGCGCCGACGAGCTCTGCTTCCTCGACATCACCGCATCCTCCGACAATCGCGACACGATCTTCGACGTCGTGGCGCGGACGGCCGATCATTGCTTCATGCCGCTGACGGTCGGGGGCGGCGTGCGCGCAGTCGCCGACATCCGCAAGCTGCTTCTGGCGGGCGCCGATAAGGTTTCGATCAATTCCGCTGCCGTGAAGAACCCTGATTTCGTTGCTGAGGCCGCCGAAAAGTTCGGCAACCAGTGCATCGTCGTCTCGATCGACGCCAAGAAGGTTTCCGGCGCCGGCGAGACCGACCGCTGGGAGATCTTCACCCATGGCGGCCGCCAGCCGACGGGCATGGATGCGCTGGAATTTGCGGCCAAGGTGGTGGAGAAGGGCGCCGGCGAACTGCTGGTGACCTCCATGGACCGCGACGGTACGAAGAGCGGTTATGATCTGGCGCTAACGAGGGCGATCGCGGATGCCGTGCGCGTGCCGGTCGTGGCATCCGGCGGCGTCGGAACGCTGGACGACATGGTGGCAGGGATCCGCGAGGGGCATGCGACGGCCGTGCTTGCGGCCTCGATCTTCCACTTCGGCACCCATTCCGTGCAGGAAGCAAAGCGCTACATGGCGGGCCACGGCATCCCAATGCGGCTCCACTGACGCCCCGGAGGTACCGAGATGAGCGAATTCTCCCTGAGCGACCTCGAGCGGATCGTGGCAACGCGGGCGCAGGCAGCGCCTGAGGAGTCGTGGACGGCAAAACTTGTGGCAGGCGGCCAGGCCAAGGCGGCCAAGAAGCTTGGCGAGGAAGCGGTGGAGACTGTGATTGCTGCCATCTCCCAGGATCGGAAGGATCTTGTGGCGGAGAGTGCCGACCTCCTTTATCACCTGATGGTCGTATTGAACATTGCTGGCATTCCGCTCAAGGATGTGCTGGACGAACTCCAGCGGCGGACCGCGCAATCCGGTCTGCAGGAAAAGGCAAGCCGGCAGAGATGAGCTTGGCAACACAACCGGCGGACGGCCAGGACCAGGCGGTCACCGCCTACTCCCCCTATCACCTGTTCACCTCCGAACAATGGGCCCGCTTCCGCGCCGACACACCGATGACGCTGACGGCTGACGAGGTTGCGCGGCTTCGTTCCCTCGACGACCCGATCGACCTCAGCGAGGTTCGGCGGATCTACCTGTCGCTCTCACGGCTCCTGTCCGCCCATGTGGAGGCGTCGCAGCTGCTGTTCCAGCAGCGCAACCGCTTCCTCAGCATGTCGGATGTGGCCAAAACGCCGTTCGTGATCGGTATCGCCGGCTCCGTTGCGGTCGGCAAGTCGACCACTGCCCGTATCCTCAAGGAACTGCTCGCCCGCTGGCCGTCGAGCCCGAAGGTGGACCTCATCACCACCGACGGTTTTCTCCACCCAAACGCTATCCTGAGGCGCGAAAACCTCATGGAGCGCAAGGGTTTTCCGGAGAGCTACGACATCGGAGCATTGCTGCGTTTTCTGTCCGCCATCAAGGCCGGCGAGCCGAATGTGCAGGCGCCGCGCTATTCCCACCTCACCTACGATGTGCTGCCGAACGAGTACACGGTGGTGGACCGTCCCGACATCCTGATCTTCGAAGGCATCAACGTTCTCCAATCGCGTGATCTGCCGGCTGATGGCAAGATCGTGCCGATCGTCTCCGACTTCTTCGACTTCTCGATCTATATCGATGCCGACGAGGCTCTCATCCATAACTGGTATGTCGAGCGCTTCATGAAGCTCCGCCAGACCGCCTTCCGCGACCCGAACTCCTTCTTCCATCGCTATGCCGCTGTGGGCGAGGACGCCGCGCGCGCGATCGCCGAAGGTCTGTGGGAAAACATCAACCTCAAGAACCTGCGGCAGAACATCCTGCCGACCCGCCCCCGCGCCGACCTCATCCTGCGCAAGGGATCGAACCACCTCGTCGAGACGGTGTCGCTCAGAAAGCTTTGATGTTCCTCTCGGCAACGGGCATAGTTGCGCCAGGTTCTTTCGACAGATCCAAGCGCTTATTGAGGCAATGAGCGCAGGCGCGAGGATACCTAAGGACAGGTAAGACATCGCCACCACGTGATTCAGCAGAGGATACAGCCAACAAAGAGCCAGCAGGCTGACGGGCACCAATCGTTGCTTCCCCAGCACCAGCACAGCAACTGCGAGCGGAATCGCGTCATACGTGTAGCCGTAAGGCGTGACACACAAGGCGAGGAGTCCCGTAAACACGACCTTGACCTCCAGTTGCACCAGGTTGCGCTTCCTCCACAGCCAGAAGGCAGCAGTGATAGCCGCCGCGCCGAAGATCACTTGGACGAGGTAGGCCGTTGCGAGGCTTCCTTCCAGCGAACGAACAAGAGAGAAGAACGTCATCGCGTGCATCTGGTGGCCTTGAGGATAGGAGGCCTCCAAGATTGCACGCATCATCGGGCTGGTCTCCCTGAAGAACAGCAGCCAACTTTCCCAGCCGAAGAACATTCCAGTTGCGATGGCCGTCCTAGCCGTGGTGACTGCCGCCGACGCGATCGCCGATAGTTGCCCGCCACGATCAGGCAGAACGGGACAAGCAGACCGAGATGCGGCTTTACCGTCAGCAGGCCGAGAATGACCCCGCCGAGAAGAGGACGTGTCGGCGCCAGCAGCAACCCGCCGAGTAGAAGAGAACTCGTAAGAGCGCCATTTTGCCCAAACAGGATATTGAGCAGCACTGGTGGCGACATCAGCAAAAACAATTTTTCCCAGGCGTTTAGTCCGAGCCGGCCGCCTACCAGGAAAAGCAGTCCCAAAATCGCCACTGTCCAGAGCATGTAGGCCGGGAAAACCGCAAGCGTTGCCAGCGGCGCTCCGAACAAGAGCATTGAAGGCGGTTAGCTCCATTCCTGATCAAGCAGCCATGGAGAGAGGAGCGCCCTCAGTGCGGGACGATATGACTCGAGATCGGAAAGCTGGCCGACATGTCCCTCGAGCGCAATACGACCGCCGCCCCACAGATTGGTGAAATCCCAGTACGGCAGTCTCCCTGTCATAACGGACAGACCGTTCACGTCGACCGTCCAGGCGAGCCGCAGATAGTTCAGGCCAACTAGCGCCCCAACGAGCCACACCAGCAGCGAAGCGAATGAAGAGATTTTTTGACGACGTTGTGCGCATGGCCATTCCTTTTCGTCAGAGTAGAGTGACCCGCCTTAACGTCAGATTGATCCGGCCACCGTTCTTCAGGAGCGTTGAGGTGTCGGGATAGATCCGGTCGACGCCGTGGAAGCAGAGACGGCTTGCGCCACCCAGGACGACCACGTCACCGCTGGCTAGGCGGAAGGAGCGCGTCGGGTCCTTTCGGTTTAGGCCGCCGACGCGGAAAAGGCAGGTATTGCCGAGCGAGATGGAGACCACAGGCGCGGCAAAATTCTTCTCGTCCTTGTCCTGATGCAGCCCCATCCTTGCATCATCGGCATAGAAGTTGACCAAGCAGGCCTGGGGCGGTTCCGGATAGTTCGAGACCGTGTCCCACAGCGACAGGAGCGCCTCCGGGATCGCCGGCCAGGGCTTTCCCGTGACCGGATGCGTCGCCTGATAGCGGTAACCGCGCTCCTTGTCGGTCACCCAGCCGAGGGGGCCGAGGTTGGTCATCTGCACCGACATGGGCTTTCCCGTTCCCGGCATCACGGGCACGTAGAGCGGTGCGTCCGCCACCGCGTGGCGCACGAGGTCAACCAAGCCCTCCTGCGCCGGCCGGTCTAGATAGCCCGGCAGATATTTCAGCCCTTCCGGCAGATCTGCCACGTTCATTCTCCCGTAGGCTTGCCGCGCGTTTTCTTCACCTCCGAGCGTCCAGCCTTCGCCTTCAGACGCCGCTCGACCGAACCCTTGGTCGGCTTCGTAGCCTTGCGCGGCGGTGGTGGCGGCTCGGCGGCCTTCAGGATTAGCTCCTTCAGCCGCTCCCGCGCATCCTCGCGATTGCGATCCTGGCTGCGGAACCGGTTGGCCTCGATCATCAGGACGCCGTCCTTCGATATCCGTCGTCCGGCAATGCGCATGGCATTCGCCTTGATCCGCTCCGGCAGCGACGGCGAGTTCTGAAGATCGAAGAAAAGCTGAACGGCGGTGGAGACCTTGTTGACGTTCTGACCACCCGGACCGCCGGACAGCACGAATTGCTCGGTCAGTTCCCAGGCCTGGATCGTGATGCGGCTGTTGATATAAAGCGGACTGCTGGCCATTGATCGCCTCCGCCGCCTCTATCCCATAATCGCGAAGCGAAGAAAACCGCCGACGCGAGGCCGGCGGTTCTGGATGTTTCAACCAAGCAATATGGTTACTCGGCGGCCGTCAGCAGAACCGGCGCCGCCTCACGGACCTTGCTGTCAACGTGATCCTCGAACTTCGAGAAGTTCGCGATGAACATCGAGACCAGCATTTTTGCCTGCGCATCATAGGCGGCACCATCGGACCAAGTGGAGCGGGGATCGAGGATCGACTGCTCGACGCCCTCGACAGAGACCGGCACGGCAAAGCCGAAGTTTGGATCGGTCCGGAACTCCGCATTCTTCAGATCGCCCGTCAGCGCAGCCGTCAGTAGCGCACGGGTTGCTTTGATCGGCATCCGCTTGCCGACGCCGTAGGCGCCGCCGGTCCAGCCGGTGTTGACGAGCCAGCAGTCGACTTTGTGGCGGTCGATCAGGTCACGCAGCAGGTTGCCATACTCCGCCGGGTGGCGCGGCATAAACGGTGCTCCGAAGCAGGTCGAGAAGGTCGCCTCCGGCTCCGTCACGCCTTTTTCCGTTCCGGCAACCTTGGCAGTGTAGCCCGACAGGAAGTGGTACATGGCCTGTTCGGGCGTCAGCTTGGCGATCGGCGGCATGACACCGAAAGCGTCTGCCGTTAGCATGATGATCGTCTTCGGATGCGGCGCGATGCCGGTTGCCGATGCGTTGGGGATGAAGTGCAGCGGATAGGCGGAGCGCGTGTTCTCCGTCAGCGAGGCGTCGTCGAAGTCAGGGATCCGATCCTCGTCGAGAACGACGTTCTCCAGAACCGTGCCGAAGCGGCGTGTGGCCGCATAGATTTCCGGTTCGGCTTCGGCCGAAAGGCGGATCGCCTTGGCATAGCAGCCGCCTTCGAAGTTGAAGATGCCGTTCTCGCCCCAGCCATGCTCGTCGTCGCCGATCAACGTACGGCTCGGGTCGGCTGAAAGCGTGGTCTTGCCGGTGCCGGACAGGCCGAAGAAGACAGCCGCGTCACCCGCCGGGCCGACATTGGCGGAGCAGTGCATCGGCATCACGTGCTTGGCCGGCAGCAGGTAGTTCAGGACCGTGAAGACCGACTTCTTGTTTTCGCCGGCATAGGACGTACCTCCAATCAGAACGATACCACGCCGCAGGTCGCAGGCGATGACGGTTTCCGTCCGGCAGCCGTGGCGGGCGGGATCGGCCCGGAAGCTCGGCAGGTTGATGATGGTGAGCTTCTGGTTGAAGGTCTCGAGCGAAGCCCTCGTCGGGCGGATGAGCAGGTTGCGGATGAACAGGGCGTGCCAGGCAAGTTCGGTGATCACCCGCGTCGGCAGGGCGTTCTCTGGATCGGCACCGCCAATGAGGTCCTGGACGTAAAGCGTCTTGCCGGCCGAATGCGCCAGCATGTCCTTGTGAAGCACGTCGAAGCGCTCCGGCGACATCGGCTTGTTGTTGTCCCACCAGATGACGACTTCGGTGGTCTCGTCGCGGACGACGAACTTGTCCTTTGGCGAACGACCGGTGTGCTGACCGGTCACGGCACGCAATGCACCGTCGACAGTCAGTTCCGCCTCACCATTGCGGATCGCCTCTTCGTAGAGTTCCGTCTCCGAGAAGTTGTAGTTGGCGCGGGAGACGTCGGTGAAGCCGATGGTCGAGATCCCGTTGGACGGATTGTAAAGTCCGAGCTCCTGCATGCGCCTTCCTTCCCTTGGCGTTGATCTTTCGGACCAACTAGACCCGAGCATCGGAAAGAGCAAGAGCACGACGGGTCGAATGCGTAATGATATCAATATATTAATCGATTTAAAAAAATCTATTTCCGATTAAATCGGTTTAGGATCTTTTTTAATCTCTCCGCAACTGCACCTTTCTAGAAAAGGCTGGGGCGTTGCAATCGGTTCTGTAACCTCTATCTTTGCCACAATTTGTTCCAGCTTTATACTCACAACGCGCGTCGGCGTTCGCCATACCTGGCTGGGGTAAACAGCAGGAGACGCGCACAGATGGTGATGGAGACGGAGAGCATGCAGACAATCGCGCTCGTGGACGACGATCGCAACATTCTCACATCGGTGTCGATCGCGCTTGAGGCCGAAGGCTACAAGGTGGAGACCTATACCGATGGAGCGTCCGCCCTCGACGGACTCCTTGGGCGGCCGCCACAGCTTGCGATCTTCGATATCAAGATGCCGCGCATGGACGGCATGGAGCTGTTGCGCCGGCTGCGGCAGAAGTCGGACATTCCCGTGATCTTCCTGACGTCGAAGGACGAGGAGATCGACGAGCTCTTCGGCCTGAAGATGGGTGCCGACGACTTCATCACGAAGCCGTTCTCGCAGCGTCTCTTGGTGGAGCGTGTAAAGGCTATCCTTCGCCGCGCCAGCGCCCGGGAAACGGCTGGCGCCGGCGGCGCCGTCAAGACGGGATCCGACGCGCAGCAGGCACGCACGCTGGAGCGCGGGCAGCTCGCTATGGACCAGGAGCGGCATACCTGCACCTGGAAGGGCGAGCCGGTGACCTTGACGGTGACAGAGTTTCTCATCCTTCATTCGCTTGCCCAGCGCCCGGGCGTGGTGAAGAGCCGCGACGCGCTGATGGATGCAGCCTATGACGAGCAGGTCTATGTGGATGACCGCACGATCGACAGCCATATCAAGCGCCTGCGCAAGAAGTTCAAGCTGGTTGACGGCGACTTTGATATGATCGAAACGCTCTACGGCGTCGGCTATCGCTTCCGGGAAGCTGCATAAGCGCCCGGCATGAAGACGCGCCCCGAATGGGCGCAGAGCCGGTCCTGCGAAAGGACGTTTGGTGGCAGATCGACTGCTTGAAGAGGACATGGCGAACAGGGCCGATGCGGAGGAGAATGCCTCTTCCGCACGGCTCTGGTCGCACCCGTTCACCCTGATCCGTCGGGTCTTCGGGCACGCGGTGTTCTCCAGCCTTACTCGCCGCATCCTGTTCTTCAACATCGCAGCGACCGTCGTCCTCGTCGGCGGCATCCTTTATCTCAACCAGTTCCGCGAAGGCCTGATCGACGCGCGAGTCGAGAGCCTGCTGACGCAGGGCGAGATCATCGCAGGCGCAATCTCGGCCTCCGCCTCCGTCGATACCAACTCGATCACGATTGATCCCGAGAAGCTGCTGGAGCTGCAGGCCGGCCAGAGCATCACGCCGGTGCCGAATGACGAGGATCTCGACTTCCCGATCGATCCCGATCGTGTCGCCCCGGTTCTGCGGCGGCTCATCTCTCCGACCCGTACCCGTGCACGCCTGTTTGACGCCGACGCCAACCTTCTGCTCGATTCTCGGCATCTTTACTCACGTGGCCAGGTCCTGCGCTACGACCTGCCGCCGGTCGAGCAGGAGACGACCAGCTGGAGCGATTGGGTTGCAGGCCTCTTCAACCGAATGCTGCAGCAGCGCAACCTTCCAGTTTATAAGGAAGCACCGGGCGGCGACGGCTCCATTTACCCGGAAGTCATGAATGCCCTGACGGGTGTGCGCGGCGCCGTCGTCCGCATCAATGAGAGGGGCGAGCTGATCGTTTCCGTAGCCGTTCCCGTTCAACGTTTCCGCGCGGTGCTGGGGGTCCTCCTGCTCTCCACCCAGGCCGGCGACATCGACAAGATCGTGCATGCGGAGCGGCTGGCGATCATGCGCGTCTTCGGGGTTGCCACGCTCGTCAACATCCTTCTGTCGCTCCTGCTTTCCTCCACAATCGCCAATCCGCTCCGGCGGCTCTCAGCAGCCGCCATCCGCGTGCGGCGCGGCGCCAAGCAGCGGGAGGAAATTCCGGATTTCGCCTATCGCCAAGACGAGATCGGCAATCTTTCCATCGCACTTCGCGAAATGACCACGGCGCTCTACGACCGCATCGATGCTATCGAAAGCTTCGCCGCGGATGTTAGCCACGAGCTGAAGAATCCGCTGACCTCGCTGCGCAGTGCCGTGGAGACGCTGCCGCTGGCAAAATCGGAGGAATCCAAGCAACGGCTGACCGAGATCATCTTCCACGACGTGCGCCGCCTGGACCGTCTGATTAGCGATATTTCGGACGCCTCGAGGCTCGACGCAGAACTGGCGCGCAGTGATTCCACCCCCGTGAACATGCAGGTCCTGCTGCGCAATATGGTGGAGATCTCGCGCCAGATCCGCCAAGGGCGGAAGGTGGTCGAAATCGATCTGATCATCGACAGCAAGCCGGGCAACAAAGCACAGTTCACGGTCTATGGGCACGATCTGCGGCTCGGACAGATCATCACCAACCTCATAGAGAATGCGCGATCCTTTGTCCCCGATGACGGCGGTCGGATCATTATTCGCCTCTTCCGGTTGCGTGGACGTGTAACCGTGCAGGTGGACGACAACGGCCCCGGTATCCAGGCCGAGGACATCGACCGGATCTTCGAGCGATTCTACACGGACCGCCCGGAGGGCGAGAGCTTTGGCCAGAATTCTGGCCTCGGACTTTCAATCAGCCGCCAGATTGCGGAGGCACATGGTGGCTCGCTCAAGGCGGAAAACATCGTCGATCCGAAATCTGGAGAGCTGCTGGGCGCCCGCTTCATACTATCGCTCCCGGCCGGCGAGGCCGCCTGATGGCGCCCCGCAACATCCATGCAACTGCCATCGTTGTGGAAGATGTCGGCCTGCTCTTCGTCGGTCCTTCCGGCATCGGCAAGTCTGCCATGGCGCTTCAATGCCTTGCAGCGGCGAAGCGTTCGGGCTGGGGCGCCTCGCTGGTCGCAGATGATCAGATCTTCATTTCCCGACGGGGCGACCAGTTGATTGCTTCCCGTCCGGCGTCCATTGCCGGGCTTCTGGAGATCAGGGGCAGCGGCATTGCCCACGTGCAGAGCATCCCAGAGGCGGTGCTCCATCTTGCGGTGCTCCTGGTGGATCCACGTATCACGGATCGCCTGCCTGCTGCCGATGAGATATGCGAACTTGGCGAGATCGGCCTGCTGCCGCAGATCCGGCTGATGAACGACCATCGCGAGCCCTTGGCTGCAATCGCGGCGCTTCGTCCCGATCTCGGCATACCGACGACGTTGTGACCGCAAGTTTCGGATTTTTAACTTGAACTTCATTTCTACATGGCGAAGATGCCTTCCCACCGCTGGACGGCCCTTGTGCATTGCGATATGGGCCGCGAGTTTCCGTTGCAGGGGGAATTCATGATCGGAATAGTGCTTGTCACTCATGGCAAGCTGGCTGAGGAGTTTCGACATGCCGTCGAGCATGTCGTGGGACCGCAGAAATACATTGAAACGGTCTCTATCGGCCCGGAAGACGACATGGACCAGCGGCGTCAGGACATCCTCGACGCGGTGAAGCTCGCCGAGGACGGCAGCGGCGTCATCATCCTCACGGACATGTTCGGCGGCACGCCGTCAAACCTCGCTATCTCGGTCATGGACAGCGGTCGGGTAGAGGTGATTGCCGGGGTCAACCTGCCGATGCTGATCAAGCTCGCAGGCGTGCGCGGCGACAACGACATGGACCGGGCGTTGGCGGAAGCCTCCGAAGCCGGGCGCAAATATATAAACGTCGCCAGCCGCGTCCTGAGCGGCAAGTAAGTCCGAAAGCCTCCATGTCCTTCCTCACCCGCGAGCTCCTCATCATCAATAAGCGGGGGCTGCACGCCCGCGCCTCCGCCAAGTTCGTCCAAACCGTCGGCCAGTTCGATGCGCAGGTGACCGTCAGCCGCGACGGCATGACGGTCGGTGGCATGTCGATAATGGGACTGATGATGCTTGCCGCGAGCCCCGGCTGCAGTGTCGAGATCAGCGCTTCCGGCCCGCAAGCCGTGGAAGCCCTCGACGCGCTGGAGCGGCTAATTGCTGAAAAGTTTGGAGAAGAAGCTTAGTTCAAAAGACATAAACATATAAAGACCTCTTTATATCCCCGTTGCTTCCCCGCAGCATCCCTGCTAAACCGGCTCTGAATTGCGATAGGCGGTGCCTAACTCCCGGCACCCGGAACCTTCAGCTGGAGAGCTTTATGAGCACGGAAAAGGACTACATCGTCGCCGACATCGGGCTTGCTGCCTATGGCCGCAAGGAACTCGACATCGCCGAAACCGAAATGCCCGGCCTGATGGCTTGCCGCGAGGAATTTGGTCAGACGCAGCCGTTGAAGGGCGCACGCATCTCCGGCTCGCTGCACATGACGATCCAGACGGGCGTGCTGATTGAGACGCTGAAGGCCCTTGGTGCTGACGTTCGCTGGGCGTCCTGCAACATCTTCTCCACCCAGGATCATGCCGCAGCAGCCATCGCTGATGCGGGCATTCCGGTCTTTGCGGTCAAGGGTGAGTCCCTGACGGAATACTGGGAGTACACGGACAAGATCTTTCAGTGGGCCGATGGCGGCGTTTCCAACATGATCCTCGATGATGGCGGCGACGCCACCATGTACATCCTGCTCGGCGCCCGCGCCGAGGCCGGTGAGGACGTACTCTCCAATCCTGGCTCGGAAGAAGAAGAGATCCTGTTCGCGCAGATCAAGAAGCGCCTGCAGGCTTCGCCTGGCTGGTTCACCAAGCAGCGCGACGCGATCAGGGGCGTCACCGAGGAAACCACTACCGGTGTTCACCGCCTCTATGAACTCAGCAAGAAGGGCCTGCTGCCCTTCCCGGCCATCAACGTCAACGACTCCGTCACCAAGTCGAAGTTCGACAACAAGTACGGCTGCAAGGAATCGCTCGTCGACGGCATCCGCCGCGGTACCGACGTGATGATGGCCGGCAAGGTCGCCGTCGTCTGCGGTTACGGGGACGTCGGCAAGGGTTCGGCTGCTTCGCTTCGTGGCGCCGGCGCGCGCGTCAAGGTCACCGAAGTCGACCCGATCTGCGCCCTGCAGGCTGCCATGGACGGCTTTGAGGTTGTGATGCTTGAGGACGTCGTTTCGTCGGCCGACATCTTCATCACCACCACCGGCAACAAGGACGTCATCCGCATCGAGCACATGCGCGAGATGAAGGACATGGCGATCGTCGGCAACATCGGCCATTTCGATAACGAGATTCAGGTTGCCTCTCTACGGAACCTGAAGTGGACCAACATCAAGCCGCAGGTCGACATGATCGAGTTCCCTAAGGGCAACCGCATGATCCTGCTTTCGGAAGGCCGCCTGCTGAACCTCGGCAACGCCACCGGCCACCCGTCATTCGTGATGTCAGCCTCGTTCACCAACCAGGTGCTGGCCCAGATCGAGCTGTTCACGAAGCAGGGCGACTACAAGAACGACGTCTACATCCTGCCCAAGCACCTGGACGAAAAGGTTGCCCGCCTGCACCTGGGCAAGCTCGGCGCGAAGCTCACCGAGCTTTCGACAGAACAGGCATCCTATATCGGCGTCTCGCCGCAGGGTCCGTTCAAGGCTGAACACTACAGATACTAAATCTGGATCATCTATCCACAAGATATTGTAAGTCGCGGTCTTGACGAGGCCGCGACTTCTTTTTTGCCCGCGCACTTTTCGCCGATTCCCTAAGGAAGTATTGTTTCGGATGTCGATTCGCTCCTGCTTCGGGCAAGGGCGATGTGGGATGTCTTGTCGATGATGCGGCAAAGGACGGAGACAGACCGGGATGTCGGTGAACGAAAAGAACCTCCCTCAGGAGGCGGCTTCCTGTTGCCAGGCGGTAGCGGACCTGAGCAAGGGGAGCGGTGCTTCAAAGGCCTCTTCAGGTGTGCGCGGCCGCTTGCGGTCCTGCGCGTCGCTGCGCAGCCTTCTTGCCGGCAGTGCACTCGCCAGCTGTGCCACCGGTGCCCTTGCACAACAGGCTGGTTCTGCTGCGAAGCTCTTCACATCCACAGAGGTGGTGATTTCCTCAATGGTCGTCGGCGCGCTTGGCGCCACCTTGCTGTCAGTGCTCTGGCTGGTGCGCCAGCGCGGCAACATGGAAGCCGAGACGCAGGAAATGCGCAGCGCCCTGATTGATGCGCAGCAGCAGATTTCGAAATATCAGGCGCTGATCGCTGACAAGAACCGGCGGATCATCATCTGGGACGGCGCCGGTTCCAGCCCGGAATTCCTGGGCCAACTGCCGGTGGAAACCGGTGCGCCGCAGCAGGACCGTGAATTTCTTGCCTTCGGCCGCTGGCTTCGCCCGACGTCGGCAAGCGAACTCGACCGCGCGATCGAAACGCTGCGGGGCGATGCACACAGCTTCGACATGGTGGTCGAGACACATCGGGACGAGATCCTGGAAGTGCAGGGGCGCGTCTCGGGCGGCAAGGCTTTCGTGCGCTTCATCGCGCTCAACAACCTGCGGGCCGAGCTTGCCGAACTGAAGATCGAACGGGAGCGTCTGCAGGGCTCGATCACGCTGTTCCATTCGCTGCTCGACGCGATCGAGCAGCCCGTCTGGCGCCGCGACACGACCGGCCGCCTGACCTGGGTCAACCACGCCTATAGCGACGCCGTCGATGCAACGGCACCGGCGCAGGCGCTGGACGAGGGTCGCGAGTTCCTCGGCACCATTGCACGGGAAGAGATCCGGGCTGCGGTAACCCCGGCCTCTCCGTTTCATGACCGCATTTCAACCGTCGTTCACGGCAACCGAACGATCTACGACATCGTGGACGTGGTCGCGACCAGTGGCTCCGCCGGCATGGCCATCGACGTTTCGGAAGCAGAATCGGTACGCGAAGAGTTGAAGCGGACGCTTCGCAGCCACGCGGAAACCCTCGACCATCTCGCAACGCCAGTTGCCATCTTCGACCGCGACCGCCGCCTGCAGTTCTACAACCAGGCCTTCGTGACGCTTTGGGGGCTCGGTATCTCCTTCCTCGATTCGCGTCCCGACAACAATGAACTGCTTGACCGGCTGCGGGGCGAAAACAAGCTGCCGGAACAGCTCAACTGGCGCAGCTGGAAGGAAGACGCACTGTCGATCTATCAGGCGCTCGATACGAAGACGGACCTCTGGCACCTGCCAAACGGGCAGACGCTGCGGGTGATCGCTACCGCCCACCCGCAAGGGGGAGCAACCTGGGTCTTCGAGAACCTGACCGAACAGGTCGATCTCGAGACGCGCTACAACACTCTTCTGATGGTGCAGGGCGAGACCATCGACCACCTGTCCGAAGGTGTCGCGGTGTTTGGACCGGACGGTCGGCTGCGCCTCTCCAACCCGGCCTTCCGCGCCCTTTGGGGCGTCACGGCCGAGCAGGCGAAACCCGGCGAGCATATCCGCGCGATCGAGGACGCGTGCGCGCCATCCTACGACAGGGCCGATGGCTGGCGCCGCTTCGGCCAGATGATCACCAATTTCGACGATGAGCGGCCATCGTTGCAGGGTACGCTGGAGCTCTATTCCGGCCTCATCCTTGATTATGCCGTGACCCCGCTGCCGAACGCCCAGACCATGCTGACCTTCGTCGACATGACGGCGAGCGCACGCGCCGAACGAGCTTTGATGGAGAAGAACGAGGCGCTGCGGCGCGCCGACGAGATCAAGAACGATTTCGTCCAGCACGTGTCATACGAGCTGCGCTCGCCGCTGACCAATATCATCGGCTTCACCGATCTGCTGAAGACGCCGGGTATCGGGCCGCTCAACGAGCGGCAGGCGGAGTATGTCGACCATATCTCCACGTCGTCGTCGCTGCTTCTCACGATCGTCAACGACATCCTCGACCTTGCGACGGTGGATGCCGGCATCATGCAGCTCAACTACGAGGAGATCAGCATCGATGATCTTCTCGACGACGTGGCTATGCAGATCACAGATCGCCTGCATGAAAACCAGATTACGCTGGAGATCATGGCGCCAAAGGGGCTCGGCTCGATCATCGCCGATCCGCAGAGGCTGAAGCAGATCCTGCTGAAGCTTCTGACGAACGCCACCAATTTCGCGCCAGAAGGCAGCACCATCACACTGGCCTGCCGGCGCAATGGGGCTGACGTCTTCTTCGCCGTTTCCGATAGCGGCCCCGGGATTCCGGAGGAGATGCTGAGCAGCGTGTTCAACCGCTTCTCTTCGACCCCGCGCGGCGGCAAGCGTAGCGGAGCGGGGCTTGGTCTTTCGATTGTCGAAAGCTTCGTGCAACTACACAAAGGCGATATCACGATCGACAGCCGGCCGGGCAGCGGCACGACAGTCACCTGCCGCATTCCGAGCGCGGTCACCTTTCATACCATCGCCGCGGCCGAATGAGCGACAAAACAGCGATCGTTCTCGATCTACCGGACGAGGCATCGACACAGCGGCTGGGTGAAGATCTTGCGCTGGCTTTGCGGCCGGGCGACTGCCTCGCTCTTTCCGGCGAGCTGGGCACGGGCAAGTCGACGCTGGCACGCGCTCTCCTGCGGGCGGTTGCCGACGAGGACGAACTCGAGGTCCCCTCGCCCACCTTTACCCTCGTACAGAGCTATGACCTGCGCATCCCGGTCAGCCATTTCGATCTCTACCGGCTGGCCGATCCATCCGAACTGGACGAACTGGGGCTCGATGAGGCCTTGGCGACAGGCATCTGTCTGGTGGAGTGGCCGGAGATGGCCGAGGAGCTTCTGCCGGCAAACCGGCTGACGCTGCGGCTGGAGCACCGACAGGATGGGCGGCAGGCGCTGATAGCCGGACCCGGTGCGGTTTTGAGCCGCATCCGGCGATCGCTCGTCATCCGCCGTACGCTGGAAGGGTGGGGCTATATCGGCGCGAGACGCCGCTATCTGACGGGCGACGCCTCGGTCCGGGCCTACGAAACGGTGACGCCGCAACACGGAGCTAACCTCATACTGATGGATTGGCCGCGTCAGCCCGGCGGGCCGGCCGTGCTGGACGGAAAGCCTTACCCGAAAGTGGCGCATTTGGCCGAGGACGCCTACCCCTTCGTGGCGATCTCTCGCTACCTGAGGGATATCAACCTCGCCGCGCCGGATGTTCTGCGGGTCGATTACGAGCAGGGCATCCTCCTCCTCGAGAACCTCGGCAGCGAAGGCGTCCTCGACGATGAGGGCCACCCGATCGAGGAGCGCTACCGGGAGGCGGTCGTCTGCCTGGGATATCTACACAGCCATCCGATGCGGCAGGATCTCCCGCTGGATAACGGATACGTCCACCACATTGCAGATTTCGATCCGACCGCGATGAAGATGGAGGCGCGGCTGCTTGTCGACTGGCACCTGCCGTGGAAGCGGGCAAGCCAGCCGAGCGAGGAGGAACGGCAGGCCTATCTGGCGATCTGGGACGAGCTGATCGTCCAGCTGGCGGATGCCGAAAGGAACCTTCTCCTGCGGGATTTCCATTCGCCCAACATCATCTGGCGGGCGAACGAGTCGGGCGTGCGGCGAATTGGAATCATCGACTTTCAGGATGCGATGATCGGCCCGACCGCCTATGACTTCGCTTCTCTCGTCCAGGATGCGCGGGTGGATATTCCCCCTCGCCTCGCTGAGCAGATGATGCGCGACTATGTCGCTCTCCGCCGCTCCTTGGGCCAGTTCGACGAAGCGCGCTTCCGCAAGGCCTTCGCCATCATGTCGGCGCAGCGCAACTGCAAGCTCGCAGGGCTTTGGGTTCGGCTGATGCAGCGTGACAGCAAGCCACGCTACATGAAGCACATGCCGCGCACCCTTTCCTACCTCGCGCAGGCGCTGCAGCACGAGGCGCTGGCGCCGCTCCACGCCTGGTGCCTGAAGGCCGGAATAGAGCTACCCGAATCACCGCCCCTGCTTTAGAACGCAGGGCATGAAGATCACCCAGGCCATGGTCCTGGCAGCGGGTCTTGGCACCCGGCTGCGACCGATCACAGACAGCATCCCGAAGCCCCTGGTGCGCGTCGCCGGCAAGCCGATGATCGACTATGCGCTTGATGCCCTGGCGGATGCCGGCGTGAAGAAAGCGGCCGTCAACGTCCATCATTTCGCGGAGCAGATGGAGGCGCATCTTCGCCGCTACCCGCGCCTCGACGTCATGATTTCCGACGAGCGGGACCGGTTGATGAACTCCGGCGGCGGTCTCGCCAAGGGGATCAAGCTACTCGCCCCAGGCCCTCTTTTCGTGATGAATGCGGACCTGTTCTGGATATGCGAGAGGGCTGGCGAAGCCACCAATCTGCAGCGGTTAGCGGATTTCTTCGATCCGGCGACCATGGACATGGCGCTGCTGTGCGTGCCGCTTGAGCGCACCACCGGCCACAACGGCAAGAAGGACTTCCAACTGGACGGCGCCGGTCGGCTGACGCGCTACAGCGGTGGAGACCAGCCGCTCGTTTATGCTGGCGCCATCGCCATGCATTCCTCGCTTCTCGACGACGCGCCCGACGATGCCTTCAACCTCAATCTCTATTTCGACAAGGCGATCGAGCGCGGACGACTTTACGGGCTAGTGCTCCAGGGACACTGGCTGACGGTCGGGACGCCGGATGCGCTGGTCGAGGCGGAAGAGGTTCTGTCACGCCTCCACGCCGAGGCGTGACAATGGACGCCCGCCGGCAGAAGCGGATATTTACCATCCCGCCGGGGACGCCATTTCTCGCGACAGTCGCCGCAGCACTCTGCGACGGGCGCCTGAACGATGGCTTCCGGCACAACCCGGACGACCCGCTCTCGCTCGCCAACGTCACGATTTATGTTCCGACGCGACGCTCTGCCCGCGTGCTCCGGTCTGAATTCGTCGACCTGCTCGGCGGGCGCTCGGCCATCCTGCCGGTGATCAGGCCGCTGGGCGAAACCGACGACGACAGCGGCTATTTCGATCTGGCGACGCCGGAGGAGATGGATCTCGCCATGCCAATCGGCGGTGTGGCGCGCCTGCTGGAACTCGGCCAGTTGATCCTCGCCTGGCGCAATCGGCTGCCGCAGGTCGTCGTCGACATCCATTCCGACTCACCTCTGATCGCACCAGCCAGCCCGGCCGACGCCATATGGCTCGCCCGCTCGCTTGCCGAACTCATCGATTCGGTCGAGACGGAAGAGCGCGACTGGGCGGATCTGAAGAAACTGCAGACGGCGGAGCATGCGCTCTGGTGGCAGCTGACGGCAGACTTCCTCTCCATCGCCAGCGCCTTCTGGCCTGCACGCCTGGAAGAGCTCCGTCGATCATCGCCCGCGCGGCATCAGGCGGCCCTGTTGCGGGGAGAAGCACGCCGGATCCTGGAGCGTCCGCACAAGGGGCCGGTGATCGTCGCCGGCTCCACCGGCTCGGTCCCGGCCGCTGCCGACCTCATCGCGGCGATCTGGGATTTGCCGGAAGGCGCGGTCGTCCTGCCTGGCCTGGACCTCGACATGCCGGATGACCAGTGGGCTATGATCAGCCAGGAGGCGCCGGACGGCCGCATCGAGCCGTCGAGCCGCAGCCATCCCCAGTTCGGCCTATCTCGCCTGCTGCGAAAGCTGGGTGTCGCCCGCGAGGAGGTCGAGGTTCTGGATCCGCCCGCTGCCGACCTCCTGTTGCGGAACCGCACACTGTCGCAGGCGCTAGCGCCCTCGGCGGCAACGGACCAGTGGAGCATCTGGCGGGATGACTCGGAAAAAGGGGCTGCCAGAGCCGCGTTTGCGGACGTCGCCCTGATCGAGGCCTCCAACGAGCGCGAGGAGGCCGTAGCGATCGCCATCGCTCTTCGCCTGGCGCTGGACGCGCCGGGACAGGACGGACGTGAGTCGCAGGCGGCGCTGATTACACCTGACCGGGCGCTGGCCCGGCGGGTTACGGCCGAACTGGCCCGCTTCGGCATCACCGCGGACGATACGGCCGGAACACCGCTTTCCGCGACGCCGCAGGGCGCGCTAATCCAGCTTCTCCTGCAGGCGACGCTCCGGCCCGGCGATCCGGTGGCGGTGGCGGGGCTTCTCAAGCACCCGCTGATGCGACTCAGCATGGATCGCGACGCCCTGCGCAACGCTGCAGAGGCCCTGGAACTACTCGCCATGCGTGGCGGTCGGGGGGATATGGACATCTCCACGCTGGAGCCTCTGGTGGAGGAGCAGAGGGAGGCGCAGCGCGCGGACCGGCATCCGCCGCAGTGGCGGCTTTCCCTGCCGGAGGCGGCTTTCGATCAGGCACTGGATCTCGCCCGGCGCCTTGCCCGTGCCGTCGAACCCCTGGCCAGCGCCTTCCTGTCCCGCCGGACTGACGGGCGAGGGCTGACGGCGAAGCTCAGCTTGTCCGACTGGGCAACCCGCACCGGACGGGCGCTCGAAGCGGTGTGCGCAGACGAATGCAACGACCTGTCCCCGCTCTGGTCCGGCGAGGCGGGCGAGCGTCTCTCCTCGCTGCTCGGCGAAGTCATCGAGACCGATGGACAGATGGAAGCCGACGGGCCGCAATGGATCGACATCGTCCAGGCTCTCGCGACGGGCGAAGCGGTCAAGCCGCGCTCGCTGAGCCACCCGCGGGTCTTCATCTTCGGGACGCTGGAAGCACGGCTGCAGAACGTCGACACGATGATCCTCGGCGGCCTGAATGAGGGATCTTGGCCGAGCCAAACCGTCAACAATCCGTTCCTGTCGCGCACGATGAAGACCGACATGGGCCTTGAACCGCCGGAGCGGCGGATCGGGCAGTTGGCACATGACTTCATCATGGCGAGCGGCACACGTCGGCTCATCCTGTCGCGCTCGCTGCGACAGGGATCGACACCGACGGTTGCCTCTCGCTGGCTGCAGCGCCTGCTAGCACTCGGCGGCGAGGATCTGGCGCAGCAGCTGAAGAGCCGCGGCGAGCAGTATCGCCACTGGGCAAGTGCAATCGATGCCGGCGAGAACCAGGCACCCGCGAAGCGCCCGGCCCCTAAGCCGCCGGCGGATCTGCAGCCGACGAAATATTCCTTCAGCGAAGTCGGGCGGCTGCGGAGGGACCCCTATTCCATCTATGCCCGCCGCATCCTGAAGCTCCACCCGATCGCGCCTTTCGATGCCGATCCGGGTGCTAGCGAGCGCGGCACGCTCTATCACGCCATTATCGACCGCTACACCGGGGAAGGCCATCTGCCGGGCACGCCGGCATCGCAGGAGGCGATGCAGCGGATCATCGACGAGCTCTTCGACGCCGAGCGACTGCCGCCGCATATCGACCAGGTCTGGCGCCCGCGTTTCGTTGAAGTCGGCCGCGCCTTCTTACGCTGGGAGGCCAATCGCGCACCCTACATCAAGACGACCGTCACCGAAGCCGGCGCTGGGTGGGAGGTCCCCGAGGCAGGCATCCGGCTTACGGGGATCGCCGACCGGATCGACATCAAGGGTTCGGGAAGCGCCACCATTATCGACTACAAGACCGGATCAAGCCCCACGCCGTCGCAGGCCCGCTCGCTCCTTGACCCGCAGCTTGCTCTGGAGGCCGCGGCCCTGCGTGCCGGTGCCTTCAAGCCCATCGGCGCCCAAGACGTGGACGAGCTTCTTTATGTCCGGCTGAAGCCCGGCGAACGGTTCAAGGCAGAATGCGTCAACAACGAAGCGGCCAAGAACGGCAAGTCAGCGCTCGATCTAGCGGAGGAGTCGATTGGGCAGCTGACGAAATTCGTGGCGGTTCTGCGCAGCGGAGAGACCGGGTTTGCCTCGCGCCTCGTGCCCTTCATGCAGGGCGATTATGGCGGCGACTACGACCACCTCGCCCGTGTCGCCGAATGGGCAACAGCGGACGCCGAGGAGGGCGACGCCGATGAATGAAACGCTGCCGCAGGGCGACGACCCGAACCACTGGCTCGACTGGACGACGATGCAGCAGTCGCTGGCGTCGGATCCTGAAAGCTCTGCGTGGGTCTCCGCCAATGCCGGCTCGGGCAAGACCCATGTACTGACCCAGCGGGTGATCCGGCTGCTGCTGTCCGGCTGCCGTCCCTCCTCCATCCTCTGCCTCACCTATACCAAGGCAGCGGCCTCGGAGATGTCCAACCGAGTCTTCCAGCGCCTGGCCGAATGGGCGGTGCTGGACGACGAGGATCTCGCGCAGAAGATCAAATCCATAGAGGGTGCTGAGCCGGATTCGTTGAAGCGTGCCGAAGCGCGCCGACTTTTTGCCAAGGCGCTGGAAACGCCCGGTGGGCTGAAGATCCAGACGATCCACGCCTTTTGCGAGGCGCTGCTGCACCAGTTTCCGCTGGAGGCGAACGTCGCCGGACATTTCTCCGTGCTTGACGATCGCGCCGCCTCCGCCCTTCTTGCCGAAGCGCGGCGCTCGCTGTTGACTGCCACGTCGGCGGAAGATGACCCGGCGCTGGCGGATGCCTTCGCCCATGTGCTGGATCTCGGCGACGAGTTTGGGCTGGAAAACCTGCTGAGCGACATCATCGCCCGCCGCACCGCGATCCGGCAATTTCTTGCCTATGCCGGCACAGGCGGCGGCGTGGATCAGGTGTTGCGACAGGCGTGGGGGCTACCGCACGATGCGACGGAAGCCTCCATCGCGACGAGCTACTGGCCGTTGCCGGGCCTCTCCGGTGGGACGCTCGCCTCCTACCTGCAGCTTGCGGACGAGAAAGGCGGCTCGAAGGTGCTGGATGTCGCCTATGCCCTGCGCCTCTGCCAGAAGGAGAGCGATCCCTTCGTCCTCGCCCAGACGCTGGACGGGATCTTTCTGACGAAGGACGGCAAGCCGAAGGCCGACAGTTCGCTTGTGGCGAAGAAGATGCTCGATGCGGCACCCGCGCTGGCGGAGGCAGTCGATCGCGCCCGCGCCCATGTCCTCGAATGCCGCGACCAGCTGCGGGTGATGCGCATGCTCAATGCCACGAAGGCGGCGCTGACGCTCGCCGAGCGGCTGAACGACGACTACGAGGACCTGAAGAAGCAGCGTAGCATGCTCGACTTCGAGGACCTGATTGCGAAGACGGCAGACCTCCTGACCCGCGACGGCGTCGGCGCCTGGGTGCATTACAAGCTCGATCAGGGCATCGACCATATTCTCGTCGACGAGGCGCAGGACACGAGCCCGGTGCAGTGGACGGTCATCAAGTCGCTGGCGGAGGATTTCTACTCCGGCCGCAGCGCCCGCGACATCCGCCGAACGCTGTTTGCCGTGGGCGACGAAAAGCAGTCCATCTACTCCTTTCAGGGCGCGAAGCCGGAGCGCTTCGCTCAGGAGCGTATCCGGACGGAGCGGGATGTGTGCGCCAGCGACCAGCGCTTCAATTCGGTGCGCCTGCCCTTGTCCTTCCGCTCCACGGTCGATGTGCTGGCAGCGGTCGACCAGGTGTTTTCGCTGCAGGACAACGCCCGTGGTCTCACCTCTGAGGACGAACCAATCATCCACCGCTCCAACCGGATCGGCCATCCCGGTACCGTCGATCTGTGGGATGTCGTGGTGCCGGAGGTGGCGCATGCAGGAGAGGACTGGACGGCACCGTTCGATGCGACGCCGGACAAAGCTCCGTCGGCCATTCTCGCAGGCCGTATTGCGCATTCGATCGGGGAAATGATTGGTCGGGAGACGATCATCGAAAAGGGCTCCGAGCGGCCCATTGAGCCCGGCGACGTGCTGGTCCTGGTGCGCAAGCGAGACGCCTTCGTCAATGCACTGACGCGGGCGTTGAAACGGGGCGGCAACATCCCCGTGGCCGGCGCAGACCGGCTTCGGCTCACTAGCCATATCGCCGTGCAGGACCTTCTGGCGCTCGGGCGGTTCCTGGTACTGCCGCAGGATGATCTCTCGCTTTCGGCCCTGCTCAAGAGCCCGCTCTTCAACCTTTCCGAAGAAGACGTCTTCGAAGTTGCGGCGCTGCGACCGGAGGGCACAAGCGTCTGGCAGCAGCTCACTGTGCTGGCGGAAGAACAGCCCCTGCGCTTCGCGCCGGTCGCCGACCGGCTGCGGCAGCTCCTGTCCATGTCGCGGCAGATGAGCCCGCACGATCTCTATGCCCGCGTCCTCGGCCAGCTTGGCGGACGGCGCAAGTTTCTCGGGCGGTTGGGCACCGAGGCGAGCGACATCCTCGATGAGTTCCTGACCTTTGCGCTGGACCACGAGGGCAAGGGGCTGCCGGGCCTGCAGTCCTTCGTTTCGACGCTCGAAATCGAGTCGCCGGAGATCAAGCGCGAGCAGGACAGCGGCCGCAACGAGGTGCGGATCATGACGGTGCACGCCTCAAAGGGGCTTGAGGCACCGATTGTCTTCCTCGTCGACAGCGGCTCAAAGGCCTTCATTTCCTCTCATGTGCCGAAGCTGCGCCTGTTGCCGCAGGAGGAGGTGGAGATTCCTGCCTGGGTGCCATCCAAGACGCTCTCCAACTCGCTGACGGCGCTCGATGATGCGCGACTGAAGGATGCGACCGAAGAGGAATATCGCCGGCTCCTCTATGTCGGCATGACCCGCGCCGCTGACCGGCTGATCGTCTGCGGTTACCGCGGTGTGAGAGAAAATCCGGACACTTGGAACAGCATGATCGCCAACGCGCTCTGCAGCCACCCCGACCACTGCAGCGCCGCCCGATTTAGCGGCCCCGACGGCGAATGGGGCGGCTTTCGCTGGCGGCTTCCGGCGGCGGTCAAGACGGCGAAGCCACAAGAAGCAGGTGAAGAACGGCGGCATGAGGCACCTCCCCTGCCCTCGGCGCTGTCGCGGCGATTGCCGCCGCAGGTCTCGCTCCCGCGTCCCTTGAGCCCCTCCGGCGCCGGCACGGTCATCGACGACGAAGCAGACGATCTGGTGACCGGCTCTTCTTTGTTTGGCGATGCCGCCACAAGCAATCTCGCGCTTCAGAAGGGCCGCCTCGTCCACCGCATGCTGCAGGTCTTACCCGACCTCCCGGCGCAAGAGCGGTCTGCAGCGGCAGAACGCTATGCGGAGCGGGCGGCGCGTTCCTGGCCGCAGGCGGAGCGGGATTCGCTGGTGACCTGTGTCATGGCGATCCTCGACCAACTGGAACTACAGCCGGTGTTTTCCGGACATAGCCGCGCCGAAGTTTCCATCATGGGGACACTTGCCCTCGGCGGACAGGATTTCGCCATTTCGGGCCGCATCGACCGCATGGCAGTGGCTGACACCGAGGTGACGATCGTCGATTACAAGACCAATCGCACCGTACCGGCCAATGAAGGTCAGGTCCCGCTCGCTTATCGGGCGCAGCTGGCGCTTTATCGCGAGATCCTGCGCCCGCTCTATCCGCGCCACACCTTCCGTTGCCTGCTCGCCTATACGGAAAGCGGTCATGTCATTGCTCTCTCGGATGAGGTCCTCGACCGCTCGCTTGCGGAGCTCCGGCCAAAGTGAGATAGCGGTATTGAAAAGAGGTGGGCGCAGCCTCACATTGTGCACAACGGAATTCATGCAAGGAGAGCCCCGATGGCTACCGTGAAAGTCGACAACAGCAACTTCAAGGCTGAAGTCCTGGAATCCTCCCAGCCCGTCGTCGTTGATTTCTGGGCCGAATGGTGCGGGCCGTGCAAGATGATCGGCCCGAGCCTCGAGGAGATCTCCAACGAGCTCGACGGCAAGGTGAAGGTGGTCAAGCTCAATATCGACGAGAACCCGGAACTTGCGGCCCAGTTCGGTGTGCGCTCTATCCCGACGCTTGCGATGTTCAAGGGCGGCGAAGTGGCCGACATCAAGGTAGGCGCGGCCCCGAAGACAGCGCTTTCCGCCTGGATCTCCAGCGCCGCCTGATCCCCGCCTCGTACAAACTATTGAGAAGAGCCCGGCCTTAAGTGCCGGGCTTTTTTCATGTCGGCGGGGTGCCGTTGTCGGCCAGGACATTGCCGACGAGATAGAGGGAGCCGCCGATCAGGATCCTTGGCGGTACTGCATCGGGCATCTGACGGCTCGAGATCTCGGCCAGCGCCTCCTCCACCGAACCTGCGGGCTCGGCGATGAGCCCAGCGTCGAAGGCCGAATGCGCCAGCGCGACGGGGTCGAGGCCGACATCGCTGCCGCGGATCGGGACGGTGAAGACGTGCTCGGCAATATCGGTGAAGGCGCGGAAGTAGCCGACAGGGTCCTTCGTGTTGATCATGCCGGTGATCAGATAGAGGGGGCGGGCATGGCGTTCTTCGAAGGCAGCCATGGCTTCGGCGATCACTTCGCCAGCACCCGGATTGTGGCCGCCGTCCACCCAAATCTCGGCGCCTGCCGGTGCAGCCTGGAAGAGACGCCCTTCCGAGAGCCGCTGAAGGCGACCAGGCCATTCCACCGTCGCCATGGCCTTCTCGATCATGCTGTCCGTGAGGGTAAATCCGGCCGCCTTGACCGCCCGGATCGCCGCCGAAGCGTTGGCGATCTGATGACGCCCCGGCAGCCGCGGCAGAGGCAGGTCGGCAAGACCGAACTCGTCCTGATAGATCAACCGGCCGAATTCCTCGTGGCCGGAATAGTCCTGGCCATAGACCGACATGGGACATGAGAGCCGCTCGGCCGTCTCCACCAGGACGTCGAGCGACGCCTCGTATTCCTGCCGCCCGATGACAACGGGCAGGCCTCGCTTCATGATGCCCGCCTTCTCCGCTGCGATGAGTTCGACCCGGTCGCCGAGATAGGGCTGGTGGTCGAGCGAGATCGGCATGATGACGGAGACGGCAGGCGTGTCGATGACATTGGTGGCGTCGAAGCGGCCGCCGAGCCCCACCTCCAGCACGACGGCATCGGCCGGCTGCTCGGAGAAGAGGACGAAGGTGACGGCGGTCAGGATCTCGAAGACTGTGATCGTGCGTCCGGCATTGGCAGCAGCCACGCGGCGCAGTGCATCGGCGAAGAGTTCATCATCGACAATCTGTGAGCGGCCGCCCTTGACGCCAATGCGGTAGCGCTCGTGCCAGTTGACCAGATGAGGAGAGGTGTGGACGTGGACGGCAAGGCCCGCTGCTTCCAGCAGGGCGCGGCAGAAGGCGGTCGCCGAGCCCTTGCCGTTGGTGCCGGCGATGTGGATCACCGGGGGCAGCTTCTGATGCGGGTTTCCCAGCACCTCCAGAAGTCGCCTGATACGGTCCAGCGACAAATCGAAGCCCTTCGGGTGAAGGGCCATCAGCTTTTCGATCTCTTGTCCGGCCGCGCTGACGGCGGGCATGTTGGTTGCGCTCATCCCGCCGGTCCAGCGTCCCTGAAGGCTCAGGCCGTCGCTGCCGCAGGGGCGAGCGCCAGAACTTCGGCCGAATCATCGTTGGCGGCCGGCGCCTTCATCAGGATGTTCAGAAGCGTCGCCAGCGTGTCGGCCAGGTCGTGGCGCTTGACCACCATGTCGACCATGCCGTGCTCGAGAAGATATTCGGCAGTCTGGAAGCCCTCGGGGAGCTTTTCGCGCAGCGTCTGCTCGATGACGCGCTTGCCGGCAAAGCCGATTTCGGCGCCGGGTTCCGCGATATGGACGTCACCCAGCATCGCATAGGAAGCCGTGACGCCGCCGGTCGTCGGGTTGGTGAGCACCACGATGTAGGGAAGGCCGGCCTCCTTCAGCATGTCAACCGCAACAGTGGTGCGCGGCAGCTGCATCAGCGACAGGATACCTTCCTGCATGCGGGCTCCGCCCGAGGCGGGGAAGATCACCAGCGGACATTTTTCTGCAAGCGCCCGCTCGCAGGCCTTCACGATCGCCTCGCCGGCCGCAATGCCGAGCGAGCCGCCGATGAAGTTGAACTCGTGGACGACAGCGACGAGCTTGACGCCGCGTACGTTCCCAAGACCGGCGAGGATGGTGTCCTCCTGATCGGTCTTCAGGCGGCTGTCCTTCAGGCGGTCGATGTACTTCTTGGAATCGCGGAACTTCAGCGGATCCTGGGCGACCTTGGGCTGCGGCAGCGACTCGAAGACGCCGCCATCGAAGAGATCCGCAAGGCGCGCCTTGGCCGGCATCTTCATGTGATAGCCGGAGGTGGGAATGACCCACTTGTTTTCTTCCAGGTCCTTGTGGAAGACCATCTCGCCCGTTTCGGGGCACTTGATCCAGAGGTTCTCCGGAACCTCACGGCGGCCGAGCATGGAATTGATCCGAGGCCGAACGTAGTTGGTAATCCAGTTCACGTGGCGTACTCCTGATAAACTTCGCCCAATGTGGGGTAACTATTCGGCGGCAACAAGGCGGGCGGAGCGCACGCCGGTTGCAAGGCCCCGCACGAAGGTGGCCACCGACTGGACTGTATCGGCGGTTGCGCGGCCTTCCTTGTCCAGCGACGTGGCGACCTGGTTGACAATGGCCGTGCCTACGACGACGCCATCGGCAGAGGCACCGATCAGCCGTGCGTGCTCGGCAGTCTTGACGCCGAAGCCGACGCAGACAGGCAGGTCGGTTGACTTCTTGATGCGCTCGACGGCACCGGCAATCTTCGAGGGGTCCGGAAGCGCCGAACCGGTGATGCCGGTCATCGAGACGTAGTAGACGAAGCCCGAGGTGTTCGTCAGCACCTTGGGCAGACGCTTCTCGTCCGTCGTCGGCGTCGTCAGGCGGATGAAGTTGATATCCTTCCGGCGTGCCGGGATGCAGAGCTCGTCGTCCATCTCAGCCGGCAGGTCAACGACGATCAGCCCGTCGATGCCCGCCTCCAGCGCATCGTCGATGAAGCGGTCGACACCGTAGATGTAAATCGGGTTGTAATAGCCCATGATGACAATCGGCGTCGTATCGTCCGACTTGCGGAAGTCGCGCGCCATGTCGAGCGTCTTCTTCAACGAATGGCCGTTCTTCAACGCGCGCTGGCCGGCGAGCTGGATTGCCGGACCATCGGCCATCGGGTCGGAAAAGGGTGCGCCGAGTTCGATGACATCGGCGCCGGCTTCCGGCAGAGCCTTCATGATCGCCAGCGACGTGTCGTAGTCCGGGTCACCGCCCATGAAGTAGGTCACCAAGGCCGGACGACCTTCCGCCTTCAGCGCCGCGAATTTATTGTCCATGCGTGCGGTCATGTCAGAGGCCCATCCCGAGAATCTTGCCGACGGTGAAGATATCCTTGTCGCCGCGGCCACAGAGGTTCATCACGATGATCTGGTCCTTGTCCATCTTCGGCGCGCGCTTGATGACTTCGGCGAGCGCGTGGCTCGGCTCGAGCGCCGGGATGATGCCTTCCGTGCGGGTCAGCATCTGGAAGGCGGCGAGCGCCTCGTCATCCATGATCGGCACGTACTCGACGCGGCCGATATCCTTCAGCCATGAATGCTCCGGGCCGATGCCGGGGTAATCGAGGCCGGCGGAGATGGAATGGCCTTCCTTGATCTGACCGTCCCCGTCCTGCAGCAGATAGGTGCGGTTTCCGTGCAGAACGCCAGGCGAACCGGCGGTCAGAGAGGCGCAGTGCTCTTCGCCATCAAGGCCCTTGCCGCCCGCTTCGACGCCGACGATCCGGACCGACTCGTCATCGAGGAAGGGGTGGAAGAGGCCAATCGCGTTGGAGCCACCGCCGACGGCGGCGACCAGCATGTCCGGCAGGCGGCCTTCGGCTGCCATCATCTGCTCGCGCGTTTCTTTGCCGATCACCGACTGGAATTCGCGGACGAGTTCCGGATAGGGATGTGGGCCGGCAGCCGTGCCGATCAGGTAATAGGTGTCGTCGACATTGGTGACCCAGTCACGCAGCGCCTCGTTCATCGCATCCTTCAGTGTGCCGTGGCCGGTCGTTACCGGGCGGACTTCGGCGCCGAGAAGCTTCATGCGGAAGACATTGGGCGCCTGACGCTCGACGTCGGTCGCGCCCATGTAGACGACGCAGGGGAGACCGAAGCGGGCGGCGACGGTGGCCGACGCCACGCCGTGCTGGCCGGCACCGGTCTCAGCGATGATACGGGTCTTGCCCATGCGCTTGGCCAGCAGGATCTGCCCAAGGCAGTTGTTGATCTTATGGGAGCCGGTGTGGTTGAGCTCGTCGCGCTTGAAGTAGATCTTGGCGCCGCCGAGTTCGGCCGTCAGACGCTCGGCGAAGTAGAGCGGGCTGGGGCGGCCGGTGTAATGGGTGTTGAGGTGCTGCAGCTCCGCCTGGAATTCTGGATCCGTCTTCGCCTTTTCCCATTCCGCCTGCAGATCGAGGATCAGCGGCATCAGGGTTTCAGCGACGAACCGGCCACCGAAGATGCCGAAGCGGCCATCCTCATCGGGTCCGGAGCGGAAGGAATTCGGTTTCGGCGTCTGGTTCACTCTTCACTCCTCAGGCGCGGACGGTGCCGGCCTCTGCGATAGCGTCAAAGAAGGCGTCGATCATGTCCGGGTCCTTGACCCCCGGCGCGCTTTCCACTCCCGATGAAACGTCTACACCACGAGCGCGGGTGGAGGCGAGCGCGAGACCGACATTGTCTTTGTTCAGGCCTCCGGAAAGCATGTAGTCAATATCGGCGTCAAGCGCGTCCATGATCTGCCAATCGAAGGAAACCCCGTTGCCGCCGGGCAGTGCCGAGCCGGCCGGCGCCTTTGCGTCGAACAGGAAGCGATCAGCGACACCGATATAGGGATCAACGCGATCGAGATCTGCAGCGTCTCGGATGGAGAAGGCCTTCATGACCGGCAGGCCATAAAGTGCCTTGACCTGGAGGATGCGCGCGGGCGACTCATGGCCGTGCATCTGGATGATATCCGGCTTCAACAGGTGGACGATGTCATCCAGTTCCTCGTCATTCGCGTCGACCGTGACCGCGACGATCTGCAGCTTACCGCGCACCGGATGTGCCAAGTCTGCCGCCACTTCGGGCGGCACATTGCGCGGGCTCTTGGGAAAGAAGATGAAGCCGATATGGGTGGCACCGCGGGCGAGCGCTCGCTCCACTGCTTCCGGGGTCTTCAATCCGCAAATCTTGATGTCCGGTTTCATGCTCCGCGAGTTCGCATGAAATCACGGCAGAGTCGAGACAAAAGCGCCCTTCAGGCGTTCAGTCGAAGTCGACGGCGTGTAATTGCGAGCCGTGGCGTTTCAGCCAGGCCTTTGCCTCATCGGTGCGCGGGCAAAGCCGGCGGCAGAGGGACCAGAATTGGGGGCCATGGTTCATCTGATCGAGATGCGCCACTTCATGGGCGGCGAGGTAATCGATGACAAAGGGTGGCGCCATGACGATGCGCCAGGAAAAGCTGAGGTTACCCTCCCAGGAGCAGGAGCCCCAGCGACTGCGGGTATCCTTCATCGCGATCGACTTCACGGACTTCCTAGCGCCTTGGGCATGAAGCCGAACGGCTGCCTCGAGATCCTTACGGGCCTCCTTCTTCAGAAAGGCGGCAACGCGCCGGCCGGCATGCTCCGGTAAGCCGCTGACGCGCAAGACTGCCCTACCCTCCTTGACCAGCGCTTCGGTAACGCCGCGCAGGCTGCCACTGTGCTCCAACACGTGTGGGACCCCGCGAAACATGATGGAGGATCCAGGGCCGAGAGAAGTTGCCGCCTGCGGAAAGCGGGCAAGTTTCGTCAGCAGCCAGCCCTGGTGCCGCTCGAGAAAATCATCGATCTCCGACTTTCTCAGTCCGAGCGGGACCGTCAGGCTCAGGCCCTTGGCGCCTGGATCGATGCGAAGTGTGATGCGGGTTGAGCGCGGGTGCTCGCGGATCTTCAGCGGCAAGGCCCTATTGCCGACCTCAAGCGTCCGCTTCTGCGGAGCCTGCGGCTTGCGGCGCGAACGAACCGGTTTCTTGAGGAGCGCGAACATCGGATCCTATCTAGCCGATTCGCCAGAAATCAGAGACAGGAAAACCGGCGCCCAGAAGCGCCGGTTGGAATGTTTCACGTGAATCCTCAGAGGTCGACGACGCCGCCTTGACCTGAAGATCCTTTGTTGCGTTCGCGCATAAAGCGGTCGAACTCTTCCTGGTCCTTGGCGCGGCGCAGTTCTCGCACATAACTGTCGAACTCTTCGCGCATTTCTTCAAGCTTGCGGCGCTCTTCCTCTATCCGGTCGAGTTCAGCTTTGCGCCAATCGTCGAAAGCGACGTTGCCGGTGGAAAAATGCGTGCTGTAGCGCGACTTAGCCTTGCGGCAGCCAGCAAATATGCCGTCCGCCTTGCGGTTGGCATCGCGCTTTAAGCCCTGCAGCCTTTCCCCGAAGAGGATATAGGCAAGCATGGCAAGGCCGAGCGGCCAGAAGACCACGAAACCGAGCACCATCAGGGCGATGGTGGCCGGCGTCCAATCCGGACGAATCATTGCAGACTGGTTCATCGGTGACACCCTTCGTTATTCCGGGCAGCCACATGCCAGCCCGTCATGAATCGATTTGGGATGACCAAAGTTTCGGTTCAAGAAGCGCGTCGACGATTTCGGGGAAGCGCCTGAATAGGTTTAGGGAAATCTAATCTTCAGGCGCCCTTGCCGCCTTTGACTACCCGCTTGACCGGCCCACTGCCCTCGCCTGACGAACCGCCATGCTTGGCAGCAAAGGCCAAGATTCGGGGAGCAATCTCCTTGCTGAAACGAGAACCGTTGAAGACGCCGTAATGGCCGACATCCGGCTGCATGTAGTGCATGCGCTTGTCGTCCGGGATGTTGGGCGAGATCGTATGGGCGGCACGGGTCTGGCCGAGGCCGGAGATATCGTCCTTTTCGCCCTCGACGGTGAGAAGCGCGGTCTTGCGGATCTTCTTCGTATCGACGGGGACGCCGCGATGCATCATCTCGCCCTTCGGCAGCGCGTGCTTGATGAAGACGGTGTCCACAGTCTGGAGATAAAATTCCTCCGTCAGATCCATTACCGCAAGGTATTCATCATAGAAGTCGCGGTGGCGCTCAGCCGAGTCGCCGTCATTCTTGACGAGGTGCTCGAAGAACTCCTTGTGCGCCGCGATGTGGCGGTCGAGGTTCATCGACATGAAGCCGGAGAGCTGCAGGAACCCAGGATAGACGGGGCGCATGAAGCCCGGATGCGGCCACGGCACGTTCATGATGACGTTGTCGCGGAACCAATCCAGCGGCTTTTCCTGTGCCAGGTTGTTGACCGCCGTCGGATTTTCGCGCGTGTCGATCGGGCCGCCCATAAGCACCATGGAGGCCGGCGTAAACGGATCTTCTGCCGCTTCCATCAGCCCGACAGCTGCCAGCACCGGTACCGAAGGCTGGCAAACACCGATCACATGGGTGTTCGGCCCGATCTGATGGATCATCTCGATCAGGTAGTCGATATAATCGTCGAGATCGAAGCGGCCCTCGGCCAGGGGCACCATGCGCGCGTCAATCCAATCGGTGATGTAGATGTCTGCATTCGGCAGGAGTGTCTCTACCGTTCCACGCAGCAGCGTGGCATAGTGGCCGGACATCGGCGCGACAAGAAGCAGCTTCTGGTCCGTTGCGCGGCCCGCCGGGAGATGACGGCGGAAGTGGATCAGGTCGCAGAAGGGCTTCGACCAGATGATGTCCTCTGTGACCTTGACTGTCTGGCCATCGACGGAGGTGGTCGAGAGGCCAAAGGCCGGCTTGTCGTAACGGCGGGTCATGCGCTCGAAGAGCTCGAGGCCTGCGGCCATCGCGCGAGCCGCCGCAGTATAGGACCAGGGATTAAGCGGATTGGTGTGGGCGAGCTTCACTGCATCCGCCGCAGCGCGGAAAGGTGCGATTGTGGCGTGGCTCATCTCGTAAAGCTGGTAGATCATCGATGTGCCGCCTTTGGTAAGACCTGAAGCCATTCCGCTCAAAGAAGCGGGACAATCGAGTTCAGGAGCAGAGGGAGAGGCTACCATGTTTGGAATGCGGTGCAACATCAGGCAGGGACCGATACAGAAAACAGAAATGTCAGGCACAGCGCCTGACATCTCAATTGCATGAGACGGATTAAGGTTCCGTCCTCTTCTGCTGGTTAACGATCCGCCACAAAGGTCTGGCGCTGCTCTCCCAGTCCCTCGATGCCAAGTTCGACCACGTCGCCGGCCGTGAGATATTGCGGCGGCTTCATGCCCATGCCGACGCCCGGAGGGGTGCCGGTGGAGATGACGTCACCCGGCTGCAGCGACATGAACTGGCTGAGATAGGAGACGACGAAGGCGACGCCGTAAACCATGGTTTTCGACGAGCCGTCCTGCATGATCTCGCCGTTGACTTTCAGCCACATTCCGAGGTTCTGCGGGTCTGCAACCTCATCCTTGGTGACGAGCCAGGGGCCGATCGGACCGAAGGTGTCGCAGGACTTGCCCTTGGTCCACTGACCGGCCCGTTCCGTCTGGAAGCCGCGCTCGGAGACGTCGTGGGAGACGCAGTAGCCGGCAACATAATCCATTGCCTCGGCTTCCGAGACATATTTGGCCGTCTTACCGATCACCACGCCAAGCTCGACCTCCCAGTCCGTCTTTTCCGAGCCGCGCGGGATGATCACGTTATCGTTGGGTCCGCAAATCGCGGACGTTGCCTTCATGAAGATCACGGGCTCAGGCGGGACGGTCGCGCCGGTTTCGGCAGCGTGGTCGGAGAAGTTGAGGCCGATGCAGATGAACTTGCCCGTACCTGCGACGCAGGCGCCGATACGGTCCACGGAGACTTCAGGCAGGGTCTTCGGGTCAAGTTCCGCGATCTTGGCCAGCCCTTCCGGCGTGATGGCCGCGCCGCCGATGTCTGCGACATGCTGGGAGAGGTCCCTCACCTTTCCGTCCGCATCGAGAATTGCCGGCTTTTCCTGGCCCGGCTGGCCAACACGCATGAGTTTCACGACTATGCCTCCACTTGTCTGACAACCGCCTTATGCCGGATGGGCGGCGCGTTGTCATCCCCTTGAGTGCAGTGGGCATGGCGACGTCTGCCCGTGCACCCTATCTTCCGCTGGACCCTCATTCCGTGGAGCAGGAGCCTGATGACCGACAGCAACAACCGCCATTCCAAGCATCCGATCGACGCCTTCTTTCTCGACAGATGGTCGCCGCGCGCTTTCACCGGCGAAGCGATTGTCAAGGAGACGCTGCTGACCATACTGGACGCCGGGCACTGGGCCCCCTCCTCCGGCAACAATCAACCGTGGCGCTTCATCTATGCCTTGCGCGATACTGAACACTGGCCGGTTCTGCTAGACATCCTGTCTCCGGGAAACCGACGGTGGGCGAGCAACGCCGCGGCATTAATCATCTTCGCTTCGCGGACCTACAGGCTTTCGAAGGACGGAGAGAAAAAGCCGGCCTACACCCACTCCTTCGATACCGGATCTTCCTGGTTTTCCATCGCGGCCCAGGCGATGAAGCTCGGCTACCATGCTCACGGCATGGAGGGGATGGACCGGGAGAAGGCGGTCGAGGTGCTGCGGATTCCGGACGGGTTTAGGGTGGAGGCCGCCTGCGCGATCGGCAAGATGGCTCCGAAAGAGACACTGCCGGACGATTTGCGGGCGCGCGAAATCCAGAGTCAGCGCAAGCCGCTTGCCGAGGTGGCGTTCGAGGGGCGCTTCGCCGGCGAGGAATAACGTTTCACGTGAATCACCGTTAACGGCGATTCACGTGAAAACGGTTGTTCAAATGTCGAGGTTGGCGACGCTCAAGGCGTTGTCCTGAATGAACTCACGGCGGGGTTCCACCTCGTCGCCCATCAGGCGGGAGAAGAGACCGTCGGCATCGGTCGCATCATTGACCTTGACCTGCAGCAGAGAGCGGACGTTCGGATCGAGCGTGGTTTCCCACAACTGCTCGGCGTTCATCTCGCCAAGACCCTTATAGCGCTGCATCGAGATGCCCTTGCGACCGGCGGCGAAGATAGCATCCAGCAGAGCAAGGGGACCGGCGATCTCGTAATCGTCTTCCTTACGGCGGAGGACCGGCGGGGTGCCATAGACTTCATTGAGGCGCACCGTCATCTGGTCGATGTGGCGTGCATCGGCTGACCCGATCAGCGCCACATCGAGAACGGCGACTTCCTTGACGCCGCGCACCATGCGCTCGAAGCGCAGCCCGCCTTCTTCGGTGACGTGGCCGCTCCAACCCCGTTCGGTTTCCTCGGCAATGACGTCAAGACGTCGCGCAACCTCAGAGGCCGTTTGCTGCGCCCGCTCCGGATTGTCGGTCAGGTCCGGGTTGAGCGCGCCGGCGATCGCCGCCTGCTCTACGACCGTGCGATTGTAGCGGGAGTGCAAGCCGTCAAGCAGGTTGCGTACGCGGGTGGCGTCGTGGATCACTTCGCGCAGATCCTGCCCGGTGCGGACTTCGCCGGAGCCGAGCGTGAGGCTCGTTTCCTCAAGGCCGCTGGTGATAAGATATTCCTCAAAGGCCTTCTGGTCCTTCAGGTACTGAACGGACTTGCCGCGCGTAACCTTATAGAGCGGAGGCTGCGCGATATAGATGTGGCCGCGTTCGATCAGTTCCGGCATCTGACGGAAGAAGAACGTCAGCAGCAGTGTGCGGATGTGGGCGCCGTCAACATCGGCGTCCGTCATGATGATGATCTTGTGGTAACGCAGCTTCTCGACGTTGAACTCGTCCTTGCCGATCGAGGTGCCGAGTGCAGTGATGAGCGTGCCGATCTCCTGGCTTGACAGCATCTTGTCGAAGCGGGCGCGTTCGACATTGAGGATCTTGCCGCGCAGCGGCAGGATCGCCTGAGTCTCACGCGAACGACCCTGCTTGGCGGATCCTCCGGCGGAATCGCCCTCGACGAGGAAGAGCTCCGACTTGGTCGGATCGCGCTCCGAGCAATCGGCGAGTTTGCCAGGGAGAGAGGCGATGTCGAGCGCGCCCTTGCGGCGGGTGAGTTCGCGCGCCCGGCGAGCTGCCTCGCGGGCGACAGCCGCTTCGACAACTTTGCCGACGAGGACCTTGGCTTCTGTCGGATGTTCCTCGAACCAGGTGCTGAGCGCTTCGTTGACGAGGCTTTCAACAACAGGGCGGACTTCCGAGGAGACCAGCTTGTCCTTCGTTTGGGACGAGAACTTGGGGTCTGGCACCTTCACCGACAGGACGGCGGTCAAACCTTCACGGCAGTCCTCTCCCGTCAGGGTCACCTTCTCCTTCTTAGTAATGCCGGAGCTGTCGGCATAGGAGGTGACCTGACGCGTCAGCGCGCCGCGGAACCCTGCCATGTGGGTGCCGCCGTCGCGCTGCGGGATGTTGTTGGTAAAGCAGAGGACATTCTCGTGATAGCTGTCGTTCCACCACAGAGCGACTTCGACGGTAATGCCGTCCTTCTCGCCGCGGATCGCCACCGGCTTGTCCACCAGCGGCTTCTTGGAACGGTCGAGGTACCGGACGAAGGCTTCGAGGCCGCCGTCATAGATCATCTCTTCCTCACGTACGTCCGGCTTACGCTTGTCCGTTAGCCGGATTCTGACGCCGGAATTTAGGAAGGCCAGTTCGCGAAGGCGGTGCTCGAGCGTGTTGTAGTCGAACTCCGTCATGGTGAAGGTTTCGGGGCTGGCGAGGAAGGTGACCTCGGTCCCGGAGCGGCCTTCATAATCTCCCACCACCTTAAGCGGCGCATCGGCAACGCCGTGGGTGAAGGAAATCTCGTGGACCTTGCCGTTGCGGCGGATGCGCAGCTTCAGCCAGACAGATAGCGCGTTGACGACGGAGACGCCGACGCCATGCAGGCCGCCGGAGACCTTGTAGGAATTCTGGTCGAACTTACCGCCAGCATGCAGCTGCGTCATGATGACTTCCGCTGCCGAGACACCCTCACCCGTGTGAATATCGGTTGGAATACCGCGACCGTTATCGGTGACTGTGACGGATCCATCCGGATTGAGCGTCACCGTGACGATGTCGGCATGACCGGCGAGCGCTTCGTCGATTGCGTTGTCGACAACCTCATAGACCATGTGATGAAGACCGGAGCCGTCATCGGTGTCTCCGATGTACATGCCCGGCCGCTTGCGCACTGCATCCAGTCCCTTCAGGACCTTGATGGAGTCTGCGCCATATTCTGCACTCGCGCCGTTTTCGCTCACGGGTGTGTCGGTCATCAATGATCTTTCCAGTTGTCCGCCGGCGGGTAAGAGCACGTCATGCGAATCACCCGCGTGTCCGCTTCCAGATATAGGAAATTTGGGGCGGTTTCTAAAGCTCCAGCCTCACCGCGTCGCCTGAAAACCGGGGATTTCCCGCTATTCAGGCCTGATGACGAGCTTTATCGAGCAGTTCATCGATTGCTTGTACCATATCGGGCGACAAAGAGCGAATCTGGCGCGCCATCCGGTTGGCCAGCGCGGTGTAGCCCGCGGGCAAACCCGATGTGTCGAGAACCACGCGTGGATGCGAGGCCTCTGCCGTCATAAAAAGATCGTCCGCCTCGTCCCAGATGATGTTGAAATAGCCGGCAATCCGCTGCAGCAGGTCAAAGCTCGGTCTTCCCCGCTTGCCATGCTCCAGGGCAGACAGATAGGCGGGTGAGACACCGATGGCGTGGGCAAGATCGCGCTGCGTCACGCCCTTCCGGTCGCGCAGCTCGCGAAGCGCCTGGCCGAACGGTGTCATTCTTGCCTCCTCGGCCTACTCAGGCGCACATAAAGCGCACCCTCCCCTCCGTGGTGGCGGGCCGCCCATTCATAGGAAGAGATCAGGAAGCGGAACTCGGGCTTTGAAAACCAGAGCGGCACGGCACGGCGTAGCGCTCCTTCGCTGCCCATCGAACTGCCCTTTCCGGTGATTACCAGAACGTGGCGCAGGCCCCAGTCGTGGGCGCGAAAGAGGAAGTCTAGAAGAAGATCGTGCGCCTCGGCCTGATAGAGCCCGTGGAGATCAAGGCGTGCCTCGATTGCCAGCCGGCCTTTCGCAAGCTTGCGGTGGACGGGCTTCTCCAAAGGCTGGTGGCTGCCCGCCGGACGCCGAGGCTTCGCTGGCGCCGGCACTTCCAAGGCCTCTTGCTTCTCGGACCGTGCCGGCGTCTGCAGTGCGGCATCTTCCGCCGCCATCATCGCGGCGATCTCCTCTTCCAGCTGACGGGCTTCGTCCGCTCGCCCCGGGAGTGCCCGGGTGGACTTGGCAACCTTTCCCCAGAGAATGCGCTCCTCGGAGCTCAGCTTGCGCCCGCCCGTCATCTGCCGAACCTCACAGAAACGGCTTTGGGTATCAGGATAAAGAAATCCGCGTCATGCCGGATGGTACCCGCCTGATCTCCGGCGTGGGCTCCGGAGCCGGTGAAGATGTCGCCCCGCGCGGGACCTACGATGGCACTGCCGGTGTCGAGCGCGAGAAGGGTGCGTGCGAACGGACGCCCGTCGTCCAGATGCGTCAAAGTCGGCGCGTGAACAAAGAAGGGGAAGCCGAAGGTGTGGATCAGCCGGTCCACGGCCAGGGAGCGTCCCGGCAGCAGCGGGACCTTGGCTGCGGCTATTGGGCCGAGCTCCGTGTCCGCCACCTCCGCCTCGCGGAAGAAGATGTAGGACCGGTTGTGCCACAGGACCCCGTCAACCTTAGCCGGATTCTGCGTCAGCCAGGCGCGAATGGATTGCATCGATACGGTCGCAGGATCAATCTCTCGACGATCGATGAGCAGTCTGCCAATGGCGGAAAACGGATGGCCAGCCTTGGCGGCATAGGTGATGCGCTTCAGAGATCCATCCGGATAACGCAGACGCGCGGCACCCTGGACATGGGCGAAGAAGACATCAACTTTCGATCGTGCCCAGGCGATCTCAAGCCCACGCCCTTGAAGATAGCCGCAATCAATGTCTTTTCGATCTGGATAAGGCCCGATCTCATCTTCGCGGAGCCGGCCAAACGCGTAAGACGGCTCCATCGACGAAGGCCTGTTCGCCTCGTCAAGATCGACGAGATCTTTCGGACGGCGATAGAATGGGTAAGGAAACGCCTCTGACTTGCGAGTGTCGACGTCGACCTCTGGCTCATAGAAGCCTGTGACGAAACCCCGACTTCCATCATCCCTGCAGATCTGAAACGGCTGAAAATGTGCCTCGAAGAACTGCCTGGCTTCCTGAGCGTCGGCAAAGTCTCGGCTCTCGACTGATTTGTAAATCGGGAGGATATCGTCTGTGGCTAGGCCCAAGGCTCCAGAACGATAGGGTTTGATAGTGCGGACATGTTGTAGGCAGGTGCGCATACCGGCAACGAGATCGGCCGGATCATCGCTTGTCCAGTGAGGCAGATGCTGAAAATCCGCCCGCTTGAGCGAAAAACCCGGCCGATTCCCAATCATTGCTCAGATTCGGTAGCGATGAGCTTCCAGTTCGGATCTCGTGACCGTGCATCGCGGGCGAAAGTCCAGATGTCGGTGACATCGGCCACATTCTCCTGGTCGCCCTCCACCAAGGTGCCTTCCTTGTCGAAGGTGGCAGAGATCAACTGGCTGACAATCCGCACGGTCACCTGCTCTTCCGTGCCATTGACGTTGGCGTGGGTAATATCCGCCTTGTCGATGCCGACGAAGGTCGACTTCACCACTTCGCCACGTGCTTCACGCTCCGTGATGGCAGCATCGAAGCCCTCATAGACTTCCTTGGAGAGAAGGTTCTTCAGGGTCTTCCGATCGCCATCGGCAAAGGCCATGACGATCATCTCGTAGGCCATCCGCGCGCCGTTGAGGAATTCCTTCGGCTTGAAGGTCGGATCGAGCTTGAGCAACTGCCGCAACGACTCGTTCAGCGACGTGCCGGGCTTTGACATGCCGTCGATCTCGGAAAACTTTTCCTCGTCCGTCATTTCCCGCCGCGGCAGGGTCACCACCTTGCCGTCATCGGCGGCGGGTGCTTTTGCGGCTTCCCTTGCGCTATAGGGATCGAAAGGCTGCTTCTCGTTGCCCGTCCGACGTCCCAGGACACTGCGCAATTGCAGGAAGATCAGGACCGCCGCGACGAGAAAGAACAGAGTAATGAAGTCGTTGGATCCCATCTTTGCCCGCAATGCCGTTTAATTCGTTGCTGTACATTCTCATATAGTCCGCAACGTGACATCATTCAAATAGCGAAGGCGAGAGGCCTTCTGCCACAGGTAACGATTATGCGTGCGCCCTGGATCTTCATTCTCATCTTACTCATGCCGCTGGCAGAGATCGCCGGCTTTGTCCTTGTCGGGAGGGCGCTCGGTGTGTGGAGCACACTCGGCCTCGTCATCCTGACCAGCGTCGTCGGCATCTTCCTTTTGCGGGCGCAGGGCTTCCAGATGCTGCGCCAACTATCCGCCGAGGGGCGAGAAGGCCGCGTTCCCGGAGACACCATTGTTCATGGGGCCATGATCGTGGTCGCGGCATTCCTGCTCCTCGTTCCGGGTTTCATTACCGACATCATCGGTCTCGCCCTCTTCATTCCGGCCGTCCGTCGCCTCATCTGGTCGGCAATCGGCCGCCGTGTTGTGGTACACTCAACAGCCTATAGCCGCAGCTACCGGTACGAAGCGGGCTTTGACCCGCAGGCCGGCAAGGGTGGACCGGTGGTCGATCTCGAGGACGAGGATTTCCAGCGCGAACCAAATCCTTCCTCGCCCTGGAATGACCGGCGCTTGAAGGACGACTAGGCCGACAGTGCCAGCGCCGAGGGTTGTAAGGCCGGGGGTGAAGTGTTAGACGCCCGTCAATCCAACTATTTTTCGAGGACACCGCATGGCCGACGAGAACACACAGGGTGCAACGAGTCCATCGCTCAACATCCTTGCGCAGTACACGAAGGACCTCTCCTTCGAAAACCCAGGTGCACCTCGGTCGCTGCAGGCCCGCGACAAGGCTCCGGCGATCAACATCAATGTCAACGTGAACGCCAATCCACTGTCCGAAACGGATTTCGATGTGGTGCTCTCGCTCAATGTTGAAGCCAAGGACGGCGACAAGGTCGTGTTCGCGGCTGAACTGGTCTATGGCGGCGTCTTCCGCATTACCGGATTCCCGCAGGAGCACATGCTGCCGGTTCTGTTCATCGAATGCCCGCGGCTGCTTTTCCCCTTCGCGCGCCAGATCGTTGCCGACGTTACCCGCAATGGCGGCTTCCCGCCGCTGATGATCGACCCGATCGATTTTGCACAGATGTTCACGCAGCGCATGGCGCAGGAAAAGGCGAAGGCACAGGTTCAGACGCTGAACAGCTAAGCCGCCAACGAAGACCGTCTATCACGAAGCCCGGACCTGAACGTCCGGGCATTTTTCTTGGTAGAGGTTCCACACCGCCTTCTCGCCCAGTCTTGCCACAAGGGTGGCATGGGCCTGCTGCTCCGTCACGCTCAGGCGATTCGGCAGCGGACGGGGACGACGGGACACGCCGACTACATGTTCATCGATCTCGATAATGGTGGTCGAGGTTTCGATGCCGACGAGACCGAGGGCTGCCTGCCGCCCGCCAGTCATCTCAATGTAGACTTCTGCCAGAAGCTCGGAGTCGAGCAACGCACCGTGCTTGGTGCGGTGAGCATTGTCGATGCCGTAGCGACGGCAAAGGGCATCCAGCGAGTTCGGACCCATCGGATGCTTGCGGCGGGCCAAGGCCAGCGTATCGACAACCTGATCCGTCGGCACCGGCGGAAGGCCCAGGCGCTCGAATTCCGCATTGATGAAGCCGATATCGAAATTGGCGTTGTGGGCGATCCATTTTGCGCCCTCGAAGAACTCAACGATCTCTCCGGCGACTTCGGCAAAACCAGGCTTGTCCTTCAGGAAATCATCGCTAATTCCATGAACGGCAAGCGCATCCGGATGGACTTTACGGTCGCCCGGATTGATGTAGAGATGCAGAGCGCGGCCGGTCGGAAAGTTGTTGATCAGCTCGATGCCGCCGATCTCGATGATGCGGTCGAGCTTCGTCTCGAGGCCGGTGGTTTCCGTATCGAAGATGATCTCACGCATCTGACTTCTCGCTTCTCATGCCCGACCGCAGTGCGACGATGATCTGGTGGACGCGCTCCCGCGCCGCCTCAAGCCCCTGCCCCGTGTCTATCAGAAAATCGGCCTTATTGCGTTTTTCCTGATCCGGAATCTGGCGGGATCGAATCAGTTCGAACTTTTCCATGGTCATGCCCGGCCGTGCAAGCACCCTGTCCTGCTGGACCTGTGGATCGCAGGTCACGACAACGATGACGTCGACACGATTTTCCACCCCAACCTCGAACAGCAAGGGGATGTCGAGGAGGACGATGTCATCGCCGGCGGACTGATGTTTCTTCACGAACGCGGTTTCTCGGGCGCGCACCAGTGGGTGGACGATCGCCTCCAGCTCCGGGAAACGGGATGGTTCGGCGGCAAGCTGCCGGGAGAGTTCCTGCCGGTCGACCTGGCCATCGACCACCGTGCCGGGGAAGGCCTTGCCGATCGGCGCCACAGCCTCTGCCCGGTAAAGATCATGAACAACCGCATCGGCATCGTTCACCGGGATACCGGCTTCGGCAAACATGCGGGCGGTCGTCGATTTGCCCATGCCGATGGATCCGGTCAGCCCGACGACGATCATCTGTGAGCGTCCATGTCTTCGATCACCAGTTCCCTCAGGGTATCGTCAACCCTCGGGCGGACTCCGAACCATTTCTCGAAGCCCGGCACCGCCTGGTGCAGGAGCATGCCAAGCCCATCGACCGTCTTCATGCCTTGTGCGTTGGCCTGACGGAGGATCGGCGTTTCAAGAGGGACGTAAACGATATCGGTGACGAGACCTTCCGCCGCCATGGACGAGAAATCAATCTGCGGGACATCGCTGCCATCCATGCCGAGAGACGTCGTGTTGACGAAGAGGCCGGCACCCTGTGTCACTTCCGCGAGGGCTTCCATGGGATGGGCGTGAATCCGGGCGCCGAAACGATCGGCGAGCTCGCGGGCACGGAACACCGTGCGATTGACCACGTGGATCTCGCCGATGCCACGCTCGCGCAGCGCGTAGATGACTGCGCGGCTGGCGCCGCCGGCCCCTAAGACAACTGCCTTATCTACCCGTTGCCATCCCGGATGGCGTTCGTTCAGATTGGCGGCGAAGCCGTATACATCGGTGTTGGTCGCATGGAGCCGGTGCTCCTGGAGCCAAAGCGTGTTGGCTGCACCCAGCTCTTCAGCGATCGGACCTACCTCATCCGCAAGGCGAAAGGCGCTCTCCTTGTGCGGGATGGTGACATTGCCGCCGACATAGGGAGATGAGGCGTCCTTCAGCATCTCAATAAAGGCGGGGAAACCCTCCGCAGTGACGGGCTCGGCACGATACTCGCCTGCGATTCGATGCTGCTTCAGCCAATGGCCGTGGATCAGGGGAGACCGCGAATGCTTGATTGGCCATCCCGTTACGAAAGCCTTAACCATTGTTTCACGTGAATCAGCCATCGATTGCGGCAAGCTCCCTCAATTTAGCGAGCAGGGGCAGCATAGGCAGCCCGAGGATCGTGAAATAATCCCCTTGGATCTCGGAGAAGAGGTGGATGCCCTCCCCTTCCAGCTGATAGGCGCCGACGCTTCCGAGGAGGCTTTCGCCACAGCGCTGGACATAGCGGTCAACGAAGGCTTCAGAAAGGTCTCGGACTGTCAGCTGCGCATGCGAAACATGGTCCCACAGGATCTCCCCGTTCTGAGCGAGCGCAATGGCGCTGTTCAGCCGGTGGGTCTTTCCTGATAAAGACAGGATGTGACGCCGCGCGTCTTCCAGGTCCTTCGGCTTGTGATAAACCCGCTCCCCGAGCGACATCGTCTGGTCTGATCCGAGAACCAGCGCCTCCGTCAGATGGCGGCTGACGTCGAGAGCCTTGGCCTTTGCCAATTCAACAGCCACGTCGTCGGGGTCTGCTTGACCCGCCTCCAGGTCCGCCTCGATTGCGCGTTCATCGATCTCGGCAGCTCTCGCTTCAAACGCGAGGCCAGCATTGGTCATCAGCATGCGCCGGAAGGGGCTGGACGACGCGAGCACGAGCAATGGCTTCAAGGGCTTGTTCTCCTGGGTTTCAGAGGCGAATTATCTCAGCTTGTTGCGTAGCGCAACGATGGCGGCGGCCGCCTCTTCGATGGACCGGCGCGTGACGTCGATCACCTGCCAGCCATGGTGTGCACAGAGTGCCCGCGCATGTTTGAGTTCCTCCTGGATACTTGCGCGGTCGGTATGATAATCCCGATCGAGGCCCTGGGTTGAGCCCGATTCCCTGTTCTCCCGAACCTGCGAGATGCGCTCCGTCGTCGCAACAAGACCAACCACGAGGGGTCGCTTCGCCTGGATAAGACTTGGCGGCAGCTCCGCGCCGACCACGATTGGAAGGTTAGCGGTCTTGATACCGCGGTTGGCGAGATAGATACTGGTCGGCGTCTTGGAGGTGCGGCTGATGCCGACGAGCACGACATCGGCCTGATCATAATCCTCCGGCAGCTGGCCGTCGTCATGGTCCATCGTGAAGTTCAGAGCATCCATGCGGGCAAAGTAGGTGGCATCGAGATCGTGCTGAGCGCCGACCCGCCGCCTGGAGGGGGAGCCGAGGTAGCGCTGGAAGGTCGCAATGACCGGCTTCCAGGACATTGACGCTTGGCGTGCCGAGCTCGTTGCAGCGCATCTCGACCAGCGCTGCCAGCTCCTGATCAATGAGCGTGTAAAGAACGATGCCCGGCTGGCGATCGATTGCCTCCAGCACGGCGAGTAGCTGCTTGCGGTTTCGGATCAGCGGATAAACATGCTCAATCGGCGCGGAACCAAAGAACTGAGCCGATACCGCCCGACCGGCCGAGATCAGGGTTTCACCGGTCGAGTCAGAAACGAGGTGCAGGTGAAAGAAGTTTTTCCGGTTCTCCACGCTGTTCTTTACCCTTTGTTGATAACTCGGGAGAACCGCAAGCCGGTTCATGACGAGGTCCATCTGGAGGGGAAAACCGCCGAGTTGTCCACATTCGGTCGATGGACCTGCTGAGATCAGCAGCACTTGTGGATAGTGGTGAGGAGTTTGGATCCTTGCTTCTAGATTCACATGTTTTCCACAACATCCTCTCTCTTGTGGACTAAGCCACCCCGTTGATGTTGCATCAGGATCTCTTCTTATCCCTTCAAGTGTGAAATCGCCCCGAAACAAGCCGCGCTGTCTTCTTCGACGTGGCGGATCGCCGCGCTTCACGTGGACAGCGTTTAATCCTTGATACCCACCGACTCTAAGAAATAGAAAGCCTTTTAAAATAGATTCCTATTTAGGAGGAAAACCTTGACCGGCCCATTCCGGAAGATCGTGGCGGTGCTCGAAGGGCAGACCGTGTCACCTCCCCCCATCTGGCTGATGAGACAGGCAGGGCGCTACCTCCCGGAATATCGCGAGACGCGTGCGGAGGCCGGAAGCTTCCTCGATCTCTGTTATTCGCCGAAGCATGCGGTGGAAGTGACGCTACAGCCGATCAGACGCTATGGCTTTGATGCGGCGATCCTGTTCTCCGACATTCTGGTGATCCCGGATGCGCTGAAGCGCAATGTGCGCTTCGTGCAGGGCGAGGGTCCGCAAATGGATCCGATCGACGTGGCCGAGATTGCCGGTCTCAGCCCTGAAGGGGTGATGGATCATCTGGCGCCGGTGATCGAAACCGTGCGTCGCCTGCGCCAGGAGCTTCCGGAGGAAACGACGCTTCTCGGCTTCTGCGGCGCGCCATGGACGGTTGCGACCTACATGATCGCCGGCCACGGGACGTCCGATCAGGCGCCGGCCCGGCTCTTTTCGTACCGCAACCCGCAGGCCTTTCCACGTCTCCTGGACATTCTTGCCGACATTTCCGCCGAGTATCTGATTGCGCAGCTGGATGCCGGTGCCGATGCGGTGCAGATCTTCGATTCCTGGGCGGGTGTTCTGGGCGAAGAGGAATTCCAACGCTACGCCGTGGGGCCGGTGTCGCGCATCATCGGGAAGGTCCGGGCCGCACGACCCGGCGCGCGGATAATCGCCTTTGCCAAAGGTGCCGGCATGAACCTGAAGTCATACCGCCAAGGCACCGACGCAAATGCGATCGGGCTGGACTGGACGGTGCCGCTTTCCTTTGCGGCGGAGCTGCAGAAGGACGGACCTGTGCAAGGCAACCTCGATCCGATGCGGGTGGTGGCTGGCGGGGCTGCTCTGGAAGAGGGTGTCGACGCAATCCTGCAGAAGCTCGGAAACGGTCCGCTGATCTTCAATCTAGGTCATGGGATCACCCCGGAGGCAGACCCCGCCCATGTGAGTGATCTGGTCCGGCGTGTGCGGGGAGCCATGTGATGACTGAGACGGAAAAGCAGGTTTCCAGTTCAGCCGGACGACGGGCGGGAACACGCGCCTATATTGCTCTCGCGATCTTTGTGGCGATCATCATCGGCCTCTATGTTGTCCAGCCGGACAGCTTCTCGCGCTGGATGACGGCGCTGCATGTGATCGCCGTGATTTCATGGATGGCGGGGCTTCTCTACATGCCGCGGCTGTTCATCTACCACAGCGACGCTGCGCCGGGTTCGGAGCAGTCGGAAACCTTCAAGGTGATGGAGCAGCGGCTGCTGAAGGTCATCATGAACCCGGCGATGATGATCACCTGGATCCTGGGGCTCTATCTCGCCTGGGATGTCTTCCGCTTCCAGGGCGGGTGGCTGCACGCCAAGATCACCCTCGTCGTCGTCTTGACCATCGTGCATGTGCTGTTCAGCCGGACGGTGCGCAGGTTTGCAGCAGACGGCCCGCGCAAGTCACCGCGCTACTGGCGGATGATGAACGAGGCCCCGACCCTGCTGATGATCGCCATCGTGATCCTGGTTATCGTCAAGCCGTTCTGATTCCGGCTCGCCTTTCGGCGAAGTTTTGTGCAGAACCCCTTGCGAGGTTTCGCCAGACTCGCTATTTTCGCGCCATCTCATCTCGTGGCATGCGTGTAATCACTCATACTCCCCGGAGAACCTCCGCGGTCGAGGGTTTCACCGGCACGCCTTTTTCCCCTTCTACGCTCAACGTGGTCCCCCTTCATGGCTGAAATGAAGCTTCAAGAACTCAAAAGCAAATCCCCTACCGATTTGCTGACCTTTGCCGAATCGCTCGAGGTCGAAAACGCCAGCACGATGCGCAAGCAGGAGCTGATGTTCGCGATCCTCAAGGTTCTGGCGAGCCAGGACGTCGAGATCATCGGTGAGGGTGTGGTGGAAGTTCTGCAGGATGGCTTCGGCTTCCTGCGCTCGGCCAATGCCAACTACCTGCCGGGCCCGGATGACATCTACATCTCTCCTTCGCAGATCCGTCGTTTCTCGCTGAAGACCGGCGATACGGTAGAAGGTCCGATCCGCGGTCCAAAGGAAGGCGAACGCTATTTCGCGCTGCTGAAGGTCAACACGATCAACTTCGATGATCCGGAGAAGATCCGCCACAAGGTCCACTTTGACAATCTGACGCCGCTCTATCCGAACGAGCGGTTCAAGATGGAACTGGATGTTCCGACCTCAAAGGATCTCTCTTCCCGCGTGATCGATCTGGTTGCGCCGCTGGGCAAGGGCCAGCGTGGACTGATCGTGGCGCCGCCCCGCACAGGTAAGACGGTTCTGTTGCAGAACATTGCCCACTCGATCACCAACAATCATCCGGAATGCTACCTGATCGTGCTGCTGATCGACGAGCGGCCGGAAGAAGTGACCGACATGCAGCGCTCGGTTCGTGGCGAAGTGGTTTCGTCGACCTTCGATGAGCCTGCGGTTCGCCACGTTCAGGTTGCCGAAATGGTGATCGAAAAGGCAAAGCGCCTGGTCGAGCATGGCCGCGACGTCGTCATCCTGCTTGATTCCATCACCCGCCTCGGCCGCGCCTACAACACCGTTGTCCCCTCATCAGGCAAGGTATTGACCGGTGGTGTAGACGCCAATGCTCTGCAGCGCCCGAAGCGCTTCTTCGGCGCAGCCCGCAACATCGAAGAAGGCGGCTCGCTGACGATCATCGCAACGGCTCTCATCGATACCGGCAGCCGCATGGACGAAGTGATCTTCGAAGAGTTCAAGGGCACCGGCAACTCGGAAGTTGTGCTCGACCGCAAGGTCGCAGACAAGCGCATCTTCCCGGCAATGGACATCCTTAAGTCCGGCACCCGCAAGGAAGACTTGCTTGTGCCGCGCCAGGATCTTCAGAAGATCTTCGTGCTGCGTCGGATTCTTGCGCCGATGGGAACGACGGACGCCATCGAGTTTCTGATCGACAAGCTCAAGCAGACGAAGAACAATGGCGATTTCTTCGACTCGATGAACACCTAGGAGTTCATTAGCCGGATTCTCGGTTTTCCGCCCGGCATCCGTGCCGGGCGTTCGTGTTTGGAGCGTCAGGTGCTGCACATGAAACCTCCCGCTGATACGATCTTCGCCTTGTCAAGCGGCGCTCTTCCCGCCGGTGTTGCTGTTGTGCGGCTGAGCGGCCCGCGCGCTTTCCGTGCCTTGGAAGCGCTGACGCAAAAGCCCTTGCTGGAAGCGAGGCAAGCCGCGCTGCGGAAGATCGTTGGCCGCAGTGGTCTGATGTTGGATAAGGCGCTGGTGCTGACCTTCCAGGCGCCCCACTCTTTCACCGGTGAGGACGTCGTCGAACTTCATCTGCACGGAAGCCGGGCAGTCGTTCACGCTGTCCTGGGAGAATTGGGTGAAATGATCGGCCTAAGGCAGGCGGAGGCGGGCGAATTTTCCCGTCGCGCGTTCGAGAATGGGCGGTTGGACCTTATTGAAGCAGAGGGCTTGGCAGAACTCATCTCCGCAGAAACGGAGATGCAAAGGCGCTTGGCTGTCGAGCAAAGCTTCGGTGGCCAGTCGGCACTTTACGAGGGTTGGGCGCAACGATTGACCTATGCTCGGGCGATGATCGAGGCCGAGCTTGACTTCGCTGACGAGGATGATGTGCCAGGCTCTGTGGCCGACAAGATGGTGCAGGACATCAGGAAGCTTCAAGACGAGCTCGGCCGGCACCTAACGTACGCACGGGCCGGCGAGATCATCCGCGATGGTTACAAGATTGCGATCATCGGTGCGCCGAATGCGGGGAAATCAAGCCTGCTCAACGCTCTTGCGAGCAGAGACATCGCGATCGTTACGGAGGTTGCCGGTACTACCCGAGACATCATCCATGTGGATCTGGACCTTGATGGATATCTGGTGAAGCTGTTCGACACTGCCGGGCTGCGGGATAGCGAGGATCTGGTGGAACAGGAAGGCATCCGTCGGGCTTGGATGGCGATTGAGGAGGCGGACCTCGTCATTCACCTCGAGGAGATTGATTCGCGGGCCGAACGACCTGAACTTCCGCGTCACAAGGAGATACTTTGGGTCGGAAGCAAGAGCGATCTCCACCAGACATCCCTGAACTATGATCTTTGCCTGTCGGCAAAAACAGGCGAGGGAATCCCTGGGTTGCGTGCCTTCATCGTTGAGAAAATACAAGGCGTCTGGGCCGGAGGCTCTGTGCCGACACGCCAGCGGCAACTGGACCTGCTCAAAATCGCTTCCAATTCCATACGAGACGCGCTAAATGCGCGGGAGCTTGAGTTCCGTGCTGAGCATCTACGTTCTGCAGCAGCCGCGCTTGGTCGAATCACGGGACGCGTTGATGTCGAGCAACTTCTCGACGTCATCTTTTCGCAGTTTTGCATCGGCAAGTGATTCACGTGAAACACGTGGAGCATGGAAGGTCACTATGACAGTTTCTTACGACGTCATCGTCATCGGCGGGGGGCATGCCGGCTGCGAGGCCGCCAGTGCTTCGGCGCGCATGGGCGCCAGAACCGCCCTCATTACTCACAAGCGCGAAACTATTGGCGTGATGTCGTGCAATCCTGCGATAGGTGGCCTCGGTAAAGGGCATCTGGTGCGCGAGGTCGATGCGCTGGATGGCTTGATGGGGCGTGTGGCCGATGCTGCGGGCATTCAGTTTCGCATGCTCAATCGCCGAAAGGGACCGGCGGTCAGAGGTCCGCGGACACAGGCGGATCGAAAGCTTTATCGCCTAGCCATGCAGCAGGCGATTGAGGATCATCCTAATCTGGTGGTTATCGAAGGCGATGCGCACGACATTATGACACGCGAAGGATGTGTCTCTGGTGTAGCCATGGCTGATGGACGCATGTTTACTGCGCCCTCGGTCGTTCTGACGACGGGAACCTTCCTTCGGGGTCTTATTCATATCGGCACCGAAAGGATTCCAGCCGGACGTGTCGGTGAGGCGCCGTCTCAAGGATTGTCTGCTACACTTGCCCGTCATGGCGTTGCACTAGGTCGCCTCAAGACGGGTACGCCAGCAAGGCTTGATGGAAGCACGATCGACTGGTCAGTCGTTGGCAGACAGACAGCCGACGATGAAGCCGTCCCCTTCTCCTTCATGACGGGACGCATTACCAACCCTCAGATAGAGTGTGGCGTCACGCGCACAACCGATGCAACGCACAAGATCATTGCGGACAACATCCACCTCTCTGCCATGTATTCTGGACAGATCGAAGGTGTTGGGCCGCGATACTGCCCGTCGATTGAGGACAAGATCGTCCGGTTCGGAGAGCGGAACGGCCATCAGATCTTTCTTGAACCGGAAGGTCTCGACGATACCACCGTTTACCCAAATGGGATTTCAACTTCTCTCCCGGCGGCTGTGCAGGAGATGTTCATCCGCACGATCCCTGGGCTGGATAAGGTGCGGATCGTTCAGCCAGGTTACGCCATCGAATACGATCACGTTGACCCGCGAGAGCTCGACATGTCACTAGAGCTTAGGAAGCTGCCGGGCCTCTTCCTAGCTGGCCAGATCAACGGGACGACCGGATATGAAGAGGCAGCCGCGCAGGGCTTAGCTGCAGGGCTCAATGCCGCGCTCAAGGCAGGTGGCCACGATGATCCTTATCACTTCAGCCGGTCAAGTTCCTATCTAGGCGTGATGCTCGACGACCTCACCTCCCGCGGCGTAACTGAACCTTATCGGATGTTCACATCCCGTGCGGAATACAGGCTTTCGCTGCGTGTCGACAATGCCGATGCGCGGCTAACGCCCGAAGGCATTAAACTTGGGCTTGTGGGGTCTGCGCGCGCTGAGCATTATCAAGCCTTCGAGGAAGCAGTGACGCGGTGGCGGTTGCGGCTAAAGACGCTATCCCTAACACCCAATGAGGCCGCGTCCCATGGTCTCAGGATCAACCAGGATGGTCAACGCCGTAGCGCCTTCGACCTGCTGAGTTATCAGGATGTTACCGTCGCCTCGCTCCGCAGCATATGGGGAGAACTGAATGATGTCCCCAAGCGCGTGGCGGAAGCTCTCGATATCGAGGGTGGATATGCGGTCTATCTGGAGCGGCAGGAAAGCGACATTGCCGTTCTGCGTCGCGATGAAAGCCTTCGGATTCCCGAGGACTTCGACTACGCCGGGTTGTCGGGCCTGTCAAATGAGCTGAAGCAGAAGTTGTCACAGCAAAGGCCCAGCTCACTCGCTCAGGCCGCCCGTATGGAAGGAATGACACCGGCGGCGTCTGCCCTGTTACTCGCGATGCTGAGAAAACAGCCGCTGGATCGCGTGATGAGAGTCTCGTGATGCAGCTGAACCGCAAGCGTGTTTCACGTGAAACGCAAGAGCGGCTTGAGCATTTTGCAGATCTGTTTCGTAAGTGGTCTGCGCGCATCAACCTTGTGGCACCCTCGACGCTCGCAGAGCTGTGGGATCGACACATCGCCGATAGTGCGCAGATTTTTCAGCTTCGCCCTCAAGCCGCCACTTGGGTGGATCTGGGATCCGGTGGGGGATTTCCTGGTATAATTACGGCTATTCTGATGCATGAGGCTGAAGGTGGCTGGGTTCATCTGGTGGAAAGCAACCAGAAAAAGGCCTCGTTTCTGCGTATTGCGCTCTTGGAAACGCAGGCTAAGGGCGAGGTTCATCCTGTTCGCATCGAAGAGGCCGTCAAGAAAATTAAGTCTTGCGAGTTTGTTTCCGCCCGTGCGCTGGCGGACCTGAACCTACTCTGTCAATACTCGGCACCATGGCTGATGGACGGAAAGGCAAGTGGTTTCTTCCACAAAGGCCGGGATTACCGGTTCGAAGTGGATAAAGCGCGTGGTGAATGGCAGTTTGATCTGGTAGAACATCAGAGTGCCGTAGAGATCGACTCGGTCATCCTTGAGGTGAGTGGTCTCCGGCCAAGGGATTGATAGCCTCCTCAGGTGCGGTATGAGCCATAACAATCGCATTATCACCATAGCGAATCAGAAAGGCGGCGTCGGCAAGACGACCACCGCCATCAATTTGGCTACCGCCCTCGCGGCGATCGGTGAGCATGTTCTGATCGTTGATCTTGACCCGCAAGGGAACGCAAGCACGGGGCTTGGCATCGACCGGCGTGACCGCGCGGTTTCTTCGTATGATCTTTTGATGGGGACGCGTTCGGTGGATCAGACGGTCCTGCCGACTGCGGTGCCGAACCTTTCGATCGTACCGTCCACCATGGATCTTCTCGGCTTCGAGATGGAGATCGCGCAGCAGCCGGATCGGGTCTTCCGGCTCAAGCGTGCACTGCAGGAGATCGCCCTTCCCTATTCCTATATCATCCTGGACTGCCCGCCCTCGTTCAATCTGCTGACGATGAATGCGATGGCTGCCGCGCAGTCGGTTCTCGTCCCGCTGCAATGCGAGTTCTTTGCGCTTGAAGGGTTGAGTCAGCTTCTGGAAACGGTCAATCAGGTGCGGCAGACTGTGAACCCTAGCCTGGACATCCAAGGTATCGTGCTGACGATGTTCGATGCCCGCAACAATCTTGCCCAGCAGGTGGTGAGCGATGTCAGGACCTATCTTGGCGATAAGGTCTACCACACGCTGATCCCGCGGAATGTTCGCGTCTCGGAGGCTCCGTCTTACGGCAAGCCGGCAATCCTCTACGATCTAAAATGTGCAGGCAGCCAAGCCTATCTGCAGCTGGCATCGGAAGTGATTCAGCGGGAGCGGCGTCGCAAGGCAGCAGCCTGATAGACTGGTGGTGAAGACATGAGCGATGATCTCTCTAAGCGCCGTCTGGGGCGCGGGCTGGCAGCGCTGATCGGTGAGATGGATCAGCCTCTTCAAGTGGACGAGCCACCCAAGCCGATCAATCCGGACCGGATGGTGCCGATCGAACATGTCGGTCGCAACCCCCGCAATCCGCGCCGCCAGTTCGATGAGGCGGATCTCCAGGATCTTGCAAGCTCAATCCGTCAGCATGGCATCGTGCAGCCGGTGGTTGTGCGTACGGTTGGTGATCGACTGGAGATCATCGCTGGCGAGCGGCGCTGGCGAGCTGCGCAGCTGGCGGGTCTTCACGAGATCCCCGTTATCATCCGCGATGTCGACGACCGCACTGCGCTCGAAATCGCGATCGTCGAGAACGTTCAGCGCGCTGATCTCAATCCGCTGGAAGAGGCCATGGGATATGATCAGCTGATCGCTGACTACGGCTATACTCAGAACGATCTTGGCGGCATCATCGGCAAGAGCCGCAGCCATGTGGCCAACAGCTTACGGCTTCTGAAGCTGCCGGATCCGGTGCGCGACATGCTGGCTAGCGGAGATCTGTCCGCTGGCCATGCGCGCGCTTTGATCACGACATCGGATCCCGTGTCCCTGGCCAGAATCATCGTCGCCAAGGGCATGTCCGTCCGTGACGCGGAGCGGCTCGCGCAGAACGACATTAAGCAACAGTCCCAGCCGGCTGCCGTGGCAAAAGCGGATCAGAAGGATTCTGATACGTTAGCACTTGAGCGGTCGCTGTCAGATGCGCTTGGTCTCGAGGTCAAGATCAATCATAAGGGTGGTGCAGGACAGATGCGGATCTCCTACCGCACGCTGGAACAGCTTGAAGATGTCTGCCGTCTTCTGGAGCGCCGCTAGGCCGTCTGCCGCTGACTGCGCGCTGACTGTAGCGCGATCGCCATCAGAGTCTGGAAAGCGATGCTCTCCTCCAAGCTCTGCTTTTGCCGGGTCTGCAGGATAGCGGTCTGGATCCGCTGGGTTTCCCTTGATAGGGCAGCCGGCGTCCAATTGCGTAGCGCCTTTTCGATGATCGGCTTCCGCTTGAAGTGAATGTGGCGTCCAAGCGTCATCATCACCTGACCGATCTGCAGGTTCTTTTCTTCCATCTCCGCGCGCATCAGGTCCATCATCTGGAACTGCTTGAGGCAGGACTGCAGGACGAGGAAGATCGGTGTCTTTGACGTGCCAACCTTGTGCAGCGAATGGCGCAGCGCCGGCAGGTTTCCCGTCAGGATAGCGTCGACGGCTTCGTCCGTGGAGACGCTGCTGGCATCTCCTATGATGGCGGAGACGTCTTCCTCCTCCACTGTGCCCCTACCTCTGCAATAGAGGGAAAGTTTACGGATCTCGTTACGAGAGGCAACGCGATCGCCGCCCAAGAGGTCAAGGAGAAGCTTGCGTGCTGCCGGTGTGATGGTGAGCCCATCCTGACCAAGCTCCGCATCTATTAAGGCGTTCAAGGCCTTTGCGTCGTCGGCGTAACAGGGAATGACCGCAATGGTATTCGCCGGTTCCGCGATCTTGCGCAGTCCGCTCCCCTTCTTAAGATCGCCTGCCTCGACTATCAGAATGTTGGCGGGATCTGGCCCGGCGGCAAGCACGGACATAGCGTCGAGCAATGGCTTCTCATTGGATGCGCCACGAAGCCATATGAGCTTCTCTCCGCCAAACAGGCCAAGCGCATTGACCTCGTCGAGGAGTCGCCCGGGATCATTGTGAAGGTCAGAGACATCAAGCTTCAGCATGGCGAAGGGATCGTCCTGCGCCACCCCCGACTTCTTTGCCAGAAGCGCTGCACGTTCCGAGACGAGGCCCCGGTCAGGCCCGTAGATCACGAAGATCCGATAGCCGCCCGTTCCGCGCCCGGCGAAGCGGTCGAACTCGTGAGACTTTACTTCTGCCATGTCACCTGGGGCTGTGGTTCCTCGGCGAGCGCAATCGCCAGGTCCGCGCGGATGAACTCGGCAAGCTCCCGCCCTGCCCGCTCTTCCGCATCGCGCACGGCACGCAGTTCGGCGAACTCCTGGCTTGATACGTCGAGCAGCGCAGTGACCCGGCGAGAACCCGTCTTCAGGACCGACGCGTCCTTGATCCGCGTGAGCGTATAGGTGCCTGTGACGACGACGCGGCCGGGCTGCAGACCCACCGCATCCTCGTCATCCAAGATGTCGCTGTAGGCGGCGACGACATTCAGCGCCACCTGATATTGCGGGAGCCTTGGCTCTCCTTCCCCGCCTGATGTCAGGAAGATCAACCGATTGCGAACCACCTGCTCGACACGGTCGTCGGCCGGGGTGAAGGCGATGTCCGCGAGCTTCGCGCCGGTACCTGCAGCCTCCGAATAAAGAGGCCGTACCTGACAGGCACTCAGTAGGGCGGCGGCGCCCACCATCATCACCAGTTTTGGGAGCAGCGAGGGGCGACGGAAGAATTCAGACGACAATGTTCACGATCCTCTGTGGGACGACGATAATCTTCTTCGGTGCCCGTCCGTTCAGTGCAGACCGTACGGCGTCCATCTCAAGGACCGCAGCCTCGACGTCACTTTGCGATGCGTCGCGCGCGATTGTCAATTCGGCGCGCTTCTTGCCGTTGATCTGAACCGGCAGCATAACGTTGTTCTCGACGACCAGTCCCGGATCGAAAGTCGGCCAGCTCGCTTCGGCGAGGAGGCTATCGTTCCCGAGTGCCTTCCAGCATTCTTCCGAAAGGTGGGGCGTCATCGGTGCCACGATCTGGACGGCGATCTCCGCAGCATTGCGAACGGCAGCAAGAAAGGCAGCGTCACCTTCTCCCGCGGCAACACGCGTCAGGGGCCCTGCCAGCGCATTGACCAACTCGTATATGCGTGCCACCGCCTTGTTGAAGGCAAGGCGATCATAGTCATCCTGCACCGCCTTCAGCGTCTTGTGGGCGATCTGCGAGATCCCGAGTGCCTCACCTTCCTTAGCCGGCGTCGCCTGCACGGCAGCAAGCTGGTCCGCCGCCTCCGAAATCAGGCGCCAGAGGCGCTGCGTGAAACGATGCGCTCCTTCTACACCAGCTTCCGACCAGATGACGTCACGGTCCGGAGGCGAGTCGGAGAGGACGAAGAACCGCGCGGTATCCGCGCCATAGGAGGCGATGATGTCGTCTGGGTCCACCACGTTCTTCTTCGACTTCGACATCTTCTCGATCGAGCCGATGGCGATTTCCTCGCCGGAGCTGAGCAGGGTTGCACGGCGCTTGCCGTCGATCTCCTCGATGCGGATATCGGTCGGAGACACCCACTCGCTGCTCGCACCGCTGCCGCGGCGATAGGTTTCGTGGACGACCATGCCCTGCGTGAAGAGGCCCTTGAAGGGCTCCTTCACGTCAACATGCCCGGTCTCCTTCATGGCGCGGGTGAAGAAGCGGGAGTAGAGGAGGTGCAGGATGGCGTGCTCGATGCCGCCGATATACTGATCGACCGGCAGCCAATGATTGGCGGCCTTCGGATCCGTGGGGTCTTCCGCCCAAGGTGCCGTGAACCGGGTGAAATACCAGCTGGAGTCCACGAAGGTATCCATGGTGTCGGTTTCACGCCGGGCCTGCCCGCCACACTGTGGGCAGCTCACGTGGCGCCAGCTGGCGTGTCGGTCAAGCGGATTGCCGGGCTGGTCGAAGGTTACGTCGTCCGGCAGCTTGACAGGCAGGTCCTTCTTCGGGACCGGCACCACGCCGCAGATTTCGCAGTGGATCACAGGGATGGGGCAGCCCCAGTAACGCTGGCGCGAGATACCCCAGTCGCGCAGACGGAAGTTCACCTTCCGCTCGCCTTGCGGCATGTTCCCTAGAAGCGTGCTGGAGAGACGATCGGCGACGGTCGCGAATGCTTCCTCAGTAGACTTGCCGTCCAGGAAGCGGGAATTTATCATCAGGCCGTCACCGTCGTAGGCGGTATCGCCGATCACGAAGCTCTGTGCATCTGCGTCGGCCGGCATCACCACCGGAACCACCGGCAGGTCATACTTACGTGCGAAATCAAGATCGCGCTGGTCGCCCGAAGGGCAGCCGAAAATGGCACCGGTGCCGTAGTCCATCAGCACGAAGTTCGCCACATAGACCGGCAGCTCCCAGTCCGGATCGAGCGGGTGGCGGACTCGGATACCGGTGTCGATGCCCTTCTTCTCCGCCGTCTCGAGGGCGGCAAGCGAGGTGCCGTGATGTCGGCATTCCTCGCAGAAAGCATCGACTTCCGGGTTCTTCGCGGCGGCTTCCTTTGCCAGCGGATGGTCCGCAGCAATGGCCAGGAAGGAGGCGCCGAAGAGCGTGTCCGGACGCGTCGTATAGACCGTCACCTCGCTTTGGCCTGTCGGCGCAGTCTCAGCTACGATCTCCCAGCGGATCGTCATGCCCTCGGAACGGCCGATCCAGTTCTTCTGCATGAGCCGGACTTTTTCCGGCCACTGGTCGAGCGTGTCCAGCGAATCGAGCAGGTCCTGGCTGAAGTCAGTGATCTTGAAGAACCACTGCACAAGGTCGCGCTGTTCCACCAAGGCGCCGGAGCGCCAGCCGCGGCCATCGATTACCTGCTCGTTCGCCAGAACCGTCTGGTCCACCGGGTCCCAGTTAACCTTGGACTGCTTGCGGTAGACAAGGCCCTTTTCCATCATGTCGAGGAAGAGGTGCTGCTGCCGGTGGTAATAGTCGACATCACAGGTGGCGAACTCGCGCGACCAGTCGAGTGATAAACCCATCGCCTTCAGCTGCGCCTTCATCGAGGCAATGTTCTGGTAGGTCCACTCCTTGGGATGGACCTTGTTGTCGCGGGCAGCATTTTCCGCCGGCATGCCGAATGCGTCCCAACCCATGGGGTGAAGGACGTTAAAGCCACGGGCGCGCTTGTAGCGCGCCACAACATCGCCCATCGCATAGTTGCGAACGTGGCCCATGTGGATGCGACCGGACGGATAGGGGAACATCTCGAGGACGTAGTACTTCTCCCGCGGATCGGAGTTGTCCGTTTCGAAGGCCTTGGCTTCCGCCCATCTTTGCTGCCAGCGTGGCTCGACCTCGCGCGGATTGTAACGTTCACTCGCCATTTGAAAAATATCCGGAAAAGCTTCAGAAAGATTGGGCAGACCTTCATCATGAAAGGCTTCAAGCGTCAAGTTTTAGAGGCTGAAGACGGCAATGTCGCGCCACGCGGCACGCCACCCTTGGCAGGCGGCGGCTGGGCAGGTAATCGGTCCGTACAAGTGCAAGGAAGGGTAGCAGATGAGCGTCGAAGTCCGGCTGGCGGAGATTAAGGAACGGATCGCAACAGCAGAGCGGCGTGTGAGGCGTGCCGCCGGTTCTGTCACGCTGGTTGCGGTTTCGAAAACCTTTGACGCCGACGCCGTCCGCCCGGTTCTTGAGGCGGGGCAGCGGGTTTTCGGCGAAAACCGCGTTCAGGAGAGCCAGGGCAAGTGGCCGGAGCTGAAGGGCGACTTTCCGGATATGGAGCTGCATCTGATCGGTCCGCTGCAATCAAACAAGGCGGCCGATGCGGTCGCTCTTTTCGACGTAATTGAGACGGTGGACCGGGAAAAGATCGCCCGTGCGCTTGCGGAGGAGATGCACAAGCAGGGGCGGACGCCACGGCTTTATGTGCAGGTGAACACAGGGCTTGAGCCGCAGAAAGCAGGCATCCCACCAAAAGAAACGCCCGCATTTGTCGCTAAGTGCCGGGAGGAACTGTGTCTTTCGATCGAAGGGCTGATGTGCATTCCGCCCGCAGAAGAAAATCCGGGACCGCATTTCGCCCTTCTGGCGAAGCTCGCGAAGGAATGCGACGTGGAGAAGTTGTCGATGGGCATGTCCGGCGACTTCGAGACGGCGATCGAGTTCGGCGCCACGAGCGTCCGCGTGGGCTCCGCCATCTTTGGCAATCGTTAGGTCGCTTAGCCCTTAAGTCTGGCTTTCCAGGCTCATCTGCCTCATCCTACATGCGTTCCATGACTGCGCTGGGACTTGGGAGGAGCAGATGCAGAGCAAGTATTTCGACATCTATGCCAATTGGCAGGCAGATCCTGATGCCTTTTGGCGCGCTGCCGCGGAGAAGCTCGACTGGTACAAGCCGTTCGACACGGTGTTTGACGCAGATCAGGGCGTCTATGGACGATGGTTCGTCGGGGGAGAGACGAACACCTGCTTCAACTGCCTCGATCGCCATGTCCACCAAGGGCGTGGCAGCGAGACGTCCCTGATCTTCGACAGCGCCATGAATGGCGCGAGAGCGCGGTTCACCTTCGAAGAGGCCGTGTCTGAAGTTCAGGCCATTGCTGCCGTTCTGCGCAACCATGGCGTCGGCAAGGGCGACCGGGTAGTCATCTACATGCCCATGATCCCTGAAGCGGTCTTTTCGATGCTCGCCTGCGCCCGGCTGGGTGCGGTCCACTCTGTGGTCTTCGGCGGTTTCGCAGCCCATGAACTGGCAACGCGCATCGACGACTGCGGCGCCAAGGTAGTGATCAGCGCCAGCTGCGGGCTCGAGCCGGGGCGGGTGGTGCCCTACAAGCCGCTGCTCGACCATGCGGTCGACATGGCAAAAACGAAACCCGAGATCTGTCTGATCCTGCAGCGGGACGAGTTGCATGCGCCGCTGCGCTACGAACATGGCGACGTCGACTTCCGCCATGCGGTCGAAGTCGAGAAGGTCAATGGGACCGTGGTCGACTGTGTGCCGGTGGCGGCGACCGATCCGCTTTACATTCTTTATACTTCCGGCACCACAGGGCAGCCGAAGGGTGTCGTTCGGGACAATGGCGGCCACATGGTCGCGCTGCACTGGACGATGGAAAACGTCTATGGCGTCAAGCCCGGCGACGTCTTCTGGGCGGCTTCCGACATCGGCTGGGTCGTCGGCCATTCCTACATTGTCTACGCACCTCTTCTTGCCGGCAATGCGACGGTGCTCTTCGAAGGCAAGCCGGTTGGTACTCCCGATGCCGGCACCTTCTGGCGGGTGATTTCGGACTACGATGTGAAGGTCCTGTTCACGGCGCCGACGGCCTTCCGTGCGATTCGGCGCGACGAGCCGGAGGGCGATCTGGTTCGCGATTACGATCTCTCGGGACTTCAGGCCCTTTTCCTTGCGGGAGAGAGGGCTGATCCGGAGACATTAAAGTGGGCCGAGCGGGTACTGCAGGTGCCGGTGATCGATCACTGGTGGCAAACGGAAACCGGCTGGCCGATGGTCGCCAATCCGTTTGGTCTCGGTCTTTTGCCGTTTAAAGACGGCTCGACGACGCAGCCGATGCCAGGCTATGCGGTGGAGGTCCTCAACGACGAGGGGCATCCGGTGCCGCGGGGGACGCTGGGCAACATCGTTGTAAAGCTACCGCTCCCACCGGGATGCCTCGTCAGCTTCTGGAACGCCGACGAACGCTTCCGGCAGGCCTGCCTTACGGAGTTTCCGGGCTACTACAAGACCGCGGATGCCGGCGTGATGGACGAGGAGGGTTATATCTCGGTGATGGCCCGGACCGACGACATTATCAACTGCGCCGGCCACCGCCTCTCCACCGGAGCGATGGAGGAAGTCTGTGCCATGCATCCGGATGTCGCCGAATGCGCTGTCATCGGTGTGGCCGACCCTTTAAAGGGCCAGGTCCCGTGCGGGTTCGTAGTGCTGAAAAATCGTGTGTCCCGCGATGAGGCGGCGATAGAGCGCGAAGTGGTGGATCTCGTGCGCAGCGAGATCGGTCCCGTGGCAGCTTTCCGGACGGTGATGGTGGTGAAGCGCCTGCCGAAGACACGCTCAGGCAAGATCCTGCGCGGAACGATGCAAAAGATCGCCGACGGGATGCCGTGGACAATGCCGGCGACGATTGACGATCCAGCGATCCTTGACGAGATCTCATCCATCCTGCAGCAGCGCGGTTATGCCCGTGCGCCGGGCGGCATCAAAGAAAGCGCCTGAAACGAAAAACCCCGGCTTTAGCCGGGGTCGAACTTTCGAGTTTCGGCAGCTCAGTAGCGGCCGTCATCCTCGTCTTCATCGCGCGGTGCCGACTTCAGCGAGCTCAGCTTGGCGAAGACGGCGTCGGCGTCGATTTCCTTCTCGTCCTCGCGCTCGTTGCGGTAGTCGTAACCGAGGTTCTCGGTCTCGGACGCGGACTGGAGCGTGGCGCCCGCTTCTTCCATGGTCGGTAGCGGACGCCCCTTGGAGGCCTTCTCGACTTCCAGATCCAGGTCGATCTGACTGCACAGGCCAAGTGTCACCGGATCCATCGGAGTCAGGTTGGCCGAATTCCAGTGGGTCCGATCGCGGATCTGCTCGATTGTCGACTTCGTGGTGCCGACGAGACGAGAAATCTGCGCGTCCTTCAGTTCCGGATGGTTACGGACAAGCCAGAGGATGGCGTTCGGACGGTCCTGGCGCTTGGAGACCGGCGTGTAGCGCGGGCCGCGGCGCTTGGATTCCGGCACGCGAACCTTTGGCTCCTGCAGTTTCAGCTTGTAATTGACGTCCTTCTCGCCGCGCTGGATCTCGTCGCGGGAAAGCTGGCCCGTGGCGATCGGGTCGAGGCCCTTGATGCCCTGCGCCGCTTCGCCATCGGCGATCGCCTTCACCTCAAGCGGATGCAGCTTGCAGAACTGCGCGATCTGGTCGAAGGAGAGCGCCGTGTTGTCGACCAGCCAGACAGCCGTCGCCTTCGGCATGAGCAATTGTTGAGCCATGGATATAGTTCCTCTGTCCGTCCGCGCCGGTGTCGCGGGCCGTGGGTATCAACCACAATTTCCGGGAATTCGAAGGGTCTATAACCGGAATGCGGTGGAATTGCAAATATCGCGCAACATGAACCGTTTGTCTAATTGATGAGCCGGTTTCACCTGATATGAATGCAGCATCATCCGGATCGTATCGTCCGGTTTCGCGACGCAATGGGGAGGAGACCATGTCCGAAAAGGTGTATCCCGTATCACGCGCTACCAAGGCCATGGCGCTGATCGATAAGGACAAATACCAGAAGTGGTACGAGGAGAGCGTCGAGGATCCGGACAAGTTCTGGGGCAAGCACGGCAAGCGGATCGACTGGTTCAAGCCTTACACGAAGGTCAAGAACACCTCCTTCAAGGGCAAGGTCTCGATCAAGTGGTTCGAGGACGGACTCACCAACGTTTCCTACAACTGCATCGATCGCCATCTGAAAACCCATGGCGAGCACACCGCGCTAATCTGGGAAGGCGACAACCCCTATATCGACAAGAAGATCACCTATAACCAGCTCTATGACCAGGTCTGCCGGCTGGCCAACGTGCTGAAGAAGCACGGGGTCAAGAAGGGCGACCGCGTCACGATCTACATGCCGATGATCCCCGAGGCCGCTTACGCAATGCTCGCCTGCGCCCGTATCGGCGCGGTGCATTCGGTCGTCTTCGGAGGCTTCTCGCCGGAAGCCTTGGCAGGCCGTATCGTCGACTGCCAGTCCTGTTTCGTCATCACCTGTGACGAAGGCGTGCGCGGCGGCAAGCCGGTGCCGCTCAAGGAGAACACCGACAAGGCGATCCACATCGCCGCGCGCCAGTATGCGACCGTCAATAATGTGCTGGTCGTGCGGCGCACCGGCGGCAAGGTGAACTGGGCGCCTGGCCGCGACCTCTGGTATCACCAGGAGATTGCCAGCGTTAAGGGCCATTGCGAACCGGTGAAGATGAAGGCGGAGGATCCGCTGTTCATTCTCTACACCTCGGGGTCCACGGGCAAACCGAAGGGCGTGCTGCACACGACGGGTGGCTACCTCGTCTACGCAGCGATGACCCATGAATATGTTTTCGACTATCACGATGGGGACGTCTACTGGTGTACCGCCGATGTCGGCTGGGTGACCGGACACTCCTATATCGTCTATGGCCCGCTGGCGAACTGTGCAACGTCGCTGATGTTCGAAGGCGTGCCGAACTTCCCGGACCAGGGGCGTTTCTGGGAGGTGATCGACAAGCACAAGGTCAACATCTTCTACACAGCACCGACAGCGATCCGCTCGCTGATGGGGGCTGGCGACGAATTCGTGAAGCGCTCGTCGCGCTCCAGCTTGCGGCTGCTCGGCACCGTTGGTGAGCCGATCAATCCGGAAGCCTGGGAATGGTATTACAAGGTGGTGGGCGACAGCCGCTGCCCGGTGATCGACACTTGGTGGCAGACGGAGACCGGCGGCCACATGATCACACCGCTGCCAGGAGCAACCGACCTGAAGCCGGGTTCGGCAACCGTGCCCTTCTTCGGGGTCAAGCCGCAGCTGGTCGACAATGATGGGAACGTGCTGGAAGGGCCGGCCGACGGCAACCTCTGCATCACCGACAGCTGGCCAGGGCAGATGCGGACGGTCTATGGCGACCACGAGCGCTTCATCCAGACCTATTTCTCCACCTACAAGGGCAAATACTTCACCGGCGACGGCTGCCGACGCGACGAAGACGGCTATTACTGGATCACCGGTCGCGTGGATGACGTGCTCAATGTTTCGGGTCACCGGCTCGGCACGGCGGAAGTCGAATCGGCGCTCGTCTCGCACGACCTGGTCTCCGAAGCCGCCGTCGTCGGCTACCCGCACAACGTCAAGGGACAGGGCATCTACTGCTACGTGACGCTGATGTCTGGAAACGAGGGCGACGACGCGCTTCGCCAGGAGCTGATCAAGCACGTCCGAAGCGAGATCGGCCCGATCGCGACGCCCGACAAGATCCAGTTCGCGCCGGGCCTGCCGAAGACCCGCTCAGGTAAGATCATGCGACGCATCCTGCGCAAGATTGCCGAAGACGATTTTGGGGCGCTGGGTGACATCTCGACGCTCGCCGATCCAGGCGTCGTCGACGACTTGATCGAGAACCGGCAGAACAAGGCTGGTTGACCGACCTCTGGGGCCGCTTTCGAAAGTTAGCGGCCTCAATCTCTTCAAGCTATTTGCAGTCCTGCTTAGCCTTCCGTCCGCCGTCATAGCTCACGGCCAATCCCGCCAGCAGAAGATGCTCGGCCGGCTGCTTTCCGCCGGCTAGCGTGACATCGGCCACGACGCGGTCGAAATACTTGTCTCCGCTGATCCGGCTGAGCTCCACGGTGGATGATGAAGCTGCCAGCAGCTCAAGCGCCTGACGCGCCGCCTCCGCCGCCTCCGCCTGGCGTTCGCTTGCGCAGGAAGATCGTATCTCAGGCGTATCGATGCCGCGGATGCGGACATAGACCTCCACCTTCTGCTGCGGCCATGGCCGCGCCTCCACGAGTAGCGTGTCGCCGTCTATGACACGAAGGATCTTCGCCTCCACAGGTCCTGCGATCTCGTCACGCGCGACGGCCTGCGCAGCGGCGGTGGTACTCAGGAACAGGGCAAGGATGACCGTGATACGCAGACAAAGGAATAAATTCCTTTGTCTGCGCCGAGTCAATAGGATTATCAGCCTCTAGAAGTCGATGGCCCGGCCATTGATCTCCCAGTCACCGAAGCGGGCGGGGTCGGCGCCGCCGCGGCCGCCGATCTCGGTCGGCATCTCTTGCTGCTTCTCGGCCTGGCGACGCTGATCGGCTTCCTCGAGAGCGCGTTTGGCGGCCGGCGAGAGCGTCCTATTTGCGGCAGTGTCGTCCTGGGCGATGTCAGTGTTGTCGTTGTCGGGGTTCTGCATCATTCACTCCGCCGTGCGAATATTGAAAAGGAATGGGCGGTAAACCACATCATAAGGCGTTCAACCCCGGCAATAAAGCCGTTTGGAGACCGATGATGAACACAGTTCGTACCGCCATGCTTCTTGCTTTCATGACGGCCCTGTTCATGGGTGTCGGCTTCCTGATCGGCGGCCGAGCCGGCGTGATGATCGCCTTCCTCTTCGCCGCTGGCATGAACCTCTTTTCCTACTGGAATTCCGACAAGATGGTGTTGTCCGCCTATCGCGCCAAGCCGGTGGACGAGGGCAATGCCCCGGAGCTCTACCAGATGATGCGCCAGCTTTCCGCCAATGCCGGGCTGCCGATGCCGAAGGTCTATGTCTATGACAACCCGCAGCCCAATGCGTTTGCCACGGGCCGCAACCCGCAGAACGCGGCCGTAGCAGCCTCCACCGGACTTCTCCAGCGCCTAACGCCGGAGGAAGTGGCGGGCGTCATGGCGCACGAGCTTGCCCATATCCAGAACCGCGACACGCTGACGATGACGATCACGGCGACGCTCGCCGGGGCGATCTCCATGCTCGGCAACTTTGCCTTCTTTTTCGGCGGCAATCGCGATAACAACAATCCGCTCGGCTTTGTTGGGGTGCTTGTCGCGATGATCGTTGCGCCGCTGGCCGCCATGCTCGTGCAGATGGCGATAAGCCGGACGCGTGAATATTCCGCCGACCGGCGCGGTGCGGAAATCTGTGGCAATCCGATGTGGCTTGCTTCCGCCCTCGGCAAGATCGCCGGTGCCGCCAAGGTGATCCATAACGACGATGCCGAGCGCAATCCGGCGACGGCCCACATGTTCATCATCAATCCCCTGTCCGGCGAACGGATGGACAACCTGTTCTCGACCCATCCGAATACGGAGAACCGCATTGCCGCCTTGCAGCAGATGGCGGGCGAGTTCGGCGGTGGGTCGACGCCGGGCTTCCGTGCTGCTAGAGCCACGCGCACCGCGCGCTCCGTTCCAGATACCGGCTGGGGCCGCGGCACATCCGAGCCGCGCAAGGGACCCTGGTCTTGAACCAAGAGAAAAAGAACAAGAAGCCGTTCAAGCATACCGCATCCGCCAAGCCACCCAAGGGCCCTGCCCTGCTCAATCATGAGGACAAAGCCGGGCTCGAGGTTCGCGCCACTGCGGCCAAGCTCTTGGCGGCGGTGGTTGACAAGAAGATCTCGCTGGACGGTATCCTGGATCCGGTTCACGGCAATCCGGCTTACAAGCAGCTGAACGACCAGGATCGTGCGCTCACTCGCGCGATTCTGCTCAGTGTGTTGCGACACCTGCCGCGGGTCGAGGCTGCTCTCGCATCGCTCCTGGAATCGCCGCTGCCGCAGGGCGCGCGCCCGCTTCACCATGTTCTCTGCGTGGCCGCGGGGCAGATCCTCTATCTCGACATTCCGTCGCATGCGGCCGTCGACCTGGCGGTCGAGCAGGCAAACCGCGATCCGCGAAACCGGCGGTTTGCCAAGCTGGTCAACGCCGTGCTGCGCCGGCTGGTAAGGGAAAAGGAGGCGGTTCTTCAGCAAATCGCTCAGGTTTCTCCGGTCCCAGACTGGTACATGGAGCGTCTGTCGGCCGGCTACGGCGCGGATAGTGCACGAGGTATCGCAGAAGCGCAGCTCGCCCCGCCACCGATCGACCTGACGACAAAAGGCGACCCAGAGCCTTGGGCCGAGGCGCTGGGGGCACGGCGTCTGCCGACGGGCAGCCTTCGCCTGCCCTCTTTCGAGGGATCTGTCGCGTCCCTGCCTGGTTTCGACGAGGGTGCATGGTGGGTCCAGGACGTCGCGGCCAGCATCCCGGCAAAGCTGTTCGGCGATATCAAGGACAAGCGGATTGCCGATCTTTGCGCTGCACCCGGCGGCAAGACGGCACAGCTGATTGCGGCGGGCGCCGAGGTAATCGCCGTCGAGCAGTCCGCAAACCGCATGGCGCGCCTACGGGAAAATCTCGAACGGCTCGGCTTGAAGGCGGACCTTGTGCAGGGAGATCTCTTCGACTTTTCTCCCAACACGGCACTCGATGGCGTACTGCTCGATGCGCCCTGTTCGTCCACCGGCACGACAAGGCGACATCCGGATGTCCTCTGGACCAAGGGGCCGGAGGACATCGCCAAGCTTGCAGCGCTGCAGGCCAAGATGCTGCGGCATGCGGCGACGCTGGTGAAATCCGGGGGGCTGATCGTTTTCTCCAACTGTTCGCTCGATCCGCTGGAGGGCGAGGATCTGGTGGCAGATCTTCTGCGGGAGGATCCAACCCTTGAACGGGTGCCGGTCGATGTGGCGCTCTGGCCTGGGCTCGAACAGGCCATCACGGCGCGGGGCGAATTCCGGACGACGCCAGCCATGCTGTTGCCGAGCGAAGGATTCTCCGGCGGCATGGACGGCTTCTTTGCCTGCGTGCTCCGGCGCCGCTAAGAATTTCTTTACCCTGACAACCGATTGTATTCGAATTGGCTAAAGGGTGAGCCCGCTCGTGGGGCGGTTGTTCGATCCCGCGGAGTGTCCCATATTGGCAATGCAGCTCGCGGATCGCCGAAGACTGATGTCGTTCGGCTTGCGGGAGGTCTGCCGCCGCTTCTACCGGCGGACGGCCGGCCTTCGGCTTTCGCTGACTCCGTTCTCCTCCCACGTGCCTGATCGGCTTCTGGTTGCCCCGTCTGACCTGCGGGCGGTTGATCCGTTCGTTGCCGAAGAAATCAGCTTCGGCCGCTTCCCGCTTGCCGGCACCTCCCTGGATACGGAAGGCCTGTCGCCGTTCGCTGTAGAGCACCCCTCGAAAGCCTTTTCCGAGCGGTTGAATTCCTTCGCCTGGCTCCGTCATATCCGGGCGCAGCGCACGGAGCCCGCCTGTGCCCGTTGCCGCTCTATCGTTGCGAGCTGGATCGCGCTGCATGGACGCCATCCCCGCGGAATCGCGTGGGAGCCGAATGTCGTTGCCGAGCGGGTGATCGCGTGGCTCTCCCACTCCACCGTGGTGCTGCAGGGTGCGGAAGGCGGCTTCTACAGGCGCTTCATGAAAAGCCTGAGTTACCAGGTGCGTTATCTTCGAGGGATTGCACGCGGGCTGCCGGAGGACGAGACGCGGTTGCGGATCCGTATCGCCCTTGCCATGGCCTCGGTCTCCATGCCTACCCGCAACGCCTTCATCAAGCGCGAGGGAAGGCGACTGGATCGCGAATTGGAGCGGCAGATCCTGGCCGACGGAGCGCATGTGTCGCGAAATCCGCGTGCCATCCTCGAGCTCTTGCTGGACCTTCTGCCGCTTCGACAGACCTACATCAATTTGGGGCATGACGTGCCGTCGAAGCTCATCCCGACGATCGACCGGATGTATCCCGCCCTGCGCTTCTTCCGCCATCAGGACGGGGATCTGGCGCTCTTCAACGGCGCGACGTCGACGCCGGCTAGCGAACTGATGTCGGTGCTGCGGTATGACGAGACCGGCGGAAAGCCGTTCAAATCGCTCCCCCATGCGCACTACCATCGGCTTTCCGCCAACGGCACGACGATCATCGTCGATACCGGGGTTCCGCTGAAAGCCGAGCTTTCGCAGCGCGCCCATGCCGGCTGCCTATCCTTCGAGATGTCGTCCGGCCGCAATCGCTTCATCGTCAACAGCGGGGCGCCGAAGTTTGCCGGCCGTGAATTCCGTCGCGTGGCGCGGTCCACGGCGGCACATTCGACCGTTACGGTTGCCGAGACATCCTCCAGCCGGATGATCCGCTCGTATTTCTGCCGCGCCAGCATCCTCGCCGGCGCCAGGGTCACTGATCTCGAGCGGTCGAACGACCAGCACGGCAACGACTGGCTGCGGTTGGCGCATGACGGTTACCTGAACGGCTTCGGCTATGTCCACGAACGCGAAATCGGCCTCAGCAGCAGCGGCAACAAGATCAAGGGTCATGATAAGCTCTCGTCCCCCGACGGAGCGCGCACGCAGGATGGCACAGAGGCGGTGGCGCGGTTTCACGTCCACCCTTCGATCACCCTCTCGAGGCAAGACGAGGAAACGGTGCTGATGGTTGCGCCTGATGGTGAAGCCTGGGCCTTTAGCGCGCCAGGACTGAAGCCTTCGATCGAGGAGGACATCTTCTTTGCCGACGCTTCCGGCTTCCGATCCAGCCAGCAGATCGTCATTGCCTTCTCACCTCCGGAGCTTGCGGAAATACGCTGGATGCTGAAGCGGATGGAATAGGCGTTCCTTCCTTAAGGAAGCTGTGCTAACGCGGCGCCAACGCCCCTGCCGCACAGTCCCGAGGAGCATCCGATGGCCGTCGTTTCCAAGAAGATCCCCGCCCCCGACCAGATCAAGATCCGTACCGCGCTGCTTTCCGTTTCCGACAAGACCGGTATCGTCGAACTGGCACAGGCCCTCTCGGCGCAGGGCGTCCGGCTTCTGTCGACCGGGGGAACGCACAAGGCGATCGCTGCCGCAGGTCTCGACGTCACGGACGTCTCGGAGGTTACTGGCTTCCCCGAGATCATGGATGGCCGCGTCAAGACGCTGCATCCGAACGTCCATGGCGGTCTGCTGGCCATTCGCGATGATGCCGACCACGTGGAGGCAATGAAGACGCATGGCATCGAGGGGATCGATCTTGCCGTCATCAATCTCTACCCCTTCGAGGAAGTGCGCTCCGCCGGTGGCGATTATCCCACTACGGTGGAAAACATCGACATCGGCGGTCCGGCAATGATCCGTGCGTCGGCCAAGAACCACGCCTATGTGACGGTGGTTGTCGATCCTGCGGATTACCCGGCGCTGATCGAAGCCCTTAGAGCGAATGACGGGCAGACGGCCTATGCCTTCAGACAGAAACTCGCCGCCAAGGCCTACGCACGCACGGCGGCTTACGACGCCGCGATTTCAAACTGGTTCGCCGAGGCGCTCGATATCGAGATCCCGCGATACCGCACGATTGGCGGCATCCTCAAGGAAGAGATGCGCTACGGCGAAAACCCGCATCAGAGCGCCGGCTTCTACGTCACCGGCGAGAACCGGCCGGGCGTCGCAACAGCAAAGCTCCTGCAGGGCAAGCAGCTTTCCTACAACAACATCAACGACACGGACGGAGCGTTCGAACTGATCGGCGAGTTCTCGGCGGACCAAGGCCCTGCCTGCGCCATCATCAAGCACGCCAACCCTTGCGGCGTAGCGACCGGGCCAACGCTGAAGGAGGCGTATCTGCGGGCGCTCGCCTGTGACTCCACCTCGGCCTTCGGCGGCATCATTGCGCTCAATCAGATTCTCGATGCGGAGACGGCGGAAGAGATCGTCAAGCTCTTCACCGAAGTGATCATCGCGCCGCAGGTCTCGGAAGAGGCGAAGGCCGTAATCGCCAAGAAGCCGAACCTGCGCCTGCTCGAAACTGGTGGGCTGCCTGACCCGCGCTCGCGCGGCATCACAGCCAAGACGGTTGCCGGCGGGCTTCTGGTGCAGACACGCGACAACGGCATGGTCGAGGATATTGATCTGCGGGTGGTCACGGCGCGCGCGCCGACGGATCGCGAACTTGAAGACATGAAATTTGCCTACAAGGTGGCCAAGCACGTCAAGTCGAACGCAATCGTCTATGCCAAGGATGGCCAGACCGCCGGTATCGGTGCCGGACAGATGAGCCGGATCGATTCTGCCCGCATTGCTGCCATCAAGGCGGAGGAGGCGGCCAAGGCGATGCGCTGGTCCGAGCCGATGACCAAAGGTTCGGCCGTCGCGTCCGAAGCCTTTTTCCCCTTCGCCGACGGGCTTCTCTCAGCCATTGCTGCAGGTGCCACCGCAGTCATTCAGCCGGGTGGCTCCATGCGCGACCAAGAGGTGATAGACGCCGCGAACGAACATGGCGTGGCCATGGTATTTACGGGCATGCGGCACTTCCGCCACTAGGTCCTGGCTGGCGGAGGGTTGGCTGGGTAGGGCGTTCGCAGCAGAAGCAGGAAGCCGCTCAGCAGGAAGATGATGAGCGTCGCCATGCCGAAGCGGGCAGAGCCGCTGGCGTACGTCATGAGCGAAAACAGCAGTGTCGCCATGAAGCTCGTCGCCCGGCCGGACATGGCATAGATCCCGAAGTACCGGCCGGCGTCAGCAAGGCTGACGCTGCGCGCGAGGTACGAGCGTGACGAGGCCTGGACAGGACCGAAGGCGATGCCGATCAGCACGCCGAACAGGACATAGGCCTTTTCGGCAGCCGTTCCGAACAGGCCGCCACCGTCTTCCAGCCCAAGCGGCAGGAGACCGAAGAAGACGAAGCCGGGGCCCGTGGAGATGATCCCTACTGTTGCCGTCAGGAGCAGGATCAGGCTGATCAGCACGACGGTCTTCGACCCCAGCCTCACGTCGAGGCGGCCGGCGACAAAGCACCCGAAGATGGCGACGACGTTGAGCAGAATGCCGTAGACGCCGATCTCGATCGTCGCCCAGCCGAACATGCCGGCCGCAAAGGCGCCACCCAGGATCAGTAGGCCGTTGACGCCATCCTGATAGAGCATGCGCGCAATCAGGAATTTCAAGATTCCCCGGCGCTGTCTGAGGTCGCCAAGGGTTCCGCGAAGCTCGGTCAGACCGGAACGCACTGCCTTCGCCATCGGCAGGCCCTTGGCCGCATCCGGCGTGAAGAAGAACATCGGCAGGATGAACAGGAAGTACCATCCGGCGGCAATGGGGCCGGCGATGCGGGCGTCTTCACCGCGCGCCGGGTTAAGGCCGAAGAGAGGTTCTATGCCGAGCAGGGTAAGGCCGGTTTCCGGGCTGCCGGCCAGAAGCGTCACCACCAGGATCAACACCAGCATACCGCCGAGATAGCCCAGGCCCCAGGCAGTGTTCGAGACCTTGCCGACTTCATCGGGGCCAATTAGGCGCGGCATCATCGAATCGTTGAAGACGATGGAGAACTCCGCGGCGATCGAAGCAAAGATCATCAGTAGGAGCGGCCAGATCATCGGCGATCCAGGAGCGGCCAGCCAGAGCAGAGACAGGCAGACGATCTTCACGGCGGCAAAGCTGGCGATCCAGGGTTTACGAGGGCCGGACTGATCGGCGATCGAACCAAGCACCGGTGACAAAAGCGCAATGATGATCGACGAGATCGTCGCCATATTGCCCCAGGCTGCCTGAGCGGAAACCGGGTCTTCGGTCAGGCGGGCGACGAAGTAGGGACCAAAGACGAAGGTCACCACGACGGTGAAGAAGGGCTGCGCCGCCCAGTCAAACAGCATCCAACCCCAGATGCCACGCCGCGAGGCGACCACCGGCGAGGCATCTGGTGTGGTCGAAATCGTCAACGGCGCATCCCCCTGCGGATCATGGCGCAGATGTCTGAGGCACCGGCGCCGCCAGATCCTCGAGAAGGCCCGCGGCAACGGAAAGCTTCGCGAGGTTGAAGTCGGTAGAGTCGCTGAGGACGAGGAGTTCGTTGACGAGGCGATTCACATGCTGGCGCTTGGCTCCGTACCACGCTTCCAAGGGCTTCTTTTCCCTGGCGTGCGAAGTGAGTGCCGAGCAAACAATGTCGCGGCGTGCGGAGGAGATCTGAGCGAGATTGCGATCGAGAGCAACGCTCTCGTAATGGTCCGCCGGACTGATCGCTTCGCCGAGCGCAAGTAGGCGGTCGATGCGGAAGGTGTCGGTCGCTGCAAAATAGGTCTGCGCGACATGGCCGAGGTCGCAGCCCGTGCGCTCGGCAATCATCAGCAGTTCCGGCACGAGGACCAGTGTCGGCAGGCGGCTCACCTCTGCCGCGAGATCGGCGGGGACGCCTGTCGCTTGAAGCTCCATGGAACGCTCGCGGACGTCCGAGCCGAGGCCGAGGGATGCGATCGCGCTTCTGAGCTTCTTGCTCCCCGCTTTCAGCGCCTTGGTGCTGATCTCGATCGATGCAGCACCGGTATGGGTTCTCAACACTAGGCGCGTGGCGTCGGCGAAGATGTCGCCGATCCTGGCATAGAGGTCGTTCTGTGTTCGGCCGGAGATCTTGCCATCGAGGCCGTCGGTCATCGACCAGAGATGCGGCAGCTCGAAGCCATCGCGGGCGATATAGGCTGCTTTCACGACGTCCGCCGGTGATGCTCCGGTCGCGTCAATCATCGCCTGGACAAAGCCGGGCCCTCCCCGATTGATCACTTCGTTCGCCAGCACGGTGGCGACGATCTCACGGTGCAGCGGGTGTCCCTCGATATCCGCTGCGAAAGACTTCTGCATCTTGGCGGGGAAGTAGTTCTTCAGGACGTCGGCAAAATAAGGGTCGTCCGGCAGGCTACTGTCCAAGATCTCGTCGAACAGCGTGATCTTTGCATAGGAGAGCAGTACGCCGATCTCTGGACGGGTCAATGGCTTGCCCGCCTGGTAGCGCTCCGCAAGCTCGACGTCGTTCGGTAAAGTCTCGACCGTCCGGTTCAAGTGGCCTTGAGCTTCCAGCACCGACATGACCCGCGACAATTCCTCCCGATTTGCGACTCCTTCCCGCTCCGTCAGTGAAATCGCCAGCGTCTGGAGATAGTTGTTGCGGAGAACGAGGGCGGCAACTTCGTCGGTCATCGATGAAAGAAGCTGGTTTCGCTTCTCGCGAGTGAGGCGGCCGGAGCGCATTGCTGAACTGAAGGCGATCTTGATGTTCACCTCGACGTCGGACGAATTGACGCCGGCCGAATTGTCGATGGCATCCGAGTTGAGACGCCCGCCCGTCAGCGCATAGGCGATGCGTCCCTTCTGTGTGACACCCAGATTGGCACCCTCGCCAATGACCTTGGCACGAACGTCCTTGGCGAGGACCCGGATCGGGTCGTTCGCCCGGTCGCCGACCTCCGCGTCGGTCTCGGATGCGGACTTGATATAGGTCCCGATGCCACCGAACCAGAGGAGGTCAACCGGGCTCTTCAGGATTGCCGTCATGATTTCGAACGGCGTTGCCACGTCCTTGTCGATATCGATCGCGGCCCTCGCCTGCGGCGTCAGTTTTACCGATTTCTTCGTGCGTGAGATGATCATCCCGCCGTCAGACAGGCAGCTGCGGTCATAGTCCTGCCAGCTGGAGCGCGGCATGCCGAAGAGCCTCTCGCGTTCGGCAAACGAATGGGCCGTCTCGGGATCCGGGTCGATGAAGATGTCGCGATGGTCGAAGGCTGCCAGGAGGCGGATGTGCGGCGACAGCAGCATTCCGTTGCCGAAGACGTCGCCGGACATGTCGCCGACGCCCGCAACGGTGAACGGCGTTGTCTGGATGTCGATGTCCATCTCGCGGAAGTGCCGCTTGACGGCTTCCCAAGCACCGCGGGCAGTGATGCCCATCTTCTTGTGATCGTAGCCGGCGGAGCCGCCTGAGGCGAAGGCGTCGTCGAGCCAGAAATCCGCCTCCTGTGCCAGGGCGTTGGCGGTGTCCGAGAAGGTGGCGGTACCTTTGTCGGCCGCGACGACGAAGTATGGATCGTCGCCGTCGACGCGAAGCGTGTTCTCCGGGCCGACGACTTCGCCGTCCACGATATTGTCTGTGATCGAGAGCAGGGTACGGATGAAGGTCTTGTAGGCTTCCCTGCCCGCGGTGAAAATCTCCTCACGTGAGCCGCCTTCCGGCAAGGCTTTCGGCACGAAGCCGCCCTTGGCGCCAACTGGCACAATCACCGCGTTCTTGACCTGCTGGGCCTTTACCAGGCCAAGCACTTCGGTGCGGTAGTCTTCCGCACGGTCCGACCAGCGAAGACCGCCTCGCGCCACCTTGCCGAAGCGCAGGTGGACGCCCTCCACCTCGGTGCCGTAGACGAAGATTTCCCGGAAGGGGCGCGGCTGGGGCAGGCCCTCGAGGAGCTTCGGATCGAACTTGAACGCGAGGTTGGCCCGTGGCAGGCCGTCTTCGGTTCGTTGGAAATAGTTGGTGCGAAGCGTGGCATCCACGGCATTGATGTAGCGGCGGAAGATCCGGTCGTCGTCGAGGCTCGGGACGCCGGCCAGTGCTTTCTCCAACTCTTCGTGCCGGCCGGAAATCTTCTTTGCCCGTGCCTTGTCTCCCAGCAACGGATTGAAGCTCTCCTGGAACAGCTGGAAGATCGCGCGCGATATGGCTGGATACCTGGCGAGGGTGTCGGAGATCAGCGCCTGTGAATAAACGATGCCGGCCTGCCTGAGATAGCGGGCATAGGCGCGCAGCACCGTCGTTTCACGCGTGGTAAGGCCCGAGAGAAGGACGAGCCTGTTGAAAGAGTCGTTGTCGGCAAGGCCATTGAAGGCGGCGAGGAAAGCTTCTTCCAGCCGCGCAGCATCGCTCTCGAGCGTGAATGGCGACTGGTGCCGCAACTGGAGCTCCATGTCGTGCAGCACGACGGAATTCAGATCCTCGCCTTCAATCTCGATATCGAAGGTCTGTTCGCTGACGACCCGGAAACCGAGGTTTTCCAGCAAAGGCACGCGGTGCGACAGCGAGAGGTGTTCTGGCTGATGGAAGATCTTCAGGCGCAGGGTGTCCGCCGCGTCTTCCGGCCTTGTATAGAAAGCGATCCGGATGGATTCGCCATTTGCGCAGGCGGTGATATTTTGCAAGTCTGCATAGGCCTCCTCCGGTGCGAAGGCTTCCTGGAAGGCCTTGTTGACGGAGAGCTTGATCTGCTCGTCCGCTAGAGCCGCGAAACTCTGCTCCCACGGCGTGGAGATGGCGCGGATCGCTTCCTCAAGTTTCGCCTGGGGAATGCGCGGCGTTCGGCCGCCGCGACGACCGATGATGATATGAACCCGCGCGACACCGCCCTCGGGAAATGCCGGGTAATAGGCGGAGAGGTGGCCCTCATAAACGTGTGCCAGGTAATCGCTCACCTTCTCGCGCACCTGCGAATTGTAATCCTCGCGCGGCACATAGACGATGACGGAGACGAAGCGGTCGAAGTGATCGATGCGAGGCAGCGCACGCACGCGCGGACGCTCGCTGAGCTCCATGATCTGCTCGCAGAAGCGCGCCAGCGTCGGGACGTCGATCTGGAAGAGGTCGTCGCGGGGGTATGATTCCAGCGTGTTGGCGAGCATGCGGCCCGAATGACTGTTCGGGTCGAAGTCGAACTGCTCCTCCACCCGCTGTGTCTTCGCCCGCAGCAGCGGAATGTCGGTGACGGAGTGGGTATAGGCAGTGGCGGTGAAGAGGCCTACGATGCGCAGCTCCCCGGTCACCTTCCCGTCAGCGTCCAAGCGCTTGATGCCGACATAATCCATATAGGCGCGGCGGTGGACCACGGACTTCACGTTAGCCTTCGTAACGATGAGGAAATCCGGGCCGTCCAGGAACTCCAGAATCTCGGGAGTCGTGGTCACTGCGTCCTTACCCTGGCGCAGGACCAGAACGTCCGGATCCGACAGGATGCCGAGACCCCTGCCCTTGCTACGCTCGACCGTGGCGTCCGCTCCCTTGCCGGAATAAACGTATTCGCGCATGCCGAGGAAGGTGAAGTTGTCGTCTCGCAGCCAATCGAGGAAGGCGAGCGCTTCGTCGCGGTCGCTCTTCCTTCTGCTGGCGGAGTAGGTCCGAAGCTGGTCGGCCGCGCCTTGGAGGAGATCCAGCATCGGGCGCCAATCGGTGATCGCAAGATGCACCTGGTCAAGCACATAGTGGACGCGCGCTACTAGATTATCGGCTTCGCTCGCCGAAAGCGGAGGTAGGTGGATCTGGATCAGGCTGACGTGATGGGACGGATCACCCGGATGATCACCGGTGCGCAGGACGGGCTCCTGCCCCGGCTCGAGGAGCAGGATCGGGTGGACAGCCAAGGTCAGGTCGCGGTGGTTGGCCGTAACCTCCCCCATGACGGAATCGAAGAGGAACGGCATGTTGCGGTCGACCACCGTCAGGACATGCACCGCAACGCCTTCTGGCTCCACGCCTTCCACCGGCTCTAGGGTCACGGAGGAGCGAATGCGCGTCCACTCGTCCAGGCATCTTCTGGCATGGGTTGCGGCAGACGCCAGCATTTCCGGCGTGTAGTTCTCCAGGTCATCGCTGCTTGCTCGGCCAAACAGCACCGAGGGATCGAGGAAAGGTTTCAAGCTCTGGGCCGCAACCTTACGCGCGTTTTCGATCTGCTTGTCTCGCTTGGGGTTCTGCCTGGCCATGTCCATCTCCGTGCTTCGGCGACAACATGATGTCGCCGGGATCGATACGTCAACTGTCGCGTCATCATGCAAATGCCTGGCACCGGAACCCGTTGCTTCGGCTATCCATGTGGAGCAGGGTTATTGACAAGCGACCGTGAAAAAACCATCAAGCGGGCCGAAACGGAAACGCAGACATGGACACTCCCGGCGCCGTCATCGTCATCTCCAGTCACGTCGTTCGTGGCTCCGTTGGCAATCGCGCCGCTGTCTTCGCACTGGAGACACTTGGCTTTCCGGTCTGGGCGCTGCCGACGGTCGTTCTTCCCTGGCATCCAGGGCACGGTCCCTCTACCCGCCTCACCTTCGCCGCCGAGGGATTCGACAAAGTTATCGACGACCTGATCCGGGCCCGCTGGGGCGCAGAAGTGAAGGCGATACTGACCGGCTATTTCGGCAACGAGAGGCAGCCGAAGGCGGTGGCCAGGCTGGTGCGGGCGCTCAAGGAGCGCAATCCTGATCTTCTTTACGTCTGCGATCCGGTGATGGGTGATCTGGGCGGGCTCTACATTCCCCCGGTGACCGCGGAAGCGATCCGGGACGAATTGATACCCCTCGCCAATATCGCGACACCAAACCGCTACGAGCTTGCCTGGCTCGCCGGGGGTGAACTGGAAAGCAACACCGCGATCATGGAAGCCGCACTTGCGCTTGGGCCGTCGCGGATGCTGGTGACCTCCGCCGTGCCGATGATGGCAGGGGGGACCGGCAACCTCTATCTCAGCGGGACGCACGCGCTGCTTGCAGAGCACAGGCTGATCGACAACCCGCCAAACGGCCTGGGCGACCTTTTTTCGGCGCTCTTCCTGGCGCGATTGATGACCGGCGCTGACGAGGAGCGGGCACTTCAGCTTGCCACCGCCAGCGTCTATGAAATCCTTGCCCGCACGGCAAAGCGCGGAAGCGACGAACTTACGCTCGAGACGGATGCGAGCAGCCTGACGACCCCGATGGCGATGGTGCATATGCGCCGCCTCATCCATCCGCTACAGCGTGTGCGACGATAGCCCGCCCCGCCTTTCAAGGGTGCTATAACGAAGGACAGAATTAGACCATGCGACAGTTTCCAGAGCGCCTCCTGAACGGGTACAACAACTTCATGAGCGGCCGCTATGCGGATGAGCGTGACCGTTACCGAACGCTGGCAGAGGCAGGGCAAAGCCCGCACACGCTGGTCGTCGCCTGTTGTGATTCCCGTGCTGCGCCGGAAACCATCTTTGACTGCGGTCCGGGAGAGCTCTTTGTCGTGCGGAACGTGGCAAACATGGTTCCGCCATACGAGCCGGACAACCAGTACCATGCGACGTCGGCTGCAATCGAGTTTGCGGTCCAGGCGCTGAAGATTGCCAATATCGTAATCATGGGCCACGGACGTTGCGGTGGCATCAAGGCTGCTCTCGATCCGAACATGGAGCCATTGTCACCGGGAGACTTCATCGGCAAGTGGATGAGCCTTGTTCGTCCCGCCGCCGACCAGATCCAGAGCAATGACCTGATGACGCAAGGCGAGCGTCAGACGGCGCTGGAGAGGGTCTCGATCCGCAACTCGATCAGCAACCTGCGGACCTTTCCCTACGTCAAAGCACTGGAAGAGCAGGGGAAACTGCAGCTTCACGGCGCTTGGTTCGACATCTCGACGGGCGAACTCTGGGTGATGGACGCCATGACCGGCGACTTCATGCGTCCGTCCGATCTTGCCACTGCGGCGGCAGATTCCGAACCTGCCGCCTGACGCAGAAAGGCCTCATCCGCCGTCGATTTCGGCGCCAATATGCGCGATCGCCTGCTGGTAGACTGTGGCCGCGTTCCAGCCCTGGATCGCAACATAATTGGGTTCGCCCGGCTGGTATCCGGCGCCCGGCTGCCAGCCGTGACCCACGAGGAAGTTGGCGGTCGATGCGAGAGCATCCGCACGCGAACCCACCAGATCCACGTGGCCATCGCCATCGCCATCGACGCCATAGCGAACGACATTCGCGGGCAGGAACTGCGTCTGGCCGATCTCTCCATGGGCGGCACCGCGTGCTGCGGGACTGAGGTCGCCGCGTTGGACAAGGGTCAGAGCTGCGTGCAGCTGTTCTTTGAAATAGTCCGAGCGGCGGCAGTCATAGGCCAACGTCGCGACGGCGGACAGCGTGTGCTGATTGCCGAGGAAGCTGCCGAAGCCGGTTTCCATTCCCCAGATTGCGAGCAGCGGCCCGGCCGGGACGCCATACTGGCGCTCGATCGCCGCAAATAGCTGAGGATTGTTGTTCTTCATCTTCTTGCCGCGGGCGATGATCGTCGGGCCGCCGCGCTTCTCCATGAACTGGTCGAAAGACAACTTGAAGCTCTTCTGCCCGCGGTCGGCGCGGATCGTGTCGCGATTATAGGAAACGTTGGCGAAGGCCTGCTCCACCACCTGCGGGTGGATGCCGCTCGCCACAGCCTGAGGTTTGAAGGCCTCCACCCAGTTTGTAAATCCGGAGCTGTCGTTGCCGCATTGAGCGGCCGCAACCGGCGCGGTCATGGAGATAATGACTGCAACGAATGTGGTTGCACGCAAGGTGTTCAGCATAAATCGATCCGCTTCTAAGGGCTATCTGCCCCGTTTCTGGTTGAATGAAGCTTTATGGGACTCGCAATGAGCGCTTCAACTCATCAATACTGAATTATTCGTGATTTTGCCGGAGGGGCTGGTCGGCGCAACCGTGGCGCCGACCTTCGCTGCAAGAAGGGGTCAGGCGGCAAGCTTGCGTGGCTTGATGAGCCCACGGTTGATGAGAAGCTCGGCGATCTGAACGGCGTTCAGAGCAGCCCCCTTGCGAAGATTGTCCGAGACGACCCACATGTTGAGGCCATTCTCCACGGTTGCATCCTCGCGAATGCGCGAGATGTAGGTGGCGTCTTCGCCGGCGCATTCGACCGGGGTGACGTAGCCGCCATCTTCGTGCTTGTCGATGACGAGGCATCCCGGCGCGTCGCGGAGAATGTCGCGCGCCTGGTCGGCGCTGATCTCGTTTTCGAACTCGATATTGACGGACTCTGAGTGACCGATGAAGACGGGAACCCGGACTGCGGTGCAGGTTACCTTGATCTTCGGGTCGAGCATCTTCTTCGTTTCGGCCAGCACCTTCCACTCTTCCTTGGTGTAGCCATCTTCCATGAAGCTATCGATATGGGGGATGACGTTGAAGGCGATGCGCTTGGTGAACTTCTTCGATTCAACCGGATCGGCGACGAAGACCGCACGTGTCTGGGTGAAGAGCTCGTCCATGCCGTCCTTGCCGGCGCCGGAAACGGACTGATAGGTCGACACGACGACGCGCTTGATCTTTGCCACGTCGTGGAGCGGCTTCAGCGCGACGACGAGCTGCGCAGTCGAGCAGTTGGGGTTGGCGATGATGTTCTTCTTGCGGAAGCCCTCGACCGCATCCGCATTGACCTCCGGAACGATCAGCGGAACTTCGGCATCATACCGCCAGGCAGAGGAGTTATCGATGACGACGCAGCCCTGTGCGCCGATTTTCGGCGACCACTTCTGCGAAATTGTCCCGCCGGCCGACATGAGGCAGATGTCGGTGTCGGAGAAGTCGTAATTCTCAAGGTTCTGGACCTTCAGAACCTTGTCGCCGAAGGACACTTCGGTGCCTTGCGAGCGGGCCGAGGCCAGCGCCACGACCTCGTCAGCCGGGAAGCCGCGCTCCGACAGGATATTGAGCATCTCGCGCCCGACATTGCCGGTCGCACCGACAACTGCAATCTTAAAACCCATGATCTTTGCTCTCTTTTCTGTCTCTCCTCGATCGGTGAGGGGGAAGCCCGCGGACAGACCGCAGTTTTCCTTGTCCCCGGCCTAACCGGGGAGAGAGCGGTGGGCCAGAGACGTCAGACGGTTTTCGTCTTCGTTTTGGCCGTGGTTTTGTTGGAGGCGGCAAAGCATTGGCTTAGCCCGGCAAGACCTGCCGGCTGGAAATCAGCAGCGATGTTGAACTCGCGGCGGTTCATAGGATGCTTTCCCGTTTGTCCGTGGTGTTTAGAAGATTCTGATTTGGAGTCAAGGCCGGTGCTTTGCATCACCGGCCTCCGGCGAAAATCTGCCGTGTCTTAGCTGCATGCAAGGCTTTTGCCTCACCGCAGGGTGGGATCTCATTGCGCCGAGAGCGAGGCGAACTCCTCCAGGATCGCATCACCCATTTCGACCGTCCCCACCTGTCGGCAGCCATCGGCCATGATGTCGCCGGTGCGGATGCCCTTGTCGAGCACGTTTGCGATGGCCTTTTCCAGGCGGTCGGCTTCCGCGACCATGTTAAAGGAATAGCGCAGGCACATGGCGAAGGAGGCGATCATCGCAATTGGATTGGCGACGCCCTTCCCGGCGATGTCCGGTGCTGAACCGTGAACCGGCTCATAGAGCGCCTTACGCTTGCCGGTCTTGCCGTCCGGCGCCCCAAGCGAGGCTGACGGCAGCATGCCGAGCGAGCCGGTCAACATAGCCGCGACGTCGGAAAGCATGTCCCCGAAGAGGTTATCCGTCACGATGACATCGAACTGCTTGGGTGCGCGGACAAGCTGCATACCACCGGCGTCGGCCAGCATGTGCTCGAGCTGCACGTCGGAGAAGGAGCGCTTGTGGGTTTCCGTCACCACCTGGTTCCAGAGGACTCCTGACTTCATCACGTTGCGCTTTTCCATCGAGCAGACGCGGTTCTTGCGGGTGCGGGCGAGCTCGAAGGCGACGCTGGCGATCCGCTCGATCTCGTAGGTGTCATAGACCTGGGTGTCGACGCCGCGCTTCTGGCCGTTGCCGAGGTCGATGATCTCCTTCGGCTCGCCGAAATAGACACCGCCGGTCAGTTCGCGAACGATCAGGATGTCGAGGCCCTCTACCAGTTCCGGCTTGAGCGAGGAGGCGTCGGCGAGTGCCGGATAGCAGATGGCCGGGCGAAGGTTGGCGAAGAGCTCGAGGTCCTTGCGCAGACGCAGCAGGCCTGCTTCCGGACGCACTTCATAAGGAACGGCATCCCACTTCGGCCCGCCGACGGCGCCGAAAAGGACAGCGTCTGCGGCCATGGCCTTTGACATGTCGCTCTCCGAGATTGCCTGGCCGTGCGCGTCATAGGCGCTGCCGCCGACGAGGCCTTCGCCGGTAATGAAGCCGCCATCCTGCTTTTCATTCATATAGGCGATGATCTTGCGAACCTCGGCCATGGCCTCGGGGCCGATGCCGTCGCCGGGAAGCAGGAAGAGAGACTTGGTCATTTTAGTATTCCTCTCGGTGACAGGCTCACCCTCCGCACGATCGCGTGCCGTCATGACCTCCTCCGAGCCTGCCGAAAGGAGAAGGCCAATTAAGAACTTTTAGGATGAACCGGCGCCGATGCGAGCGGTGACTTCGATTTCCACCTTCATCTCGGGCGCGGTCAGGCCGCAGACGATCATCGTGGCGGCGGGCCGGATTCCAGAGAATGTCTCACCCAAGACGCCCACGATGGCATCATAGTCAGCCATGTCGGTGATGTAGTAGTGGACGCGAAGCACGTCCTTCAGGCTGCTGCCGGCCTCTCGCAAGGCATTGACGATGGTGGCCAGGGCATTGCGGGTCTGGTCTGCCACGTCCTCTGGCATTTCCATCCTAGCATAGTCATAGCCGGTGGTCCCGGAGACATAGACCATCTCGCGATCGACCACTGCACGCGAATACCCGATGCGCGTTTCAAATGGGGAGCCGGAGGAGATGCGCTGGACCATCGATAGCGCGCCCGCTCAGAGCCAGGGCCGTTCAGAGCTGATCTTCTGTTCGAAGCTGCCGATCACGGCCTCGCTCTTCAGCGTGCTGGCAATGTCGTCGAGCCCCTCCAGCAGGATGTGGCGGCGCGCGGGGTCGATATCGAACTTGATGGAGCCGCCATCCGGACCAGTAATCTCCTGGGCCTCCAGGTCGACCGTCAGCACGGCGTTGGAGCCGCGCGAGGCATCATCCATCAGCTTGTCGAGATCGTCTTGGGCGACCACGATCGGCAGGATGCCGTTCTTGAAACAGTTGTTGTAGAAGATATCGGCGAAGCTTGTGGAGATCACGCAGCGGATGCCGAAGTCCACAAGTGCCCAGGGAGCATGCTCGCGGGACGAACCGCAGCCGAAGTTGTCGCCGGCGACAAGGATCTTGGCATTGCGATAGGCAGGCTTGTTCAGCACGAAATCCGGGTTTTCAGACCCATCTTCCTGGTAGCGGGCTTCGGCAAAAAGCCCCTTGCCTAGGCCGGTCCGCTTGATCGTCTTGAGGTAGTCCTTGGGGATGATCATGTCCGTGTCGACGTTGACGACCGGAAGCGGCGCTGCAACGCCGGTGAGCTTGGTGAATTTTTCCATGATCTGCCTCCGCTGGAGTTGTGCGGAAGCACTTAAAGCAAATCTCGACCGATTTGAAGGACCGTTTTGGCCCAGGGCGGTACGCTTGAGGCCGGAAACAGAGCCTTTCGGCGTAGCGCTGGATCAAAGGTCGATGATCGTGCCGCGGCCGTCGTTCCAGACGTGCATTTCGTCCTTCCGCACCTTAGCCTGCACCGGGACCGGTTTCAGCTTAGCCGACAGAAGGCGGCCGGCAGCAAGTGCGCCGAGAACCCCGATGAAGGCAACAGTGAGCGAAGCCGTCAGCAACGCCGCCAGCGCAAAAAGCGCAAGCCCGGTGGTGAAGAAGAAGAACGAACGGATGTTTTGCATGGCACAACCCTTTCTGTGACACGAATGTGGTCCCTACGGGTATGGCTTGCAAGGCTCTTCATGCTCTTGCGATATTGCGCCGCGCCGAAAACCTTGTCACAAAATCGCGATGACGACCGTAAGTTCCCCAACGAGCCATTCTGCCCGCATCCGCCGCTCCTGTCTCAGCGTCCCTGCCATCAATCAGCGGGCCCTAGACAAGACGCACGGTCTCGATTGCGACGTGGTCATCTTTGACCTGGAGGATTCTGTCTTTCCCGAGAAGAAGGGTGAGGCACGGGACAATCTTCGACGTTTCTTTCGGCAGACGCCGCTTGAGGGTCGAGAAGCGGTCATCCGCACCAACGCAATCGGCTCCGAATTCCAAAGGGCCGACATCGATCTGGTCCTGGAGCTCGCGCCGGATGCCGTGCTGCTTCCCAAGGTGGATGGCCCGCAGGATATTCGAGAGGCTGCGGATCTTGCCGCAGCGTCACCTGGCGTAAGGCTCTGGGCGATGATGGAGACGGCAAAGGGTGTGCTCAACGCCGCGGCGATTGCCGCGGCCGATGCGCGGCTGGACTGCCTTGTGCTCGGCCTCAACGACCTGCGCAAGGACACTGGCGTGCCATCCGAGCATGGTCGGACCTATCTGGTGCCCTGGATCATGCAGGTGGTGCTGGCGGCCCGTGCCCATGGCCTCGACGTCATCGACAGTGTCTTCAACGACTTCTGGGATACAGACGGATTTGCAGCCGAGTGCTCCCAGGGCCGCGCCATGGGATTTGACGGCAAGATGCTGATCCATCCCGCACAGATCGAGGGCGCCAATCAAGCCTTCAGCCCGTCTGCCGAGGCAATTGCTGAAGCGGAGGCGATCGTCACTGCTTTTGCCGATCCGGCGGCACGTGATCTCAACGTCATCAACATGAACGGCCAGATGGTCGAGCGGCTTCACCTGGAGCAGGCGGAGCGGCTCCTTGCCAAGACCCGGCATCTTACCAACAGAAAGACGACAGCATGAAAGTTTACCGCTTTATCACCGGCCCCGACGACTCCTCCTTCTGCCATCGCGTTACCGATGCGCTGAACAAGGGCTGGGAACTGCACGGTTCGCCAAGCCACAGCTTCAATGCTGCGGAGAACAAGATGTATTGTGGCCAGGCGGTGGTGAAGACCGTGCATGGCAAGGATTACGATCCCAGCATGAAGCTCGGCGAGCAGTAAGGGGCGCAGAACGGATCAACGATCCGTCGCCTCTTCGGCGCTCGCCTCGATCCGCTCCATATCGTCATCGCTCAGGCCGAAATGGTGGCCAATCTCGTGGATGAGGACATGGGTGATGATGTCGCCCAAGGTCTCTTCGTTTTCGGCCCAGTAATCCAGGATCGGGCGGCGGTAGAGCCGGATGCGGTTCGGCAATTCGCCCGTTTCCATGGAAAAGCGCTCGGAAATGCCGCGGCCTTCAAACAGGCCGAGCAGATCGAAAGGCGTTTCCAGCGCCATGTCCTCGAAGATTTCGTCGTCCGGGAAATCCTCGATCTCGATGGTCAGGTTGGTGGTCAGTGCCCGGAATTCTTCCGGCAGATTGCCATAGGCTTCGATGGCCAACGATTCAAAGGCGCTGATGGTCGGCGCGTGGCGATCCCGCCAATCGTCGGTTTGGTCTATACGGGCCATAGATGCTCCTTGTTGGGCCTCATATAAGCTATTCCAGAAAATTTTCGAGAGGATTCATAGGCCTTCGGGAGAAGCCGGTCTCTCCGCTCAGAATCTCGGTTGACTCTTCGAATGACCTCTGGAATCCATTAGAACATAGAGTGAACATATCGGAATGGAGCTGACGCCATGGCCAAGCACGCCACGGCGCAGGAGAGACTTTTTGCCCTGCGTGAGACGATTGCCAAACTGGAAGGCAAGACACCGACGCTAGTGGCCGAAGAGCAGCCGCAGGGCGAGAGAATGGCTGCAACGGGAAAGGACAGCCGGCGCATTGCCCTTGGAGTCGACGAGCTGGATGCTGCCCTGGAAGGGGGGCTTCCGCTGGACGGGATGACGGAAATCCGCACCTGTGCCATGCGTAACTCCGGTGCAGGCAGTGGTTTTGTTTTGGCCTTGGCAGCTCTGATCCAGCGACAAGCCAAGGCTTCCGCCCTTTTGTGGATCAGCGACAGGTTCTCCAATGTCGAGGCGGGCCGGCCCTATCCGATTGGTCTTGCCCAATATGGCCTCCAGGTCAGGCACTTCCTCCACGCGCTTCCCAGGAAGCTGGAGGATGCCTTGTGGCTTGCGGAAGCCGCTGCGGCGAGTGATGCCCTGGCTGCGACCATTCTTGAGATTAGAGGAAACCCTTCCGCCTTCGGTCTGTCCGAAAGCCGGAGGCTTAGTCTGAGAGCAAAAGCGGCGAGGCGGCCGATTTTGCTTCTGCGGCATGCAAGCGAGGAGGAGGCCAGCAGCGCCGTCTTCCGTTTCCATGCCGAACCCGGACCCGCTGCCGAGCGGGTCCTTCCCAACGGGACCATGCTTGGCGGCAGCATCGGTTCTCCCGTTTTCCGTCTTACCCTGGAGAAGAGCCGCAATCCGGCTCCGCTCTCCTTTCTTCTGGAGTGGAATTCCCGTGACCGTCAATTTTGCCTCGCCCGACAAACAGAGCCGTCTCGCCTTTCCGGGGATGCAACAGCGCATTCTGGCACTCGTCTTCCCGCATCTGCCGACGGACCGGATTGCGCGGCGGCTCTGGGGCGTCTCATGGCGTTTGACCGGGCGTCCTGACCATCCGCCGCTGCTTTGCTCCGGCCGGCGCGACAATGGTATGCGTCTGACGGCGCTGGACGAAGTAGCGGCCGGGCTGGGACTGCGGCACGGGCAGGGTCTGGCCGAAGCGCGTGCCATGTATCCGGCCATCGATGTCGCTGAAGAGGATCCGGCCGCCGACAGGGCGCTTCTGGAAGCGATCGCCGACTGGTGCGACCGTTATACGCCGCTGGTGGCGCTCGATGGCAGCGACGGGCTGTTTCTCGATATCACCGGCTGCACGCATCTGTTCGGCGGGGAACAGGCCCTGCTCGACGACATTCTGCTGCGCCTGCTCCAGATGGGGTTCAAGGTTCAGGGAGCAATTTCCGGCTCGCCCGGTCTCTCCTGGGCCATGTGCCGTTTCGGCCAAGGCGGCGTGATCGAGGATGGCGGGGGTGAGGAGATGCTTGCGTCTCTCCCTGTCGCCTGCCTGCGCATTGGCGGGGAAACCATTGCAGCGTTAAACAAGCTCGGGCTCAAACAGGTGGGGGACCTGCTTGCGATGCCGCGCGCCGGCTTGGCGCGACGCTTTGGCGGCCACCTCCTTCTCCGGCTCGATCAGGCATTGGGTCACGAGGAGGAGCCGATCTCGCCGCGCCGTCCCGTAGCCTTGCTTTCGATCGAAAGGAAGTTGGCTGAAGCTATCCAGGCGGAGGAGGAAATCCTGGAGCTGGCGGCGCGCATGGCGCTTTCCTTGCGGGCCAGCCTGGAGGCGCGCGGTGTGGGCGGGCGGGTTTTTGAACTCGTGCTGTTCCGTGTGGACGGCCGCGTCTTTCGGATTTCTGCCGGCGCCTCCCGCCCTTTGCGGGATCCGCAGAAGATCGCCGAATTGTTTACCGAGCGGCTGAAGTCGGTTCATGACGAACTGGATGCAGGTTTCGGCTTCGAGCTTTTCCGGCTCAACGTGCTCCAGCATGATCCTTGCGAGGCGAGCCAGGACAACCTTCTGGGAAAAGCGGAGGGTGGGGCGCCGCTGGCCGATCTCATCGATCGTGTTTCGGCAAGGCTGGGTGAAGACGTGCTACAGGCATTCCAGCTCCGCGAAAGTCATATCCCGGAACGCGCCATTTTCGCGCACCCAGCCCTGAGACATGAGGCGGAGACAGAAGGCAAACCAAACCCGGCAGCCATGACGGAACGAGAAAGGCCGCTGCGCCTCCTTGCACGGCCGGAGCCTGTGGAGGCTTTTGCCGCAATCGTTCCGGATGGCCCCCCGAGCCGCTTCCGCTGGCGCCGTGTTCTTCATGATGTTGCGCGGGCGGAAGGGCCGGAGCGGATTTCGCCGGAATGGTGGCTGGATCAGGAAACCGCGCAGGAGCGGGATTATTTCCGCCTGGAAGTAGCGTCCGGCCATCGCTTCTGGGTGTACCGGCAAGGCCATTATGCGGATGATTACCGACCCACCTGGCACATGCATGGGATCTTCGCGTGATGGCGGATCCTGCTTTCTTCGAGATCGGCGCCCGGACGAATTTTTCGTTTCTGGAGGGTGCATCGAAGCCGGAGGAGATGGTGCTGGCCGCCTCCCTTCTCGGGCTCTCGGGGCTTGGCATTGCAGACCGCAACTCCGTGGCTGGAGTGGTGCGTGCCCATGCCCATGTGCGGGATCTTGCCGAACGACATCAGCGAGGAAAGGACGGGTATGAAGAGGAGAAGGATGTTCCTTCCCCTTGCCGTATGCAACCCGGTGCCCGACTCGTCTTCGCCGACGGAACCCCGGATGTCCTTGCCTATCCCATAAACCGGAAGGGATGGGCCAATCTCTGCCGCCTCCTCAGCCGGGGAAACCTACGGACGGAAAAGGGCGGCTGCATTCTGGAGGAATGGGATCTTCTGGAATGGGGGCAGGAGATGATGCTGGCCGTGACGCCCGATCCTGCCCGTGCTTCCGATGAAGCCTATCTGCAAAAACTCGGCGAGCTTCTGAAGCTGCTTCGGGAGAGGTTCGGCAGGGGCGTCTACCTGACGCTTTCTCCCAGCTATGACGGGCAGGACAGGTTTGTCTTCGCAACCTTCGCGGATGTTGGCGCGATGCACCGCATCCCGCTTATGGCCAGCAATCAACCGCTTTTTCATCTCCCGGAACGGCGGTCGCTATCGGATGTGGTGGTCGCGATCCGCGAGCACGTGCAGATCGCTGAGGCTGGCTTCAGGTTGGCGGCGAACGGGGAGCGGCACCTGAAGATAGGGCGGGAGATGAGCCGCCTTTTTGCAGATTTTCCGGAAACCGTGACGAATACGGGAAAATTCTTTAGCCGGCTCCATTTTTCTCTGGACGAGCTGCAGCACAATTACCCGGATGAGAGCGTTCCCGGTGAAACGATGGCGCAGACGCTTGAGCGCCTGACTTGGGAGGGAGCGCGAGAGCGTTATGCTTCCGACGTGCCGGAGAAGGTTGCCCAACTGATCCGCTACGAACTCGATCTCATCCAGGAGATGCAATACGAGCCCTATTTCCTCACCGTGCGCCACATCGTCTGGCACGCTCGCAACGAGTTGAAGATCCTTTGCCAGGGGCGGGGGTCGGCTGCCAATTCCGCCGTCTGCTACTGTCTCGGGATTACGGAGGTCGATCCTGTCCACAGTACGCTCCTGTTCGAGCGCTTCATTTCCACCGAAAGAAACGAGCCGCCGGACATCGATGTGGATTTCGAGCACGAGCGGCGCGAAGAGATCATCCAGTACATCTATCGGCATTACGGCTTTCGCCATGCGGGGCTGACGGCGGCGGTGACCAGCTATCGCACCCGGATGGCGGGCCGGGAAGTGGCCAAGGCCTTCGGCCTGTCCGAAGATGTGCAGGCGGCGCTGGCAAGCACCGTCTGGGGATGGTCGGAGGAAGGGCTTTCGGAGCGCGAAGCCAAGGTGGCCGGTCTCGATCTTGCCCATCCCACGACCCAGAAGGTGATCGCTCACGCCAAGGAGTTGATGGGCTTTCCGCGCCACCTCACCCAGCATGTCGGCGGCTTCCTGATCACACGCGACCGGCTCGACGAAGTGGTGCCGATCATGAAGACCGCCATGCCCGGTCGCTACATGATCGAATGGGACAAGGACGATCTCGATACGCTGAAGCTCCTCAAGATCGATGTTCTGGCGCTTGGTATGTTGAGCTGTATGAGACGCGCCCTGGCGCTCCTAGAGGATCATTACAAGCAGCCGGAAACGCTGGCGAGCCTGATGGCAAAAGGTGACGATCCGAACGTCTTCGACATGATCTGCCGTGCCGATACGATCGGTGTCTTCCAGATCGAAAGCCGAGCGCAGATGAGCATGCTGCCGCGCCTGAAGCCGCGGCGTTTCTACGACCTCGTCATCGAGGTGGCGATCGTCCGGCCCGGGCCGATCCAGGGCAACATGGTGCACCCTTATCTGAAGCGTAGAGAGAAAGCGCTCAAGGGCGAGGAAATTCATTACGAGAAGCCGGAGCTCAAAGTGGTTCTGGAGCGAACACTCGGCGTCCCGCTCTTTCAGGAGCAGGTGATGCAGATTGCCATCACCGCGGCAGGATTCAAGCCATCTGAGGCCGACAAACTGCGCCGTTCGATGGCAACCTTCAAGCGGTCGGGGCGGGTGGTGGAGTTCAAGAAGGCGCTCGTCTCCGGCATGGTCAAGAATGGCTACAGCCGGGAATTTGCCGAGCGCTGCTTCAGCCAGATCGAGGGCTTTGCCGAATACGGATTTCCGGAAAGCCATGCCGCCTCATTTGCCCTCCTGGTCTACACCTCCTGCTGGATCAAGACTTATTATCCCGACGTGTTCTGCGCCGCGATCTTGAACTCGCAACCCATGGGGTTCTATGCGCCGGCCCAGCTGGTGCGTGACGCAAGGGAACATGGAGTCGAGATCCGGCCGGTGGACGTCAATCTCTCGAGCTGGGACAGCAGCCTGGAAGAAGCGGAGTTTCGTCCGAACCGTGTGGATCCGCGGCACCGGGAGATGCAGAGCGTCATCCGCAGCCGCCATGCCGTACGGTTGGGTTTTCGCCAGATCAAGGGAATGGCGGAGAGGGAGGTACTGGAAAAGCTGATTGCCAACAGGGGCGACGGCTATCACTCCATCCATGACCTCTGGAGGCGATCGGGGCTGGATCGAGGCGCTCTGGAGCGCCTGGCGGATGCGGATGCCTTCGGCTCCATCGGGCTCAGCCGCCGGCAAGCCCTCTGGGCCGTGCGGGGGCTTGATCAAGTGAAGCCTCAGAAAAACCTGCCGCTGTTCGAGGTGGCAGGAAACGCAGACTTGAGGCCGGAGCAGCAGGTTGTGCTGCCGTCGATGCTTCCGGGAGAAGAGGTCATCGAGGACTACCGCCACCTCACCCTTTCCCTGAAGGCTCATCCGACCTCCTTCATCCGAGAGGATTTTGCCCGCATGGGTGTTACGCGGAGCGTCGACCTTCTTTCGGTGCCGAACGGCCGCAAGGTCACCATTGCCGGGCTGGTTCTCGTACGCCAGCGCCCGGGCTCGGCGAGTGGCGTGATCTTCATGACGCTTGAAGACGAGACGGGAGTGGCGAACGCCATTGTCTGGCCGAAGGTGTTCGAGCAGTACCGGCCCGTGGTGATGGGTGCGCGCATGGTGAAGATCTGTGGCCGGCTGCAGAGCGCGCATGGTGTCATCCATACGGTGGTGGAGCAGATTCAGGACATCACGCCTATGCTGGGTCTGCTCCAGAAGGAGGTTCGCCGCTTTGGCGCGCCCCGCCCAGGCGCCGACGAAGCGTTGGGTTCAGGATGCGGCAGCTATCGCAAAAGGAAGGTGGACGGAGAAACCCGCCCCTCCGACCCGAACGAGCCGCAGCTTCCGCTCGGAAGCCGACCGGAGGAGGTCATGCCGAAGGGGCGCAATTTCCATTGAGCGCATCGCCTAGGGCAGGAATCACAAGGGTGTGCTAATAAAGCCCCGCATTTTTTCTTGACAGAAGCCGTCCTCTTTAGCAAAAAGCGGATGTTACTGGTCATGTTTGACGGGTTGACCGAGAATGCTAGTCTGCAGCTGCAACTACATCACCGACAAGGAAATTCGCGACGTCATCGTCGAGCTCCTGGATCAGGACTGCTGGCAGCTGATCGTTCCTGCGAAAGTCTACCACGCGATGAGCAAGCGTGGCCGCTGCTGCGGTTGCTTCCCCAACGTCGTCGACATCATCATCAAGACAACCGAGGAATATCACGCGCAGCGGCACTCGACGACCGCTGACGTTATCGATTATATGTCCCGCCTGAAACAGTTCCACGAGGAAAACAGGAGAGCGGACATTGAAAGGCGACAGCAGCGTCATCGAGCGGCTTAACGAGGCATTGTTCCTCGAACTTGGCGCCGTCAACCAGTACTGGCTTCACTACCGTCTGCTATCGGACTGGGGTTATTCCAAGCTCGCTAAGAAGGAGCGTGAGGAATCCATCGAGGAGATGCATCACGCCGACAAGCTGATCGACCGCATCATCTTTCTCGAAGGTCATCCCAACCTCCAGACTCTGGCGCCGTTGCGCATCGGCCAGAACGTCAAGGAAGTTCTCGAAGCCGATCTCGCCGGCGAATATGATGCCCGCACTGCCTACAAGGCATCCCGCGACGTCTGTCACGCCGCCGGAGACTATGTCTCCATGAAGCTGTTCGAAGAACTGCTGGCGGATGAGGAAGGTCACATCGACTTCCTCGAAACCCAGCTCGAGCTCCTCGGCAAGATCGGCGAAGAACGCTATGGCCAGCTGAACGCAGAATCTGCCGACTCTGCCGAGTAACTGCTTTCCCGGCTCCGGTGGCTTTACCTCCGGAGCCTACTCCCGGAGCACAAGGCGATACCGTCGCCTGGCTGTGCTACAGCCTTGCTGCCAGTCTACTTCTCCTTCACCGACTGCATTGCCACCGACGTCGACGTGCTTGCGACATGTGGCAGGCTTGAGATCTTCTCCCCTAAGACTTCCCGGTAGCGCCGAATGTTGGACGTTCGGACCTTCAGCAGATAGTCAAAGCGGCCGGCGATCATGTGGCACTCCTCCACCTCCCGAATCTTGCCGACGGCCTTGTTGAACTCCGCAAGAGCCGATTCCCGCGTGTCGGACAGCGTGACCTCTGCAAAAGCGACGTGGTCGAGGCCCAGCTTCTGCGGGTTGAGAACGGCGCGGAAGCCTTCGATATAGCCATCGTCGACAAGCCGTTTCAGTCGCGCGGCGCAAGGCGTCTTGGACAAGCCAATCCGACTGGCAAGCTCCGTCACCGGCATGCGCCCATCAGCCCCAAGTAGCTCAAGGATCTTTCGGTCATATCCGTCGATCTGGCTAATTTTATCATCTTTCGCAGGCATAATGGTCCAAACGCAGCTCGATAAAAGGTAGATCAGCCTGAGATAGGCCCGAGAAAAAGTCCAGCAAAAATCCGGCGGTAAAGTAAGCTGTTTCGCAGCCAATATCGCTCCGGATCACGACAGATGAACAGCCAGCCAGAACATGCAACGCCTGCTGCAGCGGCCCGTCCACCGTTTGCCGATTTCGCGCCGCTCGTGCGGCCACAGAATTCGCTGCGGAAGCAGATCACGTCGGCCTACCGCTTGCCGGAGACCGCCTGCGTGGAGCCGCTGCTCCTTTCAGCGACGCTTCCGGGCGAAACGCGCAGCAAGATCAGAAACACCGCCCGCGGCTTGATCGAGGCGTTGCGCCGCAAGCAGCGCGGCTCCGGCATTGAAGGTCTGGTGCACGAGTATTCGCTGTCGAGCCAGGAGGGCGTCGCTTTGATGTGTCTGGCAGAGGCACTGTTGCGCATTCCGGATGCGGCCACGCGCGATGCGCTTATCCGCGACAAGATCTCGGCAGGCGACTGGAAGTCTCATGTCGGCGGTGGCCGGTCGCTGTTCGTCAATGCCGCCACCTGGGGTCTCGTCGTCACGGGCAAGCTGACATCGACAGTCAACGACCGCAGTCTGGCCGCGGCACTGACCCGCCTTATCGCCCGTTGCGGCGAGCCGGTGATCCGGCGTGGCGTCGACATGGCGATGCGCATGATGGGTGAGCAATTCGTTACCGGCGAGACGATCGACGAGGCGCTGAAGCGTGCCCGGCCGCTTGAAGAGCGCGGCTTCCGCTACTCCTATGACATGCTGGGCGAAGCTGCGACGACTGCGGCGGACGCTGCACGCTACTACCATGACTACGAGGCGGCGATCCATGCCATCGGCAAGGCCTCTGCCGGCCGCGGCGTGTATAACGGTCCCGGCATCTCCATCAAGCTCTCTGCGCTTCATCCGCGCTACAGCCGTTCGCAGGCGGAGCGGGTGATGGACGAGCTTTTGCCGAAGGTGAAGGCGTTGGCGCTAATCGCCAAGGCCTACAATATCGGCCTCAACATCGATGCAGAAGAAGCCGACCGACTGGAGCTGTCGCTCGACCTGCTTGAGGCGCTTTGCCTCGATCCCGCGCTGGCGGACTGGGACGGGATCGGCTTCGTCGTGCAGGCCTATGGCAAGCGCTGCCCCTTCGTCCTGGACTTCATCATCGACCTTGCCCGCCGTTCCGGCCACAGGATCATGGTTCGCCTGGTGAAAGGCGCCTACTGGGACGCTGAAATCAAGCGAGCCCAGCTCGAAGGTCTTGAGGATTTCCCCGTCTTCACGCGCAAGGTTCACACGGACCTTTCCTACATTGCCTGCGCCAAGAAGCTGCTCGCTGCGACGGATGCGGTTTTCCCTCAGTTCGCTACCCACAATGCGCAGACGCTTGCAACGATCTATCATCTGGCGGGTGCCGAGTTCCAGGTCGGCAAGTACGAGTTCCAGTGCCTGCACGGTATGGGTGAACCGCTTTATGACGAAGTCGTGGGCAAGGAGAAGCTTGATCGACCCTGCCGCATCTATGCGCCGGTCGGAACCCATGAGACACTGCTCGCCTACCTCGTGCGGCGCCTTCTCGAAAACGGCGCGAACTCCTCCTTCGTCAACCGAATTGCCGATCCGTCGGTCTCAGTCAACGAGCTGATCGCGGATCCCGCGGATATTGTTCGCGCCATGCCTGTCCCGGGCGCTCCCCATGATCAGATCGCGCTGCCCAGGAACATCCTTGGTGCGGGGCGGACCAACTCTGCAGGTCTTGATCTCTCTAGTGAGACCGTTCTGGCACAGCTGACGGAAGAGCTGCAGCGGAGTGCGACGATGGATTGGCGAGCAGAGCCGATCATCAAGGGTGTGCAACCGAAGGGAAATTCGCATCCGGTCGCCAACCCTGCGGATCATCTGGACATCGTTGGCTATGTCGCCGAAGCGACGGAAGAGGAAGCAAAGGCCGCGGTCGAGCGCGCTCGTGAATATGCTGCGAAGTGGGAGGCTGTCGCGCCCGCCGATCGAGCCGCCCGGCTTGAGAGGGCAGCCGACCTTATGGAATCATGCATGCCGGTCCTGCTTGGACTGATCATGCGCGAAGCCGGCAAGTCGCTTCCCAACGCGATAGCGGAAGTGCGTGAGGCGGTCGATTTTCTGCGCTATTACGCCGAACAGGCGCGGCGTACGCTGGGGCCGGCGCACAAGGCGCTTGGGCCTGTCGTCTGTATCAGCCCGTGGAACTTCCCGCTCGCGATCTTTACCGGGCAGGTCGCTGCGGCACTCGTTGCGGGCAACCCGGTACTGGCGAAGCCGGCCGAGGAGACGCCCCTGATTGCGGCGGAAGCGGTTCGGATACTGCATGAGGCTGGCGTTCCTCTCGGCGCCCTCCAATACGTCCCCGGAGAGGGCCGCATAGGAGCGGCGCTGGTGGCAGCGCCGGAGACATGCGGCTTGATGTTCACCGGTTCGACCGAAGTGGCGCGGCTGATCCAGAAGCAGCTTTCCGACCGGCTTCTGCCAACTGGAAAGCCAATACCGTTGATTGCGGAAACCGGTGGGCAGAACGCGATGATCGTCGACTCGTCGGCCTTAGCGGAGCAGGTGGTGGGCGACGTGATCGCATCCGCCTTTGACAGCGCAGGCCAGCGCTGCTCCGCACTTCGCGTTCTCTGCTTGCAGGAGGAGATCGCCGACCGGACGCTGACAATGCTGAAGGGCGCGCTGAAGGAGCTCTCGATCGGTCGCACAGACAGGCTGAGCGTCGACATCGGACCCGTCATCACACCCGAGGCGAAGGGGAACATCGAGGCGCACGTCGAGAAGATGCAGGCGATGGGCCGGAAGGTCGAGCAGATCGCGATGCCGCAGGAGACCGCTGCCGGGACCTTCGTAGCACCGACCATCATCGAGCTCGACACGCTGAAGGATCTGGAGCGCGAGGTCTTTGGCCCGGTCCTGCACGTCATCCGGTATCGCCGCAACGAGCTCGACCGGCTGATCAACGATATTAATGGCACGGGCTATGGCCTGACATTCGGCCTGCATACAAGGCTGGATGAGACGATCGCGCACGTCACGAGCCGCATTCGTGCCGGCAATCTCTATGTCAACCGCAACATCATCGGTGCAGTCGTCGGCGTGCAGCCGTTCGGCGGCCGTGGCCTTTCGGGAACAGGGCCGAAGGCGGGAGGGCCCCTCTATCTCGGCCGGCTTATTCAGTCGGCGCCGGTCCCACCGCAGCACAGCTCGGTGCACACGGACCCGGCGCTTTTCGACTTCGTGCGCTGGCTGCAGACGAATGGAACTGCCGAAGAGGCCGACATGGCGGCTGCGCTGGGAAGCGCCTCCACACGAGGCCTGCACATGCAGCTCCCAGGGCCCGTGGGGGAGAATAACTTCTACTCGCTGCATCCCCGAGGGCAGATCCTGTTAGTGCCGGAAACGAAGGCGGGGCTCCGTCACCAGTTGGCAGCGGTGCTGGCGACTGGCAACTCGGCCGTGATTAATCGCGTCGAGGACCTTCAGGATTCGCTGACAAATCTGCCTACCTCCGTCGAAGCCAGAGTCCGCTGGTCTGCCGACTGGGCAGCTGACGGACCCTTCTCCGGTGCCCTTGTCGAAGGTGAGGCTGAGCGGGTCCGGTCCGTGACGCAGCGCATTGCGAAGCTTCCTGGGCCTCTGGTGTTGACGCAGGCGGCTAACACGCGTGAGCTCTCTAGCCCCGATGCCTATTGCCTGAGCTGGCTGCTGGAGGAGGTATCTACCTCGATCAACACCGCTGCCGCGGGCGGCAATGCGAGCCTGATGGCGATCGGTTAAGTCTCTCCTGCACTTGCAGCCCGCCCTGTCATGCGTCTTGATGGCGCGTGGCCGGCAGGCTGCCTCTGCTGGTCGGAGGGAGGAAACGCATGCAGCCGTTCGTATTCAACACGACCCCGCAGATCGTCTTCAAGCCTGGTGCCGCGGCAGAGGTTGCCGATGTCGCCGGTAAAGCCTTGGGCGAACGCGTTCTTTTCGTAACGGATCCGGGCATCCGGAGCCTCGGCCTTTGCGACGCAGCGCTCTCAAGCCTGGCGCAGGCGGGGATCGCCGTCTCGGTTTTCGATCAGGTCGAGGCGGACCCATCGCTTGGAACCGTTCAGAAGGCGGTTGAGGCGGGAAGGGTGCAGGACGTCTCAAACGTCATCGGCTTCGGGGGCGGTTCGTCACTTGATGTGGCCAAGGTTGCGGCGCTGCTTCTTGGCTCCGATCAGGAGGTGGAGAGCGCTTGGGGCGTCGGCAATGCAGTTGGCCCGCGTCTGCCGCTGGTGCTTGTGCCAACGACGGCGGGGACGGGTTCGGAGGTGACGCCGGTTTCGATCATATCCGTGGGCGGTTTGGAAAAGCGCGGCATATCTTCTTCCATCCTGCTGCCGGATGTCGCGATCCTCGACCCCGACCTAACCCTAGGGCTTCCGCCGCACATCACCGCCGCCACCGGCATTGATGCGATGGTTCATGCTATCGAGGCCTTCGCGTCGAAGAGCGCGAACAACAACCCGCTGTCAAAAATGCTGGCGCGACAGGCACTGCGTTTGCTGGGTGCAAATATCGAAGTTGCTGTGTCTGACGGAGCGAACCGCGAGGCTCGAGCAGCCATGCTGCTCGGCTCAACGCTTGCCGGTCAGGCTTTCGCCAACTCTCCGGTCGCAGCGGTTCATGCGCTTGCCTATCCCATCGGCGGTCGCTTCCATGTGCCTCATGGATTGTCGAACGCGCTTGTTCTGCCGCATGTGCTTCGTTTCAATGCCACAGACGCGGCGTTGGCCTATGCAGAGATTGCAGCCGACGCATTTCCTGACCTCACTGCGGAGGAGGAGCTTGAGGCCCGCTGCGATGGCTTTATTGAGCGGCTTGCGGGGCTGTCCGTGAAACTTCAGCTGCCGTCACGGCTACGGGATGTGGGGATTACGCAAGGTGATCTAGCGTTGATGGCGCAGGATGCGATGAAGCAGACGCGCCTGCTCGTCAACAATCCGCGTGAGATGACTGAAGCGGACGCCTATGCCATCTACCGTGCGGCGTGGTGACCGCTGAAGTCACAGCAGGCCGTGGGTGGCAGCGGCCAGAACGACATAGCGTGCGGCCTTGCCAGCGAGCACGAGCAGGACGAAGGTCGCCAGTGGCTCCCTTAAGACCCCTGCGACGACGGTCAATGCATCGCCGCCGATCGGCAGCCAGCTCAACAGAAGCGACCATCTGCCGAACCTGTGGTACCAGCGCTCTGCCCTTTCCAGTTGCTGTTCGGAAACCGGAAACCAGCGATGGTGCCTGAAGCGCTCGATCCCGCGCCCCAAGGCCCAGTTCACGACGGCGCCTAGCATGTTGCCGAAGGAGGCGGTCAGGACCAGCGCCCAGACCGGCTGGTTACCAGCCAGGATTAAGGAGACCAGGATTGCCTCCGACTGCATCGGCAGGATCGTCGCAGCAAGGAAAGCTGCGGCAAACAGGCCGCCATAGATCCCGATGTCCAGCAAGAGGGTCCTCCGCAGATGCAAGAAGGGGCGGAACCGGGCCGCCCCTTCTTCTTTGCATTTCAGATAAGCCCGGACTTCAGGCCTGGCGCACTTCTTCCCGGTCGTCGGTAGCCGCCTCGTCCGATGCCGCTGCGGCTGCCTTGGCGCGGCGCGTGCGCCAATCGCCGAGGAAGAGCAGGATGGGGGCCGCGATGAAGATCGACGAGGAGGTTGCGATGACGATGCCGAACACCATCGGGATCGCAAAGCTCGACACGGCGCTGCCGCCCCAGATTGCCATGGGAAGCATGGCAAGGAAGGTGGTGGCGGACGTGTAGAGGCTTCGAGCCAAGGTTTCGTTGATCGACAGGTCGATCAACTCGCGCAGGGACATCTTCTTGTAGAGCCGCATGTTTTCGCGCATGCGGTCATAGACGACAACCTTGTCGTTGACTGAGTAGCCGACCAGTGTCAGCACCGCGGCGATTGCGGTCAGGTTGAAGTCGAGGCCGGTGATGGCGAAAAAGCCGATCGTCTTCGTCACGTCGAGCACCAGCGTGGCGATCGCGCCCACGGCGAAGGGCCACTCGAACCGTACCCAAATGTAGATCAGCATGGCGAGCGATGCGAGGACGACCGAAAGGATGCCGGCGGTCGCGAGCTCGCCGCTCACCTTCGGACCGACGACTTCCGTGCGCTCGACCTCAGCGGTCGTATCGACCTCCACGACAGCGGCACGCAGGCGCTCGACTGCTGCGGTCTGTGCCTCTTCACCCCCCTGCTGCCGCTCGACGCGGACAAGCAGATGATTGGGGCTGCCGAATTCCTGGAGCGTAACGTCGCCGAGGCCAAGCCCATCGAGCTGGCTGCGGAAGGCCGCGATGTCCGCAGGCCCTTCCGTGACCACTTCCATCTGGATGCCGCCCCTGAAATCAACGCCGTAGTTGAGGCCCGGCGTGAAGAACAGGATGATGGACGCCACAGACAGGAAGAGCGAAACGCCGATGCCGAAGAAGCGGGCCTTCATGAAGCGGATCCGCGTGCCGTCCGGAACGAGACCGATCGGCAGAAGCGGCCGGATTTCGATCTTCTTCAGCTTCATGCGCGCAGTCAGCCATACCATCGCGACACGCACGATGGCCACGGCCGTGAACATCGAGATCACGATGCCGAGGCCCATGGTCACTGCAAAGCCGCGAACCGGACCGGAACCGAACCAGAAGAGCAGGACGGTTGCGATCAGAGTTGTTACGTTACTGTCGACGATGGTGGAGTAGGCGCGCTTGAAGCCTGCATCGATGGCGGCGAAAGCACTGCGACCTTTGCGGGTTTCTTCCTTGACGCGCTCGTTGATCAGAACGTTCGCGTCCACCGCGATCCCGATGCCGAGAACGATACCGGCAATACCTGGTAACGTTAGCGTTGCACCGATCATCGTCAGCGCGGCAAAGGTCAGGATAATGTTGATGAAGAGCGCGATGTTCGCAACCACACCCCAGCCGCCATAAAGCAGGATCAGGAAGCCGACAACGAGCAGGAAGCCGATGAAGCCGGTGAAGACGCCCATCTCGATGGCATCGGAGCCCAGATCGGCACCCACGGTACGTTCTTCGATGACGGTGAGCTTGGCGGGCAGAGCACCGGCGCGCAGGAGAGCGGAAAGCGTATTGGCTTCCTCGACGGTAAACCCGCCCGAGATCTGACCAGAGCCGCCTGTGATCGGCTGACGGATGACCGGCGCACTCAGCACCTTGTTGTCGAGCACGATGGCGAAGGGACGTCCGACATTGGCTTGAGTGATCTGGGCGAACCGATTTGCGCCGGCGGTGTCGAAGCGGAAGTTGACCACCGGTTCGTTGGTTTGCTGGTCGAAGGCTGCACGGGCATCGGTCAGACGGTCGCCGGAAAGCTCGACGCGATCGAGGACGGGATACTGCTGGCCCTGCTGGTCCGGCAGCATGGTCACGCCCGGCTCCCCCTGGTTGCCGAGCAGATGGAAGCTCATCTTCGCCGTTGAGCCGAGAAGCTGGCGGAGACGCGAGGGATCCTGTTCTCCCGGCAGCTGTACCAGAACGCGGTCGGAGCCGACGCGCTGGATCGTCGGTTCGGCAACGCCAACCTGATCGACGCGCTGGCGTATGATCTCGAGGCTCTGCTCGACCGCTGCACTCGCATGAGACTCGATGCCGGCCTCGGTATAGGCAAGCGTGATGGTGTTTGGGGACGGGGTCTCGATGTCTAGGTCGGACTGGCCAACGCTTGTGCCAAAGCCGACGGGGTTCGCCAGCGTCTCGAGCTGGTCAACCGCCTGGCTCTGCTGGGCCGGATCGCGCAGGGTGACAGTCACAACATCGCCGCTCCGCCGAACGCCGGACGGCTCGATGCCGTTATCACGTAGAACGCGGCGGCTGTCCTGCAAAAGGTTCTGAAGGCGTTCGTTTGTCAGATCTGCACGATCGACTTCGAGCACGAGATGTGAGCCGCCGCGAAGATCAAGACCGAGCGAGACGCGGCTGTGCGGCAGCCAGCTCGGCATCCGGTCGAGCGTCGACTGCGGAAGCACGTTCGGCAAGGCGATAATTATGCCGATGAAGATGATGAAGGCGTAGCTCGTCACCACCCAAGGGGAATTTCTCATATGTCTGTTCCTGCTGAGCCCGGCGGTATGGGGTCCTAGCCGGGGCACTCAATTATTGGCGCTACGGACGACGAAGCGTCGTGTTCAGGCGCTGAGTGGGGGAGCTCTGGAGCGGTATGCGGCAACCGGGGTGCCGGCATGGCGGGCGGATCCGGTTGTCCCGAAGCGCTCGTTTGAGCTGAAGAGGATGGCGGCCCCGGCGGCCATTGCAGGCAAGAAACCGTCTGCGCCGGACCAGCCGGTGGTGGAAGTGCCGTCGCGACGGATGTCCGTCGTCAGGAAGCGCAAGGGTTCGCGTTTGGACAGGTGCGGGACGTCCGAGCCGCTTTCGGCAGCCAGCACGCCGCTCCTCAGCCTGACGTCACGCGTCGCGTCCGTGATCAGACCAAGGAAGGCCAATAGAAATACGCCGAGCGCGAGCCATGGCAGGAGCGGCATTTCAAGCCTCCTGCTCCCGGCGGTCATCCGCAATGTCGGCGGAAAAGGCGCCATCCGCTGCAACTCCGGAGCATCTATGCCCTGATCGTGCCAAGGCCGGATGGCGCGTTCTACTGGAGAGCGCACCAAGGGTCAACGATTAGGGCGATCGCTCGTGCTTTCACGGAAACGGCGACTCCGCATTGACCGTCGGTTCGTGCCGTCACAGACTGCATTTTCCCTTTCAGCATCCCCCTCAGGAGATCACGATAATGAGAGATTTTTCCCTGCCGGGCCGTTCGCTCGCCGTCGGCCGAAAAGGGATGGCCGCCACGTCTCATCCGGCTTCTACATTAACGGCCATCGATATCCTCAGGCAGGGTGGCAATGCGATCGATGCCGCAGTTGCGGCCTGCGCGGTCCAGTGCGTCGTCGAAGCAGGCTCCACCGGCGTTGGCGGCGATTGCTTTGCCCTGCTCTCCATCGGGGGCAGTGACAAGATCCTTGCGTATAACGGCTCCGGACGGGCGCCGGCGGCGGCATCTGCGGAACACCTGCGCTCCCAAGGCCTGACGACGATCGAGCGCTGGTCACCCCATGCGGTGACCGTCCCCGGCGCTGTCGATGCATGGACGCGGCTTGTTTCTGACCACGGACGACTGGGCATGGCGGAGGTCCTTGCGCCGGCCATCGAACTTGCACGTGGCGGCTATCCCGTCTCACCGCGGGTTGCACACGATCTGGCGGCACAGCATGCAACCGTCGAGAAGGACGCTTCGACACGCGCGACCTTTCTTGTTGACGGTGAGGCGCCCGAAGTTGGGACCATCCACTATCAGCCGCGCCTTGCGGAGACGCTGGAGGCGATCGCCCGCGATGGGCGCAACGGCTTCTATCGAGGCTGGGTGGCGGAGGACATGGTGGAGCGCCTTGAGGCGGCCGGAGGCATGCATTCGCCGGACGATTTCGCGGAAGCTGAAGGGGAGTACGTCGAGACCATCAAGACGAGCTTCCGCGGCTATGACATTCACGAGTGCCCGCCCAACGGTCAGGGCATGATCGCCTTGATCATCCTTAACATCCTGTCTCATTTCCCAGGCTCTGGCGATCCGCTGGACGTCAATCGCCTTCACGTCGAGGTCGAAGCGACAAGGCTTGCCTATGCCGCCCGGCAACAGCTCCTTGCGGATCCGGCGAAGGTCGATGTGCCTGTCGACTACCTGCTGTCCGATAGGCTTGCGAAGGAACTGGCGGCGCAGATTGATCTCGACCGTGCCATCGAAGATCTCCCGCGGTTCAACGAGATGGCGCACACGGACACGGTCTACATCTGCATCGTCGACGAAGACCGGAACGCCGTGAGCTTCATCAACTCGATCTTCTCGCCCTACGGCAGTGGCATCATGGCGCCGAAGAGCGGCGTCCTTTTCCACAACCGCGGCCAGAGCTTTTCGCTCGAGGCAGGGCATCCGAACGAACTGGCACCGGGCAAGCGGCCGATGCATACGATCATTCCGGGGATGGTGACACGGGGTGGTCGGGCGGTCATGCCGTTTGGTGTCATGGGCGGCCATTACCAGGCGATGGGTCACGCCCATCTGCTGTCGAAGATCTTTGACTACGGTCTTGATCTTCAGACCGCGATCGAGTTGCCGCGGCTCTTTCCGCTGCCGGGTACGAATCAGATCGATATCGAGGGGCGGCTGCGCGACAGAGTCGGCGAGGAGCTGGTGCGCCGGGGTTTCGAGCTGCGCACGCCTGAATCGGCGATGGGCGGCGCGCAGGCAATATGGATCGATTGGGGGAGGGGCGTTCTGCTGGGCGGCTCCGATACGCGCAAGGACGGCCTGGCGCTCGGAATCTGATCTCAGGGGATTGGCAACCAGGTGTCTTGCAGGCCGGCGACAGGGGTCGCCGGCTTGCAATCATCTATCAAGCAGCGCTTGCCGCCTTCTTGCGAGCCACGCGGGCACGGATGGATTCAACATCCGCCCGTGGCGTCGCTGCAAACAGGGAACGCGTGTATTCGTGCTTGGGGTCGGAGAAGACCTCGTCGCGCGTGCCGTACTCTACGGCCTCGCCGAAGTACATAACCATGACTTCGTCGGCGATGTAGCGGACGACGGAAAGATCGTGGCTGATGAAGACATAGGTCAGGCCGAACTCGTCCTGCAGGTCTGCAAGCAGGTTCAGGACCTGTGCCTGGACCGAAAGGTCGAGGGCAGAGACCGGCTCGTCGAGGACCAGAAGCTTCGGGTTCATCATCAGGGCGCGCGCGATCGCGATGCGCTGACGCTGGCCGCCCGAGAACATGTGCGGGTAGCGGTTGTAGTGCTCCGGGCCCAGCCCGACCTTTACCAGCATCTCGTTGGCGCGCTCGCGGCGTTCCGCAGCCGAGATCTTGGTGTTGATCAAGAGCGGCTCGCCGAGAACGTCGCCGATCTTCTGGCGCGGGTTGAGCGAACCGTATGGGTTCTGGAAGACGATCTGAACCTTCTGGCGCATCTCGGGCGTCAGATGGCCGGGGCGGGTGTCGGTCTTCTCACCGTCGATGATGAGATCACCAGAGGTCGGCTCATCGATGAACGTGAGCATACGCGCAAGGGTTGACTTGCCGCAGCCGGATTCGCCCACGATCGCGAGCGTTTTGCCGCGTTCGAGCGAGAAAGACACGCCCTTGACCGCATGGATGATCTTCTTCGGCTTGAACAGCCCGCCGGGAAGCTCGTAGTCGCGCTTGATGTCGCGCACTTCAAGCATGGTGTTGCTTTTCTTGATCTCGGTCATGCGCTTGTTCCCGCAGGTTCGGGGGTGCCATCGAAATACTGAGAGACCGTCGTGAGGCGGTCACCGGTCGCATTTTCGGGCAGCGCCGCAAGCAGGGCCTTGGTGTAATTGCTCTTGGGGTTCTCAAAGAGGGAAAGCACGTCGGCCTCTTCCATCTTCTTGCCCTTGTACTGCACGACCACGCGATCGGCGGTCTCCGCCACCACGCCCATATCATGGGTGATCATGATGAGGCCCATGCCGTTCTTGGCCTGCAGCGACATCAGAAGGTCGAGGATCTGCTTCTGGATCGTCACGTCAAGCGCCGTGGTCGGCTCGTCGGCAATCAGAAGCTTCGGGTCGCAGGCGATCGCGATGGCGATCATGACGCGCTGGCACTGGCCGCCGGACATCTGGTGCGGGAAGTGGTTGAGCCGCTCTTCCGGATTGGGAAGACCGACCTGGCGGAACAGCTCGATTGCCCGTTCGCGCCGTGCCTTCTTGTCCAGCCCGAGGTGGATGCGCAGCACCTCCTCGATCTGGAAGCCGACAGTAAAGCAGGGGTTGAGGCTTGCGATCGGCTCCTGGAAGATCATCGCGATGTCCTTGCCGATCAGCTTGCGCCGTTCGGACGCGCCGATGTTCTGGATGTCACGACCTTCAAACAGCATGCGGTCTGCGGTGATCTTCGCGGTCCAGGGCAAGAGACCCATGACGGCTAGCATGGCGACCGACTTGCCGGAGCCGGATTCGCCGACGATCGCCAGCACTTCGCCGGAATTGACCGACATGGAGACGCCGTCCACGGCGCGGAACCAGCCGGATGCCGTCTCGAACTCGACGGTGAGGTTATCGATTTGCAGAAGCGCCATGATCAGGACCTCTTCAGTTTCGGGTCGAGCGCATCGCGCAGGCCGTCGCCCATCAGGTTGATAGCCAGAACCGTGATCAGGATCGCAAGACCGGGGAAGGTCACCACCCACCAGGCGCGCAGGATGAACTCGCGCGCTTCGGCGAGCATGGTGCCCCATTCTGGTGCTGGCGGCTGGGCGCCCATGCCGAGGAAGCCGAGGGCGGCTGCGTCGAGGATGGCGTTGGAGAAGGAGAGCGTCGCCTGGACGATCAGCGGTGCCGTGCAGTTCGGCAGGATCGTGCGGAACATCAGGCGAAGCGGGCCGGCACCGGCAAGGCGGGAGGCTGTGACGTAATCGCGGGTCTTTTCCGTCATGACGGCAGCACGCGTCAGGCGCACGAAGTGCGGCTGCAGCACGAGGGCGATTGCGATCATGCCGTTGATCAGGCCGGGGCCGAGGATAGCAACGAGCACCAGCGCCAGAAGCAGCGATGGAAAGGCGAGGATGATGTCCATCAGGCGCATGATCGCCGTATCCAGCCAGCCGCGGTAGTAACCTGCGATCACGCCGATCAGGATGCCGCTCGTCAGCGAGAGCGTGGTGACGAAGACGCCGATGAACAACGAATACTGCGCGCCGTAGATCAGGCGAGACAGGATATCGCGGCCGACTGGATCGGTGCCCAGGAGATAGCTGATATTGCCGCCCTCCAGCCACGCCGGCGGGAGGAGGACCGCATCGCGATACTGCTCGAAGGGCGAGTGCGGGGCGACGAGCGGCGCGAAGATCGCAATCAGCACCAGTGCGACGAAGACATAGAGCCCGATCACCGCGCCGCGATTTTCGGAGAAGTAGAACCAGAACTCCCTGAGCATCTTGCGGCGTAGTGCTGCGCTCGACAGTGCTTCCGGGGAGTTGTCGATATCGGTGATAGTATCGGCCATGGGATTATCCTCTTAGTGGCGGATACGCGGGTTGATCAGGCCGTAGAGCAGATCAACGATGAGGTTGACGAACATGATGATCGCCGCGATCAGCAGCAGGCCGCCCTGGATGACCGGATAGTCGCGCCGGAAAACGCTGTCGACCATCCACTTGCCGATGCCCGGCCAGGAGAAGATCGTTTCCGTCAGGATGGCGCCGGCGAGCATTACTCCGATCTGCAGACCGATCGTGGTGATGACCGGGATCATGGCGTTGCGCAGCGCGTGAATGCCGACGACGCGGAACGGCGAGAGGCCCTTAGCGCGTGCGGTGCGCACGTAATCTTCCGACAGCACTTCAAGCATGGCCGAGCGCGTCTGGCGGGCGATCACCGCGAGCGGGATCGTCGCCAGGACGATGGACGGCAGCGCGAGGTGGCTGAGCGCAGACATGAAGGCGCCCTTCTGGCCGGACAGAAGCGAGTCGATCAGCATAAAGCCGGTTACCGGCGGGAAGAAGAACATCAGCGAGATGCGGCCGGAGACCGGTGTCCACTGAAGGATGCCGGAAAACAGGATGATCAGCAGCAATCCCCACCAGAAGATCGGCATGGAATAGCCGACAAGGGCAATGCCCATCAGGGACTGGTCGAAGATTGATCCGCGCTTAATCGCAGCGATCACACCCGCCGGGATGCCGATCAGGACGGCAAGGATGATGGCGCAGAGGGACAATTCCACGGTGGCCGGAAACAGTGCCAGGAACTGGTCGAGGATCGGCGTCTTGGAAACGATCGAGGAGCCAAAGTCACCAGTCACGACACCGCCGAGGTAGTCGAAATACTGGATGACCAGAGGTCGGTCGAGCCCAAGCTGGGCGCTGATCTGCGCATGACGCTCTGGCGACATGACACGTTCGCCAGAAAGCAGCGCGACGGGATCGCCGGGGAGAAGGCGGATAAAGGAGAAAGAGATGATCGAGACCCCGATAAAAGTCGGGATCAGAACGGCGAAACGCCGCAGGAGAAAGCCGAACATAGGAAACCTTTTTGTCCCTTGAGCCAAGGCAGGCTTTGGACCCCGCTCATGGCGCTTGAAGTGGTTTCACTTCATTTTTTTCTGGCGCTCATAAAGCAAATGCCGCGGGAAACGCAATGTATCCCGCGGCAGATTTTATCGGTCAGGTGCCGTTACTCGGAGATATCGACGTTCTCGAACGTGAAATCGCCGAGCGGGCTCTGCACGAAGCCGGTGACTTCCTTGCGCATCGGAACGATCGACAGCGAGTGGTCGAGTGTCGCCCAAGGAGCTTCACGCTTGAACACGACCTGGGCCTGTTCATAGAGTTCGGCACGCTCTTCCTGGTCGGAAACCGTCTTCGCCTTCGTCACGAGCTCGTTGAACTCCTCGTTGCACCACTGCGCGCGGTTGTTGCCGCCGACGGCGTTGCAGCCGAGCAGGGTGTCGAGGAAGTTGTCCGGGTCGCCGTTGTCGCCGGTCCAGCCGAGCATGACGGCACCGTCGCGGTCCTTCGCCTTCGAGCGGTCGAGGTATTCGGCCCATTCGTAGGAGACGATCTCGACGTCGACGCCGATCTTGGCGAAGTCGTCCTGGATGATTTCGGCAGCGCGACGTGCGTTCAGCATGTACGGACGCGAAACCGGCATCGCCCAGATCTTCATCGACAGGTTTTCGACGCCTGCGTCCTGAAGCATCTTCTTGGCGGCTTCGAGGTCGTACTCATCTTCCTCGACGGCGTCATTGTAGGACCACATGGTCGGCGGGATCGGGTTCTTCGCCGGCGTTGCCATGCCTTGGAAAACGGCATCAACGATTGCCTGCTTGTTGATCGCCTTGTTGAGCGCCTTGCGGACCTCAACCTTGTCGAACGGAGCCTGGGTCGTGTTGTAAGCGAGGTAGGCAACGTTCAGGCCTTCCTGCTCCATAACGGTCAGGCTGTCGTCGGAACGCATGGACTCAACGTCGGCTGCGTTCGGATACGGCATCAGGTGGCATTCGCCAGCCTTCAGCTTCTGGTAACGAACGGCGGCGTCCGTGGTGATGGCGAAGACGAGGTCATCGATCTTCGGCGCGCCACCCCAGTAGTCGGCGTTCTTGGCGTAACGGATGACGGCATCCTGCTGGTAGCCGACGAAGGAGAACGGACCGGTGCCGAGCGGCATCTGGTTCAGTTGCTCCATCTTGCCCTCAGCCTGCAGCTTGTCTGCATATTCCTTCGACATGATCGAAGCGAACGGCATCGCCAAGTTGGCGAGGAAAGGAGCTTCCGGACGGTTGAGGACAAACTTCACCGTCATGTCGTCAACCTTTTCGATCGACTTGATGAGGTCCGGGAAGCCCATGCCGGCGGCATATTCCCAGGAAGTGCCCGGAACGTACTGGTTCCACGGGTTTTCTGCATTGATCTGGCGGTCGATGGAGAAGACCACGTCGTCAGCGTTCATCTCGCGGGTCGGCGTGAAGAAGTCCGTGGTGTGGAACTTGACACCCGGGCGCAGCTTGAACGTGTATTCGGTGCCATCGTCGGACACGGTCCAGCTTTCGGCAAGGCCGGCAACCGGCTTGGTCGTACCCGGCTCGAACTCGAGCAGGCGGCTGTAGACTGGATGGGCGGATGCATCGAAGGTGGTGCCGGCGGTGTAGAGGCCGGGGTCGAAACCTTCCGGAGAGCCTTCGGAGCAATATACGAAGGTCTTGGCGCTCGCCGCACTTGCGAAGAACGTCGCCGACAGTAGGGCTGCGGCTAGAACAAGTTTGTTTTTCACGGGCTTTCTCCCAGTTAGGCGGTCTGGATGTTACCTGACCGACCGGTACTACGCCGATACGTGCCAAGGCCCGTACCGTTTGTCGTTCGGCGTCTCGTTGGCCGCGGCAGGATACCGCCGCTCACCGAGCAGCCGTCTCAGGGCAGGTTGCGGACGTGCCGTCTCCGACCCCGGATCAGCATTTCCGACCGCGCACAGTCGGACATTTTACCTGTGCTATGCATCTTAGAAGAAAAACCTCAGGATGCTTCTCAATTCTCTGAAATTTTGTCGCGGGGACATGATTTCGCGAAAATTGTGCGTAGGCAGCGGCGGCGGAGCATAACGATTAGATCGGACTTGTCGAGATGCCTTGAGAGCGGCGGACGGGAAGGGTAACCGGTTTGCTAGCGCGGCTTTGCGCATTCTCGTACTTCCAGAAATAGGCGCTTTGCGGAGCAACGCGAATGCAAGTACGTTCCTCGCGTCGATGCAATGCAGCAAAGGGAGTGACTTCATGGCGATTAGCAACTCCAACCACCCTCCGGTCTGGGACCTGGTTGATGCGAAGAAGGAGGACTTCTTCGCGTTGAGCAACCGGGTGTGGGAAACGCCTGAGACCTGCTACATGGAAACGCAGTCTGCGGCTGCGCATCGCGAGATGCTGGAGGCGCAAGCCTTTCGGATCACGGAGAATGTGGCCGGTATCCCCACGGCGTTGATCGGCGAGGCGGGGGAGGGCGGACCGGTCATCGCGTTCCTCGGAGAATACGATGCGCTTGCGGGTCTCAGCCAGAAGGCTGGTGAGACACGACATAAGCCGCTCGTTGCGGGGGCAAACGGCCATGGATGTGGCCACAATCTCCTCGGTTCAGCTTCGCTCCTCGCTGCGACGGCGGTGAAGGACTGGCTGGAACAGACGGGCACTCCCGGACGCGTCCGCTATTACGGATGCCCGGCCGAGGAGGGGGGCGCAGCCAAGGCCTTCATGGTGCGCGCCGGAGCCTTCGATAGCGTCGACATCGCAATCAGCTGGCACCCGAGCAATTTTGCCGGCGTCCAGCGCGAAACCTCGCTTGCGAACTGCCGCATCGACTTCGAGTTCACGGGGCGTGCGGCCCATGCCGCGGCGGTGCCGGAACTAGGGCGCAGCGCACTCGATGCCGTCGAACTGATGAGCGTTGGGGTCAACTACATGCGCGAACACATGCCGTCGGAGTGCCGGATCCACAATGCCATTCTCGATACGGGGGGCATCTCGCCAAACGTCGTGCAGGCCTATGCCAAGGTGCGTTATGTCGTCCGCTCCCCCGATCTCGCCGGCCTGCTGACGCTGATCGAGCGGGTGAAGAAGGTGGCCGAAGGTGCAGCCCTGATGACGGAGACAAGCGTCAAGAGCACGATCCTTGCGGGCGTTTCAAACCTCGTCGTCAACACGCCGCTGATGGACGTCATGCAAGGCATCTGGGAAAGCCTCGGCCCACCGGCCTTCGATCAGGCTGATATTGAGTTCGCCGAAGAGATCCGCGCCACCCTTATGCCTGAGGACATTGCTGCGAGCTGGAACCAGGAGCGGCTGGAGCCGAGGGACATCCCGCTCGCCGACTTCATCCTGCCGCCGCACAACGAGATCCGCCAGATGGGCGGATCCACGGATGTCGGCGACGTCAGCTGGGTCGTTCCAACCGTCCAGGCTTATGGTCCGACGCTGGCGGTCGGCACGCAGCTGCATACCTGGCAGGTCGTGGCTCAGGGCCAGAGCGCGCTGGCGCATAAGGGTATGGCTGCAACAGCCAAGGTGATGGCGGCTACAGGGATCGCTGCCTTACAGAGCCCGGAGCTTCGGGAAGCAGCGTGGGCTGATCTGAAGCGGCGCCACAAGGGCCAGGTCTATCGAAGCCCCATTCCTGAGGGAGCCGAGCCTCCCGTTGCCGCGATGACCTCGAAGTAACAGCAAGAATATCTTCCGCCGCAAACGGAAGCTGACGCCGGGCGTGCGTCCGGCTATGACTGTGCAGCGCATTCCAGAAGGAGACCACCGTGACCGTTCAGCCCAATTCCGTCGAGGCTCGTGACCAGGCCTATCAGCTGCACTCCTACACCAATGCCCGCGCACTGGAGCGCGATGGGGCGCTGGTGATCGAGCGAGGCGAAGGGGTTCACGTATACGACAACAACGGCAAGCAATATATTGAAGCGATGTCGGGGCTCTGGAGCGTAGCGGTCGGTTTCGGCGAACAGCGGCTTGTTGATGCCGCGACGCGTCAGATGGCGAAGCTTCCCTACTACCACACCTTCACCGGCCGCACCCATGGCCCCTCCGTCGATCTTGCCGAAAAGCTGATCCAGATGGCGCCGGTGCCGATGTCGAAGGTCTATTTCACCAATTCCGGTTCTGAGGGCAACGATACCGCCCTTAAGATGGTGTGGTACCGGTCGAACGCCCTCGGCAAGCCGGAGAAGAAGAAGGTGATCTCGCGGGTAAAGGGCTATCACGGCGTAACCATTGCCAGCGCCAGCCTCACCGGCTTGCCGAACAACCACCGCTCATTCGATCTGCCGCTCTCCAACATCCTGCACACGACCTGCCCGCATTATCGTGCATTCAAGCAGGAGGGGGAAACGGAGGAAGCTTTTGTCGCCCGCTGTGCGCAGGAGCTGGAGGAGCTGATTCTTGCCGAAGGGCCGGAGACGGTTGCCGCTTTCATCGGCGAGCCAGTAATGGGTGCCGGCGGTGTCATTGTCCCGCCTGCAGGCTATTGGGATGCGATCCAGGTGGTGCTGCGCAAATACGACGTCCTGCTGATCGCCGACGAGGTGATCTGCGGGTTCGGGCGCACCGGGGAGATGTTCGGCACGACGACCTTCGGCCTGCAGCCGGACATCATGACGGTGTCGAAGCAGCTGTCGTCATCCTACCAGCCGATCTCGGCGCTGCTGATCAACGAGCGCGTCTACGGACCGCTGGCTGACGAGTCGAACAGGATCGGCACCTTTGGGCACGGCTACACCGCCAGCGGCCATCCGGTGGCTGCTGCCGTCGCGCTTGAGAACCTTGCGATCATCGAGGAGCGGGATCTTGTCGGCAATGTCAGAAATCTCAGTCCGCTGTTCATGAAGCGGCTGAAGGCGCTCGAGGAGCATCCTTTGGCGATCGAGGCGCGCGGTATCGGCCTCATCGGCGCTCTGGAATTGAAGCCACGCGACGGTTTCGCCGCCGGTCAGCTCGGCCCGAAGTTTGCGGCGCTGATGCTGGACAAGGGCGTGATCGGGCGTGCGATCGGCGACAGCATCGCGCTTTGCCCGCCGCTGATTGTCACCGAGCAGCAGATCAACACGATCTTCGATACATTCGAAGCGTCGCTGGATGCATTTCAGGCTCAGCTAAGCCAGGCCTGAAATTCGCGACATTGGCTGCGGGATCGCCCGCGGCCAATTGTTGGCGGTAACTCAGGGCCTATATCTTGGCGCCATGCTGATGTTGATCGAGCCATATTGGCCCCATGTTCTCTTCGTGCTTTCGCTCCTGCTCGGGGCGACGGCGGCTATTCACGCCGCCATGACCAAGGAGGAGGTGCGCTCTGCCATCGGCTGGGTCGGCATCATCATCCTGTCTCCGATTATCGGAGCGCTCCTCTACTTCATTGCGGGAATCAATCGCATCCGCAGGAGCGCCATCAGCGACCGGCGCTTCATGCTGGGCCATGTGCGCGATCACTTCGAGGCATATGATGCGACGAATGGGATGGTCGCGGAGCGTTTCGGCGAGCGCTATGCAGCGATGAAGGTTCTGGGCGACCGCGTTACGGAACACGACATCACCACCGGCAACAGCATCGATCTGCTGACGACCGGCGACGACGCCTACCGGGCAATGCTGACGGCGATCGATGAGGCCGAACGGTCGATCCTGCTCGAAACTTATATCTTCGATCGCGACCGGGTAGGGCAGCGTTTCGTGGAGGCCTTGACGGGGGCCGCGCGGCGCGGAGTAGCAGTGCGCGTTTTAGTCGACGCCGTGGGTGCGCGCTATTCCGTGCCGAGTGTGCTGGGCATGCTGCGCGACGGAGGCGTCACGGTGGATGTTTTCAACGGGAAGGTGATCATGGGGCTGCGGCTGCCCTACGCCAATCTGCGCACCCACCGAAAGATTCTGGTCGTCGATGGCCGCACGGCCTTTACCGGCGGCATCAACATTCGCGAAGGTTTCTCCGGCGAGCTGTTTGGCACCGACTGCGCCGTCGACACACATTTCCGGATCAGGGGGCCGATAATCGCGAATCTTTTCGCCATTGCGGCCGCGGACTGGCGATTCACCACCGGAGAGGATCTGCTGGGGGAACCATGGCAGATCGTGCCTCCTGCGAGCGAGCCGGGCGAGCCTGTAGCAATTCGTGCCGTCGCCTCCGGGCCGGACCGAAGCGTTGAGACCAATCATAAGATGCTGATGGGCGCCTTTTCCGTCGCCGGCCGCTCCATCCGCATCATGTCGCCCTACTTCCTGCCCGACCGCGAATTGATCACCGCGCTGATCACGGCCGCTCGGCGGGGGGTAGAGGTCGACGTGGTCGTGCCGGAGGCGAACAACCTGACGCTGGTCGATCGGGCGATGACGGGGCAGTTCGATCAGCTGCTGAAGAACTACTGCCGGATTTGGCGGGCGCCAGGCGCCTTCAACCATTCAAAACTGATGGCGATTGACGGCCGTTGGGCCTTTGTCGGCTCCTCCAACCTGGACCCGCGGTCGCTGCGGCTCAATTTTGAGGTCGATCTGGAGGTGATGGACGTTTCTTTCGCAAAGGAACTGGAACGAAGAATCGATATCGCCATTTCCTCCTCAACGCAGGTCACGCTGGAGCGCCTGCAGCAACGGCCGTTCCCGGCCCGACTTCTCGACCGTGTGCTCTGGCTCGGCTCGCCCTATCTTTGATCAGGATCAGGGCAGGTTCCTGCCACGCTTTCTAGAACTGCTGCCAGAGGACCATGAGGACAAAACGCGACAAACTCTCGGCCAGCATCATCGCATCCATTCGCGAACACAGAAGACGTGGCGGTGCAGCCGGCGGCGTGCCTTCGGAGGAGCCTGAGAAAGGCTTCCTCATTGCCTCCTACAACGTCCACAAGTGCGTCGGGGTTGACGGGAAGTTCGACCCCTACCGGACGAAGGAAGTCATTCGTGAGATAGGCGCGGACGTGCTTGCGCTACAGGAGGCCGACACGCGTTTTGGCGAGCGCCGTGGTCTACTTGACCTCGAATGGCTGCAGCGTGAAACCGGGCTTTCGCCGGTGCCGATCGCCGGGCTTACGAAGGCCCACGGCTGGCACGGAAACGTAATTCTCTTTCGTGAAGGTCTGGTGAGGGACGTCCATCAGGTCAAGCTACCCGGGCTGGAGCCTCGGGGCGCTCTGATCTCCGAACTCGAATTGAAAGGCGGTGGCGTGCTTCGAGTCATCGCGGCCCATCTCGGGCTGCTGCATCGGTCGCGCCACCAGCAGGCGCGGATGATCATCGATCTGCTTCGATCGCGCGCGGATCAACCGACTGTTCTGCTCGGCGACCTGAACGAGTGGCGGCTGGGCGATCGCTCCTCGCTCAACACGCTGACTTCTGTCTTCGGTTTGCCGACCGCGGTGGCGAGTTTCCCGTCCCGCCTGCCGGTGCTGGCGCTCGATCGGATCATGTCGAACCGGCCGGAGATCCTGGGGCCGGTCGCGGTGCATGATTCTGCCTTGGCACGGCTGGCCTCCGACCATCTGCCGATCAAGGCGCGCGTGCGCCTCGACGTGACAGCTGGCGTCGGCGATCCGGACCAAGATATTTAATCATACTATTGAACCGGGCTGCCCGACGTCGTAAGGCATGCCCCGACCGAACACAAAGAGGAGCTCACCATGACCATCTACCAAAACCTCATCGCCGGAGAATGGGTGGGTAGCGACGCCTCCAACAATATCAACCCATCCGACACCAATGACGTCGTGGGTTCTTACGCACAGGGCAGCGCTGACGACGCCAAGCAGGCAATCGCCGCTGCCAAGGCCGCATTTCCTGCCTGGTCGCACTCGGGCATCATGGAGCGCCACGGGATCCTGAAGAAGGCTGCCGACGAGATCGTGGCGCGCAAGGAAGAGCTAGGTAAGCTTCTCGCCCGCGAGGAGGGCAAGACCCTTCCGGAAGCAATCGGCGAAACGCTGCGCGCCGCGCAGATCTTCGATTTCTTTGCCGGCGAAGCACTTCGGCTCACAGGCGAGGTCGTGCCGTCTGCGCGCCCCGGCATCGGCGTGGAGATTACCCGTGAGCCGCTTGGCGTGATCGGCATCATCACCCCGTGGAACTTCCCGATCGCCATCCCGGCCTGGAAGATTGCGCCGGCCCTTTGCTACGGCAACACCGTGGTCTTCAAGCCGGCGGATCTCGTCCCGGGCTGCGCCTGGGCGATCGTCGACATCCTGCACCGGGCTGGCCTGCCGAAGGGCGTGCTGAACCTCGTCATGGGGCGCGGCTCTGTGGTCGGGCAGGCGATGCTGGATAGCCCGGATCTGGCCGGCATTACCTTCACCGGTTCCACCGGCACCGGCAAGCGGGTGGCACTCGCCTCGGTCGAGCATAACCGCAAGTTCCAGCTGGAGATGGGCGGCAAGAACCCGATGGTCGTGCTCGACGATGCGGATCTGAATGTCGCCGTCGAAGCAGCTGCCAACTCCGGTTTCTTCTCCACCGGCCAGCGCTGCACGGCGTCCTCGCGTCTGATTGTCACTGAAGGGATCCATGACAAGTTTGTTGCTGCCCTCACCGAAAAGCTGAAGACGCTGACGGTAGACAACGCACTAAAGCAGGGCACGCATATCGGTCCGGTCGTGGACGATAAGCAGCTCCAGCAGGACATGGACTATATCGAGATCGGCAAGAAGGAAGGTGCCAAGCTCGCCTTTGGTGGCGAGCGGATAGAGCGGGAGACGCCCGGTTTCTACCTGCAGCCGACGCTGTTTACTGAAGCAACAAACCAGATGCGGATTTCTCGCGAAGAAATATTCGGCCCTGTGGCAAGCGTGATCCGAGTAAAGGATTACGACGAGGCCCTGGCGGTCGCAAACGACACACCGTTCGGTCTCTCCGCGGGTATCGCCACCACCAGCCTCAAGTATGCGACCCACTTCAAGCGCAACTCCGAAGCCGGCATGGTCATGGTCAACCTGCCGACGGCCGGTGTGGACTTCCACGTGCCCTTCGGCGGCCGCAAGGCGTCTTCCTTCGGCCCGCGTGAGCAGGGGAAATATGCAGCTGAATTCTTCACTGTGGTGAAGACTGCCTATACGTTGCCGTAAACGAGAGGCGGCGGTCGTCGGCGCCTGACAAGGGATGCCCGATGGCCACGATTGAAATGATCGAAGCCGCACGCGACCGCTTGGCCGGTCGGGTGCGGCGAACTCCGCTACTTTCTTCGCCTTTTCTGAACGAGATCGCAGGGCGAAGGGTCCTCGTAAAGCCGGAATGCCTACAGCATACCGGCTCCTTCAAGTTTCGTGGCGCTTGGTCGGCCATTTCCCATCTTGCGCCGGACGTTCGCGCCCGTGGCGTTATCGCCTTCTCTTCGGGCAATCACGCACAGGGCGTAGCGCTTGCCGCGAAGCTTCACGGCATTCCCAGCGTCATCGTGATGCCTTCGGATGCTCCGCGCATCAAGATCGAGAACACCCGCGCCTACCGGGCAGACGTCGTGCTCTACGACCGAGCGACGGAAGATCGCGATGCGATCGGAGCCCAAATCTCGCAAGAGCGCGGACTGACCCTCATCCGGCCCTTCGACGATCCGCTGGTAATTGCCGGCCAAGGTACCGCCGGGCTGGAGATCGCCGAACAGGCTGCCGAAGAGGGGCTCGACGCAGCCGACGTTCTCGTGCCGACGGGCGGCGGCGGTTTTGCCTCCGGCATCGCCCTGGCGCTCGAGGCAAAAGTTCCAAGACTTCGGGTGCGAACATGCGAGCCGGAAGGCTTCGACGATGTTGCACGGTCCATCGCTGCAGGGCGGATTGAGCGGAATGCCAGCCATGCGGGCTCGGTCTGCGACGCCATTGTCACGCCGCAACCCGGCAACCTTACCTTTCCGATCCTCTCCCGCCTCTGCGGTCCGGGCATGGTCGTCACCGACCAGGAGGCTCTTCGAGCCGTCGCGCTTGCATTCCAGAGACTGAAGATCGTCGTTGAACCGGGCGGCGCCGTCGCGCTTGCTGCTGCGCTTTTTCACGGTGAGACGCTGGGTGATACGGTCATAGCCGTGGTGTCTGGAGGGAATGTCGACAGCAATGTTTTTGAAGACGCGCTGCGCCAGAAACCCTAACACGCTGGTGTTCAACCTTTCCGTCAGCGTTTACCTTTTGGTAGGATTTTTCACCGCCGGCGGCACCGGAGGATGGTTATCTCTACCAACTTAATAGAGATCAGCTAGATTCAAAGCCGAGATGTTGTTGCTCAGGAGGAAAGCATGCGGCTCAGCCTATCCGGTCAGCGGGTGTCCCTCCCACGGTCTGCTGCTTCCCGCCGGCTAGCGTTCGCCGGCCAGGCCGCACTCGTTGCGCTTGCCTTCGTCTTCCTCGCAGCCGTGACGTTCGGCCTGCTCGGATAATTTTCGCAGGCCGCCCGTCCGCCCCTAGGCTTTCACTGCGGAAGCCAAGCTTCGGCCAGTTCCACCCAAAGACTTACGCCAATCGGCAGCGCATCGTCGTTGAAATCAAAGCGCGGGTGGTGAAGCGGCGGGTCGCGATCCGATTTCCGAGTGCCCAGATAGAAGTAGCTGCCCGGCCGTTCCGCCAGCATGTAGGCGAAGTCCTCGCTTCCCATCATCGGCCGGGGCAGGTCGCGAACCTTATCTTCACCCACGATGCGTGCCGCGACCTCCCGGACGAAGTCCGTTTCGGCCCCGTGATTGACCGTGGGTTCGTAACCGCGTTCGTAGTCGATGGTGACGGACATCCCGTAGCTTGCAGCCTGCCCTTCTACCAGTGCGCGTAACCGCTTCTCCAGGAGGTCGCGGACGTCTGGATCGAAAGAGCGGATCGTCAGCAGCATCTCGGCTCGTTCCGGAATCACGTTGCTGGCTTGCCCGGCGTGGAATGCGCCGACGGTGACGACGGCGGAATCCACTGGATGCAGATTTCGCGAGACGACGGTCTGTAGCGCCATGATGATGCTCGCGCCGGCAACGACCGGGTCAGCCGTCTCCTGCGGCTCGGCACCGTGGCCGCCGCGCCCATTGACGGTGATGCGGCATTCGTCGACGGCCGCCATAACCGGCCCTTCCCGGACATAGATTTCTCCGAACGGCAGGCCCGGGTCGTTGTGAAGAGCGAAGACGGCGTCGCAGGGGAAGCGTTCAAACAGCCCATCCTCGATCATCAGCCGCGCGCCGCCGAAGTTCTCCTCCGCCGGCTGAAAGATCAGGTGGATCGTGCCGTCGAAGTTGCGGCGCTCCGCCAGAAGCTTCGCCGCCCCCAGCAGCATGGTCGTGTGGCCGTCGTGGCCGCAGGCATGCATGAGCCCCGGCGTCTGGCTCGCGTAGGCGGCGCCACTTTCCTCTTGGATGGGCAGGGCATCCATATCTGCGCGAATTCCGATCGACCGCTCGCCCGTGCCGTTGCGAAGGGTGGCGACGAGGCCTGTCTTCCCCAAGCCGCGCGTCACATCGTAGCCCATCGCCTCAAGCTTCTCCGCCACGAAGTCCGACGTCTTCAGCTCCGAAAGACCCAGTTCCGGATGCTGGTGGAGGTGGTGACGGATCGCCGTCAGCTCGGGCATATGGTTGGAGATCTGTACAGTCAACTGGTGCACCTCTTGGTGAACGGCTCTTGCGAAGGTTCTCTCACCCATAGCAACCCAGGCCGCAGGACGTAAGGCCGTTGCCGGCCGGAAATGTGCGAATCCGTTCAGCTGTCATTCAGAGTCGACAGGATAGGCGCAACGGTGGCATTTTCCGTCATCGCGTGGGCGCCAATTATTTGCAAAATTCGTACTTCCCTCTACTTCATCTTGTCGCGAAGGTCCTGCCGGCCTCTTAACGTCTGAATCAGCACAAGGATGAACGGGCTGGTCCTGAAGAGATCGCCTAAGCCAGCCCCGACGCCAGTCCAAGCCAGAAGCTGAACCCATGTCATTTCACAACACTCCGTCCACCCAGCCCCGTGATCCAGAAAGCAAGCAGGTCGACCATAACGACACGATCCGGGCGAGCTATCTTGCCAATGAGGAGTTGAGGGAGCTTGGGCTTAAGTTCGGGCGCGATGGGCTGCAGAGCCTCCCCGAATTCGCCGAATTCGAATTCTTTGCCCGGCACCGTTCCAACGACAAGGAAATCCTTCGGGTCTACCGGGCGGTCGCGGCAGACGTCGATGCAGGTGCGGCAATCACGCCGGCTGCGGAGTGGCTTCTGGACAACCATTACATCATCGAAGAGGCGATTCAGGAAGTGCGTCGCGACTTTCCGCGGCGTTTCTATCGGCAACTGCCTTGGGTGAAGGTCGGTAGCCATTCTATGCCGCGGGTCATGGCGCTGGCCTGGCTATATGTGGCGCATACCCACAGCACGATCTCGAAGGAATCCCTCGCCGCCATGGTAGAAGGCTTCCAGGAGACTGATCCGCTCCAAATCGGTGAGCTCTGGGCGCTGCCGTCCATCCTGCGGTTTGTCCTGATCGAGAACCTGCGGCGAATTGCAGTGCGCGTGGACCGGTCCCGCCGCATGCGCATCAAAGCAAACGATCTCGCCGATACGATCATCCGCCTCAACGACGAAACGGCAAGCGCAGGCGTTCTGAAGGATATGGAGCCGCTCGCCGCGGATCCGACTTTCACGACCCAGTTCTTCTACAGGCTGCGCAACGCGTCCCAGTCGTCAAATTTTGCCGTGGCATGGCTCGAGGAGCGCCTGGAGAAGGCAGGCACCGACGCCGAAGAGGTGATGATGGCGGAGCACAACCGCCTCGCCTCCGGCAATGTCACCGTGGGCAATATCATCAAGAGCCTGCGTGAGATCGATGACACGGAGTGGAGCGTCTGGTTCGAGGATGTGTCCCACGTCGACCGGATCCTGCGCGAGCACTCGGACTATGCTGAGCTCGATTTCGGTTCGCGCAACAGCTATCGCAGCCGGATAGAGCAGCTGGCCCGCCACTCTTCGAAGACGGAGATCGAGGTGGCGCGCAGGGCAATTGCGCTCGCTGCAGGCGCGCCAGAAGGTGAAGAAGATACCGGACGAAGCGATATTGGCGCATTCCTCGTCGGTCGTCGGCGCAGAGAGCTTGAAGCCGAGGTCGGATACAACCCGCCGTTCCTGCAGCGCTCGATCCGCCAGGTGCGGCGCCTCCAGTGGATGGCGATCGCAGGACCTGTGATCCTCCTTACGCTGCTTGCGATGGCAGTCGTCGGCTGGTTCCTTTCAGAAGCCGGCATGGGGGGGGCGCTTCTCGTCCTGTTCCTGTTCTTGTTCGCCCTGCCGGCGTCCGAGGGAGCAACTGGCCTTTTCAACACGCTCGTCACGTATTTCGTCAAACCTGCGCGACTCGTGGGTTATGAGTTCAAGGAAGGTATCCCCGACGACGCGCGCACGCTGCTGGTCGTGCCCTGCATGATCACCAGCAGAGACGTGGTTGACGAGCTTGTCCGGAACCTCGAGGTCCACTACCTCGCCAATCCCCGTGGCGAGATCTATTTTGCTCTGCTCAGCGACTGGAAGGACAGCTCGAGCGAGGAGACCGCCGCCGACCTCGATGTGCTCGAGTATGCCAAGTCCGAGGTTGCGGCTCTTAGCGCGAAGTATGCTTTCGACGACAAGCAGCGGTTCTACCTCCTTCATCGCCGCCGCCAGTTCAATCCGGGCGAAGGTGTGTGGATGGGCTGGGAACGCAAGCGGGGGAAGCTGCATGAGCTGAACCTTCTTCTGCGCGGTGACCAGGACACTAGCTATCTGCCCGGCGCAAATGCGGTGCCGGAAGGTGTCCAGTATGTAATGACGCTCGATTCCGACACGCGCCTGATGCGCGATGCGGTGACGAAGCTAGTGGGGAAGCTGCACCACCCGATCAACAGGCCGGTCCACGATGAGGATAGCGGCCGCGTGGTGGAGGGCTATGGCATCCTACAGCCGCGGGTGACGCCTTCCCTGACAACGGGTAAGGATGCCTCGGTCTTTCAGCGCGTCTTTTCGGTTGGTCGCGGCCTGGACCCCTATGTCTTCACCGTTTCCGATGTCTACCAAGACCTGACGGGGGAGGGCACGTTTACGGGCAAGGGCCTTTACCATGTCGACGCGTTCGAGCGCTCGATCAAGGGCAGGATCGACGAGAACTCGGTCCTCAGCCACGACCTGCTCGAAGGGTCTTTTGCCCGCTGTGCGCTAGTGACGGATGTTGAACTCGTGGAAGACTTCCCAACCCGTTACGAGGTGGAAGTGTCGCGCCAGCACCGATGGGCGCGGGGAGACTGGCAGCTCCTCCCTTATATCTTCGACCCTGCACGCGGTGTCACCGCACTTGGCCGGTGGAAGATGATCGACAATCTCCGCCGGTCTCTGACGCCGATCACCTGGTTCTTTGCGTCCGTGCTCGGCTGGTACTTCTTCGAGCCCCTTGGCGCTCTCGTATGGCAGATCTTCCTGATCTTCCTGCTGTTTGTCGCGCCGACCATGTCGCTTGTCACCGGCATCTTCCCGCGCAGCACTGATATCGTGCCCCGCGCCCACATCTACTCCGTCTGGTCCGAGATGCAGTCAGCCAATGCACAGGTGGCCCTGCGGATCGTCTTCATCGCCGACATGGCCTGCCTGATGACCGACGCCATCGGCCGCTCGATCTACCGCCTCTTCGTCAGCCGAAAGCAGATGTTGGAGTGGAAGACAGCAGCGAGCATCCAGTCCAGCGCGCAGGGGAGCCCATCGGATTATTATCGTCAGATGTGGCACGCGCCGGTCATCGCGATCTTCAGCCTGATCTTCGCTTCCATTCCCGGGGACAATGCCTTCCTCGTCGGCGTCCCTTTTGCGCTTCTGTGGGTCTTGTCGCCGCTCGTTGCGTGGTACGTCAGCCAGTCGGCCGAAACAGAGGATCGCCTGTTCGTTCCGGACGAGGTAGCAACCGAACTGCGGACGATCTCGCGTCGCACCTGGCGCTATTTCGACACCTTCGTTACCCCAGAAGACAATCACCTGCCGCCGGATAACTTCCAGGAGCAACCGGAGCCCGTGCTGGCGCGGCGGACTTCGCCGACGAATATCGGCGTCTATCTTCTGTCGATCATCTCTGCTCGTCAGTTCGGCTGGATAAGCTTTGCCGATACGATTGAGCGGCTGGAAAACACCATTGCGACAATCGACAAGATGGAGAAGTATCACGGCCATCTGCTCAACTGGTACCACACGGACACCCTTGCGCCGCTCGGGCCGCGATACATCTCCGCCGTCGACAGCGGCAACCTTGCGGGCCACCTGATCGCCATCTCCTCGGCGTGCCGATTGTGGGCGGAAGCGCCTTCGGCGCATCTGCAGGCGAGCCTCGACGGTATAGGCGATGTCGTCAGCATCCTGTCGGAGGCCATGGACAAACTGCCGGATGACCGGAAGATCGTTCGGCCACTTCGGCGCCGGTTGGTCGAGCGGATTGCCGGCTTCGGCAACGCTCTTGCCGCGGTCAAGCGGGAACATGAATTTGCGTCCATCCGAATCATCAACCTTGCGGTTCTGGCGCGGGACATCCAGAAGCTCGTCAACAATCTGAATTATGAAACAAAGTCTGCCCTCAGCGAAGAACTGACCTACTGGGCCGCTGAACTAGCCGAGGTTTGCGAAGCGCATATCTCCGACAGCGTCTTCGACCATTCCAATATCGAGCCCCTGCGTAAACGCCTCGTGGCGCTTGGAAACCGCGCCCGCGACATCGCCTTCTCGATGGATTTCACCTTCCTGTTGCGCAAGGATCGGCGGCTGCTCTCCATCGGCTACCGGGTGGACAGCAACGAACTCGACGAAGCCTGCTACGACCTGCTCGCCTCCGAATGCCGCCTGACGAGCCTATTCGCGATCGCGAAGGGGGATCTCCCGAACGAGCACTGGTACCGTCTCGGCCGGCAGGTGGTGCCGATCGGGGCTCAGGGTGCCCTCGTCTCCTGGTCAGGATCGATGTTCGAATATCTGATGCCGCCGCTTGTCATGCAGGAGCGTCAGGGGGGCATTCTGAACCAGACCAACAATCTTGTCGTCAAGGAGCAGATCAATCATGGTCGCCGGCTCGGTACACCCTGGGGGATATCGGAAGCCGCGTTCAATGCTCGCGATCACCTGCTGAACTACCAGTACACCAACTTTGGCGTCCCGACGCTCGGCCTCAAGCGCGGGCTTGGCCAGAATGCGGTGATCGCGCCTTATGCCTCCATCCTCGCCAGCCAGTATGACCCACTGGCCGCGATTGAGAATCTGGAGAAGCTGGAAGCGCTCGGCGCGTTGGGCCGTTACGGCTTCCACGACGCCGTCGACTTCACACCGACGCGCGTTCCCGCTGGCTCCCGCTGCGCGGTGGTCTACAATTACTACGCCCATCACCATGGCATGTCGATCGCGGCCCTTGCCAACGTGGTGTTCAACGGCTACCTGCGCGAACTCTTCCACGCCGACCCAGTGATCGAGGCTGCTGAGCTGCTTTTGCAGGAAAAGGCACCGCGCGACGTGCCGGTGATGAGTGCGAAGCATGAGGAGACGCCGGGCAAGGGCCAGTCGGAGCTGCTCCGGGCGGAGGTCCGGACCAGCGACAACCCTGCCTATAGGGACCGCGAGATCGCCCTCCTCTCGAACGGACACTACTCCGTGATGCTGACGGCGACCGGTGCCGGCTATTCGCGCTGGAACGGTCTGGTGGTCTCGCGGTGGAAGCCGGATGTGACGGAGGATCGGTGGGGCCAGTTCATCTTCCTGCGTGACACCGCAACCGGCGACTGGTGGTCGGCGACAGCCGAGCCACGACGGGCCCCGAGCGAGGTCAGCAAGACCCTCTTTGGCGACGACAAGGTCGAATTCCACAAGACCGTCGGCGATCTGTCGAGCGTGGTGGAGTGCCTGGTCGCGACGGAACATGACGCCGAAGGCCGTCGCGTGACGCTCCTCAACATGGGCAGCGAGGACCGGTTCGTCGAAATCACGTCTTATCTTGAGCCGGTCCTGGCGCTGGAAGATGACGACAATGCCCATCCGCTCTTCTCGCGGATGTTCATCCACACCGAGATCGGTCGCCGCGGCGACGTCATCCGAGCCTGGCGCAACAAGCGCAACCCGAGCGAGCCGGACATGATGGTGGCGCATCTTGCTGCCGATAACGCCGGCTCGGCGCGGCCGACTGAATTCGAGACCGACCGACGCAAATTCCTCGGCCGCGGACGCAGCCTGTGGGAAGCGGCAGCATTCGATCCCGAGGCGACGCTGTCCGGCACCGACGGCTTCACGCTTGATCCAATCATGGCGTTGAGACGCGTGGTGCGTGTGCCTGCAGGCAAGAAGGTCAGCGTGATCTTCTGGACGATTGCAGCACCAAGGCGGGAAGAACTCGATAAGGCGATCGAGCGGTATCGCCATGCAGACGCGTTTGCTCATGAGCTGGTTCAGGTCTGGACACGGACTCAGGTCCAGATGCGGCATCTCGGGATCACATCGCAGCAGGCGGCTGCCTTCCAGCATCTGGCGCGCTACCTGATCTATCCGGACATGCACCTTCGGGCTGATCCGGAGACGCTGCAGGCGGGGCTCCAGCCGCAATCCAACCTCTGGCCGATGTCGATCTCCGGTGATTTCCCAATTTTCGTCTTGCGGATCAACGACGAGATGGATCTGGGTGTCGCAAAGGAGGCTCTCAGTGCGCAGGAGTACCTCCGCTCGCGCGGCGTGACTGCCGATCTTGTGATCATCAACGAGAAATCGTCGTCATATGCGCAGGAGCTGCAGCATACGCTTGAGGGCCTCTGCGAGAAGCTGCGACGGAGTGGACAGGCAGAATCGGGGCGGCCACATGTGTTCGTCTTGCGCCGTGATTTGATGGAAGATGTCACTTTCGAAACGGTCATTGCTGCCGCGCGAGTGGTACTTCATGCCCGTAACGGCAAGCTCATCGATCAGATCAACCGCGCGGTTTCGCTGTTCTCCGTGTCGATTGGCAGCTCTGCCTATCAACGCCCGCTCCTCAGCTCCGGGCACTTTACCGGTGGAGATGAGATTGAAAGTTCAAACCTGGCGTTCTGGAACGGGTATGGTGGCTTTGACCGGGAGGGGGCGGAGTATGTTGTTCGACTACGTGGCGGACAGTGTACGCCTCAGCCCTGGATTAACGTGATCGCCAATGAGCGCTTCGGCTTCCACGTCGCGGCTGAAGGCGGTGGATACACCTGGGCGCAGAATTCGCGGGACTATCAGCTAACTCCTTGGAGCAACGACCCGGTCATCAACCGCCCGGTCGAAGCTTTCTATGTCGTGGACGCAACTTCAGGTGAAGTCGTGACGCCATTTGCGGCACTCTCTCCTGCCTCGCAGGCGATCTTCGAGGCCCGGCACGGGCTAGGTTACTCGCTCTTTTCGACCAGTGATGCAGGCTTGGCAGTCTCGCTGACGCAGACGGTGGATCGACAACGGCCCGTCAAGGTGTCAATCCTGAAGGTGCGAAACGGCGGCGACCAGCCCAGGCAGTTGCGCATCTATGGCTATGCGGAACTGCTGCTCGGCAACAATGCCAATCGCTCTCTTCCCTACATCATCACCAGCCATGACGAGGAGACGGGCGCGGTCCTGGCGAGCAACCGTTACAGCACCAGTCACCGACGGACTGCCTTCCTTGCCGCAAGCGAGCCAGCGTCAAGCTGTACCGCCAGCCGGCGTGATTTCATCGGTCGCTTCGGCTCGATCGCGACCCCTTCCGCGATTGCCGGAGGCGCAAGTCTGGCAGGGACTACCGGACTTGACGGCGACCCCTGCGCAGCACTCGCCTGTGATATCGAACTCGCGCCGGGCGAGGAAAAGCTCGTGACCTTCTTCCTGGGCGATGCTGCGGACGATGATCAGGCAGTTGGTCTGGTAAACGCTCTCAGGTCGGAAGACCCCGAGGCTATCCTTGAGGAGACCAAAGGCTATTGGCGTGCGGCGACCAACCGGTTGAAGGTGCAAACTCCAGATGCGAGCCTGAACTACCTGGTCAACCATTGGCTCCCCTATCAGGCTCTGGCCTGCCGGATCACCGCCCGGAGTGCTTTCTATCAGGCAAGCGGTGCCTATGGCTTCCGGGATCAGCTGCAGGACACGCTTGCGTTTCTGGCGCAAGACCCATCGCTGGCGCGCCGACAGATTTTGAACGCCGCAGCACGCCAGTTTCCGGAAGGTGATGTCCAGCATTGGTGGTTGCCGGAGACCGGTGCTGGTGTACGCACGAGAATATCGGACGACATCGTCTGGCTGGCGCACGCGGCGCACGAGTACGTCCGGGTCACGGGCGATGAGGCTCTGCTGGACGAAGAGCTGCCCTTCATCCTTGGGCATGCGCTTGAGGCCAAGCAGCACGACGCGTTTTTCGAGCCGCAGATCTCGGAGGAAACCGCAAGTCTGTACGAGCATGCCGCCAGGGCTCTCGATCTGGCGATCGAGCGGACGGGCCACCAGGGCCTGCCCCTGATGCTCGGCGGCGACTGGAACGATGGAATGAACCGCGTTGGCATCGGCGGCCGTGGATCGAGCGTCTGGCTGGGATGGTTCCTGGCTGGCACTCTGGAGGAGTTCAAGCGTTACGCGATCGCACGCGGCGACCAGACGCGTCTCGACCGTTGGTCGACGCATGTCGAGAAGTTCAAGCAGGCATTGGAAAGTGCTGGCTGGGACGGCGGCTATTACCGCCGCGGCTATTTTGATGATGGCTCACCGCTCGGTTCTGCGCAGAGCAAGGAGTGCCGGATCGATTCCCTGTCGCAGTCGTGGAGCGTGCTCTCCGGCGTCGGTAGCGAGGGGCGATCTAATGAGGCGATGGATGCCGTCCTTGCACAACTGGTGGATGAGAAGGAGCATATCATCCGCCTCTTCACGCCGCCCTTCTCAAGCACGCCTCTGGATCCTGGTTACATAAAGGCTTACCCGCCTGGGGTTCGGGAAAATGGTGGCCAATACACCCATGCTGCGACATGGGTTGTCTTGGCATTGGCGCAGCTCGGACGCGCCGAAGAGGCTTGGCGCTGTTTTCAGATGCTTAACCCGATCAATCATAGCCTGGATGCCGATGCTGCCGAACGTTACCGGGTGGAACCCTACGTGGTTGCCGCGGACGTCTATGGAGCGGGCAGCCTGACCGGACGCGGCGGCTGGACCTGGTATACTGGCTCGGCCGGATGGCTCTATCGCACTGCCGTGGAAGGCATTCTGGGCATCCGCAAGGAAGGCAACCGGCTGATGTTGAATCCTGCCCTGCCGGCTGAGTGGGCGGGTTTCTCGGCGGAGATCGCGATCGATAGCGTGCACTACGCGATCGAAGTGACGAGAAATGCCAACGGTGACCCCGTCGCAAGTGTTGACGGGCATGTTGTCGGGCCTGAGGGTATCGCGATGCAATCCGCTTCGCTCTCTCCAGTTCTGGAACCGCTGAGGTCTGACTACGGCGCGTTATGTTGAACAGCAAAAAAGGCCCGCTTCTTGGCGAGGCCTTTTTGCTGCGGTCACGCAAGTCATCCGGACACGGCCTCGGGCGTCTTGTCCGTGGGTGCATCATCCTCCTGCAGGATGCCGCTTGCCTTCAGCAGCGAGGTGAAGCGTCCGCCGCTTATGCTCAATTCGTCGAATGTGCCCATCTCGATGATGCGCCCGTTGTCGAGGAAGATCACCTTGTCCGCGTCGCGGATCGTCGACAGCCGATGCGCAATGATGAAGGTTGTGCGGTTCTGGCGCAGACGGTCGATCGCGGCTTTCACGCGTGCCTCCGTTTCCACGTCGAGCGCGCTCGTGGCTTCGTCAAGCACGAGGATGGGTGCGTTCTTCAGGATGGCGCGGGCAATCGCGATGCGTTGGCGTTCGCCGCCCGACAGCTGGTTGCCGCGATCACCTACCGTGGTGTCGTAGCCCGTCAGCCGGCTTTCAATGAAATCCGTGGCAGCGGCGGCCTCTGCTGCGCTGATGATCTCCTCCTCGGTAGCATTCTCGCGACCCAGGCGAATGTTCTCGCTGATCGAGCGGTTCAACAGGCCCGCGTCTTGGAATACGGTAGCAATGGAGTGGCGAAGCGAGCGACGCGAGACTTTCGAAATGTCCGTGGCGTCGACCAGAATCTGACCCTCTCTTGGGTCGTAGACCCGCTGCAGCAGGTTCACCAACGTTGTCTTGCCGGCGCCGGTGGGCCCAACGATCGCGACCGTTTCGCCGGCGGCGGCGCGGAAGGAGATGTCATGAACCCCCTGTGACGTGGTCGCGAAGTCGAAGGACACATTCCGGAATTCGACGTCCCCCTTGACGTTCTGGAGCTCGGCGATGCCTGCGGGTTCTTCGCGTTCCTGCACCGCATCCTCAAGCATGTAGAAATCTTCGAGCTTCGCGCGGGCTTCGAAGATTTGCGTGACGAACTGCCGCATCTGGTCGAGGCGACCGATCAGGAGATTTGCAAAGCCGATGAAGGCGATCACGTCTCCGACCCTGAGTTCACCCTGCTGTACGAGGATGGTGCCGATGACAAGAATGACGAGCAGCGAGACGGTGGAGGCGGTGCGGTTAAGAGCACTCGCCAGCGCCCACCAGTCCAACACAGGATACTGCACCTTCAGCAGGTTTTTCGTGTAGTTCTTCAGCGCAAGCGTCTCCGCCTCGATCCGATTGTAGCTGTGCAGGACGGAGACATTGCTGATCGAATCGCTGACGTGTGAGAAGACGGTGTGGTAGTGACCTTCTACCGAGGCCTGCCCCTCTTTGGTCCTCTTCATCACCATCTTGCCGATGAACCAGTAGGCAACGCTCAGTGCTACCAGAACGGCGCTGAGGCGTACGTCCATCGAGAATGCCGTGGGGATAAGCAGAAGTAGTGCGACGGCCGTGGCGAGATGCGTGCGCATGAATTCCAGCCATAGGCCGAAGAGCGTCTCGGCAGCGCGCAACAGCGTGTGAAGTGCGTTGGATGTACCTCGCTGGTGATGCCAGGCAAGTGGCATCGAAATGATACGCCCGAAGGCTTCCGTAAGAAGGGACGCACGGCGCCCGTGCGCCAGACGATCCGCCTCCCGGGCGACGAGCACATAGGCGACGGTGTTAAAGACGCCGAAGCCTGCCCATAGCATCAGCACCGAGGCAACGTCCCCGTCGGAGGAGATTGCGTCGATGATACGACCGAACAGAATCGGTTCGGCAATGGTGATGACCGCCAGAATGATGTTGGCGACGACGACCACGCCCACGCGGAAACGCCTTTCGGACAGATAGCCGAGGGCTCTTGTATAGACTTGGAACAGCGTCACCTGGAGGAACCTTCTTAGTTTCTTCTGCAACCTGCTGCCTCAAGGCTGCAGGTTCGTCAACGGCTTCTAGGCATCTAAGCAAGCTAAACAATGGCGCGACCGGCGCAAAGTTGCCTGCTGCGGCCTGCTTGGGAGAGGCGGCACCTTCCGCGTGCCCCCGGCATTTAACCTTAGTGCCTATGGCAAGATTTAGTGATGCAACCTCAACTAGTGATAACCAAGAACGCAAGGTTCTCGATCCAGGCGGGAGGTCTTCTGCCGGGAGGTAGCGGATTTTTATTTGCAGGCGGGGGCAGTTGTGGGCGTTCATCTGATTGTTCAACTGCTGGTTCTTGCAGGCGAGACCAAGGACGCAGACGGATTGGCCCGTCAGTTGGAAGATCTGCTGGGCCATTACGGTTTCGCCTTCTATCGCCTCGTTCTCCGGCCGAGGGTGCTTCATGCGGAGAAAGAGGTGGTGCTTGCCTCGGCGCAGCGCCCCTATCGGCTGCGCCAGGGGATCTTTGCGCTACGCAACGATCCGCACAGAACGCGCATGCAGCGGATGATGCAGGACGCCGCCCGAACCGGCATGACCGATGGATATGTCGTTCCCGTTCACGGACGAATTGGCCTCATCGGGAGTCTGTTGGTAAGTAGCCGCTCGGTGGACCTTTCGCCGTCCGAACTGGCCTTGTTCGACGCGGCAGCGCGCAGGACGCTCTGGCGCCACCTCGAGTTTCGTGGCTGGCAGCGGAACTGGAGAAAATCGGCCCAGCCGAGGTACGCCTGACGAAGCGGGAGATCGAGGTGGTCAGTCATCTTGCGGAAGGAATGACGTCCAACGAGATCGCGCGCGAGTTGAAGATCTCTAACCACACCGTCGACTGGTACATCAACGGACTTCAGAACAAGATGAAGGCAAGGAACCGGCAGCATGTGGTTGCGATCGCCTTTCGCCGCGGATTGTCTCGTAGCTGCAAGCAGCACGTTCAACGACGGAGAAATTGACTTCGTCTTCCAAGACGGTAGGTTCGCCTTGCAGTGCAGCATTCGGCTGTGGTTGATGGAGGAGATCTACCTTGCCCATATCGAAGATACTTGTCGCCAACAGGTCCGAAATCGCCATCCGCGTGTTCCGCGCGGCCAACGAGTTGGGCATCAAAACGGTGGCGATATGGGCGGAAGAGGACAAGCTGTCGCTGCACCGCTTCAAAGCGGACGAAAGTTACCAGGTCGGGCGGGGACCTCATTTGGAGCGGGATCTGGGGCCGGTTGAGAGCTATCTCTCCATCCCGGAAGTCATCCGGGTCGCCAAGCTATCCGGTGCCGATGCAATTCATCCCGGATACGGCCTTCTCTCCGAAAGCCCGGAGTTTGTCGAGGCCTGTAACGATGCAGGTATCAACTTCATCGGCCCAACCGCAGATACGATGCGCCAGCTCGGCAACAAGGTGGCTGCGCGTAATCTGGCCGTCTCCGTCGGCGTGCCGGTGGTGCCGGCAACCGAGCCTTTGCCGGACGACATGGGGCAAGTCGCCAAAATGGCAGCCGAGGTGGGATACCCGGTGATGCTGAAGGCGTCCTGGGGTGGGGGTGGTCGCGGCATGCGCGTCATCCGCTCGGAGGCCGATCTTGCCAAGGAAGTGACGGAGGCGAAGCGCGAGGCGAAGGCGGCCTTCGGCAAGGACGAAGTCTACCTTGAAAAGCTCGTCGAGCGGGCCCGGCACGTGGAAAGCCAAATCCTTGGCGATACGCACGGCAACGTCGTTCACCTGTTCGAGCGCGACTGCTCGATCCAGCGGCGCAACCAGAAGGTCGTGGAACGCGCTCCTGCCCCGTATCTTAGCGAAGGCCAGCGTCAGGAACTAGCAGAGTATTCGCTGAAGATCGCAAGGGCAACCAACTATGTTGGTGCCGGCACCGTCGAATATCTGATGGATGCAGACACCGGCAGGTTCTACTTCATCGAGGTCAATCCGCGCATCCAGGTCGAGCACACGGTGACCGAAGTCGTCACCGGAATCGACATCGTGAAGGCGCAGATTCATATTCTTGAGGGTGCCGCGATCGGCACGGCTGAAGCCGTTGTGCCGCGGCAGGAGGACATCCGCCTCAACGGCCATGCCCTGCAATGCCGAATCACCACGGAGGACCCGGAGCAGAACTTCATTCCTGACTACGGCCGCATCACTGCCTATCGCTCGGCCGCCGGCTTCGGCATTCGCCTGGACGGCGGCACGGCCTATACCGGCGCGATCATTACCCGCTACTACGATCCCTTGCTGGTCAAGGTGACGGCCTCCGGCAGCACGCCGCAGGAAGCGATCAGCCGCATGGACCGCGCGCTGCGCGAGTTCCGCATCCGTGGCGTTGCGACCAATCTCACCTTCCTCGAGGCGATCATCGGGCACCCGATGTTCCGCGACAATTCCTACACCACCAAGTTCATCGACACGACGCCGGAGCTCTTCACCCAGGTGAAGCGTCAGGACCGGGCGACCAAGCTTCTTACCTATCTCGCCGATGTCAGCGTCAACGGTCATCCGGAGGTGAAGGGAAGGCCGCTTCCCTCGCCGCAGGCTGCCAAGCCGGTCGTCCCTTACATCAATGGTCCCGTGCCAGACGGGACAAAGCAGATGCTCGATCAGCTTGGGGCACGCAAGTTCGCCGAATGGATCCGCGGCGAAAGCCGTGTGCTAATGACCGATACAACGATGCGCGACGGCCATCAGTCACTGCTTGCAACTCGGATGCGTACTCATGACATCGCGCGAATTGCCGGCGTCTATGCTCGTGCCCTGCCGAACCTGTTCTCGCTGGAATGCTGGGGTGGCGCCACATTCGATGTCTCCATGCGCTTCCTGATGGAAGATCCCTGGGAGCGGCTTGCGCTGGTGCGCGAGGGCGCCCCGAACCTGCTGCTGCAGATGCTGCTGCGGGGGGCGAACGGCGTCGGCTACAAGAACTATCCCGACAACGTGGTGAAGTACTTCGTCCGTCAGGCGGCACGCGGCGGCATTGACGTCTTCCGCGTCTTCGACTGCCTCAACTGGGTCGAAAACATGCGGGTCTCGATGGATGCCGTGCAGGAGGAGAACCGGATCTGCGAGGCGGCGATCTGCTACACCGGCGATCTCCTCAATAGCGCGCGACCGAAATACGACCTCAAGTATTATGTCTCGCTGGCGGAAGAGCTGGAGCGGGTAGGGGCGCATATCATTGCCGTGAAGGACATGGCGGGCCTGCTGAAACCCGCTGCGGCTCGCGTCTTGTTCAAGGCGCTGCGTGAAGCGACCGATCTCCCGATCCATTTCCACACCCACGACACCTCCGGCATATCAGCCGCTACCGTTCTTGCCGCGGTCGACGCGGGAGTGGATATTGTCGATGCCGCGATGGACGCCTTCTCCGGGACCACGTCGCAGCCATGCCTCGGCTCGATCGTCGAGGCGCTGACAGGCTCTGAGCGAAATCCGGGGCTGGATCCCGAGTGGATCCGCCGCATCTCCTTCTATTGGGAAGCGGTGCGCAATCAGTACGCCGCCTTCGAGAGCGACCTGAAGGGGCCGGCATCGGAAGTGTATCTCCACGAAATGCCGGGTGGCCAGTTCACCAATCTCAAGGAGCAGGCGCGTTCCCTGGGGCTTGAGAACCGCTGGCACCGGGTGGCGCAGACCTATGCCGATGCCAACCAGATGTTCGGCGATATCGTCAAGGTCACCCCTTCCTCCAAGGTCGTCGGCGACATGGCACTGATGATGGTGAGCCAGGACCTGACCGTCGCTGATGTGGAGAACCCGGAGAAGGACATCGCCTTTCCTGATTCCGTCGTCTCGATGCTGAAGGGCGATCTGGGCCAGCCACCCGGTGGCTGGCCGGAGGCGCTGCAGAAGAAGGCGCTGAAAGGCGAGAAGCCCTACACCGATCGCCCGGGCGCCTTGCTGCCGGAGGCTGATCTCGATGCGGAACGCCAGGCGATCGAAGCGAAACTTGAGCGATCGGTCACCGATTTTGAGTTCGCGTCTTATCTGATGTACCCGAAGGTCTTCACGGATTTCGCGCAGGCGATCGACACCTATGGTCCGGTCTCCGTCCTCCCCACGCACGCCTACTTCTATGGCCTTGCGGATGGCGAAGAGCTGTTCGCCGACATTGAGCAGGGGAAGACGCTCGTCATTGTCAATCAGGCCACCAGCGGAACCGACCAAAAGGGCATGGTGACCGTCTTCTTCGAGCTCAACGGCCAGCCGCGCCGCATCAAGGTGGCGGATCGCGCGCACGGAGCTGGGGGCGCTGCGGTGCGGCGCAAGGCGGATCTTGGTAATGTCAACCATCTCGGTGCGCCGATGCCGGGTGTCATTTCCACCGTTGCCGTCGCTGCAGGGCAGCCGGTCAAGGCTGGCGATGTCCTGCTGTCGATCGAGGCGATGAAGATGGAGACGGCCCTTCACGCCGAGCGTGACGGCGGGGTGGCGGAGGTGCTTGTCGCCGCTGGCGATCAGATCGATGCAAAGGATCTCCTTGTAGTCTTTTCCGAATAGCCAAATTCACGTCGCAAACGGCGCTATAACAAATCGTGACGCCGCACCTTCGGGTGCGGCTTGCCATTTTAATCGATTGAATTAATTCTCGCCCCCATCAACGAGGATGCAGAAATGGACATGTCCCAACGGCCGGCGGCTGCTCCGAAAGCTTCGATGGTCACGCGCGAGCGTGCGGCGGTTGCGCTGCTGTTTCTGATGAACGGTTTTTTCGTCGGCGCATGGGCGCCGAAGATCCCGGAGTTCGCGAGCCGTCTGGAGCTCACGGAAAGTGCGCTCGGCATTATGATCCTGGTATTTGGTCTAGGATCGCTCGTCATGATGCCGATCGCCGGCAGCCAGATCGCTCGCTTCGGCTCCAGCGCCGTTTCCCGGGTTGCGGCCGTCCTCGCCGTCCCGACGCTGCTTCTGCTGACCTGGGTTGGGAGCATCTGGTCCGCGGCCATCGCGATCTTTCTCTTCGGTGGCCTGATCGGTGCCATGGATGTTGCCATGAATGCCAATGCGGTTGCGATAGAGAAGCACATGCGCCGGGCTATCATGTCGTCCTGCCATGCCTTCTGGAGCCTCGGCGGCCTGTTGGGTGCGGCGAGCGGCGGCTTTCTGATCGAGCGGATGGGTGTCTCTGGACATGCCATCCTGGTGACCGTCCTTGCTGCTTTGATGTTGGCATTCGCCTGGCCAATGGTCCTGCGCGATGCGCCCCATCCGGAAGAGGTGCACGAGCGGTCGCGGCTGCCGCGGACAGCGGTTCCTTGGCTGATCGGGGTGATGGCTCTGTTCTGCATGATCCCGGAAGGGGCTGTGATCGATTGGAGCGCGCTCTATCTCCGCCAGGAACTCGGCGCCTCCGTCACCGCGTCCGGTTTCGCCTTCGCGGCATTCTCGCTCACTATGGCGGTTATGCGCTTTGCCGGTGATCTGGTGCGAGACCGATTCGGCGCCGTCAAAACTCTGCGTGTCTGCGCAGTCATCTCCGTCACGGGTCTCCTGACGGTAGGGTTCGCGTCGAGTGATATCATGGCGATCCTCGGCTTTGCCCTTGCTGGGATCGGCATCTCGAACCTCGTGCCGATCGTCTTTTCGGCTGCCGGAAACCTGCCGGGTCTTCGGCCGGGCGTGGGGCTCTCCGTCGTGACCACCATGGGCTATTCGGGCATCCTGCTCGCTCCGTCGGCCATCGGCTTCATCGCCGAGTATAGCGGCCTTGCGCTGATCTTTGCCGCGCTATCGGTGTTGCATCTGGCCGTGCTGGTGTTGTCGCCGTTGGCGCGGCACGCGGACGGCGTTCGGCACGACTAACCTGCAAGGCTCGCCGATGTGAAGCGGCGTAAGGTTGACATTGGCAAGGTCATCATCCACCTGAAGACAGGTTTTCAGCTGCGAGAGCTCCATGTCCACACCGCTTGAATATGATCCGAAGCCGCGCCGGGCAACGGTGGCCGTCGATGTCGGCGGCGTCATCGTCGGCGGCGGTGCCCCCGTCGTCGTGCAGTCGATGACGAATACGGATACGGCTGACATCGATGCGACGGTGGCGCAGGTGGCGGCGCTCTACAAGGCCGGCTCTGAGATCGTCCGCATCACAGTCGATCGCGACGAGAGTGCGGCAGCGGTGCCGAAGATCCGCGAGCGCCTGTTGCGGCTCGGCATGGACGTGCCGCTGGTCGGCGACTTCCACTATATCGGCCATAAGCTACTTTCCGATCATCCGGCCTGTGCCGAAGCGCTTGCGAAGTACCGCATCAACCCGGGCAATGTCGGGTTCAAGGACAAGAAGGACAAGCAATTCGCCGACATCATCGAGATGGCGATCCGCTACGACAAGCCGGTGCGCATCGGCGTCAACTGGGGCTCGCTCGACCAGGATTTGCTGACGACGCTGATGGATCGCAATGCCGCCGAAAGCTCGCCGATGTCTGCGCGCCAGGTCATGCACGAGGCGATCGTGCAGTCGGCGCTGATCTCTGCCGAACTTGCGGAGAACATCGGCCTGCCGCGCAACCGCATCATCCTGTCGGCGAAGGTCAGCCAGGTGCAGGACCTAATCGCGGTCTACTCCATGCTCGCCGAACGCTCCAACCACGCCCTACATCTGGGGCTGACGGAAGCAGGCATGGGGTCCAAGGGCATCGTCGCCTCGTCGGCTGCCATGGGATACGTCCTGCAGCACGGCATCGGCGACACAATCCGGGTGTCGCTGACACCGGAACCAAACGGCGACCGCACCCGCGAGGTGCAGGTGGCGCAGGAACTGCTTCAGGTCATGGGCTTCCGGCAGTTCGTGCCGGTGGTCGCTGCCTGCCCCGGCTGCGGGCGCACGACCTCCACCGTCTTCCAGGAACTCGCCCAGCGGATCCAGGACGACCTGCGCAAGAACATGTCCGTCTGGCGCGAAAAATATCCCGGCGTCGAGGCGCTGAACGTCGCGGTGATGGGCTGCATCGTCAACGGTCCCGGTGAGAGCAAACATGCAGATATCGGCATCTCCTTGCCCGGTACCGGCGAAACGCCTGCTGCTCCCGTCTTCATCGACGGCAAGAAGGCGATGACCCTGCGTGGTCCCGATATTGCCTCGGATTTCGAGAAGCTGGTGATCGATTACATCGAGCAGCGCTTCGGCCAGCGCAGCGCAGCGGAATGAGCGCAATCCGTCCCTGTATTGCCGCATTTTATGGTAAATGACCGTCCATCAATGACGACGGGGACTTCGATTCGCATGATCAAGAGATTCGCACTCGTTGCGCTTGCCGCAACCTATCTTTCCGCCTGCACCACCACCGACCCTTACACGGGCCAGCAGAAGGTTTCCAACACTGCCGGAGGCGCTGCGATCGGTGCCGGCCTCGGTGCTCTGGGTGGTCTTGTCATCGGCGGCGGCGACAAGGGTCGCAACGCGCTGATCGGCGCTGCCATCGGCGGCCTGGCCGGCGGTGCGATCGGCAACTACATGGACCAGCAGGAAGCTGAGCTTCGGGCGCAACTGCAGGGAACCGGCGTTTCCGTTACCCGCGTGGGTGACCGGATCGTGCTCAACATGCCGTCCAACGTGACCTTCGCAACGGACCAAGATCAGGTGATCCCGCCGTTCTACCCGACTCTCGATTCCGTTGCGATCGTGCTGAACAAGTTCAACAAGACGCTCATCGACGTGAACGGCCACACGGATTCCACCGGAAGCCTTGCACACAATCAAGGTCTCTCCGAACGTCGCGCGGCGTCTGTCGCCAACTATCTGGCAAGCCGCGGCGTCGATCAGCGCCGCATGTCGACGCTCGGCTTCGGCCCGTCGCAGCCGATCGCATCCAATGCGACGCCAGAAGGCCGGGCGCAGAACCGCCGCGTCGAAGTTATGATCGCGCCGATCTCGCAGTGATCCAGGACCTGACGGGCCGTCTCAGAGGCGGCTCGTCAGGAGCTTGAGGCCGGCAAAGCAGTAAAAGGCGGACATCGCGCCTTCGATCCGCCGGCGGGCAAACTGGTAAATGCGGAGCGCGCGTGGCGCCGAGAAGAGAAGCGCGTAGCCCGAAAAGATCAGCAGCCCCGACGTCAGGCACAGGCCAATGATGGCCGCAATGGCAGACGCAGGTGCCGCCTCCGGAAGTCCCAGTGAAATAATCGCCAACCACGCGAAGATCGCCTTCGGGTTCGTGACATGGATCGCATATCCCCGCAGCAGAAGTCGGCGAGCCGTGGACGTGGCGTCCCTTTGCGCCAGCGGAAGATCGGCGTCTTTCATGCGTGCCGAGCGAAAAGCCTTCCAGCCGAGATAAAGAAGATAAAGCCCGCCCGCGATCTTCAGGATCTCGAGTGCGAAGGCGTGGTGGCGAAGGATGGCTGCCACGCCGAGTGCCGCGGCAGTCGCCCAGGTGGCCGAGCCGCCAAAGATCCCGAGTGCGATGATCAATCCAGCCCTGCGCCCCTGTGACATCGCGGTGCCGATGATCGCGAAGATCGCCGGCCCGGGACTGATCACGGCGACGAGATAGGCGACGTAAGCGGGCCACATGGCCGGGAGGTAGTCGAAGATCTCCGTCACGGCCGCTCCTGTTCAGCTTTTCCTGTCGGCGATGAAAAGCGCTGTGGCTTCCAGCGTGGCTGCCTGTTCCCCATAGGGGGCGAGGATTTCCATGGCTTCGTTGGCAAGGGCGGCAAGTCTCGCTTCTGTCCATTCAATGCCGTGCAGGGCAACCAACGTGCCCTTGCCGCGCGCGGCGTCCTTGCCAGTCGCCTTGCCCATCGTCTCGGCATCTGCCTTGACGTCCAGAAGGTCGTCTGCGAGCTGGAAGGCAAGGCCGATGATCTCGCCGAACCGCCGCAGTCGCGCGCGGTCATCCGCCGTCGCATTGGCGATAATCGCACCGACTTCGCAGGCAAAGCGGAGTAGCGCGCCGGTCTTCATGGCCTGCAGCGTCAGGATACCTGCTTCATCCGGGGGAGAAGTTTCGGCCGCAAGATCAAGCGCCTGGCCGCCTGCCATTCCGCCAAGACCCGATGCCCGGGCAAGCGCCAGCACCAGCTCGTTCTTCTGCCGGTGGGAAAGGTCGGTTTCCGGTGCGGCGATGATGTCGAAGGCATAGGTGAGCAGGCTGTCGCCGGCGAGGATTGCAGAAGCTTCGTCAAAGGCCTTGTGGACCGTCGGCCTGCCACGCCGCACATCGTCGTCGTCCATCGCGGGAAGATCGTCGTGGATCAGCGAATAACAATGCACGCATTCCAGTGCAGCAGCGATCCTCGCCGCGGCCTCGGGAGGGCCGCCGAGCATGGCGGCGCTCTCCTGCACGAGGAACGGCCGCAGCCGCTTTCCGCCGTTGAGCGTCCCATGGCGCATGGCGGCCAGCAGGCTTGTCGGGCGGCTGATCTCGTCCGGCTGGCGTTCGTCGGTCAAAAGAGAGGAAAGCAGCAGCTCGGTTGCGCGAGCGCGTTCCGTCAGGCGGTGTTCAAAGTCGTGGATGGGCCCTGTCATGGCGGCTGTTTGGCACGGCCCGAAAGCGCGCGCAATGGTTTCGGAGTGCGCCCACCTTTTGTTCGGCTCCACTGGTCATCATGGGCATCTGCGGTTAAGAAGCGGACGACGAGGAAAGGGCAAAAGTGGAAGCCGAACGGGACGACATCGCTGGTGAGGAGAGTGCCTCCGTGCGCCGTGGAAGACGCGGACCTGTTGCCAGATTCCTCCGCCGCATGGTGCTTCTGGCGCTCGCCCTGCTCGTCGCGCCCTACCTGCTGATCCTTCTCTACACCCTGCCGGTCATTCATCCCGTCTCAACGCTGATGCTGGCGGATCTCGCCCTGTTCAGAGGCTATGAGCGCCAATGGGTTTCTCTCGATGACATCTCGCCCAACCTGGTGCAATCGGTGATGATGTCGGAAGACGGTCAGTTCTGCCGCCATGGCGGGGTGGACTGGGGTGAAATGAAAGTGGTGGTGGAAGAGGCGCTCGACGGTGAAACAACGCGTGGTGCCAGCACCATCCCGATGCAGACCGCGAAGAACCTGTTCCTCTGGAATGGCCGCTCGTTTGTGCGCAAGGCCCTTGAACTGCCGCTTGCAATGGCGGCGGATTTCGTCTGGTTGAAACGGCGGACGATGGAGATCTATCTCAACGTGGCCGAATGGGGACCGGGCATCTATGGCGCGGAGGCGGCCGCCCAGTATCATTTCGGCGTTTCTGCGAGCGATCTGACGCGCAGGCAGGCGGCGCTCCTAGCCGTTGCCCTGCCCAATCCGATCACGCGGGTCGCCGGCAAGCCGGGCAACGGCATGCAGCGGCTGGCGCGCGTGGTGGAGAGAAGGGCACGAAACTCGGGCGAATACATCACCTGCATTTATGGCTGACGTTCAGCCTTTTCATTGGTCGCTCTTCATCAAGGCCGCTATGCCGGTATCGTCACAAGACGGGAGACGTGCATGGACAGTTTGACGCTCTATATCGGTAACAAAAATTATTCTTCCTGGTCTTTCCGACCGTGGCTGGCAATGACTGCAGCAGGCATCCCTTTCGAAGAAGATCTGATCCCGTTCGACTTTCCGGCAGGCAATCCGCGATTCAAGGAGATCTCGCCGACTGGCCGCGTTCCGGTGCTCCACCACGGGAACCTGCGTGTGTGGGAGTCGCTTGCGATCATCGAGTATGCGGCGGAGATCTTCCCGGACCACCCGGTGTGGCCAGAATCGGCGAAAGACCGGGCGGTCGCCCGCTCGATCTCGATGGAGATGCTCTCCGGCTTCCGCGCGCTACGCAATGCATGCCCCATGAACATGCGCCGGTCAAAGGGCCGGATCAAGCTTCTCGACGGCGTAGCCGGGGACGTTGAGCGGATCTCGTCGATCTGGAAGGAATGCCTCGACCGGTCTGGCGGCCCCTTTCTCTTCGGAGGGTTTTCTGCGGCCGACGCCATGTTCGCGCCGGTCGTCAACCGGTTCGAGATCTATGAGCTGGTGGAGGAGCCGCAAGTGCTGGCCTACATGACGGCGGTCAAGAACCACTCGGCCTGGCTGAAGTGGCAGGAGGCGGCGCTGGCGGAGACATGGATCGTCCCGGAAGACGAAGCCTAGCGCCACGCGGAATTTTTGCTGCAGGGACTGGTCAAGCGCCCGATCAGCATGTATAAGCCGCCCAAATTTCCGATATTAAGGCTTGTCCAGTTCGGCTAATTGCGCCGGGGATGACCCTTTGCACGAAAGTGGAGTAACGAAAATGGCTGTACCGAAGAGAAAAACGAGCCCGTCCAAACGCGGTATGCGCCGTTCGGCTGACGCTCTGAAGAACCCGACCTATGTCGAAGACAAGAACTCCGGCGAACTGCGCCGTCCGCATCACATCGACCTTAAGACGGGCATGTATCGCGGTCGTCAGGTTCTGACGCCGAAGGAAAGCGCATAAGCGCCTTCGTCAAGTAATGAACAAAAAAGGCCGGATTTCCGGCCTTTTTTGTTGTTTGCCTGTTGGTCGTCTCAGAGATTGTCGATGCGGCTCTGCAAGGTGCGCAACTGCTCCTTGAGCTCATCGAGGTCCTTGGGATCGCTTTTCTTTGCAGTCGGTGCGCCGGCTTGTGCTCCGAAAGGCGAAAACATCTGCATAGCCTGCCGGAACATTTCGGTGTTGCGCCGCACCTGCTCCTCCATCAGTTGCATCGGCGCCTGCAGGTTCTTGGTTAGCTGCGTATCTCCGAAAGCCTTCGTCATCTGCTCGCGCATCTGCACCTGCTGCTCGGCAAAGGCTTGCATCGAGTGCTCCAGGAAGGTCGGCACGACCATCTGCATCTGGTCCCCGTAGTAGGAGATCAGCTGGCGCAGGAAGGAGATCGGCAGGAGCGTGTTGCCGGTCTTCGATTCCTGCTCGAAGATGATCTGCGTCAGCACGGAGTGGGTGATGTCCTCCCCGGTCTTGGCGTCCTGGACGACGAATTCCTCGCCCTTCTTCACCATCTTGGCGAGATCTTCCAGCGTCACATACGTGCTCGTGCCCGTATTGTAGAGGCGCCGGTTGGCGTATTTCTTGATGACTGTTTCGCCTTCATTCTTGGCCATGTCTGCCTCCTCCGCCCGTCCATTCGTTGGGAACGGGGTTCTCCCGTACCGACTCTATGCTCAAATACGCGGCAGTGACAATGGCATTTTGTGCATCGCGGGGTAGACCGATGCTGCGCAACAAATGCGCAAACATGCTCACGATCTACGTCTTCTTCCACCGTCAGACGCGTTTGACTTCACCTTCAAGCTTTGTCAGTCTTTCAAGATAAAATGAAATACGAGGAAGCCGCCCGTGAGCCAGTCATCCATCGTTATTGCAGCCGCAGCCCGTACGGCCGTCGGCTCATTCAATGGTGCCTTCGCCAACATCCCTGCACACGAACTCGGAGCCGCCGCCGTCAAGGGCGCGCTCGACCGGGCGAACGTCGAGGCGGGAGAGGTGGATGAAGTCATTCTCGGTCAGGTCCTGCCCGCAGGGGAGGGGCAGAACCCGGCAAGGCAGGCGGCGATGAAGGCGGGCGTGCCGCAGGAAGCAACCGCCTGGGGTGTCAATCAGCTGTGTGGCTCCGGCCTTCGCGCAGTGGCGCTCGGAATGCAGCAGATCGCGCTGAGAGACGCCAAGATCGTCGTCGCCGGCGGCCAGGAGTCCATGTCGATGGCGCCGCACTGCGCGCATCTGCGCAACGGCGTGAAGATGGGCGACATGAAGATGATCGACACCATGATCAAGGACGGGCTGACGGACGCCTTCTACGGCTATCACATGGGCATCACCGCGGAAAACATCGCTCGCCAGTGGCAGCTTTCGCGCGACGAGCAGGATGGTTTTGCCGTCTCCTCACAGAACAAGGCGGAAGCGGCGCAGGCTGCCGGCCGGTTCAAGGACGAAATCGTGCCTTTCGTGGTGAAGACGAGGAAGGGCGACGTGACGGTCGATGCCGACGAATATATCCGCATCGGCGCCACGTTAGAAAACATGGCAAAGTTGCGCCCTGCCTTCGACAAGGAAGGTACCGTCACCGCCGGGAACGCCTCGGGGATCAACGATGGGGCGGGAGCCGCCGTGCTGATGACGGAGGAGGAGGCATCGCGCCGCGGTATTACGCCGCTCGTGCGTATAGTCTCCTGGGCAACTGCCGGCGTCGATCCGCAGATCATGGGCACGGGGCCGATTCCCGCATCGCGCAAGGCGCTGGAGAAAGCCGGCTGGAAGGCGAGCGATCTTGATCTCGTCGAAGCCAACGAGGCATTCGCGGCCCAGGCCTGTGCGGTCAACAAGGAACTCGGCTGGGACCCGGCGATTGTCAACGTCAACGGTGGCGCCATTGCCATCGGGCATCCGATTGGCGCCTCCGGTGCTCGCATCCTCAATACGCTCGTCTTCGAAATGAAGCGCCGCGGCGCCAAGAAAGGTCTGGCAACGCTGTGCATTGGTGGCGGCATGGGTGTCGCCATGTGCCTCGAAGCCATGTGAACTCGGTTTGGTCCGGGGGTGAATGCTGTTTAGGCCTCGAAGAAGGCCAATGGAATGCCTGAGGAGGGGAGGCCGGTGAGCAGAGTAGCATTGGTGACGGGCGGCACGCGAGGCATCGGCGCCGCAATCTGTGTGGCGTTGAGCGCGGCGGGCTACCGGGTTGCAGCCAACTACGCCGGCAACGAGGAAAAAGCTCGGATGTTTGGAGAGGAGACCGGAATCCCGGTCTTCAAGTGGGACGTTTCGGACTACAACTCTTGTTCCGAAGGCCTCAGCCGCGTCACGGAGGAGCTGGGGCCGGTCGATGTGCTGGTCAACAATGCCGGGATCACCCGCGACGGCATGTTCCACAAGATGACACCCGAGCAGTGGAACGAGGTCATCGGCACCAATCTTACCGGCCTTTTCAACATGACGCACCAGGTCTGGGGCGGCATGCGGGAAAGGGGCTTTGGGCGCATCATCAACATCTCGTCGATCAACGGCCAGAAGGGCCAGATGGGACAGGTCAACTATTCCGCAGCCAAGGCAGGAGACCTTGGGTTCACCAAGGCGTTGGCTCAGGAAGGTGCGGCGAAGAAAATCACGGTGAATGCCATCTGCCCCGGCTATATTGCAACGGAGATGGTGCGAGCCATTCCCGAAGCGGTGTTGAAGGAGAAGATCCTGCCGCACATTCCCGTGGGACGCTTGGGTGAGCCGGAAGAGATTGCCCGCTGTGTCGTCTTTTTGGCGTCAGACGACTCCGGCTTCATCACCGGCTCGACCCTGACTGCCAATGGCGGCCAGTACTTCTGCTAGGCTCCATGCCCTTGAACCTTGAAAATGAAAAAAAGGCGCCGGTCGAGCGGCGCCTTTTTCAGTGGAAAGCTGATGATTAGCGGCAACGTGCTTCGTACGTACGGCCGTAGCGGTCGCGATAGACGCAGTAGCCCTGACGTTCCTGTGAGGCGCCAACCAGCGCGCCGACAGCGCCGCCTGCAACCGCGCCAACGGCTGCGCCACCCCAGCTGTTCGTGGCAACGCCACCGATAACAGCGCCTGTACCGGCGCCAATTGCCGTGCCGCGCTCGGTGGAGGTGCAGGATGCGAGCGAACCGATGAGTGCGCCTGCGAGCAAGATCTTTTTCATGATGGTTTTCCTTCCCGTTTTGATGAACGCTTTACTTAGATCCTGCCCATGAGCAGGAGGACGATCACGATGACGAGGACCAGTCCGAGCCCTCCAGATGGTCCATAACCCCAGCCGCGGCTGTAGCCCCAGTTCGGCAGCGCGCCGATCAGAAGCAGGATGAGGATCACCAGCAACACCGTTCCGAGCATGTCGTACTTTCTCCGATCCCTGTTCTTCAGGATGCGGGAACAAACGCATCTTCTACCGTTTTGTTCCAAGGCGGCAATATGGATCAGACTTGGGGGAGTTCGTAGGAGCTGGTAAGTTTGTGGAAGTGGCCCTAGCTATCCGCTTGATTGGGAGAACAAAGGCAGACTCGCCAGAGTCAGCGATTCGTCGCCGATTCGTTCCGCTTTGTTCTAACGCGCGGAATAGATCGTGCAATCCTTGAGGAGAATCGATAGCCTCACTTGCCAAGGCGCCGCCAGATCGCCATCTCTCGCCCATGGCGATCTGCTCAGGCGGCAGGGGGCGCCAGATGTTTGTGATACGGACCCCGTTTTGAACTTTCAGCCCATGATGCTTAGCGGGCGCGGCGTCACCGCCGTGCTCGGACCCACCAATACCGGCAAGACGCACTATGCCATCGAACGGATGGTGGCGCATGGCAGCGGCGTGATCGGTTTACCACTGCGGCTCCTTGCTCGCGAGGTGTACACCCGCGTCGCCGAAAGGGTGGGAGCGTCAGCGGTTGCTCTGATCACAGGTGAAGAGAAGATCACACCGCCCGGCGCACGCTTTTCGGTCTGTACCGTCGAGGCCATGCCGCGGGAAACCAAGGCTGCCTTCGTCGCCATCGACGAAGTGCAGCTCGCAGCCGATCTTGAGCGCGGCCATATCTTCACCGACCGTATCATGCATCTGCGTGGACGCGAAGAAACGCTGCTGCTGGGCGCCGGTACCATGCGGAGGATCCTGGAAAGGCTGCTGCCTGGCATCAACGTCATCGAGCGGCCGCGCATGTCGCAGCTCTTCTATGCAGGCCAGAAGAAGATTACGCGCCTACCGCAGCGCACGGCGATCGTCGCGTTTTCGGCCGACGAAGTCTACGCCATTGCCGAACTGATCCGCCGCCAGCGCGGCGGTGCCGCGGTGGTGCTAGGCGCACTCAGCCCCCGAACACGCAATGCGCAGGTCGGGCTCTACCAGGAAGGCGACGTCGAATATCTGGTCGCGACCGATGCGATCGGCATGGGCCTGAACCTCGACGTCGACCACGTCGCCTTCGCGCAGGACCGTAAGTTTGACGGCTTCCAGTTCCGCAACCTGACGCCGGCGGAGATGGGACAGATAGCAGGGCGCGCCGGTCGTCACGTTCGGGACGGGACCTTTGGGGTCACGGGACAGGTCCAGCCGCTCGACGAAGAACTGGTGGAGCGCATCGAGACCCATGAGTTTGACGAGGTGAAGGTGCTGCAGTGGCGGTCGAAGGCCCTGGACTTCTCCTCGATCCGCGATCTGCGTGCGAGCCTCGATGTGGCGCCGACGGTGACGGGCCTTACTCGCGCACTTCCTGCCACCGACAGCCAGGCGCTGGACTACCTTTCCCGCTATCCGGAGATCATCGACACGGCGACGACGCCAGACCGGGTGGAGAAGCTGTGGGAGGCCTGTGCCCTCCCCGACTATCGCCGCATCGCGCCTGCTCAGCATGCGGACCTGATTTCGACGCTTTTTTCCGATCTGGTCCGCTTCGGTACGGTAAACGAACAATTCATGGCCGAGCAGGTTCGGCGGGCGGATCGGACGGATGGCGAGATCGACACGCTTTCGGCGCGGATCGCCCAGATCCGTACCTGGACCTATGTGTCGAACCGTCCCGGCTGGCTTGCCGATCCGACACACTGGCAGGAAAAGACAAGAGAAATTGAGGACAGGCTGTCCGACGCCTTACATGAAAGGTTGACGAAACGGTTCGTTGACCGCAGGACATCTGTGCTCATGAAGCGCCTGAGAGAGAATGCGATGCTGGAAGCTGAAATCAGTGTGAATGGTGATGTCTTCGTGGAAGGCCATCACGTCGGGCAATTGGCCGGATTCCGGTTCACGCCGATCGCCGGTGCCGAAGGGCCAGATGCGAAGGCTGTCCAAGGTGCGGCACAAAAGGCTCTGGCGCTCGAGTTCGAAGCCCGTGCGGCACGCCTATACGCCTCCGGCAACGGCGATCTTTCGATCGGGTCGGATGGCTTCGTTCGCTGGCTGGGCGATCCGGTCGCGCGGCTTGCCGCGAGCGACCACGTCATGCGTCCGCGTGTAATCCTGCTGGCCGACGATCAACTCACCGGCAATGCTCGTGAGCATGTGGTTGCCCGCATCGAGCGCTTCGTGAACCATCACATCGCGACAGCATTGAAGCCGCTCGACGATCTTTCCCGCGCAGAGGACCTTCAGGGGCTTGCCAAGGGACTGGCCTTCCAGCTGGTCGAGAATCTCGGCGTGCTGTTCCGTCGCGACGTCGCCGAGGATGTGAAGTCGTTGGACCAGGACGGGCGCGCCTCGATGCGCCGCTACGGCATTCGTTTCGGCGCCTACCACATCTTCATGCCGGCGCTGCTGAAGCCCGCTCCGGCGGAACTCATCACGCTGCTCTGGGCGCTGAAGAACGACGGCCTCGACAAGCCAGGTTACGGTGAACTCATCCCTGCGCTTGCCGCGGGTCGCACCTCGGTCGTTGCCGATCCAGGCTTCGAGCGGATGTTCTACAAGCTCGCAGGCTTCCGTTTCCTCGGCAAGCGCGCTGTCCGCATCGATATCCTCGAGCGTCTCGCCGATCTGATCCGTCCGCTTCTGCAGTGGAAGCCAGGCACCACGCCGCGTCCGGAGGGCGCCTACGACGGACGTCGCTTCACCGCGACAACGTCAATGCTCTCAATCCTTGGTGCAACGCCCGACGACATGGAGGAGATCCTGAAGGGTCTCGGGTATCGTGCCGACGAAGTTACTGCGGAAGAAGCGGCTGCTTTCCTGTCAGCGCAGGAGCCGGCGGAGACAAAGGCCGATGCGGCACAAGATGCGCAGGCATCTGAGGCGGCAGTTGCCGAGCCGGCGGCAGAGTCTGCCGAGGCCCTGAGTGATAACGACACAGCGGCCCAAGCTGACGCTGAAGCCAGTGAAGGCACTGAGGTGGCTGCCGCGGAAGGCAAGGGGGCATCCGGTGAAGCGCCCACTGAGGCTGCTGAAACGGAAGCGCCGAAGCCGGTTCTCCTGTGGCGCCCAGGTGGACGCAATGAAAATCAGCGCAGCGGTCGGCCTCAACAGGGTGAACGGCGTCCCGGGCCCCGCGGCGAAGGCCGTGGAGAGGGTGAACGCGGTCCACGTCAGGGTGGTCGTCCGAACCGTGAGAACCGCCGACAGGATGGCAAGCCGGAGCGGTCAGGCCGTGGCGACAGGAGTGAGCGGCAGGACCGCGGCAAACCGCCGCAGTCAGCACGATTCGAGTCCAAGCCGCCTCGCAAGGAGAAGCCGGTCGATCCGGATTCACCCTTTGCGAAGCTCGCCGCCCTCAAGGAGCAGATGAAGAAGTAAGGCCATGGCCGATGAGCAGCCACAGGGCGGATCGCAGCAACGGATCGACAAGTGGCTTTTCTTTGCCCGGCTGATCAAGTCACGCTCGCTCGCGCAGGCGCTTATCGCAGCCGGTGGCGTCACGGCCAATGCAAAGCCCGTTCTTCATTCGAGCCAGCTTGTGCGCCCTGGAGACCGAATCGAGTTGCGTCTGGAGCATCGGGACGTGGATCTCGTTGTGCGGGTGTGTGGATCGCGGCGCGGGCCGCCGAACGAGGCAAGGCTTCTCTATGAGGAACTTCCTCAGAACGGCGAGCCGAAGCGGCTGACGCTATTCGAACGCGCCCAACGTAGCATCCGTCCTTAGAGCGTGGCCCCTTGTGGGGTGGCCAGAGCTCACCCAAGATCAACAGGTGCGTCACTGAGGAATATTGCTTCCGATAGAGGCGTTACCGTAGAAGCTTTGTCCTTGCTAAGCGCCGGGAAAGGTTTTACGTCACGGTCAAAACAGGGGCGGTGTCGGTCCAAGGATTCTGTCGCGAGCCCCTGCCGGCCCTTCGTCTCCTCCCGCGCCTGAGCCGGCCTGATCGTGATCTCTGGAGTGCCGCATGACCTACGTCGTTACCGACAACTGTGTTCGATGCAAGTACACGGACTGCGTGGAAGTCTGCCCCGTTGACTGCTTCTATGAAGGCGAGAACTTCCTCGTCATTCATCCGGACGAATGCATCGACTGCGGCGTCTGCGAGCCGGAATGCCCAGCGGAGGCGATTAAGCCTGATACGGAGCCGGGGCTCGACAAGTGGCTGAAGGTCAACGCCGACTATGCGCAGATCTGGCCGAATATTACCGTCAAGAAGGAACCTCTCCCGGAGGCGAAGGAAATGGACGGCGTGGCCGACAAGTTCGACCAGTTCTTTTCCGCGGAGCCGGGCAAGGGAGACTGACGAGCGCCTCGAGCTGCGGAGCAAAGCGGCGGAACAAAGCCATGTGCTGTTTGTTTGAGCGGATTGGCACTTGTGCCGATTTGCCACATGCAAAAGCAAATTATTGATTTCGGCACTTTTTTGTGGTAGACAGGAGAGACTGTTCCACAAGGCGGCACTCGCGTGCCCAAAAAACATCACGAAAGCAACAGATCACCCATACGCGGTTTCCGTGACATCATATGATCATGTGTCGTCGCCCCCGCGATGGAGTTGTTTTTTCGCGCACGTTAGTCGGACCAGTATCGAGTGACCCGACGGTTTCCCCCGTCTCATCCGGGCCTGCCTGACCCGGCCCCGGTCTTACCGGGTGCGTAACAGGGAGTTTGTGAAACGAATGACGACCCAGCAGAAAAAATCTTCGGCGCGCCAGGGCTTCAAGACCGGCGAAGCGATCGTGTATCCGGCCCATGGCGTCGGAATGATCACGGCCATCGAAGAGCAGGAAGTGGCGGGCATGAAGCTCGAACTCTTCGTGATCGATTTCGAGAAGGATAAGATGCGGCTTAAGGTGCCTGTCGGCAAGGCCGTCAGCATCGGCATGCGCAAGCTTTCCGAGACGGATTTCGTCGAGCGTGCTCTTAAAGTGGTCCAGGGCAAGGCGCGCGTGAAGCGCACCATGTGGTCCCGTCGCGCCCAAGAATATGATGCGAAGATCAATTCTGGCGACCTCATCTCTATCGCAGAGGTCGTGCGCGACCTGTACCGCGCAGAAAATCAGCCTGAGCAATCCTATTCCGAGCGCCAGCTTTATGAAGCTGCTCTCGATCGGATGGCGCGCGAAATCGCTGCAGTGAACAAGATGTCCGACACGGAAGCCGTTCGGCTGGTCGAGACCAACCTTGCCAAAGGTCCTAAGCGCGGCAAGGCCGTTGAAGAAGACGATGCGCAGGACGAGGCCGCGTAAGCGACTTCCATTCCTTTCCTCTCCAAAAACCCGGCCATCGCGCCGGGTTTTTCTTTGGAACCTTTTTCTCCGCCCAACGTTAACCCGCCGGAACGGCGAACCTATGACCTGATCAAAGGGCATGGTTCGGCAGGTTTCAATGGAACTAGAGGGCAACTTGCGATCGGCAAGGGCTCGGGGAACGAAACAGGGAGGCAAGTCTCACGATCTGCATCGCGTCTGCTGCATCAGTGGGACGCATGAGCATCGCGTTCACTTTGCCAGTTTGCCAAACCTAACGGAGAAGACGATGAAAGCCATGTCAGCGGACCGCAATATGATCAAGATCGCCATGTCTGCTCCGTATCTCGCCCGTGAGGAGGAGCGGAATCTCGCCGTCCGCTGGAAAGATGACCAGGACCAGGACGCGCGCAACCAGATTGCGCTCGCGCATATGCGTCTTGTTATCGCCATGGCATCCAAGTTTCGTGGTTTCGGACTGCCGATGAGCGACCTCGTACAAGAAGGCTATGTGGGGCTGCTCGAGGCGGCGGCAAGATTTGAACCGGCGCGGGACGTGCGGTTCTCAACCTATGCCAGCTGGTGGATCCGTGCCTCTATGCAGGACTACATCCTGCGCAATTGGTCGATTGTGCGTGGGGGCACGAGCTCGGCCCAGAAGGCGCTGTTCTTCAACCTTCGGCGTCTGCGCGCCAAGCTCGCGCGCGGCGACAGCAACCTGACGTCGCGGGCCATTCATGAAGAGATTGCCGCCGCGCTCGGAGTAAGCGTCGCTGATGTTCAGACTATGGACGCTCGTCTTTCGGGGAACGACGCTTCCCTTCAGGCGCCGACCATCGCCGGCGACGCCGACAGCGGAGAGCGCCTTGATCTTCTGGCGAGCGGCGAGCCACTGCCGGATGAACAGGTATCGGGCATGATCGACGGCGAGCGGCGCCTGCGCTGGTTGCAGGGCGCGCTGACGAAGCTCAATGACCGCGAAAAGAAGATCATCCGCGCAAGACGCCTCACCGACGACGGCGCAACGCTGGAAGCGCTCGGCGCCGAGCTTGGCATTTCAAAGGAGCGCGTGCGGCAGATCGAAAGCCGCGCAATCGAGAAGCTCAAGTCGGCGCTTGTGTCTGCCAACCCGCAGATGGCGGCGGTCTGTTGAGCCTCATTCCGAGATGATCTTCACCCGTTGACCCGGCGCAAGCGAAGCGCCGGCGGGCATGGCGTTGATCAGCTTGAAGAGGTCAAGCTTGCGATCCGTGCCCATCATGCGTGCTGCCATCGTCGCGAGAGAATCTCTCGGTCCGACGGTGATAACGCGCACGCGCAGCGGCTTCAGCGAGGCGATCTCCTGCGGCGTCATTTTGCGGAAGCTCGTCTTCAGCACTGTTGAAACCTGTTCAAGGCGCGGGCTGCCTTTCGGCACAGCCGTCAGGAACCGGAAGATCTGGTTGTTCAGGCGAACCACTGTCACATCGAAGTCCCAGCGCTCTGCCGTTGCGCGCGCCGTCGCAGCGGAAAGACCATTTACCGTCGTCTCCTGCACTGTCTCCGGCTTCAGGCCCGCCACCCAGCCGCTAGTCAGGTAGTTGGTGAGGCTGTCGGTATCGCCGGCATCCACGCCATCGAAACGGATGGCCGTATCTTCCGGCCCGGTAGCAAGGACGGCATCGACCTTATTGTCGATGCGGAAGTCGGCCGGAACGTCAAACCGGATGCCCAGTTTTCCGTGCAGAAAGGTCTGGCCCCTGACGAAGCCTTCCTCGGGGCTGTCGCCGTAAAGCAGGCCGTCGATGCCGGCCAGATAGTACTCCCTTCCGCGATCGCCGACTTTGCCTTCGATCCCTTGTGCACGTGCATGCCGTCGCGCAAGCTCGACGCGTTGCGGCGCATTAGGATGGCTGGACAGGAAGTCCAGGCTTTGGTCCGTGTCGGGATCGACGGAAGAGAAGCGAGCGTACGCTGCCATAGAATCCAGGAATCGCGGAGCAGCATAGGGATCGTAGCCGGCTTCGCCCAGCATGCGGATGCCGATGACGTCCGCCTGCAGTTCCTGCTGCCGTGAGAAGGCCGCAAGACGGAGCTTGCCGCGGGCGAGCGCCTGCTTACCGGCGAGGTCACTGGACAGAACCTCCGCCACGACCCGGCTGGCGATTACCTCGGCCTCTTCCCGTTTCTGCCGCTCAATCCCATGATTGGCGGTGACATGCGCCATCTCGTGAGACAGCACGGCTGCAACTTCCGAGGCATCGTTGGCGAGAGCCAATAGGCCGCGGGTAACGTAGAGATAGCCGCCCGGGAGGGCGAAGGCATTGATGGCCGGCGAATTGAGGATGGTGATCCGGTAGGACTGCGTCGGATTCTCGGAAACCGCCGTCAGCGCGCCAGCGATGCGCGCGACCAGTCTTTCCGTTTTCTGGTCGTGATATTCGCCGCCGTAGCTCGCGACGATGCGCGGGTGCTCGCGAGCGCCCATCTGCGCACGCGGGTCGTTTTTCTGTACCTCATCGACGATCTGCGGTGAATCGGAGGGAGCCACGTTCGGCTGGTAGGCCTGTTCCAGGATCGATTGACAGCCCGACAGAGCAAGAGCTGCAGCGACAACCACCGCGCCCGCCCTGGTTAGCGGCAGGGTCGAAGGACGGGCTGCAGCAGCCCGCAGCCGCCGCAGCGGTCTCATGGTCCTGTTCGGATGTGTCATCATCAAGATCCGCTATCCGATCCGAGCTGAGCTCAACGCCGTCACGGCAGCGAGCACCTGCATTTTTCCCGACTTAGCGATTCCGGCGCCGCGATCACAGAGCTTCTCTTCTAAATAGGGGTCCCCAACGCAACCGAAAAGGTGCTGTTGCTGCGATGCCACTGTCGCACGTCCAAAATGTGGCAGCGCAGCTATGTGCGGAGAAATCGCCCTACCGCAAAAATCTCACGGTGCTCGCCCAGATCGCTCACCGACGTCTCGAGCATGATCCGGCCGCCCTCGACGAACATTACCCTCTGGGACAGGCGCTCAACCTCGTCTGGATCGTGCGTGACCATCAGCACCGTGCTGCCGGTCTCTCGGTGAAGCTCGACGAGTAAGGCTGCCATGTCCGAGCGCAGGCCAGGATCAAGCGCCGCAAACGGCTCGTCCATCAGCAGTACCGGCTTGTGCCGCACCAGCGCCCGGGCAAAGGCCGCTCTTTGCTTTTCTCCGCCGGAAAGCGTTGCGGGCTTGCGTTGCTCCATTCCGGCCAGTCCCACGCGTGCGAGCGCGGTCGAAACCTGGCGTCGGTCTTCTGCGGAAAGCTTGAGTGACGGGTGAATGCCGAGCCCAACATTGGTGAAGAGGTCGAGATGGCCGAACAGGTTGTGATCCTGGAAGATCAGCGACACCGGGCGATGTGACGGATGTTTCTTCGTGACCTCCTCGGTGCCGAAGACAATCTTGCCCGATTGCGGAGCGTCGAAACCCGCGATCAGGTTGAGCAGTGTCGATTTGCCGGAGCCTGAGGGGCCGATGAGAGCCGTGATGCACCCGCCTTGCACTGTACCGACGAAGTGGAAGCGGGTCTCGCCCAATCTCAGTCGCACGTCCCGGAGGTGAATGTCTGGGCCTTGTTTATCCTGCTGCATGCCCGCTCCTTTCGGTCGGCCGCTCGAACGTCCCGGCGATCGTCAAAAGAAGGCAGAGCACTCCGAGGATCAGCGCCAGTCCATCTGCGTCTGCGGTGCGGTAGCTCGACAGACGACTGTAGAGAAGCCAGGGCAAAGTAACGAAGTCATTGGAGCCGAACAGGGCGACGGCGCCAAGGTCCCCGAGGGAAAGCGCCATGGCGAAGGAAAGTGCCAGAAGGGCCGGCTTCAGGAGGACTGGTCGGTCGATATGCCAGAGCTTCCAGACGCCGGAAATGCCGAGTCCGGCAACCAGCCGACTCGTCCGGTCATGGTGTGTCTGCATTGACGGTTCCAGAACGCGCATCACGAAGGGAAGCGCCATCAGAGCGTTGATGATCGAGACAAGGAACGGCGCGATGCAGGAGACGTCTCCAACAGGTCGCAGCAGCAGGAACCAACCGGTGCCGAGTACGACAGGCGGAACCAGGAGGACCAGAGAGGAGGAAGCGCCGAGGAGTCCACGATAGGTCCGACCGGCTTTTCCTGCGTCACGGAGATCGGTGACCGCAAGCCGCCCCTTTATGATGCAGATCGAGACGAACGATGCCAGAAGTGTTGACGCCACCGCAATGGCGGCACTGGTCGCGGCAGCTTGCATGAACGCACTGCTCGTCAGCAGCCGCCCCAGATCTGCCCTTAGGCCGCTCATGAAAACGGCCAGCAGCGGCAGCAGGAGAAAGAGAACCGCCATCGCTATCGTCACAACGTCCCAGACCAGTGCTGTGCCCGTCCATCCGTCGAAGCGCCGGCTTGGCGCGGCCAGCGTCGTTCCGTTTTCTTCTGCACGTTTGACAAGACCAAGCAGCGCCAGCACCAGGCCGGTAAGCGCGATCTGCAGCAGTGAGAGCGCAATCGCTCGGGGCGGGTCGAAGTCGAAGCGCAGCGACTGGTAGATTGCCACTTCCAGTGTCGTTGCTGCAGGTCCGCCGCCGAGCACGAGAACGATGGTGAAGCTGGTGGCGCAAAGCATAAAGATCAGCCCAGCGATGCCGGGCAGAACCTGCCGCAGCGCAGGCCACTCAATGAAGCGGAAGAGCGAGAGCGGCGTCAGACGGAGGCTCGCCGCGAGCTTCCAGTATTCCCCAGGCAGCCGCTCCAGCGAAGCCACCATCAGCCGGCATGCGAGCGGAAGGTTGAAGAAGATGTGTGCCAGCAGGATGCCGCTCAGCCCATAGATGCTGATCGGCTCGCTCAGCCCTAGCGTCAGCAGGAGATCGTTCGCAATTCCCTGTCGCCCCCAGACGGCGATCAGGCCCAGCGAGACCACGAGGACCGGCAACCCCATCGGCAGGGCCATCAGCCGGAGAATCCAAATACGCCCGAAAAAGTGGGGCCGGCGCGCCAGTGACAGCGCCACCGGGATCGCCAATCCCGTCGCAAGCGCCGTCGAAAGCGCCGCCTGCAGGAGGGTGAAGCGCAGCACGTTCCAGGTATAGCTCGTAAAGATCGCGCCACCGGATGAGGCCGGCTGGAAAAGAAGAAGCGCCAGCACGGCCGCGGCGATGAAGACCAGGATCGCCCCGAGCGCGACGGCGCTGCCGCCGATCCCTGTCCACCGCTCGCGTACCGTCAGCATTATCTTGCTATTACCGCTCGCTCATCGCGGTGAGCCATTCATCGATCCACGCCTGTCGGTTGGCTGCGACCTCTTTTGGATCCATCAGGAAGGTCTTCTGCGGCTTCACCAGTCTTGAAAAGGCGTCTGGCAGTGGTTCGGATGTCGCTGCGGCAGGCATCATCCAGTTGGTGGTCGGGATGATGTTCTGAAAGGCGGGTGACATCATGAACACAAGGAACTGCTGTGCCAGTTCCTTGTGTTCCGATGTCTTCACACGGCCCGCAATTTCGATCTGGATATAGTGACCTTCGGAGAAGGGCGCTGCCTGGTATCGATCAGTGCCTTCGGCCACCATGTGATAGGCTGGCGAAGTGGTATAGGAAAGCACCATCGGCACCTCGCCTTTGGTGAACAGCCCGTAGGCTTCGGACCAGCCCGGCGTCACCGTCAGCACGCGCTGGCGCAGCTTCTCCCATGCCGCCGGCGCGTCCTCCCTGTAAACCGACTTCACCCAAAGAAGCAGACCGAGGCCGGGCGTCGACGTGCGTGGATCCTGGATCGCGATCTTCTGGGCCGGGTCGCCCTCCACCAGCTCTGTCAGGCTCTTCGGCGGGTTCTGCATCGTCTGGGTGTCATAGACGACGGCGAAATGGCCGTAGTTATAGGGTATGAAGACGTCGTCGCTGTAGCCGCCCGGCACGTCGACTGCCGGAGTTGTGAGGCCGTGTGCCTCAAACAGGCCGGTCGCCTTGGCCTCGGCGGCGAGATTGGTGTCGAGCCCGAGCACCAGATCTGCTTCGGTGTTCTCACGTTCGAGCTTCAACCGCGACAGCAACGCCACGCCATCGGCGACGCTGACGAAGTTGACCGTACAGGCACAGGTCTTTTCGAACCCTTCCTTGACCTTCGGACCCGGACCCCACTCGGCGGTGAAGCTTTCATAAGTGTAGATGGTCAGCGTCTTCTCCTGCGCCATTGCGGCAGGCGCCAGATTGATCGCTAAGAGGAGAGAAAGGGTCAGTCTGCGCATCGGCGCCTCCTCGTTCGTTTGAAAGGGGAATAGGCGCCGATAGGAAGCCGTCTAATCCCTCCGCCGGTGTTAACCGGATCAGGTTCCGCGGGTTGGCACTGCCTCTCAGCCGCGTTCAGCGGCACCCCGTTAGATCGTCTTGTTGTGTAGCGAGCGGACGGCATGTTGGCAAGCCGGCCGCATGATGCTTTAGTGAGCGTGAGAAAAGACGCGCAGTTCGCGTGGAACGGCAGCGATGGTGCCTTTGCGGCTTGCGACGGCATAGTCGATCGACTGCTCGACGACGTGCGGCATGACCGGCTTGGTCAGCACGCCCAACGGGCCGGTATCGATGCGTTCCACTTCTTCCGGGTTCGCCGTCATGTAGATGACGGTAACGCCATATTCCTCTGCAAGCTGGCGGCCAAGCTCGGGGCCGGTCCGCCCATCGGCAAGATTGACATCGACGAACGCGATGTCGGCTGTCTGAGCCAGTTCCAGTGCATGGCTGCGTCCGGTGGCAAGGCCAGCGACCTGCAGGCCCATCGCCTCCACCGTATCGGCGACATCAAGCGCGATCAGGAATTCGTCTTCAACAATCAGGACGCGCTGGTCCGGCGTTTGCGGGGACAGCCGACGACTCGTTACATTTGCCAGCATTGGAGTTCTCCTGCGGGTTTTTCGGTGCCTGCTCCGTGCCGCCTTCACCTGTATCAGATCGGCACTGGTCACCGAACGACGTCCTAGAAACATTGTTCCGGATCGGCCGCTGAACCCCCGTTCAAGCCTTTGGTATGGATAACGGAGGGTTAATGGTTAGCCCTCAAGCTCCTCGCGCAGCATTTCCAGCTCTAGCCATTCCTCTTCCTTCCGGGTCAGGCTGTCGCGCAGCTTTTCGAGATCAGCGGCAATCCGATTGAACTCGGCCGGGTTCTTGCTAAAAAGGCTAGGATCGGCCATCTTGGCTTCCAGCGCCGCGATCTCGGCCTCCGCCTTCGCCATCTCCTTGGGCAGGCTTTCCAGAGCGAACTTCTGCTTGAAGGTAAGCTTTCCCTTGCCCTTGTTGCCTCCGGATGATGGCGACGCCGCTTCGCCTTTCGACTTGTCCTGCTTTTCCGCGCGCCGGCGCTCCTCCTGTGCTCCCTTCCGCTGGGCAAGCATGTCCGTATAGCCGCCGGCATATTCGATCCATCGACCGTCCGGCGCATCCGGCGTGGCAGGGGCAATCGTCGACGTCACGGTGCGATCGAGGAAGTCGCGGTCGTGGCTGACAAGGATGACGGTGCCGTTGAAGGCGGCGACAATCTCCTGCAGCAGGTCCAGCGTCTCTATGTCCAGATCGTTGGTTGGCTCATCGAGGATCAAGAGGTTGGAGGCCTTGGCCATGATGCGGGCGAGCATCAAGCGCGCCCGCTCGCCGCCGGACAGGTTCTTGATCGGCGTACGGATCTGCTCCGGCTGGAACAGGAAGTCCTTCATGTATCCCGCCACGTGGCGCTGTTCGCCGTTGACCAGCAACGTCTCGCCGCGACCGTCCGTCAGGTAGCGCGAGAGCGTGTCTTCAGGGTCGAGGTCCTCGCGCTTCTGGTCCAGCGTTGCGATCTCGAGATTGGTGCCGAGCTTCACCGTCCCCGCGTCCGGCTGAAGCTGCCCGGTCAGCATCTTCAGGAGCGTCGTCTTGCCGGCGCCGTTGGGACCGACGAGGCCGATCCGGTCCCCTCGATGAACCCGGATGGAGAAGGGAGCGACGATAGCCCGGCCCTCATAGTTCTTGGTGATGGCCTCTGCCTCGATCACTAGCTTGCCTGATTCGCGGCCCTCCGATACCTGCGCCTGCACCGTGCCCTGTGGCCCCTTGTGACCACGATAGGCGGCGCGCATGGTCTGTAGCTCACCGAGCCTGCGCATGTTGCGCTTGCGGCGTGCCGTCACACCGTAGCGTAGCCAGTGCTCCTCGCGCTCGATTGCCTTGCCGAGCTTGTGCTGTTCCAGCTCCTCCGCCTGCAGCACCTCGTCTCGCCAGGCCTCGAAATGGGCAAAGCCGCGGTCCAGCCGACGCGAGGTGCCGCGGTCCAGCCATACGGTCGCGGTCGAGACCTTCTCCAGGAAACGACGGTCGTGGGAGATCAGCACGAGAGCACTGCGGGTCTTGCGCAGTTCGTCTTCCAGCCACTCGATCGTCGGCAGGTCCAGGTGGTTGGTCGGCTCGTCCAGCATCAGGATGTCCGGTTCCGGCGCCATGACGCGGGCAAGGGCGGCACGCCTCGCTTCCCCGCCCGACAGCCGCACGGGATCTTCCTCGCCGGTCAGGCCCAGATGCTCCAGCAGATAGGTCACGCGGTAGGCGTCGTCGCCGGGTGCAAGGCCTGCCTCAGCATAGGCCTGGACCTTCACGTAACCGGCAAAGTCCGGTGCCTGCTCAAGGTATCGGATAGTGGCGGAGGGATGGCGGAAGACCTCGCCCGATTGCGGCTCCACCATTCCCGCGGCGATCTTCATCAGCGTCGACTTGCCGGATCCGTTGCGGCCGACAAGGCAGATGCGGTCGCCCGGCTCCACCTGCAGGCCGGCGCCGGCAAGAAGCGGCGTCCCGCCAAAGCTCAATTGGATATCGTCGAGTTTCAGGATCGGCGGCGCCAAGGTTTCAGGCTCCAGTCATGTCATAGGGGCGGGCAAGAATGATCGCCCTGCCGTGGTCAACGGAAAAGCGCACCGACCCTTCCGCAACATTGGATATGGTACGCGATGAGCCGAAGGGCAAAGCAAAGGCATTGAGCGGGTAGCGTGCATCGGTGATCGTCAGGCCGCTCAGGTCCGACAAGCCGGCAACGGAAAAGAGCGAACCTTGCGGCAGGTCGAGGGTTGTCGGCGTTTTCGGCGTCAACGGCACGCATTCTTCTCGGCCGGAGGTCAGAAGCACATCGAAGCCGCGTTCCGCAAGGCTCATGGCATGGAGAAAGTGCTGAAGCGCATGATCGCTTCGTTCGCCGCCAAGTGCTCCCGCGAGGATCAGCCGCTGCGCACCTCGGGCGATCGCTTCCGCCGTTGCGATCTCGCCGTCCGTCTCGTTCTTCGCGGCAGGATAGGGCTGGCGCACCACCTGCGGCCAGGCTTCAATCAGCGCCTGCGGCGTGGAGTCGAAGTCGCCGACCCAGAGTTCCGGCTCGATGCCCAAGGCCGCCGCGTGCCGCATCCCCCCGTCCGCCGCAATGAACCGGCTCCCAGCCACCGCCTTCTCCAGGCGGTCGGTCACGACGAGTTCGCCGCCAAGCAGGACGGTAAAGGTGGATGTGCTCATGCCGATGCCCTTAGCGGAAAGCAGCGGCTAGGCAAAGCCTCAGCAAATCTCGGCCAGCGGCAAAAGATTGACGCTCACGGAAGAAGAGCCTATGAAGTGGCTTCTTCGTGGTGATTTGGCCGGCCGGCTTGCAGCCACGTTAAACAAGTCGCTAAAGGGCCGCGCCAAGTTCACTTTGACGCGCCGGTTGCGATTTGTCGCGGCCGGCTTTTTGTTTTGTGAGTGTGCGATGCCGATCAAGATTCCCGATACGCTTCCCGCCTTCGGAACCCTCGTTCAAGAGGGTGTGCGGGTGATGACCGAAACGGTTGCGGTGCGCCAGGACATCCGTCCGCTGCAGATCGGGCTCCTCAACCTCATGCCGAACAAGATCAAGACCGAGCTGCAGATGGCGCGCCTAGTTGGCGCATCGCCGCTGCAGGTGGAGCTGTCGCTCGTGCGCATCGGCGGCCACAAGGCAAAGAATACCTCGGAAGAGCATCTCCTCTCCTTCTACGAGACCTGGGAAGAGGTGAAGCACCGCAAGTTCGACGGCTTCATCATCACCGGCGCACCGGTGGAGACGCTGCCGTTCGAAAGCGTCACCTATTGGGACGAGATGCAGCAGATCCTCGACTGGACGACCACCAACGTCCATTCCACGATGAACGTCTGCTGGGGCGCCATGGCAGCGATCTATCATTTCCACGGCGTGCCGAAGCACGAGCTCAAGGAAAAGGCCTTCGGCGTCTACCGCCACCGCAATCTCTGCCCGTCCTCCGTCTTCCTCACCGGCTTTTCGGATGATTTTCAGGTTCCGGTTTCCCGCTGGACGGAAGTGCGGCGCCAGGACATCGAGAAGGTGCCGGATCTGAAGATCCTGATGGAATCGGAAGAGATGGGCGTGTGTCTGGTGGAGGAGAAGAAGGGGCGGCGGCTCTATATGTTCAACCACGTGGAATATGACTCCACTTCGCTGGCGGATGAGTATTTTCGCGATGTGGATGCGGGCGTGGCGATCGATCTGCCGCACAACTACTTCCCGCAGGACGACGTTAAGCTCCCGCCGCAGAACCGCTGGCGCAGCCATGCGCACCTCCTGTTCGGCAACTGGATCAACGAGATCTATCAGACAACTCCTTATGATCTAGAGCAGATCGGAACGGTGGAAGCGGCCTGAGCGTACGCCTCCATGAACCTTTGCCGTTGCGCCGACGGCGCAAATCATCCACGTTCGGCCCGCTCGATTTTGGGGAGTTGCAATGGCTGAGCGTGAAGTGTTCGGAACGACGGCAAAGGGTGAAACCGTTTACCGGGTGAAGATTTCCGGTGGCGGTCTGACGGCTCATGTCATGACCTGGGGCGCCGTAATCCAGGACCTGAGGCTCGAGGGCCACCAGCCGCCCCTGGTTCTCGGCTTCGAGCGCTTTGAGGATTATCCCGAACATTCGTCCTACTTCGGTGCCACGCCCGGTCGCTGCGCAAACCGGATCACGGGCGGACGCTTCGAGCTCGACGGCAAGCAGTATCAGCTGGAACTGAACGAGAAGGGCGTCACGCATCTTCACGGCGGCAGCGATGGGATGGCCAAGCGCAATTGGGAGATCGTCGAACTTGCCGATGACCGGGTGGTACTGCAGATCGTCGATCCGGATGGGCGTGCCGGTTACCCCGGCAACTGCACCGTCACCGCGACCTATCATCTTGCCGGCGATGGTGTGCTGACCGTTCTCTACGAGTCGAGTGCGGATCAGCCGACGCCCTGCAACATCTGCCAGCACACCTATTTCAACCTGGATGGCAGCGAGACCGCGCTTGGCCACGACATCCAGATTTCCGCTGACCGCATCACGGCCGTCGATGTGCGCCAGTGCCCCACCGGCGTTCTCCTTCCCGTCGAGGATACCGCCTTCGACCTGCGCGACATGGGCCCGATGGATCGGCAGGAAAACGGCGAGCGGGTGCTGTTCGACCACAACTTCTGCCTTTCCGACCAGCGGGTCGAAAAGCGGCGGGTGGTAACTGCCCGCAGCAACCGCTCCGGCGTGTCGCTGGAAGTGCACACGACGGAGCCCGGGGTACAGTTCTATTCCGGCTACAAGCTCAACGTCGCCGTACCGGGCCACGGCGGTCGTCACTACGGTCTTTTCGCCGGCTTCTGCCTGGAAACGCAGATCTGGCCGGACGCCATCAACCACAAGAACTTCCCCGACGCCGTGCTGCGCCCCGGCGAAGTGCTGCGCCAGGAAACCGACTACGTCTTCAGGAAGAGCTAAGGATATAGAAAGAGGCGCTTCGGCTTTGGCCGCAGCGCCCACCAATGGGCTACGGCAGTCGCCGAGGCGCTGGCGTGGAAACTAAAATCTTTATCGCCGGGAGAAATTGGAGCGGGTGAAGCGATTCGAACGCTCGACCCCAACCTTGGCAAGGTTGTGCTCTACCCCTGAGCTACACCCGCTCATATCCGCGATCCGGGGGTAGTCGGTGGATCGTGGGTCGTCCGCGTCGCGGCGACGGGCGGTATATGGCCCAACTGATTTTCGAATGCAACAGAGAAATGAAGGGCGGAAAAGAAAAATTACGATGGCCCGCTCTTCCCCTCACCGCGCCCAAATCGCTGCCTCTGGTTGGTATGCCGGCACGCTTCTTGCGCCGCTTCTGTGGCTTGCGGAGGCGTTTGCTGCGCGCTAAGCCTCGACCAGACACGGTGCGGCCGCATCCCTTCGATGAAGCGAGCTCATGAACGAACTCTCCTCCACGCCAAGAACAGCCGACGACTTCCATGCCCTCCTAGACGGGCTTGGCATCGCCTACACGACGCACCGCCACGAACCAGTCTTCACCGTGGCGGAATCCGTCAGCCTGCGCGACGAGATCCCCGGCGGGCATACCAAGAACCTTTTCGTCAAGGACAAGAAGGATCGCTATTTTGTCCTGACGGTCGAGGAGAATGCGGTGGTCGACCTGAAGACCGTCCACAAAGTCATTGGAGCGGCCAGCCGAGTGTCGTTCGGCAGGCCGGAGAAGATGCTGGAATATCTCGGCGTCGCTCCGGGCTCCGTCACCGTCTTCGGCGCGATCAACGACACCGGCGGCAATGTTACCTTCGTTCTCGACGAAGAGCTGATGCGCCACGAGATCATCAATGGGCACCCGCTGTCCAACGATGCGACCACATCCATTGGGCGCGATGACCTCCTGCGCTTCCTCGAAGCGACGGGGCACACGCCGCTTGTCTTGAAAGTGACCGACTGACATACGATGTTCCACGCCAGTTGAATCGGTCAGCACCAGAACCGGGAGAGAAATCATGAGCGGCTCAGACAATCCCTATGGCGGCGGCACCTATGGCGGCCAGATGACCGGTTCGGCACAGTTTGGCGGCGCGGCGCAGGCAGCCGCTCCTGCGGGCGGATACATCAAGGACACGAGCACGGCAGCCTTCGCGGCGGACGTCATCGACGAAAGCCGGCGCCAGCCGGTGCTCGTCGATTTCTGGGCGCCCTGGTGCGGTCCGTGCAAGCAGCTGACGCCGGTTCTGGAAAAGGTGGTCAACGAGGCGCAGGGCCGGGTGAAGCTGGTCAAGCTCAATATCGATGACCATCCGGCGATCCCGGGGCAGATGGGCATCCAGTCGATTCCCGCGGTAGTCGCCTTCGTCGATGGCCGGCCGGTGGACGGTTTCATGGGCGCGGTGCCTGAGACACAATTGCGTCAGTTCATCGACAAGGTCGCCGGGCCTGCCGGTTCCGATCAGGCCGCCGAGATCGAAGCAGCACTGGGCGAGGCCGACGGCCTTTTGGCCAATGGTGACGTGCAGACGGCGGCGCAGCTCTACGGCGCCGTTCTGCAGGCCGATCCCGAGAACGCAAAGGCCGCGGCCGGCATGATGCGCTGCCTGATCGAGCTTGGCGACATAGCTCGCGCCTCGCAGATGCTGCAATCGCTGCCGCCGGAACTTGCCGGCGATCCGGCGGTGCAGGCAGTGGCGAAGAAGCTGGAGCAGTTCGAGGAGGCGCGCAAGCTCGGCGATCCCGCAGCACTCGAGCATCAGCTTTCGCTTGATCCCGACGATCATGCGGCCCGCATGAAGCTTGCCAAGATCCGCAACGCGGAAGGCAAGCGCGAGGAAGCGGCCGAGCATCTCCTGATGATCATGCGCAAGGACCGGGAATTCGAGGAGGATGGCGCGCGCCGTCAGCTTCTCGAATTCTTCGAAGCCTGGGGAGCCAAAGATCCTGCCACCATCGCTGCCCGCCGACGGATGTCGTCGATCCTTTTCTCCTGATCGCAACCCTCAAAACCGGTCTTGCGATCCTGGTCAGCTGCCCCACATAATCGCTAGCGGCGGCGCTTGGCGCGGCTGCGGTCCTGGAGGTTTGGGCCTTATGATTGTGGGAAATGCCAGATATGTGAAGCGCGAGGATCTGCCGGATACGGCGCGGGTCTTCCCCTTGACGGGAGCGCTTCTTCTGCCGGGCGGCCAATTGCCGCTCAACATCTTCGAGCCGCGCTACCTCGCCATGTTCGATGCGGCCCTCGGCGGCGACCGCCTGATCGGGATCGTGCAGCCGGCGCTGACGGAGCCTGCGAATGCAGCGGACATCGCAAGGCCGACTCTCAGCAATGTCGGCTGCATCGGCCGCATCACGTCCTTCGCGGAAACCGGGGACGGACGATACATAACGTCGCTCAGCGGGGTTTGCCGCTTTCGTCTGCTGGACGAGGTCGGGGCAGGGCATCCCTACCGCAGCTTCAGGATCGCACCGCTTCTCGCAGATCTTTCTGCCGAGGATGATGAAGGCACGGTGGATCGGGCGGAGCTTCTGCGTGTCTTTCGCGCCTATCTCGATGCCAACAAGCTTGAAGCGGACTGGGAAAGCGTGGAGCGTGCCGGCAACCGGACACTCGTCAACTCTCTTTCGATGATGTCGCCATTCGGGCCGGCCGAGAAGCAGGCTCTTCTGGAGGCGCCGGACCTCAAGACCCGTGCCGAAACGCTGATTGCGATCACGGAAATCCTGCTGGCGCGGGGTGCGGGCGATTCCGACACGGTGCTGCAGTAGGCCGTCATGGACGAAAACCTCCGCAAGGTCGACCCGAAACTCCTCGAGCTCTTGGTCTGCCCGCTGTGTAAGGGTCGGCTGACCTTCAATCGCGAGACGAACGAGCTCGTCTCGGAGAAGGCGAAGCTCGCCTATCCGATCCGCGACGGGGTGCCAATCATGCTCGTCTCCGAGGCGAGACGCCTCGAGGACTAGCAGATCAGATCGCTTGTCCAGCGAGCAGCTTCGGCCGATCGGCGCCTGTTGTGCCGGCAGCCTGGCCGATGAAATAGGATTTCAGCCCAGGCATGCGGTCGACCAGCCCCAGGCCAAAGTCGCGGGCGATGCGAACCGGCGTGATGTCGTTGGAGAAGAGCCGGTTGAGAACGTCGGTGCTTACGCCCATCCGGAAGGTATCGAAGCGGCGCCAGGACTGGTAACGCTCCAGAACGTTTAGTGCCCCGATATCCAGCCCCAGACGATCGGCATCGACAATGGTTTCGGCCAACGCCGCTACGTCCTTGAAGCCGAGGTTCAGCCCCTGGCCGGAGATCGGGTGGATGCCGTGTGCGGCGTCGCCTGCAAGCGCGAGCCGGGGTGCCACGAAAGCGCGTGAGAGCGTCAGCCCGAGCGGGAAGGCCTTGCGGCTGCCGGCGACCCTGATCTCGCCGAGCTTGTGCCCGAAGCGGCGCTGAAGCTCGGCTTCAAAAACCAGGTCATCCGAATGAACGAGACGATCTGCGTCGGCCGTCCGCTCTGTCCAAACAAGCGAGGAGCGGTTGCCGGTCAGCGGCAGGATGGCAAAAGGCCCGGACGGCAGGAAGTGTTCTTCCGCCGTGCCTTCGTGCGGGCGTTCATGGCCAACCGTCGTGACGATACCGGACTGGCCATAGCTCCAGGTGACGGTCTTGATGCCTGCCATATCGCGCAGCTTGGAGCGGACGCCATCACAGGCGACGAGCAGACGGGTGTCGATCGTGCTTCCGTCCGCCAGCGTGATGGTGGTCTTGCTGCCCGTCGTATTGAAGCCGGTGGCGGAGAGACCGTGGCGGATGGTGACGCCAAGCCGTTCGCAGGCGCCCCGCAATGCGCGCACCATCGCGACGTTGGGGATCATGTGGGCAAAGGGCTGCCCCTCCTCGACTGCGCCATCGAAGGTGAGGAAGATGGGACGCACGGGATCGGCAGTACGGGAGTCGGTTACGATCATCCGGTTGATCGGCTGCGCTTCGGGCAAGATCTCGTCCCAGACCTTCAGTACCTGAAGCATCTTGCTCGCCGCGGCGATGATCGCAGAGGCCCGTTCGTCCTTCTCCCACACGCGCTCCGGTGCGGCCTCGATCACCTCGATGTTGAGATGCGGAGCAGACTGCTTGACTGCCACGGCTACCGAAAGTCCGACATACCCGCCGCCGACTACCAAGATATCAAGCATTTCCATGCACTCCCGTCTCACTTGAGAAGATGACACCGTCCATATAGATCATCCGGCATCTGCTTCCTATTGCCGGAGTCCGCCATAATGTCGCGCCCGCCCGAATCCCAAGCCGCCATGGACCAGTTGCTGTCGACGCTCGACCTCGAAAAGCTCGAGGAGAACCTCTTTCGCGGCGTCAGCCCCCAGGTGGGCTGGCAACGCGTCTTCGGCGGCCAGGTGATCGCCCAGGCGCTGATGGCGGCGCAGCGAACTGTCGATGGCGACTGCTTCGTCCATTCCCTGCACGCCTACTTCATCCGCCCGGGTGATCCGGCGGTGCCGATCGTCTATCAGGTGGAGCGGATCCGCGACGGATCAAGCTTTGCAACCCGCTGGATTGTTGCGATCCAGCACGGCCGCCCCATCTTCTCGATGTCCGCCTCGTTTCAGGTGGAGGAGCAGGGTCTCGATCATCAGGTCGGCATGCCACCGGTGACGCAGCCGGACAAGCTGATGGGCGAGAAGGAGTTCAAGGAGCTCTTCCTGGCTCAGGCGCCGGCCGCAGTGCGAAAGTACTGGAACCAGGATCGGCCGATCGAGGTGCGGCCGGTGTCGCTGGTGCATTATCTGACCAAGGAGAAGCTGGAGCCGCGCCAGGACATCTGGGTGAGGGCCGTCGGCGAGGTGCCGCCAGACCGGCACTACCAGGCCTGCGTGCTGGCCTATCTGTCCGACATGACGCTGCTGGACACGTCGCTCTATCCGCACGGAACTTCGATCTTTGATCCGAAGCTGCAGGTCGCAAGCCTCGATCACGCTATGTGGTTCCACCGCTCCTGTGCGCTGGACGACTGGCTGCTCTACACCCAGGACAGCCCCAGTTCCTCCGGCGCCCGCGGGATGACAAGAGGCAGTCTCTATACCCGCTCCGGCACCCTCATCGCTTCGGTTGCGCAGGAAGGTCTGATTCGTAAACGGGCAGATGAATAGATATTCGGCAAATTCCGTAAATTGCCCAATATTTAATCTGCTGTGGTATTTTCCAGTGCCTCTGCTTTAGGCGCAGCCACAAAAACATATTTAGATTGGCTATTTAGAGCTCCGTCTCCAGTCTGGCACGGCCTTTGTATGTAGAGTCCCAGTCGCCTCACTTTAAGAGATGCGATGAGGGATGTCGGCTCCGGCCGAGCAAACAAAGGATGGGAAGCCAGATGAAAATCGTGATGGCCATTATCAAGCCGTTCAAGCTGGACGAGGTGCGTGAAGCCCTCACGGCCGTCGGTATCCAGGGCCTCACCGTAACCGAGGTCAAGGGCTACGGGCGGCAAAAGGGGCATACCGAGATCTACCGCGGCACCGAATATGCGGTGAGTTTTCTGCCAAAGCTGAAGATCGAGATCGCGGTCGCCGCGGACCTCGTCGAGAAGGCCGTCGATGCGATCGCCTCCGCCGCCAAGACCGGTCAGATCGGTGATGGCAAGATCTTCGTCTATTCGATCGAGCAGGCCGTGCGCATCCGGACCGGCGAGACCAGCACAGAAGCGCTTTGATAAACGGCTGATTGGGGAGCTACCAATGCAATTTTCCAGAATTTCGACCTCGCTCGGACGTTTCGGCGCTGCCGCTGCAGCCCTGCTTTCGCCCGTCGTCGCCTTCGCGCAGGAGGCAGCCGCGCCCGCTGCCGAGGCTGCCGCAGCGGCACCCGTGCCGGACAAGGGTGACACCGCCTTCATGTTCCTGTGCACCCTGCTCGTGCTCTTCATGCTGATGCCGGGCCTCGGCCTGTTCTACGGCGGCCTTGTGCGCGCCAAGAACATGCTGTCCGTGCTGATGCAGTGCACGGTGGTCGGCGCGGCCATGATGCTCGTCTGGGTTATCTACGGCTATTCCTTCGCCTTCGGCGGCTCGGAGAACGCCTATTTCGGCGGCACGGCCAAACTCTTCCTGTCCGGCATCACGATGGATTCCACTGCCGCGACCTTCTCGGATGCTGTCATCCCGGAATACATCTTCATGCTGTTCCAGATGACGTTTGCGGCGCTGACGCCAGCTCTCATCGTCGGCGCCTTTGCCGAACGCATCAAGTTCTCCGCGGCGATCTTGTTCTGCATCCTGTGGGCCACCTTCGTCTATTTCCCGGTCGCTCACATGGTCTGGGATGCCAACGGCCTGCTGTTCGGCATGGGCGCGCTTGACTTTGCCGGTGGTACGGTCGTGCACATCAACGCCGGCGTGGCCGGCCTAATCGGCGCGATGATGGTCGGCAAGCGGACCGGCTATGGCAAGGACATGATGGCTCCGCATTCGATGACGCTGACGCTCGTCGGTGCGGCCATGCTCTGGATCGGCTGGTTCGGCTTCAACGCCGGCTCCAACCTGGAAGCCTCCGGTGGTGCAATGCTTGCGACGGTTAACACCTTCATCGCAACCGCAGCTGCCATCGTCTCCTGGTGCATCGTGGAAAGCTTCGCTCGCGGCAAGGCTTCCATGCTGGGTGCCGCGTCCGGCATGATCGCTGGTCTCGTCGCCATCACGCCGGCTGCCGGTATTGCCGGACCGATGGGTGCGATCGTCATGGGTCTGCTCGTTTCGCCGATCTGCTACTTCTTCATCGCCGTGATCAAGAACAAGTTCGGCTATGACGACACGGCTGATGTCTTCGGCGTCCATGGCGTCGGCGGCTTCTTTGGCGCGCTTGCCACCGGCATCTTCGCCTCCTCGTCGCTCGGTGGCATCGGCTATGCCGAAGGCGTCACCATGGGCGGCCAGTTCATGACGCAGTTGACGGCCGTCGTCATCACCATCGTCTGGTGCGGCATCGTCTCGGCGATCCTCTACAAGGTGGTGGATGTGATAGTCGGTCTGCGGGTCACCGTCGAAGCGGAACGCGAAGGTCTCGACCTCGCGAGCCACGGCGAAGCGGCGTACCACTCCTAAGCAATCAACTAGCTTTCGGCGGCAGTGCATTGTCGCCGAAAGACCTCCCGTCGCGGTTGCCTTATGGGCACCGCACGTTGCCCGGGCTCTGGCCCGGGCTTTTTGTGCCTGATCACCACAGGCGCCGTCCATCGTGGTTAAAGCCGCGTTAACCAGCCTCGCGCTACCTTCCGGCCACCATGGCGGATTCTGTCTTTACGAATCCGCCACCTCGGAATCAGTTGGAACGGGCAGAAGAGATGGGCAGAAGCACTTCGGCAACGATGGGCCACGGATCGGCGAAGGCGATGCTGACCGCCTTCGTCCTGCGGCAGGCGATGGCTCTGGCGGGCTTTGCCATCTTCATCGGCCTCGCGCTCGCGGTCGTGGCACTCGCGACCTGGAACGTCGCGGATCCGAGCTTCTCCTATGCCACTGACAACGAGCCCACCAACCTGCTCGGCTATGGTGGTGCCGCCTTCGCCGACCTGATGATGCAGTTCCTCGGGCTGGCAAGCCTCGTCGCCCTGCTGCCTGCCCTTGCGCTGGCGCTTGCACTGATCTCCGGCCGCGACTTCAACCGCATTCCCGCTCGTCTTGCCGCCTGGGGCGGCGGCACGCTACTCGCATCCGCCTCGCTCGGTTGCTTTCCCGCACCCTTCACCTGGCCGATCCCCAACGGCATTGGCGGGGTGATCGGTGACATGATCCTGCGCTTCCCGGCCCTCTTCGTCGGCGCCTATCCGACCGGCATGCTGGCGTCGATCCTGGGCGTCGTCTGTGCAGTTCCAGCTGCGTGGCTGCTGCTCTTCGCTTCTGGCCTCGTCGGCGATGCCTTCGACGATCACGACGAAGACGATCTGCCGGACAAGCCGGCTGTCCGTCGCCGCGAGGCGATCGACGAGGAGGATGAAGAGGACGAGGGAGGCTTTGCCGGCTTCCTGGCAGTCGGCGCTCTGGCGCATTACTGGTATACCACGCAGGCGCGCGTGCGCCGGCTGTTCGGCATCAAGCCATCAGCGCGCACGTCCTTCGACCAGCCTTACGATTTCAACGACGACGAATTCGGCGCGCTCAACGAGCCGTCGCGGCCAAAGGCGGTTGCCGCCGGGCAGCGTGTCGAACCGTCGCTTGACGGCCCTGCGGAAGGCTTCAGCCGGCGCTCCATCACAGCGCCGCCCATGGTGCACGACGATGAGGACGAGGCTGACGACAGTCCGGTCGCGCGCCCCGCCGGCATACTCGCCGATGATGATGACGACGTCCCCTTCGCCGTCTCCCGTGCACCGGCAGCAGCGGGTGCGCCGGCACGGCCACGGGTGGTGGCGCCGCCTCCACCGCCGAAGCCGAGCGCCCGCGTCGCTCGGGAGGCACAGGCCTCCTTCATCGATGCCGACGGGTTCCAGCTGCCCTCCGTCCACCTCTTGGCCGAACCGAAGGCCGTTGCCCGCGATGCCACCCTTTCCGCCGACGCGCTGGAGCAGAACGCACGCATGCTGGAAGGCGTGCTGGAGGACTTCGGCGTCAAGGGCGAGATCATTCACGTCCGCCCCGGCCCGGTCGTGACCCTTTACGAGCTGGAGCCGGCACCAGGGATCAAGTCGTCCCGCGTTATCGGGCTCGCAGACGATATCGCCCGCTCCATGAGCGCGATTGCCGCGCGTGTCGCCGTCGTTCCCGGCCGCAACGCGATCGGCATCGAACTGCCGAACCGGACCCGCGAAACCGTCTATCTGCGCGAGATGATCGGCTCGAAGGACTTCGAGGCGAGCAAGGCGAAACTTGCGATGGCGCTCGGCAAGACCATCGGCGGGGAGCCGGTGGTGGCTGATCTTGCGAAGATGCCGCATCTGCTGGTTGCCGGTACCACCGGCTCCGGTAAGTCGGTCGCCATCAACACGATGATCCTGTCGCTTCTCTACCGCTATACGCCGGAGAAGTGCCGCCTGATCATGATCGACCCGAAGATGCTCGAACTTTCGGTCTACGACGGCATCCCGCATCTCCTTTCGCCTGTCGTGACGGATCCGAAGAAGGCCGTCGTCGCGCTCAAGTGGACGGTGCGCGAGATGGAGGAGCGCTACAAGAAGATGTCGAAGATCGGTGTGCGCAACATCGACGGCTTCAACAGCCGGGTGGAGCAGGCGCTTGCCAAGGGCGAGGTCCTGACGCGCACGGTGCAGACCGGCTTCGACCGCCAAACCGGCGAGGCGATGTACGAGACGGAGGAGTTCGATCTCCAGCCGATGCCCTATATCGTCGTCATCATCGACGAAATGGCCGACCTGATGATGGTGGCCGGCAAGGATATCGAAGGCGCCGTCCAGCGCCTGGCACAGATGGCACGTGCGGCCGGCATCCATGTGATCATGGCCACGCAGCGCCCATCGGTCGACGTCATCACGGGTACCATCAAGGCGAACTTCCCGACACGCATCTCCTTCCAGGTCACGTCGAAGATCGACAGCCGCACCATCCTCGGCGAGCAGGGTGCCGAGCAGCTGCTCGGCATGGGCGACATGCTCTACATGGCCGGTGGCGGACGCATCCAGCGCGTCCACGGTCCTTTCGTTTCCGACAACGAGGTGGAAGAGATCGTCGCCTACTTGAAAACGCAAGGGGCGCCTCAATATCTGGAGGCAATCACGGCCGACGATGACGAGGAGAACGACGGTGGCGGCCCGGCTGGCACCTCCAACCTGTCCGATTCCGAAGATCCCTACGATCAGGCGGTGGCGATCGTGCTGCGTGACGGCAAGGCGTCCACCTCCTATATCCAGCGGCGGCTCGGCATCGGCTACAACCGCGCTGCCTCGCTGATCGAGCGGATGGAGAAGGAGGGTCTGATTGGCCCCGCCAACCACGCCGGAAAGCGGGAGATCCTCGTGCCCACCGAGAGCGACATCCTGGAACGCTGAGCCGGCGTTTTGCGTTGGCCATCAAGCCGCCGCCTTTTATGCGCAGAAAGCGGTGGAAGGAGACCCGAAGAATGACGAAAAAGACTGCCAACTCCCTGCTTACTGGCACCATCAGCCGCCGTGGCTTTGCCTTTGGTCTTGTTGGCCTCGGAGCCGCTGCGGCTCTCCCGCTGTCGGCAATCGCGCAGGGCGCGGGCGGATCGGCTGCGGCGCAGAAGATTGCCGACCACTTCTCGTCTGTGAAGACGATGATGGGCGAGTTCGTGCAGTTCGGCCCGCGCGGCGAGCAGACGGGAGGCAAGTTCTTCATCGAACGTCCAGGCAAGCTGCGTTTCAACTTTGAGGATCCCTCGCCCATCCGCGTCATCGCGGATGGTGCCAATGTCGTCATCGGCAACATGAAGCTGAAGACCTGGGACCTTTACCCGCTGTCGAAGACGCCGCTCAGCTTGCTTCTGGCGGAGCGCATAGATCTTTCCGACCAGATGGTCCGCGGCGTCCGCGAGGAGCCGGATCTGACGACGATCGTGCTCGGCAACCGCACTGTCTTCGGCGATTCGACGATCACGATGATGTTCGATTCGAGTACCTACGAACTGCGCCAGTGGACGATCACGGACGCGCAGAACAAGGACACGACGGTGATGATCTACAACGTCAAGAACGGCGTTGCCTTCGACGACCGCGTCTTCCGCATCCCCTACGACGAGGTCCGCAAGATCTAGTGGAGATGAAGCCCACGGGAGCCACAAGGCTCCCTTTTTGCTTCACCCCTGCAGAAGAATCTCCTAAACCTCCGGCACCCGCCTGAGGACCTGGAATGACCTTCTCCATCACCACCTGGAACATCAATTCGGTGCGGCTGCGCATGCCGATCGTCAAGCAGTTCATCGTGCGCCACCAGCCCGATATCCTGTGCCTGCAGGAGATCAAGTGCCAGGAGCACGAGTTTCCGCTGCAGCCGCTGAAGGATCTCGGCTACCAGCACATCATCATTCATGGCCAGAAGGCCTATCATGGCGTCGCAATCGCCTCCCGCGTGCCGTTGACGGAAGACCACCGGCAGAACTATTGCGGGGTCGGAGACGCCCGCCATATTTCGGCGCTCTTCGAGCGCGGCTCGCGTCGCATCCGGCTGCATAATTTCTACGTTCCGGCGGGCGGCGACGAGCCCGACCGCACGGTCAACCCGAAATTCGGCCACAAGCTGGACTTCGTCGAGGAGATGAAGTGCCTCAAGGCCGATCCCATGCCGGGGATTTCTTCCGTCCTGGTGGGCGACCTCAACATCGCACCGCTCGAGCACGACGTCTGGTCGCACAAGCAGATGCTGAAGATCGTCAGCCATACGCCGGTGGAGACCGACGGCCTGCTCGAGGTGATGGAGAAGGGCAACTGGCTCGACCTGATGCGCCAGCACGTGCCGCATGAGGAGAAGCTCTATACCTGGTGGAGCTATCGCGCCAAGGACTGGGCGGCGGCCGATCGCGGTCGGCGGCTCGACCATATCTGGTCGTCCCACGACCTCGGTCCCTTCCTCGATCGGATCGAGGTCCTAAAGGAAGCGCGCGGCTGGAATCAACCCTCCGACCATGTGCCGGTCACGGCGGTTTTCAAGTTCTAGGAACCAGACCATCTAGCTGAAGCGGCTCTGCAATCCTGCAGCGGCCGTTGCGAGCGCTGTGATGTTGTCGCGAATGCGTGCCTCGACCATCCGTCCGACCTGCGGATATTCCTCCAGCAACCGGTGAAAGAGGGTGCGGCTGATGCGCAGCACTTCGGAATCTTCCGCAGCCACCGCGGTGAACTTCCGCTCGACCATGGTTACCAGCGCCAGCTCCGAGAGCAGCGTCCCGGGCGTGGCGACCACTTCGAGCCTAGCCGAGCCGCCACGCTGGAAGGCCAGCAGTTCGAGTTTTCCTTTCGAAACGACGTACGCCGCTTCCGCCGGCGATCCTTCGCGAAACAGCTCCTGCCCCGCCGCGACCGCCCGACGCTCCGCACCGAAGGCCAGCAGCCGCAGTTGGTCTCCATCCAGCCCGGCAAAAAGAGGCACTTGCGAGAACAGGGCGATGTCGGTCGCGAGAGACATCCGTCAGCCTCAGGGTACGATCTTGTAGCCGCCGTTCTCGGTCACGAGAATTGCAGCATTAGACGGGTCACGCTCGATCTTCTGTCGCAGCCGGTAGACATGGGTTTCGAGCGTGTGGGTCGTCACGCCCGAATTGTAACCCCAGACCTCCTCCAGCAGCACATCGCGGGTCACCACCTTCTGGTCGGCGCGGTAGAGATAGCGGATGATTGCCGCTTCCTTTTCCGTCAGGCGGATTTTCTTGCCGTCCTCGGTCGTCAGCAGTTTCTGGCTCGGCTTGAAGATATAGGGGCCAACGGTGAAGGTTGCGTCCTCGCTCTGCTCGTATTGGCGAAGCTGCGCACGAATACGGGCCAGGAGTACGGCGAAGCGGAACGGCTTAGTGACATAGTCGTTGGCGCCAGCCTCCAGGCCGAGGATCGTGTCGGAATCGGTGTCGTGGCCCGTGAGCATGATGATTGGCGCCTTGAACCCGTTCTTGCGCAACAGCTTCACGGCCTCGCGGCCATCCATGTCCGGAAGACCGACATCCATGATGAGAAGATCCACCTGCGTGGACTTCGCCGTCTGCATCGCCTTGGTGGCGTTGGCTTCCTGCAGAAGCGAGAACTCGTCATAGAGCGACAGCTGCTCGATCAGCATTTCGCGCAGGTCGTCGTCGTCATCCACCAGCAATATCGTGCGAGCTGCCATTCTTCCTGCCTCTGGTTTATCGCGCCCTTGTCTCAGTTACGGTCGGAGAGGGCAATTGGTTCAGGCACTTGATCTAAGTTGCATCGTGCTATGAATTCAAACCAAATCATCTTCAAAGCAATAACTCGTGAGGGAAAATGGCTGTTTTGTGTAGGCGAAAGGCTCCTCCGGCCCTCGTCGTTACTGTGCAGCCTGCCCCCGGCGACCCGCGACGCGGGTTCGTGAGCTTCGGTGGCCTTACCGTTCCGGCAGCGCTTGGCCGCTCCGGTCGGACCGTCTTCAAGCGCGAGGGCGACGGCGCAACGCCAATTGCGGCCATGCGCCTGCTCTACGGGTTCTACCGCGGCGACCGCGCCCTCGGGCTGCACACGGCCCTGCCGATGCGGCGGATCCGCAAGGACATGCTCTGGTGCGATCAGCCTGACCATCCGAGCTATAACAGGCTGGTACGGGCGCCGTTCTGCCCCAGCCACGAAGAGATGATGCGCCGGGACGGCCTCTACGACATCTGCCTCGTGCTCGACTGGAACGTCACCTCGCGCCGGCGTCACCGCGGCTCGGCCATCTTCTTTCATCTCATCAAGCCGGGTTATCAGCCGACAGCTGGCTGTGTCGCCATCAGCCTCAAGGACATGCGGCGATTGCTTCCCCACTTGCGTCGCGGAACGGTGGTCCGGGTGCTGTGATGGCCTCTCTTTGTCGCACAACCGTAATGGAGGAACCCTAGTCTCGCCCGGGTAGACTTCACCCCGTCAGCAGGAGACTGTCATGACCGAAGAACTCTGTCCGAAGATGTTCCCCACCACCCAGCTTGAAGAGGCCGATGGCGAAGGTCATAACGCCAGCGCCAATCCGACCATGGGCGAGATCATCAGCCGGCGTTTTTCCCGCCGCAACTTCCTTCAGGGATCGCTTGCCGTCTCCGCCATCGCAGCGACCGTCAGCCCTGTCGCCCTGATAACGGCCGAGAAGGCGAGAGCCGCGACCGGCTCGGCCTTCTCCTTCCCGGAAGTCGAAGCCGGCGTCGACGCCAATCACCACGTAGCGGAAGGCTATGACGCCGATGTACTGCTCCGGTGGGGGGATGCGGTGTTTGCCGATTCTCCGGAATTCGATCCGGCAAACCAGACCGCCGAGGCGCAGTCCAAACAGTTCGGTTACAACAACGACTATGTCGGCTTCATCCCGATCGATGGCGCCGCCGATCACGGTTACCTCGTCGTCAACCACGAATACACCAATCCGCACCTGATGTTCCCGGGCCTGGTGACGGTGGTCGACGGCAAGGTGGAGCAGGGGCCGCTCAGCAAGGAGCAGGTCGACGTCGAGATGGCAGCCCATGGCGGCACCATCGTCGAGATCCGTCGCGTAGACGGCAAGTGGCAGGTAGTGCGCGATGGAGTCAACAATCGCCGCATCACGGTCAACACCGAAATGCAGCTGACCGGCCCCGCGGCCGGCCATGACCGTCTGAAGACCTCAGCCGACGAAAGCGGCACGAAGGTCATCGGCACCGTGAACAACTGCGCCGGCGGCGTCACGCCCTGGGGCACCTACATCATGGCCGAGGAAAACTTCCACGGCTACTTCATGGGCGGCCTGCCGGCGGACCATCCGGAGGCGGCGAACTACGAGCGCTACGGCGTGCCGGAAGGCAGCTATGAATGGGGCCGTTTCTACGACCGCTTCGATCTGTCTAAAGAACCTAATGAGCCGAACCGCTTCGGCTGGGTTGTCGAAGTCGACGTGATGGATCCGAGCTCGACGCCGAAGAAGCGCACCGCGCTTGGCCGTACCAAGCACGAGGGCGCGGAATCGATTGTCGCCGACAATGGCAAGGTCGTCTTCTACCTCGGCGACGACGAGCGTTTCGACTATGTCTACAAGTTCGTGACCGACGGCACCTACAACCCGGATGACCGTGCCGCCAACATGGACCTGCTCGACGCCGGCACGCTCTATGTCGCAAAGTTCGAGGAAGACGGCACCATGGAATGGCTGCCGCTCGTCCACGGACAGGGGCCGCTGACGGAAGAGAACGGCTTCGCCAGCCAGGCGGATGTGCTGATCGAGACCCGCCGCGCCGGCGATGTTCTCGGCGCCACAAAGATGGACCGTCCGGAAGACATCCAGCCGAACAGTGTCAACGGCAAGGTCTACGTGATGCTGACCAACAACACGAAGCGCACGCCGGATCAGGTCAACGCGGCAAACCCGCGGGCGGAGAACGCCTTCGGCCACATCATCGAGATCTCGGAAGCCGATGGTGACTTCTCCGCAACCAAGGGCAAATGGGAAGTCATGCTGAAGTGCGGTGATCCTTCGGTGGCGGAAGTCGGCGCAACCTTCTCGACGGAAACGACGAAGAACGGCTGGTTCGGCATGCCGGACAACTGTGCCGTCGATTCCGCCGGCCGTCTTTGGGTTGCCACTGACGGCAACAGCAACAAGGCCACCGGCCGCACCGATGGTCTCTGGGCCGTCGACACGGAAGGCGATGCACGGGCAACGTCGAAGCTCTTCTTCCGCGTCCCGGTCGGGGCGGAAATGTGCGGCCCGCTCTTTGCGCCGGATGACGAGACGGCGTTCCTCGCCGTCCAGCATCCGGGCGATGGTGGCGAGGACTGGGAAGGCCATGGCCGCCCGTCCTATTACGAGGACCTGTCCACCCGCTGGCCGGACTTCAAAGACGACATGCCGGTCCGCCCGTCGGTGCTCGCGATCACCAAGATCGGCGGCGGCAAGATTGCCGTCTGACGCTGTTGATCTGACGATGGAAGCTCCGCCCGCCAGGCGGGGCTTCTTCTATTTGAGAGAGCGTGGCGTCACGAACTGCGCAAGATAGCCGGAGCCGGGCTCGATGTCCTTCCAGTCGAAGGCGGGGAAATCGATCACCGCCAAAGCGCCCGTCGGATATTTTTCCACCATGGCGGCGCGCGCACTGGCCTTGCCGTCACCGACCAGGAGCAGCGCCACTTCCTGTAGACCGGGATTGTGCCCGACTATGACAAGGGTATCGGCGATCGCTTCAGCCCGGCGCAACACCTGGAGCATGTCTGCCGCGGATGCATCATAAAGCTCAGGTATGATCCGTGTCTCGATCTCCCCCGGCAGCCGTTTCCGCACCAGCTCCCAGGTCTCCTGGGTCCGCGTCGCATCGGAGACGAGCGCCAGGTCGGGGACGAGATGCTCGCGCGCCATGTGGTTGCCCATGGCCGGGGCTGCCTTCAGCCCGCGCTCCGCCAGCGGCCTCTCGTGGTCCTCCACGCCTTCTGGCCAAGCGGATTTCGCATGGCGCAGGAGAAGCAGCCGGCGCTGCCGGGGGAAAGGCTCATTCGCTCGGTGTTCAGGCATTGCTTCCCCTCCCGGTATCCTTGCTTCCCTCATTATGGGGTGCAAGGGCCTGCAGGACTAGTCGCTCTTCCAGCGCGTTGGTCAGCAGAAAGAAAGATGCCGCCGAGAAACCCCGGCGGCACCCTTGGACTGAATCGATCAAACAGAAGGCTTACTGCCACTCGCGAATGTCGACGAAGTGGCCGGCGACGGCCGCAGCCGCAGCCATGGCGGGCGAGACCAGATGCGTACGGCCCTTGTAGCCCTGGCGACCTTCGAAGTTTCGGTTCGAGGTCGAGGCGCAACGCTCGCCGGGCTTCAGCCGGTCGTCGTTCATCGCCAGGCACATCGAGCAGCCCGGCTCGCGCCATTCGAAGCCTGCCTCCTTGAAGATCTTGTCGAGACCCTCGGCTTCTGCCTGTTCCTTCACGAGACCCGAGCCCGGCACGATCATCGCAGACACGGTGGGCGCGACGGTGCGGCCCTCGACCACCTTGGCGGCCGCTCGCAGATCCTCGATGCGGCCATTGGTGCAGGAGCCGATGAAGACGCGGTCGACGGCGATGTCGGTGATCTTGGTGCCGGGCTTCAGGCCCATGTAGTCGAGCGCGCGCCACTTGGAGGTCCGCTTCGTCTCGTCCTTGATGTCGTCCGGGTTTGGAACCACGCCCTGCACCGAGATGACGTCTTCGGGAGAAGATCCCCAGGAGACGATCGGCGGCAGGTTCGCCGCGTCGAGCACGATCACCTTGTCGAAATGCGCACCCTCGTCGGAATGCAGCGTCTTCCAGTAGTCGAGCGCCATATCCCAGGCAGCACCCTTGGGCGCGCGCGGCTTGTCCTTGATGTAGGCGAAGGTCGTCTCGTCGGGCGCAATCAGGCCGGCGCGGGCGCCGCCTTCGATCGTCATGTTGCAGATCGTCATGCGGCCTTCCATCGACAGCGAACGGATTGCCTCGCCGGCGAACTCGATGACATGGCCGGTGCCGCCCGCGGTGCCGATCTCGCCGATGATGGCGAGGATGATGTCCTTGGCGGTGACGCCGACGGGAAGCTTTCCGTCGACGCGCACCAGCATGTTCTTCGCCTTCTTCTGCACCAGCGTCTGCGTGGCCAGAACATGCTCGACCTCGGACGTGCCGATCCCGTGCGCAAGCGCCCCGAAAGCGCCGTGGGTCGAGGTGTGGCTGTCGCCGCAGACGATCGTCATGCCCGGCAGGGTGAATCCCTGCTCCGGCCCGACGATGTGGACGATGCCCTGGCGCTTGTCCTTTTCGGAATAGTATTCGACGCCAAAGTCGTGGGCGTTCTGTGCCAGCGCCTCGACCTGGATGCGGCTTTCCTCGTTCTTGATGCCGATATGACGGTCGGGCGTCGTTGGGACGTTGTGGTCGACCACGGCCAGCGTCTTCTGCGGTGCGCGGACCTTGCGGCCTGCCAGGCGCAGGCCCTCGAAGGCCTGCGGGCTCGTCACCTCATGCACGAGGTGACGGTCGATGTAGAGAAGACAGGTGCCGGTCTCGTCGGTGGAGACGACGTGGTCGTCCCAGATCTTGTCGTACAGGGTGCGGGGTGCGCTCATGGCTGCCATCCATTGGGTAGGTCTGAAAAGGAAGATTGCCGGCTGGTATCGCGGCCGGTGCGACTGGATCGGCTTAGCTAAGTCGGCTGTTCAGAGCGCCGGAGACGCGCGCGAAGAAGCGTGCCGGCAGACGCTTATGGTCCTGCAGCACGATGAACTGGTTCGCGAGGCATCCGAATTTCGATCCCATGGCGTCGTATTTATCAGTTTTGCGAAGCTCGTTCAACAATGATGGATGGGACGCGCTTGTCAACGACTGAGCCGGGCCGCGACCACATGATCCAGCGACAGTCGCCCGGGGCCCCGTGCGATGATGATCAGCAAACAGGCGGCCCATGTGCTGTGCGTCGGCCAGGCGCCGGGGTAGACGAAGATCTGGATCACCAGCGTCATGGCGAGCAGCCCGAGTGCGGCAAGCCGGCTGCCGAGGCCAAGCACCAGCAGGAGGGGGAAGAGATGCTCCGCCAGCGCTGCCAGATGGGCGGCGATCACCGGCCTGATCAGCGGCAGGGCGTATTCGTGCTCGAACAGGTAGACGGCGTTTTCCGACACCTGCCAGCCTTCCAGCTTCGTCTGCCCCGACTGCCAGAAGACGGCGGCAATCGACAGGCGCGCGACAACCGCGATCAGGTCGTGCGGAATGCGCTCGAACAGCCTGACACCCTCCCGCAGGCGGCGCGACAGGCCGTGATCTGTGGAAACGACGGCGGGGCTGCTCATGGCTGCTCTCCTTGTTGGGTCAGGATGGTTGAGAAGGCACCGCCGCTCAAGGCACAGGCGAGAGTGGCGGTGAGGTCGAAATCAGGATGCGCCGCTGCGGCGGCCCCGGCTGCGTCTGCCAAGGTTCCACCCGCCGCCAATGCGTCGAGGAAGACAGCGCCGCCTGGGGGCAAGCGCAGGACCTCCACCGTCAGATGCGGGCGGGTCACCAGCGCGTCCTCCGGCGTCCAGTCGCTGATCGGTGCCACAGGCGCCTCGCCGGCATTCATCGCCCAGATGGTCACGAACGGGAAGGCGGAGCGCAGGTCGCGGTGGCGGGATGGAGGGTGAAGCGCACCGCCGCCAGATCGTCCGGTGCCACTGCCGCAAGCCTTGCGGGATCAAGCGGCGCGACGTCGGCTGCGTGATAGGCGCGGCCACGGGCAATTTCCAGCCGCACGTTGGCAAGGAAAGCAACGGATTGCGCGGGCGGGAAGGTTTCGGCGAAATCGGGAAAACTGTCGCCGAAGAGAAAGAGCAGCGGAGAGCGCGGCGGGTGTTCGCGGATGAAGATGCCCGCCATCGCAGCGAAGAAGCCTTCGCCCACGATCCGTTCGGCAGCCGGAAAGCGGCTGGCGAGTGCGCGGCGCAGGCTGACCATAACGTTGTTGCGGTAGACATCGTAGCGCGCCTTCGGCTGCCGGCAGTTCCACGATGTCAGGCCCTCCGGCAGCGCACTGTCCGGCTTCATCAGGCCCGCCGGAAATCTCTGCTGCGTCGTCGACATCGCCGCCTCCTATGCCGCAAGTGCCGAGCGCCGGAGGATGGTTGCGCCGCCTGGGCTTCCGCCCGCAGCACCGGCCAGTCCGGCACGTCGTTATCCCATTCGATCAGCGTCGCCACCGGCCCGATGCGCCGAACCACGTTGGCATAAAGCGCCGACACCGGATCGCGCACCGGCGTGTCGTGCGAGTCTATCAGCAGCGTTGCGCCAAGGTCATCTTCCGTCTCCGAATGGCCGCCGAGGTGGATCTCGCACACGTGTCGGACGGGAAAGCGTGCGAGGTAGCTGGCCGGATCGGTGTTGTGGTTGGTGGAGGCGACGAAGACGTTGTTGACGTCGAGCAGAAGGCCGCAGCCGCTGCGCTTCACCACCTCGTCAAGGAAGTCAGTCTCTTCGTAGGTACTTTCTTCGAACAGCAGATAGGTTGCCGGGTTCTCCAGCAGCATCTGTCGTCCCAGCGCCGTCTGCACGTGGTCGATATGCCGGCACACCTGCGCAAGCGTCTCCTTCGTGTAGCGCAGGGGGAGCAGGTCGTTCAGAAAGGTCGTGTCATGGGTGGACCAGGCGAGATGCTCCGAAAAGCTCTCCGGCTGGTAGTGATCACAGACCTGCTTCAGCCGCTGCAGGTGATCCTGGTTAAGCGGCTGCATGGAACGCCGGCGGGCACGAGCTTCTAGGCGTTCTGCTGGTAGTCGACGGTTGAGGTTCCGGCGCAGGTGGTGCCGGGGCCGGCGGCGCAATCCTTCTGGCCCTTCAGCGCTACGCCGTAGCATTTTTCCTTGCCATCCTGCTGGGCAAGGGCTGGCGATGCGATGGCGGCAAGAGCCGAGGTGACGGAAGCCGCGACGGCAAGAGAAATGATGCTGGTCTTCATGTTCAATCTCCCTGGTGAGCAAGCCCTCTTGGTTCGCATGGAGACCTACGCCGGGCGACGGGGCGGCGTTACAGCCGCGGCCGAGAATCTTTCGCAGGCGGCTGTCCCAGGCGGTATGGTCTACGGGATGCGCGAGATGCGGCGCCGTGGAAATCCAAAAACACGCGTAACGATGAAGCCAACCTCTGCGTAGGGCTCTACAGAATGAGTGATCTGGCGCGCGAAGAGCAATGGTCCGCATGGATGCGGGCGGCGATCGGCGGTGATGCGCAGGCGTATCAACGTTTTCTGACGTCGGTCACGCCCCATCTGCGGACCATGGCGCGCCGGCGTTGTGCCCAGTTCGGTGCGCCTGCGAGTGAAGCGGAGGACGTCGTGCAGGAAGTCTTGCTGTCGATCCACCTGAAGCGCGGCACCTGGGATCCGTCCCGCCCGATTGCACCTTGGATCTCCACCATGATCCGCAACAAGCTGATCGACAGCCTGCGCCGGCGCGGAAGCCATGTGGACGTGCCGCTCGAGGATGTGATGGCGGTGCTGCAGATCGACGATCAGGCGCAGACGCAGGAGCGCCTCGACGTCGACCGGGTCCTGAAGACGCTGAAAGAGCCGCAGCGGACGATCGTGCAGGCTATTTCGGTGGAAGGCAGCAGCGTTCGCGAAACGGCGGGACGTGTGAACATGACCGAGGGAGCGGTGCGGGTCGCGCTGCATCGCGCCCTCAAGGCGCTAAGCCTCACCTATCGGAGCCAATAAACGTGAAGACCGACGAACTTATCAACATGCTGTCCGAGGATTCTATCGTCCGCTTCCGGCTCAGCCATGCACTGACACTGGCCTTCGTCGCCGCCATCCTGCTGGCGGGCACGCTGTTCTTCACCGTGATGGGCTTCCGGCCGGACATCGAGGCAGCCCTTACAAGCCTGCGCTTTGTGTTCAAGCTGGTGGTGACGGCCGTTCTCTTCCTGGTGGCAGCGAACCTGATGGTGCGTATCGGCCGTCCTGGCGCTTGGGTTCTTCCATGGGAGCTGGCGCTGCTGCTGGTGCCTGTCCTGATGGCCGTCTCGGTACTTGCGGAACTGGTGGTGCTCCCGGCAGGCGACTGGGCGGCACAGATGATCGGGCACAATGCGCACGAATGCCTGTCGCTGATCCCGCTTCTGTCGATCGGACCGCTGGCCGCCTTCATCCTTGCACTTCGCCAAGGTGCGCCGGAGAACCCAGGCCGCGCCGGCGCAGTGGCGGGGCTTGCGGCGGGCGGCATCGCCGCTGCCTTCTATGCCTCCAACTGCACGGATGACAGCCCGCTCTTCGTGGCCCTCTGGTACACAATGGCGATCGTGATTGTTACCGGTGCCGGCTATCTTGCCGGCCGTCGCTGGCTCGCCTGGTAGGCCAGCCTGCACACAAGAAACTGCAGGCAACAAAAAAGGCGGCTCGAGGGCCGCCTTTCGATGTTCCTGTAAGGAAACTTATTCTGCCGAACCCTCGGCAGCCTTTGCTTCTTCCGCGGCCTTTGCCTCAGCGGCTTCGGCTGCTGCCTTTTCGGCGGCGAGCGCCTGAGCTGCTGCGACCTTCTCAGCCTCAAGACGTGCCTTTTCCTCGGCGATCGCGGCGCGCTCTGCTTCGTTCAGCTTGCGGGCGCGGGTGCCGGTGTTCTCGACGATACGAGCCGACTTACCGCGACGGTCACGCAGGTAGTAAAGCTTTGCACGGCGAACCTTACCGCGGCGAACGACTTCGACGCTCTCGACAAGCGGGGAGTAGACCGGGAAAACGCGCTCGACGCCTTCGCCGTAGGAGATCTTGCGAACGGTGAAGCTCTCGTTGATGCCGCCACCCGAACGGGCGATGCAAACGCCTTCATAGGCCTGGACGCGGGTACGGGCGCCTTCACGGACGCGAACGTTGACACGAACGGTGTCGCCGGCTTCGAACTCGGGGAGCTTGCGCTGGGCTTCGATCTTAGCGGCCTGTTCGGCTTCCAACTGCTGAATGATGTTCATGGTCAAACCTCTATATTCTTCTGAAACAGCCAGAGCGCTCGTGTCTGTCCTTCGGTCGTGGCTTTGGGCCATGCCTCTGGAGTCTGACCCATCGGGCCAAGAGCGGGTTCGCCATTCTTTGCTTGCTGGTCGACGGGGATCTCCCCATGTCCGGGTGCGCCAATACACCAAAGAAACTGCTTTGTCATCCCGTTCCGCCTGATTTTCTGGCGTACCGGAGTGCAATGGACCGTCCTTGTCGACCGTGCGCCATCCCGCTATGTGCACTGCGTCGTCACGGAGGATGTCAATGACCGTTGCTACCATGCTGATGCTGTTTGTCTCGGCCTTTCTCGCCGGTGCGGTCAATGCCATTGCCGGCGGCGGCACGTTTCTGACCTTCGGTGCGCTCACCGTCGCCGGTCTGCCGCCGATCACCGCCAACGCGACCTCCTCCATCACCCAGTTCCCCGGCTACATCACGTCGACGCTTGCTTACCGAGACGAGATCGCCAAGAGCTGGAAGAGCGCGATTGCTCTGTCGATCGTCTCGATTGTCGGCGCGCTTGGCGGATCCTTGCTGCTCCTCTCCCTCGACAACCCGTCCTTCCGCCAGATCGTCCCATGGCTGCTGGCGGCCGCCACGATCATCTTCGCGGCGGGGCCATGGCTCAAGCCGAAGGCCTCGGCGGAGCGGCCGGTTAATTCGCCGCTCAGCGTCATCGCGCAGTTCTTCACCTCGATCTATGGCGGCTTCTTCGGTGCCGGCATGGGCATCATGATGCTGGCCGTCCTCGGCATCACCTCCGGCGGCACCTATCATCACCTCAATGCGCTAAAGAACCTGCTGTCGATCCTGATCGCTGCCGTCGCCATCGTGATCTTCGTCTCCGGCGGCGTCGTCGCCTGGCCGCAGGCCCTGGTGATGATTCCGGGCGTCGCGCTCGGCGGCTATGCCGGCGTCTGGATGGCGCGCCGCGTGTCGCAGACGGTGATGCGGGTCATCGTCGTCGGCGTCGGGGCCGCCTTGACCGCCTACTACTTCATCTATTGAGCGACCTGCCGATGCGCCCGAGGTGCGTGTCGGCAAAGCCGGTTTCGTACTTCAGGCCGTAGCCCAGCGCCCTGTCCAGGGCGATGTGGAAGGTCCAGATGAGGGCGATGGGAACGGCGAGGCTCCAGCCTGCGGCATAGCCCGCCGCCAACAGCAGGCCGACGCCGATGAGGCTGTGGAGTGTGTTGTAGCCGATCGCTCCTACCCTCGGGCCAAAGACATAGGCCAGCATCGAGATATCGGGCGCCAGGACGAGCAGCAGGAACAATCCCCAGCCGCCGCCCCACTGCCAGTAGGCGCCTAGGGCCAGGAGCGCGATCGCAAGGTTCTCGAGCCGGAGCAGCAGCGTCACGGCGTCTTGCCCGCGGTCTGGTTCAGCAAGTCCGGGCGGCGCTCTTTTGTCAGCTTCAGCGCTTGCTCGCGCCGCCATTTGTCGATCTCGCCATGATTTCCGGACGTCAGCACGGCCGGAATCTCGCGGCCTTCGAAGACCTGCGGTCGCGTGTAATGCGGATACTCAAGCAGCCCGTCCTCGAAGCTTTCGTGGGTGCCCGAAAGTGCATTTCCCATCACGCCCGGCAGGATGCGCACGACGGCATCGAGCAGCGTCAATGCTGCCGGTTCTCCGCCCGAAAGGATGTAGTCGCCCATCGAGACCTCTTCGAGTTGGCGTGCCTCGATCACGCGCTGATCCACCCCCTCGAAGCGGCCGCAGACGATCACCACGCCCTCGCTTGTGGCGAGCTCGCGCACCCGCTTCTGCGTAAGCGGCCTGCCCCGCGGGCTCATCAGGAGCCGCGGCCGATGATCGTCAGCCGAGACATGATCGATCGCCTTGGCCAGGATGTCCGGCTTCAGCACCATGCCCGCGCCGCCGCCGGCCGGCGTGTCGTCCACCGTGCGATGGCGATCCTCGGCAAAGTCGCGGATCTGCACGGGCTCGATTGCCCATTGGCCCCGCTCCAGTGCCTTTCCGGCAAGCGAATGGCCAAGGTGGCCCGGAAACATCTCCGGATAGAGGGTCAGGATGGTGGCGCGAAAGGTCATCTCGAACTACCGGCCGCGGCCCTTGGGCGGGGTGCCGTCCCCCTTCTCGGCGGGGTCGTCTACCAGTCCCGCCGCGCGCGGGTCGATGAGGATTCGCCCGCCTTCGAGGTCGATCTCCAGAACGGCCGCTTCGGAGAATGGAATGAGCGTCGGTCGACGGCCCGGACCCTTGAGCTCCAGAAGGTCACCGGCGCCGAAGTCGTAGACGCCGCTCACCGTCCCGTAGCTCTTGCCCGTCTCGTCGACAGCCTCGAGCCCCTCAAGGTCGGCGTAATAGAACTCGTCGTCATCCAGCTCGTCATCGGGCAGGTTCTCGCGCTCGATGAAGAGCTCCAACCCGTTCAGTGCTTCGGCCGCGTTCCGATCGTTGATGCCGCGGAAGCGGACGATCACGATGTTCTTCGCCTCGCGGATCTCCAGGATCTCGAACATGCGGCCGTCTTCGCTGTGGAGCTTTCCGTAGTCGCCGAGGGCCATCGGGTCGGCCGTGTAGGAGCGCACACGGACTTCGCCGCGAAGTCCTTGCGCGGCGCCGATGGTCGCCATCAGGATCGGATTCTGGAGCTTGCCCATGGATGCCTCGTACCGGAACATTATGTGGCGCTTCTAACGGCGGTGCAGCCAAATGAAAACACAAAACGGGCGGCACGTCGCCGTGCCGCCCGTCGTCCGCTGCAAAAGCGGATGAAGAATTATTCTGCAGCAGCTTCTGCTGCAGAAGCCTTGGCGTCTTCTTCGCGCTGCGCACGCTCGGCGGCGCGCTCCTGCGCCTTCTTGCCGGGCTTTGCCTTTTCCGGGTTGTTGCGGGCTTCGCGCTGGGCAACGCCGGCTTCGGCGAGGAAGCGCAGAACGCGGTCCGTCGGCTGTGCGCCCTTGGCGATCCATTCCTGGATACGCTCGAGGTTCAGCTCGACGCGCTTTTCGTTGTCCTTCGGCAGCATCGGGTTCCAGGAACCGAGCTTTTCCAGGAAGCGGCCGTCGCGCGGGGCGCGGGCGTCGGCCAGAACGACGTGGTAGTAGGGGCGCTTCTTGGAGCCGCCGCGGGCGAGACGAATCTTCAGGGACATGTTCTTACTCCTTGGTTTTCTTGAGGCCGCCGTCCGGCGGGCTGTCTGGTATCAAGCGGGTTGTTTCGTACCGCCGTGTTCGGCGGCAATGGCTTCATGATGCCGGATGACTTCCTTTATGACGAAGTTGAGGAACTTCTCGGCGAAATCCGGATCCAGATGAGCATCCTTCGCCAGGCGGCGGAGGCGTTCGATCTGGTATTCTTCGCGCGCCGGGTCGGCCGGCGGCAAATCGTACTGGGCCTTCAGGAGGCCGACTTCCTTGGTGCAGCGGAAGCGTTCGGCGAGCATGTGCACCAGCGCCGCGTCGATGTTGTCGATCGACTGGCGATAGCTCGCGAGCTTCTGCTTGACGTCCTCGGCCATGGTTCCCCCTCCTTACTTCTTCTTCGGCAGGCCGGGCAGGCCCGGGAAGCTGCCGCCGCCGAGGCCCGGCAATCCACCCATGCCGCCACCCATGCCCGGCATCGAGCCTGGCTTGAAGCCTGCGGCTTCGGCCTGCTTCTGCAGCGCTTCGAGCTGCTTCGGATCGAGCTTGGATAGGTCGGGCATGCCGCCCATTCCCCCCATGCCGCCACCCATGCCACCAAGGCCCATCTTGCCGGCAAGGCCGCCCATCATCTGCTTCATCATGCCGCCGCCTTTGCCCTTGCCGCCCATGGCCTTCATCATGTCGGCCATCTGGCGATGCATCTTCAAAAGCTTGTTGATCTCGGCAGCGTCGGTGCCGGAACCGGCGGCGATGCGCTTCTTGCGGGAGTGCTTCAGAATATCCGGGTTGGCGCGTTCCGCCTTGGTCATCGAGGAGATGATGGCGATCTGGCGGTCGAACACCTTGTCGCTCATGCCGGATGCGGCGAGCTTGTCCTTCATGCCGGCCATGCCGGGCATCATGCCCATGATGCCGCCCATGCCGCCGAGCGACTTCATCTGGCGCAACTGGTCGGCCAGATCGTTCAGGTCGAACTTGCCCTTGGCCATCTTCTCGGCCATGGCACGCGCCTTTTCGGCGTCGATGTTCTGCGAGGCCTTTTCAACCAGCGAAACGATGTCGCCCATGCCGAGGATGCGGTCGGCGATGCGGCGGGGGTGGAATTCCTCCACCTCCGACATCTTCTCGCCGGTGCCGATCAGCTTGATGGGCTTGCCGGTCACGGCGCGCATGGAAAGGGCGGCGCCGCCACGGCCATCGCCGTCCATGCGAGTCAGGACGAGGCCGGTGATGCCGACGCGTTCGTCGAAATTGCGGGCAAGGTTGACGGCATCCTGGCCGGTCAGCGCATCGGCGACCAGCAGGATCTCGTGCGGGTTGGCGCGCCGCTTGATCTCCGCCATCTCGACCATGAGCGGCTCGTCGATATGGGTACGGCCGGCGGTGTCGAGGATCACCACATCATGGCCGCCGAGCTTGGCCGCCTGCACGGCGCGCGCGGCAATATCAGTGGGCGACTGGCCGGCGATGATCGGCAGCGTGTCGACACCCGTCTGCACGCCGACCTGGCGAAGCTGCTCCTGGGCGGCCGGACGGCGCGTGTCGAGCGACGCCATCAGCACCTTTTTCTTGTCGCGGTCGGTCAGCCGCTTGGCAATCTTGCCGGTGGTCGTCGTCTTGCCCGACCCCTGCAGACCGACCATCATGATGACGACGGGAGCGGGCGCATGCAGGTCGATGCCGACCCCTTCCGCACCCAGCATCTCGACCAGTTCGTCATGGACGATCTTGACGACCATCTGGCCGGGCTTGATCGACTTCAGCACTTCCGCGCCGACCGCCTTTTCGCGCACGCGGTCGGTGAAGGAGCGGACGACCTCAAGCGCCACGTCTGCTTCCAGTAGCGCACGGCGAACCTCGCGCAGCGCTGCGGAGACATCCGCCTCGGAGAGCGCGCCACGGCCGGTCAGTCCATTCAGGATGGAGCCAAGACGGTCCTGGAGGTTTTCAAACATCGTATCTTCCTTCTTCGCTTCCGGGGGATACCGGAAACGTCGTCATCCCGACCGGCAAAAGCAAGACGCCCCAATACGGACAAAGCCAAAAAGCACCCGAGGGCGCGTCGCGCTGTCGGGTGTTGACCTCCGGGCTCAGTATCATCGGCCCCGGTCGGCGGCTCCAAGTCTTGTCACTTGTCAGCAGATGCGGGCGATAAACAGGAAACGGACGGGAAAGTCAAGGGATGAGGGTCTCGCCAGAGGTTGCATGAATATTCCATATGTCTATATTGAATATTCTCCGGTGTGGAAGGCAGTGATGCGATGTCCCTTTATATTCGCGATCCTAAGGTAAACGAGCTCGCGGATGAGCTGATGCACCGGCTTGGCACAAAGACAAAGACGGAAGCCGTGCGGGTGGCGCTCGAGAACGAACTCAAACGCTCTGGCCAGGAGTTGACGCTGGAAGAGCGGGTGCGAAAGATCCAGGATCGTTATGCGGCGCTCGGGCCGAACGATCCCAATTTCGACGAGAAGGCTTTCATGGACGAGATGTGGGAGATCTGATGTTCATCGATGCATCAGCAATCGTCGCCATCATCGGTCAGGAAGAAGCTGGAAGCTCTCTTCTTCGAAAGATCGAGCAGGCAGAGCCTCCGGTCTACTTCTCTTCGACAGTGGTCTTTGAAGCGGTAATCGCCTTAGCCCGCAAGAAGAAGATCTCCATTTATGGGGATCATGCGCCCACGCCTGCGAGCCTGATTGAGGAAACGCAGGATCTCGTCCGAAGCTTCCTTGACCAAGTCGACGCAGTTGAAGTGACCTTGCCCGCAGGCCTTCACAAAACCGCTCTTGAAGCCGCCCGCACCTACGGCCGCTTTGTCGGCCACCCTGCCCGTCTCAACTTTGGAGACTGCTTCTCCTATGCCGCGGCAAAGGCCTTGAAGCTGCCGCTCCTCTTCGTCGGCGATGATTTCGGCAAGACCGATATCAAGATCGCGTAATCGGACGGGCGCAGTCTCCCGCTCAGGAGCGCAGCCTGCTACGGAAGTAGAATGAATCGTCGAAACTTCCTCAAATGGTCCGGTCTCGCAGCCCTCGCCGCGCTTGCCGGCGGTGTCACGGCAAGGAGCGCCATGGCTGGCAACAAATACTATTCCGGGCCCGTCAGTGACCATTTCGACGGCAAGCTCTTCTTCAACCCGAACGGTGAAGAGCCGAGCGGTTTCCTGAATTTGATCCGCTGGAAGCTCGGCAATGGTAACAAGGCCTGGCCGGAAAGCTTCCCCAGTCCCTTTCCGCAGGCGGTGCCGGAAGAGCGTGTCTCCGGTGACCGGCTCGTGGCCACCATGGTCGGCCACGCCTCCTTCCTGATCCAGGTCGCGGGCCTCAACATCCTGACTGATCCGGTGTGGGACGAGCGTGCGAGCCCCGTGCGGTTCGCCGGCCCGAAGCGGGTCAACCAGCCCGGCATCAACATGGGCGACCTGCCGCCCATCGATCTCGTCATCGTCACCCACAACCACTACGACCACATGGATCTGGAAACGCTCTGGGTCCTCCAGGGCCGCGACAAGCCGCATTTCGTCACGCCGCTCGGCAATGACGATATCATCCGCGATCGCGTCACCGATGCCCGCATCGATGTGATGGATTGGGGCGGGCGTCTTGATCTCGGCCGCGGCATCACCCTGCATTGCGAGCCGTGCCATCACTGGTCGGCCCGTGGGCTCGGCGATCGCCGGATGGCGCTATGGGCAGCCTTCGTCATCGAAACGCCGGCCGGCAAGATCTACCACATCGGCGATACCGGTTTTCACAGCGGCATCAACTACCGCGCCGCGCGGGAGAAGCACGGCGGTTTCCGTCTCGCTAACCTGCCTTTCGGTGCGTATGAGCCGCAGTGGTTCATGAAGGCGCAGCACCAGAACCCCGACGAGGCGGTGGAGGGCATGCTTCTCTGCAATGCTGCCCATGTTGCCGGGCATCACTGGGGCACCTTCAAGCTGACGGACGAGGGCATCGAGGAGCCGGTGGAGGCATTGCACGCGGCACTCGACAAGCGCAGCCTGCCACGCGATCGCTTCCGGCCGATGCGACCCGGCGAGGTGTTCGAGGTGCCTGCGGCAACAGCGTGATCCCGGGATACCATACCTGGGTTCTGCACACCTGCCTCAACCGGATCAGACACTTAGGCCAATTCAGATTCACCCATCTCGAACTAGAGCGAAAATGCTCCCGCTTCCGTCGCCGGAGTGTTTCGCGAGACGTTCGCGGGCAGGCGGGAGCCGGCGCTCTGTCTCGATGCCGTAACGTGCGGTGAGAGGCAGGGAGGCGGAAGTCATGGCGGTGCTGTCGCAAGATGCCGCTGCCTATCAAGTCTCCCCCGGGCCGCCAGGTTCCGGTTCGGTTTAGCCGTGCAAGTGCGAGCGCTGCTCGCACGCAGCGAGACGAGATGACTGCCTGTAGGGACCGGAAGTCCCGAAAGAACGCCGAAGGCCACGCACATGCGGAGCCACACAGATTACTTTGAGAGGTTTCGCATGTGCGTGGGCTCTCCTTGGAACGTATTTGCAACCGCGCCGGCGTCCGGTGGCGGCGGCTCGGCATGTCCAAGCACTGGTAATTATCCGTGGTTTCCGCCATATACGGCGGCAAGCGGCAAAGGCCGAACGGGATCGAAGGCGATGGCAGATCAGGTCGAATTTGCAAGGATGAACGGGCTTGGCAACAAGATCCTCGTCGTCGACATGCGCGGCCGGGCGGACAAGGTCACGCCTCAAGCTGCGATTGCCTTGAATGCCGATCCTGCCACGCAGTTCGACCAGATCATGGCCATCCATGATCCAAAGGCCGAAGGCACGGATGCCTGGATCGACATCCTGAATTCGGATGGCTCCAAGGCGCAAGCCTGCGGCAACGGCACACGCTGCGTCGTGCAGGCGCTCGCCGCTGAAACGGGCCGCAAGTCCTTCACCTTCCAGACGGTTGCCGGCATCCTGAACGCGAAAGAGCACGACGACGGCTCGATCTCCGTCGACATGGGCAAGCCGGTGTTTGCCTGGAACCGCATCCCGCTGTCGGAGGAGTTCGACACGAGCCGCATCGAGCTGCAGATCGGCCCGATCGATGCGCCGATCCTCCACTCGCCCTCCGCCATGTCGATGGGTAATCCCCATGCCGTCTTCTGGGTGGACAAGGACCCGATGGACTTCGACCTGGAACGTTTCGGCCCGCTGCTCGAAAACCATCCGATGTTCCCGGAAAAGGCGAACATCACGCTGGCGCAGGTGACGTCGGACCAGTCGCTGCGGACGCGGACGTGGGAGCGTGGCGCCGGCCTGACGCTGGCCTGCGGCTCTGCGGCCTGCGCCGCCGCCGTCTCCGCCGCCCGCACCGGCCGTACCGGTCGCAGGGTGGAGATCGACGTCGCCTCCAGCCCTATCCGTCAGCCGCTGGTGATCGAGTGGCGCGAGGACGATCATGTCATCATGACCGGCCCGGCAGAGTGGGAATGGTCGGGCAAGGTCGATCCCGCCACCGGCAGCTTCAGCCGTGATCTGGAGGCGGAAAACCACGGGCAGGGGGCTCAGGCGCATTGAGCGGCGTCGAGGTCATCACCTTCGGCTGCCGGCTGAACACCTACGAGTCGGAAGTGATGCGGGCCGAGGCGGAGAAGGCCGGGCTCAACAATGCCGTGCTCGTCAACACCTGCGCAGTGACAAGCGAGGCGGTACGCCAGGCACGCCAGGCCATCCGCCGCGCACGGCGCGAGAATCCACACGCCCGCATCATCGTCACCGGCTGCGCGGCGCAAACCGAAAAGCAGACCTTTGCCGAGATGGTCGAGGTGGATGCGGTGCTCGGAAACGAGGAGAAGCTGACCGCCACGTCCTACCGCGCCCTGCCGGATTTCGGCGTCTCGGCGGAAGAGAAAGTGCGCGTCAACGACATCATGAGCGTCAAGGCGACCGCGCCGCAGATGGTGAAGCATATCGACGGGCATGTGCGCGCCTTCATCCAGGTGCAGAACGGCTGCGATCATCGCTGCACCTTCTGCATCATTCCCTATGGCCGCGGCAATTCCCGTTCGGTGCCCATGGGTGCGGTCGTCGATCAGGCGCGCAAACTAGTACAGAGCGGCTATCGCGAGATCGTGCTGACCGGCGTGGATGCCACTAGCTACGGCGCCGATCTTCCGGGGGAACCGACGCTGGGGCTCCTTGCCAAGACCTTGCTGAAGCAGGTGCCGGACATCCGGCGGCTGCGCCTGTCCTCGATCGACAGCATCGAGGCGGACAGCCATCTGTGGGACCTCATCGCCGATGAACCGCGCTTCATGCCGCATCTGCACCTGTCGCTGCAGCACGGCGACGACCTGATCCTGAAGCGGATGAAGCGCCGGCACAGCCGCGCGGATGCACTGGCCTTCGTGGAGCAGGCACGGCGGTTGCGGCCCGAAATCACCTTCGGCGCCGATATGATTGCCGGCTTCCCGACGGAGACAGAGGAGATGTTCGAAGGCGCCGCAAGCCTTGCGGAAGAAGCAGACATTTCCTTCCTGCACGTCTTCCCCTATAGCCCCCGGCCCGGCACGCCGGCGGCGCGGATGCCACAGCTCGACCGGAAGCTGGTGAAGGAACGGGCAGCGCGGCTTCGTGCCTGCGGCGAGGCACTTCTGAGCCGGCACCTTGACCGGATGGTTGGAACGCAACAGATGATCCTGGTGGAGAACAACGGTTTCGCTCACACCGAGAACTTCGCGCTCGTAGCAGCCCCTGGCCTGTCACCGCGCGAGTTCAGGCAGGCGACGATCACCGGCCACAACGGCAGACATCTCGAGATGCGGCTTGCAGAAGCGCAGGCGGCGTAAGGAAAGCAAATGGCGCTCGGCTTCATCAAAAAGGTCTTCACCTTCGGCAAGGACAAGCCGGTCGAGGAGCAGCAGGTGCCGGAAGAGCACCTGACGCCGACAGAGGCTGCCGCGCTTGAGGCGGAAAGCGAGCCGCATTCCCGCGAGGAGGATCTGCCGGTTTCTCCGGTCGATCCCGTTGCAACCGTGGAGATGGAAACCGCTGGCGGGCCGGCTGCCGACGATTTTGCCGAGCTGTCCGATCGCGAGATGGAGTCCGAGGTTGAGGCAGAGCCCGAGGCCGTCGAGGAGGACCTGCCTCCCATCCTCCCCGGCGCCGAAGAGAATACCGAAATCGGCCTTGTGCCGCTGTCGCTGCTGAAGGCGGAAAGCGAAGCCGGGACCGAAGCCTCCCCTGTCGCCGAGCCGGTTCTGCCGAAGGGATTCGCCACGCGCGCCGAAGTCGTTGCGGAGCCTGAAGTGCCCGCGCCGCGGCTCAGCTGGTATCAGCGCCTGCGCGCCGGGCTTGCCCGCACCTCGTCGCAGCTCACCGGCCAGATCTCGGCGCTGTTCACCAAGCGCAAGCTGGACGACCAGACGCTGGAGGACCTTGAGGATCTGCTGATCCAGTCGGATCTCGGCGTGGAAACTGCCATGCGCATTACCGGGGCCTTGTCCTCGGAGCGCTACGGCAAGGATGTGACCGGCGAAGACGTTTCCCGCATCATGGCGGCCGAGATCAGCAAGGTGCTGACGCCGGTCGCAAAGCCACTGCAGCTGGACCTCAACCACAAGCCGCACGTCATCCTGGTGGTCGGCGTCAACGGCACGGGCAAGACAACGACGATCGGCAAGCTTGCCGCAAAGCTCTCAGGCTCGGGGCTGAAGGTCATGCTGGCGGCCGGCGACACATTCCGCGCTGCCGCCATCGAGCAGCTGAAGATCTGGGCCGACCGCACCGGTTCCGAATTCATCGGGACGAAGCTCGGCGCCGATGCCGCAGGCCTCGCCTACGATGCCTTCGAACAGGCGCGGGCGAAGAAATCGGATGTTTTGATCATCGATACAGCGGGCCGGCTGCAAAACAAGGCGGAGCTTATGGCGGAACTGGAGAAGATCGTCCGCGTGCTGGGCAAGCTCGATCCGGATGCGCCGCACACCGTGCTGCAGACGCTCGATGCCACCACCGGCCAGAATGCCTTGCAGCAGGTGGAGATCTTCCGCAACGTTGCCGGCGTCAGCGGCCTGATCATGACCAAGCTTGACGGCACGGCGCGCGGCGGCATCCTGGTCGGCATCGCGGCCAAGCACAAGCTGCCGGTCTATTTCATCGGTGTCGGTGAAGGCGTCGACGATCTGGAGCCGTTCGAAGCAGATGATTTTGCCAAGGCCATTGCCGGGCTGACGCATTGATGCCACAGAAACCCGGTTTGCAGCCGCCACAGCCAGTCAGCAGAAGTTGAGATCGATGCAGGTCGAAAGCGATACCAAGGCCACCTCGGAAGAAAAGCATCACCCGATGCTGAAGTTCGCGCTCGAGATCGGGCCGCTTCTCGTCTTCTTCTTCGGCAATATCCGGGGCGAATGGCTGGCGGAAACCTTCCCGGCTTTGAACATCGTCGGCGGGCCGCTCTTGATTGCAACGGCGCTGTTCATGGTGGCGACCGTGATCTCGCTGATCGTGTCGAAGATCGTCTTCAAGCACCTGCCGGTCATGCCCTTCGTGTCCGGGGTGGTGGTCATGGTCTTCGGCACCCTGTCGATCTGGTTGCAGGACGAAACCTTCATCAAGATGAAGCCGACGATCGTGAACACGCTCTTTGGGGTGGTCCTGCTCGGCGGCCTGTTCTTCAGCAAGTCGCTGCTCGGCTACGTCTTCAACGCCGCCTTCAATCTCGATGAGATGGGCTGGAAGAAGCTGACCTTCCGCTGGGGCGTCTTCTTCCTCTTCCTCGCCGTGCTGAACGAAGTGGTCTGGCGCAACTTCTCCGACGACTTTTGGGTCAACTTCAAGGTCTGGGGCACGATGCCGATCACGCTCGCCTTCACATTCTCCCAGCTGCCGCTGATCATGCGCCACACGATTCCTGAGGCGGCGGCGGAAGCCGAGAAGTGAGCTCCCTCACGGCGCCTTCTCCATCGTCCTCGCGGCACTGGCTTGCGGCGGCGCTCGCGCTGTTCCTGCTGCAGATCGTCGTGCTCTACGCCATGGGCCGACTGCCGATCTGCGAGTGCGGCTACGTCAAGCTCTGGGAAGGCGGGGTGAATTCCAGCGGTAATTCACAGCATCTGTCGGACTGGTACACCCCGTCCCACATCATCCATGGCTTCCTGTTCTACGGCCTTGCCTGGCTGCTGTTCCGCCGCGCGCCGCTGACGGCGCGGCTTTCCTTCCCCGTCCTGATCGAGGCGGCGTGGGAGGTGCTGGAAAACACGCCGATCGTGATTGACCGCTACCGCACCGCCACCATGGCGCTCGGCTATAGTGGCGACAGCATCCTAAATTCTGCGATGGACACGATCTTCATGGCTGTCGGTTTTTTTGCGGCGGCCCGTCTGCCGATCTGGCTGACGGTTGCGATTGCCATCGGCTTCGAGCTCCTGACCGGCTGGATCATTCGCGACAACCTGACACTGAATGTGCTGATGCTGCTGTGGCCGGTCGATGCGGTGCGCGACTGGCAGGCAGCCCTGGGCTGACCGTTCAGGTCCCGGCGGCGGCTTTCTCGATGGCCGGCAGGAGTTCCTGCGTCAGGCTGCGTTCGTCGAACGGGCCGACCTTCTTGTAGAGTATGGTCCCGTCCGTCCCGACAAGATAGCTTTCCGGGATGCCGTAGACGCCCCAGTCGATCGCGGCCTTGCCGTTCGGATCGACGCCGATCGCATCATAGGGATTGCCGAGCTCGCCGAGGAAGCGCAGTGCGTTGTCGTTGCGGTCCTTGTAGTTGATGCCGACCACCGTCAGCCGCTCGTCCTTTGCCAGTTCCTTCAGGAAGGGATGCTCCTGCCGGCAGGGGACGCACCAGGAGGCGAAGACGTTGACGAGGGTCAGCTTCCTGGCGATCGCCGCGTCGGTGAGCGCCGGCGTGTTCGAGCCTTCCAGTTCCGGCAGCGCCAGCGACGGCGCCTTCTGGCCGATCAGGGCCGAAGGGATGGCAGAGATGTCGCGGCCGTTGACGTCCTGGTCATAGAGCATCTTGCCGGCGACGAGGGCAAAAGCTGCGAAGATCAAGAGCGGCAGGAGGGCGAGCAGGTAGCGCCCGTATCCGCGTCGGCGCGTTGGTGTGTCAGCGTCGCTGGTCATGCGGCATTGTCCTTGGGCGTTGCCGTCGAACGGCGGCGGATGCCGGAGCCTTCCAGTTCCGCGAGTTCACGCCGGCGGGCGCGTCCGTCCCACCAGACCCAGGCGATCAGGAGGGCGACGATCAGCGCGGAGATGCCGTAGGAAAGGGCGATGTAGAAGCCGTGGCTCATGTCAGGTACCCCTGCCGGCCATGCGGGCGGCCATGCGGCGTTGCGCGCCAACCCGGCGGCGCCAGATCTCGTTGCGCATCGCCATCAGATGCAGCGTGAAGAAGAGGAAGGTGAAGGCAACCGCCATGACCAGCAGCGGGATCAGGAATTCCGGGTCGATCGTCGGTCCGTCCAGGCGCACGACGCTTGCCGGCTGGTGCAGCGTGTTCCACCATTCCACGGAAAACTTGATGATCGGGATGTTGACGAAGCCGACGAGAATGAGGACGGCGCTCAGCCGGGCAGCCTTGGACGGATCGTCCATCGCGCGGTTCAGCGCGATCAGGCCGAGATACATCAGGAACAGCACGAAGACCGAGGTCAGGCGCGCGTCCCAGACCCACCAGGTGCCCCACATCGGCTTGCCCCAGAGCGAACCGGTGGCAAGCGCGATCAGCGTGAAGGCCGCACCCAGCGGGGCGGCTGCCTTGTGGCTGACATCTGCGAGAGGATGGCGCCAGACCAGCGTTCCAATCGCCGAAAGCGCCATCACCGTGTAGCACATCATCGACAGCCAGGCGGCCGGGACGTGGACGTACATGATACGGACCGTCTCGCCCTGCTGGTAATCACCCTCGGTGGTGAAGCTCAGGTAGAGGCCAATCGCGAAGAGACAGAGGGTCAGGCCGGCAAGCCATGGAATGATGCGGCCGGCCAGCGAAAGGAAACGCGTCGGATTGGCGAGATCGCTGAACCTGGTGATGGCAAGGCTTTCGGTCATGGCGTCTTTCTAGGCGAGCGCGACGTCTGCAGGCTTGATTCTAGTCAATCACCGCCGTTCCGCAACGCCAAGGCCGCGCCGAGCGGGCCGAGAACGGCAAAAAACAACGTGATGGCGGACAATATCAGAAAAGGCGGCATAAACGGGGCGGGATCTTCGACGGCGGCATAGGAGGCGCTGACGCCGAAGATCAGGACCGGGATCGCCAGCGGCAGGACGAGGATGGAAACGAGGAGCCCGCCACGCGGGAGGGCAACGGCGACCGCCGCGCCGACCGCGCCGATGAAGGTGAGTGCCGGCGAGCCAACGAGCAAAGTCAGGGCCACCGCGCCGATTGCCACTTCGCTCATGTTCATGAAAAGGCCGAGCAGCGGCGAGGCGATCACCAGCGGCAGGCAGTTGGCGATCCAGTGCGCCAGGCATTTGACCAGCACGGTCAGAACCAGCGGATGCTCCTGCATGAGGATCAGGTCAAGCGAGCCATCCTCGCGCTCCGTCTGAAACAGACGGTCGAGCCCGAGCAAGGCGGACAGGAGCGCGCCGATCCAGACAATGGCGGGTCCGATGCGGGACAGAAGGTTGAGATCCGGACCGACGCCGAAGGGAATGACCGCAACCACGGTCATGAAGAACAGCACGCCGATCAGGGCACCGCCGCCGGCGCGGACGGAAAGCTTCAGGTCGCGAACCAGAAGCGTCATCATTGGAGGGCATCTTGCGGAAATGCCGAAAACCCCTTCATCCGCAGCTCCTGCGCATTGTCGAGACCAAGCGGCTGGTGGGTTGCCGCCAGAAGCAGCCCCCCCGCTTGAAGATGGCGCTGGATGAGGTCGGTGAACGTTTCTTCGGCCCGAGCGTCGAGGGCTGCCATGGGTTCGTCGAGGATCCAGACGGGGCGATAAGCGACGAGCAGTTTCGCGAACGCCATCCGCCGCTGCTGCCCGGCCGACAGATAACCGAAAGGTAGATGGGCGATGCCGCCCAGGCCGACCAATTCGGTCGCTTCGGCTATGGATACGCCTCTCCCTCGGGCGGTGTCGCCGAGGAAGGTCTTCCAGAAGGAAAGGTTCTCCGACACCGTCATTTCCGGCTTCATCGCATTGCGATGGCCAAGGTAGTGGCAGGCTTCGCTGGCGCGGCTGGACTCCCCCGGTCCGGACCACGTCACGCGCCCGGCCTCGGCCGGCAGGAGGCCCGCGACAACGCGCAGCAGCGTCGACTTTCCGGAGCCATTGTGGCCGGTCAGAATGAGCGCGTCTCCGCCGCCCAGATCAAAGGAAATATCCGAGAAAAGCAGGTCTTCGCCGCGCCGTGCGGCCAGCCCTTCGGCCTTCAGCCGCATGCTCGATGCCTTCGTTAAGATTTTAATCACCGGACTGAAAAATTTTCGCAATTGCCACTTTAGCAGTCTGGAACCCTTCTTAGAAATTATCTATAAGCTTCGCAACCACGCCAGCGGCCGGCGTGATTATCATCTTGCGCCGAACCTGAAGGCAATGTCTTCTCGTGCGGACAGCGGAAATGGTCGTACCCGCATCCTGATGTGCAGTAGTGCATAGGCGTCCGCACGCGCGTGTTGGCTCTTAATATCAGCGGGGTTTTCCGTGACCAAATCTCTCGACAGCTTCAATTGTCGCTCCGTCCTTACCGTCGACGGCAAGGACTATGTCTACTACAGCCTTCCAAAGGCGGAAGCCAACGGTCTCCCCGGCGTCTCGAAACTGCCGTTCTCGATGAAGGTTCTGCTCGAGAATCTGCTGCGTCATGAAGACGGCCGCTCGGTTACCAAGGAGCAGATCCTGACGGTTGCCGAATGGCTGAACAACAAGGGCGCCGTCGAAAGCGAGATCGCTTATCGTCCCGCCCGCGTGCTGATGCAGGACTTCACCGGCGTTCCGGCCGTGGTTGACCTTGCGGCCATGCGCGACGGCATCAAGGCCCTCGGCGGCGATCCGGAAAAGATCAACCCACTCGTTCCTGTCGATCTCGTCATCGACCACTCGGTCATCGTCGACGAATTCGGCACCCCCACCTCGTTTGCCCGCAACGTGGAGCTGGAATACCAGCGTAACGGCGAGCGCTACCGCTTCCTGAAATGGGGCCAGCAGGCGTTCAAGAACTTCCGCGTCGTGCCGCCCGGCACCGGCATCTGTCACCAGGTCAACCTGGAATACCTCGGCCAAACTGTCTGGACAAAGGACGAGGACGGCGAGACGGTAGCTTATCCCGACACCTGCGTCGGCAC
>NZ_JALJRA010000011.1 GCF_022968135.1 Pseudorhizobium tarimense
CGCGCAAATCTTTGCCCGGCACGGGCAGGATGAAGGGCACGGAGCCTGTGGCGATGACAAGCTTGTCGTAGCTTTCGGTAACGCCGTGGTCTGATGTGACAGTGCGCGCGTTGCGGTCGATCGCGACGATCTTGTGTCCCTTGTAGAGGGTGATCCCGTGATCGACGTACCAGCCGTCACCATGAATGACGATCTGCTCGAAGGTCTTCTCCCCCGAAAGGACAGGCGAGAGCATGATGCGATCGTAGTTCACCCGCGGCTCGGCATTGAAGATGGCCACCTTGTAGCGGCCGGGCGCCTGCTCGAAGAGGTGCTCCAGCATCCGGCCCGGCGCCATGCCATTGCCGATGATGACGAGTTTTTCCATTCTGCTACTCATTGGCTTCCCTCTGTCAGAGGTGTCGGAAAACATAAAAAACGCCGCGTGGAGATCGCGCGTGCGGGACGGGCCCGAGCTGCAAAATCCTTGCGACGTCGATGTCTGCTGATGGCGCATCACTTGCGCCTTACGTCCGATCGCCGTTGATCGGTCTGTAGTTACGAATGCAAAGCGTGTGCCAGACTACGAGGAGAGTCGGAACCGATTGTTTGCACTGATAAAAAATCTCGCGCCAGCACCACCCGTGCGAGGATGTTCATGGCGCGATGCCTAATCATTCGGCTCGAAGAGGAAGCGTTGAGCTCTCGTCGTGTGCACAAGCGGCTGGCGTTTCTGGCATGGGCGAAGAAGATGGCATAGCCGTGAACCCGTGGACTTAGGTATCCTCGTCCTGGCGATGAGGTTTGCGCCATGCAACGGGGAAGCTCTCGACATAGTTCGACAGGCTGCCCGGGTCGAAGATATGTCCGTCCATGAAGCGATCGTCCGGCCGTTCGCCCTCTATTCGCAGATCTCCGTCTGCTGGAGCCGCTTCCTCACCCAATGCAGCACGGTAGAGATCCGGTCGGTAAGCGCTGGCCGCAGCCGCAGTGCCGGCTTCCGAATAAGGGACCTGCCCCCAGCGAACCATTTGGCTGTAGATCCACAGCGCATGGCTGGGGCGGGGATAGCCAGCATGGTCGGAGTGAAAGGTGAAGTAGTTCTGGATGACGCGGCTATTGCCCTTGGCGTCCAGGCTGAATTTGCCTGAGAGAACGTGGCGAATGATGTCGACAGGCGCGCTGATATGGCGGGAATCGGCCAAGGCCTCCGCGAGGCTGTCATGATTTTCCGGCTCATCGCACCAGCGTGCCGCCGCATCCAGCGCCACCAGCAGCCGCATGACCGTATCCGGCTTGCTGTCTGCCCATTCCGGCCGCATACCGAGTACTTTTTCCGGTGCAGAGGGCCAGATGTCCTGTTTGGCGGCAACGATCCGCCCTACTCCGCGCTCGGACGCCACCATGTTCCAGGGTGCGCCGACGCAAAAGCCATCGATTGCGCCAGCCGCCAGGGCATCCGAGGTCATAGGAGGCGGCACGACAACAAGGCGGACATCCGTGTCAGGGTCGACACCTCCGGCGGCCAGCCAGTAGCGGAACTCGTAGTTATGGGAGGAAAAAGGATAGGTCATGCCGAGCGTCAGCGGCGCCTCCCCCCGTTCCTTCATCGAACGGACAACCCGTGCCAGTGCTTGGGCATTTTCCAGCGCGCTCGCATCGTCGCGCAAATCAGCTTTGTGTTGCATGCGGGCGAAGAGCCGCGTGGAAAGGGTGATTGCGTTGCCACCTCGACCGAGAGAAAGCGGCGTGATCGTTGGAGACGGGTTCGACCCGAGCCCCAGCATCGAGGCGACCGGCATCGGCGACAGCATGTGGGCGATGTCGAACTGGCGAAAAGCCAGCCGGTCGCGAACGTTCGCCCAGGAAACGTCCCGCACCAGCTCCAGGCTGAGCCCTTCGCGCTGCGCGAAACCGAATTCGGCCGCGGCAATCAGAACCGAGGCATCGACGAGCGGGATGAAACCGGCCCGCAGCACCCGCGAACCCTCGTGTCTAATGCTGGCGGGGGCAGGCACGCGCGGTGCCGAGACAATGCTCTTTGTCATCATGTTCATCCTGGCTTCCTTGAACACGCCGTCACAGCAACAGCCGCGCGGCGGTCACGATGCTCTGCGCGATATCAGCCATCTTCTTCTTTTCGTTCATTGCAGACTGGCGAAGAAGCGCGAACGCCTCCTCCTCCGAAAGTCCGCGCATCTTCATCAAGATGCCCTTTGCCCGTTCGACAACCTTGCGCTCTTCCAAGGCAGAACGAGCCTCCGCCAATTCTCGCTGCAACCGGCTGAAGGCGTTGAAGCGGCTGACGGCCATGTCGAGGATGGACTTCACCCGCTCCTTCTTCAAACCGTCGACGATGTAGGCGGAGACGCCCGCCTCCACTGCAGCCTCAATAGAGGCGGTGTCGGAACGGTCAACGAACATCGCAATCGGCCGGCTGATGGTGCGGGTCAGCTGAAACAGGTGCTCCATCATGTCACGGTTGGGATTTTCGAGATCGATGATGATAACGTCCGGCTTAAGGCTCTCGATCATCCGCGCCACGCCGTGCACCTCGTGAATGACCGTAACCTGCGAATGTCCAGCTTCGCGAAGTCCCTCCTCAATGATCGAGGCGCGGATCGCATTCTCATCGATGACCAGAATTGTAAGCTCGCCCTGCACCATGCGCCATTGATGACGCAGTGCAGCAGAATTGTCTACTAATTATGCTCTAGATGGGCTCGCTTAGAAAATGTGCAGATCTCGGTGTCGCTCCGGCTGGTCAAAGGTCTTGTCATAGGTGATCGCTCGTGATCGCCGGGACTCTCGTAGCGATCGTTTTTTCGTATTGGGACGTCCAGTTCAAATCATCAGCCGCGCGACCAGAGGGTGGTTCGAGTCGAGCAGGCCGTCTAGGACGTTGAAGTGGTGGCGGTCGGGCTCTTCCACGACCTCGGTTTCAGCGCCCAAGCCCTTCCAGATGTTGGCGAGGAGGGTGTTCTGGCGCAGGAACTCCGATCGCTCTGCCGCTCCGGCCCAGCAGGTGATGCGCGTTCCGGGTAAGGGATGGAGAAGGGCGGAACTTTCACGCCGGGCTTCCTCCTCGTCTATGTTCAGTTGGTTGTTCATCGCAGTCTTCATCAGGGGACGGAGATCGTGCAGGCCTGAGACGGAGATGGTGTGAGCGATCCGCTCTCGGACGTGTGGGGGAAGTGGTGAGGTTTCGGTGACCATGCGGCTTGCAAGGTGGCCGCCCGCCGAGTGGCCGATTAGCCTGATCGGCCCTTGGACGAGATCGGCAGCTCTCTCGATCGCGGCTCCAATTTCTCTGGTGATCCCGCTGATGCGGTTGGCGGGGCACAGCGTGTAGGAAGGTATGGCCACTGCATAGCCGCAGCTTACGGCGCCATAGGCGAGATGCGACCAGTAGGACTTGTCCAATCGCAACCAGAACCCCCCATGAACGAAGACGACGAGTCCACTGGGCGCGCCTCTTGGAAGGAAGAGGTCGAGACGGTTCCGATCACCATCAGCGTAGGGGATGTCCGGGCGAGCCAGGCCCGCTGCCAACTGCGCCTCACGGAATCGCCGCGCAGGCTCTACCCAAAGACTCGGCCACCGTTCGCCTCTAGGGATGTTGGGTCCGTTTGCATAAGCGTCGTCCCAATCGATGATCTGATGCCGCATTCGTTGTACCGTCCTGGTGCGAGTCTACCTCTAGTCTTGCATCCAACGTCACCCGAAGGAAGGGGGAGGGCCGGATCTTAAAATTATTACAAACTTAAAATTTCTCTCTTGCCACCCGCTCGGACAGGTGCTTTTCTGGAGAAAAGGCAAAAATGCCGCGGCCGCTGCACCGGAGAAATTCCGAGCGGCGGACCAGAAGAACGCATGGGAACTCGACGATGAAACTGGGACCGACAGGCCATCTGGATTCGTTTGCGCGCGACAATCTTCCGCCGCCGGATCAATGGCCGGAGCTTCTTCTCGACAGCTTCGATTACCCTGAGTGGCTGAATGCCGGCGTGGAACTGACCGACCGCATGGTGGAGCGGGGCTTCGGCGATCACACCGCGCTAATCGGCAACGGTCGGCGCCGGACCTACAAGGAATTGTCCGACTGGACGAACCGGATTGCCCGAGCATTGACGGAGGACTACGGCCTCAAGCCCGGCAACCGGGTGCTGATCCGCTCCGCAAATAATCCGGCGATGGTGGCCTGCTGGCTGGCGGCGACGAAGGCGGGCGCCGTGGTGGTCAATACGATGCCGATGCTGCGCGCCGGTGAACTTGCCAAGGTGGTGGACAAGGCAGAGGTGTCGATTGCCCTCTGCGATACTCGCCTGATGGATGAGTTGGTGGCGGTGGCGAAGGAAAGCCGGTTCCTGGAAAAGGTGATCGGCTTCGACGGGACGGCCAATCACGATGCGGAACTGGATCGCGCAGCACTCGACAAGCTGGTGAAGTTCGATGCGGTAAAGACAGGAAGCGATGACGTAGCCCTACTGGGTTTCACCTCCGGATCGACGGGGGTGCCGAAGGCGACCATGCACTTCCATCGGGACATCCTCATCATTGCGGATGCCTATGCGAAGGAAGTCCTGAACGTCACGCCCGATGATGTCTTCGTGGGGTCGCCGCCGCTCGCCTTTACCTTCGGCCTCGGCGGCCTGGCGGTCTTTCCGCTGCGTTTTGGAGCGGCGGCAACGCTTCTGGAGCAGGCGACACCACCGAAGATGATCGAGATCATCGAGACCTACAAGGCGACCATCTGCTTTACCGCGCCGACGGCTTACCGCGCCATGCTGGCCGCCATGGATGAGGGTGCTGATCTGTCATCGCTGCGTGTCGCAGTCTCGGCCGGAGAAACGCTGCCGGCGCCTGTCTATGAGCAATGGGTCAGAAAGACCGGCAAGCCAATCGTGGATGGCATCGGCTCGACCGAAATGCTCCACATCTTCATCTCCAATCGACTGGATGACTCAAAGCCCGCCAGCACCGGCAAGCCCCTGGCCGGCTATGAGGCGATCGTCGTGGATGACGACATGCGTGAAGTACCCGCGGGGACGGTCGGCAAGCTTGCGGTGAAAGGCCCCATCGGATGCCGCTATCTCGCCGATGATAGACAAGGCGACTACGTCCGCGACGGCTGGAACCTCACCGGCGATTCCTTCGTCCGGGACGAAGAGGGGTACTTCCACTTCGCGGCACGTTCGGACGACATGATCGTTTCCGCCGGCTACAACATCGCTGGCCCGGAAGTCGAGGCGGCACTTCTCAAGCATGAGGCGGTTGCCGAATGCGCCGTGATCGGCGTGCCTGATTCAGAGCGCGGCCATATCGTCGAGGCGCACGTCGTGCTTGTAGATCGCAACACCGCGTGTGATGCCATGGCCAAGCTCCTGCAGGAGCACGTCAAGAAGGTTATCGCGCCTTACAAGTATCCGCGATCGATCGTCTTTACCGATGCACTGCCGAAAACGGAATCAGGCAAGATCCAGAGATTCAGGCTGAAGCAAGCGAGGGCGGCATGAGGCGGCGCATGTCGGGAAATCTGGTGTCCCGCAGCTTGGGCTGTGGACGTTCTTTTGCAAGTGTGGAAGGTATCAGCAATACCGAACGGTGATGATCCGAGCGGAAATCCGGCAGCGAGATCGAGGGGTCCGCGCCCGGGGATGGGACAATAAGAACAACTGGGAGTTCGAAAAATGAAGAAACTGATTTCTGCCGCCACTCTGGCGCTCAGCATGAGCGTATCCGGCCTCGCCGTCGCCGAACCTCTGAAGATCGGCATGATCACGACCCTTTCCGGCGGCGGTGCCGGCCTTGGCATCGATACGCGAGATGGCTTCATGCTGGCCATCAAGCAGGCCGGCAACGATGAGATCGAGGTTATCACCGAAGACGATGGACAGAAGCCGGAACTGGCTGTCCAGATCGCCGACAAGATGGTCCAGAGCGACCAGGTCGACATCCTGACTGGCATCGTCTGGTCGAACCTCCTGATGGCGGTCGCCCCAAGTGCCGTCGCCCAGGGTAAGTTCTACGTCTCCACGAACGCCGCCCCGGCGGCACTTGCGGGCGAGAACTGCAATCCGCTCTACTTCAATGCCGCCTACCAGAACGACAATCTTCATGAGGCCATGGGCGAATACGCCAACAAGGACTACAAGAAGATGTTCATCATGGCGCCGAACTATCCGGCGGGGAAGGACTCGCTGACTGGATTCAAGCGTTTCTACAAGGGCGAGGTTACCTCTGAAGTCTACACCCAGGTCGGACAGACCGATTACGCGGCTGAAATCGCGCAGATCCGCGCTTCCGGCGCCGACGGCGTCTTCGCCTTCCTCCCGGGCGGCATGGGCATCGCCTTCATGAAGCAGTATGCGCAGTCGGGCGTCAAAATCTCGATCATGGGCCCGGGCTTCTCCTTCAGCCAGGACGTGCTGGGTGCAATCGGTGATGCGGCCCTCGGTGTGAAGAACTCCGGCCATTGGGCAAAGGACCTGGACAACGAGGCGAACAAGAAGTTCGTCGAGGCTTTCCAGGCTGAATACGGGCGTCTGCCGTCGATCTACGCCGTGCAGGCCTACGATGCAGGCCAGCTGATCGCATCTGCAGCCGCCAAGGCGGACGTAAAGGACACGGAAGCTTTCCGCGCGGAGCTTCTGAAAGCTGACATCCAATCGCCACGCGGCAAGTTCAAGTTCAACATCAACCAGCACCCGATCCAGGATATCTACGTCCGCGAAGTGGTGAAGGATGGCGACGTGCTGACGAACAAAATCATCGCGCCGGTCTTCACCGATCACGAGGATGCCTACGCCAAAGACTGCAAGATGTAAGGCTGCGCGGTGACTCTCGCACTTGCTCTTGAGCAGCTGCTCAATGGCCTTCAGCTCGGCGTCATGTTGTTTCTCATGGCCGCCGGGCTGACGCTGATCTTCGGCGTCATGGGCCTCATCAATCTCGCGCATGGCTCTCTCTACATGGTCGGCGCCTTCGCCTGCGCCGCGGTGGCATCGGCGACTGGTTCCTTTTGGATCGGACTGATCGCCAGCTTCGCCTGCGCGGCGGCTGCCGGCGCCATAGTCGAGCTTCTCGTCATTCGGCGGCTCTATGACCGCGACCATCTGGATCAGGTTCTGGCGACGTTTGCGCTGATCCTGATCTTCTCTGAAGGAACGCGCTGGTTGTTCGGCTCCTTTCCGCTTTACCTCGATATTCCCCGGCTTCTTCAGGGTGCCGTAGCGCTCCCTGGCGGCGCGCAATATCCGGTCTATCGCCTGGCGATCATTGCTGCCGGGGCGCTCGTTGCCCTCGGCCTCTACCTGCTGATCGGCAAAACACGGCTGGGCATGCGTATTCGGGCGGGTGAAAGCGACCGCGAGATGATCGGCGCACTCGGCGTCGATATCCGCACCCTCTACACAGTAGTCTTCGCGCTGGGTGCCGCCCTTGCGGGCTTTGCCGGGGCCATGGTCGGTGCGCTGCAGTCGGTGCAGGTGGGAATGGGTGAACCGGTTCTGATCCTCGCTTTCGTGGTCATCGTCATCGGCGGCATCGGGTCGATCAAGGGTGCGCTCCTCGGCGCGCTGCTGGTCGGCGTTGTCGACACCATGGGGCGCTTCCTGCTGCCGCAGGTGCTGGCATTGTTCGTGCCGCCTTCCCAGGCGGGGCTGATCGGCGGGGCGGCGGCTTCCATGCTGATCTACGTCATGATGGCGCTCATCCTTGCGGTGAAGCCGCGCGGGCTCTTCGCCGCTGCCCATGCGTGAGGGCGTGATGCTGACCCGCGAAACCATCGTCAACATTGTCCTGGCTGCGCTGCTGCTGGCAGTCCCGCTCGCTGCCAATGCTTCCGGGCAGCCGTTCTACGTCACGATTGCGACGCGCGTTGCCATCTTGGCGCTTGCGGCAACCGGCCTCAACCTTGCTCTTGGCCTCGGGGGACTCGTGTCCTTCGGCCATGCAGCCTTCTTCGGGATCGGCGGCTATGCTGCCGGCATCCTGGCCAGCCATTCCTTTTCCGGCGAGCCGCTGCTCTTCGGCCTGTCCGGCACGAAGCAGATGCCGCTGATCTGGGTGGTGGCCATGCTCGTCGCGGGGCTGGTTGGGCTCTTGATCGGCACGATCAGTCTGCGGACGTCAGGCGTCTACTTCATCATGATCACGCTGGCCTTCGCGCAGATGGTCTACTACTTCGCCATTTCCTGGCCAGCCTATGGCGGCGAGGACGGCCTTTCGATCCTGGTGCGCAACCAGTTCGCAGGCGTGAACACGATGAAGCCGGTGAGCTTCTTTCTGATCTGCTATGTGCTGCTGATGCTCGCCCTTGGCCTCTTCGTGCTGGTCCGTGGATCCCGTTTCGGCTCCGCCTTGCAGGCGGCCCGCCAGAACGAGGTCCGGGTCGCGACGGTCGGGATCGCGCCTTACCGCATCCGCCTGACGGCCTTTGCCATCTCCGCCGCGATGACGGGTTTGGCTGGCGCTTTATATGCCGATCTCAACCGCTTCGTCAGTCCGTCCATGCTGTCCTGGCATATGTCGGGCGAACTCATCGTGCTGATCATCCTCGGTGGTACCGGGCGGTTGTTTGGGCCTCTCGCGGGTGCCGCGCTGTTCGTCATCTTCGAATATCTCCTCGGTGGATTGACGGAGCGGTGGCAGTTTTTCCTCGGGCTCATCCTGCTCGCCACCGTGCTCTTTGCGCGGGGCGGGCTTTTGGGGCTGCTGGCCGGAAAGGCCCGTCATGGCTGAGCCGGTTCTTGAACTCTCCGATCTCGTGAAGAACTTCGGCGCGCTGAGGGCGACGGATCATGTTTCGATCGACCTGAAGCCGGGCGAGATCCACGCGTTGATTGGGCCGAACGGCGCGGGGAAGTCCACGCTGATCCACCAGATATGTGGCACGGTCAGGCAAGATTCCGGGACGATCCGCTTTGCAGGTCAGGACATCGGCCATCTCGGCGTAGCAGAGCGTTCGCGCCTTGGGCTTGGCCGCACCTTCCAGGTGTCCTCGCTTGCGCCGGAGTTTTCGGCTTTGCGCAACGTGATGCTGGCCGTCCAGGCGCAGCAGGGAACGAGCTTTGGTTTCTTCAAGCCGGTGATGCGCGACGCTTCCTTGATCGATCGCTCCATGGCTATGCTCAAACGGGTTGGCCTGCAGGACCGGGCGCGTCTTGCGGCCGCCGAGCTCTCCCACGGCGAGCGCCGGCAGTTGGAGATTGCAATCGCTCTTGCATTGAACTCGAAGGCCTTCCTGCTCGACGAGCCGATGGCCGGCATGGGGCCGGAAGGATCGAAGTCCCTGACAGGGTTTCTCGACACCCTTCGGCAGGAAGCGCCAATCCTGCTCGTGGAGCACGACATGGATGCGGTTTTCGCACTGGCGGATCGGATTTCGGTGCTCGTCTACGGCCGCATCATCGCCACCGGGACAGTAGAAGAGATTCGGCGTGATCCCGCCGTAAGGGCCGCTTATCTGGGAGATCACGCCTGATGTTGCTCGACGTCTCGAAGATCGAAGCGTCCTATGGTGCAAGCCAAGCGCTGTTCGGGGTGGACCTCGCGGTTGCGGAAGGCGAGGCTGTCGCACTGATGGGCCGCAACGGCATGGGCAAGACGACCACCATCAGGGCGATCTGCAACCTTAATCCGCCACGCGCTGGGTCCGTCCGGCTGGCGGGTACGGACCTGAAGGGAAAACCGTCCCATCGCGTCGCAAAGCTTGGAATCGGGCTGGTGCCTGAGGGGCGTCGCTGCTTCCCCAATCTGACGGTGCACGAGAACCTGGTTGCAGCCGCGCGACCGGGAGCCTGGACGCTCGACCGCGTGAATGTACTTTTCCCGCGTCTCGCGGAGCGCCATGCCCAAATGGCGCGGTCGCTTTCGGGCGGTGAACAGCAGATGCTGGCAATCGGGCGGGCGCTGATGACAAACCCGCGTCTGCTGATCCTCGACGAAGCCACCGAAGGTCTCGCGCCCGTCATCCGGCAGGCTATCTGGGCAGCGATCCGCAAGCTGAAGGCAGAGGGGCTTTCAATCCTGGTGGTCGACAAGACGCTGTCCGAACTTCTACCAGTCGCAGACCGCTGCGTGATCCTCGAGAACGGCAGGAGCGTCTGGCAGGGCCCGCCGGCCGCATTGACCGCTGATCTGCAGGACCGCTATCTGGGTGTCTGAGCCGTAGCGAACATCGGCCCGCCCTTGAAGGCCGGGAAACCGTAGCCGTTGATCATCACCAGATCGATGTCGCTGTCGCGAGCAGCGATTCCTTGCTCAAGGAGATTTTTGCCTTCTTCCGCCATGGCGGCAAGCAGGCGGTCGATAATCTCGCTGGCGGTGAAGCTGCGGGGAGTGATGCCCTTCTTCGCACGACACTGCGCGATGATCTCGGTCACGTCCGGATCAACCTGCCGCGTGCCTTCTGGATAAACGTACCAGCCTCGCCCGGCCTTCTGGCCGAGACGCCCGGCCTCGCAAAGACGGTCAGCGATTTCCACATAGCGCTCCCCCGGATCGCGCGTCGCCGCCTGACGCTTCCGACGCGCCCAGGCAATCTCCAGACCTGCCATGTCGTAGACGGCGAAGAGGCCCATTGGAAAGCCATAGTCCTCCAGCGCCGCGTCGATCTCATGCGGCAGGGCGCCATCCTCCAGCATGCATTCGGCCTCACGTCGATAGGCGGAAAAGATGCGGTTGCCGATGAAGCCTTCCGTGACACCGGTGACGATCGCTAGCTTGCGAAGCTTCTTGGCAAAGGCAAGTCCGGTAGCGAGAACATCGCGCGCGGTACGGGCGCAGCGGACAACTTCCAGGAGCCGCATGACATGTGCGGGCGAGAAAAAATGTAGGCCGAGGACCCGCTCCGGATGGGCCGTCGCTGCGGCGATTTCGTCCGGGTTGAGGTAGCTCGTGTTGGTGGCCAGGATGGCGTCCGGCGGGACGACCTTGTCCAGCCGGCGGAAGAGGTCGATCTTTACGTCCAGATCATCGAAGACGGCTTCGACAACCAGGTCGCAGGGTTCCAGATCTGCGTCCGATGAGGTTACCGCCAAGCAGTCGCGCTGCGCATCGAACGTCTCTTGATCGATACGGCCAGCGGCGAGATTGCGCTGCAGGAGCTCGATAATCCGCTCGTGACCCTTTGCCGCCGCCTCTGTCGTCTGGTCGAGACCGATCACACGATATCCGGCACCCAGTGCGGCTACGGCGATGCCACTTCCCATCAGCCCGAGGCCGGCAATGCCAACCGTGTCGACAGGACGTGGGTTGATACCTTCCAGTCCGTCGACCTTGGAGGCTATCCGTTCGGCGAAGAAGACATGTCGCAGCGCTGCGGCCTCTGCACTATGCCGCAGGCTGAGGAAAGTTGCGCGTTCGTCGGCGAGGCCTTCCGTCAACGGTCGAACGGCGGCTTCCACCAGGCAGACGGCCTCGATGGCAGCTCTTTGCCCGCGAGCCTTTGCCAGGATCTTGGTCTTCGCGGACTCGATCGCTGAAGGATCTGATGGCGGCAGCTGCAGCTCGCCAGTCCGGCGGAAGTCTGTTTCGGCAAGACGGTGAGCAGCGGCCACGGCCGTGTGCAGCAGGTCAGCCTCTGCGATCTCGTCCACGAGACCCAGAGAACTAGCTTCCGTCGCTTCCACACTGCGGCCGCTTCCGATGATATCGATCGCGGCCGGAACGCCGATCAAGCGCGGCAGACGCTGTGTGCCACCGGCACCCGGCACGAGGCCAAGCTTTACCTCCGGGAGGCCAAGTTGCACGCCGGGAGAGGCAACGCGGAAGTGGCATCCAAGCGCCACCTCCAGTCCGCCTCCGAGAGCCGCACCGTTGATCGCGGCGACGACCGGTTTCTCAAGCCGTTCGATATGCTCAATCACCGACGGCAGGAGCGGCTCTTGAGGCGGCTGGCCCAATTCCCTGATGTCGGCGCCACCGATGAAGGTCTTGCTGGCGCCCGTGATTACGATGCCTGCGATGTCAGGGGCGGCTTCACCATGAGAGAGTGCCCTCTCAAGCCCGCTACGCACATCCGCCGACAGTGCGTTGACAGGCGCGTTGTCGATCGTGACGAGCAGTATTCCGCTTCCGCCCTCATCGACGAGTCCGGCTGAAACGGTTGCGGAAAATTGTGTCACTTCGGCCATTGTTCTATTCCGGAATGACGGCTGTCGCCTGGATCTCGATCTTCGCTCGGTCTTCGACCAGTGCCACAACCTGCATCGCGGCCATGGCCGGGAAGTGCCGACCGACGACTTCTCTATACACCCGGCCAATGCCCTTCAGGTTGCCGAGATATTCAGCCTTGTCGATGAAGTACCAGGTCATGGTCGTAATGTGCTCTGGCTTGGCACCGGCCTCGGCCAGCACGGCAACCACGTTCTCCAGCGCTTGCTTGACCTGGCCGATGAAATCGTCGGTTTCGAATTGGCATTGACCGTTCCAGCCGATCTGACCGCCGACGAAAACCTGGCGGCCGCTGGCGGCGATGCCGTTGGAATAGCCGATAGGCTTGGCCCAGCCCTCAGGCTGAAGGATCGTGTGCATTGCTTGTCTCCAGATGCAGTGTCAGCGCTTCGCGTATGTCGTCGGGCCAGGGGATGGCTTTCGTGGTGTCGTGCGATGTCAGAACCAGCCGTTGTTGTGCCAACCAGAGCGTGCGTCCTTCAGCCTTGACGACATGATCGAGATCGACGGAGGTGCGTCCAAGCCGAACAACCGTCACTTCGAACTCCATTAGGTCTCCATGGAGACCTGGATTGTTGAAGGTGAGGTGCAGCGTCACCGTCGGCAGGCCAAGCCGGCGCTGCTTGATGAGCTCGGGCCATGGAAAGCCAATGACGCCAAAGAACTCTTCGTAGACCCCGACTAGGATATTCAGGTAGGATGGGAAATACGCGATGCCGGAAGGATCGCAGTCGCCGAAGTTCAGCCGGCGCGTCGTGGTGAAAGCCATCCCCGCCTCACGCCTTCAAGAGTTCACGAGCGATGATGAGCTTCTGGACTTCGGTCGCGCCCTCGTAGATCCGCAATGCTCGGATCTCGCGATACAGGCTCTCGACCATCTCGCCGCTCTTTACTCCGCGTCCACCAAACATCTGAACGGCCCGATCGATCACTTGCTGGGCATTCTCGGTCGCGACCATCTTGGCCATAGCAGCTTCCTTGGTGGTAGGCAGTCCCTGAACGTCGCGACGCCAGGCGGCGCGGTAGGTGAGGAGGGCGGCTGCATCGATCTGCGCTGCCATGTCACCGAAGGCGGCTTGTGTCAGTTGCAGGTCGGCGAGAGACGATCCGAACATTGGGCGGTTCTTGGCGTGGGCCAGCGCCTCGTGCACTGCCCGGCGCGCGAATCCGATCGCTGCTGCCGCAACCGAGGCGCGGAAGATATCGAGGGTGCGCATGGCGATCTTAAATCCTTCGCCCGGGCTGCCGAGAAGGCGCTCGGCCGGGATACGGCAGTTTGCGAAGCGAATCGTTGCCAGCGGATGCGGGGCAATGACGTCGATTCGTTCAGCCATTGAGAAGCCAGGATCGTCGGCATAAACGACGAAGGCGGAGATGCCATGGGTGCCGGGTGCCTCGCCGGTACGGGCGAAGACGGTGTAGACATCGGCGATCCCGCCATTGGAGATCCAAGTCTTTTCGCCGTCGAGGATATAGTGGTCGCTTTCCTTGCGCGCGGCACAGGCCATGGCGGCGACATCGGAGCCTGCGTCCTTCTCCGACAAGGCGAAAGCGGCGATCCAATCGCCAGAGCGCGCCTTCGGAAGCACCGTTCGACGCAACTCGTGCGAGCCGGAAAGACATATCGCGCCCGTGCCGAGGCCCTGCATGGCGAAGGCGAAGTCCGCCAGGCCATCGTGCCAAGCGAGCGTTTCCCGGGTGAGGCAGGCTTCGCGTGAGTCGACGGGCCGCTGTCCGCCTGCTCCGGTCGCCGCGTCCAACAAACCCGCTTCGCCGAGTGAGCGAACGAGGCCGCGGCAGGCGCGATCGGTGTCGGCATGGTCGATGCCGGAAAGCGCGCCGGAAGCGGCGTAGCCGTCCAGCTTGGCCGCCAATACTTTGTGGCGGTTGTCGAAGAAGGGCCAATCGAGATGCTCGCGCGTGGGGCCGGCAAGCGATGTCGGTGCCGCCATCTCAATTCCCCTCGAACACCGGCCTGCGCTTTTGCGCAAAGGCTTCGAAGGCACGGCGGAAGTCCTTGGTGGCCATGCAAACAGCCTGCGCCTGGGCTTCCGACTCGATCATCTCATCGATACCCATGGCCCATTCCTGGTTCAGCATCGTCTTGGTCATCGTGTGGGCGAACCATGGCCCGTCCGCAAGCGACTGCGCCAGCTTCAGCGCCTCCGCCTCAACCGTCTCATGCGCATGAAGGGCGTTATAGAAGCCCCAGGCGTGTCCCTCCGATGCGCTCATGGAGCGACCGGTAAACAAGAGTTCGGCAGCACGGCCTTGTCCGATGATGCGCGGCAGTATCCCGCAGGCGCCCATGTCGGCACCCGCAAGACCGACGCGGGTGAAGAGAAAGGCCGTCTTCGCTTCCGGCGTCGCCAAACGCATATCCGAAGCCATGGCGAGAATGGCGCCGGCACCGGCGCAGATCCCATCGACCGCAGCAATGATCGGCTGAGGGCACTTGCGCATTGCCTTGACGAGATCGCCGGTCATACGGGTAAAGGCAAGGAGATCGGGCATCGGCATCTGTGTCAGCGGCTCGATGATCTCGAAGACGTCGCCCCCAGAAGAGAAATTTCCTCCCGCGCCCGTCAACACCACTGCGCGAACATCGGAAGCGTAGGCTAGATCCCGGAACAGATCCCGTAGCTCGGCATAGCTCTCGAACGTAAGTGGGTTCTTGCGGTCTGCCCTATTCAAACGAACTGTGGCGACACGTCCGTCCTCGCTGACATCCCAGAGGAAATGCCGTGCTTCGTAATCCTTGAACGGGCGCAGGTGCCCTGCCATGGAAACCGTGCTCATCCTGCCAATACCTCCCCACCGGCGATGGCGATCGCCTGACCGTTGATCGAACCTGCAGCGGGCAATGCCAGCCACAGAACGGCGTCTGCGACTTCCTCCGGCTTGATTAGCCGCCCCTGCGGGTTGCTTCTCGTGAATTCCTTCAGCGCGTCTTCCCGGCTGCGGCCGGTTTTCGCCATGATCGTCTCGATCGCCTGGGCGATCAGCGGCGTGTCGGTGAAGCCAGGGCAGACTGCGTTGACTGTGATGCCCTTCTGGGCAAGCTCCAGCGCGAGCGATCGGGTGAGGCCGATAACGCCATGTTTTGCTGCCGTGTAGGCGGAGACATAGGCGTAGCCGGTAAGGCCGGCAGTCGAGGCGATGTTGATGATACGGGCACCTTCGCCACGCAGCTTCAGGTCCGGCAGCACCGCTTGCGTGACCTGGAAGACACCAGTCAGGTCGACGGCCATGACCCGGCTCCACATTTCAAGCGAAGTCTTCTCGAAGGGCGCGCTGGGGGCCTCTCCGGCGTTGTTGACGAGGATGTCGATGGGGCCGAAGGCAGCGCGAGCGGCTTGCAGCCCCCCCGCGATCGCGTCTGCACGGGTGACATCGAAGCCATGAGCGGCTTGAACTTGCGAGGTGCCGATCTGCTCTGCCAGAGCCTGTAGCGGTTCGGCGCGACGCCCGGCCAAGGTGACGCGGGCACCTGCGGCAGCGAGAGCTGTCGCGATCGCGGCGCCGATACCACTGCCGGCGCCGGTTACCAGGACATGGCGCCCTTCCAGCTTTCGGGTTGCCTCCATCAGCCGATCCTCATTTCGCTGCCGCGGCACGCGCGAGATTGCTCTCGTATTGCTGCTTGCCAGAGTAATACTGCTTCGGCCAGGCGACGTCGGTCATTCCTATGCGGGCGGCCTCGTGCAGCACCCAGGCTGGATCAGCAAGATGCGGGCGGGCCACGGCACAAAGATCAGCGCGGCCTGCTGCAATCACCGAATTGGCATGATCCGCCTCGGAAATGGCGCCGACGGCAATAGTCGGGATGCCGACCTCGTTGCGGATCTTGTCGGAGAAGGGTGTCTGGAAAAGGCGCCCGTAGATCGGCTTTTCTTCCTTCCACACCTGGCCCGACGAGCAGTCGATCATGTCGGCGCCGGCGTCCTTGAACATCCGGGCGAAGATCGCCGCATCGTCCGGCGTGTTGCCGCCCTCGAACCAGTCGTGGCAAGAAAGGCGCACCGAGATCGGTTTATCTTCTGGCCAGACCGCACGGATTGCATGGAAGATCTCCAGCGGATAACGCGCTCGGTTCTCGTGGCTGCCGCCGTATTCGTCGCTCCTAAGGTTGGTGAGCGGCGACAGGCAGCTCGAGAGCAGGTAGCCGTGGGCGCAGTGAAGCTCCAACCAGTCGGCGCCGGTGCCCGCAGCGAGTTGCGTGGCGCGGACGAAATCCGCCCTTACCCGATCCATGTCGTCGCGGTCCATCGCCTTCGGGACCTGGCTGTTCTTAAGATAGGGGAGGGCGGAGGCTGAGATCAGCGGCCAGTCGCCCGTCTGAAGCGGCTGGTCGATCCCTTCCCACGCAAGCTTGGTCGCACCCTTTCGTCCGGCATGGCCAAGCTGGACGCCGACCTTGGCCGCACTGTTGGAATGAACGAAATCCACGAACCGCTTCCAACCCGCAGCCTGCTCCTCGTTCCAGAGGCCGAGGCAGCCGCGTGTGATACGGGCATCGGGCGATACACAGGTCATCTCGCCGAAGACGAGGCCTGCGCCACCGAGCGCGCGGGCGCCGAGATGGACGAGATGGAAGTCATCCAGCACGCCGTCCTTTGCCGAATACATCGCCATAGGCGACATCACGATGCGGTTCTTCAGGGTTACGCCGCGTATGGTGTAGGGTGTAAACATCGGCGGTGGCACACGTCCATCGGCAGAGGGTTCGACGCCTGCCTCCCTTGCAAACCAGCGCTCGTACCCCTCCAGCCATGTCCTGTCGCGCAGCCGTAGGTTCTCGTGGCTGATGCGCTGAGAACGGGTCAGCATAGAATACATGAACTGCTCGGGCGGCAGCGTGTCAGCATAGCGTTCGCCCACGACCTCGAACCATTCCATTGCGTTGCGCGCCGCATTCTGGATGCGGGCCACGTCGACGCGCCGGATTTCCTCGTAGGTCTCGAGGACCGACGTGATCTGCTCCTTCGTATGGCCGCGCTTGTTGAACTGGTTGGTGAGCTCGATCGCGTCGTCGATCGCGAGCTTTGTGCCCGAGCCGATGGCGAAGTGAGCAGTATGGGCGGCATCGCCCATCAGCACGACGTGCGAACGGCCGGTGAAGTGGCTCCACTTGCCGCAGATGAGGCGGTTGAAGTTCAGCCAGGCCGACCCGCGCAGGTGCCGGGCATTGGTCATCAGTTCGGCGCCTTCGAGAACCTCGGAGAACAAGTCCTGACAGAACTCGATGGAGGCCTGCTGGTCCATTCTCTCAAGGCCATGCTTCTCGTAGGCCTCTTCCGTCGTCTCCACGATGAAGGTCGAGGTCTTGTCGTCGAACTTGTAGATGTGCGCCTGGAACCAGCCGTACTCGGTCTTGCGGAAATCGAAGGTGAAGGCGTCGTAGAGCTTGTTGGTGCCGAGCCAGATGTAGCGGTTCGGCCGTGTCACGAGATCGGGCTCGAATACCTCTTGATAGCGGTTGCGGATCTTCGAGTTGAAGCCGTCCGAGGCGATGATGAGATCGGCATCCGGATAATCCTGGTCGCTCGTCACCTCGGTCTGGAAGACGAGCTCCACGCCCAGCGCCTCGCAACGGCGCTGCAGGATGTTGAGGAGCTTTTTTCGGCCAATGCCGACGAAGCCGTGGCCGGACGTGCGCTGGCGGGTACCCTTGAACGACACCTCAATATCGTCCCAGCGGTTGAAGGCGTCCTCGATCTCCGCCGCGCTCTCGGGATCCCACACGCGCATCGCTTCCATCGTCGCATCGGAGAAGACGACGCCCCAGCCAAAAGTGTCGTAGGGACGGTTACGCTCGATCACGGAGATTTCGTGCGAGGGGTTTTGCTTCTTCATCAAGAGGGCGAAATAGAGCCCCGCCGGGCCGCCGCCGATGCAGACGATGCGCATCAAGTTATCCCTCCCAAGTTCCCGCTTTGTTATTTTAAGTTTAAACTATATGGTTGAAAGCTCGCTCGTCAAGCCACTCGTGACGCAAACGTGCGGCGGTGCTCGCAGTCTTTGACAACTGCGGAAGCGGTTCGTAACAGTTCATCGCCATCAAACGAGACGCAACGGACATGATCGACCACCACGCAGCAAGCCCCGACATGGAGCTGATCGTGCACGGGCCCAGCGGCCGGAACAAGCCGGAGACCCGTCTCTGGCTTCGTATGCTGTCGACGACGCGGTTGATCACCAACGAGATCCGCAGGCGCCTTAGATCGCAGTTCGGTGCGACCTTGCCGCAGTTCGATTTGATGGCCCAGCTGTACCGGGAAGAGGCGGGGCTGCGCCTCGGTGAGCTCTCCCGGCGAACCATGGTGACCAACGGTAATATCACTGGTCTGGTGGAGCGGCTCGAGGCAGATGGGCTGGTCAAGCGCACCACGCATGACCAGGATCGCCGCGTCACCGTCGCCAAGCTCACCCCGGCCGGCATCGACCGTTTCCTGTTGATGGCCGCCGCACACGAAGAGTGGCTGCGCGAGCTCCTGCAGGATGCCGGCGACGAAGCTGTGCAGTCCCTCTGGGTCAACATCGGGTACCTCAAGGCTTCCGTGTCCGCCCATCTTTCAGGCGAAGAAGCGGAATAGGCATGGGATCGGCCCCTTGACGCTCCTTCCTGTCTGAGCGATCCGCAGTTGTGGCAGAGAGAGCTCGTCTTTCGCAGCTTCTGTTCCTGAGGCCCCACCTTCTATGTAGCCGCTGGGTCGTAGCCGCCTGACGTAGACCAAATAATCTTTAGATCGGTGGACAGCTTTCAACTCGCTGTCAGTTGATGAAGTTTCTCATCACAGGCGACCTCGTTGAAGAGAAGTGTGCGCTTGATCAACGCGGAGGCGATCCGGCGGCGGCGTTCTGATCGCGGAGTAGGGGCAGCCGAACTTGGGCTACGAGTCGAAGGTGCTTCCCTGGACGGGACGCTGAGGTGGAACCGCGGCGCTCGGGGTTCGAGGCGCTCAGGTGAGCAATCGCTTTCCTCATGAGTCGAAGGCAAGGCAGTTCTTTGACGATAGTCAATAATTTAACAATGACTTAATCAGTGTGGACAGATATATTCCAAAGTAGTAGGTTGGATTACAGCTCGACGTGGATCTACGGGGGGTCGCAAGTAAGGCAGTGAAAATCGGAGAAAAGCCGTAACTTCTGATCTTGGAGGGGGAAACTATGGACACCATCGCGAGTGCATATGGAATAACTCCTTCGCGGGTAATGCGATCTGGCAAGGAGGGGCATGAGAGCGCAGTTGATGTGGATGGTTTTGTCTCGCCGGAACCCGGCAGAAGCTGTCTGTTGCTTCTAGACAGTCGAACGCTCGACCGCGAATGTCTAGCGAAAGCGCTGATCGGCCGCGGGCTTGACAAGCAAGTGATCGCCATTGGTTCGATTGACGAGTGGAACAGGGAAAAGGACCTCTATCCTTCGATAGACGCGGTCCTTTTCAATATCGGCGGACGTCATGCAGACGATCCGTTCATGGGGCGAGACATGGCGTATCTGCAGGCGGAGTTCCCCTCTTTGCCGATCGTTGTCTTGTCAGACTCGGACGAGCTGTCGCATGTGCTGAAGATGCTGGAACACGGGGCTCGAGGTTTCATTCCCTCATCCGTGGGCGTCGCGGTATGTATCGAAGCACTTTCCTTGGCCATGGCAGGCGGTATTTTCATCCCAGCCAGTGCGGTGCAGGCCATGCGTCACCTCGTGGCTGAACCATCTGGGTCTGATGCTCGATGCCTGAACGGCATGTTTACTCCGCGTCAGGAGGCCGTATTGGATGCCCTTCGAAAGGGGAAGGCAAATAAGATCATTGCCTACGAGCTGAACCTCCGCGAGAGCACCGTAAAGGTGCACATCCGGAACATAATGAAGAAGCTTAACGCGAGAAATCGTACAGAAGTGGCGTATAAGCTGAACGATCTGTTCTACAAGGCAAATCAGAAGCACTAGCGCTTCAGGCGCGGAATGCTATCAGGTAGTCAGAAGGCCTCTACTGCAGCGAAGCACTACTTACTCCTTGAATAAGATGTGCGCCGAGGCAACCAGACATCTCCTTGTCTTGACTACTGCGGGAACTTGTACCGATCCGTGATCTCCCAGAAGGTTCGGTTGATATTCGCCAGCGAGGCAATGCTGCTCTTGATCCGGTTGATTTCGGTCTCGTCCAAAGCTTCGATCTTTCCGTATTTTATAGCATCCCTGCTCTCAAAAATGCGGAGAGACTGCGTCAGGGCAATCTCGCCGGCAGGATCGAAAGAGTAGATGCAGTGATTGTACTTGTTACGGAGCTTTGCCTCATCGCCGAGCCGACGGGTGGCATCGAGGATCTCTGCACGGCAGCTCGGCTCAATCCTTTGCATTTTGGCCAGGCGCTCCACCAGATCCATTCGAGCGCGGGGCGTGTTGAGCGTCAGGAAGATGACGATTGCAGTTTCTTTGTCGACGCCGGCGAGACCCGCGATCATGTGGATCAATAAGCTCTCTGTATTTGTCCAAGTATAGTTCAGCTGACCGATCAGGAGGAGGAGATCCTTGAACTTCGACATGTCCTTCAGTCCTCCTGCGCACGGCGCTGTGTGGGCAATGTGGTCAGGGCTATCAGAAGCACCGCTACCTCCCTTTGGTGTGGATCCCGAGCTTCGAGTTCGTGTGGTAGATGCGGACCCGTCCTGCATTTTCTGCCAGTCTCTAGTCGCGGGCAATACGGTTATTTTTTGCATTTCTCCACAAGCCGAGTGCGCGGATTTCGGTCCTGAATCGTGGGCTGGCCCAATGCGCAAGGTTGATTGGAGCGGCGACCGTCACAAATGCCTCGCTATCCTCCCTGGTTAGAGGATCTCACGCTCCGAAATCCGCTTGCGCAGAACCTCCACACATGTCGGCGATGAAGGTTAGGCGGTTCGCGATCGACAACTCGAAGGCGCGTTGCTGATACCGGACGAAGTTGGCCCTGCCGTGCCGCGCCGGCATTAGCCTGCTTCAGCAGGATCGCTGGCGCCGCGCTAGTGCAAGAGCAGATAATCGGTTAACCCGAAAGAAGCTGTTGAAAGAGCGCAATAGCCTCGAATCCAACGCCTAAGATCGACTTCTTCAGACAGGCTCCTCCAGCCAAGCGGCTGTTTTTCCGCATATTTTTCTGCCGTTCCTGAACCTCGCGTCACAGGTCTAGCGGGTAGGGTTCTACCTCCCCCTTCTGACTGAGCCCGCCCATCAAGCGGCGTAACGATCCTCGCTAGAAGGCCAGTGGCTTACCCGAATAGGGATCTTATCGATCCGAGTGCTCGGGCGCACACTTCGGGCTGTGGTGCGCATACGTCCGGCGAGGAGGCTGGACCACCGACCACTTTCGCAACAGCCAAAGGGAGGACCTTTCATAGACAATTCAATGCTGTGTTTCGCCGCGGCGCTGTAAAGGCTCCGCATTATTCACATCATCGCACTCTCGCAGCAAAGACCCCAAGGAGATGAAGGGTGGTCACGTTGCGGCGATCGAACGAAAAAGGACACGATCATGTCTGGCAAGAACAACCACCATGGGATGAATTTCTACCCGTTCCCGAACGATCAGGAGCAGGATCAGTGGCAAGGCCAGGATCAGTGGCAGGATCAGGATCAGGATCAAGATCAGGACCAGACCAGTACTCAGACACAAACGAGTAACTCGGCCAACCTTAATGGAAATGCCAACCTAAACGTCGATGCCAATCTCAACGCTAATGCAAACTTCAATGCGAGCAAAAATATCAACGAAAACATCAACACGACGACTGTCAACGTTGATGTGAATGTTGACGCGACGATGGAAGAGCAGCTTCCTGACGACAATGACTTCGCCGACATTGACGTGTACGGTGGCGGCTCTGTCGATGGTGTCTTCAATGTGAACTTCGAAGACATTCTCAACGGCGCTCTCGGAGGAGAGGGCAATGACGTCGCCAATGTGCTGAACCAAGTCGCGAACATCCAGGACGACGACCAGCTCGGCTCTGCATCCGTGGCTAACAACAACCCGTTCACCCTAAACCAGACGTCTCACGGCGGCTTTGCCGTGGCTAGTGACGGCATCAACGCCGGTGGCTCTGGTGGTGACGGTGGGAATGATGCCGATGCAGACGGCGGCGATGGTGACGAAGGGGGTAACTCTTCCGGCGGCACGGCGTTTGGAGGCATCGGAGCGGGCGGCCAAGCTGGAAGCGCAGCACTCGGTGGCATCAGTGTCGGCGGCCTAGCCGCTGGTGGCTACGGTGACAGTGGCGACGCCACCGGCGGTGCTGCTGCAGGCGGCACTGGCGAAGGTGGGCAGGGTGCCCGCGGCGGAGACGCCCTCGGCGTAGGGCTTGGGCTTGGTCTCGGACTTGGTGCGGGGCTTGCTTTCGGTGGCGAAGGTGCCTCCGGTGGCAGCAGCAATGCTGGGGATGGCGGTAACGGCGCCGATGGCGGCGATGCCGACGGAGGTAACTCCGCCGATGGGGGCGCCGCTGCGGGCGGGGCTGTCACGCCTCTCGTGGGCTCTCTCGGACTGATCAACCCTATCATGGTCAATGGCAATGACGGCGGCGAAGCGACCGGCGGCGATAGCGATGGTGGCGATGGCGGCGGTGCTGGCTTCGGTGGCTCCGGAGGCTTCGGCGGTGCCAGTGGTGCAGCCGGAGCAGGTGGCGACGGTGGTGCTGCAGCTGGAAACGGGACTGGGACCGGCAATGGAAGCGGCAGCGGAGTTGCCAACGGTGGTGCCGGTGGCGATGGTCTAGGCGGGGCTGGCGGTGATGCAACCGCCGGCGATGCGGCAACCGGTGCCGCAACAGGTGGAACTGGCTGGGCCGGCGGCGGTGACGGCGGAGCAGCCCTCAGCGGTGCCTGGGCAGATGGGTTCGGCGGTGATGCCTTCGGCGGTTGGTCGATGGGCGGTGCCGGTGGCGCTGGTGGCGCAGGCGGTACGGCAACGACCGGATTCGGCGGAGCTGGCGGTGCCAACGGCTCCTGGGGCTCGGATAATGGTGATGATGGCTATGTAACCGGCACGAGTTCTGCGTCGTCGGATGCAGGCATCGACACCAGTGCTTTCAACCAGGACATCGTTCTGGGAGCCAACCTGCAGCAGAACGCAATCGACATGACCATCGTCGGCGGCAGCCTGACCAGCAACGTCATTGGTGAGGACGACGACGCCGCCTGACGCGGATCACCAAACTAACGTCAAATAGGATCTGCGCGACCATCTCGCGCAGATCCGTCCATCAGAACCTCGCCATCAACGGGATCCTTTCAAGGAGCAATCATCGTGATTGGCATGGACAAGATCACCGAAGAGATTTCCCACTTCATCGGGATATTCCAAACCACCTTGGAAGAGGCGAGACAAAGGGAAAGCTACGATGACTTTGCCTTTTCGCCTCCTCGACAAGACCTTCAGACAAACAGCGGTGAAAGCGAAACCTTCGCGGCACCGTTCGACTTGCTGGGGTATGAGCCATTCCTTGCCTATCGGTCGATCACACCGGTCTTTCCAGGCGCGCCGTTTTGGGAACTTCCGTCACCTGTGATGATCACACAGTCGGTGGTTGAAGGGCGGGAGCTGCGCTCCTCCGATGAACCATTGGTGAAACGCGCGCCAGATACTAAAGTGGCAGCCGAGGTTGAGACGCCATCAATCGAGCCGGTCGGATCAGTCGCCAACTACATCCAGCAGCACATTATCCTCAGCGACAATGACGTTTTCTCCATTGGAAACCACGGCTTCGTCGTTGTGGGTACGTCGATGACGCCAAGATCGCTACTTGATAAGGCAGAGATGATCACATCCCTGTCTCCGATCGCCGATGTCCAAGCTCCAGGGTCAGCTGACGAGATGATCGCGCTTGTCAAAGCCGTTGCCGAGGCGCTGGATGTCGCGACACCTGAAGGCGACTGCCTTGTCGCGCAGGGCGGCGCTCTTGATGGAAGCTATGTCAATGGAGAGTTGGTGACGGACGTACCTCAGCTCGAGGATTATCATTCATTTAATGATGAGGAAGACGAAATCGAGGAGGATATTGGCGTTTTCGGCGATGCCGATGGACCGCTTCTGGTCACGGGTGGACCTCTTGCCGAAGCTTCAGTCACCATCAAGGCGGGTGACAATGTGCTGGTCAACAACGTCATCCTCGAGACTCTCTGGACCGGTGCCAAGGTCACTGCGGTCGTCGGTGACCACATTGAGGTAAATGCTGTTGTCCAAGTCAATGCAGTCTGGGATGCGGACGATCTTGGTGCAGCGGTCTCGGGCTGGCACGGCGGTGATCCCAACCAACTCTTCAACATTGCAAGCTTTGAGCGTGAGATCGCAGTCGTTGAAGGGCAAGGTGCGGCTTCCGATGCTTCCCCCGCCTTCTGGACAGTTACGCGCATTGACGGTGATCTGATGATCGTCAACTGGATCGAACAATATACCTTCGTCAGCGATCAGGACGTTGGAGTCATTTCTGCGTCGGGAGGGCACGCCACGGTCGTCAGCGGCGGCAACAACGGCATCAATCACGTGTCGATCTACGAGTTGGGCTTTGGCTACGACGCAATCATCATTGGCGGGTCGGTGTATGACGCGAGCATCATCCAGCAGTTCAACATACTTTTCGATTCCGACAACGTTGATGGCGTCGGTGGCTTCGAAACGTCCGCGGCGGGGACCGCGGCATCATCCGCCAACCTCCTTTGGAACCAGGCGACGATATTGAACATCGGTACTGCTGACAGATTCGAGGGACTGCCCCAAGACTACTTGGACGCGGCGATGTCGGCCGCTGACGGAGAAACAGAACTGTCTTCTGACATTCTACATGATCCAGCATTCTCGGGCCTCGCTGGCTTGCGCGTGCTTTATATCAGCGGTGACATGATCAACGTACAGATGGTGCGGCAAACCAACATCGTTGGCGACGATGATCAGATCGCCTTGGCCATGGATACGATAGCACCGCAGATTGGGGTTAACTTCGTTGTAGAGACTGGAGCCAACACGCTGGTCAACAACGCTGCTATCTTGGACATGGACGCTTTAGGCAAGACTTATGTCGGCGGTGAACAGTACTCGCAGGAGACTCTCATCCAGGCGGAGTTCATCTCCACGCGCCCCGAACTCGGGGGGCAGGATCCGACCCTGCTGGCAAGCGAAGCGGTTCTTTTTCTTGATGACACAATGCTCGAGCCCGATCCCGAGCCTGCTCCGGGCGTCGTGATTGTTGCCGATCATACTCAGAGCCAGGACGACGGCTTGCAAACAATGTTGGCTCACTAGGGGGAGTTAAGTCTTGAACATCCGATCTGAGAGCGTACCCCCAAGCAGGGCGCCGCTGCCCGGTGGTGGTAACTTTATGCTGGCTCCAGCCGACCCAAGGCTCGAGGATTCCTTTGAGAAGATTGATCGGGCAATCCAAGTTTGCTTGCGAGTGGCTGATGAGCCGCCTGCTGGCAAGGCTTTATCTCCTGATCAACGGGATGCCCGTGAGCAGTCGGAGCATCAAGACGTTCCCGACGGCGAATTCATTTCAGTCGATGAAGTGGCGCCGGAGGACGTTGGCGTAGAGGCGACTACTGCGCGCGACGATACTCCTCGTGCGAAGACAGCTGAGGGAATGACAACGATAGACGGAGAATGCGGGCCGATCCTTGCGAAGGGCGGTCGGGAGTCAGGCAAGCCTTTTTCCTCGGGCGGCGGCAAGGGTTCAGGCAATGGAGATGGAACGTTCCACAAACGTCTGGGCCCCATTGATTTCGACGCCAGCCTGAAGGCGGCGGTTAAGGCGGTGCGTCACAACCTTGCGATCGTAATGTTGTTCACCGTGATCAGCAACATCCTGGTGCTCGCCATTCCGATTTACCTGTTCCAGATCTCGGATCGGGTGCTGACCAGCCGCTCTATCGAAACGCTGGTTATGCTCACGGTTATCATCGTCGGAGCTATTCTGCTGCAAGCGATGTTCGACGCGTTGCGCCGCTTTATCCTGATGCGAACTGCTGTCGAGGTGGCGGCCAACTTGGGAGCTCCGATCCTTGGTGCAGCAGCGCGCGCCTCGCTGCAGGGGTCGGGCAAGGAATATCAGACGCTGGGTGACCTGCAGCAAGTACGGTCCTTCCTCGTGTCGCGGACTCTGCTCTCTTTCCTGGATGCTCCGATCGCGCCGCTATTCGTGACCGCAGTCTTCCTCATTCACGTCGACCTCGGCATAATCGTGGTTGCAACGGCTATAGTCCTTCTCATTCTGACGCAGATCAACCAGAAGCTCACGGCCACACCGTTCGCCGAGGCGAACACCGCACAGGTAAAGGCCAATCTTCACGTAGAATCGATGTCTCGCAACTCGCAGATCATCAATGCGCTGGCGATGATACCCGAGGCCGTCCGCATTTGGGGAAGAGACACCGCAAGTTCCCTGCGTGCGCAAGTCGTGGCGCAGGATCGCAACATCATGATGGCTGCACTCTCCAAGGCGGTTCGCCTACTGACGCAGGTAGCCCTGCTCGGGTGGGGTGCCTTCTTGTCGCTGGAGGGGCAATTGACGGGAGGGATGGTCATTGCCGCGTCGATCATCGCAGGGCGAGCTCTGGCTCCGATAGAAGGCGCGATCGAGGGATGGAACCAGTATAGCCAGGCACGTGCTGCATATGGCCGGATCACGGCGCTCCTTACGTCCTCGCCCCTTGCCTTCGAGCGCTTGAGCCTGCCCAAGCCTGAAGGTCGGCTGGATGTGGAAAGGCTACTTTACGTCCCACAGGGAACTAAGCGGGTGGTCCTGAACGGCCTGTCTTTTTGCTTGCAGCCAGGCGACTCCCTGGCCGTTATAGGCAATTCGGGTGCCGGCAAGACGACGCTAGGGAAGATGCTGGTGGGTTCAATCCTGCCAACATCGGGCAGCGTCCGGCTTGATCTCATGGATCTGCGTAACTGGGACCAACGACAGTTCGGTGAGAATATCGGCTACCTCCCGCAGGACGTTCAGCTATTCCCCGGAACGATCAAGGCGAACATTGCTCGGATGCGGACTGATATCGACGACGAGGCAATCTATCGGGCTGCCGTTCTCGCGGATGTCCATGAGATGATCGCCAATCTACCGCACGGGTACGAGACCATGGTCGCGGCTGATGGCTCACCCTTGTCAGGAGGGCAGAAGCAGCGGATCGCGCTCGCGCGGGCATTCTTCGGCGATCCGCGTTTCGTTGTTCTCGATGAGCCGAACTCCAATCTCGATGGCGCCGGCGATGCGGCACTGAAGCGTGCTCTGACCCACGCCAAGGAGCACGGTATAACCGTGGTGACCATCACGCAACGTCCGGAACTGCTTCAGACGGTCGACAAGATCCTGCTTTTGGTCAACGGGACGGTCGCTCTGTTCGGCATGCGCCAGGACGTCCTTCAGGCATTGTCCAGCCGCGGCATCAGCGTGGAGTGCGGTTCCTTCGGCCATCAGCTGCAGTAGGGTGGCACTTATGAGTGAAATTGCAAAGGTGCACGACATCGAGTGGTACTCGGAAGTACCACGTTCCATCTGGAAACAAACACTGATTGGCCTGCTATTGATGGGGGTGTTTCTCGGAGGGTTCGGCACATGGGCCTTGACCGCACCGCTCGCCGCCGCCGTGATCGCGCAGGGAAGCTTCGTCGCCACTGGCCGCAATAAGATCGTCCAGCACCTGGAGGGCGGCGTAATCCGCGAGCTTCTGGTCAAGGAAGGCGATCATGTCGTCGAGGGTCAGCCGTTGGTGCTACTGGACGAGACAGCAGCTCGCGCCAAAACACGGGAGCTGTTTCTACGCCGTGTAAATCTGGAAGCCACAGCAGCGCGGTTGACGGTGCAATCGCAACAGGCTGCGCGCTATGTTCCACCGTCGTTCGTGGCCGAGCATCGAAACGATCCTGAAGTGAACTCGATCCTGGTGAGCCAAGAGCTCAATTTCAAGGCGCAGCAGGTGAAGCTATCCAGTGAGCTCTCCTTGTTGACGCAAAACGTGGAGGCTCTTCAGTATCGCGCCAAGGGATATGCGCGCCAGCGGGATGCCTATGTGCAGCAGCTGAATCTGCTGACGGCGGAACACGAAAGCAAAAAGGCGCTGCACAAGAAGGGGGTGATACGGGCGAACGACGTTCGGACCCTGGAGCGAGCCATGGCTGATGCGACGGGGCAGATCGGTCGGCTGGAGGCTGAGGTGGCGGAAACGGAAGCACAGATAATCAAGACAAAGCAGGAAATGGAAAGGGCGCATCAATTATACCGCCAGGACGCGCTCGACCGCCTTCAGGACATCCAGAGTGACCGGGATATGGTGCGGGAGCAACTGACACAGGCGGAAAACGTCCTCGCACGGGCGACCATCCACTCGCCGGTCACGGGAGTCGTCGTTCGCACTCACTACAATACCACAGGCGGCGTCATCGAGAGCGGGAAGGGGATTCTGGAGATACTGCCCTCTGGCGTGCCGCTCATCATCGAAGTCCAAATTCCACGTACATCAATCGATCGGGTGAGGGCGGGGCAGACGGCAACCGTTCGTCTTATCTCACTCAACCAGCGAACAACGCCGGTGCTGAACGGGAAGGTTATCTACGTTTCCGCAGACGCGCTCCAGGACGCCCAGAAGGAACACCAGGACGTTTACGTTGCGCGCGTAGACGTGCCCTCAGAGGAACTGGCGCGCGTTCATGGATTTAGCCCAACTCCAGGCATGCCAGCGGAGGTGATGGTGCAGACCGAGGCGCGCACGTTCTTCAACTATCTCGTCAAGCCGATCAGGGACAGCATGTCGCGAGCGTTCACCGAGCGGTAGTGGCGTGAGCAGCGAGGATGTCACTGTAACCGGTTATCCTTCGCGCCCGGCGTGCCGAAGGAACCTTGAGGCTATCAGCAGAAGACCAAGATCCATTTGATACCTGAATCGAAAGACGAGCGGATCGAAATCAGCTTGCTGGAAGGAGGCCAACTACGGACTTGGTCGTGAGCCTGATCCTTTTGCGTGCCTCCGTCTACACTTACGTTCGCCTTGAGCATGCAATCGTCCGAAACGAGCCTGCATCAGGCTTTGTGCGCAGCGCCCAGGAGAGGGCATGACCTATGCGATGCTGTCGCACTTACACGGCGTCCTACTGAAGCCGACCGTTCCCATTCATCGAGCTTTCGGGCGCCTCCCCACTGACGAAATGCAAGGCATTGCAGAAAATGTGGGAACGCCGGGTGCGTTATGCGCCTGACGCTCCACCTCCCGCTTGCAGTTGGTCCTGGCGGTTGCGATCTACTCCGTCGGAATAGTCGCCGCTGTCAATCGTCTTGGTGTCTGTCATCAGCCGGGGCAAGATAGGGTTGATGCTTCGGTTCCTGAGGAAGTCGACACCGGGTGTGCGAGCCGTCGCGCCTGCACCGCGATAGTATTCTCCTTCGGCCGCTGATGTGGCTGTTGCAAGGCCTGCGGAGGCGGCCAATGCGGCCGCGAAGATGATGTGCCGGTTTTTCATTGTTCTGTCCTTTCGGTTGATCGCACGGACACTTCCACCGTGCATCAGGGTCTGACGTAGTTTGGCATCCCGCTGATTAGGGGATCGCCTTCATGTCATCATTGGGCAGTCTGTTGTCTCTAGATGTCGGGGTTCGCGGTGCTGCGCCATGCCGCCATCGCGTCCCACCGGTGAGCCGGTCGACCTGATGGTACTGCGCGCCTACAACTACATGAACCTGAACAGGCCGCACGATGCGTTGCGGCTGTTTGAGGCCGCCGCTGCAACCGGCAACCGGGATACAAGCAGGGGCCTTGCCGACGCGAAGGCAGCCGTCGGCTTGAACTGATGCCACGAAACGGCCACTGCGATCGGTTTCGCTGGCGCAGATCGTCTGTTTCGGCAGCTGAAAAGAAAGAAGGCGCACCAGCTCAAGACGCGCGAGACAGGAGGCCCCGATGGAAACCACGCTCATGGCAGAGCTGCCGCTGGAACTGCGGCGGCTGACGGCGGTGCGGTCTCTGCTCGATCTTCATTTCGGGCCCGACGCCTGAGCTTGCCGCCACTGCCGAGCTTGCGCAGCGCGTCTTTTCGGTGCTGCGGGCAGGCGTGCATGTGCTCGACGAGAACTGGCTGCGGATCGCCACCCAGGCCGGTCTCGAGATTGCAGAGTGTTCCAGCGACATGTCGATCTGCACCCGGGTGGTGCAGATGCGCGACCTCATCATCATTTCCGATCTGCGCGAGCATCCGGAACTGCGTCACCGGCGCACCGGAATTCCGCTTCTATGCCGGGGTGCCGCTCGAACTGGAGCCCGGTCTGATCGTCGGGACATTTTGTCTGCTGCACGACGAGGCGAAGACGCTGACGGAGGAGGATGTGGAGACATTGCAGCGCTTCGGCCCTGCTTCGCCTGCAAAGGGGCCAACTGCATGCTGAAGATCAGCGAGGATAATCTGACCGACGCGGCCATGCGCGATCCGCTGACGCGCTTCTACAATAGGCTGGCGCTCGAAAAGATCGTCGACGCCAACCTGCAGGCAGACGAAGCCCGAAGCGAACTCCTCGGCGTCCTCTACCTCGACATGGACGGCTTCAAGGCGATCAACGATACCTACGGCCATCGCCGTGAGGTGACGCTGCACGCGGTTGCAGACCGGATCCGACAGATCGTGCGCGGCAGCGACGTGGTGGTGCGCATGGGCGGCGATGAATTTGCAATCTTCATGCCGGAGCTGGAATCTCGCGATCAGCTGAAGCGCGTGGCAGAGCGGCTGCGGCGCAGTTCCAGGAGCCGATCGCGCTAGACGGCAAGGTGGTGCAGGCCGGCGCGAGCATCGGCGGCATCGTCGCCGCCAAGGGCGACATCGACCGCAACGTCCTTCTGGCGACGGTGGACGAGGCGATGTACGAAGCAAAGGCCGCCGGCCGCAACCGCTTTGTGGAGAAAGCGTTTTAGAGCTGACTTCGGGCGGGAAGCGTGTCTCCAGCTTTGCATTGGCAATGCCTACTAGCTTGGGTCCAATCGTCCCCCTTAGACAAGCGCCGTTCGACAGCGATGCGTGTGGCTGAATCTCCCAAGCGTCGGTTTTCTCTGGCGACAGATCATACCGCTTTCCGCGGAAAGAAACGATCCGCGAGATCTGGATTACCGTCGCCGGTCAGCGGCCAAAATCTCCCGGGCTATCTGCTCGAGGGGGACGATGCGGTTGACGCCGCCGCGGGCGATCGCTTCCTTGGGCATGCCGAATACAACGGAGGTGGCCTCGTCCTGGGCCAGCGTGAAGGCGCCGGCCTCGTGCATTTCGAACATGCCTCGGGCGCCGTCGTCTCCCATGCCGGTCATGATCACACCCATTGCATTGGCGCCGGCGGAGCGTGCGGCCGAGCGGAAGAGGACGTCGACGGAGGGCCTGTGGCGGTTCACGAGAGGGCCGCTTCGCACCGAGACCTCGTAGCGGGCGCCGCGGCGTTCCAGCAGCGTGTGTTTTTCGCCGCCCGGCGCAATCAGCACATGGCCGCGCAAGACTGCATCCCCATCCTCGGCTTCCTTGACCTCGACAGCACACAAGCCGTTTAGGCGTTTGGCGAAGGCGGCAGTAAACTTCTCCGGCATGTGCTGGACAATGACCATTCCCGGCGCATTGGCAGGCAAGGCCTCCAACATTTCGCGCAAAGCCTCGGTTCCTCCGGTCGAGGCGCCGACGCAAACGACCATCTCAGTGGTTTTCGCCATGGCGCCCGCCTTCGGCGGCGGAAGGACCGCATCCGCGGTGAGCTTTGCGTTGGTCGCTTCCGGCGGCTTGTGACGCCGCAGCTTACCAACCTGAGCCCGCGCCGCCGACTTCACGACGGTGCGGATACGTTCAGCCGCTTCCGCCAGATGATCCGCAGCACCGATCTTCGGCTTGAGGATAACGTCGACGGCGCCGGCTTCAAGCGCCTGCATCAGCGTCTGCGAGCCGGCCTCGGTCAGTGATGAGCACATCACCACCGGGATCGGGTGCTGGCTCATCAGCTTGCGCAGGAAGGTGATTCCGTCCATCTGCGGCATCTCCACGTCGAGCGTGATGACGTCCGGGATATCGTCGCGGATCTTGCGCGCGGCCATGAACGGATCGTTCGCGGCGCCGATCACCTCGATCTCGGGATCGGCCGACAGCACGGCCGTCAGGGTCTGCCTGACGCTGGCGGAATCGTCGACGATCAGCACCCGGGTCTTCTTCGACATCGTTCAGATCCGCTTGAAGATGGTGTTGGCGACCTGGCGAAGCGGCAGATCGAAGCCGGACGCGGTCTCGGAATGACCGATGAACAGATAGCCACCGGGTGCGAGGCAGTCGCAGAGGCGGGACAGCACCCGCTGCTGCGTCGGCTTGTCGAAATAGATCATCACGTTGCGGCAGAAGATGATGTGCATCAGGTCGCCGACGGGATAGGCGGCGTCCATCAGGTTGAGGCGGGCGAAGCCGACGCGCGAACGCAAGTCGGGAGAGATGCGAACCTCCGAGCGGCGACGGTTCGACGAACGCATCACGTATTTGCGCATCATGTCGGCAGGCACCGGATCGATGAGGTCGGCCGTATAGATCCCCTTGTGCGCCTTCTGCAGCACTTCGGTGGAGAGATCGGTGGCGAGAACGAAGTATTCGCGTTCCGGCGCGGACCGCGACAACCAGTCGTCCAGCACCATCGCGATGGTATAGGGCTCGGCACCGGTAGAGCATGCGGAACTCCAGGTGCGGATGCGTCGTTCGCCGAAGGCGTTCAGGATGTCGGGGAGCGCCTGTTGCGCAAGATACTCGAAGTGCTTCGGCTCCCGGAAGAAATCGGTCTTGTTAGTGGTGACGGAATCGATGAGGTGAAGCGCCTCCGATTGAAGGCCACCTTCCTCGAACAGGTAGTCGCAATAGGCGTCGAAGCTTCCGATACCGGTGACTCGCAGCCGTCGGCGCAGCCGGCCTTCCAGCATCGTGACCTTGCTGATCGGCATCTTGATACCGCTGTAGTCGTAGATGTATTTCGCCAGCCGGTCAAAATTGCGCCGGCTGAGGCGATCGTCGAGCGGTTGGCTCTTCAAGGCGATGTTCAATGCGGCTCTCCGGCTCAAGCGACCCGTGCCGCCGGTGCGACAACAGCAAGGGCGGGGCCGGCATCGGAGAACAGTCGCGAAAGATCGACGATGACGACGAACCCCTCGTCGCGCCGCACGACCCCGGCAATATAGTCGGAGCGCCAGCGGACGCCGATATCCGGGGCCGCCTCGATCTGCTCGCGACGGAACGGCACGACTTCATAGACGCGGTCGGCGACGAGCCCGAGCGCCAGCACCTTCTCGCCCATCGGCACATCCATCACCAGGATACGGGTATGGGGTGTCTTGACGGTCGCCCTCATCCCAAGCCGCAGCCTGAGGTCGATCACCGGCACCCCCTGGCCGCGCACGTCGCGCAGGCCGAGGAGGTAATCCGGTCCATGCGGGATCTTGAAGGCATCCTCGTGGTCGAGAATTTCCCGGACCACTTCAACCGGGACTGCGAAGAGTTCGTCGCCGAGACTGAAGGTGACGAATTGTGATTCTGTGCTGACCATGGTCATGCGGTCTCCCGGAAATCATCGTCTTCGGCATCGGGACCACCCATGGACATGTCGAGTGCGAACCCTTTAACCCGCGACTGCTGCGCAGCAACGCTGTGCGACGGTCGGGCGGCGGCAGCCTTGGGCGATGTCGTGACCTTCGTCTGAGCCTGTTTTGCCGGAGTGCGGCCTCGCATCGAAGATGACTCCACCCGGAAGAAAGAGATTGATGCCTGAAGCTCTTCGGCCTGGGCGGCGAGCTCCTCCGAGGTGCCGGACATCTCTTCCGAGGCCCCGGCATTTTGCTGGGTGACCTTGTCGAGCTGCTGGATCGCCTCGTTGATCTGCGCGGCACCGATGTCCTGCTCCCGGCAGGCGGCGGAGATCTCCGAGACGAGCTCGGCGGTCTTCTGGATGTCGGGCACCAGACGGTTCAGCATCTCGCCAGCTTCGGTCGCCACCTGCACGGTTTCCCCAGAGAGGGAGCTGATCTCGGCGGCAGCGGCTTGCGAGCGCTCGGCAAGCTTGCGCACCTCCGAGGCGACGACGGCAAAGCCCTTACCGTGTTCGCCGGCACGGGCCGCTTCGACCGCCGCATTGAGGGCGAGAAGGTCGGTCTGGCGGGCGATCTCCTGGACGATCGAGATCTTTTCCGCGATCGTGCGCATGGCGCCGACGGCACGGTTGACGGCTTGGCCCGAGGTTTCCGCGTCACGCGAGGACTGACGGGCAATCTTCTCCGTCTGCGCTGCGTTGTCGGCGTTCTGCTTGATGTTGGCGGCCATCTGTTCCATCGAAGCGGAAGCCTCCTCGGCGGCCGAAGCCTGCTCGGTTGCGCCCTGGCTCAGTTGCTCCGACCCTGACGAGAGTTCCTGACTGCCGGAAGAGACGTTGTCCGAGGCGGCAAGCGCATCGGCAACGACCAGACGCAAGCGCTCCACCATGCTTTGCAGTGAGAGCCCCAGGACGTCCTTTTCCGAAAGGGGTTTTGGCGTAACCGTTAGGTCGCCGCCGGCAATCTGATCCGCAAGGTTAGCGGTGTTGCGCAGGTTGCCGGTCATGACGTTGATGGTGTCGACGACATCCTTGATCTCGTCGTTGGTCTTGATCTCGATCGTTTGCTCAAGATCACCGACCGCGATGGCGTCGGCCACGCGGCGGATGTTCGACAGCCCGCGATTTATGCCGAGAGTGATCCAGAAGGCGGCCACGGTTGCCAGCACTAAGGCGGCCGCCGCGAGTGTAATCAAGAGATAGAAGGCAGAATTGAAGCTCGTATCGGCCGCAAGATCGGATTCTTGGATGGCCGCCTCCGTCTGTGCCGCGAGGTCTTCCGTAAGAGTATCCAGCTTCTCGCTGGCGGCCGTACCTTCAGTTTGGTTCACCTCCAGCGCCGCATCTCGTAGGCCTTGATCAACAAGAGAGATCACCCTGTTGTTGATGGTAAGGTAGTCATCCCAGAAGTCGCGAATTGCTTGCCACTTCGGCTTGAACGCCTCCGGTGCATCCTTCGCGCCGTCGTTCATCGCCTGTTCAAATGCGTGACGTTCTGCTTCGATCGTCGCCTTAGCCTTCTCCAGCCGTTCCCGCGTGTTGGCTAGGAGGAGGTCACCTTCGGCAAGACCGAGGCCGTCAAAGGCGGCGGCGATATCATTGGCGTGATCGTCCTGCTGGATCGGGCCTTCGACCAGTTCGTTTCGCAGGGCATTCATCTGCTGCATCTCGTAAATGCCCAACCCTGCCGATGAGCAGACAACAAGAATGAGAAAGCCGAACGCCAGCGCCAGCTTCAGTTTGATCGTCAATCGCATAGCCTTATTCCTCAGATGAGGGTGTCATTGATGCTTCTTCAGAACTGCCCTCGAAGAAGCGGAACAAGCGAAGAAGACCGATCCATTCACTCTTCTGCCATTTCCGACGGGGTCGGAGTGCCAAACGCCTACATGCGTTTGGCACCCGGGGCCGATTGGCCCAGGGTCTTCTGTTTCAGGCGCTTTCGCGGAAGTGCATGTCGTCAGCGTCGGGGCCACCCATGGACATGTCGAGCGCGAAACCCTTGGCACGTGCCTGCTGGGCCCTCACCGGATGCTCCTGAGCATTGAAGGGCGCGGCGCTCGACCTGGCTGGCACCTTGGGCTGTGCCTTCATCGGTGCGGCTGCCTTTGGAGCCTTGACCCCTGCGGCACCGTCCACCCGGAAGAAGGCGATGGAAGCCTGAAGCTCTTCGGCCTGGGCGGCGAGTTCTTCGGAGGTCGCCGACATCTCTTCCGATGCGCCGGCATTCTGCTGGGTGACCTTGTCGAGCTGCTGGATCGCCTCGTTGATCTGCGCCGCACCGATGTCCTGCTCCCGGCAGGCGGCGGAGATTTCCGAGACGAGTTCGGCCGTCTTCTGGATGTCGGGCACCAGACGGTTCAGCATCTCGCCAGCTTCGGTCGCCACCTGCACGGTTTCCCCAGAGAGGGAGCTGATCTCGGCGGCAGCGGCTTGCGAGCGCTCGGCAAGCTTGCGCACCTCCGAGGCGACGACGGCAAAGCCCTTACCGTGTTCGCCGGCACGGGCCGCTTCGACCGCCGCATTGAGGGCGAGAAGGTCGGTCTGGCGGGCGATCTCCTGGACGATCGAGATCTTTTCCGCGATCGTGCGCATGGCGCCGACGGCACGGTTGACGGCTTGGCCCGAGGTTTCCGCGTCACGCGAGGACTGACGGGCAATCTTCTCCGTCTGCGCTGCGTTGTCGGCGTTCTGCTTGATGTTGGCGGCCATCTGTTCCATCGAAGCGGAAGCCTCCTCGGCGGCCGAAGCCTGCTCGGTTGCGCCCTGGCTCAGCGTCTCGGAGCTTGCGGAGAGTTCCTGGCTACCGGACGAGACATTATCGGAGGCGGCAAGCGCATCGGCAACGACACCCCGCAACCGCTCGATCATCGTGTTGACGTAGCCGAGCATATCACCGATCTCGTCCTTGCTGGTGATCGGGGCGAAGCGTGTGAGGTCGCCTTCCGCGACGTTCTGCACGGATTGGATGGCATTGCGCAAGCCGCGGTTGATGCTCATCGCTATCCAGAAGGCGGCAGCGACGGCGATCAGAAGGGCGGTGGCGGCGACGATGATCATCACCAGCCGAGTCTGGGCGTAACCCTCGTCCGAGGTGACTTCCGCCTCCTTCAGGCGCGACTGCTCAAGACCGACTACTTCCGCGAGCAGCGTATCGATCTCGTTCGTGACCGCACGTGCCTCGTTGGCGGAGACCTGCGCGGCGGCTGCACTGTTGCCGGCCAGCATCATTGAACGGATTCGGTCGTCCTGCTTGCGAAACTCGGCGGTGAAGTCCTGAAGCTTGTTCCAGAACACCATGCCCTGCTCGGTCGCGAGCGCCATCACTGACCGGAACGATTGGTCGAACTTGCGGCGAGCGTCGTCAGACTTGTCGATATAGCCCTGCATCTCCTGAGTGCTTGTCGCCATGAGGAGGTTTTTCTGCTGACGGATCTGCTGCAGCTGCTCGGTGCTTAGCTCTTGCGCGAGTCTCAGGCGCTCGGCAGGACCTTGAATAACTGTGTTCAGTGTCTGGTTCAGGTTGCCGAGGCTGAAGATGCCGTATCCGGCAGTCGCGAGCAGCATGAGGATGACGAAGCCGAAGGCGGCCCCAAGTTTGAATTTAATCGTGGCGCGCATGGTAGCCTCTTGAACCTAGGTGGTGCTGGAGCCAGTTTGGCGTTGAGCGTGATTGGCGGAAAAGATCGCCTGGAGGTTCGGAACGATGATGAAATCGCTTCCGCGCTTGACCAGGCAGTCGATGAAATCGGGGCGCCAGCGCATGCCGACGCTTGGCGGAGGTTCGCCGGCAGTTCGCGACAGCGTCGTTACCTCGTGAACCTTGTCGGTCCGGATGCCGGTGAGCGTCGGCTCGCCGTCGATTTCCAATTCGATCACGATAATGCGGCTGTCGATGGTCGGCTGGGTCGCCTCCATGCCGAACGCAAGCCGGATGTCGGCGAGCGGGATGACCTTGCCGCGGAAATTGATGACGCTGCCGACGAAGGCCCTGGCCCCGGGAACCGTCGTCTCCGGTAAGAGGTCGAGGATCTCCTGGACGGCCGCCGCCTGCAGGGCAAAGACTTCCCCCGCGATGTCGAAGGTGACCACCTCGATCTCTTCGCGACCTTCCCAGACTGTATCGGGTATTGCTCTTGCTGCTTCGCTCATCCGGCCGCGCGTAGGTGCGCCTCCTGTTGCTGGCCCTCGGCGACCAGGTGTCCGACATCAAGGATCAAGGCGACATCACCATCACCGAGGATGGTGGCGCCCGAGAACGTGCCGACGTCATGATGGAGCTTGGACATGCTCTTGATCACCGTCTGGTGGTCGCCGATGATCTGATCGACGACGAGGCCGACCCGTTCGGCACCGGTCGAGATCACGACCACCTTCTGGAAGGGATCGGGCGCTGTGCCGGTGCGGAAGAGATCGCGCAGGCGGATGAAGGGCACGAGGCTGTCGCGTAGCGAGATGAAGCTGCGGCCGCGCGAGCGCATATCTTCTTCAACCGACAACTCCAGGCATTCCTCGACCGCTGACAGCGGAATGACATACCGGCCGGTGCCGACGCGTACGAGCAGTCCGTCGATGATCGCCAGCGTCAACGGAATAGCGAGCGAGATCTCGGAGCCTTCTCCGGGGCGGCTGATCACGTTGATCGCGCCGCGCAGGGCGTCGATCGTGCGCTTGACGACATCCATGCCCACGCCGCGGCCGGAGAGGTTGGTCACCTCCTGCGCGGTGGAAAAGCCCGGCTGGAAGATCAGCTGGTAGAGCTCCTGGTCGGTCAGGCTCTGGTTGGCGGCGATCAGGCCGGAGGCCTCGGCCTTGGCGCGGACCCTCTCCTTGTTGATGCCGCGGCCGTCGTCCTTGATCGTGATGATCACCTCCCCGGCCTGCTGTCGTGCCGAAAGGAAGATGCGCCCCGCCTGCGGCTTTCCGGCAGCAATACGTTCATCAGCAGGCTCGAGACCATGATCACAGGAATTGCGCACCAGGTGCACCATCGGATCGGCAAGTCGCTCGATGACGCTCTTGTCGACCTCGGTTGTTTCGCCTTCGGTGACGAGCTCGATGCTCTTCCCGGTCTCGTGGGCGAGATCGTGTACGAGACGGCGGAAGCGCCCGAACAGTTGCGCCACCGGCACCATGCGCAGCACCATCATCGTGTCGCGAAGCTCACCGGACAGACGTTCCACGTCCTCGGAAACGGCGCGCAGTTGCAGGTCGCCGCTGCCACCGGCGAGCTGGCTGAGACGCGACTGGGCGATCACAAGTTCACCGACGCGATCCATCAACTCGTCGAGGCGCTCGGCCGGCACGCGGACATTCTCGGCGGCCTTGGCAGCCTTCGCGTCGACCAATGCCGGCGTGGCTGCACTTACCGCACGGGTGGCAGCAAAAGCGGGCTGCAAAGGCTCGCCCGCAGCACTTTCTTGCTGGTCCGGGTCTTTCGGTTGCTCGATCGAAGGTCTCGCTTTCGAGACCTCCAACTGCATCTCGTCCATCACGAAAATGAAGACGTCATCGATTGCCGAGCGCGGCTCCTCGGTCTCCAGTTCGACAGTCCAGGAAAGGTAGAGGTCGGTCGGCTCCAGCGCATCCAGGGTGGGGATCGCAGAGCGATCGGCAATAACGCGGCAATCGCCGAGTTCCCGCAGCTCGTCCAGCAGCCCAAGCGGATTGGTCCCGTTCGCCATGGCATTCTGCGGCAGCGAAAAGCGGACCGTGTAGCAGGTCACGGGAGGCGCGCTTGTCGTGGTCGTGGCGAGGGGAGCGCCGCTCGCCATGACCACGGCAGACCGTAGCTTTGCCAGCAGAGCCTCGCTCACCGCATCGTGGTCTCCCGCCGGTGTTTCTACCAGCGTGCGCATATGGTCCATTGCTTCGAGAACGGCGGATACGAGTGCTTGCGTCGCAGGCACCTCGCCCTTGCGGACCCGGTCGAAGGCAGTCTCGCAGTGATGGGTGAAGGCGGCGAGCGCGTCGAAGCCAAACATTGCGCCCGAGCCCTTCAGCGTGTGAAGGCCGCGGAACACCGCGTCGATCTGGTCCTTGTTGCCAAGATCGACGTTGAGGTCGAGCAGCCCGCCCTCGATTTGCTCAAGAAGTTCGGCCGCCTCCGTCCTGAAAACCGCGATCGGATCAGGAAAGCTCATCGGCCGAGAACCTTGCGAACGATCTTGACCAGGCTTTCCGGGTCAAACGGCTTCGTCAGCCACCCGGTGGCGCCTGCGGCCTTTGCCTGCTGCTTCATGTCGGCATCGGATTCAGTGGTCAGGAAGATAACGGGGACGCCGGTATGGGCGGGCAGCTTGCGCAGCTCGCGGATCATCGTCAGGCCATCCATGTTCGGCATGTTGAGATCGGTGACGATCATGTCGAACTGGCCGGAGCCCAGCTTCGCCAGGCCATCCTGGCCATCCACGGCTTCCGTGACTGTATAGCCGGCATTGCTTAGCGCCACCCGGGTCGTCAGTCGGATACTGGCCGAATCGTCTACTGTCAGGATGCTTGCCGTCACTGCGTCTCTCCTTGGTGGAGCCAGAATTGTCTGTCGTTGATGTTCATGGTGTCGATAATGCCGCCACGCTCGAGCACGGAAAGCAGTGTGCCGGAAGCTGGTTTGGCCAACCTGAGCCCCTTCTCAGCACTCGCGAAAGAGATGCGCGCAGCTTCAACGATCTGTACAAAGCTGAGGTCGACCGGCGCCCGCTCCGCAACATCGAGCTCGGTCGCGGCATGACGACCCAGCGAATCGAGCAGGAGGCTCTTGATCTCGGCGGCACTACGCATCGTCAGGTTTTCCGGCAGTGCGAGATAGTGGACGGCGGGCTCTGGAGAAGGCATGTCGGCTTCCGATCGCCTCAGTGGGCGGAGTGAGATTTCGACCGGAAAAGTCGGCTCTGTACATTAAGCCATCTCTAATTTTGTAGGCTGAGTTTTTAGGAGGGATTATTGGGAAGCGGGATCTCGCACTGGAAGGCCATCCATTCGTTAACCACTCGTGACGCTTCCCTCGCCGGATTCTCAAGCGGTTAACCTTCGCCGGTAGAGGCTGCTGCTGGCCTCTGGGACAGGTGGCGCAAAGCCGCAGCTGATCCAGAACGAGACAGGCGGGCGTTGCGCCCGATGATGAAGGCGGCACATGCCGCCGATGCGAGGGAAACGTGGCAGCGACTGCACTCAGAACGCCGATGGCGAACCTCCCGGACCCGGATCTTACGTCGGTGGTCCGGCTCCTTGAAACGGCGCGGGGTAGCATCGAGGAGCGTTTCCTTGACGGCGGCAATGCCATCCTGGCGATACTCGATGTCCTTAACGGTTTGGTTGGTTCTCTGGACGAACTCACCACGTCGCTGGATGCGGACACCGCCCAGCAGACGACCGCAGAACTCGAGAAGACGGGGAAGCGACTTACAGAGTTGACCGACGTCGAGCTCGGCCGGCAGGACAGCTTCCGATCGATCCTTGCGGCGCAGCAGGCACTGCGGCCACAGGTCGCGCAGATGCAGGAGACCCTTCGTTATCTGCGCACCTTCGCCGTGACTGCCAAGATCACCGGCGCCGGAATTCCCGAATTTGCAGGCTTTGCCGAAGAAATCCTCCAGCGCATCGGCGACGGTCGGGTGCAGGTGGACGATCTCTCCTGCAAGCTCGGCAAACTGGGCGCGGGCCTTGCTCCGGTCATCGAAAGAGGCGAAGCAATCCTCGTCACCTACCAGAACTCGATCCCGGCGATCATTTCCAACCTTAGCGAAGGGGGAGAGAAAATCGCCCACCACCGCAGCCTGCATGCGGCTCACGCGGCAAGCGTCAAGGCGGTGACGGCCCGCATCCAGGCGAAGCTGGGCGCGACGCTGTCGGCAATGCAGATCGGGGATGCTACGCGGCAGCGGATCGAGCATTGTCAGTCGGCAATCGCGATCCTCGAGGAGGCATCTTATCTCCCTGAAGACGACCGACAACTGCTCGACGCGGCGATACGCCAACTGGTATACCTCCAGATTGAACAAACCTCCGCAGACTTCGCCCGCGAAACGCGCAAGATCGTCGAGACCGTCGCAAGTTTCCGCTCGGATCTGCAGGAGATCGCTTCGCTTCGCGGACTGATGAACGAAGGGGGAGAGACCGATGATGCTACGCCCCTGCGCCTTCTGGAGCAGGCCATTAGCGAGGCGCGCGCCGCCGTCCGGGAAGTCGAGGCGGTTGCGCAAGAGGCTGCCCAAATCAGTCGCGGCACGGCGGAAACGGTGGCGGAGCTCACGCACGGCATCGGCGTCGTGCAGATGGTCCGCACGGACATCCACTACATGGCACTCAACACCAATCTTCGCTGCAGTCGCGTCGGAGAGGATGGAAAGGCGATCAACGTCGTCGCTGCCGAACTACGCAACTTCGCCGCTCAACTGGACGAGAGCGCCGAGAAGATCCTCGGTGCGCTGCAGAGCCTAGAAGCTGCGGCCACTACGTTGCGGGCGTCGGACGCGGATGCCGATACATCGCTGGACAGCCGTCTGGAAGCGGCACGCGCCGCCATTAGCCACGCGGCAGAGAAGATGGCGGCAGGCCTTCGGCGCCTGACGCAAGACAGCGCGACGGCCGAAGAGCAGACGATGACCCATCTCGGGCGGCTCGACTTCGATGGCGCGCTCGGAAACATCCTGCACAGCTGCGCCGAGCAGATGTCAGGTGCATCCGCAGGCCCCATCTTCGTCGGAGATCGCGAGCCGCTGAGGGAAATCGGCAACCGCATCCTTAAGCTCTACACCATGGCGCCTGAACGCGAACTGCATGCGCAGATCTTCGGGGCCAGTGTTGCGCAGACAAGTGCACCGCCCGGCAACGCCTCCGGCGTTCAAGATGATGACGACCTTCTCGATGCGCTGTTTTAGCGTCTTGAAGAACGACTAGCCGGCCCTTGCGCTTCTGCAGGATTGGGAAAGCGGCAGAGCAAAGTCGAGGCGAGCTGGCTGCGTCGCCAAGACTGCGGCCGATCTCGGTTCATGTTCTCAGGTACGAGACGGAGCCATTTTGGCGAGCCCCTGCTCCGGGTTCAACCGAGGAGCAGGGGCATCATACCGTCATCAAAAGTTCTCAAATCTGTCGCTCGGCTGTCATCAGCGCGCTCCATTAGCCGCTCCGGTCAAGGAGTAGTGCAATGCAGCAATCTGTCGAACTCGCCGGTATTGGCAAAGGCTTCGGCGCATTCGATGTGTTGAAGAACATCGATCTGTCCGTGCGGCCGGGCGAGTTCCTGTCGCTCGTCGGTATGTCGGGCTGCGGCAAGTCCACGCTCCTAAGGATCATTGCCGGGCTGGAGCGGCCGGACCGTGGCAGCGTCGCGATCGGTGGGTCCGATGTGACCGAGCTTGACCCCAGCGCGCGAAACCTTGCGATGGTCTTTCAGTCTTACGCCCTCTACCCGCATATGAGCGTGCGCCAGAACATCGCCACGCCGCTTCGCATGCGCCGCCTCTCTCTGGCCGGCCGCCTGCCGCTGGTTGGGGCACTGGCAGCGTCTGCAGAGGTTCTTCACGATATCGACAAGAGCGTGGAGCAGGCGGCGGAGACGTTGCAGATTTCGCATCTGCTCGACCGCAAGCCCGCCCAACTCTCCGGCGGCCAACGCCAGCGTGTGGCGCTTGCCCGTGCTCTGGTGCGCTCTCCTGCTGCCTTCCTGATGGACGAGCCGCTCTCCAACCTCGACGCCAAGCTCCGGGCTCACATGCGCAACGAGCTGGCGGCACTGCATTGCCGCCTGGGTGCTACCTTCATCTATGTCACCCACGATCAGATCGAAGCGATGACCATGTCGGACCGCATCGCGCTGATGAACGAGGGGCAGATCGAGCAGCTGGGCACACCCAGCCAGCTTTATGAGCATCCGGCGACCCTGACGGTTGCCCGCTTCATCGGCACGCCTTCGATCAATCTTGTGCCGGTCGAGGTCCTGTCCAACGGAAGCGTGAGCCTTTTCGGTCACGTGCTTGGGCTTGCGGCGGGTGGCCACGATGCCGGGCCGGCGACCCTTGGCGTGCGTGCGGAACACATCAGCATCGGTTCGGAAGGTCTGCCGCTTCGCGTTCTGCGCACCGAGACCCACGGTGCGGACCGTTTCGTCCATGCGCATCTTCTGGCAGATGAGACACTGCGGGTAACGCTTCGTCTTACCGCGGGCGAGCCGCTTGCGGCCGATACCGCGGATGTCATCCAGGTTTCGTTTCCGCCGGAGCGGGCCCACCTTTTCGGCCGTGACGGCGTGCGGCTCGCGGCCTTGCCAACCGACCGGGTGGCGGCATGACGCTCGCCATGGACCTCGGCCCGGTGTCCGCTTCCGCGGCGGCAAAAGGTCGGTCGAAGATCGAGCGTCGCATGATGTGGCGCGCACTCCTCTTCGTGGCGCCCGCGGTCCTGCTGCTGGCCGCAATCTACATTATTCCGGTCCTCGTATTGGCCGGTTTTTCGCTGACCGACTACCAGCTCGGTGCGCTGTCGACGCGGTTCATCGCTTTTGAGAACTTCGTCCAAGCCTTCAATGACCCGGTCTTCCTGCGGTCGCTGACGAACACGGTTATCTACGCGGTGATCGTCATTCCGCTCGGCGTGTTCCTCGCCCTCGGCCTGGCGCTTCTCGTCTACAACCGCAAGCGCAGCCGTGCCTTCTGGGAGGCCGCCTATTTTCTGCCGGTCACGGCTACCCTGGTCGCCATGGCGACGGTCTGGCAGTTCCTGCTGCATCCATCGATCGGTCCCGTTAACGCCGCTATCAAATGGCTGGGCTTTGAGCCGGTTGCGTTCCTGTCCAACCCCACGCTCCTCATTCCGACCATGGCGATGATCGGTGTCTGGCAGATCCTCGGCTTCAACACGGTTCTCTTTCTTGCCGGGCTGACGGCAATCCCCAAAGATCTTTATGAAGCTGCACGTCTGGACGGAGCGCGCCACCCGTTCGACCGTTTTTTCACCGTGACCTGGCCGATGCTTGGGCCGACGACCCTTTTCGTCGTGGTGACCACCTCGATTTCGGCCTTCAAGGTCTTCGAGACCGTCGCCGTGCTGACCAAGGGCCGCTTTGGCTCCGAAACGCTGCTCTTCGACCTCTACCTTGAGGGGTTCGAGTATTCCAACACAGGCTATGCCGCGGCGCTGACGCTGATCTTCCTCGTCATCATTCTCGTCCTGTCGATCGGCCAGACGCTCCATCTCGACCGGAAGGTCCATTACTGATGGCCAGAATTCGTCGCTTCCTGCCCCACCTCGTGCTTGGCGCAGGCGCCTTCATCGTGGTGCTGCCGTTCTACTGGATGTTCCTGACATCGATCCGCTCACCGGCTGAGATTTTCGACGTCTCGCTCTGGCCGATCCCGAAGCAGTTCGACATGGCCCAGAATTACGGGCGTGCCGCCAGCCAAGTTCCCATGCTGCGCTTCATGCTGAACGGCCTGATTGTCTGCCTCGGCATCCTTATCGTGCAGGTCGCAACCGCCGTGCCGGCGGCCTATGCGCTGGCCAAGCTGAACTTCCCGGGCCGCAAGCTTCTTCTCACGCTAGTCATCGCAGCGCTCTGCGTGCCTATCCAGGCACTCGCGCTGCCGCTTTTCGTGGGGCTGGCAAAGCTTGATCTGCTGAACACCTATTTTGCCATGATGGCCCCGTTCTTCCTGTCGGTCTTCGCCATCTTCCTTTTCCACCAGTCCTTCCGCAGCTACCCGGACGAGATCATCGAGGCTGCGCGCATGGACGGGTTTTCCGAGATGGAGATCTGTTGGAGCCTGGTGCTGCGCGGCTCGTTGCCGTCGCTCGCGGCCTTCTCCGTGTTCTCCGTTGTCGCCCACTGGAACGATCTCTACTGGCCGATGATCGTGGTGACGGACATCAACCTCGCTCCGCCGCCGCTCGGCATGTTGTTTTTCTCGGACGTTGAATCCGGCGCGAACTACGGCGCCCTGATGGCCGGTGCTGCCCTGATCACCGCACCGATGATCGTCTGCTTCCTTCTTGCACGCCGTCACTTCATTGCAGGCATCACCATGACTGGCGTCAAGTAGCCCTTTTCACCCTCCCACCAATGCTGGAGATCACCATGAAGCTCTACCGTCGTACACTCATGAGCGGGCTTGTCGCCACGCTTGCCTTCTCGGGTCTTGCCAAGCCCGTTTTCGCCGAGGAGATCACGCTCGAGGTTCTCTACAATCTGCCGGGCTTCACGAAATTCCATCAGCCGCTGGCCGATGAATTCATGAAGAACAACCCGGACATCAAGATCAACTTCCTTGCGCCGGCGGCAGGCTACAATGAAGGTCAGCAGCAGGTTCTGCGCGCAGCCGTGACCGGCAATCTTCCTGATGTCTACTTCTCCGGCTACAACCTGACGGCAGAACTCGTGCATGCGCTCGCTCCGCGCGACCAGATCACAGACCTCACGCCGTTCATCGAGGCGGAAGGCGGCCAATCCTTCCTCGACAAGAACTACTCGCCCAAGATGGTGGCGCTCGGCCAGATCGACGGCAAGCAGTACGGCCTGCCGGTCAATGCCTCTTCGCCGATCATGTACATCAACGCCGACCTGGTGAAGAAGGCCGGCGGCGACCCGGACAACATGCCGACGACCTTCCCGGAGCTCATCGAGCTTGCAAAGAAGATCCATGCGCTCGATCCGAAGATCGCCGGCATGGGCTACGACATCAATGGCTGGCCGGACGACTGGCTGTGGCAGGCCCTGATCTTCCAGCAGGGCGGCAAGCTGGTCGACGAAAGCACCAAGACGGTGGCCTTCGATAACGAGATCGGTCTCAACGCACTGAAGCTGACGCGTCAGTTCGTCACCGAAGGCGGCCAGAGCCTGCTCGACTGGGACCAGTCGCGCCAGCAGTTCGGAGCGGGGCTTACCGGCTTCATCTTCTCTACTCCCGCCCATGTCCAGACAATCGAGGGCCTCGTCGGCGACCGCTTCCCGCTGAAGACGGCGACCTTTCCGCTGGACAACCAGGAATACGGCGGCGTTCCGACCGGCGGCAACTCGGCTGTAATCCTGACCCAGGACAAGGCCAAGCAAGATGCGGCCTGGAAGTATCTGAAGTGGGTCACCGGCCCGGAAGCGCAGAACACCATCGTTCGCATCACCGGCTATCTGCCGACCAACAAGCTCGCCACCGGTTCCAACTATCTCGAGCCCTATTACGCGGAACATCCGAATGTGAAGACGGCCTCGCTGCAGGCGGATCGCTCGCTTCCTTGGGCCGGCTATCCGGGCGGTGACTCCGTTCGCATCTGGCGCACCCAGCGCGACATCATCGGCACCGTGATGCGCGGGGAGGTGTCACCGGAAGACGGACTCAAGCAGCTGGTCGAGCAGACCAATGCGCTAATGAAGTAAGCCGAGCTCGCAAGGCTTGCGCTGTTGTGGGGCCTGCGTGGCCCCGCAATCCTTTGGACGAAGAGATTGGCTCCATGAAAATCATCCAGATCACCGACACCCACCTGATGCCCTCAGGCATCGTCGTCAACGGCGTGGATCCAGAAAAGCAGTTGCGCGCCGCGGTGGCCGATATCGTCGAGAAGCACGGGGATGCCGATCTGGGGGTCATGACCGGTGACCTTTGCAACTTCGGCGATTCGGAAGCCTATGCGCTGCTGAAGGACATCCTGGCGCCCGTCCCCTTCGAGATGCGCCTTCTGGTCGGAAATCATGACGACCTGCCAAACTTCCGCTCCGCCTTTTTCGACCATCCGGTGGACGACCTCGGTTTCATCCAGTCGGTGCTGGACACACCTTATGGGCGGTTGCTGTTTCTGGACAGCCACGAACCGGGGACAATCGGCGGCGTCTATGACGACGATCGCTTGGGTTGGCTGGAGAGCGCTCTGGAAGGGGCAGGGGAGCAGCCGGTGACGGTCTTCATCCATCATCCGCCGATGGATTGCGGAATTGCGCATTTTCAGCATATCGGGATGCATGACGACGGACGTCTCATGAAGCGGTTAGCGGCCCATCCGGCTGGGGTACGCCACATCGTCTTCGGCCACATCCATATGCCGCTTGCAGGAACGACCGCGGAGGGCATCGCCTTCAGCTCCGGCCAAGCCTGCGCCCACCGCTTCATCACTGATCTCGACGCGCCCGCACCGCTCTGGACTGGCGGTCATCCCTGCTACCGCATCCTTACGCTGGATGATTCCGGGTTCCGTGCCTTCGCAGTGGAGGTAGGGGAGGTGTCAACAGCGCAGGCGGCGGTATGCCTTGGGCCATGAGCTGATCCATCATCGGGCAAGCTGCTGTGGCGGTGGCGCCGGCTGGACATAGCAACCGTTGAAACGCTGCGTCACGCCTGACGACGATACCTCGACCGCTCTTCTGTACAGCTTCCTGTTTGAAGGCAAGCAGCCATAGCTTTCCCGATCCGATAGCTAATCCTGATTTCACTGGCATTGTGCAAGGATTGTTTGCACCCCTTTGGATGAAGCAGGTTATAGCTTTCATTCACCTTCTCCTGCATGATGCCTTCGAAACGCGTCGAAACTGAAGTGAAAGGCGACCGATGTTTCTGAGCCCTCGGCAGTCGGAGATCGTCGAGCTTGCGAAGTCGCAGGGCCGCGTTCTGGTCGAAGAACTGGCGGTGCGTTTTTCCGTCTCACCGCAGACAATTCGCAAGGACCTGAACGATCTCTGCGATCAGCGGCATCTCAACCGTATCCACGGCGGCGCGACGTTTCCAAGCAGCACGGAAAACATGCGGTATGAGGCCCGCAGACAGATCGCGGCCCAGGAAAAACAGGCGATCGGAATTGCCGCCGCAGCCCTCATCCCGAACAACGCCTCGCTCTTCATCAATATCGGCACCACCACCGAAGCCGTGGGCGAGGCACTGGTGGACCATCACGAGATGATGGTCATTACCAACAACATAAACGTGGCCAATCGTTTGCGGCTTCTTCCGGCGATGGAGGTGGTCATCACCGGCGGTGTAGTGCGCGGATCTGACGGAGGAATTGTGGGGGAGGCGGCCGTGGACTTCATTCGGCAGTTCAAGGTCGACTTTGCCGTGATCGGTGCCTCGGCGATCGACGCCGATGGGGCGCTACTCGATTTCGACTTTCGCGAAGTGAAGGTCGCGCAAGCGATCATCGCTAACGCCCGCCACGTCATTCTCGTGGCTGATTCCACCAAGTTCGAGCGGACGGCGCCGGTGCGGATTGCCCAGATCGAACAGGTCCACAGCTTCATTACCGACCAATGCCCGCTCCCGTCTTTGCGTCGGCTCTGTACGGAGAACAACGTGAAGCTGATCGAGACGGCTATCGTGAGTAACCGCTTGTAAGGTTTCGTTTGACATTCGTTTTTTCTTCGTATCAACTCGTTTGAGTTTCCGGCAGCGGCTGGATGGCAGCATCCGAGGTGAGTGTGACTGAGCCTGACACCGACATCTTCGTCATCGGCGGCGGCATCAACGGATGCGGCATAGCGCGCGACGCTGCTGGCCGTGGCTATAGCGTCGCACTTGCCGAGATGAGCGATTTTGGCTCGGGCACCTCCTCGGGCTCCACCAAGCTCATTCACGGGGGGCTCCGCTACCTCGAGCATTACGAGTTCCGCCTCGTGCGTGAAGCGTTGATGGAGCGGGAGGTGCTGTGGGCGATGGCGCCGCACATCATCTGGCCGATGCGTTTCGTACTGCCCTTCCAAAAGGGCGGGGTGCGTCCCGCATGGCTGATCCGTCTGGGCCTGTTTCTCTACGACCATCTCGGTGGTCGAAAGCTCTTGCCGCCGACGAAGAGCCTCGACATGCGGCGCGATCCCGCAGGAAAGCCGCTCAAGCCGCTTTTCACCAAGGCCTTTGAGTATTCCGACGGTTGGGTGGATGACGCACGCCTGGTGGTGCTGAATGCACGAGACGCCGCCCAGCGCGGGGCTCACATCCTTCCGCGCACGAAGGTGACACGGGCAGAGCAGCGCGATGGCGTCTGGTCGATCGAGTTGGAGGACACCCGCATTGGTGCGCTTCGTCGCATGACCGCGCGCATGCTCGTCAATGCGGCGGGTCCCTGGGTTGATCAGGTGCTGTCCAAGGCCATGGGGCAGAATGGCCGGCGGAGAGTCCGTCTCGTGCAAGGCAGCCACATCGTCGTGAAGAAGAAGTTCGACGATCCACGCGCCTACTTCTTCCAGAACCCGGACAACCGGATCATTTTCGCCATCCCCTACCAGCAGGATTACACGCTGATCGGCACCACCGACCGAGATTTCGACGGCGACCCGAAGAAGATCGAGATCAGCCAGGAAGAGGTGGGCTACCTGTGCTCGGCCGCCAGTGAGTACTTCCTCGATCCGGTCCAAACGGAAGACATCGTCTGGACCTACTCGGCCGTGCGCCCGCTCTATGACGATGGTGCATCGAAGGCGCAGGAAGCAACCCGTGATTACGTCCTGAAGATGGACCAAAGTTCAGGCGCTCCGCTGCTGAACGTCTTCGGCGGCAAGCTCACGACCTACCGGCGGCTCGCCGAGCATGCGCTCGAGAAGATCGGAGAGGCGATTGGTGCGAAGGGCGCACCGTGGACGGCGGGCAGCCACTTGCCGGGCGGCGAGTTTCCGGCCACCGGCTATGAGGAGCAGGTGCGGCGGCTTCTGCAGTTGTTCCCATTCCTGATCGAATCCCATGCGCGCCGCCTGATCCGCGCCTATGGCACGGACACGTTCGAAATGCTGGCGGGCGCCAAGTCCCCAAAGGATCTCGGAACGTTGTTCGGCGGTGATCTCTACGCTCGTGAAGTCGACTGGCTGATCGAGCGCGAATGGGCCTACAGTGCTGATGACATTCTCTGGCGCAGGACGAAACAGGGCCTGCGCCTGACCACAGATCAAGTGCATACCTTGGAGGAGTACATGGCTGCGGTGCCAGCGAGGTCGGCAGGCTAGCGCGTGTGATCCCCGCGGAGGAGGAGGCCCGGGAACCGTAATGCTGGAATTGCGAAACGTCGAGAAGGTTGTCGGGGAGGAGGTTCACATCCGTCCGACGAACCTTGTTCTGGAACGGGGAACGTTGAACGTCCTGCTGGGGCCGACGCTCTCTGGCAAGACGTCGCTCATGCGGCTGATGGCCGGGCTCGACGTGCCGACGTCCGGTTCCGTCCATTTCGACGGCAAGGAGGTCACCGGCGTTCGCGTGCAGGATCGCAACGTTGCGATGGTCTACCAGCAGTTCATCAATTACCCGGCGATGACGGTGTACGAGAACATCGCCTCGCCGATGCGGATTGCCGGCAAGGACAAGGCAACGATCGAGCGGGAGGTGCGAAAGGCGGCAGGTCTCCTGAAGTTGACGCCCTATCTCGGGCGGACGCCGCTCAACCTCTCCGGTGGTCAGCAGCAGCGCACGGCGCTTGCTCGCGCGCTGGTCAAGAACGCCAGCCTCGTCCTGCTGGATGAGCCACTCGCCAACCTCGATTACAAACTGCGGGAAGAACTGCGCGAAGAGCTTCCCCGCATCTTCGCGCAATCAGGCGCCGTCTTCGTTTACGCGACCACCGAACCGACCGAGGCGCTGCTGCTTGGCGGTAGAACCGCGACACTGAGTGAGGGGCGGGTAACCCAGTATGGCGAGACGATCGACGTCTACAGACGCCCCGGCGACTTGCTTACGGCAAGGACATTCGCCGATCCGCCCTTGAACACGGTCGCGATGACAAAGAAGGGACAGGTCCTTCACGTCGACGGTGAGCAGGCCATTCCCCTGCCGCCGCATCTGGGTGCCGTTCCCGATGGCGAGGTAACCATCGCCTTCCATCCGCACCACCTGTCTGTGCACCCGGTTTCAGATGCCTCAGCCATGATCCCGGTAAAGGTCCTCGTCTCCGAGATCGCAGGCTCAGAGAGCTTCGTGCATGTCGACTATCGGGGAAATCGCTGGGTGATGCTGCAGCATGGGGTGCACGACGTGGAGGCGGACAGCAGCATGGACGTCTTTCTCGACAGCCGGCACCTGATGGCCTTCAATGCCGACGGCCACTCCCTTAACATGAGTTCGGGAGGCGTATGATGGCCCGGATCACGCTCGACCACATCCGCCACTCCTATGGACCGAAGCCCACGGAGGCGAAGGATTATGCGCTGAAGGAGGTGCATCACGAATGGGAGGACGGCGGCGCCTACGCCCTTCTTGGTCCATCCGGCTGCGGCAAGACAACCCTGCTCAACATCATCTCCGGCCTGCTGACGCCGTCTGAGGGGAAGATCCTCTTCGACGGTACCGACGTCACCAACCTGCCGACCGAGAAGCGCAATATAGCCCAGGTCTTCCAGTTTCCGGTCATCTACGACACGATGACCGTTTACGACAATCTGGCCTTCCCGTTGCGCAACCGCAAGCTGCCGGAGGCCGATGTCGACCGGCGGGTCAACGAGATCCTGTCGATGATCGACCTTTCGGACTGGGCCAAGCGCAAGGCGCAGGGGCTGACGGCCGATCAAAAGCAAAAGATCTCGCTCGGCCGCGGTCTGGTGCGAAGCGACGTTAACGCAATCCTCTTTGACGAGCCGCTGACCGTCATCGATCCACACATGAAGTGGGTTCTGCGATCGCAGCTGAAGCGGCTGCACCGGCGCTCGGGCTTCACGATGGTCTATGTCACCCACGACCAGACGGAAGCGCTTACATTCGCCGACAAGGTCGTGGTGATGTACGAGGGCGAGATCGTCCAGATCGGCACGCCGGTCGAACTCTTCGAGCGGCCGCGCCACACCTTCGTTGGCTACTTCATCGGCTCGCCGGGCATGAACATCATGCCGGCGGCGCTCGAAGGATCAGCCGTTGTCGTCGGCAACCAGCAGATTGCGCTGCCGAAGAGGCCGGCGGTTGCATGTGAAGCGCGGCTTGAACTCGGTATCCGTCCCGAATTCGTGCAGTTGGCACGGGACGGCATGCCGATTGCGATTTCCAAGGTGGAGGACGTGGGGCGCCAGAAAATCGTCCGCGCCAGCTTTGAGGGCCATCCGCTGGCGGCCGTCGTGCCGGAAGACACGGAGATTCCAGCTGATCCACGCGTGACCTTCGACGCTGATGCCCTCAACCTCTACGCCAATTCCTGGCGTGTCGAGACGGGAGCCTGACCATGAACAAGACGTGGAACAACAAGGCCTGGTTCCTGGTAATGCCGGTGCTGCTGCTCGTCGCATTTTCGGCCATCATCCCACTGATGACGGTGGTCAACTACTCGGTGCAGGACACATTCGGCAACAATCAGTTCTTCTGGGCGGGTACCGACTGGTTTACGGATGTTCTGCACTCCGACCGGTTCTGGGATGCTCTCATCCGCAACCTGATCTTCTCCTTCGTCATCCTGGCGATCGAGGTTCCCCTTGGCATCCTCATCGCCTTGAACATGCCGAAGCGGGGCATCGGCGTGCCGGTCTGCCTGGTACTGATGGCGTTGCCGCTCCTGATCCCATGGAACGTCGTGGGCACCATCTGGCAGGTCTTCGGCCGCGTCGACATCGGTCTACTCGGCCATTACCTGCGGATCCTCGGCATCGACTACAACTATACCCAGGATCCGGTCGACGCCTGGGTGACGGTCATCGTCATGGATGTATGGCACTGGACCAGCCTGGTGGTGCTTCTATGCTATGCTGGCCTCGCGTCGATCCCGGACGCATATTATCAGGCGGCTAAGATTGATGGCGCCTCGGGCTGGTCGGTGTTCCGCTACATCCAGCTGCCGAAGATGAAGCGCGTGCTGCTGATCGCCGTCCTGCTGCGCTTCATGGACAGCTTCATGATCTATACCGAACCCTTCGTCGTCACCGGCGGCGGCCCAGGTAACTCGACCACCTTCCTCTCCATCGATCTCGTGAAGATGGCCGTGGGCCAATTCGATCTGGGGCCGGCGGCGGCGATGTCGATCATCTACTTCCTGATCATCCTGCTCCTGTCATGGGTGTTCTACACCGTCATGACCAGTCAAGATGCAAAGAGCTAGGAGGGCACCATGAGCACGTCAGACGCCAAGAGAAGCTGGTCGTGGGTCATCCCCACGCTCTACATCCTGTTTCTGATCCTGCCGATCTACTGGCTGATCAACATGAGCTTCAAGAGCAATTCGGAGATCCTCGGAGACTTCTCGCTCTGGCCGCAGCGGCCGACGATTGCCAACTACATGGTGATCTTCACGGACCCGTCGTGGTACAACGGATACATCAATTCGATCATCTACGTGGTGATGAACACAGTGATCTCGGTCGCTGCGGCGCTGCCGGCTGCCTACGCATTCTCCCGCTACCGGTTCCTCGGCGACAAGCATCTGTTCTTCTGGCTGCTGACCAACCGTATGGCGCCGCCGGCCGTCTTTGCCCTGCCGTTCTTCCAGCTCTATTCCGCCTTCGGTCTCATTGACACGCATATTGCGGTTGCGATCGCGCACTGCCTCTTCAACGTGCCTTTGGCGGTCTGGATCCTGGAAGGGTTCATGTCCGGTGTACCGAAGGAGATCGACGAAACAGCCTATATCGACGGTTACTCCTTCCCGCGCTTCTTCGTGAAGATCTTCATGCCGTTGATCGCCTCAGGCATCGGGGTTGCCGCCTTCTTCTGCTTCATGTTTTCCTGGGTGGAACTGCTGATCGCCCGTACCCTGACTACGACGGATGCCAAGCCAATTGCAGCGACCATGACGCGTACCGTTTCCGCGTCAGGCATGGATTGGGGCGTGTTGGCGGCAGCCGGCGTGCTGACGATCATTCCCGGCGCGCTGGTGATCTATTTCGTTCGCAACTACATCGCCAAGGGCTTCGCCCTGGGGAGGGTTTGATGGCCGCAGCTTTCAAACGCAGCCGCCGCTGGCCGATTGCTCTCGCGGGCGTCGTCGCCGTTCACGCCATCGTCGTCGTGGCGTTGATCCTGGCACTGCCGGTAGAGGACGGGGAGCGCGACTGGTTTGCGCCTCTGTCCCCCGGCGGGTGGATGGCCTGGTCCTTCCCGACGGCGGTGTTCTTTCTAACGATCCTGACGCTCCTCGCGCTGATGGCTGTCTGGGAATATGCGCGGCCCGGGGGACATCCGAGGGTCGGCATTCTGCGGTTCGAGACGACCCGCGGCGACCGGCTTTTCATCTCGCTGCTGGGATCGGCCTTCATCAATCTCGCATGGCTGGGGCTAACCGGCGCCAGCCTGTGGTGGTCTCTTGCGCTCAGCCTGGTCTACACTTTTGCGGTGTTCAGGACCGTCTGACGCAAGTGAATGGGATGTCAGGCGACATCCCATAGTATGTGCAATCGCAACCTGGGAGGATGATATGCGACGGCATCTTTTGACAACAACGGCAGCGGTGCTGCTCGCCATGACCGGCAATGCCTTTGCCGGGATGGAGGAGGCAAAGCAGTTTCTCGACGCGGAGATCGGCGACATGTCGGTGCTATCCCGCGCCGAGCAGGAACAGGAAATGCAGTGGTTCATCGATGCGGCACAGCCTTTCGCCGGGATGGACATCAAGGTCGTTTCGGAAACGATCACGACGCACGAGTATGAATCGAAGGTTCTGGCGCCGGCCTTCACGGCGATCACCGGCATCAAGATCACCCACGACCTGATCGGCGAGGGTGACGTCGTCGAAAAGCTGCAGACACAGATGCAGTCCGGCGAGAACATCTACGACGCCTATGTCAACGACTCCGACCTGATCGGTACCCATTGGCGCTACCAGCAGGCCCGCTCGCTGACCGACTGGATGGCGAACGAGGGCAAGGATGTCACAAATCCGATGCTGGATCTGGACGACTTCATCGGTCTGAAGTTCACTACGGCACCGGATGGCGATCTCTACCAGTTGCCCGACCAGCAGTTTGCCAACCTCTACTGGTTCCGCTACGACTGGTTCAACGACGAGAAGAATAAGGCGGACTTCAAGGAAAAGTACGGCTACGATCTCGGCGTGCCGGTCAACTGGTCGGCCTATGAGGACATTGCCGAATTCTTCACCGGCCGCGAGATCGACGGCAAGAAGGTCTATGGTCACATGGACTACGGCAAGAAGGATCCGTCGCTCGGCTGGCGCTTCACGGACGCCTGGCTTTCCATGGCCGGCAACGGCGACAAGGGCCTTCCGAACGGTCTGCCCGTGGACGAGTGGGGCATCAAGGTCGACGAGAACTCGCGTCCCGTCGGCTCCTGCGTTGCCCGCGGCGGTGATACCAACGGGCCAGCGGCGGTCTACTCCATCCAGAAGTATCTCGACTGGATGAAGGCTTATGCGCCGGCAGCCGCACAGGGTATGACCTTCTCCGAATCCGGACCCGTGCCGGCTCAGGGCGAGATCGCGCAGCAGATGTTCATGTACACCGCCTTTACCGCCGACATGGTCAAGGACGGACTGCCGGTGGTCAACGAGGACGGTACGCCGAAGTGGCGCTTCGCCCCGTCGCCGCACGGTGTCTACTGGAAGGAAGGCATGAAGCTCGGCTACCAGGACGTCGGTTCTTGGACCCTTTTGAAGTCGACGCCAGACGATCGGGCGAAGGCGGCCTGGCTTTATGCCCAGTTCGTCACGTCCAAGACGATCGACGTGAAGAAAAGCCATGTGGGCCTGACGCTCATTCGCGAAAGCACCATTCAGCATGAGAGCTTCACCGACCGCGCGCCCAAGCTCGGCGGCCTGATCGAGTTCTACCGTTCGCCGGCCCGCGTTCAGTGGTCGCCGACGGGGACGAACGTTCCGGACTATCCGAAGCTTGCTCAGCTCTGGTGGCAGGCAATCGGTGATGCCTCGTCCGGCGCCAAGACGCCTCAGGAGGCCATGGACTCGCTTTGCGCCGAGCAGGAAAAGGTCATGGAGCGCCTCGAGCGCGCAGGCGTTCAGGGCGATATCGGTCCGAAGCTCGCCGAAGAGCATGACCTTGAATACTGGAACGCCGAAGCGGTAAAGGCCGGAAATCTCGCTCCTCAGCTAAAGATAGAGAACGAGAAGGAAAAGCCGATCACGGTCAACTACGACGAACTGGTGAAGAGCTGGCAGCAGTAAGACCTTAATGTTGGAAGCCGGGGTGGCAAGCTGCCCCGGCTTCCAGACGACAAGATTGGCGGCCGCGAGACCGGAATCTTGCTCCCGATCGAGCATCCGTCCGTCAAGAACTGCGAGACTCGAGCGAAATTCCATGGTTCCGACGGCGGTGAGCCGGCACCTCACCTTTGCGCTCCGAGCCCTATTTGGCGGTGATCGGTCCCGATGAAGGCCCTCTTGAGCGTTTAGCAGCGCCTGAAAGATGCGCCCAACCCGGTCGCTCGAACAAGAAAACGCCGATGCCGACCTTCTCTGTGATCCACCATAGCACCAGCGGCGAAGTCAGGGCGACGGCCAGAACGACGAGACTTAGCAGGTTCGGCTCATCAAGGCCGATCCCGAGCAGCAGCGTGCGCGCGATCCCCATCGGGATGACGAAGGCAACATAGACCACCAGCGACTGCGCGCCCAGCTGCCGCAGCCAGCCTGTTCCGGGAAGACCGACAAGCAGTGAAGCAGCGATGATGATTGCGATCGCACCGGCGAATGCCGCCAACAGATGCAGGCCGGGCAGGGCGGCCCAGCCCATCTGGATATGCACCGGATCAAGACGGAAGCCGGGGGTGAATACCAGGGTGGCGTTCACCAGCGCCCAAATCAGCAGGATGCCGGCTGCGGCGGCGCGATGTGTTTGCGTCCAGCTGGCGAGCTGGAAGAGCAGTGGCGCGAAAACGTAGCCTGCGTAGAAGTAGACGAAATAGGCCGCGAACTGGTCGATCAGATAGCTGCCGGTGTGGACGGATGAGATCTGTAGCGCCGCAGCGCACGTCAGCGTTGCCCAATGCGGCGCTTTGAGCTCGTGGAGCAGCTTGCTCGAGAGGCTGAAAAACGCCAGCATGTAGATGAACCACCACACGCCATAGGGCTCCACGGTCGCCAGGGCCAGAGATGTCAGCGCATCGCTCAGATCGTGTTGCGCCAGCGCGATCTTCAAGATGATGTGGATGCTGGCCCACAACGCGTAGAAGTAGATGTAGTGCACCGCGCGCCGGTCGGCGTAGTCGCGCCAGGACCGATCGATAACCTGGCTGAGGAAAAGCCCGGATATAAGGAAAAACTCCGGCATCCGAAAAGGCATAGCGAATGCGATGGTCCAGTGGAGAAAACCGGTTTTCCCGGTGTCTTCGCCAATGCTTGCTGCGCAATACATGATGACAACGAGAAAGATGGACAGGCCTTTGGCCATGTCCACCCAATCGAGCCGTTGCTTTGCACTCATGATCGTTGAACTCCAGCGCCTTGAGATCAGGATAGCGGACGAGAAAGACGGAAGGGTTAAGGCCTCCAGTAGCTTTAGAGTGAATGCGGCCGTCGGCTACGAGCGGCTTGATGAAGGTTGGCTGTATGAGCCTCAGGATGAAGGGGCGGGGAAACGCGCCCTTCCAAGAGTTTCCTCGCTACGCAGCGTACCTACGCCCGTGACTGCTCCACCTGCGTCTCTGAACACAAGAACTTCTGCCGCACCCGTCGGGTGTTCGATCAGCAGTCTCTCGCCCTCCGGCAGCTGTGCGAATTCGGCTGCAACCCTGCTCTCCAGGGCGCAAGCCGTTGCGACGCTGACGGCTGCAAAGACCCCGATTGAGGCACGGCATCGGTGGGGGATAAAGCTTCGAGTGCTGATCGTTCCACCATTCTGCGGTGGTTAGACGAGCGTCATCTTCGGGACCGGCCTGGCCCTGATGTGGCCGAGGTTCATGAGGGGACCGACGGCTAGGCGGATCTTCTCGAGTTGAGCCTTCAGCTCCTTGTTGGCATCCAGCACCTCGCGATCCTCTTCACCCGTTAGGCCGAAGTCCTTGGCACCAAGGATGACGATCGGCATGCCGTTGTCGATCAACGTGCAGTCGAAGCCTTCCACCACGTCTCGCGCTTTGCCGGTTGGCAGAAGAGCGCCACACATGAATCCTTCCATGTTCTGGAAAAAAAGAGGAATGGCGGCGTGATGTCCCGGCACGCCATCAATGGCCGCGTCGCCCTCGTAAGTGACCTTGCCGCCGGGTGTCGAGACCTGCGCCAGGGGCACCTCTCCGGTGCTGAGCATGTGGATGCGTACCGGCGTCACGCCATCCTTAGCCTTCACCAGTCCTCGTTCGATCGCAGCTGGGCCAGTCGCTGCAAGAATGTTGCCGCACCCTTGCGCATCCGTCACCACGGGCTGATCGACGAAGACCTGAAGAAACAAGTAGTCGATATCGGCATCCGCTCGTGTGGACGGCGAAAGGATCGCCACCTTGGACGTCAGCGGATCGGCGGCGCCGAGGCCATCAATCTGACGGGCATCGGGAGAACCCATCACCCGCAGCAGCAGGTCATCGCGCTCCTTCGAATCTGCCGGGAGGTCCGAGGCGAGGAAGACGACCGGTTTTCGACGTGCCGCGCATCCACAGACACGGGATGCCGTCGGCATAGGGGTCAGACATATTTCAGTCCTTTCTCCGCAAGCCGCTCGCGCATCTGATAGATGTCGAGGCCAAGCTCACCGCTCGCCAGCCGCTCGCTTGACCTCCTCGGCCGGAATTCGCGTGTCAGCAGCGTCCGCCACCGTCGCGGCCTCGGCACGCTTGACCACCACCACACCGTCATGGTCGGCGACAATTACATCGCCGGCTTCGATGACAGCACCTGCCCAGACGATCGGCACGTTGACCGATCCCAATGTCTCCTTGACCGTCGCCTGTGCCGACACGGCGCCCATGGCCGTCAGATCCCGCACGTCGCGCACGCCGGCATCGACGACAAGGCCACGGCGGCCTCTGACCTGTGCTGAGGTGCCCAGGAGGTCGCCGGAATAGCCGGTGTCGCAAGGGGAGGTCGGGGCCAGCACCAGGATGTCCCCTTCCTTCAGCTGTTCGATCGCCACATCCACCATCCAGTTCGGGCGCCGGCAGTGGCGTGCCAGCCCGGCTCATCGAATCCGGCTCTCTGCTGCTTATGCGCGGTCTGCTGAGGGAAAGCGACCACCTCGGCTGCATCTCCCATGTGCAGGCGAGAATTGAGTGCGATCAGGGTCTTCTTGTTCAGTTGCCGTTCGAGACAAACCAGCATGTTCGACCGATCGGCCTGACCCACAGAACCGGGTGGCGAACGACCCGGCCGCAGCAGAGGATGATGGACATTCTAGCTCAGGTCAGTTCTCAACTGGGTTAGGCGAAGCCTTTTGACGCGCTTGCCTTGGCTTGGCCTGGAGCTATCTCTAGCCCAGTTCCAGCGTAGTGATTGCGAAGGTACGAGGGTCGAAGGAGCGCTTGCCGCCCTTGTACATTCTGGCGGTGGTAAAACCTGGCGACATTCCTCGGGTGAGCAGCAAGTGCGAGAAGGTCGTCTGCGTTTCCGGGACGTCGATGGAAAGGACTTGATCCTTCGTCTCGCGCGCGCAGGCTGCCATCAGTCCCTCGGCGTCGGAGAGACCGTCGGCGAAGAGGGGGCCGATCTTGAAGCCCTCGTGGCAACGTCTCAGGACGGTATAGCCTGTGATTGCGCCGCCTCGACGTCTCACGAACGCCTTACGTGGCTCCTGTAACCACGACGGCAGAAAGGCGGTTCTCTTCTTCCCGAAGACGGAGGCGTCATAGGAAAGTAGCTGTGGCAGGATCTCCGGCGAGGCCGCCGCGCACCCGCCACTTACCGGTTTGGAGGCGACGATCTGGCCGGTCCAGCGCGTGGTGTGGTAGGAGGTCTCGAATCCCATCCGGCGATAGTTGGCCTGCTGCTCCGGCACGCCGTCGAGGCCGACAGTACAGCCCCTGAGCCGGTCCATACCGGCCTCCCAAATTGCCTTTCCGAATCCCTTCCCACGATGATCGGGATGGCAGATGTAGAGGCCGATGAAGCCGTAGGTCTGACAGTAGCGGACGGCGGAGATGCCCGCCACCATGCCTTCTTGGTTGAAGCAGCCTAAGAAGCCGGATGCATCTGCTGCATGGAACGGTTCGGCGTCGGCCAACCCCGGGTTCCATCCCTCCAGCCTTGCCCACTCAAGCAGAAGGCCCAGCTCGTCCTGCGTCAATTCTCTGATGACGGCGGGGCTGGTCATGTCGATAGGGCATCACTGGGTGAGAAGCCGGCAAGGATGCCGCTATAGGGCTTGGCCAGCGGGAAGGCATAAGCGCCTTGCTTGGCGGTGGTGAGACCCAGCGTGACGAGGCACTCTGCCTGTTTGACGGCGGCAGCGACCCCGTCGACGACGGGGATACCGTACTCGACCTGCAATTGCCTTGGCAGATCCGCCATCCCCGCACAGCCGAGCACGATGGCTTCAGCACGATCCTCGCGCAGGGCGCGCTCGATCTCCCGGCACAGGCGTTCTCGCGCCGACGAGGTGGGATCTTCCAGGGCGAGCACCGGAACATTAGCCGCACGCACGGTTGCACGGCGACCGACACCATAGCGATCCATGAGCGCTTCCAACGGCAGCCTTGATCGTTCCATCGTCGTCACCACGGTAAAGCGCTGGGCGATGAAGGAGGCTGTCGCAACGGCGGCCTCGCAGATGCCAATCACCGGGATCGCGGCTGCGCAGCGCGCTGCGTCAAGTCCTGTGTCGTCGAAGCATGCAATGATCGCGGCCTGAGCCCCCTCTCGCTCACCAGATCGAACTGCCTCTAGAAGTCCGGGGACCGCCAGTGCTTCGTCATAATAGCCCTCGATGGAGGCGGGGCCCATAGTCGACGTAACGGGAACGAGTGTGGTTTGGGAGGCCGCGACGGCTTCGGCTGCCGCCGCAATTCGCTCCGTCATGCTGGCGGTGGTGTTCGGATTAACGATGAGAATGCGCATGGGGACGATCATCCCTTGAGCCGCCTGCGGTTTAGGCGAAGGATGAGGAGGACAGCAGCGAGAATGATGAGGAAGGAGAATGCGGTGGTGACGGTGCCGAGTGCATAAAGCACCGGTGTCGTCACATTGGTGGTCATCGCATAAATTTCCAGCGGCAGCGTGTTGTACGTCCCCGCCGCAAGAAGGGTGCGGGCAAACTCGTCATAGGAGAGCGTAAAGCCGAACAGGCCGACGCCGATCAGGCTCGGCGTGATGATGGGAAGCAGCACATGCCGGAAAGTCTGCCATGAGGAGGCGCCGAGGTCCCGGGCCGCTTCTTCGTAAACCGGCGAGAAACGGTTGAAGACGGCAAGCATGATGAGAACGCCGAAGGGCAGCGTCCAGGTCAGGTGAGCGCCGAAGGCGGAGGAATACCAAGCTGGCTGAAGCCCCAGTTGCTGAAAAAGAACGCCGATCCCGAGAGAGATGATGATCGAGGGGACCACGAGGCTTGCGACGGCCAGGTAGAAGAGAGCCGAGGCGCCGAAGAAACGGCGTCGGAAAGCCAGCCCCGCCAGCAGCGAAACCACGACGGTCGCCGCCATTACCATCATGCCCAGCGCAAGGGAGCGACGGAAGGAGCCGCCGAAGTCACCCACTGCCTGGGTCTCAAACAGGTTGGCAAACCAGCGCAGCGAGACCCCGTTGAGGGGAAAGGTCAAACCGCCATTGGGACCTTGGAAAGACAGGATCAGGATCGCCGAAAGCGGCCCGTACAGGAAAAGGACGAACAACCCGAAGAACAGCGCCAGGATGTAGAACTCGCGGGAGCGGGCTTCTCTTTGCATCTAGAGCTCCTTGCGAATGTCGACGATGCGAAGAATGCCGGCCACCATCAGGAGAACAAGGGCGAGCAGCACCACGGCATTCGCGGCGGCTGCAGGGTATTGAAGCAGAGACATCTGGTTCTTCATCATCAGGGCGACCGAGGCGCTCTGGCCTCCGGACATGACCTGCACGGTCGAGAAGTCGGCCATCACGAGGGTGACGACAAAGATCGTCCCGATCGCCATGCCTGGTTTCGCGAGAGGAATTACGACGTTCAACAGCGTCTGCCAGCTGCTGGCGCCTGCATCGCGGGCGGCTTCCAGCAGTGTCCGGTCGATGCGCATCAGTGTGTTGAAGATGGGGGTTACCATGAACAGCGTGTAGAGATGCACCATGGCGAGCACCACCGCGAAATCCGAGTAGAGAAGCCATTCGACGGGTTCGTTGACGATGCCTGCCTCCATCAAGGCGGAGTTGATCAGACCGTTCCGGCCGAGGACCGGAATCCAGGAGATCATCCGGATGATGTTCGAGGTCAGGAAAGGCACTGTGCAAACGAGGAAGAGGACCATCTGCATCGCGGCGCTTCTGACATGGAAGGCGAGGAAGTAGGCGACCCAGAAGCCGAAGAAGAGGGTGATGGCCCAGACCAGGAAGGCGAATTTCAGGGTGTTGAGGTAGGTCTTCCAGGTCACCCAGGACCCCAGCGTCTCCGTATAGTTGAACGTGACTAAGTCGGGATACATGGCGGCGAAGTCGTAGTCCCAGAAGCTGACCACGCCGATCATCAGGATTGGAAGCAGGAGAAAGCCGCCGAGGATGAGGACAAGCGGCGTTGCCTGCAGGTAGGAAACCAGCCTGACACTCGACCCATCCCGGCGTACCGGCTTACGGCCAGCTCTTGCCGAGGCTGCCTGTGATGCGGTGATCGTCGCCATGTGTTGTCCTCGTTAAGGAGGCGGCCGGCGGCTTGCACCGGCCGCGAGGTTATCAGGCTGCGATGAACTCGTTCCAGCGGCGGACCATGTACCGGTCTTCGTCCATAACCGAGTTCCAGCAGGCGACGTGGCCCATGCGATCTTCGAAGGAACCACCGTCACGGACGGCACCGGCCTTTTCCATGACCTTGCCCTCCGGAGAGAGGATATCACCTTGAGCCGGCTTGCCCTCGATCCAGTAGCCCCATTCATCGGCCGACATGTATTCCCTGGCGGTATCCATACAGGCGGAATAGTAGCCCTGGCGGTTGAGGTAGCCGCCGACCCAGCCGGAAGTGTACCAGTTGATGTACTCGTAGGCCGCATCGAGTTGCGCGCCCGACAGGTGCGAGGCGAGACCGAGGCCGCCGCCCCAAGAGCGATAACCTTCCTTGAGCGGCTGATACTTACAGGCAATCCCCTTGGAGCGGACGGCGGCAACGGCTGGCGACCACATGGACTGGATCACCACTTCGCCCGAAGCCATAAGGTTGACCGACTCGTCGAAGGACTTCCAGAAGGCGCGGAACTGGCCGTCCTGCTTGGCCTTGATGAGGAAATCGATCGTGGCGTCGATCTCTTCCTTGGTCATGTTGCCCTTGTCGGCATATTTGATGTTGCCCATGGCTTCCATGATCATCGCTGCGTCCATGATGCCGATCGAGGGGATGTTCAGGATCGAGGTCTTACCCTTGAATGCTGGATCCATGATGTCGGCCCAGGTGGTGATCTCGCGGCCGACGAGATCTGGCCGGATGCCGAGCGTATCGGCATTGTAGATAGTCGGCATCATGGTGAAGAACTCGGTCTCGCCCGACGCGAAGGTCTTGGCGTCTTTGCTTTCGACATAGCCGACGGTGTGCGGCGCCGTGCCCTGCGCAATGACGCTGTCGGGCGTGAGCTTGCCGGTTTTGAAGAGCGGCACGACCTTGTCGTAATATTTCAGCTTCGCGGTTTCCATTGGCTGGATCACGCCCGTCGGATAGACCTTCTTCAGGATCCAATATTCGATGTCGGCGATGTCGTAGGAATTCGGCTGCGTCACGGCGCGCTGCGCGGCCGCGTCAGAATCCGTCGCCGTCATCTCAAGCGTGATGCCAAGGTCCTTTTTGCACTGCTCGGCGATTGCATTGATGTTCGAGACGCCGGTGCCGAACTGACGAAGGGTGATGTTCGACTGGGCCCAGATGGTCGGGAAACCGGTGATGGCGCCCGAGCCGGCTGCCAGGCCTGCTGCTGCTGCACCCGTCTTGAGAAGGGCGCGTCGGGAGATGGCTTTTTTTTCTGCGTTCTGGGTAGTGGTCATTTTCGTTCTCCTCTGTTGGCTGTGGCCATTTTTCTTTGTTTGTGAAGTTAGTGCTGGGTGCGTCCGAGGACGATGACATCCTCCCTTTCCCAGCAAAGAGGCAGTGCTTCGCCGACACGGATGGGATTGGCGAAGAAATCCCGGTCACGAAGCAGTATGGTGAAATCCTCTAGCCCGGCTCCGGCGACGGTGAGCTTTACCGAGGCGCCGCGGTACTCGATGTTGCTCACGGAGCCGGTGAAGCCGAGGCCGTTTATGTCCTCGGTTCCGATCCGGACGCGATCGGTGCGGATGGCGAAATCTGCCGTTTCGCTGAAGGGCGTGCTGTTATCCCAGGCGACGAACGTGCCACCCTGTGGGACAGCGATGGTCATGACTCCGTTCCGGTGGTCGGTGATGCGCCCGGAGATGACGTTGTGGTCGCCCATGAACCTTGCGACGAATGCGGTCGCCGGCTGCTCGAAGACCGTCCGTGGCGGAGCGGCCTGTTCGATTCGGCCATCGTTCATGACGACGATTAGGTCGGCGAGCGCCATCGCTTCTTCCTGACTGTGGGTCACGTGAACGAAGGTGATCCCCAGCGACGTTTGAAGCTTCTTCAGTTCGGCCCGCATCCGAACCTTGAGGAAGGGATCAAGCGCGGAAAGGGGCTCGTCGAGAAGGAGTGCCTGAGGGTTGGTTATAAGCGCGCGCGCCAGCGCGACGCGCTGTTGCTGGCCGCCGGAGAGCTGCGCCGGCTTGCGCGTCGCATAGGCCTGAAGCTCCATCAATTCGAGCATTTCCATGGCCTTTGCCTGGCGCTCGGGCTTAGGCACTCCCTTCATCTTTAGGCTGAAGGCGACGTTGTCAACCAGGTCGAGATGCGGGAAGAGGGCGTAGGACTGGAACATCATGGCCGTTCCGCGCCGCGCTGGAGGCAAGTCCGTCACCACGATATTGCCCAGGCGAACGTCGCCGCTGCTGATCGTCTCATGCCCGGCAATCATTCGCAGCGTAGAGGTCTTGCCGCATCCGGAAGGACCGAGCAAACAGCAATAGGTCCCACCCGGGATCTTGAGGCTTATGGCTTCCACCGCGGTGGTGGTGCCATAGACCTTGGTTACGGATGCGATGTCTATTTCAGATGCTTTGCTCATCTCTGTTCCCCTGCAATGACTTCAATGCAGGGACCGTGCCAGATCGGAGAAGACTGTTGGCGCCGGCTAAAGCAGGAGGAGAAAAGGCTCTTTCTGATCCACAAGCACCTGGGACTGCAGAACTTGCGCAAAATCACGACAGGGACATGGCGAAATTGTATGCAATCGTAGCCACGTTTCGTGGACACTTGGCAGGTGATGGAGGAGCCTGTAGGAGAATGCGATCCAGGAACTCACGATGAACATCCAGAAAGACATCAAGTCCGCCGAGCCTGCCGGTGAAGATCGCTCGCTCGCCATTCGCGATGCGCTCCGCAACGCGATCATCGACAGACGGCTGGCGCCTGCGACCAAACTCACGGAGAGTGAGGTCGGTTCGCTCTTTGGCGTAAGCCGCACCGTCGCACGTGCAGGGTTGCAGATGCTATCTTTCGAAGGCCTTGTCCGGCTGGAGCGTAACCGCGGGGCGTTTGTCGCCAATCCTTCACCAGAAGAGGCTCAACACGTCTTTGCATCGCGGCGTCTGATTGAGCCCGGCGTGATCTCCGCGGTAGTAGGACGGTTCACTTCGGAGATGGCGGAGGTGCTGCGTGAACAGCTTCATGAAGAAAGCCGCTATCTCAGTGAACGAGGGGCCGTAGCACGACGCGCGGAGATCAAGACATCCGGCGACTTCCACCTTCTGCTGGCGTCCATGAGCGGAAACGCAATTCTGGAGCGCTTCATGGATGAACTGGTTGCTCGCTCGTCGCTCGTCATCGCTCTTTATGGGCGGTCTGGTACGTCAAGTTGCGGTCACAGTGAACATCTCGCCATCCTGGACGCGCTGGAACGGCGCGACGAGCAGGAAGCCAAGCGCCTAATGCTTCACCACATCGACCACATCGAAGAGGACCTTGATCTTCAGGCGCGAAGTGCGACGCGCTTGAAAGATGCCCTGGCGATTTAACTGGCTAGGAAAGGTGCAGGATGCTTCACGTGGCGTCAGAAGAGGACTTGCGGGAGACTGAGCACGATCACAGGGAACGCGATGATCAGCGCTACGACGGCGATATCCGCCAGGATGAACGGAAGCACGCCCTTGAAGACCTGCACAACCGTAGAGGCTGATGCCCTCCGACTTCAGCACCGGCAGGGTGACGAGCATTGCGCCGAAGGGCTCCATGAACAAACCGAGGATCAGGTAGATGACGACGATGATCGTCGTCAGCTTTCCGCAGCCGAGATCGGCGTCGGCGACGAAGGAGCCGATGAAGGAGGAGAGGCCGGTTATTCCGAGGAAGCGGGTAAACATCGACTCGCCGATGCCGATGAAGAAGAGCGAGGCGCAAGTCATCAAAGTCTCGAGCAGCGAGATGGGACGACGTCCGCCGCCAATTTTCTGATTACGGCTGCGAGCACGATAGTCAGGCCGGCATGAAAGGCGACGAAGCCCATCAGCAGGAACATCGGCACGGCACTCATCGTCCAGCTGGCAACGAAGCTATACGGGGTGGAGGTAATTATCCCGAGTGCAGGCTGGAACCCCAGAAGCATCGAGATGCCGCCGAACGCCGGACATGTCGATATAGACGTTCGGCTTGTGGGGTTGCGACAGACAGCGCCTCCTCCTGCCAGGGGAAGGAGGGGTGCGCCAGGATGATCGGCATGTCAGGAAAATCGGCAGCAACATCATCGAGATGGATGGGATTCGTACTTCAGGCGCATTCCCATGCCGCCGCGCATGCCGGCGCCCAAACCCGTTTGTCCAGTGTGGAAAAGGGTGATTGCTCCTTCTTCGGCGATTGCCTCATAGAGGCAGGTAGGCGCCGCGATCGTTGGGAAAGAAGCCCTGCATGGTTGGGTGGAACTTGAACCCCTTTTCCTGACGCCCCTCTTACCGGAACTGCCTGTCGAGGCGCAGGAAGGCCTCGCGGCCTCCATCCCCTATCCGACGCGGCTGGGGGATCCTTCTGAATTCGCCGATACCGTGCGCTTCCTGATCGAGAACCAGTACGTCAATGGTGAAGTGATCCGCCTTGACGGGGGAATCCGAATGCAGCCGCGGTGAAAGCCATGGGCTTTGCTGACCAGGCGCAGCGGACCCTAAGTATTCTACGTGCCACGCCGGGCTGGCAACGGCTGCAGCAGAGGGGGGATCTGGACGATGATACGGTTTGGCGATCCTCGAGGAGGCGGCGAGGCTTTCCAAAGCTTTTCTTGCGCCACTGAACACTGTCGGCGACCGGACAGGCGCGCGGCTGGTCGAAGGACGGCTAAACATGCCGCCGTGCTTCGGCGAGGCTTACACGCGTTACGCAGAAGCGAGCTGGCTGGGTATGGACGTGGCTGCATCGTACAGCGGCAGGGGCTTGCCGCTAACGCTCGCCGCTGCCTGCGGGCCATTATTCGAACCGGGATGCGTGGCTTTAATGATGGCTGCCGGCTCGACACGCGCGGCCGCGCATCTGCTTTCTGAAAGCGCACCTGAGGATCTTGCAGAGGAGTGGGTTCCGAAACTGCTCGGCGGTGAATGGTCGCGACGATCTGCATTTCGGAGGCGGATGCTGGCTCGGACGTCGGACGGATCCGCACCCGGGCGGAGTGCCGGGACGGGATCTGGGGATCACCAGTCAGAAGACCTGGATCTCGTTTGGCGATCACGACATGAGCGGGCGCATCGGACACTGCCACCTGGCCCGGACGAGTAACGCGCCCGGCACCCGGGGCATCAGCTTGTTCCTCGTGCCGAGCAAGATCGGTGAAGGCTCGAACGGGATCTCCGTCGATCGAATCGAGGAGAAGATGGGGCTGCATGCTTCGCCCACCTGTACATTGAGCTTCGCCGGCGCCCGCGGCGTCCTGATCGGTGAGGAAGGGTGGGGCTTGCCGCAATTCTTCTCCATGATCGAACTCATGCGGCTGCGGACCGGCTGCCAGGGGCTCGGAATTGCCTCCGCTGCTGTCGACGTGGCGGAAGGATATGCGCGGGAGCGGCGGCAGGGCGGCCCGCCGGGGCAACCTCCTGTGCCGATTGATGAGCATCCTGATGTGAGGCGGCTATTGCACGAGATGCGGCATCAGACGGAGGTGTTGCGCGCGGCCATGCTGGAACTGGCGACAGTCATGGGTCTGGCTCGTCTGGAGGAGGATGAGGACCTTCGGAGGGAGATGAGCGATCTTGCTGGCTGGATGCTGCCGCTGGTGAAGAACTTCGGCGCGGCGATTGGGTTCGAGGTGGCGAATGCCGGAATTCAGGTTCTCGGCGGAGCTCGTACCACTGCGTTTCCCAGCAGGCTACACGCGTGACTGACGGCTCGAGCAGTACCTCAGGGACTCGCGCGTGATGGCTATCTACGAAGGCACCACGGGAATGCAGGCGCTCGATTTCCTGATGCGGCGCCTGCGGCTCGATAAGGGAAGGGGGCTCAGGGCGTTTCAGCGGAGGGTAACCGGCGAAATACAGGCTCTTTACCAGGTGGATGATCCATCGGTGGTGGAGGCGCTCCGGTCCTTGGCCGATTTCACCTCTGTCAGTCAAAGGATGGCTGAACTGGAGGCCAATCGGGAGCAGGCCCATTTTGAAGCGAACGACTATCTTCGCGCCGCATGGCAGGCTGTGGTCGCATGGATGGCGGTGCGTCTCGAACGCTTTAACCAGCGGCGGCTCGATCAGCGATCTGGCTGATGGCACATTGCGTACCCTCCCTTGGAACAATCGCCCTCTTGTCAGGTTTTCGCTGCTGTGGAGGGCCCATGCCGGAATTTCGTCTACTGATCGCAGATCATCGAGAGAGTGAGGTCACCATTGATGTCGATGACTCCGCGGAGGCGATGAATGCCGGCTTCAATGCACTCGCACAGTTCGCCTGCCGCAACTTTCCGCCGCCAGAGAATGTTGAGATCACGGTGTCGGACGCTGACAATCAGCCGGTCGGCAAGCTGAAGATGAGCTTCGAAGTCACTTGGGCCAAAAACGCTAGTGCCTGATCCATCTTTGAGTTGCTGCCGCGCCCCCCCCCCCCGAAGTGGCTCTTAGGGGCTGCCGGCGACGCGGCTATAGGCGCCGAGGATAAAGCGTTCGGCCTGGAAGAGGTAAGCTTCGAGCGTCTCTGCGGCGAGCGCTGCGTTTCCTTCTTCCAATTGCGTGACAATGGTCCGGTTCTGGTCGATGAATGGCCCGTGGAGGAATTCCGGGTCGCGCAGGAGGCCGAAGACAAGGCGGAGTTCCAGGGAGATTTGTCTGTAGAAGTCGCTGAGCCGCAGGCTGTCGGCAAGCTCGACGACCGACGCGTGAAAGACGATGTCGGCACTTCCGACCCCAAGCCAGTCTTTGCTTTCCCGGCACATATGCGCGGTATCAACTGCCTCACGCATCTTTCTCGCCGCCGGATGCCTCGGGTGAGCTTGCCGCAGAGCCGGACATTCGATGAGCCGACGAACCCGGTAGATGTCGATGATGGTGGACATGCTTGGCGTGGAGACGAAGACGCCACGATTGGCCTCGTAACGAAGCAGGCCCTCCTTCGTCAGCAGTCGAAAGACTTCTCGCAACGTGTTGCGGGAAACCTGCAGATCTTCGGTCAGGTGGCTCTCCGAAAGGTGGCTACCGGGAACGAGCACGCCAGAGATGACGCGTTCACGAATGCTGGCGGCGACACTTTCGGCGACGGTCACGCCGTTGTCCAAGCCGCTCCCGTTCCCGCGACGCGAGCGCCTTGCAGTTTCAGCTCCTTGCTCGGGCAAACCCGGCAGATCAGTTTCTTCCTGCTTCTTGCCCATTCCTAACGCCCCCGCTGCTCACTGCCATTCGCAGGAAAGTCAAACAATTTCAATAGTAGGAAGCTTCCATCAGTTATGAGAGATGATCCACGGTTGGTGCTCATTTGAGCAAGTGTAGCGCAATTTGTAAAAATTGTTCAACAGTCTGGACAGCATTGTCGTGACTTGGTAGCGTTCACGTCAAGAGTGGGTGGGGCTTGGCAAACGTGCGGGTAATCGATCTCAACAGCGACCTTGGCGAGAGCTTCGGCCCATGGAGCATGGGCGAAGACGCTGCCATGCTGGATCTGGTGAGCAGTGCCAACGTGGCATGCGGGTTTCACGCAGGCGATCCCGCCGGTATCTTGCGGACAGTCAGGGCAGCTAAAGAGCGCGGCATCGCAATCGGCGCCCATTTGGGCTACCGCGACCTCGTCGGCTTTGGTCGGCGCAACATTGATCCGACGAGCGAAGAGCTGATCGGCGACGTGATCTACCAGATCGGTGCGCTGAAGGGACTGGCCGCGGCAGCCGGCACGAAGGTAACCTACGTCAAGCCGCACGGTGCCTTGTACAACACGATTGCCGCAGATCGCCGGCAGGCTGCGGACGTGATCAATGCTATCCGTGCCGTCGACCCCGATCTTATCCTCGTCGCGCTCTCCGGATCCCCCATTGTCGCGCAGGCGCGGAATGCAGGGCTCACGGTGGTTGCCGAGGCTTTTGCCGATCGCGCCTATACCCCAAGCGGCGCGCTCGTCTCGCGGCGCGAGCCTGGTGCAGTGCTCCATGATCCCGAACTCGTTGCGGAGCGCATGCTGCGGCTCGTGACGGAAGGCACTGTAGAAGCCATCGACGGCTCCATGACCAGGATTGATGTTCAGACGATCTGCGTTCACGGTGACAGCCCGGGGGCCGTCTCCATGGCGCGCCGCCTGCGCGAGCGTCTCAAGGAAGCGGGTGTCGGAGTGGCGTCCTTCGTTCAGGCCAAGGCTTGAGGTTGTTGATGCAGACTGCTCCCGTCACTCCGTCGCCCATGCAAGGCCCGATGCGTTTCCTGCCCGTGCGGGAGAACTGTGTACTCGTCGAGCTGGCGGATCTGGAGGAGACTCTGGCACTGTACGGGGCTCTCGAAGCGACGCCGGTTGCCGGTGTCCTGGAGGTCATTCCGGCTGCCCGCACGCTCCTCGTTGAGTTCGATCCCGCTGAAGTCTCGGTAGCGTCCCTGCAGTCGGGGCTCGCATCGCTGAGTAACGGCAGCCGCAACGCGCCGTCAGCGGTCGTTGTCGAGATTCCGGTGCGATATGACGGGGAAGACCTGCCGGAGGTGGCGTCCCTGCTTGGGCTGAGCGAGGATGAGGTCATAGAGCTTCATACGGAAAGCGAGTACACCGTCGCCTTCACCGGGTTCGCCCCAGGCTTTGCCTATCTGTCAGGCGGCAATCCGCGTCTTGCGGTGCCGCGGCGGACGTCGCCTCGCACGAGCGTTCCGGCTGGGTCTGTTGGGCTGGCCGGCAAATTCTCTGGCGTCTATCCCAAGAACAGTCCCGGCGGCTGGCAATTGATCGGCTCGACCTCCCTGGAGATGTTTGACATCAATCGGCAGCCGGCAGCCCTTCTTCAGCCCGGCTACCGCGTTCGATTTAAACGTGCGATGGACGCGGGAAGCACAAGCATTGCTCCAGCAAAGGGTTACTCTTCTCCCTTGCGTAAGGAGCGGATGAGAGCGGTGGACCAGGCCTCGATAGAAGTCGTCTCCTGCGCACTCCCCGTTGTCTTTGAGGACGTTGGTCGTGCAGGCCAAGCAAGCCAAGGAATAAGCCGCTCGGGTGCGGCGGACCAGAAAAGCCTGAAGACTGCCAACCGCTTAGTCGGCAACGCGGCCGGGGCAGCGGCGCTGGAAGTTACCCTGGGGGGGCTAGTTTTTCGGATGCGGGGGAGAGGCGAGGTCGCGCTGACCGGGGCCGCAGTTTCCATCTCCATTGCTTCGGCGTCGGGGGAGCGCTTCTCGGCGCCTTTCGGAAAGCCGATTGCGCTCGATGATGGTGATGTTGTGACACTTGGCGCTCCGGCGAGTGGTATTCGGTCCTATCTGGCTGTCCGCGGCGGCTTTGACGTTGAGCCGGTGCTGGGAAGTGTCGCCACGGACACGCTCGCACAAATCGGGCCCTCGCCGGTCGCCGCAGGCGATCTGATCGGAATATGCCAAGCTCGGCCAGGTACTATGGTCTCGACCGAAGATGTGCCATCTCCCCCACTTCCCGCAGCGGGCGAGGAAGTTACTATCGATGTGATCCTTGGTCCGCGAACGGACTGGTTCACGGAAGAAGCTGTCGCGAGCTTCCTGTCGCAGCCCTGGGTCGCCACCGGCCAATCGAGCCGCGTCGGCATTCGCCTGCAGGGCAAGGCGCTCGAGCGAGCGGTGAAGGATGAACTCCCTAGTGAAGCCACCGTTCGCGGGGCGATCCAGGTACCGGCCAGCGGCCAGCCCGTTCTCTTCCTTTCGGACCATCCGCTGACGGGCGGATATCCGGTTATTGCCAACGTCGCCTGCCGTCACCTTGACCTTGCCGGCCAGGTCCCTGTCGGGGCGAAGATCCGTTTCAACGCCGTCGACGGGCCTTTCGGCAGCATTCATCCAGGAAACCGCGCATGAAGAAGGTTCTGATCGCGAACCGGGGCGAAATCGCCGTGCGGATCATCCGCGCCTGCAAGGACTACGGTCTCGCCTCAGTCGCAGTCTATGCCGATGCGGATGCAGCAGCGCTGTTCGTCGAGCAGGCTGATGAGGCGTATGCGCTTGAAGGGTCGAATGCGAAGGAAACTTACCTCGACATCGGCAAACTCATCGCCATTGCCAAGCGTGCCGGCGCCGATGCCGTCCATCCGGGCTACGGGTTTCTGTCGGAACGCTCCGAATTTGCTCAGGCGGTCATCGATGCCGGACTGACATGGATCGGGCCGGATTCGCAGGTGATCGAGGCTCTGGGTGACAAGCTTGAAGCACGGCGGATGGCCCAGAAGGTCGGCGCGCCGCTCGTGGCGGGCAGTGATGGCGCGATCTCCAACTCCGCCGAGGCGCTCACCTTCGCCCGCAGCTTCGGGTTGCCGATTGCGATCAAGGCGGCGCATGGCGGTGGCGGTCGCGGCCTGAAGGTTGCTCGCCACCTCGATGAGGTGGAGGAGATGTTCGAATCTGCCACCCGTGAGGCCGTCGCCGCCTTCGGCCGCGGGGAGTGCTACGTCGAGCAATATCTCGATCGCCCGCGCCACATCGAGGCGCAGGTGCTGGCGGATCGTCAGGGCAATGTCGTCGTGGTGGGAACGCGGGATTGCTCGCTGCAGCGGCGCAACCAGAAACTGGTCGAGGAGGCGCCGGCACCTTTTCTGTCGACGGAACAGCGGGAAAGGATCCACCAGGCTGCCCGAGATATTTGTGCAGAAGCCGGTTACACCGGTGCAGGTACCGTCGAGTTTCTGCTGAGTACCGACGGGGTCATCTCCTTCCTTGAGGTCAACGCCAGGTTGCAGGTGGAGCATCCGGTCACGGAAGAGACGACCGGTCTCGATCTGGTGATCGAACAGTTCCGGATCGCCGAAGGCCTGCCACTCAGCTTCACCGAAACGCCGGAGCCACGTGGGCACGCGATCGAATTCCGCATCAACATGGAGGATCCGGGCAGGGGCTTTTTGCCCTCTGCGGGGGATATCAAGCAGTTCAAGGCTCCTGCGGGCCCCGGAGTTCGTCTGGAATCGGGCATCGGCAGCGGATCGACGATCCCGCCGATGTTCGACTCGCTTGCCGCAAAGCTGATCGTCTGGGGACCGACACGGGTGGCCGCCCTCGCACGCTCGCGCCGGGCGCTTGCCGAATTCAAGATAGAGGGCGTGCCTTCCGTTCTGCCTTTCCATCGAGCGGTGGTCGATCATCCGGATTTTGCCGGCGACGAGTTTCGCGTCCACACCCGCTGGATTGAGAACGACTTCGCAGCAGATCTCGTGGCCGCCGCGCGACCAGCTCAGCCGGCAGCGCAGAGCATCCTTCGAAGCACCGTCGAGATCGATGGCAAAAAGGTCAGCATCGGTCTGCCGGCCAAATTTCTTGCTCTGTTGGGGCAGGTGCCTTTGTCGCCGACCCCTGTCGGCCAGTCGGTCGAAACGGAAGCAGATGAGAATGCTGTTCGCGCACCCGTACCTGGCACGCTCGTCCAGTGGAACGTTGCCGATGGCGACGAGGTCCGGGAGGGCGAGATCGTAGCGATAATGGATGCGATGAAGATGGAAACCTCTGTGGCTGCCCTAGCGACAGGCGTCATCTCGATGCTGGTGCCGGCCGGTTCCTTCCAGAATGCCGGCGCCGTCATTGCTCGACTGGCGCCTGCCGGCAAAGCAGAGGCCGCTTGCGAAGAGCAGAAGAGCGGGAGAAGCTGAGATGACGATTAAACAGGCAAAGCCGCTGCTGGCCGTCGAAGGGTTGAGCGTCGAGTTCGGCAATAGCCGTGTCGTAGACGATCTCTCCTTCGTGGTCCAACCCGGCAAGACAGTTGCGATCGTCGGGGAGTCCGGTTCCGGCAAGTCCGTGACCTCGCTGTCGATCATGCGCCTGGCTGACACCATGGGTGCGAAATTCGCCGCAGGCCGCATCGTCTTCGGCGATCGAGATCTGTTGAAGGCTTCGCAGAAAGAGATGCGCACCATCCGCGGCAAGGAGATCGCGATGATCTTCCAGGAGCCGATGACGTCGCTCAACCCGGTGTTCACCATCGGTGACCAGATCTGCGAAGTCCTTATGCTGCACGAGAAGATGGGCAAGGCTGCGGCCATGGCCGAGGCGCGGCGGCTTCTCGACATGGTGCGTCTGCCGGACTCCGAGCAGCTTCTGAAGCGCTATCCGCACCAGCTCTCCGGCGGAATGCGGCAGCGCGTGATGATCGCGATGGCCCTTGCCTGCCGACCGATGCTCTTGATCGCTGACGAGCCGACGACAGCGCTCGACGTCACGATCCAGGCCCAGATCCTGACGATCATGCGGGAACTGCAAAAAGATCTCGGCATGGGGATGGTCTTCATCACTCACGACATGGGCGTTGTCGCCGAAATGGCGGACGAGGTCGTGGTGATGTGGAAAGGCAAGAAGGTCGAGCAGGGGCCGGTGTCGCAGATATTCGCCGATCCTCAGCATCCCTACACCCGCACCCTTCTTGCGGCCGTGCCTCGCCTCGGCAGCATGACAGGAGAAGAATTCCCGAAGCGGCTGCCGCTGACCGTTCTTGAGAATGACGTCCCGACGGTGGTCGGCGAGGAAAGGGTGCAGGATACGGCGCGCTATAACGATGTGCCGCTTCTCTCCGTCAAGGATCTATTCGTTCGCTTTGATATGCGCAAGACGATGCTGGGCAAGGTCACCCATCGACTGAGTGCGGTGTCGAAGGCCGGCTTCGACATCTATCCGGGGGAGACGCTGGCGCTCGTTGGCGAATCCGGTTCCGGCAAGTCGACCATCGGCCGGACGATCCAGCAGTTGCAGACGGCCCACTTGGGAGAAATCTCCTTCAACGGCAGGAGCTATTCGGCAATGTCAGCGGCCGACCGCTTCCGCATGCGCCAGGAGGTTCAGTACATCTTCCAGGACCCGTTTGCCTCTCTCGACCCGCGTAAGACGGTCGGGTTTTCGATCGCCGAGCCGATCAACACGCATGGGCTGGTCTCCGGTGGCAAGGCAGTGCGTCGGCGGGTCGACGAACTGCTGGAGCGGGTTGGTCTTAGTTCCGCTCATGCCGACAGATATCCGCACGAGTTCTCCGGCGGCCAGCGCCAGCGCATCTGCATCGCCCGCGCTCTTGCCTCGGATCCCAAGCTAATCATTGCGGACGAGGCGCTGTCGGCACTCGACGTCTCGATCCAGGCGCAGATCATCAATCTGTTCATGGATCTGCAGGCGGAACGTGGCCTGGCCTACCTCTTCATCAGCCATGACATGGCCGTCGTGGAGAAAATGAGCCACCGCGTGGCAGTCCTCTATCTCGGACAGATCATGGAGATGGGAAGCCGGCGCCAGATATTCGAGACGCCCCGACACGCCTATACCCGCCGGCTGCTGTCTGCGGTCCCGGTGGCCGATCCGTCCGCCGAACGCAATGTCACACTGATGGAAGGGGAAATCCCCAATCCCGTTCGCCGTGTCGGCGACGAGCCCGCAATCCTCGCGCATGAGGAGATCGATCCAGGCCACTTTGTTGCGAAGAGTGCCTGAACAACCGCGAAAAAATCGCACGCATCTGAAGAGGAACAGGTACATGAGAATAATGAAACGGGGACTTCTGCCCGCTTTCGTCGCGCTCGCGATGACGGGAACGGCCTTCACGGCTCCGGCGCATGCCGAAGGCAAACTGACGCTGTCCAGCTCCCAGGACCCGGGCAGCTGGGATCCGATCGACACCTTCCTGGTCGCCTGGGCGGCCGTGTCGACCAACATCTTTGAAGGGTTGACCTATCGTGGCCCGGATATGGAGCTGGTCCCTGGCCTGGCTGAAAGCTGGGAAGAACTCGACGAAGGAAAGCGTATCCGATTCAAGCTTCGCCAGAACGTTTCCTTCCACAACGGCGAGCCCTTCAACGCGGAAGCGGTGAAGTACACCTTCGACCGCCTGCTCGGCGAAGAGGGTGCCAAGGGCCCGCAGCGGTCGAACTACGTTGCGGTTGAAAGCGTCGAGGTCATCGATGACTACACGGTCGACATGAAGCTTTCGACGCCCGACCCGGTTCTGCTGACGAAGCTTGCCGGCTATGGCGCCATGATCGTGCCGCCGAAGTACATCGAGGAGAAGGGCGAAGATTTCTTCAACCTCAACCCTGTCGGCACCGGCCCTTTCAAGTTCGTCTCCTACGAGCCGAAGGTCGGCATCAAGCTCGAGGCCTTCCAGGACTACTGGGGCGGAGCGCCCAAGCTTTCGGAACTCGAATATCGCTTCATTACCGAGCCGGCGACCGCCGTTGCCGAACTGCAGGCCGGCCGCGTCGATATCGTGATCCCGCCCATCATCCCGATCGGCATGATCCCCGTCATCGACGCTGATCCGAACCTGGAAGTGGTGAGCGTTCCCGGTCCGACTGTAGATGCCCTGCGTTTCAATACGCGCGACGGCATCACGGCAGATCCGAAGGTCCGCAAGGCGATCATTATGGCGGTGGATCGCAAGACGATCGTCGATTCCATCCTGGCCGGACAGGGCGCCGAAATCGCGACATTCCAGAGCGCGCTTTCCTTCGGTCATGACGAAGAGCTCGCTCCGCTTCCTTACGATCCGGAAGCGTCAAAGAAGCTTCTCAAAGAAGCCGGGGTCGAACCGGGCGAGAGCCTGCAGATCGACATCCGCGGAAACGACGCCACGATGAATGAAGTGGCGCAGGTCGTGGCAAGCTACCTGCAGATGGTCGGTCTCAATGCTACCATCAAGCCTTACGAGACCAACGTGCTGCTGAACGACATCATCCCCCAGGGCAAGACCGGCGCGATGTTCCAGCAGAAGTGGGGCGGCTGGACCTTCGACTACGACAACACCGCTTACTCGATGTACCACTCGGGCGAGAAGTGGAACCCGTATGAGAAGGATGAGACGCTCGACAAGCTCCTGGAGTCCCAGCGCCCACTCACCGATCGCGCAGAGCGTGAGCGGATCCTCAAGGAGATCGGTGCCTATGTTGCCGACCGCGCACTTGAGCTTCCGCTCTACAACACGAACGCGATCTATGGCGTGTCTAAGCGAGTGAACAACTTCATCGCTCCGCCGGACAACCGTCTGAAGCTTGACGACGTCACCGTCGAATAAGCGTCTGATCCGGTGCCGCCCGAGGAACGGGCGGCACCTCCTCGACTTCAAGGAAAAGAACGTGGCCGGCTTCCTCGTCAAACGCTTTTTGCAGGCGATCTTCGTCGTCATCGCCATCACACTGCTCGTATCCTTCGCCATCCGGCTGACTGGCGATCCTGCCGTGACAATGTTCCAGGGCGGTGGCAGCATGACGGAGGACGATCTGGCGCGCATCCGTGCGGCGCTCGGTACGGACAAGCCGTTCCTGGTTCAGTATTCTGACTTCCTCAAGGGTATGCTGACCCTCGACTTCGGGCGCAGTTTCGTCGGCGGCACGCAGGTCTCGACGCTGATCGGCAAAGCGGTTCCGGCAACGCTGATGCTGGCCTTCGTCTCCATGGCCGTCTCGATCGCGCTCTCGATCCCGCTCGGGATCATGGCGGCGACGAGGAAGGGGAAGGGCGTCGATCAGGCGATCCGCATCTTCTCCCTGATCGGTCTCTCCTTCCCCAACTTCTGGCTGGCAACCATGCTGGTCCTGCTCTTCTCGATCACCTTCAATCTTCTGCCGCCGAGCGGCATGGGCGGGATCCAGAGCTACATCATGCCGGCCTTCACGATGGCTGTGATCCTCACGGCGACCAACGTCAGGCTCGTGCGGACGGCTATGCTCGATACGTTGCAGTCCCAGTACGTGATGGTGGCGCGGGCGAAAGGGCTCAGCGAGAGCAAGGTGCTCTACAAGCACGCGCTTCGCAATTGCGCGATCCCGCTGATCACTTATTTCGGTCTCCAGTTCGGCGGCCTCCTCGGCGGCATCGTCGTCATCGAGCGCGTCTTCAATTGGCCGGGGCTAGGGACGCTTGCCTTCGATGCCGTAGCAGCTCGCGATTATCCGGTCCTTCAGGCCGTCATCACCGTGCTTTCTTTGATGATCGTCGGCATCAATCTCCTGGTCGACATCGCCTACGGGCTCGTCGATCCACGCATCCGCACGGAGTAACGGTTATGGCTGCCACTACCTCCTCCTTCCGCTTCAAGAGCCTCGAGTTCATCCTTGGAGCTTCCCTTACGGTCCTGATCTGCGGTGCGGTTCTTCTGTCGGATGTGCTCTTCCCGGGTGCCGAGAAGGTCAACCTGCTGTCCCGCCTCGTGCCACCTTTAACGGACATCCAGCACGTGTTCGGCACTGATCCCCTGGGTCGGGACGTCCTGGCGCGCGTGGTGGCGGGGGGCAAGATCTCGCTCCTCGTCGGCTTCACCTCGGTTTTCGGCGCCGTGATCTTCGGCGTCTTCATAGGCCTCGTCGCAGGCTACTACCGCGGCTTTTGGGACATGCTGTTGATGCGGTTCGCCGACCTTCAGCTCGCCATGCCCTTCATCCTGCTGGCGATCACCTTCATCGCCATCGTCGGCGGCAGCCTGACCAACACGATTATCCTGCTGATCGTGTCGCAGTGGGTGCAATACGCTCGCCTTGTCCGCGGCTCGGTCCTGACGCTGCGGGAGCGCGAGTTCATCTTGTCGGCACAGGCGATCGGCGTGCCTGACTGGCGCATCATCCTGCAGCACCTGCTGCCGAACCTGATCGGTCCGGTGATCGTGCTGATGACGCTCAACGTCGCCAACAACATCCTGCTGGAAAGCAGCCTGACCTTCCTCGGGCTCGGCGTCGATCCGACCATACCGAGCTGGGGCGGCATGCTCGCCGACGGGCGAACCTATCTGCAGACCGCCTGGTGGGTCAGCGTCTTTCCGGGGCTTGCGATCCTGCTCACCGTGCTCGGCCTCAACCTGCTGGGCGACTGGCTGCGCGACAGCCTCGACCCAACCGGCAGAACGACAGGATAATCCAGATGACCAAGATCTTCAGCAAGTCCATCGAGCGCACTCTGGACAGCCTGGTTGCGCGAGCCGTCCCCGGTCGGTCCTTCGAAGCCTGGACGTTCGACGATCGCAGAAGCCGGCAGGAGGCGGAGCGTGCGCTGGCGGAGAAGGGGGTGAGGGCCCGCATCCGAAGCGCCTATAAGCCGCTTCTCCATGCATTCCGGGAAGAGATCGATCTGGAGGGCGCGCAGGCAGTCGAGATCCACTACCCGGTTCATCCTGGTGCGCCGGCAAACCGGTTCCGTCTGGAGGCTTATCCTCTCGCAGCGTTGGTTGGCGACATTGATATCTCCTTCCTCGAGCGCGCCGATGGTCACTTCTTCTACGACGTTGTCCTGACCCGCAGCGGCGAGAAGGAAGCGCTGAAGGTCCTGGCGCCAAACCGTGTCCATACCGACGTCGCTGGCGAGACGAACGTCTCCCCGACGGGCTGGTATCGCGCTGCCGGCGACGAGAAGGGCGGGAGGCTGGCAACGGACTACGAGGCCCTGTTCGAGGCGACGGTTGAGGCGGTTGTCGCCTATCCATGGGCAGACGAGGAGCCTTACTTCGAGGAACTCAACATCCGGGTTGCGCATCCCGCCGAGGACGAACCGCTGCCTGTGGGCGACGAGGTGGTCAGTCTCCGCGAAGCGCTGCACGAAGACTTCTATTTCTCTCTGCTCGAATTCTTCCAGAAGGAGTCTGGCCGGCCCTTGGGTGACCGGGGACTGAAGCCTGGCCAGATCGTGCCGGAGATTGTGAAGTCGGATGCAGACGTTTCGGTCATTGTCGAGCTGAAGCCTTTCGCCGTCGATGTTGAAAAAGGTGCAGAGCAGGAGCTTGATGCTGCGCACGAACCGTTGGCGGAGCCTCAGATTTATAAAGTGCTGGAGGGCGTGGGTGGTGAGGCCTTCGGCGCGAAAGCTCGGTCAGGCCGCGAACTCCAGGCCCGTTACCATGCTGGCCAGGACGCGGCCGTCATGATCAGCGGTGGCCAGCACCCAAACGAAACGAGCGGTATCATAGGAGCGCTGCGGGCGGCAGAACGGCTTACGCAGCGAACAAATGCCCACTTCACAATCTCGCCGCTCGAAAACCCGGACGGCTATGCTGTGCATCAGCGTCTTCGGATCGACAATCCGCGTCACATGCATCACGCCGCGCGCTACACGGCGCTGGGTGACGATCTGGAATACCGAACGGCGGAGAACGCCGGACCGCACCTCAACGAGAAGGCGATACGCCTCAAGGCCGAGGAGGTCAGCGGCGCTCTCCTGCACGTAAACCTGCACGGTTATCCCTCGCATGAATGGACCCGGCCTTTGTCGGGCTATGTGCCACGCAATTTCGCAATGTGGACGCTGCCCAAGGGGTTCTTCCTGGTCCTGCGCCATCATTCGGGATGGGAGGCCGAAGCGGAACGCCTGCTCGACAAGGTGGCCCGTCATCTCGGCGCGATCCCGGGGCTGCTGGACTACAACAACCAGCAGATCGCGCTGTACGAGATCCATGCGGGGGAAACGGGGTTCAGGATCATCAACGGCTTCCCGTGCCTTGCCTCGGTGGACGATCGCCACGCTGTGCCGATGACGCTGATCACTGAATACCCGGACGAAACCATCTACGGCGAGGACTTCATCAAAGGTCATACGGCCCAAATGGAGACGGTGCTTGCGGCATATGACGCCTGGCAGGAAATCATGGCGGATCGCCAGGGTCTGTCAGCCTGACGTCACTGTACGTGCATTCAACCGCGGGGGCTTGGCCGCCCCTGTCCTTAAGGTTGCGAGACGCCGTGCCGGTTGAGCGGCGTTTGCGCTGAGCCGGTTTAAAGGGCCCTCTCTCGCTCGCCTTCAGTCCATCGCTCTAGCTTGGCGAAGGCGGCTCTTGCTTTGAAATCACCAGTCAGAGAGACGGCAGCAAGATTTTTTGTACACGCGTACATTCTGTCATGCGGGTGTTATGGTGGGCTTCTAGATCGGGCGGCGTTGATGCTCCTTTCAACGCTTCCGCTCCGACTGACCCGCATCTGACGGGCGCTGCGGAAGAGGCCATTTCTCTTCGGGGGTCCGCCATGACCGTTTCTTCATTGATCAAGTCCGCCGCGCTCGCTGCCACGCTGCTCGCATCGACTGCGGTACTCGCGTCCGCCAAGGACGTCACCATCTCCGTCTGGGCCGGTGGTACGGGCCCAACGAATGACTACCGCGTCGAAGCCATCAAGATGGCGGCCGAGATCCTTGAGCGTGAAGCCAAAATTCGCGGCGAGGATCTGAACATCACTGTGGAAGGTCAGACCTGGACAACTTGGGACGACTTCAAGCAGGCCGTGACACTCGCGGCCGAGTCCAACACTGCGCCGAACATCATCGTCTCGGGTCATGAAGACATCGGCACCTGGTCGCAGTCGGGCCTTCTTCGCCCGATCGAGGATTACGTCGATTTCGATGCTTGGCCGCTCAACCAGCTCTATCCGAACCTGATCGACGTCTCGTCTTTCGACGGGCGGATCTGGGGCATCCCGCAGGACGCCGAGGCGCGTCCCTTCTTCTTCTCCCGCAGCCATCTGAAGGCGATCGGCTATTCGGATGCCGACATCGATGCGCTGCCGGCGAAGGTGGAGAGCGGCGAGTACACCCTCTACTCCCTGCTCGATGACGCAAAGAAGATGCAGGACGCCAAGGTGGTCGAGCCGGGCAAGGGCTTCATGCCGCGCCCCTCGAACGGCACAGACTACTGGCAGTTCTACCTCAGCTTCGGCGGCGAGTTTACCGATGCTGAGTCAGGCAAGCTGATCCTCGACAAGCAAGCCCTGACCGAAATGTACCAGTTCTTCGTTGATGCGGTCGAGAAGGGTGTCGTTCCGGCGACCTATCTCGGCATGACCTGGGACAGCTGGCATGACGCCGTTGCCCACGATAAGGCGGGCATCTGGCACGGCGGCACCTGGCATAAGGCTGAGTGGGAAGCAAAATGGGGTCTGAATGACTTCTTCGGCCAGATCCAGTACAGCCTCATCCCTGCCGGCAACGAGAAGGGCCGTGCAAACACCATCACACACCCGCTCGTTTATCTTCTTTCCACGGCTGGAACGGACGAGGATGCGACGCTGGCAGCCGAGCTGATCACGATCGCCTCCGAGCCGCGCATCAACACGCTGCACGCTGTCAAGTCTGGCCACCTCGCCGTCGGTAGCGCCCAGGCTGATATCCCGCTCTACGCCAACGACCGTTGGACGACGGCGGCGACGGAGCAATTGCTTCCTCACGCCACCGCGCTTCCCAATGATCCCGATTTCGGCGTCATCTGGAAGGCGATGTACAGGGGCTTGGAGTCCGCTTGGACCAAAACATCCTCGGTGGCCGATGCCGTGAACAGCGTCGAGAGCGAAATTAATGCCTCGCTTGGTAACAAGGTCGTCATTCGCTGATCTTTTGGCCGGGCAGACCCCGTACTGCCCGGCCGCTTCCTTCCCAAGAACCCAGAGATGTCGATGCCTGCGCGCTCCTACCTGACGGGCCTGGCCTTTCTCAGCCCGGCTCTTTTCGTGCTGATCGGATTTTTCTTCCTGCCGGTCGTACTGACGGCGGTCTTCGCCTTCACTAACATGAGCACATCCACCGGGATCAGCGGCGGCTCCTATGTCATCACCGGCAACCTGTTGGGCTCGCTGAAGGCGCAGGGCGTGGCGCCGACGGTGGTGGACGCGCTTTCGCAGGCGAGCTTCGTGGTGGATGAACAATCGATCGCGAAGGCACAGGCGGCTGGCACCGATGCACAGTTTCTCGCGGAGATCGAGCAGCAGCTTAGTGGGAAGGCGTTCTCGGAGGAGCGGGCATTCGAGCGGGAGCTTAAATCTCTCCGCTATCGGCCGAGGTCGATCCGCGACCTCAAGCTTGCGGTGGACCAGTTCGAGCTTTCCGTGCTCAACACGCGGTTCGCAAGTGCCGCCGAAGCCCGAGAGGCAGTCAGCGAGCTTGTGCCGTCTGCGCCGGCAGACGTTGTCGATGAGATCGTCGATGCCAGCTATACGGGATGGCGATGGACCACCTCAAACTTCACGCGGCTCGTTTCCAGCAGTGATACCTGGCGGCTGGTCGGCAACACCATCTTCTACGTCGCGGTGACCTTGTCCTTTACCGTCTTCGTCGGCCTCTTCCTCGCCGTTACGACATTTTACCTGCCTGCCGGTGCTGCGAGCGCATTCAGCATGTTGTGGCTCCTGCCGCGGATAACGCCCGTGGTGCTCTATACAGTGATGTGGAAGTGGTTCACCTGGGAAGGCGGCTTCGTCTACACGGCTGCCCAGGCACTCGGGCTACCCGCCTTCAACTACATGAAAGGCTCGGTACCCACCGCCTGGACCATCGTCATCATGGTCAACGGCTTCATTGGCGCCGCCTTTGCCATGATCCTTTTCTCCGGTGCGCTGAAGGCAATCCCGGTGCAGCAGCTCTGGGCGAGTGAAGCGGATGGCGCGAGCCGCTGGCAGCAGATCCGCTTCATCATCCTGCCGCATCTGCGCTGGCCGATCCTGTTCGTCGTTAGTTACCAGACGCTGTCGCTGCTCTCGTCCTACCAGGAAATCTGGCTCACCACGAATGGGGGGCCCGGGCGTACCACCACAGTCTGGGCGCTGGAGTCCTTCAACACCGCTCTGAACAGCTACACGGGCAACCTGCAATATGGTCTGGGTGCTGCCATGGCGCTCATCCTGGTGATCGTCGGCGTGGCGCTGTCGATTCTCTATCTCAGGCTGTTTCGTTTCGACGAGCTTCTCAGCCGTCCGAAGATCGAGTTCTGAGGCAAGTCATGACGCGCAATTTCGCTAACTGGCCTATCGTCCTGGTGCTGTTGATCATCAGCACTCCAATCATCATCATGTATGCCTTTCTGGTGATCGACACGGTGACGACGTCGCCGCCCGGATCCGCGATCCCCAATGGCTTCACGCTGTCGCACTGGAGATTCCTGATCGATCCAACGGCAACGGGAGATGTCTGGAGGCCGACGCTGACGACGATCCTGTTCACCGCAAGCATTGTCGTCATCGTCCTCGGCATATCTTCGACCGCTGGCTACGCGCTGTCGCGCCTCAACATGCCGTTTCGTCGCTATTTCCTGGCAGTCGTGCTGGTGATGCATGCGTTTCCGCTCGTGACACTGATCATCGGCGTCTTTCTCGTGCTGCAGTTCGTCGGCCTCTACAACACGCTGACAGGCGTCGTGCTGGTCAAGGCCGGCCTGATGCTGCCCTTCGGCATCTGGATCATGAAGGGCTTCTACGACACGGTGCCGTGGGAGATCGAGATGGCCGGGGTGCAGGACGGCGCAAGCCGCTTCACCGTGTGGCGCAAGCTCATCCTGCCGCAGGTCAAACCTGGCCTGTTCGCCCTGGCACTCTTTGCCGCGATTGATGCCTGGGGCGAATACATGCTGCCACGAATCCTGGCACCGTCCGCGGATTTCGAGGTGCTGTCGATCTACCTCAACACGGTCTCGGACCCAGATTCCACGACCTATAACTTTAATCTCTTCAAGTCGGTCGGGCTGTTCTACACATTGCCGATCCTGGCGCTCTACGCGATCTTTCGCGACCGGCTGATGAACATTTTCGGCGGGGGCACGAAAGGCTGATGCAAATCGTCCTGAAGGATTTCACCAAGACGTTCGACGGCAACACGGTCATCGATCGGATGAACCTGACTGTCCGCGACGGCGAAATGCTGGCTCTGTTGGGACCCTCCGGCTGCGGCAAGTCCACAACCCTCTTTGCCATCTGCGGCATCCACCGGGTCAACGGAGGACAGATCCTCTTTGGCGAGCGTGACGTCAGCAATATGCCGAGCCAGCAGCGCAATGTCGGGGTGGTGTTCCAGAACTACGCGCTCTATCCGCACATGAGCGTGTTTGATAACATCGCCTTCCCGCTGAAGGTGCGCAACGACAGCAAGGCGGACATCGCACGGGACGTCCGGACGATCGCGGAGCTGACGCATATCGCCGAACTTCTTGGGCGGCGGCCTGGCCAGCTTTCGGGCGGTCAGCAGCAGCGCGTGGCGCTCGCCCGTGCGCTGGTCCGCAAGCCGGATGTGCTGTTGCTGGACGAGCCGCTCGCCAATCTCGACGCGAAGTTGAGGCTGGAGATGCGATCCGAAATCCGCCGCATCCAGCTGGAGACGGGGATCACCGCGATCCTCGTAACACACGATCAGGTGGAAGCCATGTCCATGTGCGACCGCATCGCCATCATGAAGGGCGGGCAGATCCTCCAGATCGATGCGCCGAAAGACATGTACCACAACCCCCGCACATCGTTCGTGGCGGGCTTCCTCGGCAATCCGCCGATCTCTTTCCTCGATGGGCGAACAATGGACGGTCGCTTTCTGGACGAGGGGACAGGCGTCACCCTTCCGCTTCCTGCCGGTGTAACTGTTGCCAACGGTACCGGACTGACGGTCGGCATCCGGCCGGAGCATTTCGGTCACGCTGGCGATGTGCCGGTAAGAGGCAAGGTGGTATTTGCAGAGACGCAGGGTCGTGAGAACCTTTATGACGTCGCACTGCCCAACGGGGCGTTGCTGCGCTCGGTCCAACCGGCACGGGACGATGTGAGACCAGGGGACGAAGTGTCCTGGCAGCTGAACAGCGCAGCCGCCTTGTTCTTCACCGAAGATGGCCGGAGACTTTGATCATGCACGACCTCTCCGGTTTCTTTGCACGGTTTGGTTGGCCGCAGAACAGGGGCAGGCCGCCGTTCTGTATCGGCCACCGGGGCGCAAGTGGCCACTGCGTCGAAAACACGCTTGCCGCATTCCAGCGTGCAGCAGAGCTCGGCGCGGAGATGTGGGAACTGGACACTCAGATGACCGCTGATCAGGTGGTGGTCGTTTCGCATGACGATCATCTGGAGCGTGTCTTCCGGAAGGATCTGCGCATCTCTCAAATGACCTTTGCGGAACTACGAAATGAGGTCCCGGAGGTCCCGACCTTCGAAGAGGTTGCGGCACTGGCGCGCGAGACAGGCTGCGGGCTCTACGTGGAGCTCAAACGTTCCGGAACCGGTGTCCTTTGCTGGCGTCACCTCCAGGAGATGGAGCAGCGCTTTGCCTGTTTCGGCTCCTTTGACTTGGCCCAGGTTCGCGAACTGCGACAGCTCGGCTGTGGCTACCCCCTCTCGGTGCTGATCAGGTCGGGCGATAACCCCTTCGCACTCGGAGACGAGGCCGGCGCCGATGTGCTGCACCTGTGCTGGGAGCGGGCGAGCGAAAGACCGCAGGATCTCGTGACCGAGGCGTTGCTGGAGAAGGCACTCGCCGCCGGGAAGGAGATCGTCCTGTGGCATGAGGAGCGGCCCGAGGTTCTCGAAGACATCATGAAGCTGCCGCTCCTGGGCATCTGTACGGACCTGCCGGACCTGATGCGGCCGCACAATGGCAACGGGAACGGAAATGGCAGCCAGCTCCGGGAGTTGCGGAGGGTCACCTCCTTTGACGTGGCGCGAGCCGCCGGCGTGTCACGTGCAGCCGTGTCGCGGGCGTTTACCCCGGATGCAAGCGTTTCCGACAAGACGCGCCAGAAGGTCTATGAGGCCGCCAAGGAACTGGGTTACCGGGTTAATTACCTCGCCCGCAGCCTCACCAACAAGCGGTCGGACCTTGTTGGACTTGTCGCGGCAGGTCTCGACAACCCCTTTCGCACTCTCCAGCTGGAGCAGCTGGCACGGACACTGATCGCGCGCAACTACAGGCCGATCTTGCTGCCGACCTCGAAGGGGGCGGACAGCGCGACTGTGATCGGGCAATTGCTGCAATATGCGGTCTCCGGGGTTATCGTCACCTCGGATGCACCGCCCTCTCATATCTGCGAAGAATGTGCGGCGGAAGGTGTGCCGATTGTCCTGATCAACAAGGGCGAAGACTATCCATTCGTCGACCGGGTGCTCTCCGACGACAGGATGGCCGGATACACCGCCGTCGAGGTTCTTTTGGAGGCAGGTGCCAAGAAGCTCGCGGTAATCTCGGGTGCGGCAGTGTCCTATTCCTCGCGACGTCGTGCGGAAGCCTTTCAGGCACGTTGTGCTGCCCTGGGTGTCGAGGCAAGGTTGATCCCGGTCGCCAGCAACGATTACTGGCATGGGCAGCAAGCGGCGGAGGAACTGCTCGATGTTGGTGTCGATGGCGTGTTTGCGGTCAACGACTACATGGCCTGCGGCGTGATCGACGGGCTCCGCCAAAAGGGCCGCATGGATTACTCCATCAAGATCGTTGGCCACGACGACATCCCTCAGGCAAGCTGGTCCTCGTACGATCTCACGACCTTTCTGCAGCCATGCGACTTACAGGCGGGGAAGGTGGTCGACCTCCTTGCCAGCCGCATATCGGAACCCGATTCCGTTGCGCGCGTGGAGTTCACGCCAGTGACGCTCGTTTCAAGAAGAAGTGCATAGATGACATCTTTCGATTTCGCCTCACTCGAGGCTCGCGCCGAGGCCGCCATCGCTCTTGCCCGGCGGGTTGGGCGCGATGTTGCCGCGTTCCGCGCCGAAGCGCTGCCGCAAACGCTCGCGGTCGAGAACAAGGGCGTTCAGGACTTCGTCACGGTCGCCGACAAGCGAGCGGAAGAGGCAATCCGCACTGCGCTGATGCAGACTTTTCCGCAGGACGCGTTCATGGGAGAGGAGAGCGGCGGCCAAGTTGGCCGCGGGGGAACCTGGGTGGTGGATCCGATAGACGGAACCACCAACTTCATTCGGGGCTTTCGCCACTGGGGCGTTTCCATTGCCTTCGTCGCTGCGGGCGAGATCCAGATCGGTGTCATCTATGATGCTGCTCAGGACAAGGTGTTCCACGCCATCCGAGGCAACGGCGCCTTCAAGGATGGTCAACCGATCTCTGCGTCGCACGTGACCGATCCAAGCCGCGCGATCGCTATTTTGGGGCACTCCCGCCGAACGAAGTTCGAAGACTATCTCGCCGTCACCAGCACCCTCTACGAGTGCGGGGTGGATTACCGGCGTATGGGTGCTGCAGCGATCGGGCTGGCGCGTGTGGCCGAAGGCGTATCCGACGTCTATTTCGAACGGCACCTGTCGCCCTGGGACATGCTTGCCGGGATCCTCATCGCGCGCGAGGCCGGGGCTCGGATCGCCACCGCGCCACTGGCCGAGATGATCGGCGGCGGTGGACCGGTCGTGGCTTGTGCGCCGGGACTGGTGCAGGCGCTCTCGTTCTTGTTCGATGCGGCAGGCTGCCGTTAGACTGAGGGCAAATATTCAGGCTGCCATGGCAAGTCGCGCGTGCCAAGCCCGCTCGGTCCCCGGCGCCTGGTCTGTTGTCAGCTGGTCTGGCTTCAGCGCCAGCAGTTGGCTTACCGCGTCCCACTCGGCGTCGGAGAAGCCAGCCTCCGCATCGCGGAGGTTATAGGTCCAGGCATCGACCTTCTTCTTGTGCTGATGGCAGAGGGCGACGAGATCCAGACCCTGCTTTGCCGCATCCAGCAGAAGCGGCCAGGCGAGATAGATCGTCTCCGGCTCGGACGGACCTTTGATGTCAGCCACCAAAGCTCGTTCGACGGCAGTCAGGCCGCTCTCACGAAACAGGTCGACGAGCTTGCCGGTCGGGTCGATCCCCCGACGAAGGTCCGGTACGCGCTTCTTGATCGCCAGGATGAGGTCCTGATCGTCGGCACTCACGATCACATGCTTGCCGAGACCGTCGAAGTGCGTGGCGATGTGGTCGAGCCCACGTCCGCCTATCTGATCCAGCGTGTCCTTGATGTCAAACTGCAGCAGCGCCTCCGGGTGGGCCATAGGGAGCATCCCGGCGAGATCCTCGCTGAGGGAAACCTTCTCTCCTCCGATCTTCATGCGGAGATCACTCAGCTCGGCTGCCGTTGCCTGATGCACCGGCCCAGACCCTGTCGTTTCTCCCTCCAGGAGGTCGTCATGGAGCACCGCGAAGCCTCCGTCGGCCCTGACCCGAAGATCGAGTTCCATCGAGGCTCCGAGGCGGAAGCCTTCCGCCATGATCCTGGAGGAGAACAAGGGATCGTCCAGCCGGCGACGGAGTCGGTGCCATTTGAGGCGAATCGTATGGCCCTGGTGCGTGATTGCCAGACCGCTGAAGTCATTCATGGGAAAGAACCTGTAGGAGGGGAGGGCAGTTATCGCTGCCGATGTTGCTATGTCTCCTAGGCAATGAACATGTCACTTTTGTAAAGTTCAAGGACATTCCGCGCTCTGTCCAGCCTTGCCATCGCGGTGAAACTGCCTGAAGAGGAAAGAACAGAAGGAGCATGACGTGGACAGAGATCGCAACAGAGCCCTTACCTTTTCGAGCCCGCCCCGCACCCAAGCCTTGCGATCGCTGGAAGTGATGCGCTTTTCCCCGTTCATCGCATCTACTGCGTCGGGCGCAACTTCGCCGGCCATGCCGTGGAGATGGGTCACGATCCGAATAAGGAGCCGCCGTTCTTCTTCCAGAAAAACCCGGACAACCTCCTGCCGCAGGGTCAGAATTTCCCGTATCCAAGCGCTTCCAGTGACGTTCACCACGAAGTCGAGCTTGTCGTCGCTTTGCATGCGGGGGGGGCGGGACATTGCACCGGAGAAGGCACTGGACTGCGTCTTCGGTTATGCGATCGGCCTCGACATGACCCGGCGAGACCTTCAGGGCGAGGCGAAGAAGTTCGGTCGCCCCTGGGAAACAGGCAAGTCGTTCGAGGCCTCCGCGCCGTGTGGTCCCTTGCAGGCCGCGTCGGATATCGGCCATCCAACGGAAGGCGCCATCTGGCTCAAGGTCAATGGCGAAATCCGCCAGGGCGGTGACTTGAACCAGATGATCTGGAAGGTGCCGGACATGATCGGCTACCTGTCAGGGCTGTTCGAGCTTCGTGCGGGAGATCTGATTTTTGCAGGAACGCCGGCCGGGGTGGGTGCCGTCAAGCGAGGTGACGAGATGCACGGCCATGTCACATCCATCGGCGACATCCACTTCAAGGTGGCCTGAGAAGCCAGTCCTTCAGGTGCCGCAAAGGCTCAGCCAAGCAACACCACCGAAGGTGAAGGGCGTTGCCACGAGGGCAGCTATCCAGATGTAACCGGAGACTTCCCTGACGAAGCTTCCTGTATCGTCCGCCTGCGGAGCATAATGCTTGCGTTTTCTTGCCCTGAGGAACGTGTAGCCGAGCGCGAGAAACGAGAGCACGAAGACCGCGATCAGGATCAGGCGCACCCATGGGTATTCGCCGTTTGCGGACAGGTTATCCCCGGCTAGATGGCAGCCGGTTGCCTGTACCCCGTAGAGCAGCAGAAAGATCACGCTCCACAGGACGAAGCCGGAGATGATCGCAAGGAGTGGCGTCGCTCTCATTGGCTCACCTCTTTAACGAGGCTTGTCAGCACGAATGGAAAAGCCGCGGCGGTTATGCCGGTTGCCGCGCTGAAGGCGTGCCAGAGCGAACCGAGACGAAGATCAAGGCTGCGCCGCCTCGACACGAAGCCACCGCGGACGCGCCAGATCCCATAGACCGCAAAAACGAAACCCATCAGAGCATGAAGGGCGGCATAGGCGAAGACGACGAATATGCTCGCCGCTGCCGCGTGACGACGCGGATCGGGGACTGCCGTCAGCGCCAGCCAGGCCAGAAGGGCAACCGTAACGAGATGCCCCGCCGCGGCGACGATCAACCATAGGGTCGAAGCGGGTCGAGCGACGACGGATCGACAGCCGGCCAAGGCGGAAGCCGCCGATGCCATTGCTGCGATCGCTGGGCCAACAATGCTCATCTCGATGAGAGTCGTCGGGGGCCAGTTGGGTGCCGAGACCCAGAGGAAGAGCGCCCCGAAACACAGCGAGACATAGGCCGTCGCGTCGGCCGTCAGTGCAAATACAAGCGCCCACCAGGACGGTGGCCGCTCCGCCTCCATGTGTGGCGGCAGTTCCAGTCCGTGACCGACAGGAAGCTTCTCCAGATCCTTCGGCTCTGCTGTATCCCTGCTCCACAGAAAGAAGAGGAAGATCACCAAGGCAAAGGCGAATGGCGTGGCCCAGTAGAGCTTGAACAGCAGAGACAGAAAAAAGCAGCCGGTGGCGGCAGCACTCCAGAGGGGCAGAAAGGTCTGCCGCGGCAAACGCACCACGTGCTCCGGGGCGCCGGAGACCATGTCGACAGCAAGCAGCTCCATGCGCCCGTCACGCGGGAAGCCAAGCAGTCCCTTGCCTCCCGCCAGTTCCGGTCCCACCACATCAGGATCGAGCATGTCGGCGCGGCGGTCAATCACCGGCAGCGACGCAAAATTGTAGGAAGGCGGCGGTGTTGGCATTGCCCATTCGAGGGTTCCCGCTTTCCAGGGGTTACGGACATAGAGGCGGCCGAAGCGAAAGAGCAGAATGAAGTCGAGCGCGACGAGGGCGAAGCCCATCGTCATGACGAAGCTGCCGGCGGAGGAGATGAAGTTGAGGGACTCCCATCCCGTGTCCGGTGGGTACTCGTAGACTCGACGAGGCATGCCGCGCAGGCCGGTCAGGTGCATCATGAAGAAGGTGACGTTGAAGCCGATGAAGATCATCCAGAACGCGGCTGGCGACAGGTGCTGCACCGGCTGGCGCCCGGTAATGTGTGGCAGCCAGTAATAAGCGGCCGCCAGCATGGGAAAGACGAATCCGCCGACCAGCACGTAGTGCAGATGCGCGACAACGAAGTGTGTGTCGTGGGCCTGCCAGTCGAAGGGCACCATCGCCAGCATCACGCCTGTCAGGCCGCCGATGACGAACACGAAGAAGAAGCCGAAGATGTGCAGCATCGGGACCGAGAAGCGCGGTCTTCCATGGCTGATGGTCGCGAGCCAGGCGAAGATCTGTATGGCCGTCGGTACCGCGACGAGCGCGCTTGCAGCCGAGAAGAAGGAAAGTGCCACATGCGGAATGCCGACCGTGTACATGTGGTGGACCCACAGGCCGAAGGAGAGGAATGCCATCGATACGAGCGCTGCGACAATGATGCGGTAGCCGGCAAGTGGGGCTCCGGCGAATACGGGCAAGATTGTCGAGATCGCGCCGGCGGCCGGAAGGAAGATGATGTAGACCTCCGGATGGCCGAAGAGCCAGAAAAGGTGCTGCCACAACAGCGGGTCGCCACCCCTCGTGGGATCGAAGAAAGGTAGATCGAACGCCCGCTCCACCTCCAGCAGAACCGAGCCCATGATGAGCGGCGGGAAGCCGATCAGCATCATCGTGGCGACCACAAGCATGTACCATGCGAAGATCGGCATCCTGTCGAGGGACATACCGGAGGCGCGCAGTTTGAGGATGCTCACCATGATTTCGACGGCTGCGGAAAGCGCGGAGATCTCGACGAAGGTGATGCCGAGCAGCCAGACGTCGGAATTGATGCCGCGAGAATAGGTACCCGACGAAAGCGGCGTGTACATGAACCAGCCTGCGTCCGGCGCAACACCGGCGAGCAGCGCAACTATCAACATACTCCCGCCGAACAGGTAGCACCAGTAGCCGTAGGCGGTCAGCCGCGGAAAGGCGAGGTCGCGCGTGCCCAGCAGCTTCGGCAGGAGATAGATCGCAACGCCCTCGGCAAAAGGGATCGCGAACAGGAACATCATGATGGTCCCGTGCATGGTGAAGACCTGCGCATATTCCTCGGCATCCATGAAGGCGCTTTCGGAGGACGCGAGTTGGGTGCGGATCAGCATGGCCAGCAGACCGCCAATGGCAAAGAACATGAGAGCCGTCAGCATGAAGCGGCGGCCGACGATGTTGTGGTTTACCGCGGCCAGGCGCCCGATGCCGGGCTTCGTTCCCCAGATCTCGTCCAGTGCGTGGTGCAGGGTGATCGGGGAGGTGAGTTCGTCGCGTTGTTGTGTCATTCGGTTTCCTCGAGGCCGAGTGCCGCAGCGTAGTCTTCGTCCGCATGCGCGCGGACCTCGAACCTCATTCCGGTATGTCCGACGCCGCAGTATTCGGAACACTGGCCGCCATAGCGACCGGGCTTGTCGGCGCGCAGTCGCAGAAAGGTCGTGTGACCCGGGATGGCATCTATCTTGCCGGCGAGGCGGGGGATCCAGAAGCTGTGGATGACGTCGTCGCTTTCCACCGCAACTTCGACGGTGCGGCCGACGGGAATGTGGAGAACGCCGACCGTGAGCGGCGTGCCGGAGACATCGGGATAACGGAACTGCCACTGCCATCGCGTGCCTGTTGCTTCGACGCGTGCCAGATCGGGAGAGAGTGCTCCCGCCCCGCGCAACAGGTATTCGCCCTGCCAAAACGCGTAGAAGGTGAGGATCAGAAGAAGGGGTATCGGCAGGCCCAAGCCGCCGGCCAGGATCCACGACCTCGGGGAAATGCGCCGGCCGAACTCCGGCTTGACGATCAAGAGCAGGAAAAGCCCGACGACCAGCAGGAACAGCAGCACGGAGGCGCCCAGCATGACCCACCACAACCGTGCGATGGAGGCGGCCGAGGGACCGGCTGGATCGAGTGCGGAGAGGTCACCCGTGCAGCCTGAGACAACCGCCGCTGCGACGCCCGGCATCATTCGCGGGAACCAGCGCCGACATTGCCGGATTAAGGCGGAGAAGGGAGCCGAAGAATGAGTACTGCGGAAGAAACTGAAAATCCCGTCATCTCGAAGGTCAAAGAGAAGGACGTCACTTCGGCCGTTGCTGTGGCCGGTCATCCCTTGCATGCGATGACCGTTCACTTTCCGATCGCGCTGGTCTTCGTGACCTTTGCGATCGATGTCATCTACTGGTGGTCGGCCGATCCGTTCTGGCTGAGGGCTGGCGTATGGTCCTCGGGCGGGGCCTTCTTCATGGGCGCCGCGGCTGGGGCTGTGGGAACAGCCGAACTGCTCATGGTGGCCGGAATTCGAGGGCGTGTCGCGAGCTGGGCGCATGCCGTCGCGGCGATGATGCTGATCGCAGTTGCCGGACTGAACTGGGGTTTGCGCGTCACCGATGCTGCCGAGATCCTGCCGCATGGGTTGCTCGTTTCGGCCCTTGCCGCCGTTCTCGCGGGGATGGCAGGGTGGCACGGTGGGAAGCTTATTTTCCATCATGGCATCGGCCTCATGGTATCGCCCAAGGACTGATGGATTGCGCGAGGCGCCGCAAGGCGCCGGGCTCGAAGAGGTCCTGGGCGAACTGCGCGCTGATTGTCGGCTTGGCCAGGACTACGAAGAGTATGGTGAGCACGACACCACCGGTGAGGGCCGTGGTGAAGATGAAGCGCCAGACAGGATAGATCTCCCCCTCGCGGAACAGTCGGATGATCACGAGACCGGTCAGCACGTGCAGGATCACGAGTAGGGCTACAAAGAATAGTTTGACGGAGAACCATCCGGCAAAAGTCTGCTGACCGAAGATCAGAAGGATTCCGCTCGCAACAGCCAGGAAGGCGGCGGGCGATATGATGGTGACATAGGCAAACCGCACCATCATCTGCAGCCGGTAGAGGGCCTCCTTGTCCTTCACATGCGCACGCTGCACGTAGAGGCCGGGCAGACTGACGAGGCCACCAGCCCAGATTGAGATAGCAGCGATGTGAATGAACTTCAGGACAAGGATCATGAAGTCTCTCGCGCGGAGCGAGGCGTCGTTGCGTCATTCATGGTGCCCCACTTTTGAGTTTCCCGGTGCCGTTGTCTGGGGGCACTTAGGGCAGTGGCGGAACCCTTCTAGTCACAACAATGGGAGAATTGGCAGGCTCGACCTGCCATGCCGCAAGCCGGGAGGTTGAAACAGAGCTTAACGAACTGTTACCCGACGCAAGCGGATCATTTTTCGATCACATTCGTTCTCTTCAACTGAATACGCAGCCGTCGCCTCAAGACGACGCGTAGAAATTTCAGAAGGAGTTTGAGATGAAGACCATCCTCGCGCTAAGCCTTTCCGCCTCTGCCGCTGCATTTTCGGCCGCGCCAACTGCTATTGCTGCCGACGCCGTTCGCTACCAGGAGCCTGTGCCGACCTATCAGGAGATGGATGCCCGCAATGGCGTGAAAATTGGCTATCTGACGTGCGACATCGGCGGTGGCGTCGGCTATGTGCTCGGCTCTGCCAAGGAAGTTAGCTGCGTCTTCACATCCACGGACGCCGACCGCCACGACGCTTATGTCGGCACCATCCGCAAGATGGGCATTGATCTCGGCTTCACGACACGCGGCAAGATGGTCTGGGCCGTCTTCGCACCGACCGCGGGTTACCACACCGGCTCGCTGGGTGGCCTCTATCAGGGTGCAACTGCCGAGGCGACCGTCGGTGCCGGGATCGGCGCAAACATCCTGGTTGGCGGCACGGCCGGCTCCATTCATCTGCAGACGGTCAGCGTGCAAGGCCAGCTTGGTCTAAACGTTGCTGCCACCGGCACGTCGATGACACTGACGCCAGTTAGCTGATCATCCGCTTCTGCCTAAGCCTTGGGACGGCCTCTCCACGAGGGCCGTCCCATTTCTCATTCGCAGTCACGCTTTGCCGGACTGATCATTTTCTCCGGGACCACGCAAAGCCTGGCTTGGTTCGGGTTGAGTCTCCCGCTGATCCGGGGTATTCGCCCCCCTCTGACAAGACAGCGCAGAGGTTGAGGCGTGACCAGCGACATTCAAACCCCTTACTACCTGATCGACAAGTCGAAGCTTCTCCGGAACATGGAGAAGATCGCGACGCTGCGCGAGCGTTCCGGCGCCAAGGCCCTGCTTGCCTTGAAGTGCTTTGCCACCTGGTCGGTCTTCGATTTCATGCGCGACTATATGGACGGCACGACCTCATCGTCGCTCAACGAAGTTCGCCTCGGCCACGAGCGCTTCGGTAAGGAAACCCACGCCTACTCCGTGGCCTATGCCGATTATGAGATCGACGAGGTCGTCTCCCACGCCGACAAGATCATCTTCAACTCGATCGGGCAGCTCACCCGTTTCGAAAAGCAATCCTCCGGCATCATCCGCGGCCTGCGTTTGAACCCCGGCATCTCGTCGTCGAGCTTCGACCTCGCAGATCCCGCCCGCCCCTTCTCGCGGCTTGGCGAATGGGACCTGAAGAAGGTCGAGCCGGTTATGGATCTGATCTCGGGCTTCATGATCCACAACAACTGCGAAAATAGCGATTTCGACCTCTTCGACCGCATGCTGGGCGAGATCGAACAGAAGTTCGGCCCGCTCCTCAAGAAGGCCGACTGGGTCTCGCTCGGCGGCGGCATCCATTTCACCGGCAAAGACTATCCGCTGGAAAAATTCGCCGAACGCCTCAAGCGCTTTTCCGGCGAGTTCGGCGTCCACGTCTATCTGGAGCCCGGGGAAGCCTCGATCACCAAGTCGACCACGCTTGAAGTCACCGTGCTCGACAAGCTTTACAACGGCAAGGATCTTGTCGTGGTGGATAGCTCCATCGAAGCGCATCTCCTCGATCTCCTGATCTACCGGGAAAGCGCAAAGGTCCACCCCAACCAGGGACCGCACCGGTACCAGGTCTGCGGCAAGTCCTGCCTCGCGGGCGATATCTTCGGCGAATTCAACTTCGAAAAGGAATTGAACATCGGCGACCGCATCTCGCTGCAGGACACCGCCGGCTACACGATGGTCAAGAAAAACTGGTTTAACGGCGTTCAAATGCCGGCAATCGCCATCCGCGAACTGGATGGCAGCCTCAGGACGGTCCGTGAGTTCGACTACACGGACTACGAAACAAGCCTGTCCTGATTGCCTCAGGAACAGGTTCTGACGATTGGACATAGGAGTTGGTCCCATTATGAAGAAGAACGTGCTCATCATCGGCGCCGGCGGCGTCGCCCAGGTGGTCGCGCACAAATGTGCGCAGAACAACGACGTGCTCGGCGACATCCATATCGCCTCGCGCACCAAGGCGAAGTGCGACGCGATCATCGCTTCCGTGCACGAAAAGAAGGCGATGAAGCAGCCGGGCGTTCTCGAAGCCCATGCGCTCGACGCCCTCGACATCGAAGCCACCAAGGCGCTGATTACCAAGCTCGGCACTGAGATCGTTGTTAATGTCGGCACCGCCTTCCTCAACATGTCGGTCTTACGCGCCTGTATGGACACCGGTGTGGCCTATATCGACACCGCGATCCATGAAGAGCCGAACAAGATCTGCGAAACGCCGCCGTGGTATGGAAACTACGAGTGGAAGCGTGCTGCCGAATGCGAGGAAAAGGGCATCACCGCTATCCTCGGCGCCGGCTTTGATCCGGGCGTCGTCAACGCCTATGCGCGTCTCGCCAAAGACGAATATCTCGACAAGGTGACCGACGTCGACATCGTCGACATCAATGCCGGCAGCCACGGCAAGTATTTCGCCACGAACTTCGACCCGGAAATCAACTTCCGCGAATTCACCGGCGTCGTCTATTCCTGGCAGGGCGGCGAGTGGAAGGTCAACAAGATGTTCGAGATCGGCAAGGACTACGACCTGCCGGTCGTCGGCACCCGCCGCGCCTATCTCTGCGGCCATGATGAAGTGCATTCGCTGGCCAAGAACATGGACGGCGCCGACGTGCGCTTCTGGATGGGCTTCGGCGACCACTACATCAACGTCTTCACCGTGCTGAAGAACATTGGCCTTTTGTCCGAGCAGCCGGTGAGGCTTGCCAACGGCGATGAAGTCGTGCCGCTCAAGGTGGTCAAGGCTTGCCTGCCGGATCCTGCGTCGCTTGCCCCTGAATACGAAGGCAAGACCTGCATCGGCGACTTCGTGAAGGGTATCAAGGACGGCAAGGAACGGACGGTATTCATCTACAACGTCGCGGATCACAAGGAAGCCTACAACGAAGTCGGCAGCCAGGGCATCAGCTACACTGCCGGTGTTCCTCCGGTCGCCGCAGCCATGCTCGTTGCCACCGGCGAGTGGGACATGAAGAAGATGGCAAACGTCGAAGAGCTGCCGCCGCGGCCCTTCCTCAACGTCCTCAACCACATCGGTCTGCCGACATGGATACGGGATGAAGAGGGTGAGCGTCCGCTTACCTTCTCCTGATCTTCCGAATGACTTTGACTGAGGCGCCGTGGCGAAAGCTGCGGCGCCTTAGTTATGTCTTATGCCGAGCCACTCATTCAGCTCGGCTTCAGCGCGTTCGAGCGCGCTGTAGTTGATCAGCTTACGCATGAAGGCGACGGCAACGGCGCGGCTGCGGAGGTTGTAGCGTCCTTCGTCGCCCTCCTCGCCGACCCGCTGATAGACGTTGAGCTTTTCATAAAGCTGCTGCAGCCGGTTCTGCACGCTGCGGAGAGACAGGTTTTGACGGCGGGCGATCATCCGGTCGGTCAGTCCAAGTGCGATGTCGACCAGGATCTCGTATTCGACATCGGTGAAGCCGTTGATGTTTCCGAGGCTTTTCTGCTGCATGCCGCGCACTTCACGGTCGATGACGCATTGCGACTCCATGAAGATGCTGCGCAGCGCCAGCTTGAGCCGGTCGTCCGAAGCTGACTTGAGGACATAGCCGTAGGCGGCGCCTTCCGGCACGATTCGCGAGACGCCGCGGACATAGGCTTCGTCCGCATAGTTCGACCAGAACAGGATCCGGGTGTCCGGCCGTTCCTTCCAGATCGTCCGGGCGGCCTCGATGCCGTTGCGCTCGGACATCTGCAGGTCCATGACGATATGCGCCGAGCGATGCTGCCTCGCCAGACCTTCGCCGATCCTGCCATTCTCCGCTTCCAGCACGAGCTCGCATTCCGGCAATGCAGCAAGCACTGCGTCGTGCAGGTAGGACCGGTGGAGCGGGTCGTCTTCGACGATCAGAACTTCCATGTTGGCTTTCCTGTTCATGGCCGCTTCGGGCTGCTGCCGGGCAGTCGCAGCTTTACCTGCGTCCCCGTTCCGTCTGCTCTGCCACCGATCTCGAACCGGGCGCCGATCAGACGGGCTCTGGTCCGCATGTTGTCGATGCCGTGGCCGGCTTGTTCCTGCGGCCGACCGATACCGACGCCGTCATCTGTGACGACAACCGACAGGCCGCTGTCCGCCTGCTGCAAGGTGACGATGATCTCGGATGGCTGACCGTGACGGACGGCGTTGTTGATCGCTTCCTGAACGATGCGGAACAAGGCGGTGGCGACGGTCTGGTCGAGCATGTCGAGCTTTCCTCCGCTGTTATCTTCAAACCGGAAGCGGACAGACGCGCCGGTCTCTCGCACGGAGCGTTCTAGATGGTTCTCGATGGCCTCCGCGACGCCGAAGAGCTGCAGCACGGAGGGCTTGGCCTCCTCGATGATCTGGCGCAGGTCGTGCATGCAGTGCTGCAGGCTGCGGAACAGAGGCTCCAGCGTCTCGCCCGGCATGTCCGGCAGATGCGTCAGCCGCTCCATCCGTCGCGCGAGGCGTGTCAGGTCCGCGAGGGTCTGGTCGTGCAGGTCCATTCCTATCCGCTGGCGCTCCGCCTCGAGGGCTTCGGTGAGCTTTAGTGCTCCGAGGCGCAGGCCCTCCTCACGGGCGCGCGCTTCCGTTTCCACGACCGCTGAACGTTTGGCCTGCTCGGCTGCGCGAAGGGCGAAAAAGTAGGGCGCCAACAGGTCGGCAATCGATCGCGCGTTCTCGACGTCCTCCAGCGTGTAGTGGTCGGGCTGGTGGCTCGAGCAGCTCAGGGCGCCGATGATATCGCCCTGGACCCGCAGAGGAACGTGCAACCGGCTGCGGAGCGAAAGGGCGATGATTGGGCTTGAAAAGGCGCCGTCGAAGTGGAAGCGCGGATCGGAACAGGCGTCGCCCGATAGCAGGTAGTCGACTTCGCCGGAGAGGAGGCTACGGATGGGACTTCCCGTCAACAGGGCAGGCGGTTGCTGGCTCCACGCGGTCTCGAGGCCGCTTTCGTAGGCGATATGATACTTGCCGTCGATCATCTTGATGCAGACGTCGAGATGATCGTGCGGGATGATGTGTCCGATCTCGACGGCGACCGCCTGGATGATCGCGTTGAAATCTAGCTGTCCCGCAAGAAGGCGGGAGATTCCCAGGTAGTGCTCGAAGAGCCCGTTGCGTGTCCGGTTTAGCATGAGGCGACGTCCTCCCAGCCGTCGGCAGATGGCACAGAGCGCACAACACATTAAGCGCTGCGCATCCGCGCTTGTCTTGCGGGTTCCCGCAAATTTTGCGCGATCCTCCGCATCCACATTGCTTCAATCCGCCTTTGCAAGGTAGCACTTCTCCTACATTCTCCTCATACTGACGCCTTGGCGCCAGTTCAAACATCAATCGACGGGCCGTTGAGGAGCGGACCCTGGTAGATGAGCCCGCGGGCGATAGGGAGGAAAATCATGACCATCAAGAAGATGCTTCTGGCATCGATCGCGCTTGCATTCGTAGCGGCGCCGATCTCTGCTTCGGCTGAGACTGCCGACAAGCGGATTGCGCTGTCCAACAACTACGCCGGAAATTCCTGGCGTCAGGCCATGCTGACGAGCTGGGACAAGATCACCAAGGAAGCCGTCAACGAGGGCACCGTCGCCGCAGCCGATGCCTTCACCACAGCTGAAAACCAGGCGACCGAGCAGGCCGCCCAAATTCAGAACCTGATCCTTCAAGGCTATGATGCAATCGTCGTCAACGCGGCTTCTCCGACGGCACTCAATGGTGCGATCAAGGAAGCCTGCGACGCCGGCATCGTCGTCGTCTCGTTTGACGGCATCGTCACCGAACCCTGTGCTTGGCGCATCGCCGTAGACTTCAAGGCGATGGGCGAAAGCCAGATCGAATACCTCGCCAAGAAGATGCCGGAAGGTGGCAACCTGCTTGAGATCCGTGGCCTGGCCGGCGTTTCCGTCGATGACGAAATCCATGCCGGTATCCAGGCAGGCGTCGAGAAGAACCCGCAGTTCAAGATCGTCGGCTCCGTCAACGGCGACTGGGCGCAGGACGTGGCGCAGCGTGCGGTTGCCGGAATTCTGCCGAGTCTTCCGGAGATCGCTGCCGTCGTGACACAAGGTGGCGACGGCTACGGTGCAGCACAGGCTTTCGCCGCAGCCAACCGGCCGATGCCGACCATCGTCATGGGCAACCGCGAAGACGAGCTCCGCTGGTGGAAGGAGCAGAAGGACGCCAACGGCTACGAGACGATGTCCGTCTCGATCGCACCCGGCGTCTCCACGCTCGCCTTCTGGGTGGCGCAGCAGATCCTCGACGGCAAGGACGTGAAGAAGGATCTGACGGTTCCCTTCCTGCGGATCGATCAGGAAAATCTTGAGGCAAATCTCGAGAGCACTGAAAAGGGTGGCGTCGCGAACGTCGAATACTCGCTCGAAGACGCGCAAAAGGTGATCGGAGCCGACATGTAGGGTGCCTTCACCCGACCGCTCCTCCGGGCGCGGCCTTACGCGGCGTCCGGAGGGGATGTTCATCTGCTTCAGGCGGAATTCTCTCCATGAATGAAATAGCCCACGAACAGGAAGTCGTTGCTGCTCGCGGTGTGAAGGTCGCTTTCGGCGCGGTGAGGGCGCTGGACGGCGCCGATCTTGTCATCCGCGCCGGTGAATGCGTCGGGTTGGTCGGCCACAATGGTGCGGGCAAATCGACCATCGTGAATGTCATCAACGGTGGGCTCACACCCCACGAAGGAACGATCAGCTACGGTGGTGAGGTGGCCCAGGGGATCACCGCCTCTCGCGCCCATGGCGTTCGCTGCGTCTTCCAGGAACTGTCGCTCTGCCCGAACCTGACGGTGGCGGAGAACGCGCGTGTCATGCACAGCGACCTCACGGGGACGGGCTGGCGCAAGCAGGCGCTCGCTCTTGTGAAGCAGCAGCTTTCGGACATTTTCCCAGGACACACGATCGATTGTGAAAGCGTCGTTGAAGATCTGACGATCGCCGAGCGGCAGATGGTCGAGATTGCAATCAGCTTCGGCGCCGTTGCAGACCGTCCCCGCCTCGTCATTCTCGACGAGCCGACGTCCTCTCTCGATGCCGGACTGGCCGGGCAGTTGATGGCTTATGTCCGCCGCTTCGTCGAGGCAGGTGGATCTGTCCTGCTGATTTCCCACATCCTTGGCGAGATCCTGTCCACGTCTAACCGCATCGTGGTGATGAAGGACGGTAAGGTGGTCGCCGACAAGCCGGCGTCCCAATTCCAGACCCGTAGCCTCGTCGAGGCAATGGGAAGTGTGGTGCGTGAACAAGGCTCTGACCGCACAGCCAGAGTGAGAACCGGGGATGCAGTGCTCTCCAAGCAGTTGAACCCGCGGAGCGACAGCCGGCTTGAAGCCTATGCCGGGGAGATCGTCGGGCTCGCCGGTCTCGGCGGGCACGGGCAGACGGAGGCGCTGCTCGAGATCTATCTCTCCGCAAACGGCAACTGGTGGCCGACGCGAGAGCCGAAGATGGCATTTGTAGCGGGTGATCGTGGGCTGAACGGCACGTTTTCGCTCTGGAGCATCCTTAAGAACCTCAGCGTCTCCTCGCTGAAGGCTCTGTCGTCGCGCAGCATGATCAGCGACGGGCGGGAAGCTGAGGTCGGAGACCGCTGGCGGAAGCGGATCGAGATCCGGACCCCCGACATGGACAACCCTATCCTCTCGCTTTCCGGCGGCAATCAGCAGAAGGTTCTGTTTGCGCGAGCACTCGTGACGACATCCAAGATCGTCTTGATGGACGATCCGATGCGCGGCGTCGATATCGGCACGAAGCAGGAGGTCTACGAAATCCTCCGCTCAGAGGCTTCTGCCGGGCGAACCTTCATCTGGTATTCCACCGAAATGGACGAGATCCGCCTTTGCGACCGCGTCTACGTCTTCCGGGACGGTGCGATCGCAGCCGAGCTCGTTGGCGAGGAAATCACGGAGGCGAATGTGCTGGCTGCATCTTTTGCTGGAGGGGTGGCCGTATGAAGCTCTCCTCCGGTGCCATCAGGCTTGTCATTCCGGCCGCCTCGCTCGCTGTCCTGCTTGCAGCCGTTTTCTATATGCAGCCGCGGGCGATGAGCTACACAGGCTTGAACCTTCTGTTCAATCTCGCCGTGCCCATCGCGCTTGCGACGATTGCCCAGATGCTCATCATGTCGGTGAACGACCTTGACCTCTCCATGGGGACGTTCGTCAGCTTTACCGCCTGTGTGACGGCGACCTTCCTGCAGAGCTCGCCTGCAATAGGCATACTGATCCTCGCGGGTGCGATTGCCGCATATGCGGCCCTCGGCGTCATCATCCATGTCCGTCAGTTGCCCTCGATCGTCGTGACGCTTGGCATGAGCTTCGTCTGGGGCGGCTTGGCGGTGCTCCTCCTACCGTCCCCGGGCGGTGCCGCCCCGGGTTGGGTTCGGTGGATCATGACGGCGAAGCCTCCGTTAGTTCCGGTGGCAATCGTCGCGAGCGTGATCATCGCCGCCTCCACGCACCTGCTGGTGATGCGTTCATCCCTCGGCGTCCTGATCCGCGGTGTGGGGGGCAATCAACGCTCAGTGGAGCGGGCGGGCTGGTCGATCGTCTGGTTGCGCGCCGCGGCCTACGCCATGGCCGGATTCTTCGCAGTGCTTGCTGGCATTGCGCTGGTCGGGCTGACGACCTCGGCAGATGCCAACATCGCGCTGCGCTATACGCTTCTGTCGATTGCCGGAGTGATCCTCGGCGGCGGCGAGTTCGTCGGCGGGCGCGTCTCGCCGATCGGTGCGGTGATCGGCGCTCTGACCCTGACCTTGGCCGGGTCGTTCCTCTCGTTCATGCGCATCTCGCCCGACTGGCAGATCGGCGCCCAGGGCGCGATCCTGATCGTCGTGCTCGCGCTGCGCCTCTTCCTCAATCGCCTCGAGAAGCGGGAGAAGAACCGATGAGCGCAGTGCGTAACTTAGGCAGCAGGCCGTGGATCTGGTCTTTCGCAGCCGCAGCGATCGTTTGGGTCGCGACAGTCTGGTTCACAGGAGGCTCAAGTGCGTTCGGCCTCTCACAGGCTACCCTAACGTTTGCCGCCTTCTCCATCATCGTCGGGGTCGGGCAGATGTTCGTCATCACGCTGGGGCCAGGCAATATCGACCTTTCCGTTCCTGCGACGATGACGCTGTCCGGGACGCTCGCGCTGAAGGTGATGGACGTGCAGGACGGGATGATCCTTGTCGGCCTCCTTGTCGCAGTTCTTGTGGGGGTGGCGATCGGTATCGGCAACTATGCGCTGATCAAGCTCCTCCGCATTCCACCGATCATCGCGACACTGTCGATGAGCTTCATCGTGCAGTCCTTCGCGATCTGGACCAATCGGGGCTTGCGCATCAAGCCACCGGAGATGCTTTCCAGCTTCGCCACCTCCTACAGCTTCGGCATCCCGAACGTCGCGCTGATCGCCTTGCTCATTTCAACCGTGGCTTGGGTTCTGCTGGAGAAGTCCATCTATGGACGCTGGATTTCCGCCATCGGTCAAAGCAGCTTCGCGGCTCGTATGGCCGGCATCCCGGTGGACGGTACCCGCTTCGTTACCTACGTCCTCTGCGCCGTCCTGGCGGCTCTTTGCGGCTATCTTCTCGCCAGCTTCTCCGGCGGCGCGGCGCTCAACATGGGCGCCGAATACCTTCTTATGTCGATTGCGGTCGTGGTGATCGGCGGTACGGCGGTTGCCGGCGGAAACTCGAACGTGCCGGGAATCTGGGGCGCCTCGCTTTTCATGTTTCTGGTCGTTTCGATGCTCAACACCTACGGGTTCGGCGCAGGCGTCAGACTGATCCTGACGGGGCTCATCATCATCGCCGTCATCCTGGCGGCCGGAGGCAGGAAGGCGGTCCGATGAAGCTAGATACCGTCAGCAATCACTCGAACGTTCAGGCCTCGCACATGTCGCACTCAGACTCGATCTACGAAATCCACGACGAGCGTTTCCGTCATCTGATCGTGGCAACCGCTGGCCTGGAAGAGCTTTATTCGGGCTGCCGCTGGGCGGAGGGGCCGGTCTGGTTTGCAGATACCCAATGCCTGATCTTCAGCGACATTCCGAACCAGCGCATGCTGCGCTGGGTGGAGGGTGGCGGGGTGTCGGTCTTCCGTTCCCCGTCCAACTTTACCAACGGCAACACCCGCGACCGGCAGGGACGGCTTGTTTCGTGCGAGCACGGTGGCAGACGGGTGGTTCGAACGGAACTGGATGGCTCGATCACGGTGCTTGCGGACAGCTACCAGGGCAAGCGGCTTAATTCGCCGAACGACGTCGTCGTCGCGTCGGACGACGGCGTCTGGTTCACCGATCCCACCTACGGGATTCTTTCCGACTACGAGGGTTACCGGGCGGAGCCGGAGCAGGAGACACGCAATGTCTACCGCCTCGACATCCGATCCGGGGAACTGGCGGCTGTCATAACTGATTTTGGCCAACCGAACGGACTTGCCTTCTCGCCGGACGAGAGCCGCCTTTATGTCGCCGATTCAGCTTCAAGCCACAATCCTCATGCGCCACGGCATATCCGCGTCTTCGATGTGATCGATGGCCGCCGAGCGACTAACGGCCGAGTCTTCTGCAACATCGACGCCGGTCTTCCGGATGGCTTCCGGGTGGACCGTAACGGAAACGTATGGACGAGTGCCGCCGATGGCGTTCATTGCTTCGCAGCAGACGGAGCACTTCTTGGAAAGATCAGAGTTCCACAGGTGGTGGCGAACGTGGCGTTCGGCGGTGTCCGCCGCAACCGCTTGTTCATCACCGCCACCAGGAGCCTCTATTCGGTCTACCTGGCCATCAACGGGATCTAGGCGGCCAAAGGCTCGGCCAGCATCTTGGCCTCAATGCATGCGTTAAAGAATGCTTCGCGCGCGGCTTCAAGGCATCCTTGTCCCTCCATGACGTCGGCGCACAAGGCTTTGGCGGCGCGGCAGTTATCGCCATCGACTGCTGGCCAGCGGAACTGAAGGTAGCTCAGAGCCTCTCGCGGCCCCCAAATGGTTTCAGGAAAGCCGTACCCAATTCTGACGCGGACAGGAGAGGTCCAGCGAACTTCGCTGGAGCGGATGATCATGTTCATTACACTACCCTACATTCGGGCAGCTTTAACGTTCGAATGGCGCGATGGTTTCAGACGCGCGGGGAAATATCGGCATGCACCGAAGCCGGTCACCTCAGCGCATGCCGGGCGCCTATAGATTGACCTTCTCGTTGTCGCCCATGTCCGGCTTAGAGCTGGAAACGGCGGCAGCGGCCATCTTGATGTAGCTGATGACCGTACCGGGGCTGTCCCAGTATTCTGCCGAGGCAGGCTCTACCTTGAGAATCCGGATCGACGGATCGTCCGGGCTGTCCCACCAGGCCTTGGCGGGCGTGGACCAGATTTCGCGGATCAGTTCCCGGTCGTTCGAAACCTGCGCAGTACCGGAAACGGAGACGTACTTCTGACCCTTCGTGTCGGCAAAGGCGAGGCAAACGTTCGGCCAACGTGAGATCTCTTCGTCCTTGTGGCTTGCGACATCGGTCAGGAAGTAGATCGCATTTTCATCCTTCTTGGTGTAGGCCGACATCGGCCGCGAGCGGATGTCTCGACCGTTCTGCGTGGCGAGCATGCAGAAACCAATCCGGTCGATGAGCTCCCAGACCTTCGCAGTTTCATCATGATTGGACATTCTCATCTCCTTTGTTGAGATCAGAAAAACCCGGCCGCGCGCTGTCGGTTCCGCTGATGCAGTACCCTCCTACATGAACCTCTCGTTCAGCAATTGCTGATAGGGGATCAGATGGGGAGGAGCGGGGGATGAACGAGTTTTCAAAGAGCCGGGCGGGGAAGCAGTTTGTTCTCGCCGTTTCGGCAGCTGTTCTGGTTTGGGCGGCGGCATTCCGTTTCAGGGAAGAACTCTCCAGCGCCGCCGGCGCCCTTAGCGGCGACCGCGCAGACACCGTCATCGTCACCTTGGCGATCGCCGGCATTGCCAGCTTCATCTACTCCATTCTGCGGATCGCCGATCTGCGGTATGAGATGGTGCGGCGTGGGGAGGCGGAGCAGCGGGCGGATTATATCGCCACCCACGATCATCTGACGAAGTTGCCCAACCGCTATGCGTTCGACCGGTTTCAACTGACGCCGCTGACGGACAAGGAGAGCGACGAGGTCCTGCAGCCGTCCGCAACCGTTTACTCGATCGACCTCGATGGCTTTAAGAAGGTCAACGATCTCCTCGGCCACCAGGGCGGCGACGCGCTGTTGAAGGAAGTTGCTCGGCGCATCTGCGCGTTGTCGGAGCGGGGAAGCGTGTTCCGCTTCGGTGGCGACGAGTTCATCGCCGTCATGCGCAATCTGACGCCACAGCAGGAAGAGCGCTTCGCGGCCCTCCTCATCCAGTCGATCACCCGGCCTGTTCACATCGGTGACATGACGGCAGGCGTCGGTGCAAGTGTCGGTTACGCACGCTTTCCTGAGCAGGGGGTGGAGCTAGGTGTTGTTTCACACCTTTCAGATATTGCCCTTTACGAGGCGAAGGCCCGCGGACCGAACCATCACGTGCTGTTTACGCCGCAGATGCAGCAGAAGGTGAGCGAGAGGGCCAAGGTCGAAGGTGAGCTTCGCGAGGCGATCGAGACCGATCAGATCAAGCCGTTCTACCAGCCGCTGATCGACTTGCGCACCGGCGATGTCTGCGGCTTCGAAGCACTCGCCCGCTGGGTTCGTACCGACGGCAGCAAGGTGCCTCCAGCCTTCTTCATTCCGGTTGCGGAGGAGAAGGGGCTGATCACGTCACTTTTCCAGCGTGTTCTTCATCGGGCCTGCTGCGACGCCATGCAGTGGCATAAGGGCATCCTGCTTTCCTTCAACGTTTCACCAGTCCAGATGGAAGACCGCCTCTTGCCTGCCCGGATCTTCGAGATCCTCGGCAAGACGGGGCTGTCGCCAGACCGGCTCGAGATCGAGATCACGGAGAACGCACTCGTCGCTGACCCCGATCTTGCTGCAAAGATGATGGAAGAGCTGCATGCTGCCGGGATCAAGGTCGCCCTCGACGATTTCGGGACGGGTTATTCCAGTCTCTCGCAGCTCGCTCGCTTCAAGTTCGACAAGATCAAGATCGACAAGAGCTTCGTTGGCAGATGTGGCAGCGACGACCGACAGGCCAAGATCATCCAGGCGATGCTCGGTCTGAGCCGGAACCTGAATGCGAAGACGACGGTCGAGGGGCTGGAGGACCATCAACAGGTGGCCTACTTCATCCAGCAAGGCTGCGATATCGGCCAAGGCTATGTGTTCGGCCGCCCGGCTTCGGCCGAAGACACCTTGGAGTATCTGGCACAACGCCGGCGGGTTCTGGCAACGGCCTGAGCGCTGCGCGAAAAACGTTGCGGCGGCCATTGCTGCATTCTAAACCGGAGGCACAGCGCCCCTGATGTCGGGGGCTCTGGCCAGCGCAAGGGAACGCCGCATCTCGATGACCGACACTTCCTATTATTCTCGCCTCGGTGGACTGCCTGCCCAGACTGAACTCCTGTCCAGCAAGGCCGTCTTTACCACCGCCTATGCCGTCATCCCTCGCAGTGTCATGACAGACATCGTGACCAGCGTTCTGCCCCACTGGGAAAAGACGCGGGCATGGATCATATCAAGGCCGCTGACCGGGTTTTCCGAAACCTTTGCGCAATATGTGATGGAGGTCGATGCTGGTGGCGGGAGCTCCAGTCCAGAGCCTGACTTGCGCGCGCAGGCTGGCTTGTTCGTCACAGAAGGGGAGATGGTCGTTGAGGTCGGAGGTGCGCAGCACGCCCTGCGAAAAGGCTCGTTCGCCTATCTTCCTGCCGGCTCAGCATGGAAGCTCCACAACACGTCCAGTTCGCCTGCTAGTTTCCATTGGATCCGCAAGACTTTTCAAGCCGTCGAGGGCCTGGAGCCACCACCTGCCATCTTTACCCATGAGAGCGAGCAGGAGATGGTGGCGATGCCGGACACGGACGGAAAGTGGGCAACGACCCGCTTTATCGATCCGGCCGACGTGCGCTACGACATGCATGTCAACATCGTCACCTTCGAACCAGGGGGCACGATCCCGTTCATGGAAACGCACGTGATGGAGCATGGGCTCTACGTGCTGGAAGGCAAGGCGGTCTATCGTCTCAACAAGGACTGGGTCGAGGTCGAGGCGGGCGATTTCATGTGGCTTCGGGCATTCTGCCCCCAGGCTTGCTATGCCGGAGGCCCAAGTCGCTTTCGCTATCTGCTCTACAAGGACGTTAACCGGCACGTCGCCCTTTGGTAGGCTGGCTCAGTTCAGGACAAGGTCCGCGTCGCGGCTTTTTGTGCGCACGAGCCTGCCGTTGGGGAGGTCATTTTCCTCCACCTTACGGCGGGCTTCTTCCCCCGTCATGCCGAGGTCCAGCCAACGGCGCATCAGTCGCTCCTCGAGCACCTCTTCGGCCGGCATGAGCAGGACCGAAAGGTTCAGCAGGCACGCGAGGCCTGCCCATGGCTGCTCTTCCAGCAGCAGATAGTTGCCTTCGATGAGGACGAGGCGGGTGTTGGAGGGGATTGCTCTCGCAGCAGCGACCGAGAGCTCTCTGCTTCTGTCGAACAGCGGAACAAGAACCTCCTGATCCGCCCGCTGCAAAGCCTTTACAACGTCCAGAAGCCCCCGCACGTCGAAGGTCTGCGGAGCGCCCTTGCGCTTCAGAAGTCCTTTGTCGCGCAGCACGGCATCGTCCATGTGGAAACCATCCATCGGCACGATGGCGGCGTTTTCCCCCTTTGCCCGCAGGTGGCTTGCAACCTCTTCTGCAAAGGTCGATTTTCCCGAGCCGGGCGGGCCGGCGATCGCCACGATGAAGCGCTTTGCGTCGCCGGCGCGGCGGACGATCTCGTCCGCAATCTCACCTGATCTTGCCATCATGCGACGACGGGTTCTTCCGGAGCCTTGGCACCCGTCATCAGCGCTACCGCATCGGACATGCTGTAGTCTTTCGGATTTATGACGGTGAGCCGCTTGCCCAGACGGTGGATGTGGATGCGGTCTGCGACCTCGAACACGTGCGGCATGTTGTGCGAGATCAGGACGATTGGAATGCCTCTTCCTCGCACATCGAGGATCAGCTCCAGGACCCGCCGGCTTTCCTTGACCCCGAGTGCAGCGGTCGGTTCATCGAGAATGATGACCTTGGAGCCGAAGGCTGCGGCTCGGGCGACCGCAACTCCCTGGCGCTGCCCACCGGAAAGCGTTTCCACCGCCTGATTGATGTTCTGGATGGTCATCAGCCCGAGTTCGGAAAGCTTCTCCCGCGCGAAATTTTCCATCGCCCCGCGGTCGAGCTTGCGCAGCCATTTGCCCGTAAAGCCAGGTTTGCGAAGCTCGCGACCGAGGAACATGTTGTCCGCAATGGAGAGGGCGGGGGAGAGCGCCAGGTTCTGATAGACAGTCTCGATGCCAGCCTCCCTGGCCTCCAGCGGCGAGCGGAAGTGGACGGGTCGGCCCTCCAGGCGGATTTCCCCTTCGTCGGGCACGACCGCGCCGGAGATTGCCTTGATCATCGACGATTTGCCCGCGCCGTTGTCGCCGATCACGGCAAGGATTTCCCCGGGATAGAGATCGAAGTCGGCATGGTCGAGTGCGGTCACACGGCCATATCGCTTCACCAGACCACGGGCACTGAGAATGGGTTCGCTTGTCATCAGCTCGCTACCTTTCTGATCCACTGGTCGATGGCCACGGCGGCGATGATGAGGACGCCGATCAGCAGATAGGTCCATTGCGGGTCGGTGCCGATGAGGCGCAGTCCGAGAGAGAAGACGCCGACGATCAGGGCGCCGAACAGCATGCCGAGGATGGAGCCGCGTCCACCGAAAAGGGACAGGCCGCCGATGACCACTGCGGTGATGGACTCGATGTTGGTGAACTGGCCTGCCGTGGGAGAAACCGAGCCGATCCGGCCGATCAGTGTCCAGCCTGCGAAGGCGCAGATGATGCCGGACAGGGTGTAGACCGAGATGAGCATGCGCCGGACATTGACACCGGCCAGTTCTGCGGCATCCGGATCGTCCCCGACCGCATAGACATGCCGGCCCCAGGCGGTGTTGTTGAGGACATACCAGAGAAGGGCGACCAGCAGGACCATGGCGATCACGCCATAGGTGAAGACTGCTCCGCCGATGCGCAGGTTCTCGCCGAACAACTGCAGGATCGGCGCATTCTGGGCGATGTCTTGTGAGCGGATCGTTTCGTTGGCGGAGTAGAGGAAGTTGGAGGCAAGCACGATCTGCCACATGCCAAGCGTGACGATGAAGGGCGGCAGCTTCATACGAGCAACAAGGATGCCGTTGATCCAGCCACAGAAGGCGCCAACGGCGAACCCGGCCAGGATCGCCACCGTCGGGGGCAAACCATAGCGGAATGTGAACTGGCCCATGACGACCGAGGAGAGGACCATGATGGCGCCAACCGAAAGGTCGATACCGGCCGTCAGGATCACCAGTGTCTGTGCCGCGCCAACGATGCCTACGATCGCGACCTGCTGAAGAATGAGGGTCAGCGTGAAGGCGGAGAAGAACTTTTCGCCGAGGACGACGCCGAAAAGGATAATCGACAATACCAGGACGATCAGCGGAACGGCGGCAGGGCTGGAGTGCAAAAAGTGCTGCACCTTCTGGAGCGCGCCCTTTTCATGGGTGTCGAACGCTGCCACGGTTGCTGGGCTGCCGGTCAGCACGGTCTCATAGTCGCTTCCGGATCGAGGTGCGGCGTGCGGCTCGCTCATGGAAATCCTCCCAAGCTGTCCTTTGACCGAAGCGAATGAGGTTAAGCCTCCTCCACGACGGCTTGGCTTGGAGGGGCGCTGAGCGCCCCTCAGTGGATTACGACCGGGTCAGCCCCAGCACTTGTCCATGCCTTCCTTGGTGTCGATGGACTCGACGCCGTCAACCGGCTTGTCCGTAACAAGAGCAACGCCGGTGTCGACGAAGTTCTTCCCTTCGGTCGCCTTCGGCTTTTCGCCGGTGTCGGCAAAATTCTTGATGGCCTCGATGCCCATGGAGGCCATCAGCAGCGGATACTGCTGAGAGGTGGCGCCAATGATGCCCTCTGCCACGTTCTTGACACCCGGGCAGCCGCCGTCAACCGACACGATGAGAACATCGTTCTCACGACCCACAGACTTCAGAGCCTCGAAGGCGCCGGCCGCAGCCGGTTCATTGATCGTGTGGACGACATTGATCGTCGGATCCTGCTGCAGCAGGTTTTCCATTGCCGTTCTGCCGCCCTCTTCGTTGCCGTTCGTCACGTCGTGACCGACAATGCGCGGGTCGTTTTCATCACCGATACGGTTGATGTCCGCGACGTCGATGCCAAAGCCCTTCATGAAGCCTTGGTTGCGCAGAACGTCGACCGACGGTTGGGAAGGCGTGAGATTGAGGAAGCCGATACGGGCATCCGTGGCAGCGTCTCCGAGCGTTGCGGCAGCCCATTGCCCGATGAGTTCGCCGGCACGAAGGTTGTCGGTGGCGAAGGTCATGTCGGCGGCGCCGAGTGGTTCAAGCGGCGTGTCGAGAGCGATGACCAGGATGCCTGCATCGCGCGCCTTCTGAACGGCCGGAACGATGCCCTTGGTGTCCGATGCCGTCAGCAGGATGCCCTTCGCGCCATCCGCAATGCAGGTTTCAATCGCTGCAACCTGGCTTTCGCTATCGCCGTCGATCTTGCCTGCATAGGACTTCAGATTGACGCCAAGTTCTTTAGCCTTCTCAGTAGCGCCTTCCTTCATCTTGACGAAGAAGGGGTTGGTATCTGTCTTGGTAATCAGGCAGGCCGATACATCCTGTGCCTGAGCCGGTGCAGACAAGATCATCCCGAAGGCGAGTGCGCTGAATGCTGTGGCGTAAAGTGAATTCTTCATGGTCTCCTCCCAGAGCCTGTAATCGATGTGCAGGTAGGCCGGTATTTCCTCTTTGGCCGAGCTGACCCAGCCGCCGGACCCGCGATCATTAAGAAAGAAGCGGCCAGGCTTGTCAATAAATAAATCGGATTGATTTAATTATCCAGAGCAGCCATTCTCTCCCACGGTTGTCACCTCAACCTGGAGGTCTGCATGTCTCAATCGCAGTTCGGGACGGAAGACGCGGCTCCTGTCCAGAGATCGTCTTGGGCGGGGGGAGCAAACCAGGTGCGTGTGCGCGCCTACAATGAGCGGCTTGTGCTGTCTCTTGTGCGATTGCATGGGGCACTTTCGAAGGCGGACCTCACGCGGCTAAGCGGCCTGTCCGCCCAGACGGTCTCCGTGATCATGCGCTCGTTGGAGAATGACGGGCTGTTGTTGAGGGGGGAGCCGGTTCGTGGCCGTGTGGGACAACCTTCGGTTCCAATGCGCCTCAATCCGGATTCGGTCTACTCCTTCGGGGTGAAGATAGGCCGCCGAAGTGCGGATGTGGTGCTGATGGATTTCGTCGGCCAGATCCGCCTGCAGCATCACCAGACGTACGCCTATCCGCAGCCTGACGAGATCATGGAGATCATCACGGCGGGCATTGCGAGGATCGAGGGACAGCTGCAGCCGCAGCAGCGGGAGCGGATAGCCGGCGTCGGGATTGCGGCACCGTTCGAGCTATGGAACTGGGCCGAGGAAGTGGGGGCGCCGGAAGGTGCGATGGAGGTGTGGCGTGGTACCGACCTGCAGTCGGAAGTGACACGGAGCGTGGCCTACCCCATTTATCTGCAGAACGACGCAACAAGCGCTTGCGGGGCAGAGCTCGTCTTCGGAGTTGGACCATCATATCCCGATTTCATCTACTTCTTCGTAGGCTCTTTCATCGGAGGCGGCGTTGTATTGAACTCGTCCTTGTATTCAGGCCGAACGGGAACCGCCGGTGCAGTTGGGCCACTGCCGGTGAGAGGCAGCAAGGGAGAGACCCGGCAGTTGCTGGATATAGCGTCAATCTTCGTGCTGGAGAACGGTCTGCGGGAACATGGCATCGATCCGCAGCCGCTCTGGTATTCGGCAGAGGATTGGGTCGATTTTGGCGCCCCGATGGAGCGTTGGATCCGCGAGAGCGCGGCGGCGTTGGCGCAGGCGATCGTGGCTGCGGCCTCGGTTATCGACTTTGGGGCTGCCGTCATTGACGGCGGTTTTCCCGGATGGGTGCGTCAGCGGCTGGTGGCAGCCACCATCACGGCCGTCGCCGAGCTCGATCTTCAGGGCGTCATCATTCCCGATATCATCGAAGGGAAGGTCGGGTCGCAGGCGCGCGCCATCGGCGGGGCCAGCTTGCCGCTCTTCGCGCGTTACCTGATCGACCAGAACGTTCTTTTCAAGAACCTCTCAAGCGCCTGAACGCTTCATCTCGGTAACCCGAAGGGAAGTCGCATGGATTCAACTCAGCTTCGGGTGGCAACAAGCCGATATGATGATCTTGCGGTAGCGCAGCCTTGGCACAAGATCAGTCATTGCCCTGCTTCTCACCCGGGCCGTGACCATCTGAGCTGCGAGAGCGCTCATCGACTCGTTCCGCCCCCTTGGACAGGTCAGATCCCTTCTGCGTCTCGATCCGCTGCTCTTCCGAAGACGTGCTCTGCTTCAGCCCGTGCGCGGACTCCTTGCCTTTCGGCGTGGGTGCCTGTTCGCTTCCCATTGCGTCCTCCCTTGGTTATCTTCGGCATCAACTCGGCGCAACGAGGCTTGTTCCGCCTCCGGAGGAACCAGAGGCTTCATCGCACATTCTCCTTTGTCGAACTCATCCACCGAACCCAGAGGCCAAGATGGCAAGAGGCGCTGAAGACGTTTCTGATCAAGTCGAACTGCTGCGGCGTCTACGACGGCTCAACAGCGCTGCGCGCCTGATGGATACGGCCGTCCGCATACCGGGCACCGGCATTCGCCTGGGTGCAGATTCCTTGATGGGCCTGCTGCCGGTGGTGGGCGATTTCGGCGGCGCAGCCGTGGGGCTGGCGATGATTTATGAAGCGAGACGTCTCGGGGTTCCGAGTCACAAGCTCGGCAAGATGCTCGGTAATCTCGCTGTGGATGCCGCCGTGGGTAGCGTGCCCATCTTGGGCGATGTCTTCGACGTCTACTTCAAGTCCCATCGCCGCAACATCGGCCTGATCCTCGATCACTTCGGCGTGGATGCAGCGCGGCTGGACGAGACGCGGGCGCGTTGACGCCTGCGCTCTTTCTCATTCTCTCACGGAAGGAAGTCAGCCCGGTGAGGAGTGAAGCTGTCGACGAGGCGGCCTGCTTCCAGTGCCTTCACCCCATGGACCACGTTGGACGGCACGATGAACGAGTCGCCGGCGGCCAGCTTATCCACCTTGTCTCCGACAGTGACCTCAAATCGCCCCTCGGCGACGTAGCTTGCCTGCACATGGGGATGATTATGCAAGGCGCCTATCCCGCCCTTCTCGAAGGCGAACTCGACCACCATCAGTTCGTCTGTGTGTAGCAGGACCCGTCTGCGGCTGCCTTCCCCGAGTACGGTCCAGCCATCGGTGCTGTTGTGGAAGAAGATCTGCTGATCGCTCATCTGCTGCTCCTTACCACCTTCAGCGCATGCTCTCGATCGGGACCGCATCGACGTCGGTGTAGTCCACGTTGTCGCCCGCCATTGCCCAGATGAAGGTGTAGTTGGCTGTGCCGCAGCCGGAATGGATAGACCAGGGCGGCGATACGACCGCCTCCTCGTTCGCCATCACAATATGCCGGGTCTCGTCCGGCTCTCCCATGAAGTGGAAGACACGCGCTGTGTCGGGCAGGTCGAAGTACAGGTAAGCCTCCATGCGGCGATCGTGCACATGGCACGGCATCGTATTCCAGACCGATCCCGGCGCCAGCTGCGTTATGCCGACGACGAGTTGGCAGGTCTGCGCGCCCTCGGCGTGGATGAACTGGAAGATCGAACGTTCGTTGGAGGTTGCCTGGCTGCCGAGATCGAGACGTTTTGCGTCGCCGATGCGGATGAGCTTCGTCGGATAGCGCTGGTGGGCAGGCGCGCTCAGGAGATAGAACTTTGCCGGCGCGGCCGCATCATCTGAGGCAAACGTCACCTTGCTGCCCATCCCTATGTAGAGCATGTCGCGCGTGTCCAGAGCATGGCGGTTGCCGTCGACCTCGATCGAACCCTTGCCGCCGATGTTGACCGCGATCATCTCGCGCCGGTCGAGGAAATTCGCCGTGCCCGTGGGCTTGATGGTCTCGAGCTCCAGGCCAGCCGCTGTGGGCACGGCGCCACCGATAACCATTCGATCGTAGTGCGTGTAGACCAGCTTCACGCGCCCCGGGGTGAAGAGGTTGCCGATGTGGAAGTTGTCGCGGAGCTCGCTGCTGCCCATGCGGGCACCCGTTGCGGGGTCAAAGGCTTGGCGGGTGGAATAGTCCGTGTGTGCAGTCATGGCATCCTCGCTTATGCTGTCTTGCCCATCAGGGCGTTGTGACGGAGCCGAAGCGGTATTCCGCCTGCTGGTCCGTCAGTCGATCGTGATAACGTTTCTGGCTTTCCGCCAGATGGGTGCGCATCGCCGCGCGGGCCCCATCGGCATCACCTGCCGAGATGGCCCTCAGGATGGCGAGATGCTCGCGCTGGAGCATCACCTGGTACTCGCGCGTGAGCAGACTGTCGGTGCCCCAGGGCGAGGTGATGTCGCAGGGAATAGCACGCATGCCGAGCGCATCGAGAACCTCGACATAGAACGGGTTGTTCGTCGCGGCCGCGATGGCGCGATGAAACATGAAGTCGCTGCGTCCGGTTGCCTCGCCAACGGAAAGCAAGCGGTCGAACTCGAAGAAGGCTTCCTGGATCGCGGCTTCCTGCGCAGCATTCCGCCGGACCGCTGCCAGTCCGGCGCTCTCGATCTCCAGACCCATCCGAACTTCGATGACATTGAGCGCATGGGATATCTTCATCCCAATATCGGCCGTCAGCGAGGCGAAGGCCATGGCGGGTCGTTCGCAGACGAAGATGCCTGCCCCTTGGCGCGATTCCACAAGACCATCGGCAGCAAGGCTTGCCACCGCCTCCCGCACTACCGTGCGGCTGACGCCGAAGGCTTCCGAAAGCTGGCTCTCGGTCGGCAGTTTCTCACCGGAGCGGATTTCTCCTGAGACGATCTGCGACCGCAGTGATCCCGCGACGTGTTCGGATAGCTTCGGTCTGCGCTCTACCTTGCTGGCAACGGTCAAATCCGCGGGCATGGCTCGTCCTTATCTGAAGACACTCGGCAACCACAGGGAGATCGCCGGAACATAGGTCACGAGGCCGAGTACCACGATTCCAGCCAGGTAGAACGGCCAGATCGACCGCATTGCCTGCCACACGCTGATCTTCCCGACCGCACAGGCGACGAACTGCACCGCACCTACCGGTGGCGTGTTCAAGCCGATGCCGAAGTTCAGGATCATGATCACGCCGAAATGCACCGGGTCTACCCCATATGCCTGGGCGACCGGCAGGAAGATGGGCGTCGCGATGATGATCGTCGGTCCCATGTCCATGAATGTGCCCAGAAAGAGCATCAGGATGTTGAGGAGCAGGAGAATGATCAGCGGATTGTCGGAGATCGTGTTCATCCACGCGATCAGAGCGGCCGGCACTCTAAGGAAAGCCATCAGCCAGGAGAAGGCAGCCGCCATGCCGATGATCAGCAGGACCATAGCTGTTGTGCGCACTGCGCCCATCGTGGCGTGGACGAAGCCTTCCCAGGTCATCTGTCGATACACGAAGACCGTGATCAGCAGAGCGTAGAGGACGGCGATGCAGGAGCTTTCGGTTGCGGTGAAGATGCCGGAGCGAACGCCACCGAAGATGATCGCGATGAGCAGGAGGCCGGGGACCGCCACCGCGCCCAAGTGCAGGACCATCTGGAAACCGGGGAAGGTTTCGACCGGATAGCCCCGGCTTCTTGCGACGAAATAGGCCGTCGTCATGAGAGCCAAAGCCAGCAAAATTCCCGGGATCACGCCTGCCGTGAACAGGTCAGCAATGGAAATTTGTCCGCCCGCGGAAATCGAATAGATGATCATGTTATGCGAGGGCGGCAGCAGCAGCGCGATCAGAGCAGCCATTGATGTCACGTTGACAGCATAGTCGGTGCCGTAGCCACGCTCTTTCATCTGTGGGATCATCAGTCCTCCGACGGCTGCGGCCTCAGCCACTGCCGAGCCTGAGATGCCGCCGAAGAGAGTGGCCGTAACGATATTTACCTGTCCCAGGCCGCCGCGCACATGTCCGACAAGCGAGGCGGCGAAGGCGACGATCTTCTGGGCAATCCCGCCACGCACCATCAGGTCGCCGGCGTAGATGAAAAAGGGAATGGCGAGCAAGGAAAACACGCTCATGCCGGAGTTCAGCCGTTGGAAGACGACCAGCGGCGGAAGCCCGATATAAGCCGCGGTCGCGAAACTTGCGACACCCAGGCAGAAGGCGATCGGCGTGCCGATCAGCATGAGCAGCGTGAAGACGCCGAAGAGAATCCAGTATTCCATTGCTTCAGACCTTCACATTCGCAGTGTCTATATCGGCCGCCACCTCTGCGGACGGCACTTCGTCGACGGCGTCATCGACCGGCGCGCCGGACAATCTCAAGACGATGCGCTCCAACGAAAACAGTACGATCAAAACCCCACCTGCCACGAGCGGCAGGTAGTCCCAAGCACCCGAAATGCCGAGAGAGGGCAAGATCGTGCTCCAGGTCAGCGCCATGAGCTGCCAGCCATACCAGATCATGCCGATGCCAAAGGCCATGGCTACGAAATCTGAAATCATCCGCAGCCACTTCTTGCCGGTGTCCGGAAGGACGTAGAGCAGCACGTCGAAGCCGAGATGGTAGTTCTCGCGTACGCCGACGGCGGCTCCCAGGAAGATGAACCAGCTCATCAGCATGACGGCGCCCGGCTCCGTCCAGCTCGGCGAGTCGTTGAGTACGTAGCGGCAGAACACCTGCCACGCCACGAAGGCCGTCATCAGGACCAGGCCTATCCCGGCGCTCCAGAGCGCGATCGTGTTCAGGCGGCCGAGAGATCTGGCGAGGGCCTTGAGAGGGTAAGACATGGTGCACACTTGTTTTTTGCTGGTCCCCAAAGCGTGAGGAAACGTCGCTTCGGTATCTGACGGATGCGAGGGGCAGCCGAGAACCTGCTGCCCCTCGAGAGTGCGTTACTGAACGGCCTTGACGTCTTCGACCATCTTCTTGAGGACAGGATCGGTCACGTGCTTCGCATAGACCGGCTCCATCGCATCAATGAAGCCCTGCTTGTCCGGGTTGGTGATCTCGGCACCGCCGGCTTCAACATTCTTTCGCGACTCTGCCACCTTGGCGGCCCAGAGTTCGCGCTGCTTCGCAACGCTCTCTTTGGCGGCCTGCTGGAAGATTTCCTGATCTTCAGGCGACAGCTGATCGTAGGCTGCCTTGTTCATCACGAAGACCTCGGGAAGAATGGTGTGCTCGTCGAGGGAGTAGTACTTGGCAACCTCGAAGTGCTTTGCCGTGTCGTAGCTCGGGAAGTTGTTTTCCGCACCGTCGATGACGCCAGTTTCCATCGAGGAATAAACCTCCCCGTATGGCATCGGCGTTGCGTTCGCGCCAAGAGCGGCCACCATGTCGACAAAGATGTCGGACTGGATGACGCGGAACTTCATGCCCTTCAGGTCTTCGACGGAGTTGATCGGCTTCTTGCTGTTGTAGAAGGAGCGCGAGCCTGCATCGTAATAGGCCAGCACGACAAGGCCGATATCCTCGAACGCAGCCTTGATCTGATCTCCGACGGCGCCATCCATGACCTTGTGCATGTGTTCTTCCGAGCGGAAGATGTAGGGTAGGGCGGGGACGATGGTTTCCTTCACCGTACCGTTGAAGGGCGCCATCGATATGCGGTTGAGCTCGATCACCCCGGTGCGAACCTGCTCAATGGTATCCTTTTCCTCGCCCAGCTGAGCCGAGTGATAGACCTCTACCTCGTAGCGTCCATCAGTGCGCTCCTTGACGAGTTCTCCGAAGTACTTTACGCCTTCAACGGTCGGATAACCGTCTGGATGTGTGTCCGACGAGCGAAGCACGGTCTGCGCCATCGCAGTGCTTGCCAACAGTGTCGCTGCGACCGTGAAAGCGGCAGCTACCTTCCCGAAATGCATCATGATCTTCTCCTCCCTTTTACCTCGGCGCCTCACGCGCCACTCAAAGCCGATACGCGCTCTTTGCCAGCGTATAGGCAAGCTCCTTGGCCAGATCGAAGGCTTCCTCCTCCCTCAACCGGTGTTCTGCGACGAGGCGCGCCAGGAAGGCACAATCCACTCTTCGTGCAATGTCGTGACGCGCCGGGATCGACGGAAAGGCGCGGGTGTCGTCGTTGAAGCCGACCGTGTTGTAGAAGCCAGCCGTTTCCGTCGTCATCTCGCGGAAGCGCCGCATGCCCTCGGGGCTGTCATGGAACCACCAGGCGGGGCCAAGCTTCAGCGCCGGATAGACGCCGGCAAGGGGCGCAAGCTCACGGGCATAGGAGGTCTCGTCGAGCGTAAAGAGCACCACCGTCAAGTTTCTCTCCAGCCCGACTGCATCGAGTAGCGGCTTGAGGGCGCCCACATAATCCGTCCGCGTCGGGATGTCGAAGCCCATGTCGCGTCCGTGACGCGCCAGCATAGAGGGCGAGTGGTTGCGCAATGAGCCAGGGTGGATCTGCAGGACGAGCCCGTCGTCGAGGCTCATCTTCGCCATTTCGGTCAGCATCTGACCGCGGAAAAACCGGCGCTCGTTGTTGTCTGCCTTGCCGCTTCGCACCTTGTCGAAAAGCGCTGCGGCCTCCGAAGGTGACAGGTTTGCCGTGTCGGCCGTGGCGTGGCCATGATCGGAGGAAGTTGCTCCGAAAGATTTGAAGTACTCGCGGCGCTTCCGGTGGGCTGCGAGATAGCCGGACCAGGTAGCGGTGTCCTCGCCGGTGATGTCGCCGAGTGTGTCCAGGTTCGCTGCGAAGCCCTCGAAGTCCGGATCGACCACGGCATCCGGCCGATAAGCGGTCACCACACGCCCGTCCCAGCCGCTGTCGCGGATCATCTTGTGCCAGCGCAGGTCATCAAGCGCGCCCTCGGTGGTGGCGATTACTTCAATGTTGAAGCGCTTGAAGAGAGCACGCGGCCGGTACTCCGGCTGGCGCAGCTTTTCCGCGATTCTGTCGTAGCTGCTGTCGGCCGTCCTGCTGTTTAAGGGCTCTTCGATGTTAAACAGCGAGGAGAGGACATAGTCCATCCACAGTCTGGTGGGGGTGCCCCGGAAGAGGTGGTAGTTTTCGGCGAACAGGCGCCAGATGCTGCGTCCGTCCGTTTCGACCGGCGAACCGTCCAGCCTCTTCACGCCCAGATCCTCCAGCGCAATGCCTTGGCTGAAGAGCATGCGGAAGATGTAGTGGTCCGGGACGATCAGGAGCTGCGCCGGGTCCGGGAACGGTTCGTCGAGCGCGTACCAGCGCGGATCCGTATGGCCATGCGGGCTGATGATCGGAAGGTTGGCGACGGTCTGGTAGAGGGCACGTGCTATCGAGCGTAGCTGACCGTCGGCCGGAAACAGGACGTTAGGGTGTACTAATCCGCTCATGCTGGTGCCGCTCCTCCTTCGGCTTCCTATGGCTAGCATGCGGGGGAGGTATGTCAACATACAAAAATTGGCTTCTTGTATGACAAGTGTTGCCGAGGCCCAGTGGTTGCGATAGGCCTGAACGGGGAGAAGGAGATCGCGATGCGGATTGGTCTGATCGGGCTAGGGATGGCTGCGGCGCCCCATGCGCAAAGTTTGCTCGAACTGAGAAACCGCGTCGAAGTGGCTGGCGCCTACAGCCCAACGGCTACGCGTCGACAAGCTTTCCGGGAGAAGTGGGATCTCCCCGTGGTGGACGACCTGGATGTCATCTTCAACGATCCCTCCATCGAGGCAGTCGTCATCCTCACGCCACCAAACAGCCACCTTGAACTGGTGCAGCGGGCGACAGGCAGCGGCAAGCACATCCTGCTTGAGAAACCGCTCGAGGTTTCGATGAAGCGCTCAACCGCTCTCGTAGAGGTCGCTGAAGCTGCCGGGGTAAAGCTCGGGATTGTCCTGCAACATCGATTTCGGCCGATCAGGCTGGCGCTTGCCAGTATAGTGTCGGAGGGGCGGCTCGGCGAGATCGTGAGTGCCTCGGCGAGACTCTACAACTGGCGACCGCAGAGCTATTACGACCAGCCTGGACGAGGGACCAAGGCCCGCGACGGCGGCGGCGTGCTGCTAACCCAAGGGATCCACACGCTCGACCTGCTGATCTCGGTTGCAGGGATGCCGGTGGAGGTGATGGCCTATACGGCGACCACGCCGGTGCATCGGATGGAAACGGAGGATCTGGCCGCCGGCACCATTCGCTTCGCCAAAGGGGCACTCGGCACGGTCATTGCCACAACCTGCGCCTATCCCGGATTGCCGGATGCCATCGAACTCATCGGCACGAAGGGCATGGCGCGGATCGAGGGTGCGACGCTCATTGCCAACTTCCACGACGGGACGACCGTCGAACTGGATGATGGAGCGCTAGGTGGCGGCGCTGGCGCTGATCCGATGGCCTTCTCTCATGCGCATCACCGGGCCGTGCTCGAAGACTTCATCGATGCGGTCGAAGGAGATCGGGAGCCGCGCGTGAGTGGCAGACAAGCGTTGAAGGTTCACCGTCTGATCGAGGCTTTGCTTCGCTCATCGCAGACCGGTGCGCGGGAGGTAGTGTGACGCCGGAGCCTAGCTGTCTGTCCCGCTATAGGCGCGGACAAACCTCTCTCTGAAGAGATCCATCCTTACTGCCGGCAATTGGGGAGCAGGGTGCATGCCCGCGCTCCAACCCCATCCGCCGATTTGCTCAAGAGAGTCTGAAGTGCCCATGATGTGCACCGGCACATCGCGTGAGGCATCATCGCCGGTGATCACGGAGGCCGGCTGATGATCGCCGACAATGATGAAAAGCTTGTCATCCCCGTAGTGCCGGATGTAAGAGCCAAGCGTTTGTAGCACGTAATCAATGGACGCCAGGTACTGTCGCCTGATGCGTTCCGGATCCGACCACAGCACCGAGGGCGGATCGCCGCTTGTGGCCTGATCATCGAAGATATGCCCATCGCCGATCCTGTCCCACTCGACGAGCGTCGGGATGGGGGTCCAGGGAGCGTGGCTGGAGATTAATGCGATCTCGGCCATGAGGGGCGCTTCTGACGTCTCCCGCTCCAGCCGCTCGAAAGCTGAGAGCGTGTATTGGTCCGGCATTGTCACCCAGTTGAAGGGCCTGCCTTCGTATCCAAGGCTGGCGGAATCGCGAATGCTGTCATAGCCGAAATAGCCGCTTTCAGGCCAAGCCATGGTGATGGCGGGCATGATGGCGGTGGTGCGCCATCCGGCACTCCGGAACAGCGCGTTCAACGTCTTGCGGTCGCTGGCGATCATTCGGTCATAGCGCGCCTGGCTGTCCGTCCACAGGCCGGAAAGCAGCGCTCCATGAGCAAGCCAGCTGAGGCCGCCGACGGTCGGCGACGTCAACCAGCCACTGCGCGCCTCAAGCCCCACGCCTCGAAGCTCCGCCTCGAACTCCCGAAGACGCGCTGCGACTGTTGGCGCGTAGCGTCCGTCTTCCAGCGCAGTGCGCCCGTAGGACTCGACGAAGATGACGATGACATCCGTGTTGCGAAGCGATGAGAAGAGCGTAGCTGGCGGGATGTCGCTGATGGGATCGGACGCCAGTTCCTCCTCGAAGGCGGAAAGATCCTGGACCGATTTGCGGATCATCGTGATCCTGTTGTTGAGGTAAGGCGCAAGATTGAGGGAAAGAGCCGAGGCCGCCGAAGAAGAGGATAGGAGGGCGATGCAGCCGGCTGCGAACAAGATGGCGGCTGATGCCGCTGAGACCGTCCTGGCGCGCCCTCTGATCCTCCGGAAGTCTCCCAGAGACCAGAAGAACAGCAGGCAGATGGCGACCAGTAGCAAAACAGCGAGCCCGATCCACACAGCCGCTTCGCCGCGGCCCACGGATCCACTGAGCAGGTTCCAGCCGTCAACTATGATCTTTATGTCGAGGTATGGGTTGAACGGCCTTTGGAACGCGGCCCCCGTGCCGATGTCTGCCAACTTCAAGAACAGGACGATGGCGATCAGCAGCATGGCGAAGATGCAGAAGGCGGAAAAGGCAAGCCCAGGCAGCAGGACGGCGCCGAATGCGAGCAGAAGGAGCTCAAGCGGGAACTGCAATTCCGCGATCGAGGAGAGGCTTGCTGGATTGGACGGAAGCGTCAGAACGATCCAGGCGATCAAAAGAGCCGTAACTATTCTGAGATGCGTCATCCGATTCGCTACCGCAAAGATCCCGGGAGTATTATTGTGAAGCGCATGCCGAACAACCCTTGCCTGGCTTCAGCAAAGAAACAGGCCATTCGCCGCTGCCACAGAAAGTGCTTCGATGTTTCGTATTCTTGGTGCCGTCTTGGGTATTGCAGCGTTGGTGACGGTCGTCGTCATCTCTGATCCCCCAGAAATCTGGCGCCGTCTTGCAGCCATCCCTTCTGTCTATGTCTTCATAGGACTCGGGCTGGTCCAGGTGCAGATCATCTTGTCGGCCGTCAGATGGCGCTTCACGGCGCAGCGCCTGCGGCAGGGTCTGAGTCTTCGTCAGGCTGTTCGCAACTATTATCTCAGCTCCTTCCTCAATCAGACCTTGCCGGGTGGCATGGCCGGTGATGCGGTTCGGGCGCTGCGCCATCGCGGGGAATTGCCTGGGGGCTGGAAAGTGCCTGCGCTTGTCGTCGTGTTGGAGCGGGCCGTGGGGCAGGGCGTTTTTCTGCTTATCGCGGGCGTGGGCTTGGTTGCGTGGCCGCTCCTCGTGGTACGGCGCTTGCCCGATTCCCTCGAAGGGGTGTTGAGCGCGGCCTATGTGCTCGTGGGCTTGATCTTCCTCGCCGCCATCGTGTTGTTCCGATTTCCACCAAGAGCTTTCGCGGCACGCATGGCCTCGTTCAAGCAGGCTCTTTATGAGGTGTTCGTCGAGGGCGGCGCCTGGAAGGTCCAGTCGATTCTCGGCCTTTTTATCGTCGGGAGCTATATCGGCATGTACATGCTGGCGTCGGTGGCAGTCGGCGCGCCATTGCCGGCTCTGGCCAGCGTAACGGTGGTTCCGCTGTGCATGCTCATGATGCTTGTTCCTGCAACCGTTGCGGGATGGGGCGCCAGAGAAGCGGCGGCCGCCGGGCTCTGGCCACTTTTCGGCTATGCCGGGGCCGATGGCGTGGCTGCCAGCATTTTCTACGGCGTGTTGTCGCTCGCGGGTGCTGCGCCGGGTCTGGTCGTCGCGGGGCTGGCTCCTCTGCCGGGAAGGAGAGCGACGCAGGAAGATCATGATCCCTCCAGCCGCGCATAAACGTCCCCGGACTTCGCCGTAGTCTTAAGTGCCGAAAGCTCCTTCCGGATTTCGATTGGTGTCAGCCAGCGCGAATGTGCGAAATCATGGTCTTCGCCTGCGGTGCGGTTGAACACGTAATTGCCCAGCCGTTCAAGCTCGTCCACCACCTGGAATGCGACATCCATGGCGGCGGGAACGTATTCAAACGCGATGATCGGTATCGGTTGGGTGAGGCCGCGCAGGATCTCTGCCTCTGCTCCTTCAACGTCGATCTTGCAGAACTTCGGACAGCCGTGGTCGGCAATCATCTGATCAATCGTGATCCGTTCGACCTTCTCTACCCGGTCCCACGACACCTGCTCAAACCCGCTGGTTTGCGTGACGGAAGAGATCCACGATGAGGAGGTTGTGGTGACGGTCGGATGCCGAGTAGAGATATGCAGGTCGACGGTGCCGGCGACCTTCCCTACTGCCTTTCGCACCAGGGTCAGATGTGGATGATCGATCCTTCGACTGATGAAGTCGGCAAAATCCCGCTGAGGCTCCACGGCGATAACCTTGGCTCCGAGCTTCAACAGCGTTCGTGAGCGGCTGCCGACATGCGCGCCGATATCGAAGGCCAGATCGCCTGGGGTAACGAATTGCCGATAGAACGTCTGCAGCTTATGCCGGCGCCAGGGCTGGCCATAGTAGATTACGATCGAGCGCCAGAGGCCGAACGCCCGCCAGAACTCAGGCGACATGGCTAGTCGTCCCGCCTGTCCGCCAGAGATAGACAATATCCACCGCAAAAGAGAAGAGTAGCGAGAGAAGCGCCAAAGCGAGTATTATACCTGCAAATGGGGGCGTGATCGCGGGAACGAGTGCAGCGCAAAGGGCCACGCCCTGCGAAACGCAGATGGCCTTGCGGCGCATAGACTCCGGCAAGTCGCCCGAAATTCGCGTCAGGGCCCATTGCGCACCGATGAAAGCGTAGCGCATCAGGCCGATTAGCAAGACCCAGGCTCCCGCCTTGCCGAGGAGCGCTGCTCCGGCCGCCAGAAGAAGGATCAGCAGCGCATCCGTTTCCATATCGAAGCGAGCGCCGAAGCGGGAAGACGTGCCGCTTCGGCGTGCGAGATAGCCGTCGATACCATCAAGGGCGAGCGCTACTGCCGCACAGCCGGCTACCGCCCAGTGCAGGTGTTCAGCAGCAGGATCACTAAACCCGCCGGATCCAAGGATCAGGCCGCCTATGGCCGCTGTCGCCGCTGCGCGGAACGTGGTGACGACGTTGGCGGGTCCATAACGAGGGTGGGCGTGAGTAGGCAGTTTGGCGAACGCAAAGATCGAGATGCCCGCATAGATGAAAAGCGCATACCAGATCGCGTTTCCGACGTTGCCGAGCATCGTCTCGAGAGCGTGGACCAGGACTGCGATGAGGGTTGCGCCAAACAGGAACGCTATCGCGGCCTGTGCATAGAGAGCCAAAGGCGCGCCGCCGTCGGAATGTGGTCGATCCCGCGGCAGATTGAGACGGGATAAGCCCAAATGCTCAGCCATCGGAGAGTTCCTTCGCCGCGCGCGACAGCACCTCGATGTCGAGCATGTGCCCTGCGCGCAGGGTCTTGGTCCGCAGGTATTCGACGTTGTCTGCCGTGATGCGGCCGGTTACCGGAACCCTGCCGTTTACGCTGATGCCGCCCGCAAGCAGAGCCGAGACCTTGGTCGGGTTGTTGGTGAGAAGCGCGACGCTGTAGACCTTGAGACCGCGCAGCATCGCAACTGCCGCGTCGTATTTGCGCTCATCGGCCCCGAAGCCGAGCTCCGCATCCGCGTCGATCGTATCAAGGCCATCATGCTGGTAGCCATAGGCGCGCATCTTGGCACCGATTCCGGTGCCTCTTCCCTCCTGGTCGAGGTAGAGCAGCACGCCTCCTCCAAGCTCCTTCAGGCTCGTCAGGCCGTTTCGCAACTGGTCGCCGCAGTCGCACTTCAGCGATCCGCAGAGATCCCCGGTGAGGCAGGAGGAGTGGATGCGGACCGGTACAGGGTTCAACGTATCGGGATTGCCGACGATGATGGCAACCTGATCCTTCTGGGCAAGCCCGCCGCGGAAGACCACGAATTTGCAATCGCCGAAGTCACGAAGGGGCACGGGTGTGCGCACAACCACCTGGAAGTTCTGCGCCAATCTTCGGCTCTTCGGCATGTCCATGTGGTGGAGCTTGGCGCAGGCATCGAAAGTGCGGGAGTGACGTGGGATTGCGACGCACATCATCGCGGGCAGCAGAAGCGCCAGTTGCGCCACTTCTCCCGCCATCTTCATCTGTGGGCTGGCTCGACGCCAAGCGGAGGGAGCCTTCGCATCTCGGTCATAAGCGAGCGCCGAGGCCGCGGCGAAATCCAGGCCTCGCCCTGCGAAGGCCACGCCATCAGTCGAATGGAGGCCAAGACGCGAGGCGCGATGACTCGAGAGGTAGAGAACCTCTTCACCCATCGCTGCTCGCGCGAAGCGTTGGTATTCCGCCGGCGAAACAGCATCGAGTGCCAGCGCTGCCACGGCGTCGTTGGTGGCTTCAAGAATGACCGGTCGGCCGTAGCGCAGCTCGGAGACTGCTCGTTCCAAACGAGTAGCAGAATCTTCGACCTCATAGCTGGCCTGGTCGGCCACCCAGATATTGTGTGAAACATTCATGACAGTCTCCTCGACGCTGTACATGGAGCGGATCACGACGAGGTGCAGATGCTGGATCTTTTGGAAATGCGTCAATTAAACGTGATAGTTGCCCTCATACTCTTCAAAAAATCCGGACCCTTGCCGTTGACGTTATTCCTCCTAACTCCGCAACGCAAACAGGTCGGGGAGGGCGTATTGTGACAGTCGAGCAACCGGCTCCTGTGAAGTCGAGCCGGGAAGGGGCGCGATCCTTGTGGATCGAACGGGCCGGACAGGCTGCGATCCGCACCGAGACTCTCATACCACTTCAGCCGAGCCAGGTGACGGTTGAAGCTCTGTTCAGCGGGATCAGCCGAGGAACGGAATCTCTGGTTTTCCACGGACGGGTTCCGGAGACGGAATTCGAGCGCATGCGCGGCCCCCATCAGGAGGGCGAGATGTCGTTCCCGGTGAAGTACGGCTATGCGATGGTCGGGACAGTGTTGGATGGCGCTGGCGACCTGGCCGGAAGACGCATCTTTTGTCTCCACCCGCATCAGGACAGGTTCCGGATCGGGCGACAAGAGGTTCACGTCCTGCCGGACGCTCTTCCGCCGGAGCGCGCCGTGCTGGCCGCCAACATGGAGACGGCGCTGAACATCGTCTGGGATGCGGGCGTGTTGCCCGGTGACCGTGTCGTTGTTTTCGGTGCCGGCATAGTCGGGCTTCTCACTGCCTACATTGTCTCGCGCATTGGCGGAGCGGAAATAACCTTATGCGACATCTCGCCTGATAGGCGGGACATCGCCCGGGCGCTGGGCCTGCCGTTCTGCGAACCTTCGGATGTTCCTGACGACTGCGATGTCTTGATCAACGCCTCGGCCTCGCCCGCAGCGCTAGCGAACGCCCTTGCGCATGCAGGTTTCGAAGCTCGGATCATCGAGGCGAGCTGGTATGGCGAGACCATGGTGGAGATACAATTGGGACGAGCCTTTCATTCGAAGCGGCTCTCGATCGTCAGCTCCCAAGTGGGCGCCATCGCTCCTCAACGCCGGGGCCGTTGGACCTTTGGACGCCGCTTGGCGAAGGCGCTGGAGTTTCTCCGGGATGAAAGGCTCGATACGCTGATTTCGGGCGAGACGCCCTTTGCAGCCATCGCTGCAGCTTATGGGCAGATCTTGGAAAGCCCCGAAACTCTTTGCCACCGAATTCGATATTGAAGAGGAAACTGTCATGTTCGCAGTAGAAGTTCGCGACCACATCATGATCGCGCACAGTCTCCCGAGGCCTGTCTTCGGCCCGGCCCAGGGCCTTCATGGGGCGACTTTCGTTGTGGATGCCGCATTCTTCACGGAGAACCTGGATGAAAATGGTCTGGCGGTCGACATCGGATTGGCCACTGAGGTTCTCCGCGAAGCTCTGAAGCCTCTGAACTATCAGAACCTCGACGACGTCGAAGAATTTACCGACAAGGTTACGACGACCGAGTTTCTCGCAAAGTACATCTTTGACCGCCTGCGTGACGCGATCGGGGCCGGGCGGCTCGGAGAAGGGAGTCAGCGTATCCGCCGGCTGAAGGTCATGCTGCATGAGTCCCACATTGCGCGTGGGTGGTATGAGGCCGAGCTTTGAGCTCGACGCTTTACTTCGCCTACCCGGGCGATCTGCAGACGCGGACCGGCGGCTATGGTTATGACCGGCGGATCATTGGCGCCCTACGAGACGCGGGTCGGGAGGTCCATCTTCTGCCGCTGGGGGATGGCTTTCCGGATGCGCCAGATCTCACCGCCGCAGAAGCGGTGCTCGCCGAGGTGCCCGAAGGAAGTCTGCTTCTGATAGACGGCCTGGCGTTCGGCGTGCTGGATCAATGGGCCGAGCAAAGAGCAGCAAAGTTTCGGCTGTTCGCGCTCGTGCATCATCCGCTTGCACTGGAGACGGGGCTGTCACGAGCGGCCCAGGCTGATCACGCTGCTCGGGAGCAGCGTGCACTGAGCTTTACGCGGGGTGTCATCGTCACCTCAGAGGCCACTGCAAAGGAGCTGGTGGAGAACTACGGAGTCGCTGTCGGAGATGTCGTCGTTGCTTTGCCAGGAACAGATCCTGTTCCACTCGCGGTTGGGCGAGGTGCCGAGCCGCTAATCCTGAGCGTGGGATCTCTGACCCAGCGGAAGGGGCACGACGTCCTCATTGCGGCACTTTCTTCGCTGAAGGACCTGCCCTGGACCTGCCGGATCGTCGGCAGTCGAGAGCTTGATCCAGCGGTTGCCGCGAAGCTGAAGGAGCAAATCGTGGCGGCCGACTTGTGGGAGCGCGTCACTCTCGCGGGCGAGGTGGAGGATGTACGCCCCGAGTTTGCTCGTGCCGATCTCTTTGCACTCGCGAGCCGATACGAGGGATATGGCATGGTCTTCGCGGAAGCCCTGGTGCATGGCCTGCCGGTGGTGGGGTGCGCAACGGGAGCGGTTCCGGACGTGGTGCCGGAAGCTGCCGGAATCCTCGTTGAGCCAGATGATCCTGAAGCCTTTGCAGCGGCACTGGCCCGATTGTTGACGAAGCCGGACGATCGCACCGCGATGGCCGATGCTGCAGCGGTTGCCGGTGCAGCGCTACCCTCGTGGGAAGACACCGCGGCCGTGATTGCCGAATTGTTGGAGAAACATCAATGAGCGGCTTCGGCAAGGATTGGCTGGCACTGCGGGAGCCGGTTGACCGACGGTCTCGGGATGCCGCGCTGCTCGATCGCGCAGTGCACGCAGTTCAACGTCAATCGCCGGCTTCGGTGTTAGATATCGGCTGCGGCACAGGCTCCACATTTCGCACGCTGGCGCCAAAGCTGCGAGGCGCGGTCTCCTGGACACTGTTCGATTACGACGAGGATCTTCTTGCGGAGGCGGAGCGGCGTCACGCTTCCGACGACATCACGTTCGTGAATGGCGATCTTACGCAGATCTCGGCATTGCCGCTGGACAGGGTGACGCTGGTGACTGCCTCTGCTCTCTTCGATCTCTGCTCTCATGCCTTCATGAAGCAGTTCGTGGAGACGCTCGCTTGGCAACGCGCCGCGATCTACGCAGCACTGAACTATGACGGCGAGATGCACTGGTCGATGGAGCACCCCGCGGACGAAGCCGTAACGAAGGCCTTTAATGCGCACCAGCTGACAGACAAGGGTTTCGGTCCCTCCGCCGGGGCCGACGCCTGGCGCGTTCTGAAGGAGACGCTGGAGATGTGTGGCTTCTCGGTTAGCATCGCCGAAAGCCCTTGGCTGATGGGCCGCGACGATGCAGACCTTCAGCGGCAGTTTCTGGATGGCGTCGCTCGCGCCGTGTCTGAAGAAGGCAGCGTTGACGCAGCCGAGCTTCGCGACTGGCATCAGTCCCGGCTGCAATCGATTTCGCAGACCGCAAGCTTATGCCGGGTGGGTCACCAGGACGTCCTGGCCTTGATCTGAGGTCTCAAGTGACGCTGCCGGACGCCGGAAATCGCAGTCGAAGACGATGTCCGTGCCGATGTTGTAGACATTCACGGTCGGACGGCGCGCTTCCGACAGTCGATCGACGGGGGCAAGGCTGATGCCCATTGGTCCCGACCCAATGATGATCGGCGCGATGGCGACGTGAAGGCGATCGACGAGGTCCGCATCGATGAAGCGGGCAATGGTCTTTGCACCGCCCTCGATAAGCACGCTTGTGAGGCCGCGCTCGGCAAGGCAATCGAGAATGTCTTTTGGATGCAGACCTTCGCCACAGCGGGGAAGCCTGACGACCTCGTGGCCCAGCCTGCGGGCCAGGATGTCATCGGCCTGAACCACCAGCACGGGTGCGCCACCATCCGTCAGCATCTTGGACTGCTGAGGCATGCGGCCATTGCAGTCGATGACGACGCGGACAGGATTTTCGCCAGGGACTGCACGTACCGAAAGACTCGGATTGTCGGCAACGACGGTGCCGACCCCAACGACTACGGCATCAACAAGGGCGCGACAGCGGTGGAGATGCGAGATGCCGTCGCAGCCGGATACATCCTGCGCATCTCCGGTTGTCGTGGCAACCCGCCCGTCCAGAGACTGCCCGACCTGCGCCAGCACCAACGGCCTGCCGCGCCGCGCAATCGGCTCGTAGAGCGATAGGCTTGCCTTGTCATCGTTCACCGGCCGCGTGATCTGCCGCTGACCCTGCTCGCGCATTGATCTAAGATAGTCCCACGTCGCGCCCGTCATCTTTGCCGATTGCATGTCCCGCCTCGCCTATGGGAGCAACACTAAAGTCCTGACAGGCAGATGATGTTCCAGAGCGTGCTGCTGTTTCAGCATCCAAATCTGCCAGGGTGCTACAAGTCCTACGGCTTGCTTAATCCAGTGGATCTCAAACCCGCGCGTTGCCTGGGCCAGAAGGCTAGCGCAGATCCAGCAGATAAGTGTTCTCGGAACGGGATTTGTCAAAGGCGGATGGTATTATTTCAGCGAACAGAAGCGCTTCACCCTCTGCCGGTGCCTTCGCAAGAAGATTGCCGTCCGGCGCGGCGATGCGTGACAGGCCGGCATAGGCGAAGTTCTCGTCCTTGCCGCAATGGTTGACGTAGGCAACGAAAACCTGGTTCTCGAATGCACGAACGCGGATCATGTGCTCGGCGATGAACCGGCCCGACCATCCGACCGGAAGTGCGGTTGGAACAACAATCAGATCGACGCCTGCCAGCGCCAGCCGCCGAACATTTTCTGGAAATTCAACATCATAGCAGATCAACATGCCGAGCTTCACGCCATCGACATTGGCTATGACCGCTTGCGGATCTTCCGGGCAGAACCACTGCCTCTCATAGGGGCCATAGAGATGGGACTTGCGGTAGACGGTCGTTTGACCCTGGCCATCGGTAAGCAACGCGCTGTTGTAGACGGTGCTGCCTACCGCCTCCGCGAACCCTGCGACAATCGTCAGGCCGTGACGGCGAGCAATCTGCGAGAGCCGTTCCGGCCCGGCGCCCTCTGCGGGCGAGGCGAGGGAAGGAAAGCGATCACTTGCGCCATAGCCTGTGAGCGCCAGTTCCGGCGTAATAAGGAGCTTTGCGCCTTCGGCCGCGGCCTTTTCGGCGGCTGCAGCGATCCTCTCGAGGTTCGCGCCGATGTCTCCGAGCACGCACTGCATCTGGAATGCCGCAATCTTCAACGGTCCTCTCCCATGGCGCCCAGGAGCTTCGGAAGATCGCCGAACCGGGCGATGAGGCCGAACACGAGGGCCGCGATGACCAGGAAGAGCACGGTCACCGATGCCATCGTCGGCGTATAGCCGTAGCGGAGAGCATTGAAGATCTTGATCGGCAGCGTTTCCATCGTGAAGCCGACCGTCATGTACGCGACGATGTATTCGTTGAGCGACAGAACGAAGGCGAAGGCATAACCGGAAACCATGTAAGGCAGGATCAGCGGCAACACGACGGTTCGGAAGATCGTCTGATCGTCGGCGCCCATTGTGGCGGCCGCTTCAACCAAAGAGCGGTCGATTGCGGAAAACCCGAGCGAGAGGGTGACCAGCGGAAGCGTCACGAAGAAGATCGCGTGGCTGATGACGGCCGTCCAGGGCTGCCCGTAAAAGCCGCTCGTTGCCCAGAAGGTCAGGAGGCCAAGTGCGGTGATGACCGGCGGCAGCGTGAACGGCGCAATCCCTAAAAGCTGGAAGATATTTGCCCAGGGCGCAATACGCCGCCACAGGAACCAGGCGAGCGGCAGTGCCACGAGCAAGGCAAGTGCTGCAGAAAGGGCCGCCAGCGTCAGCGATGCAAAGAGGGCGTTGCGCCAATCGTCGTTCAAGAAAATTTCGCCATACCACGCCAGCGAAAATCCCTGCGGGGGAAAGGCAAGCGTTTGTTTCTCGTTTATCGACACGCCCGCGACCACGATCAGCGGTAGCGCCAGGAACAGACCAACAGCGAAGAAGAAGAGGCGGCGCAAGAGGATCATGCTGCCTCCTTCTGACGTCCGGCGTAGACGGCGAGCCCCACCAACGAGAGCGAGACCAGGACTAGGAAGACCGCCATCGCCGCTGCGAATGGCATGTTGGACTGATAGATCGCCTGGTCGGTGATCAGCACCGAGAGTGTCCAGTGTTGCGGCCGGCCCAGAAGCTGCGGCAGGAGATAGGAGCCGAGCGCGAAGATGAAGACCATGATCAAGGTCGCCAGGATGGTGTTTCGCAACGCGGGGACGATCACGGTGAAGAAGGCGCGAACCGGTGATGCGCCCAGTGTCCGTGCTGCTTCGGTCAAGGTCGGGTCGAGCCGGACCAGCGCGGGATAAAGAACCAGCACGGTGTACGGCAATGCTTGGTAGGTCATCGCCGTCATCACTGCGCCAAAGCTCGGCGTCAGGGCCTGCGCATCCATCAAGCCGAGCATCGCGAACAGGTTCGTGATGCCGGCGGTGCGTGAGAGCAGCGTCGACCAGGCAAAGCCAATCATCACTTCCGACAGGGAGAGGATCGACAGCAGGACGACCAGCCAGCGGATCTGCGTTCCTCTCGACGAGCGGGACAGGAGATAGGTGAATGGCACACCGATCGTCACGCAGGCGGCAGCTACGGCCATAGCCAGGAAAAGGGAAAAAGCAAGTACCTTGCCAAAGAAGAGGCTGAGGAAGCGGCCGTAATTGTCGAACACGAATGCCGGCTCGTAGAAGCCGCCCTGCTGCCGCTCGAAGAACGATACAGCGATCATTGTGGCGAACGGGATGACGAAGAACACGACGAGCATGGCCGCTGGGAACATCAGCGGGCCGTAATCGGGGAAGCGCTGCGGTGGCTCCCGTCTCATCGGGCCAGTACCACGCTCGTCTCCGGATCGAACCGAAGCCCGACGGTCTGTCCGATTGTGACATCCGGTCTGGCGCGGGGGGAGGCGACCGCAATGATCTGCTGTCCGCCGGCCTCGATGAAGGTCTCCACCGTGCCACCCAGGTCGCGGATGAAGGCGACGGTGCCGGTGACACTGCTTGCGTCCTCCGTCACGATCTGCACGTCTTCGGGCCTAACGGAGATCGTACCGGCTTTTGCGCCGACCAGCGAAAAGCCTTCAATGGTCGATCCGAAGATCGAGGCCTGGCCGCGATCGTCCGCCTGGAAGGGGATAAGGTTTGTCGACCCGATGAAGTCGGCGACGAAGGAATCTGCCGGTCGCCTGTAGATATCGACTGGCGCGGCGGCCTGACGAATCTCGCCGCCGTTCATCACGACAACGGTATCGGCCATTGTCATCGCCTCGCGCTGATCGTGCGTCACAACGATCGTGGTAATGCCGAGCCGCTGCTGTAATTGACGCAGTTCGACCTGCATTGCTTCACGCAGCTTTGCATCGAGCGCCGAGAGCGGCTCGTCGAGGAGAAAGAGCTTTGGCGAGATCGCAAGCGCGCGGGCAATGGCGACACGCTGCCGCTGACCCCCGGAGAGCTTGCCGACTGACCTGTCGGCAAAGCCCGGCAGGTGGATCATCGCCAGCAGCTCGTCGACGCGCTTCTTCTGCTCGGCCTTGTCGATGCCGCGGATCCGCAGGGCATAGGCAATATTCTCGCCCACCGTCAGATGCGGGAAGAGCGCGAGCGACTGAAACACCATCCCTAGATTGCGTTTGTGCGTCGGGATCTGGGTGATGTCCTCTCCACCCAGCGCGACCGATCCGGTCGTCGGCAGATCAAGGCCGGCGATCATGCGCATCAAGGTCGTCTTGCCGCAGCCGGAAGGGCCGAGAAGACAGACGAAGGTGCCGTCCGGCACCGAAAGGCTGACATCTTTGACGGCTTTGAACGTGCCGAACTGCTTCGTCACATTGCTGAGGATAAGTCCGGACATTGCTTTACGCTCGGCTCTTAGAGGCCATGGGCTTGAGGATGCAAGAGAAGCCACTCCTCCGATGGGAGGAGTCGCTTGCGCAGGTCAGCCCGCGATCATTTCCGTCCACTTCTGGTTCAGGAAGTCTGACCGTTCCTGGTACATCTCGTAGCGGGGGATGATCGGCTCGATGTCGGAGGATACGGCGTTGAACTCCTCGGCCGTAAGGTCCAGCAGGTCTCGCTTGACGGTTGGCGAAGTGCCAACCTTGCGCGACAGCACCGCCTGGATCTCCGGCTGGCACATGTAGTTGATGAAGGTATGTGCTTCTTCGACCTTCTCTGAAGCGCGGGAAAGGGCCCAACTGCCGGAATCGCGAATTCCGCCTTCCTCCGGGAAGGTGGAGCGAACGGGATGGCCATCTGCGGCGGCAAGACCGGTTACGTCGTGGTAGTACTGGCCCATCGGGATTTCGCCCGACTTCAGAGCCTGCTCGAATTGCGCTTCGTCGCGGTACCAGAGGCGGACGTTCGGTTTCACTTCCGCGAGCTTGTCGAACACCTCCAGGATGCCTTCTTCGGTGTCAAGAATATCCGTTCCGCCGAAATAGGTCCTGGCCGTTACTTCCAACAGGAAGGAGTTCGAGACGAGGGCGAGCAGGCCCAGCTTGTCGGCATTCGCCGCATCCCAAAGGGCTGACCAGGAGGTCGGCGCTTCGGGATAGACGTCGGTGTTGGTGACGAGCGTGATATACCATGACACGGCGCCGATGCCCGCGAAGCGACCGTCCGGATACTTGTTGACGAAGGTATCGATCAGGCCGGAGACGTTGGGGATCTTCGACATGTCGAGCGGAGCCCAGAGGTCGGTGCTCATGCCCTTCAGCAGGGCCACCTGCGACATCATCGACACGTCGGCGGGCGCCTGGCCAGCACGGGCTGCCTGTTCTAGCTGTACGAGCCAAGCCTCGCCAGTCGGTTCTGCGACCGATTCAACGGCAATGCCCGTCGCCTTGGTGAATTCCGGGAAAATGTTCTTGTCGAACGAGTCCTTGAAATATCCGCCATAGACACCGACCTTCAGCGACCGGTCCTGCGCCCGCAGGATCGATGGCATTGCCAGCATGGAAGCGCCTGCCAGGCCGGCGCCCAGCACCGCGCGGCGGCTGGCCGCCTTGTTCAGGATCTCACGCATCACTTTCTCCTTTGTTTGGCGGCAGGTTCTGCGCCTGCGCGGCCGGTTCCCACTCTTGTCGTTACTTTACGTCAAGCCTTAGCCGTCACGGAAGGGCTGAACACCATCAGGCTGAGGATTTCAAACAGCATCTGTGCGCCGGCCTGGGCCGTGTTGGTCGTCGAGTCGTATTGGGGCGCAACCTCAACCACATCGCCACCGATCAGGTTGATGCCCTTCAGGCCGCGGATCAGCTCAAGCACTTCGCGCGTCGTCAGTCCGCCGATCTCGGGCGTGCCCGTACCGGGTGCGAAGCTGGGGTCGAGGCTGTCGATGTCGAAGGAGAGATAGGTCGGCCCGTCCCCGACGGTCGCCTTCGCCTTCTCGATGATCGCCGACATGCCCATGCCGGACACGTCTTCGGCGTGAATGACGGTCATGCCCGAGGCGTAGGAGAACTCCCAAATGTATTCCGCCGCCCCGCGAATGCCGATCTGGATTGTCCGCGTCGGATCGAGAACGCCATCCAGGACTGCATTGCGGAACGGTCCCGCATGGTGGAACTTGCTGTGGTCGAAGGGGCCGCTCGTGTCGCAATGGGCATCGATGTGGATCATCCCGACGGGCGCCTTCTTGCCAACCGCCTTCAGGATGGATTGGCTGATCGAATGGTCACCACCGACCGCCAGGGGGATCACGCCCGCGTCGACGATCTGATTGAAACGCTTCTCGATGTCCTCGTGGCACATTTGGAGATTGTAGCGGCTGCGCAGCGGAACATCGCCGATATCTGCGACGCGGATATCGAAGACAGGGGCGGTCTTCAGCACGTGGTTATAGGGGCCGATCCGCTCGATGGCGCGAAGGGCACGGGGACCGAAGCGCGAGCCCGGCCGATTGGTGACGCCGAGATCCATCGGCACGCCCGTGATGGCGACCTGCAGATTGCCGAAGTCCGGGTCTTCTGCTTCCACAGGCATGTAAGGCGCTGACATGAAGGTCGGAACGCCGGCATATGGCGCCAGGCGAGTGCCGCTCTTGGAGAAGATCTTGTCGGCTACTTTCCTGAATTCCGGATCGTAGAGGTCGCCGCCGTGACCTGATCCGTATTTGTCACGAAGTTCGCGCAGCTTCTCGTCGTCCAGGGCCATGATCTCGCCGACGCTCCCACAATGCTCTGTATCAGTTTCCGCGGTCTTGCCGCCTTGGTTTTGGGCATTATCGGCAAAGAGAGGGTGGAAATGCAATCAACAATGTTCTAGCAGATGCTGTGAGAAATATTCACATGCCGGATCTTGAATGACGAGCCGTCTGCCGCCCCTCAATCCCCTTCGTGCCTTCGAAGCGACCGCGCGTCTGGCCTCTGTCTCAGCCGCCGCACGGGAGTTGCGAGTGACTCATGGCGCGGTGAGCCATCAACTCCGCGCACTTGAGGAATCGCTCGATACCACCCTTTTCGAGCGCGGGGGAAGACGCCTGAAGCTCACGGCCGCGGGTGCGCTGCTCTTGCCAGCCGTGACGCAGGCCTTCAACGGGATTGCGGCCGCGACCGCCCAGATGAAACGGCCGGCAACGACGGGCAATCTCTCCATCACCTGCGTTCCGGCACTGTTGTCATTCTGGATCCTGCCCCGGGTATCTTCCTTCACGGATCAGTATCCAGACGTAACGCTGACATTGGCGGCGTCCAACGATGCGGGGCATCTTCATTCGACTGATGTGGATGTCTGCATCCTCTACGGAGCCGGGAACTGGCCGGATGCGTGGACGCGCCTGTGGAGCAACCTGCAGCTCTTCCCTGTCGCAAGTCCCAGCCTTCTCAACAGCCGGCCACTTCGGTCCATGCGCGATCTCGAGGATCACGTGCTTCTGCATGGGGACGGCGACGGAAGGGAATGGAGCACATGGCTTGCCGCCGCGGAAAACGAAGCGTTCCCGAGGCGAAGGCAGCACTTCATGGGCGATGCCCGTTTTTCCACGGAGGCAGCGTTGCAGGGGCAGGGCGTGGCTCTGGGGGATACGATCACGGCGGCAAAGCTCATCGCCGAGGGAGAGCTCATCGTGCCCTTCGATCTCAGCGTCCCGGCCAACGACGCGTTCTACGTCGCGTGCCGCCATGAGATGCGTGCCGCACCCATCGTCCGGGTGTTCATCGACTGGCTGTTCGCTTCGCTGCACGAAGATCGCCTGCCAGAACCTTCAAGCCTGGCGCGGACGATATTGAGGGGGCGTAGTGCGAGGTGAAACGGAAGAAGGCGGAGCCAGCGCCCCGCCCGGTTGCCGGTTTCTGCTCAGACCTTCGCAGATTCTCCCGCCTCACGCAGGTCGATGTAACGGGTCGTGACGCTGCGAAGGTTGTCGTCGATCCATTTGGCCATGTCCTCTTCTTGCTGCAGATTCATCTGCAGCGCGGACGTGGCGAAGGAGAAGCCACCAACTTGGGCCACGGTCAGAAGCGACTTGTAGGCAGCAATTTCGAAGTGCTCGAAGGCGTAGTTGGCAAAGGAGTTCTTCAGGATCTCGTCGCCGGCGACGGTATGTCCCATCGCGGCCATGCCACCGGTCAAGGAAAGCGCCATGTCCTTCACAGACGAATGGCTTTCCTCCAATTGCTGCAGAAGTTCCTCGATACGGCTCATCTGGCCTTCCGTTTCGTGGATGTGTTCTTCCAGCCGGCGAGCGACCTCCGGATAGTTCTCGATGCGGGAAAGCTGCGGCTTCATGATCGAGAGCGCCTGGTTTTCCATGGCGTGGGCATTCTTCAGACCGGAAACAAACACTTCGCGGGTCGCACTGGTATCAGCCATCGGGGATCTCCATTGGGATGTGATTTGCTGCTGCCCGAACCCGAGCCGGTCGGAATTGTTCCCAGAACCGAAACCACCCGCCCGGTAGCAATTCCGGCGGCTCCGCGTTATCCAGTGTCAGGGCCAGCGGGAGCGGATCATCCTGCGGCGACTATTGGCGAGGACGGATTTGGATTGGTTGACACTGAGCGACGAAGAGTGGGTGGCCATTCGGCTGAGCTTGAAGGTCGCGACCGTCGCCATGTTGTGCAGCCTTCCGCTTGGCATTCTTGTCGCTCATGCTCTGGCGCGGGGCCGGTTCTGGGGCAAGTCGATCCTTAACGGGATCGTGCACCTGCCGCTCATCCTGCCTCCGGTGGTGACCGGCTTCCTGCTCCTTGTGACGTTTGGCCGGCGTGGCGTTGTCGGTGCCTTCCTCTATGACTGGTTCGGCATCAGCTTTTCTTTCCGCTGGACCGGTGCTGCACTTGCCTGCGCGATCATGGGCTTCCCGCTCATGGTGCGGTCCATCCGGCTTTCCATCGAGGCCATAGATCAAAAATTGGAAGAGGCGGCGGGGACGCTTGGGGCAGGACCGGCCTGGGTGTTCCTGTCCGTCACTTTGCCGCTCGCGCTTCCGGGCATCATTGCGGGAATGATTCTCTCGTTCGCCAAGGCGATGGGGGAATTCGGCGCCACTATCACCTTTGTCTCCAACATCCCGGGAGAGACGCAGACGCTCGCGTCTGCCATCTACACGCTCACACAGGTTCCGGGCGGAGACGCCGGGGCGATGCGGCTGACCCTGGTCTCCGTCGCTATCTCGTTCGCGGCACTTCTTGCTTCGGAAGCCATCGGCAGGGTCCTGTCCCGCAACGGCCGCGTCTCATGACCTTAATCGTCGAGGCAGGGCACGGGTTTGGTGGCTTTCGTCTGCGTGCGGGATTTTCGGCCGAGGGCGGCGTGACCGCGCTTTTTGGGCGCTCTGGCTCTGGAAAAACGTCTCTTCTGCGGATCATCGCTGGTCTGGTACGGCCGGATGAAGGAAAGGTGGTCTTCAACGATCAGGTGCTTCTCGATACGTCCGCCACGATTTTTCTGAAGCCGCACCGCCGGCGCTTCGGATATGTCTTCCAGGAGGCGCGGCTTTTCCCCCATCTCAGCGTCCGCAGCAATCTCCTCTATGGGCGCCGATTTGCCGGAAATACACCCACTGGGGACGATCTTGCCAGGGTAGTCGAGCTGTTGGGGATCTCCCAGCTTCTTGATCGTGCGCCCGATGCTCTTTCCGGCGGAGAGCAGCAGCGGGTGGCGATCGGTCGGGCGCTCCTCAGCGCGCCTCGCCTCCTGCTGATGGACGAACCGTTGGCGGCGCTCGACGAAGAGCGGAAGGCCGAGATCCTTCCCTACCTTGAACGGTTGCGGGATGAGGCGGGCGTCCCGATCATCTATGTCAGCCATTCGATTACGGAGGTGGCGCGGCTCGCCGACCAGGTGGTGCTTCTGGAAGCTGGGAAAGTGGTCGCCACCGGCGATCCCAGCCATGTCCTGTCCGGCTGCGTCGCTTCTGCCCTGGGTCGCAGGGAGGCGGGGAGCGTGCTGAGTGGCGTCGTCGAGGGTTTGGACCTAGAGTCCGGCCTGGCGCGGGTAAAGATCAAGCAGAGGTCTCTTCTCGTGCCAGGCCATGGCTTGAGCGCGGGCAAAGCCGTGCGTGTTCACGTCCTCGAGCGGGACGTCATCATCGCTGTTTCCGAGCCGCAGGGGCTGAGCGCACTCAACATCCTCCCCGGTCGCATCACATCGCTGGAGCGGGACGACGACACTGTCCTCATCACCGCGAACTGCGGGGGCGACGAAATCTTTGCCCGCGTTACAAGCTTCTCGGCCGAAAGGCTGGGGCTTTCGCTCGGACAGGAGGTCTATGCGGTGATCAAGTCGGTGGCGCTGGAGCGGTGAGCGGTGAGCGCAATGGATGCACTGGCGCAAGCGAGGCGACTATGCCAAACCAGACGCATCTGATTGGAGGATCAGGAGCTTGCACCGCGTCCGAGGGGATCGATGTGAGGAATGGTAAGAGCAGGGCGTTTTCAGCCTGCTCAAGGGGAGGAAGAACATGGCGAGCAGCATCGCGTTCATCGGTCTCGGCAACATGGGCGGCCCCATGGCTGCCAATCTCGTTCAGGCAGGGCATCAGGTGAAAGGCTACGACCTGTCGTCCCAATCCTGCGACGCTGCGGCTGAAAAGGGCGTCACGATCGCTGAAACAACCTCGGCTGCGGTAAAGGATGCGGATGTTGTCGTGACCATGCTCCCGGCAGGCAAACACGTCCTTGCCGTTTGGAGCGAGATCTCGCAGGCGCTGAAGCCCGGGACGCTGTTGATCGACTGCTCGACCATCGATGTGGAAAGCGCCCGTGAAGCGCATGTTCTGGCCAAGGAGGCGAGCTGCCTATCGCTGGATGCCCCCGTGTCCGGCGGCACCGTTGGGGCAGCGGCCGGGACGCTGACCTTCATGGTCGGCGGTGAAGAGGCAGCGTACCAACGAGGCGACGCTATCCTGCAGGCTATGGCTAAGCGGATCGTCCGTTGCGGCGGTGCCGGCGCAGGTCAGGCCGCGAAGATTTGCAATAACATGATTCTCGGCATCACCATGGCGGGGGTCTGCGAAGCCTTCGTGCTTGGCGAAAAGCTCGGCCTGTCGCATCAGGCGCTCTTCGATGTGGCCTCCACCTCCTCCGGCCAATGTTGGTCGCTCACGACCTACTGCCCGGTGCCGGGTCCCGTGCCGACTTCTCCTGCCAACAACGGCTACAAGCCGGGCTTCGCCGCGGCGTTGATGCTGAAGGACCTGAAGCTATCTCAGGAAGCGGCCGCGGCGGCAGGGGCGACAACGGAAATGGGCGCTCGTGCAGCCGCCCTCTACGAAGACTTCAGCAAGCACGGCCAGGGCGACACTGATTTCTCCGGCCTGATCAACTTCCTCCGCGAAGCCTCCGGTCGTCAGTCGTCGGAGTAACGCTCCTCGGCCCAAGGATCGCCGCGCATGTGATAGCCGTTCTTCTCCCAGAAGCCGGCTCGGTCGGCATTGAGGAACTCGATGCGGTGCAGCCATTTGGCGCTCTTCCAGAAGTAGAGATGCGGAACAACCAGCCGCACCGGTCCGCCATGCTTCTCGGCGAGCGGCTCGCCCTTCCAGCTATGGACGATGATGGCATCCTCGGCTGCAAAATCGGAAAGCAGGAGGTTGGTCGTGTAGCCGTCATAGCTTGTCAGCATGACGGCAACGGCCTCGGGCTGTGGATCGACAGCATCCAGGAAGTCGCGGGTGGTGACGCCGGACCAGTCATTGTCGTAGCGCGACCACGTCGTCACGCAGTGGATGTCGGAATGCGTCTGGGTCTGCGGGAGCGAGAGGAGGGCATTCCAGTCGAAGGTGGTGGATTTATTCACGAGTCCGCGGACGTCAAGGCGCCACTGAGCCTTGGAAATCTGCGGTTGCTGGCCAAGGTCCAGCACAGGCCAGTTCTTGACCAGGTGCTGACCGGGCGGCAGGCGGTCCGCCTCGGGTCGCGATATGCGGCCGGTGAGGAAGCGACCTTCGTCGGCCCATTTCCGTTTGGTCCGGGTGAGCTTTGTATCTTCGGTCTGAATGGGCTCGTCGGCCATCCTTCAAGTCCTTCTCGTGCGATCTCGTCCCTTGCCACTGACGATATTCTGGTAAATGAGTGGGCAAATCAATCGATCCCTCGGCCCTCGCGGCCGCCACGCTTCGGAATGCCCATGCCTCCCTTCAATCCGCTCGTTCAGAAATTGGCTCCCCCGCCTGTTCCCTCCGTCTTTGCCTGGGGACGCTCCTATGACGGATCGCGCGGACCCTTGATCGATCTGTCACAGGCCGTGCCGGGTTACCCGCCGCATCCAAAGATGCTGGAGTTGCTAAAGGAAATGGCAGGGTCGACCGCCTATTGCGGGTATGGAGCGATCGAAGGCGAAAGCCATCTCCGGCGTGTTTACGCAGAGCATGTCCGCGACGTCTATGGCGCCGATATCGATAGCCAGAACATCCACGTGACGTCCGGCTGCAACGAGGCTTTCATCAGTGCCGCGACGGCGGTCGCCGGAGCCGGCGAGACCGTGCTGATGACAAATCCCTTCTACTTCAATCATGAGACGACGCTCGCGATGATGGGGGTGACGATCAAAACGGTCGATTGCGCGGCCGATGACGGGTTCCTGCCGCGCGTTGATGCCGTTGCGGCGGCCATCACACCTGATGTCCGGGCACTGGCGCTTGTTTCGCCGAACAACCCGACGGGTGCCGTTTACCCGGCGGATCTGTTGCGGGAGATTTTTGAGGTCTGCCGTGAAAAGGACATCTGGCTGATCCTCGACGAGACCTATCGTGATTTCCTGCCTGACCCGGGACGTTCGCCGCATGGTCTTTTTGACGAGGATGAGTGGGAAGACCGCCTGATATGCCTCTACAGCTTCTCAAAATCCTTCTGCATTCCCGGCCACCGGCTGGGCGCCATCACGGCGGGCGCCAAGGCTGTGGAGCAGATTGCCAAGATCATGGATAACATCCAGATTTGTGCACCCCGTGCCGCGCAGGCAGCCGTTGCGCAGGCTATGCCAATGCTGGCGGATTGGCGGGAGGGAAACCGGCAGGAAATCGTGCGCCGGGCGAAGGCTCTTAGAATGGTGATAGCCCAGGTGCCGGCCTGGCGGATCGATGCGGTGGGCGCCTACTTCGCCTTCGTCCGTCACCCCTTTCCGTCGCTGAATTCGGCTGAGGTTGCAGAGCGGATGGCCAAGCAGGCGGGAGTGATCTGCATTCCGGGCATGTATTTCGGTCCGGGCCAGGAACAGTATCTGCGCTTCGCCTTCGCCAATGCTGACGTTCCAACCATAGAACGTCTGGCCGAAAGGCTTGAGAATTTCGCGGCCGAGTAAAATGTAAGTCATGTTTTGTTCTGCCGGTGCTACTATATGCAAAGGATCTGAAGAAGCGGTGGAACATGGCACAGAGAGCAGGCAGCGCAGATCTTCCGCTACATGGCGGTCGTGTTCCGGCGTGGCTCGGCCAACGGATGACAAGATTAGGTGCGCTGATCAGCGAAGCCATCGTGCAGCACTACGGCCGGGACGAGTTCCTGCGCCGGCTCGCCCATCCGTTCTGGTTCCAGTCGTTCGGTGCCGTGATGGGGATGGACTGGCACTCCTCGGGCATTACGACCAGCGTCATCGGAGCGCTCAAGCGAGGGCTGACGCCGCTTTCAGGTGAACTTGGCATCCATGTCTGCGGCGGCCGTGGACAGCAGTCGCGCAGGACGCCGGAAGAGCTTCTGGCCATCGGCAACCGTGTCGGGCTCGATGGTGGCCAGCTGGGCGATACCAGCCGTCTTGTTGCCAAGGTCGATAGCGCCGCCGTCCAGGACGGCTTCGATCTCTATCTCCACGGTTTCATCGTGACGGATGATGGCAAGTGGGTGGTCGTGCAGCAGGGGATGGATGGCGACCGCCGGCAGGCACGGCGGTATCACTGGTTGTCCGAAGGGCTGGAGAGCTTTTTCGACTCTCCCCACGCGGCCATCGAGGGCAGGGGACAAGGGGAGATCGTCAACCTCGCCGACCGTCGGGCGGCGGACTCCCGTCACGGCCAGTTGGACCTTCTTGGTTCGCTGGGTCCGGACAAGCTCGTGGCAGAAGTGATCGCCCTGGAAGGGCGACAAGCGGCGCAACCAGCACAGCCTCTCCTGCCGCATCTCATCATGCCCGCTCATCACGACGTGCGCGAGAAGGACGTGAACATGCGGCGTCTTCATGCTGCATTCGCGGCTGCCGCCGATCGCGGCCCGGAAGACTTTCCACAGTTGCTCCTCACACCCGGCGTCGGCGCACGCACGGTGAAGGCTTTGGCCATGGTGGCAGAGGTCGTTCATGGCGCACCCTGTCGTTTCTCCGATCCCGCCCGATTTTCCCTTGCCCATGGCGGCAAGGACCGGCACCCGTTCCCCGTTCCGCTCAAGGTCTATGACGAGACGATCAGGGTCATGAAGTCAGCGGTTGGCAAGGGGCGGCTCGGGCGGGAGGAGGAACTGCAGGCGCTGAAGCGTCTCGACGACCAGGCACGTCAGTTGGAATGCTATGTCACCGGTCCCGACCTCAAGGAGATCGTCGCCGGCGAATTTCGTGATTCCGCAGCCTTCGCCGGCCGGAGCGTGTTCGGTCGGGAGGAGGAGCTTCAGGGTGCCGAGCGACAAAAAGCCCGCCAACCCAAGTCCTAGGACCGGTAGTCGTATCCTCTTTAGACGCTGTCTGCGCCTCAGGCAGAGGCTCGCCGCTCGGACGGAGAGACAAGCCGCGAAGCCAGCGAACCGATACGCTTCATCGCAGTGACAAGAACGTCGTCGGGCACGGTGAGCGAAATGCGCAGGAAGCCAGCTGCCTGTTCACCGAAGGATGCTCCAGGCATCACTGCGACGCCTTCCTGCCGCAAGAGTTCCCAAGCGAACTGGTCGCCGGTCAGGCCAGTTGCGGCAATGTCGATCAGGATGAACATGCCGCCTTCCGGAAGCATTGGCTTCACCAGATTGTTGCCGGCCAGTGCCTGTTCTGCGATCTGTGCGCGGCGGCTGTAGTTGCTCCGCATGGTCGGTGCCATCGGGAAATCTTCTGACAGGGCCATCGCCGTCATATCCGCGATGAAGGGCTGGACGCCGAAGAGCATGGTCTCGGACACCGGCAGCACCTTGCTGCAGAATTCTGCCGGACCTGCGGCCCAGCCGCTGCGGAAACCGGGTGCCGCGTGCGACTTTGAGATCGATGACACGACGATCGTGCGTTCGGCCAGCTCCGGCAGGTCGAAAGGAGATGCGAACTCGATGGTGTCGAATACCAACTGCTCGTAAACCTCGTCGCAGACGATCCAGAGATCGTGCTTGCGGCAAACCTCGCCAATGGCCTTGATCTCGTCGGCCGTCAGCACGGCACCGGTCGGGTTATGCGGGGTGTTCAGCAGGACGACGCGGCATTCCGGCGTCACCGCACGCTCGAGATCTTCCGCCTGTATGTGGAAACGATTTTCCGGCTTAAGTGGCACGTAAACCGGATGGGCACCGGTGGAGGAAATAACGCCTTCGTATGTGGCATAAAGCGGATTACCGACCAGCACGCCGTCAGCCGCCTCCACAAGGCCCGCCATGACCGTGTAAAGCGCCGTCTGCGTGCCGGGGAAGCAGAGGAAGTTGGCTTCCGTCACATCCGCCCGACGCTTCGAATACTTCTCGACCAGAGACTTAAGGACTGAAGGCTCGCCACGGCCATTGGAATAGCGGATCCGTCCGGCATACATGGAACGGACCGCCTCATCGAGAAGCGATTTTTCGGGCGCCACGTCCGGCTCGCCGATTGTCAGCTCGATGATATCGAAACCAGCGGCTTTCATGCGGCGTGCTTCGCTGTGAACGGCCCAGCGACCGGATCCGAGATCTGCGAGACGGTCGGTGATGGAGGCATAGCGCATGAGGATTCCTTCTTTGTGATCTGGTTTCAGCACAGCTCGCCCGGAGGAAGCCTCAGCATGGCTTCCACCGAGGCGATGGCGGTCTCGGAGAGTTCTTCGTTCTTGAACAAGTCCGGGGCGAGGGTTCCCTCAAGCCACAGACCGTCAATCAATCCGTTCACCGCGATTGCGTAGGCGCGGCATTCCTGCCGACTTACAATTCGTCCTCGCTCCGCAAAGAAGGCGATCAGCAGCGTTTCGAGTTCCGCCAGAAAGGAAACATAGCTCTCGCGGTGGATTGCAGCGAAGGCAGGATCAAGCGGGATGTGACTGATGAAGGCGGCCCAAAGGGAGAGCGTTCGGCTGTCCGTCACCGGCGGGGTGACGTTCGCCACGATGAAACGCCTCAACCGCGTCTTGGGATCGGCACCTTCGGCAGCGGTCTTGGTAATCTCCGTGATGCCGTCCATCAGCTGCCGGTATGCGGCCTGCAGCATCTGGTCCTTGGTCGCGAAATAATGGCGGATCAGTCCGCCTGTTACGCCGGCCCTGGCGGCAATCTGGCGTACTGTCGCGCCCTGAATGCCAGCTTCGGCGATGCAGTCCAGCGTGGCGGCGATGAGGTCCTCGCGCCTCTCTGTCTCGGTCGCCCGGCTATAGGATCTACGTGTTACAGCCAAGGCAAGTGGTCCCGCAGAGAAGGAAGGTTACGATGCAGTCGGCAGCCCGATGCAAGCCGGCGCTGCAAAGAATGAGCGTTTGTTATACGCTTGAATAATAGGATGGCAAGGGGCTAACGGCGTCCGTTGGCGAGCTTGGCGGCAGCAGGTCGTCGGCGCAAGGCCAGCATTGCGGCTGCGCCAATGAAGGGTCCGATCGCCAGGATGGAGAAGGTCCACTGCCAACCGCCAAGCCAGTTCGCAAGCTGCGGCATCAGCCAGATCATCCCGATGGTGAGGGCAAAGCCCATACCCATCTGCAGCGAGAGAGCTGTTCCCACGTAGGCTCGGTCGGCCAGCTCGGTCACGGCGGCCGAAAACTGGGCCGAGTCGCCGATGATGGTGATCCCCCAGATCACGACCACGAGAACGAGCAGCCATTCGGGCCCGTCGAAAACGAAGCCGATCAGCAAGGCGCAGCTTCCGGAGGCGAGCATCATTCCGGCAGTCGTCGCCGTGCGGCCGAAGCGGTCGGACAGCAGCCCGCCCGCAAAGCAACCCGCGACGCCGGACGAGACAGCGGTGAAGGTCAGGAGCGAGGGGTTGGGCAGGCTTGCACCCTCCATCGCCTGCAGCGCTGCCGAGAGATAGGCCAGCAGCCAGGCCCACATCGCGTAGAGCTCCCACATGTGACCGAGATATCCAAGGTTTACCAAGGCAACGTCGCGATCGCGCAGGACCTTACCGATCTGGCGAGGATCGAAGATGGCCTTTCCGAATGGATGGGGCCCTTCGCGGGCGAACACCAGGAACAGGACCATGCTGGCGAGGGAGGCGAGGCTGGCAAGCGCCACCACCGATTGCCAATGGACAGCTGTCATTGCCCCGCGAAAGAGGTGCGGCAGGGAGGAGCCGGCCGTGATTGCGCCGATGACGCCGGCGAACGCCAGGCCGCGGCAGGTGACGAACCACGTGGAGACAAGTTTCAGTGCAGGTGGATAAACGCCGGCGAGGGCAAAGCCTGTGGCGAGGCGTGAGACAATGGCAAGCGCCGGACCGGGCTCCGCAAGCAGGGCAGCATTGGCGACCGCAGCAAGGGCGGCCGACGCCGCCATCAGACGGTTCATCCGGATGATGTCGGGGAGGTTGAACAGGCTGGCTAGCAGCGCCCCGATCACGAAACCGAGTTGCACCCCGTTGGTCAGCCAGCCAGCGGCGGCGGGAGAAAGAGCCCATTCCCGGCTGATCTCCGGGGCGATAGCGGCGGCGGAAAACCAGGTGGAGAAGGAGAGAACGACGGCGCCGCACAAGATGGCGAGAACCCGCCAGCGTTCGCTACCGGCTCTCTCTTTTCCCGTCATAGCGACGCAACCGATGCAGGGTGCCCTACCCTATGGAAGGCACGATCGAAGTAGATGAGACCTTCTTCTGCCTCTCCTGCAGACGCTGCCGTTACCCGGCAGAAGAACACGGAGTGCGTTCCCACTTCGGAGATATCGGCGATATTGCATTCCAATGACCCGGCGGCGCCTGCCAGAACAGGGCTGCCGCTTTCTCCCGACCTCCAGCGGCCTTGGGCAAACCGTTCTTCTGCCGAAAGACCACCGTTCGAAAACGTCCGCGCCAGATCCTCGTGAGCGGCTGACAAAATATTGATGCAGAGCCGACCATTGCGACGGAAGGCCGTGTTGTTGCGGCTGGAGCGATTAAGGCAGACCAGAAGGGTCGGCGGCTGATCGGTGACGCTGCAGACGGCGGACACCGTGGTTTCGGCAATCCCGGCTTCACCATCGGAGGTGACGATGGTCACGGCAGAGCCCAGCCGCGCCATGGCATCACGAAATTGCTGCCTCTCCATCGCCCACCCTATTCCGCTGCCGGTGAAAATCGCCGGTGTCCGGCGCCGATATGCCTTGCCGGCAGTCGAGGCTGTCCGAACAGCTTCTGCCGCAGCGGTCCCTCGCTATAAGCCGTCTTGTACAGGCCTCGATCCTGCAGGATCGGTATCACCGATTCAATGATGTCGTCGAAGCATTCCGGCACCACGGTCCGCGAAAGGTTGAATCCGTCAACTCCGGCTTCATTGGCCCATTTGCCCAACTCATCGGCAATTTTTTCTGCCGATCCGATCATCGGCGGCTGGCGGCTGCCGAGCACCATCTGCTCCAGGAGCTTCCGCTTCGTCCATTGCGGACCGGCGGTTCGGGTCATCGCCTCGACGTTGGACACGATTGCGGCACTCTTGCCGGTCTCGATCGGCTCGTCCAAGTCGTACTTGGCAAAGTCGATCCCCATCGATGCTGCGGCGTGAACCAGGGCTGCCTCGGAGCTCACATAGGCGCGGTAGTCTTCGTACTTCTCCTGCGCCTCCTTGTCCGTCCGCCCGGTGACGATCGTTGCGCCCATGAAGACCTTGATGTCATCGGGCTTCCTGCCCCGATCGGTGGCACGCGTGCGAATGTCGTCGATGATCGCCTTGACCCCTTCGATCTTCTGGCCGTTAACGAATACGCATTCCGCATGGGTTGCGGCGAACTGACGGCCACGCGTGGACGAGCCTGCCTGATAGAGCACCGGCGCCCGCTGCGGCGATGGTTCGCAGAGGTGGATCGCATCGAGGCTGTACTGCGGCCCCTTGTGCCTGATCTTATGGACCTTCTGAGGATCGGCATAAAGATGGCGGCTGGGATCGTTGACGATGGCGTCATCCTGCCAGCTTTCCTCCCAAAGCCTGTAGACGACATTCATATATTCGTCGGCCAGGTCGTAACGGTCGTCGTGCGCTGCTTGCGCATCCAGCCCGATCGCCTTCGCTGCGCTGTCCAGATAGCCCGTGACGATGTTCCAGCCGATTCGGCCATTGGTCAGATGGTCCAGCGTCGACATCCGGCGCGCGAAGAGGAAGGGAGCCTCGTAGGTCAGGTTGGCGGTGATGCCGAAAGCAAGATGCTTCGTGACGGCGGCCATCGCCGGCACGAGCAACATGGGGTCGTTTACGGGCACCTGCACTGCCCCGCGAAGCGCGGCCGCATTGCTGCCGCCATAGACGTCGTTTACGCCGACGACGTCGGCCATGAAGATCCCGTCGAACAACCCCGCTTCCAGCCGGCGAGCATAGTCAATCCAGTAGGAGAGATCGGTGTAACGCCCCGACTGATCGCGCGGATGTGCCCAGAGGCCCTGCTGAATGTGGCCTACGCAGTTCATGTCGAATGCGTTGAACAGGATCTTCTTCGCCATGCCGCTCTCCCGCCTCGTTGCTTCCAGAGGCCGTCTCCTATAGGATCTAGTCGTCCACTATAGAAGACGATTGACGAAAGGCAAGCAGGTGCAGGAACAAGCGAAAGATCCGGTTCATGCCATTGCTGCGCGCCTGAAACGCGAGCGGGAGGTCAGGCACTGGTCGCTTTCCGACCTCGCTCATCGTTCCGGTGTCTCAAAGGCCATGATCAGCAAGGTCGAGCGGGGGGAGGCAAGCCCGACCGCGACAGTGCTCGGTCGTCTCTCAGGTGCATTCGGATTGCCACTCTCGGTCCTGCTGGCGTTGGCGGAGCAGGCGCCAGAGCGACTCAGACCGCATGTTGAGCAGCCGGTGTGGCACGATCCTGAAACAGGCTATATGCGGCGGGCGGTATCGCCCGCGGGCTCTGCGGTGGAACTGGTGGAGGTGTCCTTGCCGCCCAAAGTGCGTGTCCCCTATCCCGCCTCAGCATTTGCGTTTCAGCAGCAGCAAATCTGGATGATCTCGGGCGAGCTGGAGTTCTTTGAGGGAGAGGTAGTGCACCATCTCGCAAAGGGAGATTGTCTGCTTCTCGGCCCGCCGGCAGACTGTGTCTTCTTCAATGCGGGCAATGAACCTACGCATTATCTGATCACTCTCACGAGACGGTGAGGCAGGAATTCCTGGAACCGCGCAGTCGGGCAGCCGTTCCGATGGCAGCCTTATCTTTCCAGGAGTGAAAGATGTCTCTTACCGCGCTCGCCCTCAATGCCACGCTCAAGTCTAGCGGCGGAGAACCCTCTTCGACCGACCGCATGCTCCGCCTCATCGAGGCTTCGATGAAGCCGATGGGTGTCGAGACCACTATCCTTCGACTGGCAGACTACAACATCAAGTCCGGTGTGCTTTCGGATGAAGGCGAGGGTGACGAATGGCCGAAGATCCGGCAGATGGTGCTTGACGCGGATATCCTGATCCTCGGGACGCCGATCTGGATGGGACAGCCTTCCAGCGTTGCCAAGCGTGCGCTGGAGCGGATGGACGCCTTTCTCAGCGAAACAGACGATCAGGGGAGGATGGTATCGTACGGACGCGTGGCTGCGGTTGCGGTTGTCGGCAACGAGGACGGTGTGCACCACGTTTCGGCCGAGCTTTACCAGGCGCTGAGCGACGTCGGCTTCACCATCCCCGCCAACGCCGTGGCCTACTGGGTCGGGGAAGCAATGAACAGCACCAACTTTAGCGATCTCGAGAAGATCCCGGAGAAGGTCACCAGCACCGTTGGCATGCTCGCCCGCAACACGGTCCATCTCGCGAAGCTGTTGAAGGACAACCAGTATCCCGGCGAGAAGTAATCAGGCGCCAAGCCAGAGCTTGATCAGCAATCCCACGGTCGCGACGCAGACCACACCGGCAAGCCAAAGTCCGATGAACCAGAGGATCCGCTTGCCGGTACCAGGGCCGGGCATCAGTGGTAGCCCTCTTCCGGATCGACCTTGCCGCGGAAAACCCAGTAGGCATAGGTCGTGTAGGCGAGGATCAGCGGAACCAGCACCGCAGCACCGACCAGGAGGAAGGCCAGGCTCTCGTCGGGCGCGGCGGCATCCCAGATCGTCACCGATGTGGGGACGATGTAGGGGTAGAAGCTGATGCCGATGCCCGCGTAGCCGAGGACGAATAGGCCGAGCGAGGCAATGAACGGGCGCGTATCATGAAGCGTGCGAAGCCCGTGAACCAGCGTCAGGAAGCACCCCGCAACAAGCAGGGGAACGATAACGCTGAACGCCGCCGTCGGCCAGCTGAACCAGCGCTCGAGATAAAGAGGTTCAAGGAACGGCGTCCATAGGCTGACGGACCCCATGGCGAGAAGCGTGGCGACGCCCGACAGGTAAGCGTAGTGGCGGGCGCGATGCGCAAGGTCGCCGGTCGTTTTCATCACGAGCCACGTCGCGCCGAGCAGCGCATAGCCGACGAGGACCGCAAAGCCGGTTGCTACGGAGAACGGCGTTAGCCAGTCCCACCAGCCGCCGGCATAGGCGCGGTTCTCGACAGGAATGCCTTGCACCAGGGCGCCGAGCGCCACGCCCTGCGCGAAAGCTGCGACGGCTGACCCGCCGGTAAAGGCCCAGTTCCAGAGTCCTTCCGCGCGGCGCGAGCGCCATCGGTACTCAAAGGCGACGCCTCGAAAGATGAGGCCGAGCAGCATCGCGATGATCGGCGCATAGAGCGCCGGCAGGATGGTCGCATAGGCAAGCGGGAAGACCGCGAGAAGGCCTCCGCCGCCCAAGACGAGCCAGGTCTCGTTGCCGTCCCAGACAGGTGCAACGCTGTTCATCATCACGTCCTTGTCGCGCTTGTCGGGAAAAAGCGGGAAGAGGATCCCAACTCCAAGGTCGAACCCGTCAAGGATCACGTAGGCGAGGACGGCGAAGGCAATGATCGCCGCCCAGATGAACGCGAGATCAATTTCCATGATGATCGTACTCCTGCTTGCGGGCGAGGTGAGGTGCCGGGGTGATGCCGGCCGTACGGATCGGGCCCTCGTCGAGATCGCCGAGCGGGTCGCGCGGCAATCTGGATATCAGGCGGAGGATGTAGAACGTGCCCGCACCGAAGACCAGGAAGTAGACGATGATGAAGGCCACCAGCGACGAGCCCACAGCGGGAGCGGAAATGGGAGAGACCGAATCCGCCGTCAGCAGGTGCCCGTAGACGGTGAACGGCTGCCGGCCCACTTCCGTCGTGACCCACCCGGCCAGGACGGCGATGAAGCCGGCCGGGCCCATGACCAGGGCGGCGCGATGCAGCCCGTCACTCTGGTAGAACGTGCCACGCCGGCGGCACCACAGGCTCCAGAGGCCGAGGCCAAGCATCGAGAAGCCGAGCAGGATCATGATGCGGAAAGACCAGAAGACAATCGGCACCGGCGGATGCAGTTCCTCGGGAACTGTGTCGAGTCCCGGAAGCGGCGCGTTGAGGTCGTGCTTCAGGATGAGGCTGGAGAGCTTAGGGATCTCGATCGCATAGTCGACACGGTTTTCGTCCGGATTGGGTATGCCGAACAGGATGAGGGGGCCCCCATCTGGATGACTTTCGTAGTGACCTTCCATCGCCATCACCTTGGTCGGCTGATGCTCGAGCGTGTTGAGGCCATGCATGTCTCCAGCCAGGATCTGCAGCGGCGCTACGATCGTCAGCATCCACATCGCCATCGAGAACATAGTGCCGGCGCGCAGCGGCGAAGTGTGGCGAAGAAGATGAAGCGCACCAACTGCCCCGACGACCAGAGCGGTCGTCAAATAGGCCGCGAGCACCATGTGCACGAGGCGGTAGGGGAAGGACGGGTTGAAGATGATCGCCCACCAGTCCTCAGGCACGAACTGGCCGGCCTCGTTCATGCCGAAGCCCTGGGGGGTCTGCATCCAAGAGTTCACGGCCAGGATCCAGGTTGCCGACATCAGCGTGCCGAAGGCGACCATCAAGGTTGCGAAGAAGTGGAGCCGCGGACCTACGCGATGCCGCCCGAACAGCATCACCCCAAGGAAGCCCGCCTCCAGAAAAAAGGCAGAAAGGACCTCGTATCCCATTAGCGGACCGATGACTGGACCTGCCTTGTCGGAGAACACGCTCCAGTTCGTGCCGAACTGGTAGGACATGACGATACCGGAGACGACGCCCATGCCGAAGGCCAAGGCGAAGATCGTCTTCCAGAAGTCAAAGAGCTCTATGTAGACTTCTTTCTTGGTCCAGAGCCACAGGCCCTGCAGCACGGCGAGGTAGCTTGCGAGGCCGATGGAGAAGGCGGGGAAGATGATGTGGAACGAGACCGTGAAAGCGAACTGGAAGCGAGCCAGAACGAGGGCATCCAGATTTTCGAACATGAGCTCCGCACCTCGGCCGTTGGACGCCGGCAGTTCCGGCTTCGCTCCCTAAGATGTTTTAATGCTCCCGAAGGTCAATACGGGCGCATCGCCGCAGCGGGGCAGTATGCCGCATCAGCCGCGATGAGGTATTTCGCCGCAGATTTCTCGGGCGGCGGATGCTTGAGCTGCCCGAGAGACCAAAGCTTACAGTTCCTTGGGCGATCCGATCGAGCGACGCCTTGCCTGGATCGCTCATAATCCTCAGGAACATAAGTCTCCGCGCATTGGTTCTGAGATTACCAACTCAAGAAGGAGGCACAGATGAGCAAATCCGTGGAGACGACCGATCACAAGGAAATCCGTGGTTGGGTTGAAGAGCGTGGAGGCCATCCGGCACGCGTCAAGACGTCCGGCGAAGGCGGGATCCTACGGGTAGACTTCGGCGAACCCGAGGACTCTCTTGAGCAGATCAGCTGGGACGACTTCTTCTCGATCTTCGATGAAAACGAGCTCTGCTTCCTCTACCAGGAAGAAACGTCAGGTGGAAAAACCAGCCGCTTCAACAAGTTCGTCTCCCGCAGCAAGCACTGACACGAGAAACAGGAGGCCAAAATGGCAACCTCAAAGCACTTCCGGCAGGACCGCCCGAGCGACGCGGATCTGCAAGGCAATCCCGGGATAGGCACATCGAAAGGCCGGCACGGGCATCTGGTCGAAGGTGACATCCAGGGCGAGAACACCGAGGAAGGCGACGTGCTGAATGACACGCTTCCGTCCGGTGGCATTGATCCGGAGCAGCGCGGCCGCGACAACAAGTAGCGAAAGCGAGACGTGACATGCAAGGCAACAAGACACATCAACAACAACGCGACATCATCGAGAAGCGCGTCAATACCTCCAATGCCGGCGAGGACTTCGATGCGCGCGCTGACCTCGAGCGCAACGAGGCTGCGCGAGAAGCCTACCGCAAAGGCGACACTCTCAGCATGAAGGCGGCGGAGCTTTCCATGAATGAAAACGATCCGGCGATCGTGCGGGGCGTCAACCAGGAAAGCGAGCACAACAAGCATTCTGGTTCCGAGTAACAAGGCGGGGGAGGGCTAATCGCCTCCTCCCCCGCAAATGCTAGATTCGGATCGTTGCCAGCAGTGGCAGATGGTCGGATGCACGGCGGGTCAGGCGCGTCGAGACAACCTGCGTTTCCACAACCTGGATCTCCTGGGAAACGAAGATGTGATCGAGGCGCATGAATGGGTAACGTGATGGAAACGTCCTGCGCAAACCGGATCCCGATGCGCGTTGCGCGTCCTTCAGATGACTGGCGAACTGCTTGTAGGCTGCCGAGCGCCCGACGGAGTTCAGGTCGCCGATCAGTATCCGCGAGGTTTCCCGGCAGGATGGATGTCCGAGCCAGGTTGGGCCGAGAAGGGACGACGCCTGTTGCATCCGGTCTCGCGCACGGAGACCGAGATGCGTGTTAAAGATCTGAAATTGCTTGTCTCCGGCTGTCACTTCCACCCAGACCGCACCGCGCTGCTCACCGGTAGACGGCAACATTCCCCCCTTTACGAACCTCATCGGAAGCGCAGTCAGGATGGCGTCGCCGTAGCGCTCTTCAGCGACATGCAGTGCAGCGTGGAAGTGAAACTCCATCTTCAGAAGCGAGGCAATGATATGAGCCTGATCTGTGCCGCCTGTGCGCCGGCGGCCGACGTCCAGTTCCTGCAGGCCAATGATATCGGGTGATAGTTCGGCTATAACTTCGGCAATACGCGCCGGATCAAGCTTTCCGTCTGTGCCGATGCAGCTGTGAACGTTATAGCTCAGGATTTTGAGGAGGCGCCCAAACAGGGGCTCGGTCTGCGGTTCTTGGGATGCCATGCAGCAGGGAACCCGTTCGTCTTGCTTTCGTTCCCTGCTAGCAGATAACGAAGGGGGAGAAATGATCACCAGGCAGCGTCTGTTAAAGTTGGCCGTTCTCGCTGCCATCATCTTCGCCGCGATAATGGTCTATCGAAGTCTCGGACGCTATACCTGGTCTGAATTCACCGCTTCCGTGCAGGCCATTCCGGCGGGTCATTTGTTGACCTCGTTCGGGTTCGTAATCGCTTCCTATTGCTGTCTCACCGGATTTGATTGGCTTGCGGTAAGATATGCAGGTCACCCTCTCCGTTATCCTCGGACGGCGGTTGCCTCTTTCACGAGCTTGTCGATCGGTCACAATGTCGGGCTGGCGGCGTTAAGCAGCGGGGCCGTCCGCTATCGTTTTTACTCGCGCTGGGGCCTGTCCCCTGAGCAGGTGGCGAAGGTAATCGTCTTCTGCGGCTTCACGGTCGCCGTAGGGCTTCAAACTCTCGCGGCAATCGCCCTCCTGTCCTCGCCCAACGGGCGAGGAGACATGCTGGGGCTTTCTTCCGAGGCATCGGTTGTTCTCGGGATCGCCATCCTTTCATTGCCGGCCGCCTACCTCCTCCTCTGCTGGCGCGTGAGGCGGTCGCTGGTCCTCGGCCGCTGGCGTTTGGAGCCACCTTCGCTTCGGCTGGCGGTGGGGCAAGTCGTCGTCGGTACCCTCAATTTCGCCTGCGTCGCCGGCGCAATCCACCAACTCCTGCTCGCTGTCGCGCAGGTGAGGTATCTGGAGGTTGCGACAGCCTATGTGACCTCGAACATCGCAGCCCTCATCAGCCATGTTCCCGGCGGACTAGGTGTGTTGGAGGCGACCATGCTTGGCCTGCTTCCGCATGCCGGTGCGATCGGAGCACTTGTTGTCTTCCGCGTGCTCTATTTCTTCGTTCCATTGATGATCGGCGTGCCTACGCTGATCATCAGCGAGGCCTATTTCCGCCGCCAGCCGCCCAGGCTACCCGAGCAGGCGACGGGATAGGCGCATCACCGATCGCTTGACAAGAACTGCCATCGGGCGGATCGGCCAGAAAGGTTGTTTGGGATCGAGAATGCCGGTGCCAACGAGCGATTCCGTATCGCCTTCGCCGGAACTGACGTCGAACGGCCTCAGGCATCGGGCATTGCCGTTCATGCGGTCGATGGCGGCAATCAACGAACCCGTATCTTCTACCGCGCGCGAGAACTCTTCAGGCGAGCAGCCGAGATGTTCAGCAAGTAGATCGTCCCTGGCAGCCGTGACGGCACGGCGTCCCTCCGGCGAACGGGTCTCGACGGCAATGTCGCATTCCGTATCCAGCCCTTCGGAACGGTTGTTGAGGTTGGAGGACCCCACCCGAACGAACCGATCATCGACAATGATCACCTTGGAGTGGATGATGATCTCTTTTTCGCCGCCTTTGCCATCGGGCGTGACTGCATAATAGACCCGCAGCCTCCCATACCGATCCGCACGCTTCAGGCGGCGGATCAACCGGGTGCGGTTCCGTCCCATCATCGCCTGCTCGATAAACCCATGGGATTCGCGTGTGACGACAACGACCACTTCCGGTCCGTTGCGCGCCTTCAGGCGCTTTGCGAGCGTGCGCGCGACGCCGAAGGAAGCGAGATACTGCGTCTCGATGTAAAGGTGGCGCTCGGCCGCACGCAACGCTTCATGGGTCAGCTTGATCGCTTCCCTGTGGCCCCTGCGCCCTTTCCAGTTCCAGGCCTCTGTCAAGGCGAGGGCAGTGTTGCAATCGGTCACTGCGGGAAGCAGGTCCTCGGGCCACGGATTGCCAGAGGTTGTCGCCTTCGTCGGCTCCAGCGCCTCACCCGTCAGCCTGCGCCACCGCTCCCGCGCCAGGTCGGCAACGAAGAGTGCCGGTGGGCCACTGACAATCATCTGGACGTCGTGGACGGGCCCATAAAGCGTTCCATCGGGCGATACACGGCGTGGATTGTCGATCCTGTGATCTCTTTCGTCCCACCGCCGCGCGGTCAGATCGATGCCACCGAGAAAGGCGGTACGATCGTCGACCGCCACGATCTTCTGGTGGTGGCTGGCGCGCAGCGGATGATCGAAATCGAACTTCAACGTGATGCGGGGATGGTCGCTCCAGTCCATGCGGCCAAAGAGCTTTAGGCTCTTGCTGGAGTAGAGGGGGCCCATGCCCCAAACCAGCAGCCGAACTTCCAGATCGGGCTGCGTCTCGACGAGATGCCGCAGAAGCTCGCCCAGTGTCTGTTCCGAAGTCTCAGGGCGAAGGCGGATATCCGGATTGAAGTCCCAGCCGATGATGAAGATCGATCGCTGCGCCTGGCGAAGAACCTGATCAAGGCGCCGGTAATAGTCGGCCCCGTCAATGAGAAACGCGACTTTCTCTGCGCGCGCGCTACGCCACGCATTGCGTCCTGGCTTGATGATGGGATTGTGCTGCGCCTGTTGCTGCGTCTTATCTACCGTTGCCGTCACGTCCACCTATGCGCCCCGATCTGCGATCGCAGGAGAACGCATTTTGTTCCAGCTTGTTCCCAGCCAGGCGGAGAAGATCAGCAACTGCGGCAACAATCCTCAGGCGTAGGCCGGAGGATTGTTCTCGTCAGGATTAGGAGTGGGCGTTTCGTCGGGCAGACGATCTGGCTCAGGCTCGTCGATAGGGGGGTCCGGTTTCCAATCGGGTGCGGGCACCGGCGGCGTTTCATAAGGTTCGCGCGGATCAGCCATCACGTTCTCCTGTCAGCTTCGAGGGTCCAACCCAAGCTGACTGGGATTGTTCCTCATCTGGGCCTTTTTGCTGTCAGACCGGCGATGCACGGAACGGCTTCCCACCTCGGTCGTTGGCGCTCATGTTCGGCAACGACAGTGGGAGGTGACGATGGCTCATATGCAGGATCACTATGCGCACTGGCTGCGTGATGCTCATGCGATGGAAGAACAGGCAATCTCCATGCTAAGCGCGCAGGCAAAGCGGATAGAAAACTATCCGCTGCTCGAGGCACGCATCGAGCAGCATCTGACGGAGACACGAGGGCAGGAACAGGCCCTTCGCACGCTGCTGGACAAGCTTCCCTCAGGGCGATCATCCGCGCTGAAAGATGCCACGGGCCGTCTAGCCGCGATGCTCCAGGGGATGACAGGCGCTCTTACTCAGGACGAAGTCGTGAAAGGTGCGATGACGAGCTATGCCTTCGAGCATTTCGAGATTGCCACCTATCGGGTTCTGATCGCGGCCGCCGATGAACTCGCAGAAACGGAAGCAAAGGCCGTTTTCGAGCAGATATTGCAGGAGGAGACAGCGATGGCGGCCTGGCTTCAGGACAATCTCGATGACACCACTCGGCTTTTTCTAATGCGCGACGAGCGGGATCTCCAGGCGAAGCGATGAGAAACCCGCCTAACCAATCTGTTTATCAGGTGTAGCTTCCTAGGGTGCCCAGCCGCGCCTGCAGATCCTTTGGATCTCGCACGCCGTGCTGATAAAGATCGAACATTTCTATCGCCAGTATCGTGGCGGCACCTGCGCTCGGCTGCAGGCCTCTTTGGGTGCAGACTTCGGCAAGGCAGCGCTCCAGAAGCGCCAGCTCGTCAGGCTCGTAGATGGTAGGTGATATCTGCGTCATATCGGTCTCCGTCAATCCGGAGCAAAGGCGCCCTGCATGATCCAGGACCCGACGCTCATCCGTTCATTGGAGAGCTGAGCCTACGCCTTCCGTCGCCCGACGCAAGGGCGACAGACAGTAATTGGCGATGCATGGTGATTGCCTCACGCCGTCTTTATCCGATCACTCGTCGTCAAGGTGATTTGCCTCGTGGTCCTGATACTGCTCCGTCTGGACCGCCTTGCTGTCGAGGCCGCGGCCGCCGGAGTGCTGGGATTTGTCGCGGTTGGACAGAACCATGTTGTCCGGCAGGATTGACTTGTCGACGTCGGTCATGGCGCCCGTCCCGCTCTGCTTGCCTTCGGTGCCTCCGGCGCCGAAATGTTTCGAGTTCGCATTGGCCATCTCTGCCTCCTTGCACTTGCTTTGCCATCGCGTCGATCGATCGACGCGTGCTACATGGACCAAACGATGCCGCAGCGAATTTGATCCAGGAAGGACAGTGTTTCTCGATTGGCGATGGGATCAGGCCGGGAGCGTATCTCCAGCCACCGTGAGTTCGCGATCGGCATCGACGCGTCCTGCGGACGTGTTTCTGGAGAAGCTCTCCAACCACAGCTGCGTGGACAAGATGCCGATAAAAGCTGCATTGTCCCGAAAACCCGTGAACGGGCGAGAACGGCACTTCTGATGAAGCCGTTCTACAGCGAGGGGATTGAACAATCCTGCCTTTGCCACCGACGAGCGAGCGAGATGTTTGCCGACATAGGCGGGTTCCGGAGCGGTGAACGCGCTGCTATCAGGTGCACGGTAAGGCTGTTTCGGACGGTGGACGATATTCTCTGGCAGAACGTCCTTCGCAATCCGGCGCAGGATGTGCTTCTCCCGAAGGCCTCTGAGCTTTGTTTCGGGATGGAGCCGGGCGGCGAACTTGACGAGCCGGTGGTCGAGGAAGGGGAAGCGTCCCTCCACCCCATGCGCCATGGCCATCCGATCGCCTTGGCTTGAGAGAATGTAGCCCGGCAACAGGTAGCGTGTTTCCAGGAACTGTGCCTGGTGCAGTGGGTGCCACCGACCAAATTCCGCCGGCAGGCGAGAGGCGAGATCTTCCGCCGCATCGTAACTCGAAAGCTGCTCCTTGAGATCATCGGAGTAAAAAATCTTCGCCGCTGCGGTGCTGCGCATGCGAGGTCGGTGGGAGAAAAGCGGATCGCCGCTATCGCCACCGCCGACGCCGAAGAACGATGCCAGATACTCCGCCGATTGTTGCTTCAGGCTTGGCAGGTACGGGTAAAGCTTGCGAAACAGGTGCGGTCGCAGCCGCGAGGCGGGTTGGCGAGCGCAGAAGCGGCGGACACGGGCTTCCCGGAATATGTCGTAACCGGCGAAAAGCTCGTCCGCGCCTTCGCCCGTGAGGACGACCTTCATTCCCGACCGGCGTACGAGCCCCGAGAGGAGGAAGAGTGGTGCGGGAGCGGTGCGCAGAACAGGCCGTTCTGCACAGCGGACAACGGCGGGAAAGGCGTCGGCGATTTCGGCAGATCCGCAAGCAATCGAGCGATGGCTGGTCCCGAATTCCTCCGCCACCTGTCGCTGATATTGGCTCTCGTCGTGTTCGGCGCTGTTGAAGCCGATGGAGAAGGTGTTTAGCCCTTGCGGCGCCATGCCCGCGGCCATCGCAACGATGAGTGACGAATCCAGACCACCAGAAAGATAGGAGCCGACCGGCACGTCGGCACGCATCCGCAGCCGGATCGCGTCTAGCAACAGCGAGCGGAGTTCTTCCTCCAACGCAGCTTGCTCCTCGCGGGGGCGCAGGTCACTGGCGTCAGGGTAAGTCGGCATCCAGTAGTGCCGGGTGCGGGCTTGACCATGCTCTATCGTCAGTGCTGTACCGGGTTCCAGCTCAAGAATGCCCTTGAACATCGTTCGCGGTGCGATCGGCGCCCAGAGGGTAAAGATCTGATCAAGCGCAATCGGATCGAGCTCCGCCTCAATTCCAGGCATTGCGAGCAGGGACTTTGCTTCGGATGCGAAGAAGATCGAGCCCCGGTGCTCCGTGTAGAACAGCGGTCTGACGCCCATGCGGTCGCGCGCGATCAGCATGCGCCGGCGTCGGCTGTCCCAGATTGCAAAGGCAAAGTCGCCGTTCAGTCGCGCCAGACATTCATCGCCATACTGCTCGTATAGCTTGAGAAGCACTTCCGTATCGCCGCCGGTGCGAAACCGGCAGCCGCGCGACTTCAGCTCTTCGCGCAATTCCACAAAATTGAAGATCTCGCCGTTAAAGGCGATGACGAAGTTGCCGTCCTCGGTCGCCATCGGCTGATGGCTGTCGCTGACGCCGACGATGGAAAGGCGCACGTGAGCGAGGCCTACCCCAGTCGCGGAGTAGATTCCTTGACCGTCCGGCCCCCGGTGCGCGATTGCCTGCGCCATCGAAGACAGCAACGATGCCGGCCCCTCCGGGACCTGGAATTCTCCGACGAAGCCTGCAAATCCGCACATTTTTGAACAACCCGATCCCGCTCCCAAGACGGTTTAATCGGGTCGCGTTCAGGAGCGGTTAAACGACACGCCATGGGGACTGCCAACGCCGAATCCAGTAAACCATCGATTAAACTGGCTCAGCGCTCTGGATGACGGTCGGCCACAGCTCAGACACCGTCGGGTGGATGGGCAATGCCCAGCGAAGGCTGTCGGCGGTGGCGCCGGCATTCATCATGTCGAGCACGCCATGGATCGCCTCATCCCCGCCGGCTCCAAGAATGGCAGCGCCGAGGATCTGTCGGCTCTCAGCGTCGATGATGATCTTCATCAGACCCTGCGTCTCGCCTTTTTCGATGGCGCGCCCGACGCGCGACATGGGGCGGGTCCCGATCAGGATCTTTCTTCCCGCCTTGGCCGCCTGCGCCTCCGTCCTGCCGACCCTGCCGAGCGGCGGGTCGATGTAGAGTGCGTAGCCGAGGAGGCGTTGCGACACCTTCCGATCCTCCCCGTCGAGCAGATTGGCCGCGACGATCTCAAAGTCGTTGTAAGCGGTATGCGTGAAGGCGCCCTTGCCGTTGCAGTCCCCGAGCGCATAGATCCCCGGGACATTGGTGGAGAGGTCGTCGTTCACCTTGATGTAGCCGCGCTCGTCCACCTCCACACCAGCGGCCTTCAGGCCTAGATCGTCCGTATTGGGACGCCGGCCGGTGGCGAGGAGGACATCTGAACCGATCACCTCCGGTGCGCCTTCGCTGCAGGACAGGCCGACAGCTATGCCCTGCGGATGACGGCTGAAGCGGATGCACTCTGCGCCTGTCCGGACCTGAACCCCCTCCTTCTCCAGGATTCCCCTGATGGCGTCGGAAATCTCGGGATCTTCGCGGCTGATCAGACGATCGCCTTTCTCGACCACCGTCACCTCCGCGCCGAACCGGCGGTACATCTGCGCGAATTCAAGCCCGATATAGCTTCCGCCGATGACCACAAGATGCTCGGGAGCGCGATGCAGCATTACGATGCTGCTGTTGGTCAGGTAGTCGATGTCGTCGATGCCAGGGAGGTCAGGGACAGCGGCCCGTCCGCCGACATTGATGAAGATCTGCGGCGCCTCCAGGACCTCCTCAACCACGCGAACCCGCGTCGGCCCCTCGAAACGGGCATGTCCGCGGATCAAGGTGCAGCCTTTCATGCCGCTCAGCCATTTTTCGTTGTTGCCACGCGCATTGAGCGTCACCTGGTGGGAACGCTGCATGACCTTGGGCATGTCGATCTGGACATGCCCATCGAGCATCACGCCGAAGTCGGCTGCGCGACGTGCAAGATGCGCGGCGTAGGCGCTGGCAACCAGCGCCTTGGTCGGCATGCAGCCGGTATTGACGCAGGTTCCGCCGACATGCTTGCGTTCGATGATCGCAACCGACTTGCCGGCTGCGGCGAGACGCCCGGCAAGCGGCGGGCCAGCTTGGCCGGTGCCGATGATGATCGCGTCGAAGCTTCTCATGATACTGCCACCAAGGTGACCGCGTTGATGATCAGCCATGCGCCAATCACCGCGACTGCATCCTCGAGAAGCGCGGCTGGGGTGTCTTTTCGAAATGCTGTGGCGAGGTTGGCGCGGATGGCTGCCCCGCCCACAGTTCCGGCGACTGCCCCGACGGTACCTGCTACCAGCGCTCCGAGCCAAATGCCGAAGCCTGCTCCCAAGGCAGCCCCTGCAAGCGCGCCGATCACAACGCGACCGGCAAACTGAACGGGTACCTTGCGACTGGGCGTTTTCGGAAGCTTGTCGGTCACCAGTTCGCCGGCGGCAAGGATCGTCAGGATGACAACCGCCCAGATGGAGGTGAGGAAGGAGAGCCATGTCCCCGTCAGCGCGAGAAAACCGAGATAGGCGCCCCAGGCGACCGCCGCGGCGGCGACCATGGTGCGAAGACCTACAATGACGCCGATCAGCAATGCGAGGAGGTAGATCATGGGATGCCTTTCCGAATGGAGCGACAGGACTGGGTGATCCAAGCATGCCGCCGCCAGGAGTCAAGCAGGTCTTCGGGAGGCTCTCTTTCGCGTCCGCACAACAAGCTATGGCAATGGCAGCAGGCTCGGCTTATGATCACGGGCAGTTTGGTGGAGGAGCCAGATCTCATTGCGTCATAGAGTCGTAATTGCGTCGATCGCCTGCCTGGTCGTCGTCGCGGCCGTCATCTTTGGCGGTGGGAGCATCGTATCCCGCAGCTACATGGAGGAGACCGCCGCTCAGGCGCAGACGACGCTGCGCCTCGCGGTTGCGGCGCTGGAGGGGCATCTGAAGCGGTACGAGGCGTTACCGGCCTTGATTGCGGATCAGGAAAACGTGAAAAACCTGGTGCAGCGGCCAGATGACAAGCGACTGCAGGCGGTCACAAACACCTACCTCAAGGAGATCAACGCACTTCTGACCTCATCGGACATCTACGTGATGACGATGGACGGCAACACCGTCGCGGCAAGCAACTACGACGAGCCGCTGAGCTTCGTCGGCGAGAACTTCAGCTACCGCCCCTATTTCCAGGAGGCGGCAAGTGGCGCGCAATCGCGGTTCTACGCGCTCGGCACCACCTCGCAGAAGCGTGGATACTACTTCGGTTCTCCCATCCGCGTCGCTGGCGAGATCCGCGGCGTGATCGTCTTCAAGGTCGACATCGACGCGATCGAGCGGTCCTGGAACGGCGGCGATAGTCGCATTTTTGTCTCGGATCCCGAGGGCATCATCTTCATGACCGGGTCGCCGGAATGGCTTTACGCAGCAATCGAGCCGCTTACGGCGGAGCGGCTGGCGCGGACGGAGACCTCCCGCCGCTACGCAGACGCCAAGCTGCGCGAATTGCCGGTCAAGCGCGGCACCTATGTTGGGCAGGCGACCATGACCATCTCCGGTGGATCGTCGGAGCGCGAATATCTCGTTGCTTCGGCGCAGATGGAAGATGCAGGGTGGAGCGTCAACGTGCTGGTCGACACAGGGACCGTGCGTGCGCAGACGAAGACCACCATTGTCGCAGTTCTGCTCTTCCTCGGTCTCGCCGGGCTTTTCCTTGCCGTCATCCTGCAACGTCGGAGCCGATCGAACGAGCGGATGCAGATGCAGGCACATGCGAAGGAGGAATTGGAGCGGAGGGTGGCTGAGCGGACGGACGACCTCGCGCGGGTCAACAGCATGATCGAGAAGGAGATCGCCGAGCGTCGCCTGACGGAGCAGCGCCTTCGTCAGACACAGGCCGATCTCATCCAGGCGGGAAAGTTGGCCGGCCTCGGCCGGATGTCTGCAGCGCTATCTCACGAGTTCAACCAGCCGCTTGCAGCCGCCAAGACCTACGCAGAAAGTGCTGCCATGTTGATCGGTCTTGGGCGGATCGACGAAGCGACCGACAATGTCCGGCGGATCTCGGCCTTGATCGACCGAATGGCGTCGATCAGCCGTCACCTCCGCAATTTTGCGCGCAAGCCGAAGGAGAAGCCCGGCACCGTTTCGCTGGAAGAGGTGATCGGCGATACGCTCGAAATCGTCGCTGCTCGTGTGGGAGCAGCAAAAGCAGAGTTGCAGGTTACGATCGAGAAGGATCTGCCGCCGGTGCAGGCGGGTGCGGTTCGACTGCAGCAGGTGCTGGTGAACGTCATCACCAATGCGGCCGATGCTGTAGAAGGTCTTGCCGATCGAACCATCGAAGTGTCGGCCTTCGTGGAGGATGAGGGTAAGGTTTCTATCGCTGTGCGAGACCGTGGTGCCGGCGTCCCCGCCGCAATACAGGAGCGCATTTTCGATCCCTTCTTCACGACGAAGGGCGTCGGCAAGGGGCTCGGGCTTGGCCTTTCAATCTCCTACAACATCGTGAAGGATTTTGGTGGCCGTCTCATCGTGCGCAATCACTCCGAAGGTGGGGCAGTCTTCAAGGTCGAACTGGACGTCGCGTCGGAGACGGCGCTTGAGGCTGCGGAATGAGCGAGCAACGAGTTCTTCTCGTCGATGACGAAGAAGAGTTGCGGCGGTCGACTGCCCAGGCTCTCGAGCTCTTTGGCCTTTCCGTCCAGGCATTCGCCACAGCGGACGACGTCATGGAACTGGCGGGCTTCAGCTTCGACGGCGTGATTGTGACGGACATCCGGATGCCCGGGACAGACGGGATGACGCTGCTGCATCGCATTCGGGAGCTTGATCCGGAGATCCCTGTCATCCTCGTCACTGGTCATGGCGATGTCCAACTCGCGGTGAAGGCGATGCGCGAGGGCGCTTACGACTTCCTCGAGAAACCCTTCACGCCACAGCACCTGGCAGACGTGATCCGGCGTGCGCTGGACCGGCGGGCGCTTGTGCTCGAGAACCGCAGGCTGAAGGCGGTCGCCGGAAAGCGGGACGATCTCGAGGCGCGGCTTCCGGGACGCACGCAGGTCATGGTCGACCTTCGCTACAGAATCCGCGCGATCGGTTCGGCGGAAGCCGATACGCTCATCATCGGAGACACGGGGGCGGGCAAGGAGGTGGTCGCCCGCGCCCTGCACGACATCAGCCCGCGCGCCAACCGGCCGTTCATCGCCATCAACTGCGCCGCGCTTCCCGACAACCTTATCGAGAGCGAGCTCTTCGGCCATGAGGCCGGCGCGTTTCCCGGGGCGCTTCGGGCCCGATACGGTAAGTTCGAGCATGGGCGGGGCGGCACCATCCTGCTCGACGAGATCGGGTCCTTACCGTTCGATCTGCAGGCGAAGTTCCTGCGGGTTCTGCAGGAGCGGGTCATCAGCCGCCTGGGATCCAATGAACTCGTGCCGCTCGATGTCCGCTTCATCGCAACCAGCAAGGTCGACCTTGAGGCGGAGGTTGCGGCCGGGCGGTTTCGCGCCGACCTGCTCTACCGCTTGAACGTTGCCACCATCCGGGTGCCGTCGCTGCAGCAGCGGCGCGCAGATATTCCGCTCCTGTTCCTGCACCTCGTCAGAGAAGCTGCTGCGCGCTATGGACGCGACGATCTGGAAGTTCCTCCTGATATCCTCTCGGCCGTTGGACAGAAGGACTGGCCAGGCAATGTCCGCGAGCTACGCAATGCCGCCGATCGGCTGGTGCTCGGGTTGGAGATTGATCCCGGCGAACATAACTCGAATGGCGCTGAAGGCGGCAGCCGGCTGGCGGAGAAGGTGGCGACCTTCGAGAAGACGATCATCGCTGGTGCCATTGCGGCCCATGGTGGAGCGCTTCGACCCGTCTACGAAGCGCTCGGCATCTCTCGCAAGACCCTTTACGACAAGATGCAGAAGTACGGGCTGGACAAGAAAATGCTTGGTCCCGACCACGCCATTTACGATGAGCGTGAGGGATGAAGCGGGCGATGGGTGGATTTCCACCCATGGATTCTGCGGTCGCGTTTCGATTTCCACCCATTACGCAGTGAAGCGGCAGACAAAGCCATTGATCCGTGAAGTTGAAGATTGCCAGCCTCGGATGGTGAACCTCTAGATCAGCGCAGGCTGGCGCGGGAGGGACTTGCGCCGGTTCAAGCATATTCATCTGGAGGAGTATGATGAAAACGTTGAACGCCATCATTGGCGCAACCGCTCTTGCGGCCGCCACCCTGTTCTCCGCCGTTGCCGGCGCGCAGACCTACCCCGATCGTACGGTCACCATGGTCGTGCCTTTCTCCGCCGGTGGCCCGACCGACACCGTCGCGCGCCTTGTGGCTGAAGCTATGTCGAAGGATCTTGGCCAGCAGGTTATCATCGAGAACGTCGGCGGTGCTGGCGGCACGCTTGGTGCTGCACGCGTCGCGAATGCTGAAGCGGATGGATACACGGTGCTTCTGCACCATATCGGCATGGCGACGAGCGACACGCTCTATCGCAAGCTGCCTTACGAGACGCTGAACGCTTTCGAATATGTCGGTCTCGTCACTGAAGTGCCGATGACGATCGTTGCGCGCAAGGACCTCGAGCCGACCGACTTGAAGGGCTTGATCGAGTACGCGAAGGCGAACAAGGACACTGTCACTGTCGCCAATGCCGGCATCGGCGCTGCCTCGCATCTTTGCGGCATGCTGTTCATGAGCGCGATCGAGACCCCGTTGGTCACTGTGCCCTACAAGGGCACTGGCCCGGCGATGACGGATCTTCTCGGCGGCCAGGTCGACATCATGTGCGACCAAACGACCAACACGACGAAGCAGATCCAGGGCGGCACCATCAAGGCCTATGCCGTGACCTCGCCCGAGCGTCTGGACGTTCTCAAGGACGTACCGACCGCTGCCGAAGGCGGTCTGTCCGACTTCCAGGTCGGGATCTGGCACGGCATCTACGCGCCGAAGGGCACGCCGGAAGAGGCCGTGAACCGCCTTTCGGAAGCCCTGAAGGTGGCGCTTGCTGATCCGAACGTTGCGGCACGGTTCGCCGAACTTGGAACGGAGCCGTCGCCGCAGTCCGACGCAACGCCGGAGGCCCTAAAGGCCAAGCTCGAAGGCGAAATCGCTCGCTGGAAGCCGGTGATCGAAGCGGCCGGCGAATACGCCGACTGATCCCTCAACGCTCGTCTTTGGTCCTCTCTCTGCGCGTCAGGGGGAGGACCATCTCTATGGCGCTCGTGCTGCGCCTCTCCATTCTTCCGGAGCGATCATGAAATCCACGACATTTGACAGAGCCAATCTGTTGTGCGGCTTGCTGTTCATTGCGCTTGGCGCGTTCTTCGCACTTCAATCGCTGACGCTCGAACTCGGCACCGCCTTCCGCATGGGGCCGGGATATTTCCCGCTGATCCTCGCTTGCGCACTGATCTTGCTGGGAGGCGTGATCCTGCTTCAATCCATCCGCATTGAAGGTGAGCCGATCGGCCACATCGCGTGGCGCGGCATGTTCTTCATCCTGCCGGCACCGATCTTCTTCGGCCTGACGGTCCGTGGCCTCGGTTTCGTGCCGGCCCTGTTCCTGACGGCGCTGATTGCGTCCTTCGCATCCGGCAAGATGAAGCCTCTGACGGCCCTGGTCCTGGCGTTCTGCCTGACGATCTTCTCGGTCCTTGTTTTCAGTTACGGTCTCGGCCTGCCCTTCCGGCGCTTTGGTCCCTGGCTCGGGTTCTAGGAGCGGCAGATGGATTTCTTGAGCAATCTCGCCCTGGGGTTTTCCACGGCGTCATCGATTGAAAACCTGTTTTTCTGCCTGATCGGTGTCCTGCTCGGCACGCTGATCGGCGTACTTCCCGGAATCGGCGCGACTGCGACGATCGCGATGCTACTGCCGATCACCTTCCAGCTCGAGCCGGTCTCGTCGCTTATCATGCTGGCAGGCATCTACTACGGTGCTCAGTACGGCGGCTCCACCACTGCGATCCTGATCAACATGCCTGGTGAATCGTCTTCGGCCGTCACTGCAATCGACGGCTACCAGATGGCGCGAAAGGGCAGGGCAGGGGCGGCACTTTCAATTGCCGCGCTCGGCTCCTTCTTCGCCGGCAGCGTTTCGACCTTCCTCGTTGCAATCTTTGCGCCACCATTGACGGCGATCGCTCTTCAGTTCGGATCGGCGGAGTACTTCTCGCTGATGATCGTTGGCCTGGTGTCCTCGATTGCGTTGGCGCATGGCTCTGTCATTAAGGCGCTGGCGATGGTTGCGCTTGGCCTGCTTCTGGGGCTCGTGGGCACGGACATCTATACCGGCACCCCGCGGTTCACTCTGGGCATCCGCGAATATTCGGACGGCTTGAACTTCGTTGCCGTCGCAGTTGGCGTGTTCGGTATCGCCGAGATCCTGCGCAACCTGGAGAACGAGAAGACACGTTCGCTGCTCATGGCGAAGGTGAGCGGCCTGCTGCCGACGCGGGACGACTTCAGGAAGATGGTGGCGCCGGTTCTGCGCGGCACGGTCATCGGATCGGCACTCGGAATTCTGCCCGGAGGCGGTGCCATTCTTGCGTCCTTTGCCTCCTATACGGTGGAGAAGCGCGTGTCGGATAAGCCGGAGGAGTTTGGCCAAGGGGCGATCGCCGGCGTGGCGGGTCCGGAATCGGCCAACAATGCCGGTGCGCAGACCTCCTTCATTCCGCTTCTGACGCTCGGGATCCCGGCCAACCCGGTCATGGCGCTAATGATCGGTGCGATGATCATCCAGGGCATCGTGCCCGGACCCAACGTCGCGACCGAGCAGCCGGCCCTCTTCTGGGGCATCATCGCCTCCATGTGGATCGGCAACCTGATGCTGGTGGTTCTGAACCTGCCGCTCATCGGGCTTTGGGTGAAGCTTCTGACGATCCCGTATTACGTGCTCTTCCCCATCATCATGGCCTTCTGCTCGATCGGGGTCTACAGCGTCAACTCGAACGTCTACGACCTCTTCGCCGTCGCCTTCTTCGGGTTGATCGGCTACGTGCTGGTCAAGCTGCGCTGCGAACCGGCACCCCTGTTGCTGGGCTTCGTACTCGGGCCGCTGCTGGAAGAGAACCTGCGGCGCGCAATGATCCTCTCACGCGGAGATCCGACGACGTTTTTCACACGTCCGATCAGCGCCACGTTGCTGCTCATTGCCCTGGCGGTTCTGGTGATCGTGTTCCTGCCAAGCGTGCGGAAGAAGCGCGATGAGGTCTTCCAGGAAGAAGACTGACGAAGAACGCAGGTGCTTCAGATCGTCTGAAGCACCTGCAGTTCCGAAACCGGCGGACGTTCCGCAATCCGCTTCAGCAGAAGGCGTCCCATCAGGGCCCCGGCTTCAGCAAGGTCCTCGTAGATAGTCTCTGTCCGTGGCCTGATCTGGTCAAAGAGGCCTGACGTTTGTTTCGCAACCAGCCGGACGTCACGACAGAGATCGAGACCACGGTCATGAGCCGCCGCCATCACAGCGAGCGCAGAAACCTCACCCCCACAGATGAAGCCATCCGGCCGGTCCGGCTGCGAAAGCCGCTGGTCAATCACACGCCGGATGTCGTCCGACTTGCTGTCCAAGGTCACTTCGTGAGGAATGTCGAATGCCATGCCTTCCTCCCGGACGGCCTTCATGAAGCCGTGGCGCATATGGTGGGCGAAGGTGAAGCGCTCCGGCGGCAGGATGATGCAGAGCTTCTTGGAGCCACCGGCGATGAGTTTGCGTGCGGCTTTGTAGGCGAAGCCGTAATTGTCGAAGTCGACGAACGGATGCGGCGTCGCAAGCTCTGTCCGCCCATGGCAGATAAAGGGGAAGTCCCGTTCCAGGAGCAGCTTCACCCGCTCGTCGGAGGGCTCGGTCCGTGTGAAGGCGATGCCGTCCGCCATCCTGTTGCGCATGATGTGCCTGACCGGATCCTGCGCGGGCGTGTCGGAAAAGTGTGGCGTGATCACCAGATGGTAGGTCGTCCCCCGCAGAGCCTCGGTCAGACCGTTAATCATCGAGGTCGCATAGCCGAGGATCTCCTCGTGGGGGTCCAGAACGAGACTGATGACGTTCGTTCGGCCGGTGCGCAGCCTCTGGGCTGCCCGATCCGGGAAGTAGCCGATCTCCTCCGCGACCCGACGCACGCGTAGCCGGGTCTCCAACGCGATCTGCGGTGCATCCGCCAGTGCGCGGGAGACGGTGGTCACCGCCAGGCCCGTCAGTTCCGCCACCGTCCGGAGCGTCGGCTTGGCGTCATCACGGAGGTACGTACCTCTTTCTGCAGGCGGGCTGCCGCGCCCACCGTTCTCGTTCCGATTTGTCACCGGACAGTCACCTCACTCCCGACCCTTCAAGGGGTCTCCTCATGGGGAACTATATCGTTATAAACTTCGCGGGCAATTCCCGTTGTGCCGGTTTGCAAAGAAAAGTTGTTTCGACAAATCAAGGCCCTATCTGTCGCTTCCGCCGCTCCGCCACGGATCGCACGGGGTTGACAGCCTTGGGTTTTATATCGTTATAAATTGACCATCCGGAGAGGAGCCCGGATCTAGAGGAGATTCTCATGAACATTAGAACATTTACCAAACTGGCTGCCGGCGCTGCTCTGATCGCGGTGACGGCCGGTGCCGCGAAGGCTCAAGAAGGCGTTGAAGTCCTCCACTGGTGGACGTCCGGCGGTGAGGCTGCGGCGCTCAACGTGCTGAAGGAAAACCTGGAGAAAGAAGGCATTTCCTGGCAGGACATGCCGGTCGCCGGTGGTTCCGGCGTGCAGGCGATGACGGCACTTCGTGCCCGCGTCACCTCCGGCGATCCGCCAACCGCTGTCCAGATGCTCGGCTTCGACATCAAAGACTGGGCCGAGATGGGCGTTCTGGGCAACCTGAACGACCTTGCGGAAGAGCAGGGCTGGGACAAGGTCATTCCGGCTGCTTTGCAGGAATTCTCGAAGTTTGACGGCGACTGGATTGCAGCGCCGGTGAACGTACACTCCACGAACTGGCTGTGGCTCAACAAGGCTGCTCTCGACAAGGCCGGTGGCGAAGCGCCGAAGAACATGGATGAGCTGTTTGCGCTTCTCGACAAGTTCAAGGAACAGGGCATCACGCCGCTCGCTCATGGCGGTCAGCCCTGGCAGGACGGCACCCTCTGGGAATCCGTCGTTCTTTCGGTTGGCGGTATGGACTTCTACAAGAAGGCCGTGATCGAGGCCGACCCGGACGCTCTCTCCAGCGAAACCATGCGTCAGGTCTTCGACGACATGAGCAAGCTGCGCACCTATTTCGACCCGAACTTCTCCGGCCGCGACTGGAACCTTTCCACCGCACTCGTCATCGAAGGCAAGGCTGGCGCCCAGCAGATGGGCGATTGGTCGAAGGGCGAATGGCTGCGCGCGGACAAGAAGCCGGGCGAAGATTTCGTCTGCATCCGCTTTCCGGGTACTCAGGGTTCCGTGCTGTTCAACTCCGACCAGTTCGTCATGTTCGACGTCGGTGAAGACAAGCGCGATGCACAGCTGAAGATGGCAGCCGCCGTTGAAGATCCGGCCTTCCAGATCGCCTTCAACACCGTAAAGGGTTCCGTGCCGGCTCGCACCGACGTTCCTGATGCCGAGTTCGACGATTGCGGCAAGAAGGGCATGAAGGACCTGGCTGAAGCTGCTGCCAGCGGCAACCTCGCCGGTTCGCTCGCCCACGGCCACGCACAGCCTTCGGCCGTCAAGGAAGCTGTCTTCGACGTGGTTACCCAGCACCTGAACGGTCAGATCACGACCGACCAGGCTCTGGAGCGCCTGCCGCAGGCCGTTGCATCCGCTCAGTAAGTGCGAAGCATCTTCAATATCTGAAAATGGCCGGGAATGACCCGGCCATTTTTTCTCACTCACAAATCTCGCTTTTCAATTCGCGGTTTCGGCCGGAGGTGATGTATGACGACGATCGAACCCGTTCCCATTGTGACGCCGGAGCGACCGCGCCGGTCCTTCACGGAGCGGCTGGGAACGCTGCTGCCGAAGATCGTGCTCGCGCCGTCCTTCGCCATTACCCTGATCTTCGTCTATGGCTTCATCTTGTGGACCGTCTACCTGTCCTTTACGCGCTCTCGCATCCTGCCGGTCTATGATCTGGTCGGTCTTGACGCCTACTACCGGCTCTGGTCGCAGCCGAATTGGTACATGGCGATCAAGAACCTCGCGATCTTCGGTGTGCTCTACATCAGCCTTTGCACCGCGATCGGTCTGTTTATCGCAATCCTGATGGACCAGCGCATCCGCGCAGAAGGCCTGCTGAGGCCGATCTTCCTTTACCCTATGGCGCTGTCCTTCGTCGTTACCGGTACCGCCTGGAAGTGGTTCCTCAACCCGGGCCTCGGCCTCGAAAAGACGATGCACAATCTTGGCTGGGAGAGCTTCAAGTTCGACTGGCTGATCAACACCGACATGGCGATTTATACCATCGTGATCGCCGGTGTCTGGCAGGCATCCGGCTTCGTCATGGCCATGTTCCTTGCCGGGCTGCGCGGCATTGATGGCGAAATCATCAAGGCTGCGCAGATCGACGGCGCACCGGTGTTTGCGATCTACCGGCGCATCATCATCCCTATGCTTCGCCCGGTATTCCTGTCGGCCTTCATCGTTCTTGCGCATATGGCGATCAAGTCATACGACCTCGTCATTGCATTGACGGGCGGCGGTCCAGGCAATGCGACCGAGCTGCCCTCCACATTTATGTATTCCTACACGTTTACGCGCAGCCAGATGGCGGTCGGCTCCGCAAGTGCGGTCATGATGCTGATGGGCATCACCGCCATCATCGTTCCCTATCTCTATTCCGAGCTTCGGGAGAAGCGTTCATGAGTGCTGCAGCCGAAACCGTCAGCGCCGGTTCTGCGCGCACAGCCCGCATCGTAATCTACTCGCTGCTGGTCGTCCTCGCCCTCGTCTACCTGCTGCCGCTCTACGTGATGCTGACGACGTCCTTCAAGTCGCTGGCGGAGATCCGCGGCGGCGACATGCTCGCCCTGCCGCGGGATCCGTCTTGGGAGGCCTGGACGAAGGCTTGGAGTCAAGCCTGCATTGGCGTGACCTGCGAAGGCATCAAGGGCTACTTCTGGAACTCCATCCGCCTGGTGGTTCCCGCGGTGCTGATCTCGACCGTCTTGGGCGCGCTCAACGGCTATGTTCTGACGAAGTGGCGTTTCCCGGGCCACAAGCTGGTCTTCGGCCTGATGCTGTTTGCCTGCTTTATACCGTTCCAGGCGGTGCTCATCCCGATGGCCCGCGTGCTCGGCATCTTCGGCCTCGCCAATTCCACCACCGGCCTCGTCTTCGTTCATGTGGTCTACGGTCTCGGCTTCACGACGCTGTTCTTCCGCAACTACTACGAAGCCTTTCCAGACGAGCTGATCAAGGCGGCGATGATCGATGGAGCAGGGTTCTTCAAGATCTTCTGGCGCATCCTCTTGCCGAGTTCGGGCCCGATCATCGTCGTGACGATCATCTATCAGTTTACGAATATCTGGAACGACTTCCTATTCGGCGTCTCCTTCTCGTCTGGTGCGGAGTCGCCGATGACGGTTGCGCTCAACAACCTCGTTTCCTCTTCCACCGGCGTCAAGGAATACAATGTCGACATGGCGGCCGCCGTGTTCGCCGCCTTGCCGACGCTCTTCGTTTACATCGTCGCCGGACGCTATTTCGTGCGTGGCCTGATGGCTGGCGCAGTCAAGGGATAACCGCAATGAGCTTTCTCGAGATCAAGAACCTCAGCAAGAAGATTGGCAACAACGAGGTTCTCAAGAACATCAGCATCGAGCTCGAAAAGGGCGGTTTCCTGGTGCTCGTCGGCCCCTCCGGCTGCGGCAAGTCCACTCTCCTGAACGCAATCGCGGGCTTGATGCCGCTGGCTTCGGGCGAGATCGTGCTGGACGGCCAGGTCATCAATGACCTGCACCCCTCCAAGCGCGATATCGCAATGGTCTTCCAGAGCTACGCGCTCTACCCGAACATGACGGTCGAGGAGAACATCGGCTTTGCGCTCGAAATGAGGGGTGTCGACAAGGCCGAGCGCGGAGAGCTGATCCGCAATGTTGCCAAGACCCTGCAGATCGAGCACCTGCTCAGCCGGCGACCGAGTCAGCTTTCCGGCGGACAGCGTCAGCGCGTTGCCATGGGGCGCGCCCTGGTGCGCCAGCCGCGCGTCTTCCTGTTCGATGAGCCGCTGTCGAACCTCGACGCCAAGCTCCGCGTGGAAATGCGGGCCGAGATCAAGTCGCTGCACCACAACACGGATGCGACCATCATCTATGTGACGCATGACCAGATCGAGGCGATGACGCTTGCGACAAAGATCGTCGTGCTGAAGGACGGTGCGATCCAGCAGGTCGGAACGCCGGCCGACATCTACAATCGCCCTGCCAACCTGTTCATAGCCGATTTCATGGGCTCGCCAGCGATGAACATGCTGATGGGCAAGACCGTCTCGACAAACGGGATCCGTCAGATCGCGATCTTCGACGGAAGTGTGACGGTTCCCATGCCCTCATCCGTCACGGTCCCACTTGCTGATGGAGCCGACGTCATTCTTGGTCTGCGGCCGGAGGGCATCACGGACGAAGGTATGGTTGATCCCACCGCCGATGTGATTGCGAAGGTTGATGCAGATGTGCGCCTGGTGGAACCGACAGGATCCGATACCTTCATTACCGCCACGCTGCAGGGAACTTCATTTACCGGACGTGTGCGGGCGGATGTGCCGATCGTTCCGCGCGAGCGGTTCACCTTCGTCTTTAACCTCGATAAGGCAGTGGTCTTCGATCCCGCCACGAGCCAACGTCTGAGCTGACGAGGAACATACGCTCTCGGTCCCTGTTGGATGGTCGCTATCGATCAGTAACAGGGAAGTGGGTGTGATGAGCAAGGATCAGTCTCCATCCGGCGGCTACAGGAACAACCGGCTGCGCAGCGAGCGCGACCCGGTGATCGACGACGGCGAGCGGCGCCGGGAAACAAGCGACGATGCGGCGCCGGCCGCTGACGAGCTGCCGGAGGTAAGTTATGGCCAGAACGAAATGTCGAAGGCTTGGGCCCGCGAATCTTATCGCGCCGATTACGGCCGAGCCTCCGAGGCTAGGCGCAACGAATTCGGCAGGAAGCGCGTTGAAGATGCTGATGAAGCGCCGGAGCGGGAGTGATCCCAGCGGCGCGAACTCCAGCAGCAGGAGCCAACGAGATGAAGTCGACAAAGAAGCCTGCCGACGGTCAGACAATTGAGAATGATGCAGCGGGTCAGTTCGCCAATGTGAAGGCCGGTTCAAAGAGTTCCGGTGTTGCCAGTGCCAAACCTACTGTGATCACCGGATCGGAGGACGCGACCGCCCACAAGGTGCCCCCGGGCGAGGATGCGCCGAAAGAATAGGTGCAGAGCCTCAGCGGGTGAAGGTCTTTTGGCCGATGCCCCTTTTGTGCAGCATTGAAACGCTTTGTCCGCTGGCGCACAGGTTACGCCCTTCTTCAGTGGAATCTTCATCCTGAGCGCTGATAGGGTTGGTGCTTTTTCCAAAAGAAGCTAGAACAGGCCCTGTGCTACATCAGCAAAGGGCGGGATATATATGAGGCCTTCTGCCGCTGCGGTTGCTCACGTGATCGCTGGGGAGACTTTCTAGTGTCGAGAGAGGAGCGGCTGCCCCGCTTTTTCCCGACCGCTTCGATCGGAGCCTATCTGGTCGCCCTTTCGGCAGTGGTTGCTATCCCGCTTGTCGTCTTCGTCGTGTTTCTGATGATAGAGCTGGAGCGGCGAGACCGCGTCCTCCTGGCAGCGAACACCGCGGAAGACGCGCAAGTGGTGGCCCGTTCCGTCGATCGGGCGCTCCAGGACATGGCGACAACCTTGCGCATCCTCGCCGGTTCCCCGGAGCTTGATCAGGGGGACTTTCAGGCATTTCACAACCGTGTCCAGAACAGCCTGCGGTCCAACTCTCTTTACGCGATCGCGGTCGACGCCTCCGGTCAGCAGCTGTTGAACACGCGCGTGCCGTTTGGCACGCCATTGGGGAGGACATCCAGCCCCGCGACGCTTCAAAAGGCGCTCGACAGCGGAGTGACACAGATCTCTGACGTCTTCTTCGGTCCCACCAGCGGCCGTTTCGTGTTCAACGTCGTCATCCCTCTGTCGCAGGAGATGGCGCAAAGCTCCGGCGCGGCCGCCCTCATCATCACCCAGAACGCCGAGGACCTGCAGAGGCTGCTTTCGATCGAGAGCCTGCCGCCTCAGTGGTCGGTCGCGATCCTTGACGCCGGTGGTGCGATAGTTACCTCTCTTGGGGAAAGCAATGCGTCGTCGATCAGCGCCTTCCCGGAAGAAACGATCAGGCTGATGTCTGGCGTCAATGGTACGATTGAGGACCTGGGTGGCGAGCCGGAGCAGATCTATGGCTATGCGCAAATCGTCGGCTCGCAGTGGAAGGCGGTCGTCTGGGGACCGATCAGCACCGCACAGGCGGCGATCCTCAGCACCTCGCGGCAGTTGATCGTCGGCAGCGTCCTGTTTCTCGCGATCGGCATGTTGTGCGGCTATCTCATTGCCCGCCAGCTTCGCATCCCGATCCGCCAGATTGCGGAGATGGCGGAGCGCATCGGCAGGGGAGAGATCGTCCCTCCGGTGGAAACCCGGATCCGGGAGGCGAACCAGATCTCGGTCGCACTGTCCAACGCCTCTTTCGACAGGAGCCAGGCCGAAGACAAGATGCACTTCATCCTGCACGAGCTCGTGCACCGGACGAAGAACATCCTGACGCTGGTTCAGGCGATGATGCGTCAGCTGGCGCGGCAAGGCGACAGCATGGAGGAGTTCCAGAAGGCGATCTCGACACGTCTGCAGGGCCTCGGCCGCTCCATCGAGGTCCTTGCGAGCGAGCAGTGGGTCGGCGTGCCGTTGAAGCGGCTGGTGACCATCCAGCTCGAGACATTCGCCGAAGCCTCCAACCGTGTGGAGCTTGATGGGGAAGATATCGCGCTGAAAGCGGAGGCGGTGCAGAATCTCGGCCTCGTCCTGCACGAGCTTGCCACCAACTCGCTCAAATACGGCGCCCTTTCCGTCCCAGAGGGCAAGGTGATCGTTTCGTGGCGACAGGACGCTCCATCGGATCTGCAATCTCTTCTCCGGCTCACGTGGAAAGAAGTGGGCGGTCCACCGGCGAAAGAACCGGAAAGGACCGGCTTCGGCACGAAGATCATCAGACGCCACGCAGAGGCTTCCTTCGGCGGTAAGGTCGACATCCGCTATGATGCGAGCGGGTTCTCGTGGATACTGGTGGCGCCGCGCGAGGCATTCGAGCGAAATTTGGTCGAAGCCATTCCAGAGCTGGTGGACTGAGGAAAAGCTCTGACAGGAACGAAGCGAGCCAGACTTCGTTCTAAGGCCCATGGATGTCACAGCTTTCTCCGCTCCAGATGAGCAATCGCTCAAGGCAATCGGTCTCACCTATGTGAGTGATACCCAACCCGGCATCCGGCGTTCGCGCGCCGGACGGGGTTTCTGCTACCGTCTGCCGGACGGCAAGCTCCTGACCGATCCGGAGGAGAAGCAGAGAATTGCGGCTCTAGGCTTGCCGCCGGCCTATGAGAATGTGTGGATCTGCATGGACCCCCAGGGGCATCTCCAGGCGACCGGCTATGACGCTCGGGGCCGCAAGCAGTACCGCTATCACACGGCGTGGCAGAGCCACCGCAGCGAGCTGAAGTACGACCAGCTGGTCCGCTTCGGCGAGGTCCTGCCGCGCATCCGCCGCCGGATCGAGCGGGATCTTGCGCTTGGGCTGGACCACCAGGAAGCCGTGCTCGCTGCGATCGTGGCCCTGATGGATACCGCTCATCTGAGGGTCGGAAACCGCGCCTACGCGAAGGAAAATCGGACCTACGGAGCAACGACGCTCCTGAAGCGCCATATGAAACTCTCTGACGAAGCGGTGGTGCTCAAGTTCACGGCCAAGGGCGGCAAGAAGGTCAGCCATACGATCAAGCACCCGCGCCTTCAGCGCATCTTCGAAGAAATCGCGGATCTTCCCGGGCGTCAGTTGTTCTCGTGGCCGGACGAGCACGGTACGGCTCACCCCGTCGATTCGGGCCGCTTGAATGCGTACCTGTCCACAATTGCCGGATTTCCCGTCTCCGCCAAGACGTTTCGGACCTGGGGCGGCACGCTGGCGGGGTTCAGTGCGGTTTGTCAGGCGGTCAAGGAGGGACAGAAGCCAAAGGTGAAGCTCATCTGCCACGCAGCGTCCGAGCGGCTGCACAACACGCCGGCGGTGTGCCGGTCGAGCTACATTCACCCGGCTATTCTCGGCCTGGTCGAGGACCATTCGCCGCTGCAGAAGATATTTACTCAGCCGGTGAATGCAGGCGGGCTTCGAGGTTTGCGGGCTGAGGAGAAGCGCCTTCTTGCGTTTCTCCGGGAGGCAGCGGGCGATGTCGTTGCGGCCGCCGCGGCAGAAGACTTGGCGACCGCAACAGAGTAGTACCTAAGCCGCCCGGCGGTCGTGGCGGCCTTCCTTCACCTCTTCGACAATCTTGGCGACAAAGGCATCCAAGTCCTTCGGCGAACGCGACGTGATGATGCCGTTGTCCACCACGACCTCCTCGTCGACCCACTGAGCACCCGCATTGCGCACATCCGTCTTGATCGAGGGGTAGGAGGTTGCGCGGCGGCCGCGCAGGGCATCGGCCTCGACCAGCAGCCAGGGTGCATGGCAGATCGCCGCTACCGGCTTTCCGCTCCTGACGAAGTCGCGAACGATGCGCATCGCATCCTCGTTCGTACGAAGCACATCCGGGTTGATCTGGCCGCCGGGCATGACAATCGCGTCGAACTCCTCGACCTTCACATCGGACGCGACGAGATCGACGTCGACGCTATCACCCCAGTCGGTTTCGTCCCAGCTCTTGATCTGGCCGCTCTTGGCCGATGCAATCTTCACTTCTGCGCCTTGTTCGCGCAATTTCTCAAGCGGCACGCGCAGCTCCGAACGCTCGTAACCGTCGGTCGCAAGAATAAGAATGGAAGCAGACTTGATGTCAGCCATTAGGTTACTCCTAAATGTCTCGATGAGGGTTTTACAGTCGACCGGTAGACAGATCCCGGCCGTTGATCGATGCAGGCACGCTGATTTCCTCCTGCGGTCGCTTCGGAAGAGGCAGTTCAACGGCCTCCGGAACGAGGACCTGAACATCCTCACCGTGCTGCTCGTGAGCTTTGCTTTCGCTGATCCGGTGGAACTTTCCGAAAAGTCGCTGAAGGAAAGTCTGCATCGCTCTCATCCTTTCTGTCGAAAGGGCCTTTGCCCGTGTCGAGAAACCCGCTTCGCCGGCATTCGTTCCCGTGGCCAAATACGTTGTTACTAAAGTTGATACTGTGTCTGGAACAAAAGACACGTCACAGCGTTTGCCCCCGGTTGTCCGTGGCGAAGCCGCGGAGGGGAGCTAGACGTGTCAGGGGGTCGTTTGTACGGCGGAGCAAGTCTGCACGACGGAATGTCTCGTATCGGCGGAGCGTATCTCAGCAGATCTGCACAACGTGGTGCAGTGCTTCGGGCGGCGCTGCTCTTCGGCTGCATCCCTCTTTCCTCTTGTTCCGGCGTCCAGTCGGCCCTGGATCCCGCGGGACCGGAAGCTGCAAATGTTGCCACCCTTTTCTACGTGATGCTCGTCGGCGGTTCCTTGATCTGGATTGGTGTCGTCGGAGTTCTCGCATATGCCTCCCGGCTCGGAAGAGAGCCGCATTCCGAGAGGATGGCCGGGTGGGTCATCCTGCTTTGCGGCGCCGTCGGCCCGGCCGTGATTCTTGGCGCTCTCCTGTCCTATGCAGTCTGGTTGATGCCCAATCTGCGGCCTTGGACCTCTTCGGGGGAACCTGGCCTCCGGCAGATCGAGGTCACGGGAGAGCAATTCTGGTGGCGGGCCCGCTACCTTGATCCATCGGGTGCGCCTCTTTTCGAGGCTGCCAACGAGATCGTGATGCCAGTTGGCGAAAGGGTGCTGTTCACGCTCAAGTCGCCGGACGTCATTCACTCGTTCTGGATCCCGTCGCTTGGCGGCAAGATGGATGCGATCCCCGGACGCATCAATGCGGTGACGCTGGAGGCTTCGAAGGCTGGCCTCTATCGCGGTGCCTGCGCTGAGTTCTGTGGTCCTTCTCACGCGCTGATGGCCTTTACCGTCAAGGCGGTGGAGCCGGCCGCTTTCGAGGAATGGTTGGACGAAAGGGCTGCCGTTGATCGGCCGTCGGATGCGGAGGGGCTCGCTGTCTTCCTCCGCCACGGTTGTGGCGCCTGCCATACCATTGCCGGGACGCAGGCTAACGGCGAGATCGGTCCCAACCTTACGGCCGTCGGCGCTCGCGAAACCATAGCAGCCGGAACGCTCCCCAACACCACAGAAGCGATCGCCCGCTTCATCAGGAACCCTGAGGAAATCAAGCCCGGCGTTCACATGCCAGCCTTCGATATGCTTCCGGACGGGGATGTGGAGATGATTGCCGCTTACTTGAAGGGACTGAAATGACCAAGGCGCTCGGCAACTTCTCTGCGGAAGAGCGCGCGGCGCAGGAAGAGCGGCTGCGCAAGGTGTGGAAGACCCCTGGCGGCTGGCGGTACTGGACCTCTGTCAACAACAGTGAAATCGGTCTCTGGTATGGCGTGGCCGCCTTCGGGTTCATGCTGTTTGCCGGCGTTCTCGCCCTGCTGATGCGGCTGCAGCTTGCCGTGCCGGACAATGATCTTTTCTCCGTAGAGTTCTTCAATCAGGCATTCACCCTGCATGGCACGGTGATGATGTTCCTGTTCGCGGTGCCCATCTTCGAAGCGATTGCCATCTACCTTTTGCCGTCGCTGCTCGGGGCCCGCGAGTTGCCGTTCCCGCGCCTTTCGGCGTTTGGCTTCTGGAGTTTCCTGCTTGGCGGCATCTTCGTCTGCGGCTCCATCTTCTTCAACTCTGCGCCGAACGCCGGCTGGTTCATGTATCCCCCGCTGGCGACGAAGGAGGAATATTCCGGCATCGGTGCAGACATCTGGCTTCTCGGGCTTTCCTTCATCGAGGTTGCCTCCATTGCTGCGGCAGTGGAGATCATCGTCGGGATCATGAAGTGCCGCGCGCCGGGGATGCGCATCAACATGATGCCGATGTTTGCCTGGTACCTGCTCATCGTCGCCGGCATGATCCTGTTTGCCTTCCCGCCGCTGATCGCAGGCGACCTCCTGTTCGAGATGGAGCGCATGTTCCACTGGCCCTTCTTCGATTCGGAGCGGGGAGGGGATCCGCTCCTGTGGCAGCACCTGTTCTGGATCTTCGGCCATCCTGAGGTCTACATCATCTTCCTGCCCGCAATCGCGCTGATGGCGATGATCGTGCCGACCTTTGCCCAGCGCCCGATCGTCGGCTATTCATGGATCGTCCTTGCGGCTGTGGGAACTGGCTTTCTCAGTTTCGGGCTGTGGGTGCACCACATGTTCGCGACGGGTTTGCCCCAGATATCGCTGGCCTTCTTTTCGGCCGCATCCGAGGCGGTCGTCATCCCCACGGGCGTGCAGATCTTCGTCTTCATCGCCACCATGCTGGCCGGACGCGTCATCTTTTCCGTCCCGATGCTCTTTGGGGCGGGCGGGCTCGTCATCTTCGTAATCGGCGGCCTTACGGGTGTCATGGTGGCGCTGGCGCCGTTCGACTGGCAGGCGCATGATACATACTTCGTCGTAGCGCATCTGCATTACGTGCTGATCGGAGGGATGCTGTTTCCGGTGGTTGCCGGCATCTATTACTACTTCCCCTTCGTGACGGGTTGGCGGTTGAGCGACGCCTGGGGGAAAGTCGCGTTCTGGCTGATGTTCACTGGTTTCAACATCGCCTTCTTCCCAATGCATTTCTCCGGCCTGCGCGGCATGCCGCGACGCGTCTTCACCTATCCGGAAGACATAGGATGGGACTGGTTCAACCTCATCTCGACGATCGGAGCTTTCATCTTCGCTTCCGGGGTCCTCACTGTGGTGGCGGATATGTTCCGTCCCAAGGTAAAGCTCGACACGCTCAACCCGTGGAAGGCAGGCACCCTCGAATGGACCAACAATCCCGATGAGAACTGGGGCATGCGCTCTGTCCCCATCATCACCAGCCGCTACCCGCTCTGGGACCAGCCCAATCTTCAGCGGGACATCGAAGAAGCGCGCTACTACCTTCCGGACGCAAAGTCCGGACGGCGGGAAACGCTGGTCACGTCGGTCCTCGATGCCGAGCCGATTCAGTGTCTGCGGGTGGGGGGGACATCTTATGTGACGATCGTCGCGGCGATGTCTCTCGGCGGCGTCTTTATCGCGCTCACGTTCCACTGGTGGCTGATCACGGCAATCTGCGGGGTGATCACCCTGGGTGCGATCCTCTACTGGCTGTGGACCGGAACCGCAGAGATACCGGAAGCGCCGGAGATGGATGTCGGCATGGGCGAGAGTCTGCCGATCTACGTGTCGGGCCCACCTTCCGTGGGCTGGTGGGCGATGTTCATCACCATGGTCGGCGACGGCACAGCTTTTGCCAGCCTTGTCTTCGGCTACTTCTTTTACTGGACTATCCATGGTGACTTCACCAACGGCATCGAAGGGCCGGGCGTCCTTTGGCCGGTGATTGCGATCAACCTGTTTGTCCTTTCCTGGCTCCTAATGCTGCGTGCCCGCCATCTGAACCGTGCCGGTCGTCTCGATGAGGCTAGAGTGGCACTTGTGGGGGCAACTTTCATCGCATTGGGTGGCTCGGCAGCCGGCCTTGCGGGCCCCTATGTCCACGGGATGGATCCAACCGCCCACGTCTACCCGGCGATCGTCTGGATCATCGCCATCTGGACTGTGGTCCATGCCGCCGCCGGCTGCATCATGCAGCTCTATTGCCTGGCAAGAAGCCTGGCCGGCAGAATGACGGCGCGTTACGATCAGGACATCATCAACGTTACGCTCTACTGGCACTTCCTGACGGTCACCGCAGTGGTCGCATTCGGTATCATAGGCCTCTTTCCGGTGGTGAGGTGAGCGATGAAACGCCTGCTACCAAAGGAAGTCGAAACGCTCTGGACGCTCTTCACCGCTCCAACTGTTTGGGCATTCCATTTCATCGTCTGCTATGTCGTCGTCGCCATCTATTGTGAGAAGGCGCTCGTGTGGAGCATCGACTTCAACGCGATCAGGATCGGTCTCGGGATCTTTACCCTGATGGCATTGGCAATGATCCTGCTGTCGGCTTACCTTGCCTGGCGGCAGTGGGGTTTTGGCTCTGGAGATCCGCCTCATTCGCAGGCGACGGATCAGGACCGCCGGCTGTTTCAGGGTTTTGCCACGCTTCTTCTCTCGGGCCTCAGCTTCGTTGCGGTTGTCTATGTGGCTATACCGCTGATCTTCATCGCGGGGTGCCAGATATGAGGCAGGTGTGCCTTTATCTCGGGCTCCTGCTGCTCGCGCTCCTGTGGGGCGGCGTTCTGGCGTTCGGGGAACGTGAGTCGTTTTCAATCCATATGATCATCCATATGGGCGTGGTCGCGGGTGCGGCCCCCCTCCTTGCCATCGGCCTAAGTGGTTCCCGGTCGGACCTTTCAATGCGCTGGCCGTGGTTCACACCGGTTGCGGCGTCGATGGTGGAACTGGCCGCCGTTTGGGGCTGGCATCTGCCGGCTGCACGGGAACTGGCCGAAAGCTCCTGGATTGTGACTGCTCTGGAGCAGGTCACGTTTCTCAGCGCCGGCCTGCTGCTCTGGCTGTCCTGTCTAGGCGGGGCTGCTGACGGACGAGAGGGAAGGCGCCTCGCTGGTATCTTCGGTCTTCTGTTTACGTCCATGCACATGACGCTGCTGGGAGCACTACTCGCACTCTCGCCGCGTCCGCTCTACGGCGATACGGAGGTATCTTGTTTCGGCGTACCGCTTTCAGCAGCGGTGGATCAGCAGGCGGGCGGGGTCGTCATGCTGCTGGTTGGTGCCGCGGCATACCTCGCCGGTGGTGTCACCCTGCTCGCCACGACGCTCGAGCCGCGCACCACAACAGGAGGCCGCCTTTGATCATCCGCTTGAAACACCTCGTCGTCGCGGTCATCGCGATTCCGTTTCTCGCGCTGCTGATCGGGTGGTCTGGGTTGATCGGTGTCGGCGCGAGCTCGGGGCATTGGGCGATCACGGACTGGTTTCTGCACTGGGTGATGCGCAATTCCACCCGCACGGCGGCACTTTCCATCGAGGCTCCGCCGCTCGAGGATTCAACAATGCTTCCGCCCGCTGCGGGACATTACGAGATGGCATGTGCAATGTGCCACGGTTCCCCGGTGACGCCGCGGCCCGAGCTCGTCAGGCACATGCTCCCCGTCCCTCCCGATCTTGGGCCGCGCATTCCCACCTGGACGGACGAGCAACTCTTTCAGATCGTCCAGCACGGTGTTCGGTTCACTGGTATGCCGGCATGGCCGACGCAAAAGCGTCCAGACGAGGTTTGGGCGATGGTCGCCTTCCTGCGTCAACTACCCGGGATGAGTGCCGACCGCTACTACGAGCTCTCCGGGCTCTACCGTCCGCCGATGGAAGGAGAGGTGGACGACCTGCCGCTGAGCTGTGAAAGCTGTCACAGCGCCCGCAAGGTCGGCCCCGGCAGCCTTGTCCCTAGCCTTGCTGGCCAATCAGAGGAATACCTGCTGGAGAGCCTTAAAGCCTATGCCAACAACGAGCGACCAAGCGGGATCATGCAGATGGCGATCAGTCTGCTGCCGAACGACTCGTTTCCCGAGCTTGCGCATTACTACGCGACGCAGACCCGACCACAAGACAGTGCTGCGCCAGTCGATGCCGATCTTGTTGAGCGCGGACGGATCCTCGCCCAGCGGGGCCGGTCAGAAGACAAGATCCCCGCCTGCCTTTCCTGCCACGAAAAGCCGGGATCAAATCCCGTCTATCCCAGGATCTCGGGTCTCAGCCAGCCTTATCTCGAGCGGCAGCTTCATCTCTTCAATGAGGGGATCCGCGGCGGCACGGAGTACAGCCACGTGATGCGGGAAGCGGCGAATTATCTGGAGGACGACGACATCGTAGCGGCTGCCGCATATTTTGCGCAGCGCCAGGAATGAGCCTGGGTACGGACCACCGTCAGATAGGTACTACAATCATATAGCAGACGGCGACGACCACAACGAACCCGGCTGCTTCTACCCAATCCTTCACCATGTGAGACTCCATCGTTGTCTTGCGCAATGAACGGGTACAAGACTGATGGTGTTCCACATATTGGACACGAATGTGACGAAATCGCCTCGAGTGTGAAGAACCTGCTAACGCGGTTCAGCCGCTGCACGAGCCCCCGCCGCTTCGAGGATTGTCCGCAACTCTCTGGCGGCAGCGTTCTCGATTGCAAAACCACCGTCAGGAAGCACGCCAGGGTCTTCTTCGTGATCCTTATAGGTCAGGTCGTCGCGCAGCTTTTTCAGGAACTGGTCGATCTGCGCCTGGCCGCCGATCATGGCCGCCAGCATGTCGATCATCAGCTCGCGGTGGGCGCTGAGGCGCCCTTCCATCTCCTCCATAGTCAGCGTACTCATTTATCTCTCCTGTTGACGTCCTTCGATAAATAGGCAGGGCCGCGAGAAGGGAACAATGGTCAGGCGACAAAGTTAACCTCGCAGAAGCACGGAGAAATTCCATGGCAGGGATAGCGGGCGAAAAGAGGCGGACAGGCGAGCGGAAGTGCTTGAAGCCATCGTGAGCGATCCAGTTCCGGCGGCGAACTTGGAAGATGTGGTAGCGGTAGAGAAGGTCGTGGCGCTGGAAGAGCGCCGCCGGTCTGCCGACGGAATAAAGAGTTGACGGAGAACATGAAGATGACGCGTATCCTCATCGCGATTTCGACGGTCCTTTTCCTTGCGGCCTGCAGCGATCAAGGGCCGAGCACTGACGACCCGATCAACAATACGCCGGAGACACGCCCCGGCACGGCGCCTACTGACGGGGATCCCACCCCCCAGAGCGGATCCGGTGGCCAGGTGCCGCTCGATGCTCCGCTGGGAGTGGAAAAGAGATAATTCAGCTGCCGCAGAAGGAACCATTATTGCGCCGCTCCATTGTTGCAGGGTTCTTCATAGGGGCGACGCATGAATACCAAAGACAATAGCTATACGGTTCTTTCGGGCAGCTGGGAGCAACTCGGCGCCAACTTCGACGGTGAAGGAACGAACTTTGCGCTTTTCTCGGCGCATGCCGAACGTGTGGAACTCTGCATCTTCGACAGCAGCGGCAAGCACGAAGTCGCCCGCCTCGATCTCCCTGAATATACGCATGAAGTCTGGCACGGCTACGTGCCGGGCCTAAAGCCGGGCACTCTTTATGGCTATCGCGTCCATGGCCCTTTCGACCCGGAAAACGGTCACCGCTTCAACCCGAACAAGCTCCTTGTCGACCCCTATGCCAAGGAACTTATGGGCGACGTCGAGTGGAATGAAGCGCACTTTGCCTACGATCTGCTGCATGAGGATAAGGACCTCACATTCGATGAGCGGGATAGCGCGCCTTACACGCCGAAGTGCCGGGTCGTAGAGCCGAACGGCTTCGACTGGCATCTCGCAGACCGGCCCAACGTTCCGTGGTCACAAGCGATCGTTTACGAAACGCACGTGAAGGGTTTTACCCAGCTTAATCCCGCGATACCGCAGGAGCTGCGCGGCACATTCGAAGGGATGGGCCACAAGGCTTCAGTGGACTACATCAAGAGCCTCGGCATCACCTCGGTCGAACTGATGCCGGTGCACTACTTCCCCGATGATCAGCATCTTCTGGAGAAGGGCCTTCACAACTTCTGGGGCTACAACACGCTCGGCTTCTTTGCACCGACGCCTCGCTACTACGGGCCGCGGGGCTATGAAGGCTTCCGCGAGATGGTGCGTAATTTCCACGATGCTGGGATCGAGGTGATCCTCGACGTGGTCTACAACCACACGGCGGAAGGCAATGAGTTGGGACCGACCCTCTCGTTCAAAGGTATCGACAACTTTTCCTACTACCGAACGCTGCCGGACCAGCACCGTTACTACATCAACGATACCGGCACTGGGAACACCGTCAACACCTCGCATCCCCGCGTTTTGCAGATGGTGATGGATTCGCTGCGATACTGGGTCCAGCATATGCAGGTCGACGGCTTCCGCTTCGACCTCGGCACCATCCTCGGGCGCGAGCCCGAAGGGTTCGACCAGCGGGGCGGCTTCTTCGATGCGATCACGCAGTGCCCGATTCTTTCGCGCACGAAGCTGATCGGCGAACCCTGGGACATCGGCCCCGGCGGCTACCAGGTCGGGGGCTTTCCGCCCGGTTGGGCAGAGTGGAACGACAAGTATCGCGACACGATCCGCGAATACTGGAAGGGCGACAATGTCGCGACCGACTTTGCAGCGCGGCTCCTCGGTTCAGGTGACATCTACGACTGGCGCGGTCGCCGGCCTTGGGCGAGCGTCAACTTCGTTGCCGCGCACGATGGCTTCACCTTGAACGACCTTGTCTCCTACAACGACAAGCACAACGAGGCGAACGGCGAGGACAACAACGACGGCCACAACCATAACCGTAGCTATAACTACGGCGAGGAGGGGCCGACCGAGGACGAAGACATCAATGCGGTGCGCGAGCGGCAGAAACGTAACTTCCTTGCAACGCTCTTCCTGTCGCATGGTACGCCGATGCTGCTCGCCGGCGACGAGTTCGGCCGTAGCCAGATGGGCAACAACAACGGTTACTGCCAGGACAGCGAGATCTCCTGGGTTCAGTGGGAAGACCTGCCCGAAAGTAACGAGGCGCTGCGCGATTTCACGAAGCATATGATCGAACTTCGCAAGAAGCAGCCGATCTTTCGCCGAGAAAGCTGGCGCGATGGCATGGTGGTCAGGTGGTTCAATGCCGGCGGCGGAGAGCAGCTTCCAGAACACTGGCAGGAGGGAACTACTCTTGGGCTCAACCTGAAGCGCGCCGATCTGAAGGGGCAGGAGGGTGTCTGGGCCAATGTCTTGGTACTCTTCAATCCATTTGAAGGCACAGTTCCGTTCCATATTCCGGTGATGAAGGAAGGAAAATGGATTCTTGAGCTCACGACTGTGGACCCGTCCTCGCGTGGCATAGAAGTGGAGGAGGGCGAGGATCTGGAGCTCGTCGGGCGCAGCCTCGTTGTTCTGAGGCGCGAGATAGACTGATGGGGCAAGTGCCCATTCAAGAAAACCGGCCAGTCGGCCGGTTTTTTGTGAGTGTCAACTCGTTCAGACGGCTACATCGGACTCGTTGCTGACTTTGAAGCCAGGCGATGTCTTGAGCAGGCTGGCGTAAACCGCAGCATATTGCTGCGCGCTGCGATCCCAGGAGAAGCGAGCCTTCATTCCCTGGTTCTGCAGACGTGCCCATTGCTTCGGATCAGCATAAGCCTGGAGAGCTCGTCTCAGTGCCATCCGGAGACCGTCCGTGGTAACGGGATGAAATTGGAAGCCGGTTGCGACACGCGCAGACATGGCGGCATCATTTGCGTCGATGATCGTTTCCGACAGACCGCCCGTACGCGAGACGACAGGCACGCAGCCGTACCGCAGAGCGTAAAGCTGGGTGAGGCCGCACGGTTCGAACCGAGACGGCTGTATGATCGCATCCGAGCCACCATGGATCAGATGCGCAGTCGGCTCATCATAGCCGATGTGGACGGCCATCCGGCCCGGGTAGCGGCTTGCCACCTCGAGCAGCTGCTGTTCGATCCCGTGGTCGCCGCGGCCGAAGACAATCAGTTTGCCACCATTCCAGATGATCTCGTCAGCCGTCTCGGCGAGCATATCCATGCCCTTCTGCCAGGTCAGGCGGCTGACAGCGGAGAAGACGGGGCCCTGGTCGTTGAGATCCAGGTCGAACTTCTTCAGAAGAAGCGCTCGGTTGGCCGTCCTTTGACGAAGGCTGGAATAGTCGTAGTTCGCCGGCAGGTGTGGATCGATCGACGGATTCCACACCTCCAGATCGATCCCGTTAACGATGCCGCGGAGGACCGCGGCGCGCTCGTTCAGGATGCCGTCCATGCCCATGCCGAACCGGGGCGTCAGGATCTCGCGGGCATAGGTAGGACTGACGGTGGTGATTGCATCTGCAGTCTGCAGGCCTCCCTTCAGCAAGCTGATGTCGCCAAAGTACTCCAGGCAGTCCATCGAATAGAGATCGGCGCGCAGGCCGAGCGACGGCAGCAAGTCCGCCGAGAACTGGCCCTGGAAGGCGATATTGTGGATCGTGATGACGCTAGGGACCGACAGCCCCATCTCGCGCATGTAAACCGACGTCAGGGCAGTCTGCCAGTCGTGCGTGTGAACCAGGTCTGGCTGCCAGCCCGGCAGCGCGCCGCCTGCAATCTCCGCCGCAGCGAGACTCAGGACCGCAAACCGCTTCCAGTTGTCGGGGTGGTCATTGCCTGCGTCATCCAGGTAAGGTCCGCCCGGCCGATCGTAGAGCGTCGGTGCGTCGAGAACCAAGAGGTTCAACCCCTCCATCCGGACGCGGAGCAGCGTTGCCCTTACACCCAGAAGATCGTCGAAAACCAAGAGCGGAAGCGGGCTGGCCAGCTGCTTCATGACGGTGGGATAGCCAGGAACTAGGGTCGTCGTTTCCACGCCGCAGCGGACCAAGGCTTTCGGCAGCGATCCCGTCACATCCGCAAGCCCGCCCGTCTTCACGAGCGGATACATCTCCGAAGCGACTGACAGGACTTTTATTGGCAAGCTGCTCGTCCTCCTTCGTGCGGCACTGACTGTCGTCTGTGTTGCCTGCCCCATGGGCGGGGTGACAAGCGGGAAGTGAGCGTTCAACATGCCGACCTCCACCGGTTCGTCGGAGCAACATGTCCAACAGAGGGCGAGCTTTCAGCGTTCCACTGTACGATAAGAAGAATGCAATTGTCGCGCACGCGTCAATGTCCAATATGAGGGGAATGCGATAAGCCGCGGCGTAACGGCCGCGGCAAATTGAAGCGTCGCTTAAAGCGTCAGCCCGGCGCGCCGGGCTTTTTCGTCCGCTTGGCGGCGGGTTTCTTCTCGGGAGCCGTCTTTTCTGCAGATTTAGACGACCGCGGTTTTTTTGTCGTCGCCGCCGGAGAAGTGAGATCAGGGGAGGATGCTGATGTTTCGGCGCGCTTGGTGTTCGACCGACGCGCAGGTGTCAGCGAAAAAGCGGAATATTCTCGCCGCGCCTGTTCCCAATGCTCGGCGTCTTTCCCGTGAGGTTTCCCCTCTTCCTCCCAAAGCGCATATGCACGTTTCTTGATCCACTCGTCCTCGGTGTCCGCCATGCTCGTCTCCATTCGCCCGACAGAAAACGGGCTTGAGGAACCGAAGTTCCATCCGCAGGAAAATAATGATGATATTTTTGATGATGGTCAGGAACCATCGGCGGTGCGCGACGTTAGAGCCGTCCAGAAGGAGGGCCCCCCCAAATGACCAAATACTGCGACATCGTCCCGCATTCCGCCGGTTGGACCTATGTCCTCAACGGAGTAGAGGCCGACTGCTCGTTCCATACATACGAACTGGCTCTCGAAGCGGCCAAGGCTCAAATTGCGCGCGACGCTCGTAGCCGGGTCTTTCGTCTGCAGAACCTGAAGGGGGAGATGCTGCCTGTAAACGCAACCTCTCTTCCGCAAGGCCCCTGTCTTGGATGAGCAGAAGGCAACTGTCCGCGACTTGGCGGTCATGGCGAGGCGCCCGGTGAGGGCGCCTCTTTCAGTTTAGGCGGCTTTCTGTGCCGCAGTGTTGACGGCCGTCTCGGCGAGCTTCGTCAGCTTTTCGTCAGTGTTGCTCTCTTCCGAGAGGGTTTCGTCGAGAAGCTTCACAGCATCCTTCAGGCCAAGCTGCTGCGCCCATGCACGAAGCGTGCCGTAACGGCTGATCTCGTAGTGCTCGACAGCCTGTGCTGCAGCCAGAAGGCCTGCGTCAAGAGCCGGCGTGCCCTTGAACTCTTCCATGATCTCTTCGCCTTCCGAGATAATGCCTTCGATGGCATCGCAGGTCTTGCCGCGTGCACGCTTGCCGATGATCTCGAAGACCTGCTTCAGGCGCTCGATCTGCCCCTCGGTCTCGTCCTTATGCTCGGTAAATGCAGTCTTGAGCTTCTCGTCCTGAGCAGCACGGGCCATTTTCGGCAGCGCCTTCAAGATTTGCCGTTCGGCGTAGTAGATATCCTTCAGCGTTTCATAGAAAAGATCGTCGAGGGTCTTGTTGGCCATCTTACTCTCCGAGGTTGATGTTGGCGGTGGTGTTTCCGCCCCAAGTAACGAGAGCTGAAGGGAAAGGTTCCCCTTCGCCCAGGGCTCTCATCGCCGGTTGAAGGTAGGTTCTCGACCGCCTTCCGGCTTGTCATAAAGACGCTCCGTCGCTTCCTTCTGTTGCACCTTCTCGCTCGTGTGGAGACGACGGCGGCGCATCAGGCTGTAAGCGACCACACAGCCTAATAGCAGCGGTCCCAAAGCGACCACGATGAACCATAACTTGTCAGCCATTGCTTTCTCCTTCTCGTCCAGGCGCCTTGCGCCTTAGGCGCTAGCCACCCTAATGTTGTTCTCACAGCTGTTGACGCCGTGGACGGACAGCGCGCATTCCTCCGCGCGTCGGCGATCGGCTTCCTTGGTGACGCTGCCTTCGAGTGTCACCTTGCCCTCGCGCACACCGACAATGATAGCGGTGGGATCCAGCATCGCATCCTGAGTCAGGGCCTCATTGACGGCAGCCTTCACGTCCTCGTCGCTACGGTCATAGCCTGCCGGGGCAACGCCGCGATGCTTCTGCTGCTCATCGCCTTCCGCGAAGATGTTGGTTTCCCCCTGCATGTAGCCGCTCGGGCGACTTTCCGCCGGCCCCTCCCAACGAGGCCACTGGGAAGTCTCGCCGGGGCGGCCCGATTTTGGCGCTTCGTGTTTCATGGCGTCTTTCCTTTTTCTTAGAACTTGTCTTGGAAAGAAAACCGCCATGCAGGCGGGAAGGTTCCGTTCTATCGCCACCAGTCTAGGACTTCGCCGCATGTTGAGATGCGGATCTGCGTCGAGAAGCGGGAGCCGAAGACCTGAAGCGAAGCGTCGTGCGTCTGGTCGGATGTGCTGCAGATGGCATCCTTCAGAAGGATGATGGAGTAGCCAAGGTCAACCGCCCCCAGAACCGCCGCCATGACGCACACGTCCGTCTCTCCACCGGAGATGACCAGGGTGGAAACGTCCTGCTGCTGCAAAAAGGTGTGCAGGCGCCCGTCGAGCCACGGGGAATAGATCGGCTTGTCGAAGACCAGCGCCGGCGGCACGAGCGCGCGGAGTTCGGGGAGGATATCCACCATCTCGTCGCCCAGGACCTGCCGTGTCATCATTGGCCACTTGCGGTAGTAGCTTTGCCAGGTCCCTTTGAGATCCTCGGCGCTTACCGGAGGGATGAACCGTGTGAAGATCGTTTCCGCCGGTCGAGCGGCGGCTAGCTTGGCGATTGGGTCGCGAACCCGGTCCATCCAAGCAACATTCCACGGCGTCTCCTCGGCGAACATGCGTTGCATGTCGACGCATAGGTGACGGCATCTTGTTGAGTCCTCCATCGAATTCTCCTGCGGTTTGCAGCCTGAACACGATCGGGGGAGCTAATGTTCCTGGTTGAGATAGGTGCGCTGAGAGGCCGCCAGTGCGGCTTTGCCTTGATCAGGCAATTATTGTTGTTGGAAGCTTCGAATGCTCAGGAAGGCTGCTTTTCCAGATTATCCGCCAGCGCCTTCTGCAACTCCATCGCAAGATCGAGGAGCCGGTCGGGAACGGGCTCTTTCTCGATCTCATTTAAAAGGACGGAAACCTCCTGGCTGACGCGCCGTCCCAGTCGGACGTCGATATCTGCGTCTTTATTATTTCGCTTCGCCATTCCGACCTCTGACGACGTACTGTAGGCCATCGTCTACCTCGTGCTACCGACCTTACTTTAGCCCCTCATACCTCAAATAACGGAACATCGGAAATCCCGAAAAAGTCACGGGTAACAAAAAACCGCGGGTCGCGCAGTTTCACGCCCGCTGTCTTTCATAATTTCGCTCCAGCATCACCGGCGAGGCGGAGGCGGCGTCCCAGTCGGAATCGAAGTGATCGAAGTGGAAACCGGGTCGCTAGCCGGGAAGGTATCTTCCAGACCTTCTTCCAGCTGATCCTCGAGCTCATGAGGATCCTGCTCCTTGCGCGCGGTCGGTTCCGTTTGGTGGTTTTCGGGTGCCTGATGCGGCGTTCGCTTGTTTTCGTCGGCCATGATGCCCTCCGTAAGTTGCTTTCAAAACGAAGCTGACAGTTCCTTTGTTCCGGACGGGGTGGAACAAAGGAACCTGCACGTCGTTGCCGCCGAAAAGCTGTGGAGGCATCATTGGCGCCGCGTGCATTCTGGAAAGGCTATCTCAAGCTGTCGCTCGTGACCTGTCGCGTGAGCATGACGCCGGCTGTTTCAGAGAGCGGGAAGGTGCACTTCCACAATCTCAACCGCGAAACCCATGCCCGGGTACTCAGCCAGTATGTGGATGCAGAGACGGGCGAGCCGGTCGAGGACGAGGATCAGGTCAAGGGATACGAAAAGGGGGAGGGGGACTACGTCCTTTTCGAGGACGAGGAGATCGAAGACGTGGGGCTGGAAAGCACCCGCACGATCGACATTGACACCTTCGTACCGGTCGAGTCTATCGCCTGGGTCTGGTACGACCGTCCGCATTATCTCGCGCCCGACGATGAGGTCAGCGCCGAAGCTTTCACCGTCATCCGCGAAGCGATGGCCCAGACCGGTACTGCGGGCATTGCACGGCTGGTCATGTACCGGCGAGAGCGCGCGGTCCTGCTTTCCCCTAAGGACAAAGGCATCGTCGTATGGACACTGCGCTACGGCGATGAGGTTCGCGAGCCGAGTGACTACTTTGCCAATGTCGGCGAGGAAAAGCCGAGCTCACAGCATCTGACCATGATGAAGAAGCTGATCGACGAGCGCACGGAAGAGTGGAAGCCGTCGATGGCTGATGATCCGGTTCAGGACCGGCTGCTGGACATCATCGCCGAGCGCAAGAAAGGTAAGAAGGCCAAGAAGCGGGCTGAGCCCAAGGCAGAAGAGCCCAGTAACGTCATCGACATCATGAGCGCGCTGAAGAAGAGCCTTGCGGCCGAGCCGAAGACCTCCCGGAAGTAAGAGCGGCGCTTACCGCTTTGACTTTCTCCCTTGAGGGAAATCGATCGGCGCCTCGGATGTTCTGAAATCCACCCACGGGTCGCGCAACAGTTGTTCAAGGCGGGCGACTGCGTTGGTGACGGTGAAGTAGGTCGGGCCAATCGCGTCGTTCAACTCGTCCCAGGAGATTGGCATCGAAACCGGCGCGCCGGCTCGTGCGCGGGAAGAGTAGGGAGCGACTGCGGTTGCTCCGCGGCCGTTCCGCAGATAGTCGATCAGAATCTTGCCCTTGCGCTTCGACTTGGTGATCGTGGAGACGTAGCGGTCCGGGTCGTCACCTGCCATGCCGTCCGCGAGCGCCTTCATCGCGGCCTTGACCTCCGGCCATTCCGCCGACGGCTTCACCGGTGCAACTACGTGCAGACCTTTGCCTCCGGAGGTCTTTACAAAGCCTGTCAGCCCCATCTGTTCGAAGCGATCCCGTACCTCATGCGCGGCGCGGATGACGTCCTGCCATGTGGTGCCTTCGCCCGGATCGAGGTCGATATTGACCATGTCCGGCTTCTCCCATTGGTCCACGGTTGAGCCCCAGGGGTGGATCTCCAGTGTGCCGCCCTGGACAAGGCCCAGCAATCCATCGAGATCGCGGATCATGATGTCTTCCTCGTCGGGGCTTGCCGGATCCTTGGCGGCGAGGATCTTCTTGTTCATGCCCTTCCAGCCGTGTTTTTGGAAGAAGAGCTGCTTACCGACGCCGTCGGGGCCGCGAACGAGCGCCAGCGGTCGGTTGACGACATACGGCGCCATGAAGCGCCAGACCTGCACGTAGTAATCCGCCAGTCCTGCCTTGGTAACGCCAGCGTCCGGCCAGTATACGCGATCGGGATGCGTCAGCCTGACGGTGCGCTTGTCCGGTTCGGCGGCATGCTCTTCGGCGGTCTTCACCGGGCCTCCCTCGCGAACGACATCTTTCGCCTGCTTGTCTTCTCGCAGCCCGCGGAAGGCGGCATGACGGATGTGGGAATCGGCTGTCCAGCCACGGAACTCCACTTCCGCCACCACCTCGGGTGTGAGAAACACGACATCCTTCTTCTCGACCGCGCTCAGCTTCTCGTCGAACGGGCTCTTGTCGATCTTGATCTTGTCCAGGTCGCGGAACAGAGACTGGGCCACCTTGTTGCTGTAGCCGGTCCCGACGCGCCCGGCATGCCGCAGCTTATCGCCTTCATAATATCCCATGACGAGCGAGCCGATCGCTGTCTTGGAAACGGAGGAGGGGACGTAGCCAGCGACAACGAATTCCTGGCGGGCGGAGCACTTCGACTTTACCCAATCGCGTCCACGCCCGCTGCGGTAGGGAGCGTCCGAAATCTTCGAGATGATGCCTTCGAGGCTAAGCCTGCAGGCGTGCTTGAGCACCAGCCCGCCTTCGTCATCGAAGTGCTCGCTATAGCGGAGCTTTCCATTACTCTTGGCGATCAGGCTTTCGAGCATCTCCTTGCGCTTGATCAAGGGAGCGCTGGTAAGGTCTAGACCATCCAGATAAAGGAGATCGAAGGCGAAGAAGACGAAGCGGTCGGTCCGCCCCTCACTCAGATCCTGTTGCAGTAATGAGAAGTCGGTGGCACCCGCTCCGCCATTTGTGACGATTTCGCCGTCGATGATGGCCTGCCGTGCCGGGAGTGCTTCAAAAGCGGCGGTAATCTCAGCTCCGAACTTCTTGGTCCAGTCGAGCCCTGTGCGCGTCAGGAGCTTGACCTTGCCGTTATCGAACCGGGCCTGAAGGCGATAGCCGTCCAGCTTGATCTCGTGCAGCCATCGCTTGCCCGTAGGAGCGCCCTTCACCAAGGTAGCAAGTTGAGGCGGAATGAATTCCGGCAGCGGCGCCTCGTTCGCGCCCTTGATTTTCTTCGTGTCCATTGGCACCGCGCCGTTCAGTTCCTGGTCTGTCATCGCCAGGTCCCGTTCCTTGGCGGCGGACTTCTTCCGAGGCTTCGGCACCTTCTTGCCCTGAAGTTCTTCGATTACCTGTCCGCTCTTCACTGATCTCGGCTGCTCCTCCAGGATATCCGCATCGCCTTCGGCGCGAGCGAATTCGTCTTCCCCCTTGATCAGCAGCCAGTTTTCCCGCTTCTCGCCGCGGCGATTGGCCATCCGGACAAGATGCCAGCGGCCTTCCAGCTTCTCGCCCTTGAGAGCAAATTCCATGTGCCCCTTTGCATAGGCCTTGTGCGGGTCGCCGATGGGCTCCCAGGTTCCTCGATCCCATAGCAGGACGGCCCCAGAGCCGTAGTTGCCCTCCGGGATCGTGCCCTCGAAGCCGCCGTAGTCGAGCGGATGATCCTCGACATGCACGGCAAGCCGTTTATCGCCCGGCACCAGGCTTGGGCCACGGGTAACCGCCCAGCTTTTCAGAACGCCATCCATTTCGATGCGGAAATCGTAGTGGAGACGGCGCGCGGCATGTTTCTGGATGACGAAGCTGTTGCCCTTCTTTTTCCCCGCTTTCCCCTTCGGCTCGGGCGAGACATCGAAATTGCGCTTCTGGTTATAGGTCTCCAGCGCCATGATCAGCCGGCCTTTCGTTGTGGAGCGGCGGTCTTGGGCTTACGCGCAGGTTTCTTGCTCGCGGATGCCTTACCACTCTTTCCGCCGTTTGCTCCCGCACTCTGGCGCAAGGCATCGAGCAGGTTCGAAACCTTCTTTGGCTCCGGCTTCGGCCGTTGCGGCAGCTTGCGGCCCTCGATCTTCGCGCGAATGAGTTCTGTGAGGGCGGCTTCGTAGCGATCATCAAACTTCGTCGGGTCGAACTCGCCGCGCTTGGTGTCGATGATGTGTTCGGCGAGATCCAGCATCTCCCCTTCGATCTTGAAATCCGGGATGTCGGAGAAGATCTCTTGCGCCGGGCGGACCTCGTAGTCGTAGTTCAGCGTACTTGCGATCAGGCCTTCCTCGTTGGGGCGGATCAACAGCGTGCGCAGCCGGCGGAACAGGACCGTCCGCGCGAGAGCCGCGACGTTCTTCTGCTCCAGGCCTTTGCGGATCAGATTATAGACATCGGCGGCGGCTTTGTCGGCTGGCGCGAGGTAATAGGGTCGATCGAGAAAGATGGTGTCGACGTCGCTGCACGGGATGAAGGTTTCCATCTCCAACGTCTTGTCGCTTTGCGGCACTGCCGCCTTCACTTCGTCCGGCTCCAGGATGACGTATTCGCCGCTCGCGACCTCGTAGCCCTTGACGATGTCATCCTTCTCCACCTCCCGTCCGGTGTCCGCATCCACCATCTGACGATGGACGCGATGGCCTGTGTCACGGTTGATGATATGGAAGCTCACGCGGTCAGAGGTCGACGCCGCAGTGTAGAGCGCCACCTGGCAGCTCAGTTCACCAACATTCAGATAACCCTTCCAGTTTGCACGCGGTGCCACGACACGAAACTCCTCGAAAGCCCTATCAACAGGGGCCGGGGGAACTTTGTTCCGCAGCCCCCGTTGGAGCCTGACTTAACGTGAACAAGTCCATTATCTTAGCGGAACCAAAGACGTGAAGCGTGCGTTTGCCACCGTCATTCCCGCCACGACTTGGAGAGGTAGGCAACGGTGTCTGAATCACAGCTGAATCGTGATCCTGCACGTGCAGACATAGTGCGGCTCATCCCCGCTCTCCGCGCGTTTGCCCGCACGTTCTGCCGCAATCCCACGGACGCCGATGATCTTGTGCAAGAAACGCTGATGAAGGCGCTCGCCAACCTCGACAAGTTCGAGCCTGGCACGAAGCTGAAGTCCTGGCTCTTCACCATCATGCGCAACACCTTCTACACCCGCTCGAAGGTGCTGGGACGCGAGGCTCCGGGCTCCGAGGAGCCGGTGTCGGGAGATACGCCGATGCCGGCGACGCAGGAAGTCAGCGCCCGGGCAAAGGAAGTGGAGCGCGCCCTGCAGAAACTACCTCCTCACTATCGCGAGGTGCTGACGCTGGTGGCCATCCTTGGCGAGAGCTACGAGGCTGCCGCCGAAATCTGCGATTGCGCCGTGGGCACCGTGAAGAGCCGTCTCAACCGCGCCCGCCATCAGATCCTGCAGGAGCTCGGCGAAGACGTCGCCTAGACCGCCCCCTCCTGTGGCCTTCAGTCCGGCTGATCCAGTTCCGGGTAGTGGCGGAAAATGCCGGACTCGTTGAACGGCAGCCGTCGATCCGATTCGAGATATCGGTTTATGTTTGGCCTGCTCTTCACCGTTCCATGGAGTGCCCTCACCAGCGGGATTCGGCTTTCAAATGAAAACATCGCCTTGGGGAACGCGTAGCGCAGCCCTTCCACCAGCTGGAAGAGCGACAGGTCGACATAGGTCAGCCTGTCTCCATAGATGTGCTGCGGCCCGGCCGGGTTGAGGCTGAGGATCTTTTCAAAATACCCCATGAACTTCGGCAAGCGCGATTCGAGAAAGGCGCGGCTGCGCGCCTTCGCTTCCGTCTTCTGGTCCTCGTAATAATCGTCGACGCCCAGCGGGTGGTGGGTGTCGTGAATTTCTGTAACGAGGTCAGTGATCGTCAGCTGGAGACCATGAACGAAGGTGCGCCCCTTTTCTTCGTCCGGCGCGAGATCGAGCCTTGGTCCGAGATGATGGAGGATGTTCGCGACATGGGAGATGACGAGATCGCCATCCTTCAGAAACGGCGGCGCGAACGGCATCTGCTGATCCTCCTTCCCCTCGAGGAATCTCGACATCCGCTGCATGCCGCCCGGCGACCGCGCTACGTCTTCATAGGGAGCGTCCGCTTCCTCAAGGGCAAGACGAACAAATTCGCCGCGTCCCTGGATACCGTCCCAGTAGTAGAGTTCATAGGCCATAGGCACCTCCGCACTGATCACCGCAGATAGTTGGTGACCTTACGAAGATCGTCAACGAAGCGGTCCCGGTCCTGCTTGGCTCCGGCCCGATCCCAAGCTCGCAGAAGGGCGGAGGGGTGGATGGTCACCAGAATCGGAAGGCCTGTCTCACTGCTCAGGATCTGCCCTCGATCCCGCGTGACCTTCGCATCCTTCCCGAGCAAGGAGAAAAGCGCCGTTGCACCCATTGCCACGACGAGCCGAGGCTGGATCAAGCGCAGTTCCGTCGCCAGCCACCAAGCACAGGCTCTGACTTCCCCGATGTTCGGTTTGGCGTGGATGCGGCGCTTGCCCTTATGCGAGAACTTGAAGTGCTTCACCGCATTGGTGACGTAGCATCTTTGCCGGTCGACGCCCGCTTCTTCCAGGGACCGATCCAGCAGCTGTCCCGCAGGGCCAACGAAGGGATGAGCCGACAGGTCCTCCTTGTCGCCGGGCTGCTCTCCCACGAGGACCACATCGGCCTGTGGCGAACCTTCGCCGAAAACCAAATGCGTGGCATCGCGATAGAGATCGCAGCGGGTGCAGCGTTCTGCGGCCCGCCTCGCTTCTTCCAGGGCCTCCGTGCTGTCGCCTGTCGTTGCGGCTGTCGGTGCTCGGGGCTGCATTGAGAGCTCCTTTTGCTCCAGCAACGGCCTGAAGGACTGCGGGTTCCTTGCGGCGATCCCTCTCATCTGGTGCTGGAACTTTCACTGCTGCCGGGCGTTCAGGCGTGGGGTGCACGGCCTGCCGTGCACTGCGACCGCAGTCGGGACAGGAATTCAGACATGGCTATATTGCTTACCGCGATCCTTTTTGCATTGATCGGGATCGCGCTCGCAGCCGGCGGCATTCAGTTGCTGATGCTCGGCGGGAGCGCTTATTACCTCATTACCGGGATCGGCTTCATCATCACCGCCATCCTGCTTTACATGCGGCGTTCTTCCGCCTTGATCCTTTACGCCATCATCGTCATCGGCTCCTTGTCCTGGGCTGTATGGGAAGTCGGCCTCGACTGGTGGCAGCTCGGGCCGCGTGGCGGCGTCGTGATCGTGCTCGGCCTCTGGCTTCTCACGCCGTGGATCCGCAAGCCGCTCGGCTTCAAGAGCCCCACAGGCGCCCGCTATGCAGCCAGCGCGACACCGCTGGCAGCAGCCGTCGTCATCTCCATCCTTGTCGCGATCATCGCAATGTTCACCAACAGCACGGATCTTGAAGGCCGCCTGCCGGAAGAGCAGGTTGTCGCGGCACCCAATCTTGGCGGCGATGTGCCACCCGGCGAATGGCACCAATATGGCCGCACTCCCTATGGCCAGCGCTATTCGCCGCTGGACCAGGTCAACGTCGAGAATGTCGATGAGCTGGAAGAGGTCTGGCGCTACCAGACAGGCGACGTGAAACTGCCGGAAGACGTCGGCGAAACCACCTACCAAGTGACACCCCTCAAGGTCGGCAACAGCCTTTACATCTGCACGCCGCACAACTGGGCCATCGCGATCAATGCGACGACCGGTGAGGAGCAGTGGAAATATGATCCGAACGCCGGGCTCAATCCGGATCGCCAGCATCAGACATGCCGCGGCGTCACCTATTATCAGGATCCCGCCGCCCAGCCTGACGCGCCTTGCGCCCAGCGAGTTTATTTGCCGACATCCGATGCGCGGTTGATCGCCTTGGATGCAACGAACGGCGAAGTCTGCACCTCGTTTGCCGATCAGGGCACACTGCAGCTTGAAGCCAAGATGCCCTACAACCCCGCGGGCTATTACTATTCAACCTCGCCACCCGTTATCGCCGCAGGCAAGATTATCATCGGCGGGGCCGTCAACGACAACTATTCAATCCGCTCTCCTTCCGGCGTGATCCGGGCCTTCGACGTAAACAACGGGGAACTGGTTTGGAACTGGGACTCCGGTAATCCGGACCAGACCGAGCCTCTGCCGCCGGGCGAGACCTATACTGCCAACTCTCCCAATAGCTGGTCGATCTTCAGCGTCGATGAGGATCTCGGCCTCGTCTACATTCCCTTGGGGAACCAGGTGCCCGACCAGTTGGGCATGGGGCGCAGCGAGCCGGTGGAAAAGTACTCCTCGTCAATCGTCGCGCTGGACATCAACACCGGTGCCGATCGCTGGGTCCAGCAGACTGTCCATCACGACCTCTGGGACATGGACGTTCCGGCCCAGCCGGTTCTCATGGACTTGTCGCAGCCGGATGGTTCAATCGTCCCGGCGCTGATCGGGCCGACGAAGCAGGGCGACATCTACGTCCTCGATCGGCGTAGCGGCGAACCTCTGCAGCCGATCCGGGAGATCCCCGCTCCAGGCGGCGCAATCCCTGAAGATTTCACGTCGCCGACGCAGCCGATCACGGCACTCACGTTCCGCCCACGCACGCTTGAGGGCCGCGACATGTGGGGCATCACCATGTTCGACCAGATGGTGTGCCGTATCCGTCTGAAGCAGCTGAAGTACGAAGGCCAGTACACGCCGCCTTCGGTGGAGGGCACGCTCGTCTATCCGGGCAACTTCGGCACCTTCAACTGGGGTTCAATCGCCGTTGATCCCGAGCGGATGGTCATGTTCGGCATGCCGACGTATCTGGCTTTCACGTCCCAGCTTATACCGCGTGCGGAAGTGCCGGAACGTCAGCCGGGACAGACCGGGTCCGAACAGGGCATCAACCAGAATGAAGGCGCCCCCTACGCGGTGAAGATGGGCCCGTTCCTCGGACCGCTGCAGATCCCTTGCCAGGCTCCGCCATGGGGCTACGTCGCGGGCGCAAACCTTCGTAACGGCGAGATCGCCTACAAGCAGAAGAACGGTACCGTTTACGACATGACGCCGCTGCCGCTGCCGTTCAAGCTAGGCGTGCCGGGCATCGGTGGCCCGATGATCACCAAGGGTGGCGTGGCCTTCCTGGGCGCCGCGGTCGACAACTACCTGCGGGCCTATAACCTGACCAACGGCGAGCAGCTCTGGGAGACGCGTCTGCCGGCGGGCGGACAGGCGACACCGATGACCTACTCGGTGGACGATGGCCGGCAGTTCGTCGTGATGGTGGCCGGCGGTCACGGCTCGATAGGCACGACGCCCGGCGACTACGTCATCGCCTACGCGCTTCCGCAAGACTAACGAAGAAGGCCCGGGTCGCGAGCAGGCTTTGTGGAAAGCCGGGCAAATCAGATATGATGGCCACCTCGGGAACGGGTGGCCATTT
>NZ_JALJRA010000012.1 GCF_022968135.1 Pseudorhizobium tarimense
AAGGAAGAGATGTCGATCTACGACGCCGCCATGAAGTACAAGGAAGAAGGTGTGCCGCTGGTCATCTTCGCCGGCGTTGAATACGGCAATGGCTCTTCGCGTGACTGGGCTGCCAAGGGCACCAACCTCCTGGGCGTCAAGGCCGTGATCGCGCAGTCGTTCGAGCGCATCCACCGCTCCAACCTCGTCGGCATGGGTGTTGTGCCCTTCGTCCTGGAGGAAGGCACGACATGGGCGAGCCTCAACCTCAAGGGCGACGAGACGGTGACGATCGAAGGCCTCGAAGGCCCGATCAAGCCGCGCGAGTGGAAGAAGGCTCAGATCACCTACGGCGATGGCACGGTCAAGGAGATCAACATCCTCTGCCGCATCGATACGCTGGACGAGGTCACCTACATGAACAATGGCGGCATTCTGCAGACCGTTCTTCGCGATCTCGCTGCCTGACCTGATCCAAACACCCGCGGGCCTGGCCGGCGGGTGTTTTCATTCGCCCTTCGGCGTATCCACCTGGAGCCAATCTTTGAGTGTCGCCATCCTCTTGGGCATGGCATGCACCGTCTTCCTGACCTCGCTGCTTTCTGGCGTTTTCGGAATGGCCGGCGGCCTGATCCTGCTCTGGGTCCTGCTGTTGCTGATGCCCCTCGGGACGGCGATTGCTGTTCACGGAGTGATCCAGATGGTGGCGAACGGGTCGCGCGCCTGGTTCTCCCGCACATATATCGACTACCGCATCCTCGGCATTCTGTGCCTCGGACTTGCCATCTCGGCGGTCGTGCTGCTTTTCCTCGACTACAAGCCGAATATCATCGTTGTCTCGATTGCGATCGGACTGATGCCGATCCTCGTCTGGCTACCGGTGCAGCGGCTGCATCTCGATGCGTCGAAGCCCTCGCACGCGCTGATCTGCGGGCTGATCGCCGGAGCGCTGACTGTCGGCGTGGGCGTCTCTGGCCCGACCATCGACATCTTCTTCATCCGGGCCATGATGGACCGGCGAAAGGTGATCGCCACCAAGGCCGCCACGCAGCTGATCTCGCACGCCACGAAAGTCGTTTTCTACTGGAATGCGGCGAGCCTGCTGCCGGCGGCGGACTGGGTGGCGATCGCACTTGCGGCGCCGATCGCCATCCTAGGCACGCGGGCAGGTAACGTCATCCTGCAGCGGCTGACGGACGCCAACTTCCGCGTCTGGACGCGCTGGATCGTCACCGGGATCAGCGCCGTCTATATCGTGCAGGGCTTGCAGCAGCTGATGTTCTAGATCACGAAATTGCGTCCTGCCGATCACATCTGAGCCCGGCTCACGTCCTCACCCCATCGTGACTTCCTCTTGAGCCTCTTCGCCAGTTACTTTCCGGAACTCCCCGCATTAGCTCTTGATCCTCGCGCTCAAGCGTGGCTAACAGGCTGCAATCAAAGAGGTCCGCTTTCATGCCCCCGATCATCCGCAGAGCCATCGTTCTTGCAGCCCTGTCGCTTGCGGGAACCGCTTCCGCGGAGGACAGCACCATGCCGAAGGGGGTGGTCGAGCTTTTTACCTCACAAGGTTGCTCGTCCTGCCCGCCTGCCGATACGGCCCTCAGAGATCTGATCCGGCAGGGCGATGTGGTGGCGCTTTCCTACCACGTCGACTACTGGAATTATCTCGGCTGGACCGACACTCTGAGCTCCAAGGAAAACACCGACCGGCAGTATGGCTACGCCCAGTCTCTCGGCCGTAGCGGCGTCTATACGCCGCAGGCGGTGATCAATGGGCGCGACCACGTCAAGGGCGCCGAGCTTGGTCTGATCAACACGAAACTTGCCGCTCTGGACAAAGCCGGGAAAGGGCTGACCGTCCCGGTTAAGGCCCGTATGCACGGCAAGGAGATCGAAATCGAGATCAGCGCGGGCAAGGGCGAAGCAGAGGTCATTGTCGCCTATTTCACCAAGCGTCAGCAGGTCGAGGTGGACAAGGGCGAGAATGCCGGGAAGCTGATGGAATACTGGCACAGCGTCTACGACGTGCAGTCGATCGGCATCTGGGACGGAAAGCCGCTGAAGCTGACGATCCCGGGCAAGTTCATGGGCAAGGCCAAGAAGGACGGGTGTGCCGTGCTGCTGCAGACATCGGGGCCGGGTGGTGAGCCGGCGGCCATTCTCGGCGCCGCGGTGCTGATGGCGGGTCGCCCGAAGCGCTGAGGCAGCGTGCAGGCAGATCCGGCCCGGAAGCATCGGGGGGCTGGGGGTAAGGGTCAATGCGCCCGGACCGGATCATGAAGGGCACCGAATAGGGGCCGATCAACATTCGCGACTTTCACGTTCGATTTCGGCAGTGTTTTGTTCGAAATGGGGCGAGAATAAAAACGCGTCCCGAATGGTGCTCCCGATCTTCAAGGTTGCATTTTGCCCATGCTGAGGCAGACTGTCATGCCACTGACATCATCGACGGAGCTGTGATGACGGATCAACCGGATTTTCCTGGAAGCCAGAGCAACCGGGACAACGTGGTTGTCAGCCTCACCGAATACCGACAAAACAAGGATCCCGCTCCGGTCATGTTCCACCGGCGTGAGCTGGACGCGATCTTGCGGATCTATGGGCGCATGGTCGGCGAGGGCGAGTGGAAGGACTACGCGATCGACCAGCTGAAGGACCGAGCGGTCTTTTCGGTCTTCAAGCGATCCGGCGAGATGCCGCTTTACCGCATCGAGAAGATCCCCAAGCTTGCCGCCAAGCAGGGCGCCTATTCGGTCTCCAACACGCATGGCATGATCCTCAAGCGCGGCCATGAGCTGCCGCAGGTGCTGAAGGTCTTTGACAAGGCGCTGAAGCTGATTGACTAGGGTGCGTAGAGCGTGGCCGGATAACTTTGCTGGTCCGGTTCGGATGCCGTGCCTTCTCCGAGGGCGATCTGCATCAGTACCGTGTCGAGCCAGCGGCCGTGCTTGAAGCCGGTGCCCTTGAGGGTGCCGGAGAATTCGAAGCCGAGCGCTCGATGGAGTGCGATGGAGGCGGGGCTCGCGCCGCCGATGACGGCGATCATCTGGCGAAAGCCGAGGTCTTGGGAGCGGCGCAGGAGTTCTGCCAACAGCGCCCTGCCGATCCCCTTCCCGCGCGCCGCTGGCGCAAGATAGATCGAATCTTCCACCAGCCATCGATAAGCCGGCCTAGTCCGGAAGGCGGATGCGTAGGCGTAGCCGAGCAGAATGCCTTCGGCATCCTCGGCCACGACGTAGGGATATCCCTTGGCCGTGATGGCGGCGAAGCGTTCACCCATCTCCGCCTCGTCTGGGGGTGAGAGTTCATAGCTTGCAGTGCCGTGGAGCACGCTGTCGGCATAGATGGCGGTGATTGTAGCAAGATCGGCGGGGCGGGCGGCGCGGAGGGAAACGTGCATGGGAAGGCGTCTGGTTGCGGTTGGCGAAGCCTAGTCCGCGCCTTGAGCTCCGGCAACAAAAAAGGCGGAGCCGAAGCCCCGCCTTTTGGATCAAGAGATCTGCTACGGTTACTCGTTGCGGTTGCCCATGAACTGCAGGAGGAACATGAACAGGTTGATAAAGTCGAGGTAGAGGGTGAGGGCACCCATGATGGCCTTGCGGCCAGCAATCACGGCTTCATCGCCTTCCCAGTACATTTCCTTGATCTTCTGCGTATCGTAGGCGGTGAGGCCAGCAAAGATCAGCACGCCGATCACGGAGATGGCGAAGCCCATCGCGGATGACTGCAGGAAGATGTTGACGATCGACGCGATGATCAGGCCGAAAAGACCCATGATCAGGAACGTGCCGAAGCCGGACAGGTCCTTCTTCGTCGTGTAGCCGTAGAGCGAGAGCGCGCCAAAGGAGGCGGCCGTCACGAAGAACGTCTGCACGATGCTCTGCCCGGTGAACACGATGAAGATCGAGGACAGGGAGAGGCCCATCAGGGCGGCATAGACCCAGAAGGTCGTCTGCGCGGCCGAGACGCTCATCTTGTTAATACGGAAGCTCAGGAAGAAGACCATGCCGAGCGGTGCGAGCATGATCACCCAACGGAGCGGGGATGCGAACAGAAGGTTCGCGAAGGCCGGGTTGGAAACCGCCAGAGCGTAGGTGCCGTAAGCAGCGACGCCGGTGATTGCCAAGCCGAGTGCCATAAGGTTGTAAACCTTGAGCATGTAGGCGCGAAGGCCCTCGTCAATCATCGCGCCCGTCTGCGCGCGGTTTTGCGCCATACGGTTCTGGTAGTTGTGTAGGTCAGCCATTGTATCCTCATTAAGCTCCGTAATTGGTACGGTGTCGGGAGCGAGATCCCAGGCGCCGCTGCGGAGCTCCAGCAAGCCTGCTTGAAATATGATGTGATATCGCGCGCCGTACAAGTGTCCGGCACCGCAAATGCGACGATTCGACAAGGCCTCTACGCCTTCAGGTGGCTATTCTGACGCGGATGTGATCACGCCGCCGCTGTTCAAAGTTCCCGCAGCACCGGCGCCGCCTTCTGCCCGAGGATGCGCCAGGTGCCGATCAGGCCGATCCCGACCGTCAGGACCAGTGCCGCCACGATCGTCATCGCCGCGACATCGGGCAGGAAGACCGACTGCAGGTTCATGATCCGGCTCACGATATACCAGGCTGATATGCCGCCGGCGGCAAGCGCGAAGACGGCGGTTGCCGCACCAAGGATCACGTACTCGTAGCTGAAGGCCCGGATCAGGAGGCTGCGCGTGCCGCCCAGGGTCTTCAGGATCACGGCGTCATGGGTTCTGGCACGGTTGCCCGCCGCCAGTGCACCGGAGAGCACCAGTACCGACGCCACCAGCGCCACCGCAGCTGCGGCGCGAATGGCGGTCGCCAGCTGGCCCATCAACCGGTCGACGATGTCGATCGCGTCCTTGACCCTGACGCTGGTGATGGTCGGGTAGGCGTTCGTCACGTCACGTAGGATGGTTGCCTCCTCGGCGGTCGACGCAGCCGGATCGCTGAGCGTTGCCAGCCAGGCATGGGGGGCGCCGCGGAAGGTGTTGGGGGAAAACACCATGACGAAGTTGATGGAAAGCGATTCCCACTCCACCTGCCGGAAGTTGGCGATGCGGGCCGTGATGTTTCGGCCGAGTACGTTGACGGTGACGGTGTCCCCGAGCTCCAGGCCAAGTTCGCCGCCCTCTTCCGCCGAGAAAGAAACCAGAGGTTCGCCCTCGTAATCGGCCGCCCACCAGTCACCTTTGGTCAAGCTCGAATTCTCCGGCAAGGTCTCCTCGTAGGTGATGCCGCGGTCGCCGCGCAGCACCCAGCGGCCGCCGGGCGGCACTTCCATCCGACTTACATCCTCGCCGTTCAGGGCGGTGATCCGGCCACGCAACATCGGGACTTGGTTGATCGTGCCGTCGGGGGAATGGCGGCGGAGAATGTCGAGGAAGCCGTCGCGCTCGCTGCTCTGGATGTCGACGAAGAAGAAGTTCGGTGCCTGCTCGGCCATGCGGCCGGTCAGCTGGCGACGCAGGTTGCCGTCGATCAGCGCGAGCGTCACCAGAAGGGCAAGGCCGAGCCCGAGCGACAGAACGACGGACGGCGTGAGGGCACCCGGGCGATGGATGTTGCCGATCGCCAACCGCAGAGCTGGCGAATGGACCCGAGGGCTGCGACGCGCCAATGCGGCGATACCCCAGGCGACGAGGCGCAGGAGAAGGAAGGCGAAAGCAACGGCGCCAAGGAAGATGCTGGCGACGAAGCTATCTTCGGCCGTGAGAATGGCGATCGCTGCAAGGGCTGCAAGGGCAGCTGCGGCGGCCAGTTGATAGGGCCAGGACGGCAGTCCGCTGCCTTCGAAGCTCTGCTCGCGGAACAGCGCTGTCGCTGGCACCTCACGTGAATGGCCGAGTGGGAGGATGGAGAAGGCGAAGGTGATCAGAAGGCCGAACAGCGCCGCGGTGGCAAGCGCTCCGGGATAGAAGGCGATCTCGCGCGGGACCGGAAGCACGCCTTCCAGGAAGCGGATGGCGACGAAGGGCGCAATGGTCCCGATCACCAAGCCGATCAGGATGCCGACGGCTGCAAGAAGCAGGATCTGGATCAGGTAGATCGTGGTGACGGTTCCGGCGGGCGCGCCGAGGCACTTGAAGGTCGCGATCGTGGTCCGCTTGGTATCGAGATACGCGCGCACGGCATTGGCAACACCGACACCGCCGACGATCAGGGCGGTCAGCCCTACCAGGGTCAAGAACTGCGAGAAACGCTCGACATTCTCGGTGAGTGACGGTGCTGCGCGATCGCTGGTGCGGATCGACCATCCGGCATTCGGAAATTCCGATGCCGCGCGCGCCTGTATGGCCGCCGGCTGCTGTGCCCCCTCTAGCCTGATCTTGTAGCCATGCTCCACGAGGCTTCCGGTTTGAACCAGTCCGGTTGCGGCCAGCGCTTCGCGGCTCATGAGCAGTCGCGGCGCGAAGCCGAAGCCCTCCGAAGCCAGGTCCGGCTCGGATGCGACGGCGCCCGTCAGCCGCAGGCGCGCGTTTCCGACCAGGACTTCGTCACCCAGCACTATGCCCAGCCGGTCGAGAAGCAGCGGTGCCGCGACGGCACCGAAGACATCGCCATCCGGCCTCAGGAGATCATCGAGTGGCCGGTCCGGGTCTGCTTCGAACATGCCGTATAGCGGATAAGCATCATCCACCGCCTTGATCTCGACGAGCCCCTGTTCGGAGCCGTCAGCGACGCGCGCCATGGAGCGTAGGCTCGTGGAAATGGAGACGTCCCCGAGGCTCTTTAGGAAAACCATTTCTTCTGCAGTCGCTTCGCGATTGTCGAGCTCGAAGCGCATGTCGCCGGCCAAGATCTCCTGACCCTGGCTGGCGATTGCGCCCGTGATCGCTCTCGACACCGAATTGACCGCCGCGATGGCACCGGTCCCGAGGGCGATGCAGGCCAGGAAAATGTAGAAGCCCGACAAGCCGCCACGCATTTCGCGCAGCGCGAGCTTCCAGCAGATCGCAAGGCGCGAGCCGCCCCACCTCATGCCCGGACCGCCTCGCGGGAGGTAGCCTCAGCTGGCTCGCTGGCGATTTCGCCCGAACGAACGCGAATCTGCCGCGAGCAGCGGGCAGCCAGCGAATTGTCATGCGTGACGAGCAGCATCGTCATACCGCGCTCGGCCTGCTTGGCGAACAGAAGATCGGCGATCTGGCGGCCCGTTTCCGTATCGAGATTACCGGTCGGTTCGTCGGCGATCAACACGAGCGGGGACGGGGCGAGCGCACGGGCGATCGCCACCCTCTGTTGCTCGCCGCCCGAGAGCTGGCCAGGATAATGGTTGAGCCGCTCGCCGAGCCCCACCGCAACAAGCTCCTGGCGGGCGAGGTCGAACGCATTCGGCACGTTTGCCAGCTCAAGCGGCACGGCGACGTTTTCAAGCGCCGTCATGTTGGCAATGAGGTGGAAGGACTGAAAGACGATTCCAATGTTGCGGCCGCGGAAGTCCGCAAGCGCGTCCTCGGAGAAACTATGCAGCGGCTGGCCGGCGATATGAATTTCGCCGGCGTCCAGCCGCTCCAAGCCCGCCAGAACCATGAGCAAGGTTGATTTGCCGGATCCGGAGGGGCCGACGATGCCGACCGCTTCGCCCTTGGCGACCTGGAGATCGATCTGCTTGAGAACGTGGACGGAAGCCGCAGCGCTTCCAAGGGTGAGATCCGCCTGCTTCAGCTCGATGATGTTTTCAGTCAAACGAAAGCTTCCTATATTGGCTTGAACGCAAGGAGCGAGGCCGCATGCGGCAGCGCAAGATCTAGGAAGCAAGCCTTGAGATTTAAAGCAATCCTCCTTCACGTCCTCGTCATGACAAGCCTCCTCACCGCTCCCGCCACGGCTCAGCAAGAGGAAATCCAGCTGGTCGGCTTCGGCGACAGCCTGATGGCGGGCTATCAGCTCGACCCCAACCAGTCCTATCCGGCGCAGCTGGAGGCGGCGCTGAAGGCGAAGGGCTACAACGTGACCGTTGCCAATGCGGGTGTTTCGGGAGACACGACCTCCGCGGGGCTTTCCCGTGTCGACTGGTCGGTGCCGGACGGGGCGGGTGGGGTCATCCTCGAGCTCGGCGCCAACGATGCGCTGCGCGGCGTGCCGCCTGAGCAGACAGAGAAGAACCTCGACGCGATCATCAGCCGCCTGAACGAGCGTGGGATCCCGGTGCTGCTCGTCGGCATGATGGCGCCGCCCAACATGGGAAGCCAGTATTCAACGCGCTATAACAACATCTATCCGCGGTTAGCGAAAAAGTACGACCTTCCGCTCTATCCGTTCTTCCTCGATGGCGTCGTCACGGTGGCGGGGACGCAGCTGGAGGATGGCATGCATCCCAACGCCCGCGGCGTCGGCGTTATGGTTGAGCGATCGCTGCCGGCGGTGGAGCGCTTTATCGGGGAGATCCGGGAGACGACGAAATAACCGCTTGCGCGGAACCGGCACCCATGATTCGCTGTTAGCAATCGCGAGAGATTCGAGGAGGTTCGCAATGCCGAGACTTTTCACCGCCCTCGAAGTTCCGCGCAATGTCGCCATGAGCCTCTCCCTCTTGCGGGGTGGACTGCCGGGCGCGCGATGGATCGACGTCGAAAACTACCACATCACCCTGCGCTTCATCGGCGACGTCGACGGCCGCACCGCAGACGAGATCGTCGAGCGGCTGGATCGCATCGAGAGGCCGGAATTCCAGATCAGCCTCAATGGCATCGGCTCGTTCGGCTCAAAGAAGCCGCACTCGATCTGGGCGGGCGTTTCTCCGTCTCAGGAAATGTCGGCCTTGCAGGCGGAGATAGAGCGCATCTGCCAGCGCATCGGCCTTCCGGCGGATCCTCGCAAGTTCATGCCACATGTCTCGCTGGCACGGCTCAAGGCCTGTCGCCTGGACGACGTGGTTCGTTACCTTTCCGGCCGCGGCGATTTCCACACCCTTCCCTTCAAGGTTTCCCGCTTCGTCCTGATGTCCTCCAAGGAATCCGTCGGAGGAGGACCCTACCTCACGGAAGAGGGCTTCCCGTTGATGGAGGTTGGTGCCGGCACCAACAGATCCTCGGTCGAGCCGATGAAAAGCTACGTCTGAGGGGGAGAGCGGCATGACCTATGAACGGGTCGCTGCCGAAGATATCGACCAAGTTCTGGCAGAGCTTCCGGGCTGGGAGTTGCGCCAGGATGGCAAGGCAATCACGAAAACGTTCAAGTTCCGCAACTTCGTCCAGGCGTTCGGCTTTATGACCGAGTCCGCCCTTGCGGCAGAGCGGCTGAACCACCATCCCGAATGGTTCAACGTCTACAACCGCGTTGACGTCACGCTCACTACGCACGCCGTTTCCGCTCTCACCAGCCACGACCTCAAGCTTGCTAAAGCCATCGATCGCGCCGCTCGCAGCCGCAGCAATTGAAGTCTCGCCGCTTGCGCCCCAAATTGGTGGACGGTTCTAGGGATGAGGAATGCTTGATGGACGACGTGAAGATCGGCGAGATCCTGCTGCCGGGGGACGAGGAAACGCAGGACCGGCGCGAGAAGCAGGTCCGGGCGAAGTTCTGGCCGAAGCTGAAGCGGGTGGCCAGCTACATTCCCTTCAGCCGCGACCTCGTGGCCGCCTATTACTGTGCAATGGACCCGAAGACGCCAACGCGCGTCAGGGGCGTGCTGCTTGCTGCGCTTGCCTATTTCGTCCTGCCATTCGATCTGCTTCCGGACGTGTTCGCCTTCGTGGGCTTCAGCGATGACATTGCCGTGCTTGCGGCAGCGCTCAGGATAATCCAGGGGCATATTTCCGACCGTCATTACCAGGCGGCCGACACGGCGCTTGCCGCCGACGAAGACTTGGATGCAGCCAAGAAAACCTAGTTGTTCAACCGGTTGAGGTTTCTGTGCGGGCGTGGCTACCGGCGTCGCGGACAAACTGTTGCCCTAATCGCCATGTCAGTGAAACCCGACGAGCAGTTCCTCGGCCGCAGTCAGTGGATCCGGGGCATCCTGAGACCTATCGACCTCAAAATGCCTCGCCGTTGACGGTTTGGTAACCGCAATTAAGTCAAATTAAACCGAATCGTGATGATGCCTGACCAGGCTTGCCTTTTTGGCGTAGAGTAGAGAAGCGGCAGGAGACCATGTCTGTAAAAACCGTAGCAACCGCATTGGCATTCGTGCTGGCAGCCGCCAGCGCCGCATCCGCCCAGTCGCCGACGCGCATCCAGCAGTTCAAGGCCTGGGGCGCCTATTCCTACCAGTCCCCCAATGGCACTGTCTGCTATGTGCTGTCCGTGCCGACGGCCAAGGAGCCGGCGAACGTCGACCATGGCGATATCTTCTTCATCGTGTCGCAGCGCCCGGGACAGAACATCTCCTACGAACCGCAGGCAATGATGGGCTACCCGCTGCAGTCGAACTCCAAGGTCAACGTCACAATCGACGGCAAGACCTTCGTGATGTTCACCAAGGACAAGGCCGCCTGGGTTGAGAATGCTGCAGAAGAGCCGGCACTGGTCGCTGCCATGAAGGGCGGCTCGGAAATGACCGTCAAAGCGACCTCCGGTCGCGGTACGAGCACCTCCTACGCCTATTCGCTGTCCGGCATCTCGGCTGCGCTGAAGCAGATCGAGTCCTGCAAGTAGGCACGCCTCAGCCGAATTTCGAAAGGCCGGTCTTGCGACCGGCCTTTCCTGCGTCTTGACGAGTAGTGACGCAGCGCCGATTTGATGCTATGTGCGGCGCCAAAGATCGGCCGGCCTTGAGCGCCGGCATGACAAACTTCAAGCAAAACATGCCCCGACCAGCCCTCCGCCGCGGCGGGCGCATGCGTTCGAACAGGACAAGGTGATGCCCGTTTCTGAAGCCGTTCTCGATCCTGCGGTCAAGGCGCCGCTCGTCGCGCGACCCGAACCTCTCGGCGTCAAGCCGTCGCTGATCGGGCTGACGCGCGAGCAGATGGCCGAGGCGCTGAAGGAAAAAGGCGTGCCGGAAAAGCAGGTCCGCATGCGGGTCAGCCAGCTGTGGCACTGGCTCTACATCCGCGGCGTCTCCGACTTCGACGCGATGACGAATGTCGCCAAGGACATGCGGCAGATGCTCAAGGAGCATTTCACCATTGCCCGTCCCGAGGTGGTGGAGGAGCAGATCTCCAGTGACGGCACCCGCAAGTGGCTGCTGCGCTTTCCGCCGCGTGGCGCCGGTCGGCCGGTCGAGGTGGAGACGGTTTACATTCCCGAAGAAGGCCGCGGCACCCTTTGTATTTCCAGCCAGGTCGGCTGTTCGCTCACCTGTTCCTTCTGCCACACAGGGACCCAGCGTCTTGTGCGCAATCTGACAGCGGAGGAGATTCTGGCGCAGCTGCTTTTGGCGCGCGACAGGCTCGGCGACTTCCCAGACCGGGACGTGCCGCAGGGGGCGATGATCCCCTCGAGCGACCGCAAGGTCACCAACATCGTGATGATGGGGATGGGCGAGCCGCTCTATAATTTCGAAGCGGTGAAGACGGCGCTGTTGATCGCGACGGACGGGGATGGGCTTTCGCTCTCGAAGCGCCGCGTGACCCTCTCTACCTCCGGCGTCGTGCCGGAAATCTACCGCACCGGCGAGGAGATCGGCGTGATGCTGGCGATCTCGCTGCATGCGGTGCGCGACGAGCTGCGCGACATGCTGGTGCCGATCAACAAGAAGTACCCGCTGAAGGAGCTGATCGAGGCCTGCCGTGCCTATCCAGGCCTTTCGAATGCGCGCCGTATCACCTTCGAATACGTGATGCTGAAGGACGTCAACGACAGCCTAGAGGACGCCAAGGAGCTAGTGAAGGTCCTGAAGGGCGTGCCGGCAAAGATCAACCTGATCCCGTTCAACCCGTGGCCCGGCACCAACTACCAGTGCTCCGACTGGGCGACGATCGAGAAGTTCGCCGACTTCATCAACCAGTCAGGCTACGCCTCGCCGATCCGTACGCCGCGCGGCCGCGACATTCTGGCGGCCTGCGGACAGCTGAAGTCGGAGTCGGAACGGATGCGCAAGACCGAGCGGCTCGCCTTCGAGGCGATGATGATCGCGGGCCACGGCGAGGACGACTGATCGGCGGCGGATACAGAGATTCTGTTGATCTCTTTCGTCCGGGTCCATAAGAAGCGCGTGAGACACCATCATCTGGAGGAGATCATGCGCGCTTTCATTCTCGCTCTTGCGGCGGCGACCATCATGCTGCAGCCGGCAAAGGCCCAGGAGGCAACGGTTGCGGTGACGGCGATCGTCGAGCATCCTGCGCTCGACGCCGTCCGTGACGGCATCAAGGAAAAGCTTGCCGAAGCCGGATACAAGGAAGGAGAAAACCTAACCTTCCTGTACGAATCCGCTCAAGGCAATCCCGGCACGGCGGCGCAGATCGCGCGCCAGTTCGTCGGCGAGGAGCCGACAGTGATCGTGCCCATCTCCACGCCCTCTGCGCAGGCGGTCGTTTCTGCGACGCGCGACATTCCTGTGGTCTTCACGGCCGTCTCCGATCCCGTTGGCGGGCAGCTGGTCAAGGACATGAAGGCGCCGGGCGGAAACGTCACGGGCATTTCCGACATGTCGCCGGTTGCCGACCATGTGGCGCTGATCAAGGAGATCACGCCGGAGGCAAAGTCCATCGGCTTCATCTACAACACGGCGGAAGCCAATTCGGTGTCGACGCTCGCCGCTCTCAAGGAAGAAGCCGCGAAAGCGGGCCTGGAGGTCATCGAGTCGGTTGCGACGAAGTCCGCCGAGGTCCAGGGTGCCGCCCGCGCGCTCGTCGGACGCGCCGATGTCATCTACATCCCCACCGACAACACCATCGTGTCTGCCTTCGAGGCGGCTGTGGGCGTGGCAGAGGAAGCCAAGCTGCCGCTTTACGCCGGGGACACGGATTCGGTTGCGCGCGGCGCGGTGGCCGCACTCGGCTTCAACTATTTCGACGTCGGCAACCAGACGGGCGAGGTCGTGGTGCGGGTGCTGAAGGGTGAGGCACCGGGCGACATCCCCGTTTCCGTCGCCACCGGCACCGACCTCTTGATCAACAAGTCGGCAGCCGAGAAGATGGGCGTGACTTTCCCGGAATCGGTGCTGTCGCGGGCGACCCGCGTCGTCGAGTAACAGAACCTAAGCAGCTGGATGCCTGACGTAGCGGGCGCCGAGCTATGAAGGCCAGCCGCCCTTTGCGGCGGTCAGAGGGGAGAGCAAAGGTGCTCAGTCAAATCGCCTTCTGGGGCGCGGTCGAGCTCGGTCTCGTTTTTGCGTTCGTCGCCGTCGGCGTCTTTCTCGCCTTCCGCGTGCTCGACTTCCCCGACCTGACGGTGGACGGCTCGTTCCCGCTCGGCGCAGCGGTCACGGCCGTCCTGATTACCAGTGGCGTCAATGCCTGGCTGGCAGCGGCGGTCGCCATGCTGGCGGGCGGCGGGGCGGGCCTCGTGACCGCCTTTCTCAATGTGCGGTTCCGGATACTCAACCTGCTCGCGTCCATCCTGACGATGATCGCGCTGTTTTCGGTGAACCTCAGGGTGATGGGCAAGCCGAACGTCGCGCTGATAAACGCCGACACGATGCTGAGCCCCTTTTTCGGCTTGGGCCTGCGGGAAGTCTATGTCCGCCCGCTCTTCGTCGGCGTGCTCGTGATCCTCGCGGTCGTCTTCGTCTGGCGGTTCCTGGAGAGCGATGCGGGCCTCGCCATGCGCGCCACGGGCGCCAATCCGCGCATGGCGCGGGCGCAGGGGGTCGACACGCGCTGGCAGATCTATCTGGGACTGGCGCTGTCGAACGCGCTGGTGGCGCTTGGCGGCGCGCTGTTCGCGCAGACGAACGGTTTTGCCGACGTGACTTCGGGCGTCGGCACGATTGTGGTCGGCCTTGCGGCCGTTATCATTGGCGAGACGCTGTTCGGCGCGCGCGGCATCCTGCTGGCGCTGATCGGCTGCGTCGTCGGCTCCATTCTTTATCGCGTTGCGATCCAGGTCGCTTTGTCGACGGACGTGTTGGGACTGAAGGCTTCGGACCTCAACCTCGTGACGGCGGTCCTGGTTGCGGTGGCGCTCGTCCTGCCGCGCCTGCGCCGTGGAGGAGCGACGTCTTGATCAATCTGAAGAACATCCACGTCACCTTTGGCAGAGGAACGCCGCTTCAGAAGGAGGCGCTCAAGGGCGTCGAACTCACGATCGAAGAGGGCTCCTTCGTTACCGTGATCGGCTCCAATGGAGCCGGCAAATCGACACTCCTTGGCGTTCTGGCAGGCGACGTGTTGCCGACGGAAGGGCAGGTGACGATCGGGACGGCTGACGTGACCCGCAAGCCGACGGCGGCGCGAGCGGGCCTCGTGGCGCGCGTCTTCCAGGATCCGCTGACCGGAAGCTGTGGAGCACTATCGATCGAAGAGAACCTGGCGCTGGCGGCGAGGCGCGGCGAAAGGCGCGGGCTTGCAGCCGCACTCGGGCTGCAGCGGCGCGCGCTGTTTCGCGACCGCATTGCAGAACTCAACCTTGGCCTCGAGAACCGGATGAAGGACCGCATGGACCTGCTCTCCGGTGGACAGCGGCAGGCGGTTTCGCTGGTGATGGCGACGCTGGCGGGGTCGGAGGTGCTGCTGCTCGACGAGCACACGGCGGCACTCGATCCCGGCATGGCGGAATTCATCATGAAGCTCACTCAGCGCGTCGTTTCCGAGCGGAAGCTGACGACGCTGATGGTGACCCACTCCATGCGCCAGGCGCTCGATTTCGGCCATCGCACGATCATGCTGCATGGCGGCGAGATCGTGCTCGATGTGAGCGGCGACAACCGCAAGGATCTTCAGGTCGAGGATCTCATCGCGATGTTCCGGAAGATGCGCGGCGAGACGCTGGACGATGACGCGCTTCTGATCGGCTGAGTGCCTGAGGCATCGCGTGCCTTTTTCTGGAGAAGACATGACGACACCGTTCGAGCTTTTGAAGCATCGCAGTGCCGGGGACTGGCAGCGTTACTGCGAGCACAGCTTCGTGCGTGAGCTTGCGGAAGGGACTCTGCCGCAAACGGCGTTCCGGCACTACCTCAAGCAGGACTATCTGTTCCTCATCCAGTTTGCCCGCGCCTGGGGGCTCGCCGTCTACAAGAGCCGCGACCTTTGCGAAATCCGCCAGGGGCTGGAGGCGCTGAAGGCGATCGTCGACGTCGAGATGGGGCTGCATGTGCGCTATTGCGCCGACTGGGGCATCAGCGAGACCGAGCTGGCGGGGCTGGAGGAATCGCGGGCGACGCTCGCCTATACGCGCTACGTCCTCGACGCCGGCATGAGCGGCGATCTTCTCGACTTGCATGTGGCTTTGGCGCCCTGCATCATCGGCTATGGCGAGATCGCCAGCTGGATCGAGCGTCAGCCGTTCACGAATACGACAGGCAACCCCTACCAGGACTGGATCGAGATGTATGCCGGTGACGAGTACCAAGAGCTCGTGAGATCGGAACTGGAGTGGCTCAACCGGCGGCTCTCGCAGGTAGACCAAACCCGATTCGACCGTCTCTCTGTTGTATTCCGCGATGCGACGCGGCTCGAGGCTGACTTCTGGCAGATGGGGCTGGACCTCGCCTGAGGGTCAGCGTGCCTGGGTCATGAAGATCTTGAAGGCGAAGACGGAGAAGACGCCGGCAAAGGCGTAGTCTATGCCGCGCAGAACCTTCGGGTTCGCCTGCAGCCAGGCCGCCAGCTTGTCCGCTAGCAGGATGACGACGACGTTGACCGGCGAGCCGACGAGGATGAAGAAGACGCCAAGAAAAATCAGCTTCTGCGTGACGTCGGGATCGCTTGCGGTGACGAACTGCGGCAGGAAGGTCATGAAGAAGATGATGACCTTGGGATTGAGCAGGTTCACCCCCAGCCCGGTGGAGATGTTGGCGAGTGCCGATGCCTTTTGTCCGTCCACCCGCTCCACCGACAGATTGGATCCGGATCGCACCGCCTGGATGGCCAGCCAGAGGAGATAGCCGGCGCCGCCTGTCTTCAGGATGAAGAAGGCGGTTGGCGAGGCCGTGATCAGCGCCGAGATGCCGAAGGCAACCAGAAGAGTATGGATTAGGATGCCCGTCGAGGTTCCGACCACGACGAAAAGCGCTGGCCCGCGGCCCTGCGCCAGCGCGCGGCTGATCGACAGGGTCATGTCGGGACCGGGCGTGACCGCCAACAGCAGGCTGGCCGCCGTGAAGGCGAGTAGCGTCGGGAGGCTCGGCAGGAAGTCCATGGGGCGCTCGGAAAAACGGTCTGTTGAAGCCCTTCCTTATCCCGCTTTCCCGCCGCTGCCAATCGGCGCTGCCGCTAGCTTCGTTTCGCGATGAAATCCTTCGAGGCTTGCGCGTGGTCGGGATGCCACCACCCGCTCCAGGGACACCAGCTCGCCCGGCTGCCAGACGTCGGTGCCGATCGGGGTGACGTCCGCCTCGCCCCCTTCGGCAATGGCTGCGACCTCGCGGCAGGCGTTCACCAACGCATCGCCTTCCAGGTCGGCCAGCACCACGCACATGCCCAGTTCGGCGAAACGCTTCGCGGCGGCGAGGCCGATACCGGAGGCGGCGCCGGTGACGACGGCAACATTGCCCTCCTTGAAGGCGGGATGAATGTCGGCCATGGGCGCTCTGCTTTGCTCGTCTTCGCCAGCCGGCGAATCTGGTGCAGCATCAGAACCCGTCAACATGACAAGCGTGCCACATCGGGCGTCACATCTTGCACGACAGGGCAAACTGGCTAAAAGTGCCGCCCATCCCAAGCCCTCTTGGCGCAAGCGCCAGAATCCCGAACGGACCAAAGACATATGGCACTCCCCAAAGACGTGAAGAAAGTCGTCCTCGCCTATTCCGGCGGTCTCGATACCTCCATCATCCTCAAGTGGCTGCAGACGGAGCTCGGCGCCGAAGTGGTGACCTTCACCGCAGACCTCGGCCAGGGCGAAGAGCTCGAGCCGGCGCGCCGCAAGGCCGAGATGCTGGGGATCAAGGAGATCTTCATCGAGGACGTACGCGAGGAGTTCGTGCGGGACTTCGTCTTCCCGATGTTCCGCGCCAATGCCGTCTATGAAGGGGTCTACCTGCTCGGCACCTCGATTGCCCGTCCGCTGATCTCCAAGCACCTGATCGAGATCGCCAAGAAGACCGGCGCCGATGCCATCGCGCACGGCGCGACCGGCAAGGGCAACGATCAGGTTCGCTTCGAGCTTTCGGCCTACGCGCTGAACCCTGACATCAAGATCATCGCGCCCTGGCGCGACTGGGCGTTCAAGAGCCGCACGGACCTCCTGAACTTCGCCGAACAGCACCAGATCCCGGTTGCCAAAGACAAGAAGGGCGAAGCGCCGTTCTCCGTCGACGCCAACCTGCTTCACTCTTCTTCCGAGGGTAAGGTTCTGGAAGATCCGGCCCAGGAAGCGCCGGAATACGTGCACATGCGCACGCTCTCACCGGAAGCGGCCCCTGACAAGGCGACCGTCATCAAGATCGGCTTTGAAAAGGGTGATGCCGTCTCGATCAATGGCGAGCGCCTGTCACCTGCGACGCTGCTCGCCAAGCTCAACGACTATGGCCGCGACAACGGCATCGGCCGTCTGGACCTCGTCGAAAACCGCTTCGTCGGCATGAAGAGCCGCGGCGTCTACGAGACGCCCGGCGGCACGATACTGCTCGCAGCTCACCGCGCGATCGAGTCGATCACGCTTGACCGCGGTGCCGCGCACCTCAAGGACGAGCTGATGCCGCGTTATGCGGAGCTGATCTACTACGGCTTCTGGTTCTCGCCGGAGCGCGAGATGCTGCAGGCTCTCATCGACAAGAGCCAGGAGCATGTCGAGGGCGAAGTGACGCTGAAGCTCTACAAGGGAAATGTCATGGTCATCGGCCGTGACTCGGAGAAGTCGCTTTATTCCGACCAGCTGGTCACCTTTGAGGACGATCAGGGCGCCTATGACCAGAAGGATGCGGCAGGCTTCATCAAGCTGAACGCGCTGCGCCTGCGCACACTCGGCAAGCGCAACCTGAAGGGCTGATCCAGGCTCGTAGAATTTTGAACCCGCTCTCGTTGCCGCGAGGGCGGGTTTTTCATGCCCGCCGTTCGAGCGCCAAGTAAGCGAGGTAGCTGCCGACGGCCATGAACTCCATGAAGGGGATCACCGTGCCAAAGGACAGCAGTGGCGCCCCGATGAGGGCTGCAGCGAGGCCGCCGAGAAAGCCGCAACCCATCTGGATAAACCCCATCATCGCCGAGGCGGAGCCGGCGATATGCGGGAACGGCGCCATGCCGACCGTGATGATGTGCGGGCTGACGAAGGCGATGCCGAAGGTGCAGATGCCGACGGGGAGCATGATCGAAAGAAAGCTCGCCGGCAGGAGCGCGACCGACAGTGCCATGACGACGCCGCCCGTTGCCGAAAAGCAGAGGCCGATGACGACGGCGCGGTGGCCCGAGATCCAATGCGAAACCCTGCGCAGCACGAGCGAGCCCGCGAGGTAGGAGCCGGTCTGGACCAGCATGCCAAGTCCGAACTGCGTCGGCGTCAGGCCCACCTCGCCGATCAGAACGAAGGGCAGCATGGTGGACTGTGCATACAGCGCTCCGATCGAGCCGCCGATGACAAGCGAGGCGAGAGCGAAGCGGGGATTGGACAGGACTTCCGCGTAGCCGCTGACCAGCCTGGCCGGGCGAAGGCGTGTGCGATCCGGCGTCGTCGTCTCGCTGAGGAACAGGGCGACGCTGCCGATGGAGATCACGCCGAAGCCGAGCATCAGCAGGAAGACCGACTTCCAGCCGAAGGCGGCAAGCGAAAGGCCGCCGAGCGTCGGCCCGAGCGCCGGCGCCACCGTCAGCATGATGGCGATCAGGTTCATGATGCTCGCGGCCTCCTTGCCGACGAACTGGTCTCGAACCACCGCACGCGCGACCGTGATGCCGACCGAGGCGCCGATGCCCTGGATGAGGCGGCCGGCCAGGATCAGCTCGATGCTCGGTGCCATGGCGGCGATGACCGAGCCGAGGAGGTAGATCAGCAGGAAGCCGATGGTGGAAGCCTTGCGCCCGAACGCGTCAGAGGCCGGCCCAGCGAGAAGCTGCGCAACGGCAAAGCCGGCGAAGTAGAGCGAAAGCGACATCTTGATTGCGCTCTCGGTGGTCGAGAAGGCTTGCACGAGCTCCGGCATGGCCGGGGTGTAGATCGCCATGGAAACGGGACCAAGCGCCGTCAGGAGTGCGCCAAGCAGCGAGGTCCGGCGCGCGGTCATCATCGGTGTCGGAAGGAGGTTGTCGGCTTTCATCATCTGCCAGGGCGGCGAAGGCAAGCTTGCCTGAGGAGCTTCGTCTAGTCCGGGTGCAAGCGGTGCTGCAGGCGAACGGTTGAGGGAGAGATACTCCCTTTCGAGCGTCAGGCAAGATGTGCAGCCGAGGCCCGTGTCGAGGATGCGCCGATTTCGGCTTGGCTGGTTGCACGGATCGGCTAACTTCCCAGATAAAGATGACCGCCAATTCGGAGCGCGTCCCGGCGCCCATCATCACGAAGGATCCTTGCATGCCGCAGCTTCACATCAACCCTGCCCTGATCGATTGGACCGGGCATGCGGGTCTGCCGCGCTTCGACCTCGTGAGGGACGAGGATTTTGCCGGCGCCTTCGACGCGGCGATGGCCAAGCACGACGCGGAAATCAACGACATCGCCTGCGACCCGCGTGAGCCAACGATGGAAAACACGATCGTTGCGCTGGAGATTGCGGGCGACGAGCTGTCGCGGATCTCGGCGCTGTTCTGGAACAAGGCGGGAGCGCATACCAACGAAGTGATCCAGGCACTGGAGCGGGACATCGCGCCAAAGATGTCGCGGCACTATTCGAAGATTGCGATGAACGAGGCGCTGTTCAAGCGGGTCGATGATCTCTGGGAGAAGCGTGACAAGCTCGGCCTTTCGGTCGAGGAGAAGCGGGTTCTCGAGCGCCACTGGAAGGGTTTCGTGCGCACCGGCGCCAAGCTGGCGAAGCCGGAACAGGAACGGCTTGCCGCAATCAACGAGAAGCTCGCAGGCCTTGGTGCGCAGTTCGGGCAGAACGTGCTCGCCGACGAGAAGAACTGGGAACTTCCTCTCTCGGAGGCGGCTGATCTTGCCGGCCTTCCTTCCTTCCTGCGGGATGCAATGGCCTCGGCCGCACGGGATCGCGGGCACGAGGACGGCTATGTCGTGACGCTGTCGCGCTCGATCATCGAGCCTTTCCTGACCTTTTCCGAGCGCCGGGACCTGCGCGAGCAGGCGTTCACCGCCTGGACCGCACGTGGCGCGAACGGCGGCACGACGGACAATCTTGCGATCGTGAAGGAAACGCTGGCACTGCGCGCCGAGCGAGCCCAGTTGCTCGGCTATGACAGCTTTGCCGCCTTCAAGCTCGACAACACGATGGCAAAGACGCCGGAGGCGGTGAACCAACTGCTGATGACGGTCTGGGAGAAGGCACGGCAGAGGGCGCTGGAAGAGGAGGCGAGCCTGGCCGGACTTATCGCGGAGGAGGGCGGCAACCACGAAGTGATGCCCTGGGACTGGCGCTTCTACGCCGAGAAGCTGCGGCACCGCACCTTCAACTTTTCCGAATCCGAGCTGAAGCCCTACCTGCAGCTGGAAAAGATCATCGAAGCCTGCTTCGACGTGGCAGGTAGGCTCTTCGGCGTCCAGGCCATCGAAGTAAGGGACGTGCCGGTCTATCATCCGGACGTACGGGTCTTCGAGATCCGCGACGAGGGCAACAACCTCAAGGCGCTTTTCCTCGGCGACTACTTCGCCCGCTCCTCCAAGCGCTCCGGCGCCTGGATGAGCTCGTTCCAGTCGCAGCACAAGCTGCCGCTGAAGAACGGCCGGCAAGGCGAGATCCCGATCATCTACAATGTCTGCAACTTTGCGAAGCCCGCCGCAGGCAAGCCGGCGCTGTTGTCGCTCGACGACGCGCGTACGCTCTTCCATGAGTTCGGGCACGCTCTCCATGGCATGCTGTCTAACGTCACCTATCCGTCCGTATCCGGCACAGGTGTCGCCCGCGACTTTGTCGAACTGCCCTCGCAGCTCTACGAGCACTGGCTGACGGTGCCGGAGATCCTCGAGAAATACGCGGTCCACTACGAGACCGGCAAGCCGATGCCGAAGGCCCTGCTGGACAAGGTTCTGGCGGCGCGAAGCTTCAACGCCGGCTTTGCCACGGTGGAGTTCACCTCTTCCGCGATGGTCGACATGGCCTTCCACACCCGTGGAGCAGTGGAGGAGCCCATGAAGGTGCAGGCGCAGGTGCTGAGCGAGATCCGCATGCCGCAGTCCATCGTGATGCGCCATGCGATCCCGCATTTCCAGCATGTCTTCTCCGGCGACGGCTATTCGGCCGGCTATTATTCCTACATGTGGTCCGAGGTTCTCGACGCCGATGCGTTCGCCGCCTTCGAGGAAACGGGCAGCCCCTTCGATCCGGTGATGGCGCGCAAGCTGAAGAACAACATCTACTCCGTCGGCGGCTCCATCGATCCGGAGGACGCCTATAAGGCCTTCCGCGGAAAGCTGCCCGATCCGGAAGCCATGCTGAAGAAGAAGGGTCTCGCGATGGTGGAAGAACTTTCCGGCAGTGACGCGTGATGGCGAGCGCATAGCTGCCATTCGGCAAGCTTTCCCGCGCCCCCTTTCGCAAATGCGAAAAACAGGGTATGAGCGCGCCAACAGTAGATTGGCGCCTCCTCCCGTATTGCGCCCCGAACCAGAGATCCAAAATATGAAACTTCGCAACATCGCGATCATCGCGCACGTTGACCATGGGAAAACGACCCTTGTCGACGAGCTTCTGAAACAGTCGGGCACCTTCCGCGAAAACCAGCGCGTCATGGAACGCGTGATGGATTCCAACGACATCGAAAAAGAGCGCGGCATCACGATCCTTGCCAAGGCGACCTCCATCGAGTGGAAGGGTCACCGCATCAACATCGTCGACACGCCCGGCCACGCCGACTTCGGTGGCGAAGTCGAGCGCATTCTGTCGATGGTGGACGGTGCAATTGTTCTCGTGGACGCATCCGAAGGCCCGATGCCGCAGACCAAGTTCGTGGTGGGAAAGGCGCTCAAGGTAGGCCTGAAGCCGATCGTCGCAATCAACAAGATCGACCGTCCGGACGGCCGCCACGAGGAAGTTCTCAACGAGGTGTTCGACCTCTTTGCCAACCTCGACGCGACCGACGAGCAGCTTGACTTCCCGATCCTCTACGGCTCGGGCCGCAATGGCTGGATGAACGTCAATCCGGAAGGCCCGCAGGACGAAGGCATGGCGCCGCTGCTCGACCTCGTCCTCAAGCATGTCCCCGAGCCTACCGTCGAAGAGGGCCCGTTCCGCATGATCGGGACCATTCTGGAAGCCAACAACTTCCTCGGCCGCATCATCACCGGCCGCATCGCCTCCGGTTCGATCAAGCCGAACCAGGCGGTGAAGGTCATCGGACAAGACGGAAAGCTGATCGAGAACGGGCGTATCTCCAAGATCCTCGCCTTCCGCGGCATCGAGCGTCAGCCGATCGAAGAAGCGCATGCCGGCGACATAGTTGCCATCGCCGGTCTTTCGAAGGGTACTGTTGCCGACACGTTCTGTGATCCCTCCGTTACCGAACCCATGGCTGCGCAGCCGATCGACCCGCCGACGGTCACCATGTCGTTCATCGTCAACGACAGCCCGCTTGCCGGCACGGAAGGCGACAAGGTGACGAGTCGCGTTATCCGTGACCGACTGTTCAAGGAAGCCGAAGGCAACGTTGCGCTGAAGATCGAAGAGGCTGCCGACAAGGACAGCTTCTTCGTCTCCGGTCGCGGTGAATTGCAGCTCGCCGTTCTGATTGAGAACATGCGCCGCGAAGGTTTCGAACTCGCTGTCTCGCGCCCGCGCGTCGTCATGCACAAGGACGAGGAAACGGGCCAGATGATGGAGCCCGTCGAGGAAGTCGTGATCGACGTCGACGAGGAGCATTCCGGCGTCGTCGTGCAGAAGATGTCCGAGCGCAAGGCCGAAATGGTCGAGCTGCGCCCGTCGGGCGGCAACCGCGTTCGCCTGCGCTTCTATGCGCCGACCCGCGGCCTGATCGGCTATCAGTCGGAACTGCTGACCGATACGCGCGGCACGGCGGTGATGAACCGCCTGTTCCACGAATACCAGCCCTACAAGGGTGAGATCGGCGGCCGCGTCAACGGCGTGCTCTTGTCCAACGAGTCTGGCGAAGCCGTTGCCTATGCCCTCTTCAACCTCGAAGACCGCGGTCCAATGATCATCGACGCGGGCGAGAAGGTCTATGAAGGCATGATCATCGGCATCCACAGCCGAGACAACGATCTCGACGTGAACGTGCTGAAGGGCAAGAAGCTCACCAACATCCGCGCCGCCGGCAAGGACGAGGCCGTAAAGCTCACGCCGCCGATCAAGTTCACGCTGGAGCGGGCGCTGTCTTGGATCCAGGACGACGAGCTGGTGGAGGTGACGCCGAAGTCGATCCGACTGCGCAAGCTTTACCTCGACCCGAACGAGCGCAAGCGCTTCGAAAAGGCGAAGATGGCCGGCTGACCTTAGTCAGGCTGCACCAAAAGGACCCGGCCATCGTGCCGGGTTTTTCTTTTGTCTTTAGCCGGAGCAGGGTTGTGGGACGGGTTAAAATGACGTTAACGTACACCTCGGAACGCCAGAACCTGAGCTGGGGAAAGGTGTTCTGATGAAATATCATGTTCTCGTCCAGCCCGATACACGGGTCCAGAGTAACGTTATGAAGACGTTGTCGATCGATGTTCGGCCAGCAGAGCCGCAGGATGCTCGTGCAATCTCGGAGGCCCATCGCCTGTCGTGGATGCAGACCTATGCCGGCCTCATTCCGCACCGTCCCCTGAGGCAGATGATCGAGCGCCGTGGCGAGGCCTGGTGGCGCAAGGCAACACGGGGGCCCGCGACGCTGCTGGTGCTCGACGTTGCGGGCAGTATTGCAGGTTACGCGACCATCGGCCTCAACCGCGCCAAGGCGCTGCCCTATGACGGGGAGGTCTACGAGATCTACCTGCGCCCCGAATTCCAGGGGATCGGACTTGGCCGGCGTCTGTTCGGCGAGAGCCGGCGGCTTCTGAAATCTCTCGGATGCAGCGGTCTCGTCGTCTGGTGCCTCGAGGACAGCGAGCACGCCTCCCGCTTCTTCCGCCGCCACGGCGGGCTCGACATGGTCGAAGGCATGGAAGACTTCGGGGGGACTGCATTGCAGAAGATCGGGTTCGTCTGGCCGCGCTAGAATATCGTCGGCGCCAGGGGCCTCTCTGCCGTCCGCAGACGAAAGGCGTGTTGCCTATGGGGGCTTTTAACAGTATCGAAGCGGCCATCGTCAAACCTCATCCGGGGACAAGAATGCGCATCGATGCAATTTCCATTGGGAAGAATCCGCCCGAAGACGTCAACGTGATCGTTGAGGTCCCGGTCGGCGGCCATCCGATCAAGTACGAGATGGACAAGGAGGCCGGCGCGCTGATCGTCGACCGCTTCCTTTACACGCCGATGACCTATCCCGGGAACTACGGCTTCGTGCCGCACACGCTCTCGGAAGACGGCGACCCGATTGATGTCCTCATCTGCAACACTCGTCCGCTGGTGCCGGGCTGCGTCATCAATGTCCGTCCGATCGGCGTGATGGTGATGGAAGACGATGGCGGCAAGGACGAGAAGATCATCGCCGTGCCGGTGCCGAAGCTCACCCGTCGATATGACAAGATCGAGAATTACAGCGACCTGCCCGAGATCACGCTCAAGCAGATCGAGCACTTCTTCGAGCACTACAAGGATCTGGAGCCCGGCAAGTGGGTCAAGATCGGCGGCTGGCAGGATGTCGGCACGGCCAAGAAGCTGATCGTCGAGGCGATCGAGCGCTACAAGGCCGACAAGTAGTCAACGCCGAGCAAGCGCCTCAAGCTTTGCACAGACGTCCTCCGGTTCGCCATCGAGCCGGAGGATTTTCTTTCTGGCGGTCTCGCCGGACATGATTATTATCGCGCTCTTCGGCATCCGCAGGTGCTTTGCCAGAAGTGCAATCAGCGCCTTGTTCGCCTTGCCGTCCTCAGGCACCGCCGTTACCCGCGCTCTCAGATAGCTCTCGCCATTATCGGCCGTCTCGATCCCGTCCACTGCCTCGCGGCCGGCAGACGGCGTCAACCTCACCGAAAGGCGGAAGTGATCCGCTTGTCGGCTATAGCCGGGGCTCATGCGAAGATCGGATAGATACTCGTCCAGAGCAGCGAGCGCAGGAAGAAGATGATCAGCAGGACGATTACCGGCGAGATGTCGATGCCGCCGAGATCGGGCATGATGCGGCGGATCGGCCGCAGGACCGGTTCGGTCACGTTGTAGAGGAAACTGCCGATCGCGTTGACGAACTGGTTGCTCGAATTGATGACGTTGAAGGCGTAGAGCCACGAGAAGATGGCGCTTCCGATCAGCACCCAAGTATAAAGGCTCAGGGCAAGGTCAATCGTCTGGAACAGCGCGAGCATTCAGGTCTCCATTTCTAGTTGACAGACATGTAGACATTGGGGGATCAACGAGCAAGTGCCGTGCCTGCACCGGATCCGAATCATGTTTAACGGGTGCCTCGGGTCCAGTTTGGCGTCCTGAAAGTCCCTCGTCGATGTCCATCCCTACTGCTGGCGATCGGTTCGCTGCCTTCCGGCACGTCTCCTACGCCCGTTTCTTCACCTCCCGCTTCCTCGCCGCTTTTGCCATTCAGATCATCAGTGTTTCGGTCGGCTGGCAGATGTATGACGAGACGGGCAGTGCGCTTTACCTCGGCCTGATCGGCCTTTTCCAGTTCCTGCCGTCGCTGCTGCTGATCCTCGTGACGGGCTCAGTGGCAGATCACTACAATCGGCGCGCAATCGTTGCCATCTGCCAGGCCGTTGGTGCCGTCTGCGCCAGTGCCCTGCTGGCTCTGACGATCGCAGACATGTTCATGCCCTGGCTTGTTTTTGCGATCCTGACGGTCTTTGGTATCGAGCGCGCCTTCATGGGGCCGGCAGTCCAATCGCTTGCTCCCAACCTCGTTCCGGAGGGCGATCTGGCCAACGCCATCGCGTGGAACTCGTCTTCTTGGCAGACGGCTTCGATCGTCGGACCGGTCGCCGGCGGCCTGCTTTACGGTGTCAGCGCCGTCGCCGCCTATTCTGCCGCTTTTGCAATGTTGGTGGCCGCGGGCATTCTTGTCATGCTGATCCCGAAGCCCGCGCAGCGGACGGGATCGCGAACCGTCAGCTGGAGCGAGATCCTCGCGGGCTTCCGCTTCATTGGGCAGGAGAAGGTGGTGCTCGGGGCGATCTCGCTCGACCTGTTCGCAGTCTTGCTGGGTGGTGCAGTCGCGCTGATGCCGATCTTTGCGCGCGACGTCCTGGTGCTCGGCCCCTGGGGTCTCGGCCTCTTGCGCGCTGCCCCGGGCATCGGAGCGGTGGCCGTGGCGCTGTGGCTTGCCTTTTATCCGATCCGGCACAGGGCAGGTGTCGCCATGTTCGTTGGCGTCGCCTTGTTCGGTGCTGGCACCGTCATCTTCGGCCTTTCGGAAACGACCTGGCTTTCCATTGGGGCCCTGATGCTGATGGGCGCATCGGACATGATGTCGGTCTATGTGCGCGAAACCCTGATCGTGCTTTGGACGCCGGACGAGGTGAGAGGGCGCGTCAATGCCGTCAACATGGTCTTCGTCGGCGCGTCGAACGAGCTCGGCGAGTTCCGCGCCGGCACAATGGCGTCGATCTTCGGCGCAGTGCCGGCGGTGGTAATCGGCGGCGCCGGTACGCTGGCGGTGGCGGCAATCTGGGCGATGGGTTTCCCGCAGCTGCGCAAGATCGACAGTCTGGAAGCGCCCCAGCGCTGACCTGTCTCAGGCGCTTCTGCGCATCGGCCTTTCCGGAGCTTGCTGCCCTTCTGCGGCATGGCGCTCAAACACGAGAGACAGGAAGTCTGACAGCCACTGCTTGAGTGGCGCGTCGAAGATCATGCGGCCTTCCAGGTGCTCGCTGCCCTTCTGGGCGTTCGGCATGATGAAGCGGCCTTCGCCTCGGACGACCCAGCGCTGCATCATTGCCCGTGTCAGTTCCGCATGAAACTGCACGCCCCAGGCGTTGTCGCCGTAGCGGAACGCCTGGTTGGGATAGACGTCACCTTCCGCCAGCAGCTGGGCGCCGCGCGGCAGGCTGAAGCCTTCACGATGGAAGTGATAGACCATCTTCGGCCAGTGCGGCATCAGCAGCCGGCCATGCGCCGTAGCCCGCAGGGGGTACCAGCCGATCTCGGTCATACCGTCCTTGTCGGCCGCGACCGTGCCGCCGAGATGGCGCACCATCATCTGCGAACCAAGGCAGATGCCGAGAAACGGCTTGTTTTCCTTGAGCGGCACCGCGATCCAGTCGGTCTCCGCCTTGACGAAGGGATCAGGGTCGTTGGCGCTCATCGGGCCGCCAAAGATCACGGCGCCTGTGTGCTGCGCCAGCGTGGAGGGAAGAGGATCTCCGAGAACGGGGCGGCGGATATCGAGCGGGTAGCCCTTTTCGACCAGCATCTGACCGACGCGGCCGGGCGAGGATGTTTCCTGGTGGAGCACGACGAGAACCGGGAGCTTCTTCGTGTCCTGGGACGGTGTCATCAGCATCGGTTACCTTCTCATTCGCCTCCTGCGTCTCCTCCCGATTGACGCGCAGCAGCGTCCTGGCGCTGCAGGACCCGATCCCGATCAGACACTCCCATCAGATCCGCGATCCGCCAGATGACGTGATCTTCCATTTCGCTCCGCTCGCCGTCGGCATGTACGAGATCCCAAAGGACGCCCATAAGTTCGACCCTCTCCTCTGGATCCAGGTGCCGATTAAGATCGGAGGTAAAGCGGTAGTAGTCAACGGCCTCCTGGCCAGCCTCGCGACCGGCTTCGATCAAAGAGTTAAGCTTCTCCCCCGCCAGATCGTAACGGTCGCGCAGCAGGTCCCGCAGCATCTCCCGCTCGTCCTCTGAGACGGTGCCATCGGCTTCCATCACCTGGAAGCACAGTGCGGCAAAGGCTACACGCGGATCGCCAGGCGGAAACTCGCCCTCCGGTTGGCGCTCGGAAAGGTTCTGGATGAAGGCTTGGAGGCGGTCGAACATCACTGTTCCTGTCAGAAGAGGCGGAGTCGGTTGGAAGGCTCGTGGGCCGTGTTTGGATCCTTGACGCCCGGATCATCCGGCCGGCGGTGGAGGAAAGGATCGTCCTCCGCTTCGCTCTCCTTGCTCTCAAGACCGTTGGCCTTGGCAGAGGGAGTTGGGACAATGATGGTTTCGCCTGAAGGCTTCTTCGGCTCGTCCTTCTTCGCAGCGAGTGCAGCAGGCGCTTCTGCAGGAGCAGGCGTCACTTCAGTCGGCTTCGGCTGCACCGGTTCTTCCTCCGGCTCCTCCCGGGGCGCTTCTGGTTCCGGCGTTTCTTCGACCGGCGGAAGCTCGGCAATGGCTCTGTCGGCTAGGTCACCTTCCTCGACCGGTCCCTCTAGCTGGCCGTAAGGCACCTTCCATTCGAAGGCGTCAATGCGTCCTGTGGTCGGCGACACCGGCAGCCAGTGCTCCGAGACGATTCCGTCGGCGACCCAGGCCGGGTCACGCGGCGCGCGAAGCGCCTGCGCCATCCAATGGCGAATGCGGCCCTGGTCGGCAGTGTCGGCCTCCTCGACATCGGCCAGGAGAAGATAGATGCTCTCGCGCGGGCTCATCCGCGCTGCAGCTTCAGCCTTGGAGCGCGCCTTCTCCAGTTCACGTGCATCAAGCGCGGCCTCTGCCACGGCAACGAGCGACTCGACATTGTTCGGTCGCATCCCCTCGAGTTTCTCCGCCCGCTTCAGCCGGTCGGCTGCACTGTCGCCGCTGCGCGCCCGCACATAGGTGGTGGCGATTTCCGGGTGCGGATCGAGCTTCCAAACGCCTTCCAGGACCGAAGCGGCACGGCGGATGTTGTCCTCCCGCAGATAGGCCTTGGCAGCGATGATGGCGGCGGGAACGAGATCCTTTGCGTGCTTGAGCGCCGCAAGAGCGTCGTCACGTGCGCCCTTGGGATCGGCTTCCAGCCGTTCGCCGGCCTTTGCCGTCAGGAGGACTGCTTTCCAGCGCTCTGCCTGCTTCTTGTCGATGACGTTAGCGATCCGCTGTTGGTCGAGCAGGCGGATGGCGTCATCCCAACGGCCAGCACGGCAGCGGTATTCCAGCGTTGCCTGTGCGGCCCAGGGAAGATAGGGCGCATTTTCGGCGGCCCGCTCCGCATATTGGCGCGCGGCCTCGTCCGCGCCGAGGCGACGGGCCTCCACATAAAGGCCTCGCAGGCCGAGCTCTCGCGTTTCCGGATCTTCGGCCATGCGCTCGAACTTCGCCCGGGCATCGTCGTGGCGCCCCTCGATGAGGGCGGCCTGCGCGTCGAGAAGATGCAGCAGCGGTTCCTGGTCGGGTCGCAGCATGCTCTGGGCACGCAGGCTCATCTTTCGCGCCAGCAGGGCATTGCCCGCACCGGCTGCGATAAGACCGGTCGACAGTGCCTGATAACCTCGGTCCCGTTTGCGGGCGCGGAAATAACGCCTGACAGAATGCGGCGAGGTCCAGATCAGCTGGATCAGCCACCACAGCAGCATGATGGCCGCTATGACCGCAGCGACGGCGGTCGCCGCGACCATCAGGCTCGTCTCGATGAGGTAGTCTTGCCACGTGATGGCAATCAGCCCCGGGCGATCTGCAAGCCAGGCAAAGCCCCAGCCAAGAGCGAGAACGACGAGAATAAAGACAAAGATCCGGATCATTCCGTCGCTCCCTGGTTCTGGCTTGCCGTTTCGCTGACGGCGCGGGAGACCGTATCGGCGATCAGGGCGTTAACGGCGATCCGCGCATCGAGTGCCTGCTTGAAGTCCTGCGAGACAGCCTTGCCTTCCTCCGGCAGGCTTTCCCATGCAGTGGCAGCATTCATCAGCTCGCCACTCCTCAAGGCGTTTTCGATCCGGGCGACTATTGCCTCGGGCGTGTCACCCTCGACCTCGCCCGTACGACGCACCTTCACGATGGATATGGCGCTCGACATCAGGCGGCTGGCGATACCCTGATCCGTTCCAGGCTGATTGACGGCGTCGATGATCTGCGAGGACACCTCCGAGAAACGATCCACGAGTTGCGCCTGGGTCGGCACACCGTCTTCGGCATAGGGCTGCAAGTTCGAGACGGCCGGGTCATCGGGCGCGGCAGCGGCAAAGGTCTGAAGCTCGCTGTTAAACGAGCCCCCCTGATCGATGGCTGCCTTCAAGGCTGCAGCGATGATCGCGCGCGCAGCCGCCTGCTCCGGGCCCGGCTGGTTCACCTGGGTTTCCAAAGCATCAAGGCGCTGCTGCAACTGGTCGATCTCGCTGGCGCGTTGGTTCGACGCGGTCTCGCTTGCTGAGCGCACCTCCGAGAGCTGTTGCTCGATGGCTGCAAGCCGCTGGTTTACCTCGTCATCACCGCCTTCGTTTTCAGCGGCTTCCAGGGCCTCGACCCTTGCCTGAAGATCCTGATCAGGCCCTTGCTCCTGGCTGAGCGCCTCAACCTGTTGGCGAAGGGCGGCGATTTCAGAGCTCGTGCCCGTGTTGTTCGCTCCGCCGTTGGGAAGATAGCCGGCGTATTGCATGCTGCCTGCCAGCGCGAGCGCGACGATGCCGCCGAAGATTCCTGCCGCGACGAGTGTCGGGGCGGAAGCTCCCTGACGCCGCTGTTCCGTTACAGGAGGACGAGGCTCGGTGTCTTCGGCAGGCGGAGGGGCGAGACCGTCGGTCACTTCCGGGGGGCGATCTTCTTCGGTTGTAGCCTTGCGCTCCGAGGAGCCGGCGATTTCCTCCTTCACGTCATCCTCTGGCTTCGATGCGGCAAACTCGATCGGTGTTGCTACAGCCTCGGACGTATCTCTGTCGACAGTCCCATCGACGGCGCCCGGATCTGTGTCATCGCTATCGTTGCTGCGCACCGGCTCTGCAACCGCCTCGGTTTCGGAGGCTGTCGCGTCTATCGTCACCGGCGACTTGCTGGATTTGGGGCGGCGGGGCGGCTTGTCCGTGACCATCGAGACCTCGTTTCTGCGACATCATTCAGGGAAACTAGTGGCCCGTGCGGGTCATGGAAAGAGGCGGGCGGGAATTTGGCCGCCGTTCAAGACGAAAGGAGAGCGAGCAGGCTGTACTCATCCGGCCGGGCCGCGACGGTGACATTCGCCTGCAATGCTGAAGGCACGGCCTCCGCGACGTTGCTGCTGAGACAGAGGATGCGGGCGGTGGCCAGCATTTCGATTTGCTTCGGCCTGAGAGGCAGCCCGAAGAAGCGCTCTGCCGTGGCGCGGGAGTAGAGAAGGACGGCGTCCAGTGGCGGAGCTTCCAGCGCCGCGGCAAGCATATCCTCGTCGATCGCGACCGGCTTCATTCTGTAGCCTTCCACCGTCTCGAAAGGAATGGCGTGGTCGGCAAACCCATCCTCCAGGGTCGTCGCGCGGGGATTGCCGGCAATGTAGAGAAGCGGGTGGTTTGCAGTCAGCGCCCGAAGCTCACCGCGAAACAGGTCAAGCATGCCAATTGCCGTTCCGTCGGCGGCCCGTACTTCTTCGAAGCCAAGCTCGCGAGCAGCCGAAGCCGTTGCCTCGCCGACAGCAAAGACCGGTCCGGATAAATACGGATGAAGCACGTTGCCCAGCGAGTGCAGAACACGGACCGCTTCCGCACTCGTCAGCACGATCGCAGAATGCAGCTGCCGGAGCGCTTCAAGCACGTCATCAGGGTGATGCTCCGGCTCCGTCAGTGGCAGAACGATGGGCTGATGCCCCACCGCCGAAAGCCGTTCGGCCGTGCGGCGGGAGGAGTCGGCCGGGCGCGTGACCAGGACGCGCATCGGCGTCAGGTCCAGGTTTCGAAGAAGCCGGGTCCTGCAGCGGCCCGCACGGTTTCGCCCGCTTGCCTGCCAATAACTTCAGCGTTTGAACGCTTTCCGTCGAGCTCGACCCCGTATTCCTGCTGGCCGTCCGGGGTGAGGATCAGCCCGGAGAAATGCAGCTGATCGCCATCGCAGCGGGTGTAGCCGGCGATGGGCGTGCGGCAGGACCCGTCGAGCGCGAGGAGAAAGGCCCGTTCGCAGCTAACGGCGTCGTAGGTGGGCCGGTCGTTGACGACCTCCAGGAGCGCGTCGATGCGCTTGTCGCCGATCCGGCTCTCGATGCAGATGGCGCCTTGTGCGGGTGCCGGCGGAAAATCTTCTGGCTCGAGAAGCTCCGTCACCACCTCTTCCCGTGTCAGCCGCTTCAGTCCGGCAAAGGCAAGAAGGGTGGCATCCACATGACCTTCATCGAGCTTGCGCAGGCGCGTGCCGACGGAACCGCGGAAGACGGTAACCTGAAGATCCGGGCGGATGCGCCGGACGAGTGCCTGGCGGCGCAGCGAGGCCGTGCCGACGGTTGCGCCATGGGGAAGAGCGGTAAGGCTCGGGGCGGTTCGGCCGATCAATGCATCACGGATGTCTTCCCGCGGCAGATAGGCAGAGATATGCAGGCCCTCGGGCAGGACGGTCGGCATGTCCTTCGAAGAATGGACGGCGAAATCGAGCTCGCCGGAGGTCAGCTGCTCTTCCAGTTCCAGCGTGAAAAGACCCTTGCCGCCGATCTCGCTCAGGGGCCTGTCGACGATGCGGTCGCCGGTGGTGGAGAGCACCACGATCTCGAACATCTCTTCCGGCAGATCATGCGCCGCCATCAGCCGCGCACGCGTTTCCGCCGCCTGCGCCAGGGCCAGGGGGCTGCCGCGCGTGCCGATCCGGAAAGGTTTTGTTTGCATCCGCTTTCGTCCGTTGTTAACCGGAGGCCTTGGTAACCGGCTTTATTCCGCCCCGCAATCGACGATCGGCTCATGGCGCCCCTTCTTCGCATCCTCGGCATCGAAACAAGCTGCGATGAAACGGCGGCTGCCGTGGTGTCGCGTCATCCCGATGGACGGGGGGAGATCCTGTCGGACGTCGTTTTGTCGCAACTGGAAGAACACAGTGCCTTTGGCGGCGTCGTGCCGGAGATTGCTGCACGCGCCCATGTGGAAGCGCTAGACGGGTTGATCGAGGAGGCGCTCGACCAGGCGCAGGTTCGCCTCTGCGACATCAATGCCGTCGCAGCCACATCCGGCCCGGGGCTGATCGGTGGGCTGATTGTCGGCCTGATGACGGGTAAGGCGATCGCGCGTGCGGCCGGCAAATCGCTCTATGCCATCAACCACCTCGAGGGCCACGCGCTGACGGCGCGGCTGACGGACGGGCTATCGTTTCCTTATCTCATGCTGCTCGTGTCGGGCGGTCATACGCAGCTTGTCCTAGTGCGCGGCGTCGGCGAATACGAGCGCTGGGGCACGACGATCGACGATGCGCTGGGCGAAGCCTTCGACAAGACGGCAAAGCTGCTTGGGCTACCCTACCCCGGCGGGCCGGCGGTCGAGCGAGCGGCGCGGGAGGGCGATGCAGATCGGTTCAAACTGCCGCGGCCGCTGGTGGGAGAGGCGAGGCTCGACTTCTCCTTTTCCGGCTTGAAGACGGCTGTCAGGCAGGCGGCAACCGAGATTGCACCGCTCAACGATCGTGATGTCGCAGACATCTGTGCTTCCTTCCAAAAGGCGATTTCGCGGACGCTGCAGGACCGGATCGGCCGGGGGCTGGCGCGCTTCCGATCGGAATATGCGCATCTGGACGTGACGCCTGCTCTGGTGGTCGCCGGGGGCGTGGCGGCCAACCAGGAAATCCGCCGTACACTGCAGGCGCTATGCCTGGAGTATGGCTTCCGCTTCGTGGCGCCGCCGATGAAGCTTTGCACGGATAATGCGGCCATGATCGCCTGGGCGGGACTTGAGCGTATGGCGGCAGACTTTGCGCCCGATGATCTCGATGTGCAGCCACGCTCCCGCTGGCCGCTCGACGCGAGTGCGCAAACCGTCCTCGGATCGGGCAAGCGAGGAGCGAAGGCATGAGCGGGAGAACGCGGGTCGTCGTCATCGGAGCGGGCGCGTTCGGCACAGCACTGGCCACTGTGATGACACTGCAGGGCAACCTCAAGGTCACGCTCATCGGTCGCAATCCAGCGCTCATGAGCGACCTTCGTGACGTGAGGATCCATGACGGGGCGCTGCCGGGCGTTCCGCTGCCGGACGCGCTGGGGTTTTCGGCCGAACCGGACGCCATTGCAGAGGCCGGCTTCGTTCTTTTCGCCATGCCATCGCAGGCGCAGGCCGATGCTGCCCGCTACTATGGCCCCTATCTGGCGCAGGACGCGACTGTGGTTAGCTGCGCGAAGGGCTTGGAGCGGAGCACGGCAGCCTTATTGACGGATGTCCTGGAGCGGGAGCTAGATGGGCGCTCCGCAGCCGCCCTGAGCGGCCCCGGCTTTGCCGCCGACATCGCTCGCGGGCTACCGACGGCGATGACGATCGCTGCACGCGATGCGAAACTGGCGGAACAGCTCGCCCATACGCTCTCGACCCGGACCTTCCGGCTCTATCCCTCCACCGACCGCGCCGGCGTTCAGCTTGGAGGGGCGCTGAAGAACGTGCTGGCGATTGCCTGCGGCATCGTGGAAGGGGCGGGGCTAGGAGAGTCGGCAAGGGCGGCGCTGATTTCGCGGGGACTCGCGGAGATGTCGCGGCTGGTGGAGCGGATGGGCGGCCAGGCGGAGACGGTCCGGGGGCTCTCCGGACTGGGCGACCTCGTGCTGACCGGTACCAGCCATCAGTCGCGTAACCTGCGTTACGGCATCATGCTCGGCAGACAGGCGGGCAACGGCGAAGGCGACGAGCTGGTGGAGGGCGCCTTTGCCGCCTCCATCGCCGCCGAGCTTGGCAGGCGACAGGGCGTAGACCTGCCGGTGACCAATGCCGTCGCTGACATCATTGCGGGCAGGCTTGGCATCCCGGCTGCCGTTGATCAGCTGATGACGCGCCCGATCACCACTGAATAATCCAACGGAGACATCTCGATGCTTTTCGCCTTTCTTTGCACCGACAAGCCCAGCCACCTGAACGTGCGGATGGATACCCGTCCGGCGCATCTCGACCATCTCAACAAGCTGAATGCGGAAGGCACCCTCAAAATGGCAGGTCCGTTCCTGGACGACGAGGGCAAGCCGAACGGCAGCCTTGTCATCGTCGAGGCGGAAGACATGGCTGCCGCCCGCGCGCTCGCGGAAGCCGACCCCTATTATCAGGCGGGTCTTTTCGAGACGGTCGAGGTGAAGCCCTATAACTGGGTCTTCAACAAGCCGGAGGCCTGAGGCTGCGATGGCATACTGGCTTTTCAAGTCTGAGCCGAATGTCTGGTCTTGGGAACAGCAGAAGGCAAAAGGTAGTGCCGGTGAGGAGTGGACGGGCGTCCGCAACTACCAGGCTCGCAACAACATGCGGGCGATGAAGATCGGCGACAAGGGCTTCTTCTACCACTCGAATGAGGGGCTGGAGATTGTCGGCATTGTCGAGGTTTGCGCGCTGAGCCATCCGGATTCGACGGCGAACGGCGATGCGCGCTGGGACTGCGTCGACATCCGGGCCGTATGCGACGTCCCGAAGCCGGTGACGCTGAAGGAGATCAAGGCCAACCCAAAGTTCGAGACGATGTCGCTCGTCACCTCCATGCGGCTTTCTGTGCAGCCGGTGACGGACGAGGAATATCTAGAGATCTGCCGTCTCGGTGGTGTGGACGATCCGCCGCGCTCGCCCGACTGATCCTGGCGTGAAGACCGACCCGCGCAGTTTCATCCTCGCCAATACCGTGTTGCAGTCGCCTCCGCATGTGCCGGAGATCAGGCTGCACCTCGCCGACGAGGCGCACGACCTCTGGCAGAAGACGGAGGAGGAGCTGGAGGCCATCGGTCTTCCGCCGCCCTTCTGGGCGTTTGCCTGGGCCGGCGGTCAAGGGCTGGCGCGCTACGTGCTGGATCATCCCGACGTGGTCCGGGGCAAGCGGGTCGTGGATTTCGCAACCGGTTCTGGGCTGGTGGCAATCGCGGCCGTCCAGTCGGGTGCCGCAGACGTGCTGGCGGCGGATATCGATCCCTGGGCGCCGGAGGCCGTTTCGCTGAACGCTGCTGCGAACCATGCGATCGTCCGGTATACTGCTGTCGATCTGATCGGGAGGCCGATAGAGGCCCAGGTCGTTTTGGCGGGCGACGTCTTCTATGACCGAGCCTTCGCGCAGGCGCTGCTGCCCTGGTTCAAACAACTGGTTGAGCAGGGCGTCTCGGTGCTCGTCGGGGATCCAGGCCGGAGCTATCTGCCGAAGGATCGCCTCAGCCCGCTCGCAGTCTACGAGGTGCCAGTGACACGAGCGCTCGAAGACGCTGAGGTCAAAAAGACCACCGTCTGGCGCTTTGCTTAGCGCTCGGCGCGGACAACGCAGACGCCTGCTTCGTAGGAACATGCACTCGACCCGAAGGACGACGGGTCAACGTGGATGATGGTGGCGAGCGGCGCGAGCGCAGAGCGTTCCGCCTGTTCATAGCGGGAAATGGCCCACACGGATCGGCTGAACGTGCCGACCTCGCGGACCCTGGCGACGGGCGTCGTGTAGCCGACCGGAGAGCGGCTTTTATGATAGTGGTGATAGCCGTAGCCATGGGAGCCGCCGGTCCAGCTACGGCTTTCGGCGTGAGCTGGAAGAGTCGAGACAAAGAGCATCGGCGCGAGAGCCGCGGCAATGGCCAGATATCGCATATGCATCGCACTCCTTCGGCAAGCGTTAACGCAAGGTTAACACACTTCAGCTACCGAAGTCGCAAAGGGGTTTGGGCTACCGGCAAACTTGGTTAACGACGATCTGGAAGAGCGGAAATAGCTGGTGGCGACACCAATCGATTAAAATCGGGAATCCGTTTGAATTCCCTTGTCGTAGTGATTGTCGGGCTTTAAACCACGCCAATTGATGCAATGCACATTTCTTCGGCATGGTGCATTGGCGGGCCGCAACGCCCGTGAACGCTTCTAAGCCGCGAGGTCCTGATGGCGAACGTGACAAAAAACCGGCCCCTGTCGCCGCATCTGCAGGTTTACAAGTTCATCCCCACAATGGCCATGTCGATCATGCACCGCATCACCGGTGCCGTGCTCTATTTCGGCACGGTCTTCGTTGCGGCCTGGCTGATTGCCGCCGCATCGGGTGAGGAGAGCTTCAACCAGATCAACGGGCTGTTTGGGTCCCTGGTCGGACAGATTATCTTGTTCGGATATACCTGGGCGCTGCTTCACCACCTTCTCGGCGGCCTTCGCCATATCATGTGGGACCTCGGCTACGGCTTCGAAAAGGAATTCTCGACCATGCTGGCAAAGGCCAATCTTGCGGCATCGGTCGGTCTTACGGTCCTGATCTGGATCGTCGTTCTCGTGGTTCGCTGAGGAGGAACAGTCATGGATATGCGCACACCTCTCGGCAAGGTCCGTGGTCTCGGTTCAGCCAAAAGCGGGACCGATCATTTCTGGAAAGTCCGGACGACCTCTGTCGCCCTCGTTCCCCTGCTTCTCTTCTACGTCGTCTTCCTGGTGATGTATGTCGGACGGCCATACGTGGAAGTCGTCGGCGCACTCGCCAATCCCTTCGTCGCGACGATCAATGCGCTGACAGTGATCGCGAGCGTCATCCACATGCGTCTCGGCATGGAAGAGGTCATCCAAGACTACGTCCATTCGGAAAGCATGAAGCTGCTCTGCCTCGTGCTCAACGCCTTCTTTTCGCTTTTGATCGGCGGTCTCTGTCTCGTCGCCGTCCTGAAAATCGCATTCGCAGGATAATCCCGCCATGGCATCGATCACTCCCATCGCCCAAGGGACATCTCAGGCCGGCAAGGCCTATACCTATGTCGACCATTCCTATGACGTGATCGTCGTGGGCGCCGGTGGAGCCGGGCTTCGAGCAACGCTCGGGATGGCCGAGCAGGGTTTCAAGACGGCCTGCATCACGAAGGTCTTCCCGACACGTTCGCACACGGTGGCGGCTCAGGGCGGCATTGCCGCCTCGCTGCAGAATATGACGCCGGACAGCTGGCAGTGGCACCTCTACGACACCGTCAAGGGCTCCGACTGGCTCGGCGACGTCGACGCCATGCAGTATCTCGCCATGGAAGCGCCGAAGGCGGTCTATGAGCTCGAACATTACGGCGTGCCCTTCTCGCGCAACGAGGAAGGTAAGATCTATCAGCGGCCGTTCGGCGGTCACATGCAGAACTACGGTGCTGGTCCGCCGGTGCAGCGCACCTGTGCTGCCGCCGACCGTACGGGTCATGCCATCCTGCACACGCTTTATGGCCAGTCGCTGCGCAACAACGCCGAATTCTTCATCGAGTATTTCGCGCTCGACCTGATCATGTCGGATGATGGTCGCTGCACCGGGGTCGTTGCCTGGAACCTCGACGACGGCACGATCCATCGCTTCGCTGCCAAGATGGTGGTGCTGGCGACGGGTGGTTACGGCCGCGCCTACTTTTCGGCGACCTCGGCCCATACCTGCACCGGCGACGGTGGCGGCATGATTGCCCGCGCCGGCCTGCCTTTGCAGGATATGGAGTTTGTTCAGTTCCATCCCACGGGTATCTACGGTTCGGGCTGCCTGATCACGGAAGGCGCACGCGGCGAGGGCGGCTATCTCGTCAACTCCGAAGGCGAGCGCTTCATGGAGCGCTACGCACCTTCCGCCAAGGACCTTGCCTCGCGTGACGTCGTGTCCCGCTGCATGACGATGGAAATCCGCGAAGGTCGCGGCGTCGGCAAGAACAAGGACCACATCTTCCTGCATCTGGATCACCTGGACCCGGCGGTTCTGCACGAGCGCCTGCCGGGCATTTCGGAAAGCGCGAAGATCTTCGCCGGCGTCGATGTGACCCGCGAGCCGATCCCGGTTCTGCCGACCGTCCACTACAACATGGGCGGCATCCCGACCAATTTCTGGGGTGAAGTGCTGAATGCGGACAGCGACAATCCGGAGCGGATCGCGCCCGGTCTCATGGCTGTCGGCGAAGCCGGCTGCGCATCGGTTCACGGTGCCAACCGTCTTGGCTCGAATTCGCTGATCGACCTCGTGGTCTTCGGCCGTGCGGCCGCCATCCGTGCGGGTCAGGTCATCGACCGGTCGGCACCCGTGCCGGCGCTCAACACCGCCGCCTGCGACAAGATCATGGATCGCTTCGACCGGTTGCGGAACGCCAGTGGCGGTACGCCGACGGCGGTGCTGCGCGACAAGATGCAGCGAACCATGCAGGAAGATGCTGCCGTGTTCCGGACGCAGGAGTCGCTGGAATCCGGCTGTCGGCGTATGTCGGCGATCTGGGGCGAGCTGAAGGACATCAAGGTCACGGACCGCTCGATGATCTGGAACTCGGACCTCGTCGAGACGCTCGAGCTTGAAAACCTGATGGCGAACGCCATCACGACGGTTTACGGCGCCGAGGCTCGCAAGGAGAGCCGCGGCTCACATGCCCGCGAGGACTTCACCGAAGGTCCGTTCGGCGGCCGCGACGACGTGAACTGGCGCAAGCATACGCTGGCCTGGGTCAACGAGGCGGGCGACGTGAAGCTGGACTACCGCCCGGTTCACACCGATCTCATTGCGGAAGGCATCGATCCGGCCAAGATCGAGCCCAAGGCCCGCGTCTACTGATTTTGAGAGGAACCGGACATGGTTGAACTCGCTCTTCCCAAGAACTCTCAGATGACTGAGGGCAAGGTCTGGCCGAAGCCGGAAGGCGCGAAGAACGTTCGCGAGTACCGGATCTATCGCTGGAACCCCGATGACGGCCAGAACCCGCGGATCGATACTTACTATGTGGATATCGACGACTGCGGTCCGATGGTTCTCGATGGCCTTCTCTACATCAAGAACAACATCGACCCGACGCTGACGCTGCGCCGCTCCTGCCGCGAAGGCATCTGCGGTTCCTGCGCGATGAACATCGACGGGTCTAACACACTTGCCTGCACCAAGGGCATGGACGACATCAACGGGACAGTGAAGGTCTACCCGCTGCCGCACATGCCGGTGGTGAAAGACCTCGTGCCGGATCTGACGAACTTCTACGCGCAGCACCGCTCGATCGAGCCGTGGCTCAAGACCGTTTCGCCGCCGCCGGCCAAGGAATGGAAGCAGAGCCACGAGGACCGCCTGAAGCTCGACGGGCTCTACGAGTGCATCCTGTGCGCCTGCTGCTCGACCTCCTGTCCCAGCTACTGGTGGAACGGTGACCGCTATCTCGGACCTGCTGTCCTGCTGCAAGCCTATCGCTGGCTGATCGACAGCCGCGATGAAGCCACAGGCGAGCGCCTTGACAATCTCGAGGATCCCTTCCGGCTTTATCGCTGCCACACGATCATGAACTGCGCGCAGACCTGCCCGAAGGGGCTCAATCCGGCCAAGGCGATCGCAGAAATCAAGAAGATGATGGTCGAGCGCCGGGTATAGTGAGAATTTGCTGTGCCGCGTCGGTTGATGTTGGGCATGGCTGTACCATTTTTGCGGTCATCAGCAGGTGATGCTAGGACGGGAACATCACACGGTTTGATTCGACGCAGGTTTGCGCGATAATTCCGCCGTCTTTCATCACTAGCACCGGGTGCAGCAAACGATCGGAGTGAAATGATGCAGTTCAGGTATGTCGCCGCCGGCTTGATGGTCGCCGTCTCCCTCGCCGGTTGCCAGCGCACCTCCTATAACCCATACAACGATCTTCCGTCGCAGCCGGCACCGCTGCAGGCGCAGCCCGTTCCTTCGGTCCAGTCGGGCCAGTTGCCGCCTCCGGGCGGTGCGACGCAGTTCCCGACGGCGCCGCAGCAGGAAACCGGGTCACTCGATCCAAGCGCCTCGGCTGCACCCACCTCGGCTCTGGACGTCACCAAAGAGCAGATGGTCGGCAACTGGCGCGTCACGAATGCCGGTGCGTCCTGCGACATGTTCCTTACGCTGACCAACCTCGGCAGCGGCTCGCGCGGCGGCACGCGGGGTTGCGCAGGCGAGCTCACGACCATGGGGTCCTGGGAAGTGTCTGGAAAGATGGTGCAGTTCAAGGATCGTTCCGGCAACATCATCGGCCGGGTCTACAAGACCGCGGAGAACCGCTTCGACGGCACGACCAATTCGGGGCAGTCGGTCAGCCTGAGCCGCTGATCCATCCAGAGCCGCTGACCGCCAAGGAGCGCCTCCACCTTCATGGAAGTCGTCCCGGACTATACCCATAGCGTTGTCGAAGAGCTGAAGACGTTGACCGAAAGCGGTCGCCTGACGCCGGACCGGGCGCAGCTGGGCGTTGCGGCAAAGCTTGACCGCGTCCTTGGCGATCTGCGCGACCGTAGACCAGCTAAGAAGAAGAGTGCGCTCGGCTGGCTGTTCGCCAAGAGCGGCGGTCGGCCGGAGCCGGTGCGAGGGCTCTACATCCATGGAAGCGTTGGGCGTGGCAAGACCATGCTCATGGAGATGTTCTTCAAGAAGGCCGCGACCGACAAGAAGCGGCGGGCGCATTTCCATGAGTTCATGGCCGACGTTCATGCCAGGGTCCATGATCATCGCATGAAGCTCAAGAACGGCGAGACGCGTGAGGCGGATCCCATTGCGCCCGTCGCTGCCGCCATTTTCGCCGAAGCCGAGCTCTTGTGCTTCGACGAGTTCTCGGTGACCGATATCACCGACGCCATGATCCTTTCCCGACTTTTCAACGAGCTTTTCGCGCTTGGCTGTACGCTGGTCGCCACCTCCAATGTCGAACCCGGCGACCTCTACCGGGACGGCCTCAACCGCGGCCTTTTCCTTCCGTTCATCGAGATCCTACAGCGACATGTCGAGACGGTCACGCTCGACTCGCCGACGGACTACCGGATGGAGAAGCTTGCGAATCTTCCAGTCTACATCACGCCGCTCGGGCCGCAAGCGGACGCGGCAATGGAGGCGACCTGGCATCAGGTGACCGATGGGCATCGGGCCGAGCCTGCGGAGGTTCCGCGGAAGGGACGAGTGATCCGAGTGCCGGCCGCAACCGGACGCGTTGCACGGTTTGGTTTTGCCGATCTCTGCGAGCGACCTCTCGCGGCCGCCGACTATCTTGCGATCGCCGAGCGTTACGATTCTATATTAGTGGAGCGCGTACCGAAGCTAGGGCCAGAAAAGCGCAACGAGACGAAACGGTTCATCAACCTCGTTGATACATTCTACGACAACGCCGTCCGTCTCTACATCTCTGCGGCGGCCCCGCCTGAGGATCTGCTGGCAGAGCGGCGGGGGACCGAAGGCTTCGAATTTGACCGCACTGTTTCGCGGCTGTTCGAGATGCAAAGCCAAGATTATGCCGCCCTTCATCGCCAACGGCACGCTTCCTGATCAGTGACTTCTTACGTTTACGTAAGATATTTTGCATCTAACCGATTGAAAAAACTACCGTCGAAAGAAGCGATTGCTATTTTGATGCATGTCGGCTATGGCGGTTGGGACCTTGGCGGCCGAGGAGATCTCGGCCGCAGATTATGATCTGGAGAGGAAGCTATTCGATGGCGCGCAAGAAGATCGCACTAATTGGTTCTGGCATGATCGGTGGCACGCTGGCGCATCTGGCCGGTCTGAAGGAACTCGGCGACATCGTCCTGTTCGACATCGCTGACGGCATTCCGCAGGGCAAGGGCCTTGATATCGCCCAGTCATCTCCGGTCGGAGGTTTCAACGCAAAGCTCGCCGGCGCCAGCGACTATTCCGCCATCGAAGGTGCTGATGTTTGCATCGTCACCGCCGGCGTTGCCCGCAAGCCCGGCATGAGCCGTGACGATCTTCTCGGTATCAACCTGAAGGTCATGGAGCAGGTCGGTGCCGGCATCAAGAAGTATGCGCCGAAGGCCTTCGTGATCTGCATCACAAACCCACTCGACGCGATGGTTTGGGCGCTGCAGAAGTTCTCGGGCCTGCCGAAGAACATGGTCGTCGGCATGGCCGGCGTTCTCGACTCTGCGCGCTTCCGCCTTTTCCTTTCCGAGGAATTCAACGTTTCGGTCCAGGACGTCACCGCCTTTGTTCTTGGTGGCCACGGCGACACCATGGTGCCGCTCGCCCGCTACTCCACCGTCGCCGGCATTCCGCTGACGGATCTCGTGAAGATGGGCTGGTGCACCAAGGAGCGCCTCGAAGAAATCATTCAGCGCACCCGTGACGGCGGCGCCGAAATCGTCGGTCTGCTGAAGACAGGGTCGGCCTACTATGCTCCGGCGGCTTCCGCGATCGAGATGGCTGAATCCTACCTCAAGGACAAGAAGCGCGTTCTCCCCTGCGCCGCCTACCTCTCCGGCCAGTACGGCGTGAAGGACATGTATGTCGGTGTTCCGACCGTCATCGGTGCCGGCGGCGTGGAGCGCGTGATCGAAGTCGAATTCAACAAGGACGAGGAAGCAGCCTTCCAGAAGTCGGTCGGCGCTGTCGCCGGTCTCTGCGAAGCCTGCATCAACATCGCTCCGGCGCTCAAGTAATCGCACCAGCTGTCATCCAAGGAAACGCTGATGAACATCCACGAATATCAGGCCAAGGCTCTGCTGAAGAGCTATGGCGCTCCGGTTGCCGAAGGTGTGGCGATCATGAAGGCCGAAGAGGCTGAGGCTACGGCGAAGTCGCTGCCGGGCCCGCTTTATGTCGTCAAGAGCCAGATCCACGCCGGGGGCCGCGGCAAGGGCAAGTTCAAGGAGCTTTCCCCTGAGGCGAAGGGCGGCGTGCGCCTGGCCAAGTCGGTCGACGAGGTTGTCGCAAACGTCAAGGACATGCTCGGCAACACGCTTGTAACGGCGCAGACGGGCGAAGCGGGCAAGCAGGTCAACCGTCTCTACATCGAAGACGGTGCCGACATTGCCCGCGAGCTCTACTGCTCGCTGCTGGTCGACCGCTCCGTCGGTCGCGTTGCCTTCGTCGTTTCGACGGAAGGCGGCATGGATATCGAGGCAGTCGCTCACGACACGCCGGAGAAGATCCACACCATCGCCATCGACCCGCAGGCCGGTGTCACGGCTGACGACGTCGCCAAAATCTCAGAGGCGCTCGAGCTGACGGGTACGGCGGCGGAAGACGCCAAGTCGCTCTTCCCGATCCTCTACAAGGCCTTCAACGAGAAGGACATGTCGCTTCTCGAGATCAATCCGCTGATCGTGATGGAGAACGGCCACCTGCGCGTGCTGGACGCCAAGGTCTCCTTCGACGGCAACGCGCTCTTCCGCCACGACGACGTTCGCGCCCTGCGCGACGAGACCGAGGAAGACGCCAAGGAAATCGAGGCCTCGAAGTGGGACCTCGCCTATGTCGCGCTCGACGGCAATATCGGCTGCATGGTCAACGGCGCAGGCCTTGCCATGGCGACGATGGACATCATCAAGCTCTACGGCAAGGAGCCGGCGAACTTCTGCGACGTCGGTGGCGGCGCCAGCAAGGAAAAGGTTGCGGCAGCCTTCAAGATCATCACCGCTGATCCGCGTGTCGAGGGCATCCTCGTCAACATCTTCGGCGGCATCATGAAGTGCGACGTGATCGCCGAGGGCGTGGTCGCGGCCGTCAAGGAAGTCGGTCTCAAGGTTCCGCTCGTCGTGCGCCTCGAAGGCACGAATGTCGAGCTCGGCAAGAAGATCCTGAACGAGTCGGGTCTGGCGATCACCGCAGCGGATGATCTGGACGACGCCGCCAAGAAGATCGTCGCGGCGATCAACGGCTAACTGAGGGACCTGATCATATGTCTATTCTCGTCAACAAAGACACCAAGGTCCTCGTCCAGGGCCTGACCGGCAAGACCGGTACCTTTCACACCGAGCAGGCGCTCGCCTACTACGGAACGCAGATGGTCGGCGGCATCCATCCGAAGAAGGGTGGCGAAACCTGGACCGGCTCGAAGGGCGAGAGCCTGCCGATCTTCGCAACCGTTGCCGAAGGAAAGGAAAAGACCGGCGCCGACGCTACCGTGATCTACGTTCCGCCGGCAGGTGCCGCGGATGCGATCATCGAAGCGATCGATGCCGAAATCCCGTTCATCACCTGCATCACGGAAGGCATCCCGGTGATGGACATGGTGCGGGTCAAGGCCAAGCTCGACAAATCGAATTCCCGCCTGCTCGGACCGAACTGCCCGGGTATCTTGACGCCGGAAGAATGCAAGATCGGCATCATGCCGGGCTCGATCTTCCGCAAGGGTTCGGTCGGTATCGTGTCGCGCTCCGGCACCCTGACCTACGAAGCCGTCTTCCAGACCTCCAACGAAGGCCTCGGCCAGACGACCGCTGTCGGGATCGGCGGCGACCCGGTCAAGGGCACCGAGTTCATCGATGTGCTGGAAATGTTCCTGGCCGACGAGGCGACGACCTCGATCATCATGATCGGTGAGATCGGTGGTTCGGCTGAAGAAGATGCGGCGCAGTTCCTGATCGACGAAGCCAAGAAGGGCCGCAAGAAGCCGATGGCTGGCTTTATTGCGGGCCGTACCGCTCCGAAGGGCCGTACCATGGGGCATGCCGGTGCTGTCGTGTCCGGCGGCAAGGGCGATGCGGAATCCAAGATTGCCGCCATGGAAGCAGCCGGCATCAAGGTGTCGCCTTCCCCGGCTCGCCTAGGCACGACCCTGGTTGAAGTCCTCAAGGGCTGAGGCCACATAAGCGAGGTCGCCCGGCACATGCCGGTCGGCCTTTCCGGCGGGTAGGACGGAACCGGTCTTGCCCTCCCCGGGTTCAGCGTTGAGCGACGCTGGCAAGCCGCCAAAGCGGCGTCAGACACGAGACATGAAAGCGGCGGCCGGCGCTGATCTTCCGGCCTTCAGATACGTCAGGAGGCGGGTGCAGCGCCCGCAAAAGACCATGGCACGGCAAGAAGCCAACGAGCAGTTCCTCATCACATCCTTCCTCGATGGCGCAAACGCCTCCTATATCGAGCAGCTTTACGCCCGGTACGAAGAGGATCCCAATTCTGTCGGGGCCGAGTGGCAGTCCTTTTTCAAGGCACTGGCGGACAATCCGGATGACGTGAAGAAGGCGGCCAAAGGGGCGTCTTGGCAGCGTAAGAACTGGCCGCTTTCCCCGGCAGGCGATCTCGTCGCTGCACTCGACGGCAACTGGCCGGTGGTCGAGAAGGCCATCGAAAGCAAAGTCAAGGCGAAGGCCGAGACCGCTGCGAAGGCAAGCGGCACACCGGTCAACGAGACCGACGTCCTGCAGGCGACGCGCGACAGCGTGCGCGCCATCATGATGATCCGCGCCTACCGCATGCGCGGTCACCTGCACGCCAAGCTCGACCCGCTGGGCCTTGCCATCCCGGTCGAGGATTACAACGAGCTGTCGCCGACTGCTTACGGCTTCACGGAAGCCGACTACGATCGCAAGATCTTCATCGACAACGTGCTCGGGCTCGAATACGCGACGATCCGCGAGATGATCGAAATCCTCGAGCGTACCTATTGCTCGACCATGGGTGTCGAGTTCATGCACATCTCCAACCCGGAGGAAAAGGCTTGGATCCAGGAGCGGATCGAGGGTCCTGACAAGGGTGTCGAATTCACGGCGAACGGAAAGAAGGCAATCCTTCAGAAGCTCGTCGAAGCGGAAGGCTACGAGCAGTTCCTCGACGTGCGCTTCAAGGGCACGAAGCGCTTTGGCCTCGACGGCGGTGAGTCGCTGATCCCGGCGCTGGAGCAGATCATCAAGCGCGGCGGACAGGATGGGCTCGAGGAGATCGTGCTCGGCATGGCCCACCGTGGCCGCTTGAACGTGCTGACCAACGTGATGGGCAAGCCGCATCGCGCCGTGTTCCACGAGTTCAAGGGCGGATCGTTCAAGCCTGACGATGTCGAAGGCTCAGGTGACGTGAAGTACCACCTCGGTGCCTCCTCGGACCGCGAATTCGACGGCAACAAGGTGCACCTGTCGCTGACCGCGAACCCGTCGCACCTAGAAATCGTCAATCCGGTCGTGATGGGCAAGGCGCGCGCCAAGCAGGACATGCTGGCGAAGACCGCCGACAAGGACGGCATCATCCCGCTCGGCGAGCGCGCCAAGGTCCTGCCGCTTCTGCTGCACGGTGATGCGGCCTTCGCGGGCCAGGGCGTAGTGGCCGAAATCCTCGGCCTATCGGGTCTGCGCGGCCATCGCGTCGCGGGCACGATGCACGTCATCATCAACAACCAGATCGGCTTCACTACCAATCCGGCCTTCTCTCGCTCATCGCCTTATCCGTCGGATGTGGCAAAGATGATCGAGGCGCCGATCTTCCACGTGAACGGCGATGATCCGGAAGCGGTGACATACGCTGCAAAGATCGCGACCGAGTTCCGGATGAAGTTCCACAAGCCGGTCGTCATCGACATGTTCTGCTACCGGCGCTTCGGCCACAACGAGGGCGATGAACCCGCGTTCACGCAGCCGAAGATGTACAAGGTCATCCGCGGCCACAAGACCGTGGCCCAGATCTATGCCGACCGCCTGATCGCCGAAGGACTGATCAGCGAGGGCGAGTTCGAGAAGATGAAGGCCGACTGGCGCGCTCATCTCGAGCAGGAGTTCGATGCAGGTCAGACCTACAAGCCGAACAAGGCCGACTGGCTGGACGGCGTCTGGTCCGGTTTGCGCTCCGCCGACAATGCCGACGAGCAGCGTCGCGGCAAGACTGCCGTGCCGATGAAGCAGCTGAAGGAAATCGGCCGCAAGCTTTCGACGATCCCGGAAGGCTTCAACGCCCACCGCACCATCAAGCGCTTCATGGATAACCGAGCGCAGATGATCGAGACAGGCGAGGGTATCGACTGGGCGATGGCCGAGGCTCTGGCATTCGGTTCACTTGCCGTTGAAGGCACCAAGATCCGGCTCTCCGGTCAGGACTGCGAACGCGGCACGTTCTCGCAGCGCCATTCCGTTCTCTACGATCAGGAGACCGAAGAGCGTTACGTTCCGCTCGCAAATCTTGCTCCCAATCAGTCGCGCTACGAGGTCATCAATTCGATGCTTTCGGAAGAGGCGGTGCTCGGCTTCGAATATGGCTATTCGCTTGCCCGTCCCAATGCGCTGACGCTTTGGGAAGCTCAGTTCGGTGACTTCGCCAACGGCGCGCAGGTCGTCTTCGACCAGTTCATCTCGTCTGGCGAGCGCAAGTGGCTGCGTATGTCCGGTCTCGTCTGCCTGCTGCCGCATGGCTACGAAGGTCAGGGCCCGGAGCACTCGTCTGCGCGTCTGGAACGCTGGCTGCAGATGTGCGCAGAAGACAACATGCAGGTAGCGAACTGCTCAACGCCGGCAAACTACTTCCACATCCTGCGCCGCCAGGTGAAGCGCGACTTCCGCAAGCCGCTGATCCTGATGACGCCAAAGTCGCTGCTGCGCCACAAGCGGGCAACGTCTACGCTGACCGAAATGGCGGGCGAAAGCTCCTTCCACCGTCTGCTGTGGGATGATGCGGAGGTCATCAAGGACGGCCCGATCAAGCTGCAGAAGGATAGCAAGATCCGCCGCGTCGTGATGTGCACCGGTAAGGTTTACTACGATCTGCTCGAAGAGCGCGAGAAGCGCGGCATCGACGACATCTATCTGCTGCGCATCGAACAGCTTTACCCGTTTCCGGCCAAGGCTCTCATCAACGAGCTTTCCCGCTTCCGCCATGCCGAGATGGTCTGGTGCCAGGAAGAGCCGAAGAACATGGGGTCCTGGGCGTTCATCGATCCGTATCTCGAATGGGTGCTGGCGCATATCGACGCCAAGTATCAGCGTGTTCGCTATACGGGCCGTCCGGCCGCAGCCTCGCCGGCAACCGGCCTGATGTCGAAGCATCTGGCCCAGCTCGAAGCCTTCCTCGAAGACGCACTCGGCGGCTGATCCTTCAGCCGCTCATTTTTCAGTCGAAACGAAATCTGACAAACACGGAAACAGATCATGGCCACCGAAATCCGCGTCCCTACCCTCGGCGAGTCCGTCAGCGAGGCAACCGTCGGCACCTGGTTCAAGAAGGTGGGCGACACGGTCAAGGCAGACGAGCCGCTGGTTGAACTGGAAACCGACAAGGTCACCGTCGAAGTACCGGCACCGGCATCGGGCGTCCTTTCCGAGATCGTCGCCCAGAACGGTGAGACCGTTGGGCTGGATGCCCTACTCGGCCAGATCAGCGAAGGTGGCGCCGGTGCAGGCACGGCAGCTCCTGCCGCCAAGCCGGCTGAAGCCGCCGCTCCGGCTAAGGCTGAAGAGCCTGCAGCGTCGGCTGCACCTGCCGCCGCGGGTGGTTCTTCGATGCCTCCGGCTCCGGCGGCTGCAAAGGTGGCTGCAGACAACAACATCTTCACATCCGACGTCGAAGGCTCCGGCAAGCGCGGTCAGGTGCTGAAGGGTGATGTGCTGGCGGCTGTTGCCAAGGGTACGTCTGCGCAGGCAGCCGCTCCGGCGGCTGCCCCGGCTGCACCGCGCCCGGTCTCCTCGGCCGACGACGCAGCGCGCGAAGAGCGGGTGAAGATGACGCGCCTGCGCCAGACGATTGCCAAGCGCCTGAAGGACGCGCAAAACACCGCCGCCATGCTGACCACCTATAACGAGGTGGACATGAAGGCGGTGATGGACCTGCGCACCAAGTACAAGGATGTCTTTGAGAAGAAGCACGGTGTGAAGCTCGGCTTCATGGGCTTCTTCACCAAGGCCATCACCCATGCGCTGAAGGAACTGCCCGCGGTCAATGCGGAGATCGACGGCACGGACATCATCTACAAGAACTACTGCCACGTCGGCATGGCCGTCGGTACCGACAAGGGCCTCGTCGTCCCCGTCATCCGTGATGCGGACCAAATGTCGATTGCCGAGATCGAGAAGGAACTTGGTCGTCTCGCCAAGGCTGCCCGTGACGGTTCGCTGAGCATGGCCGACATGCAGGGCGGCACCTTCACGATCACCAATGGCGGCGTCTACGGATCGCTGATGTCCTCACCGATCCTGAATGCCCCGCAGTCGGGTATCCTCGGGATGCACAAGATCCAGGAGCGCCCGGTTGTGGTTGGCGGCCAGATCGTCATCCGCCCGATGATGTATCTTGCGCTCTCCTACGACCACCGGATCGTCGACGGCAAGGAAGCCGTAACCTTCCTCGTTCGCGTCAAGGAAAGCCTGGAAGATCCCGAGCGCCTGGTCCTCGACCTCTAAGCACGGGAGAGCAGCATGGAGCTTGCTTCGGCGGATGCCACCTATCTCCTGACGCTGCTTTCGCTGAGCGTCGTCCTGCTGCTCGTCCATATCGGGCTGCAGGGCATGCTGGCCACCAAGGAACTCGGCTCCGCATGGAATGCGGGGCCAAGGGATGAGGGGCGGGAACCCCAGAGTGCGCAGGCCGGTCGTGCGGCCCGCGCGTCGAAGAACTTCCAGGAAACTTATCCCGCCTTCGTCGGCCTCCTGCTGGGACTCGCCTTTGCCGGCGACACCTCCGGCATCGGGCTCATCGGTGCCAGCCTCTGGCTGGTGGCGCGGGTCATCTACATCCCGCTCTATCTCAGCGGTATCCCCTATATTCGCTCGCTCGTCTGGCTCGTCAGCATCGTTGCTCTCCTGATGATGATGTTCGGCCTGTTCGCCTGACCCGCGGGGCTCAGCAAGAAGGATTTCTCCATGGCTTATGATCTCGTCGTAATCGGAAGCGGCCCCGGCGGCTATGTCTGTGCGGTCAAGGCAGCTCAGCTCGGGCTGAAGGTTGCGGTGGTCGAGAAGCGCTCGACCTATGGCGGAACCTGCCTCAACGTCGGCTGCATTCCCTCCAAGGCACTACTGCACGCCTCCGAGATGTTCCATCAGGCCGCTCACGGCATGGATGCACTCGGCGTCGAGGTTGCCGCCCCCACGCTCAACCTCGACAAGATGATGGCGCACAAGGATGCGACGGTGAAGTCGAACGTCGATGGCGTTTCCTTCCTCTTCAAGAAGAACAAGATCGACGGCTTCCAGGGCACGGGCAAGATCGTCTCGGCGGGTAAGGTTTCCGTCACCGGTGAGGACGGCAAGGTACAAGAGCTCGAGACGAAGAACATTGTGATCGCTACCGGCTCGGACGTTGCCGGCATCCCGGGCGTTAATGTCGAGATTGATGAGAAGGTGATCGTCTCGTCCACCGGCGCTATCGCGCTGGACAAGGTGCCGCAGAACCTGGTGGTCGTCGGCGGTGGTGTGATCGGCTTGGAGCTCGGCTCCGTCTGGATGCGCCTTGGTGCAAAGGTCACGGTCGTCGAGTACCTGGACAACATCCTGGGCGGCATGGATGGTGAAGTCTCCAAGCAGTTCCAGCGGATGCTCGCCAAGCAGGGCATGACGTTCAACCTCGGCGCCAAGGTCACCGGTGTTGAGAAGAGTGGCGACGGCGCCAAGGTGACCTTCGAGCCCGTGAAGGGTGGTGAAGCGCAGACGATCGATGCGGACGTGGTGCTAATCTCCACCGGCCGCAAGCCCTATACTGCAGGCCTCGGGCTGGAAGAGGCAGGCGTCGCCCTCGACGCTCGAGGCCGCGTCGAGATCGACGGTAAGTTCAAGACCAATGTCGAGGGCATCTACGCCATCGGCGACGTGGTGAAGGGGCCGATGCTCGCCCACAAGGCGGAAGACGAAGGCGTTGCCCTGGCAGAGATCCTCGCCGGTCAGCACGGCCACGTGAATTACGACGTCATTCCCGGGGTTGTCTATACGCAGCCGGAAGTGGCCTCCGTCGGCAAAACCGAAGAGGAACTGAAGGCCGCGGGTATCGCCTACAAGGTCGGCAAGTTCCCGTTCACGGCGAATGGCCGTGCTCGGGCGATGCTCGCCACCGACGGCTTCGTCAAGATCCTCGCCGACAAGGAGACCGACCGGGTGCTCGGCGGCCATATCGTCGGCTTCGGCGCCGGCGAAATGATCCACGAGATCGCGGTACTGATGGAATTCGGTGGTTCTTCGGAGGACCTGGGCCGCACCTGCCATGCGCATCCGACCATGTCGGAAGCGGTGAAAGAAGCTGCCCTCGGGACCTTCTTCAAGCCGATCCACATGTAGAATCGCAAAAACAGGATTAAATCTTCTTCATCTTCCAGGCCGCAGCTTGCCAGCCAAGCTGCGGCCTTCATCGTTTGCGAGCAACTGCTGTTCAAGACCGAGGAAAGGCGAGACCATGGCTTCCGACACCGTCTCCTATTCCGCATCGCAACGCATCCTGCACTGGCTGGTCGTCCTGCTTGTGTTCTTCAACCTTCTGCTCCCAGACGGCAGGGAGAAGTGGAACGACGCCGTCGAGCACAGCGGCGCAGCAACGGCCGAGCAACTGGCGAGCGCCAGTCTCCATGCCTATGCCGGGATCGCGTCTTGGTGCTGACGCTCTGTCGCCTTGTGTTGAGGCTGACGATGAAGAGGCCGGCGCTACCGACCCAGGAGCCGCCACTTTTTCGCTTGGCGGCAAAGATCGCCCATATATCCTGCTTTATGTGCTGACGATCGCGCTCCCCTTCACCGGCATCGGCGCTTACTACTTCGGGAACGAGCAGGCGGGTGAGATCCATGCCAGTCCGCTGAAACTGCTTCTGTGGCTGGTGATCGTCGCTCACGTGCTCGGGGTGCTGGTTCACCAGTTCTACTGGAAGACCCATGTGCTCCGGCGAATGACGGTGGCTAGCCGTCCATGCGTGTGACGGTGAAGCCCTGCCGGCGCAGGAGCTCGATCAGACCCTCTTTACCGGGCAGGTGCAGTGCCCCGACTGCGACGAAGACACCGCCATCTGCAAGGATCGGTTCGGCACGTTCGGCCATGCGATGATTGCGTTCAGAGATGACGGCAGCTTCGAAAGCGGCGTAGGCGCTCTCGTCTTCGCCACTATGGGTCGGCGTGAGCGCCTTCAGGGCGGGGATCGTCATGCCGGTTTCGCCGTTGAGGTAGAGCTGGGTCATCGTTTCGACGACGTCGTCCATTTCGTCGCCTAGCCTCACCGTCTCGACGAGCGCCTGAAGGTGGAAGTCGATTGGCATGGCGGCCATCGCTGAAAGTTGCTCTGCAAGCGTCTCCAGACCCATTACGGGCTTGCCGGCGGCCACCGCGTCCTCTGCAATCCGCTTGTCGAGAAATACTGCATTTCCCGCGTTTCGAGCGGTCTCACAGGCAGAGCTGGCGACGAAGCCTGCCAGCATCCAGGGCTTCATCCGGGAGATGGACGACAGAGTGAGACCGCGCTTCTTCAGTCCGTCTTCCAGGACCTCGCGATCCTCCGGTGACAACAGCGTCTCGATCGAGTGCCCGTCGGTGAACATGGTGAGCTCCGGCTTTGCCAGGATAGCCGCCATCGCCTTCTTCTCGTCGAGGATCTCGTCGGCCTCGATGACGATCGTGCGTGAGGAGGCGTGTGCCTCGGCGGCCCCCGGCGGCATCCTGAGGACGCGCGGATCCGTCACGTGCATGGTGCCGAGGAGATAGGAGGGCGCAATACCTGGCCGCTCGATTTTCCAGAACAGCCCTTGCCCGTTGGGGGCCGCCCGGCCCTCCTCCAGGACTGCGGCGTAACGCTGCGGATCCTCCTGCTCCAGTTTTGCCAGCAGATCTTCGCCGCGACATTCGGCGGCGGCCGACGCGGGAGAGATTGCAGACAGGATCAGCAGCAGCGACATCAACACCAGGAGGTGAAGCCCAGCCAAGAGCCAGAGCAAGACCTCGGACAACCGGCGCAGCAGTCGTACAGGCAGCAGGGGGAAGGAGGACTGGCTGATCATGGGTTCTCTCGACGATTTACGTAGACCTTAGTCGCCGTGGCATAGACGGCAGATTAAGAACCATGGTTAAGGCAATCCTATGCCCTCGGATGCGCACGATCATAGACCTCCAGGAGGCGAGCGGAATCGACGCCGGTGTAGACCTGCGTCGTGGAGAGGCTGGCGTGACCTAGCAGCTCTTGAATCGTGCGCAAATCGCCGCCGCCTGCCAGAAGATGTGTCGCAAAGGAATGGCGGAGGGCATGCGGCGTCGCCGTATCCGGCAGGCCAAGAGCGCTGCGCAGCCCCTGCATGGCTCGCTGGATGATCGCGGGCTGTAACGCACCTCCACGCGCGCCTCGGAAAAGGACGTCGCCTTCAGAGAGCACGTAAGGGCAAAGCCTCCTATAGGCATCCACGGCCTCGTGGACGGCCGGCAATAGCGGGACGATGCGCATCTTCCCGCCCTTTCCCGTGATGCGCAACGAGGTCGCATGGGGGAGGATGTCTGCCGGGGTCAGTCCAAGCGCCTCAGAGATGCGGAGCCCGCATCCGTAAAGGAGCGTCATCACGGCGGCATCCCTTGCCGCAATCCAGGGCGCGTCGTGGAGCTGAGAAGCGGCTGCCGTGACCGTTACGGCTTGCCGATCGGTCAGCGGCTTCGGCAAAGACTTGCCTTGCTTCGGCGCTCGGATGGCGCCCGCCGCCGCCGCATTCACCAATCCCTGGCGCTCCAGGTGGCGCAGAAAGGATCTGAGCCCAGCGAGGTGGCGGCCCAAGGAACGGTTCCCTGACCCCTCTCGCCGCCGGGTCGCAAGGAAGCCGCGCAGGTCCGCCGTCCGCAACGTATGCAGATCGCGAAGCGTGGTCGGCCCGCCGAAGTGCCCGGTTAGGAAAGCGAGGAACTGCCGTGTATCACGCTCGTAGGCGTCCAGCGTGTTTGACGAAAGGCGGCGTTCATTGCGAAGGCTGGCCAGCCACTCCTTTCGCTTCTCCAGTACCTCGGGCGCAGCGATGATGAGCAGCTCGTTCACGTGGTGCCTATTGAATTGATTCAGCAATCGACACAGATTGCTTCAGGCGGCGTTACGAATCGCTAAAGATCTAACGTTGTCATTGTTCGATCACACGGGACTGCGATATAGCCCCAATCCTGGCTGCAGGAGTTTGTATGGCGCGCCGCGATTCAATGTCCCCGCTGGGACATTTTGCCGAAGCAGTTTCCCTCGTTTCGCAAGGTAAACCCGGTCACATCGTCGACACCCTCATTGCTGAGCGGGGTGAGCGGATTGTCAACCATCCGCTGTGGCCGGTGATGAGGCCGTTCCTTTATACGCTGCTTCGCTATGATCGGGCGATAGAGTTTGCCAACGATATTGCGGCCCTGCCCGGGCTGCAGTCATTCGAGTATCTGAGCAACATCCTGAAGCTTGATGTGCGCGTGACGAATGCCGAGCGGATCCCGGCATCCGGCGGCTTCATCCTCGTCAGCAATCACCCGACCGGGATCGCCGACGGCCTCGCCGTCTTCGACCTCTTGAAGAGCACCCGGCCGGACATGATGGTATTCGCTAACCGGGACGCGATCCGGGTCAATCCCCGCTTCGCCGAGATGATCATTCCGGTCGAATGGCGGGAGGAGCACAAGAGCAAGCTTAAGACGCGCGAGACGCTTGTCCTGACCAATAAGACGGTAGAGGACGGCAAGGTCATGGTGCTGTTTCCCTCAGGGCGTATCGCCTATTGGGAGAACGGCAAACTGAACGAGCGTCCGTGGAAGACGTCCGCGGTGGGGCTTGCGAAGAAATACAACCTGCCGATCCTGCCAATACACATGCGTGCTCGCAATTCAGGCCTCTTCTACTGGTTCGCCAAGTGGTCAACCGAGCTGCGTGATATGACCGTGTTCTACGAGCTGCTCAACAAGAAGGGTAATCGGTTTGACGTGACGGTCGGGCAGATGATCCAGCCGGAGCAGTTGGAAGGCGACCTCTCTGATGTGACCAAGGCGATCGAGAACCATACGGTCTTTGAACTCGCAGCCGACAGCGACGCAGTCTTCACCAATCAGTAGCAGTCTTAACTGGACGAAATCTCCGGTTTCCTTTTGTTCCGCTTCGGGGCAAGGTCCCGCCGCATGAGCGCAGATTCGACCAATCTCTTTGGCGCGCTGTTCGACACACCGCCGGTCAGACAGGTTGTTCCTGTCCTGGTGCCACTACCGGCGCCGGGTCCTTACAGCTATGCCGTGCCGGAAGGCATGCATGTCGAGGCGGGCTCCGTTGTGCAGGTTCCACTCGGTCCCCGTCAGGTGATCGGCGTCGTCTGGGACGGCGACAATGACGACAAGCTCGATCCGAAGAAACTGCGGCCGATTACGCTCGCTTTCGACTGCCCGCCGCTGTCGGCCGAGATGCGCCGCTTCATAGAGTGGGTCGCAGGCTACACGCTGTCGCCGCCGGGGCTGGTGGCGAGAATGGCGATCCGCGCGCCTGCTGCACTCGAGCCGGAGCCGATGATCGAAGGCCTTCGTTATGTGGGCGGTCAGCCGGAGCGGATGACGCCGGCCCGGGCGAGGGTTCTTCAGCAGGTCGACGAGGACCTACCGTGGACCCGGATGGGCCTCGCGCACGCTGCGGGTGTCTCAACGAGTGTCATCGACGGGCTGACACAGCAGGGGCTGTTCGAGACCGTCTTCCTTCCTCCGCCGCCGGTCGTGGCGAAGCCGGACCCTGACTATACCGCACCCCGGATCGAGGGGCCGCAGAAGGAGGCTGCTCGCGAAATCGTGGATCTCGTGAAGCAGGGCGGATTCTCGTCATCGCTGATTGATGGCGTCACAGGATCGGGCAAGACGGAGGTCTATTTCGAGGCAATTGCGGAGACCTTGCGGCAACGGAAGCAGGTGCTGATCCTCTTGCCGGAAATCGCCCTGACCTCCAGCTTCCTGGAGAGGTTTCAGGATCGCTTCGGCGCAAAGCCGGGGGAGTGGCATTCGGATCTTTCGCCCCGAATCCGCGAGAAGGTCTGGCGGGGCATCGTCACCGGCGAGGTGCAGGTGGTCGCGGGCGCGCGCTCGGCGCTTTTCCTGCCGTTCGAGAACCTCGGCCTCATCATCGTAGACGAAGAGCACGACCCTGCCTACAAGCAGGAGGACCGGGTCTTCTATAATGCGCGCGACATGGCGGTGGTGCGGGCGCGCATCGGCGATTTCCCAGTTGTGCTTGTGTCCGCCACGCCGTCGGTTGAGAGTCAGGTCAATGCTCAGGCGGGGCGGTACCATCTCGTCCATCTGCCGACCCGTTTCGGCGAAGCGGCCCTGCCGGATCTTCATCTCGTCGACATGCGGCGTCATCCGCCAGAACGCGGCGGCTTCCTTTCACCGGTGCTGCTGCGCGCCATCGGCAAGACGATCGAACGCGGCCAGCAGTCGCTGCTTTTTCTCAACCGGCGAGGCTATGCGCCGCTGACGCTCTGCCGGGTCTGCGGTCATCGCTTCCAGTGCCGGCAATGCTCCAGCTGGCTTGTGGAACATCGGTTCCGTAACCAGATCCAGTGCCATCAGTGCGGCTATAGCGAACCCACGCCGGAAGCGTGCCCCGAATGCGGAACGTTCGATCATCTTGTTGCCTGCGGGCCAGGGGTCGAACGCATTGCTGAGGAGGTGGAGAGGCATTTTCCGGACGCCCGCACGATCGTGATGTCCTCCGATCTGCTGGGGGGGGTGAAGCGTTTGCGGCTGGAGCTGGAAGCCATCGCCAGGGGTGATGCCGACATCGTGATCGGCACCCAGCTGGTGGCGAAGGGTCATAACTTTCCGCTGATGACGCTGGTGGGGATCGTTGATGCGGATCTCGGCCTGGCGAACGGCGACCCCCGGGCGGCGGAGCGGACGTTCCAGCTGCTGAACCAGGTGACCGGCCGTGCAGGACGAACCGGCTTGAAGAGCCACGGCCTGCTTCAGACATACCAGCCGCAGCATCCGGTGATGCAGGCGATCGTCTCCGGCGATCCAGGCGCCTTCTACGAGCGAGAGATCACGGAGCGGGAACGGGCGATCCTACCACCCTTTGGGCGGCTTGCTTCCGTCATCGTTTCGGCGGAGACGCGTGCGGATGCAGAAGCCCATGCCCGGGCCTTGCGTGCCGCCGCTCCGCCTGTCTCCGGGATCTCCGTGCTTGGACCGGCAGAAGCGCCACTTGCCCTTGTGCGGGGACGACATCGATTCCGGCTTCTCGTCCATGGTCGCCGGACGTCGGAGATGCAGGACTTCCTGAAGAAGATGGTGTCGCAGGGGCCGAAGGTCAGGGGGACAGTGCACGTCCAGATCGATATCGATCCGCAAAGCTTCCTTTGAAAAACTCTTTGCCGCTGGTAATCGAGCGGTCACACGATGCAGCAGGAGAGACCTTTGGAACTGTATTTCCCGGCAGAGCTACCCGAACAGCTGGCCTTCCTTTCGGCACTCGCCGTGGCGGTCTTCGGTCTCTTGGCGCTGCTCTTTCCTGCGCCTGTCCTTCGGGCCGGCGGCTTTGTCACCGGTCAGATCGCCTCGGAAGGGTTTGGCGCCACCCGCTCCGTGGGAGGACTGCATCTGGGCCTCGGCCTTTCGGCGCTCGCGCTGGCGCAGGATTTCACCTACCTGATGCTGGGAAGTGCGCTCGCTCTGGCGGCGTTCGGACGGATCCTCTCGCTTCTTCTGGACCGCGGCCGCACTGCACGCAATGTGCTGGTGCTCGTTCTGCAGGTCGTGCTGGCGGCACTGCCGATCGGCTATGTCTTTGGTTATTTGTGACGGGGTCGGATACCAGCGCCGGCGGGATTTGTCGCGACTTCGTCATAAAATCGGTTCAAGCCCTTGGAGGCAAGGCGTTTTAGCCTATCTGCCGTGTTGCGAGTCCCTGGATCCTATGCTAGACGAACCGCGAAAGTCTGAAGGGGCCAGCGAAAAAGCTGGTTGATTTCAAAAAATAACAAATGATCGCAAGAGCTTAGCGATCTCCCGCAAGGAGGTCCGGCGCTTGATGACAATCAAGGGAAACTGTGCCCGTGGCTGACACGTCCCAGATGATTTCCGGTGTAGCAGAGCGCTATGCATCTTCGCTTTTCGAGCTCGCCGTCGAGGCTGGTTCGATTGACGCCGTGGGTGCGGATCTCGATCGGTTCCAGGCCATGATGGACGAAAGCGAAGACCTGCGCCGGCTCGTCCGGAGCCCGGTCTTTGCCGCCGACGAACAGGTGCGTGCGATTTCGGCTGTCGCCGACAAGGCCGGCATCCGTGGCATGGTCGGCAACTTCCTCAGGGTTGTTGCAGCCAATCGTCGTCTTTTCGCTCTTCCCGGTATGGTCCAGGCATTCCGCCAGATCGCTGCCGCTCATCGCGGTGAAGTTACGGCCGATGTGACGTCCGCTCACGCGTTGACGCCGGCCCAGGAACAAGAACTCAAGTCGGCGCTGAAGGGCGTCACTGGCAAGGACGTGGTCGTCGCCGTCAAGGTCGATCCCTCACTCCTTGGTGGTCTGATCGTCAAGGTCGGGTCGCGTCAGATCGACACGTCTCTTCGCACCAAACTTTCCACCCTTAAGCTTGCACTGAAAGAGGTTGGCTGATGGATATCCGCGCCGCGGAAATTTCCGCAATTCTGAAAGATCAAATCAAGAACTTCGGCCAAGAGGCTGAGGTTTCCGAAGTTGGCCAAGTGCTTTCCGTTGGTGATGGTATCGCCCGCGTCTATGGTCTGGACAACATCCAGGCCGGCGAAATGGTCGAGTTCCCGGGCGGCGTGCGCGGCATGGCCCTCAACCTCGAAGCCGACAACGTCGGCGTGGTTGTCTTCGGCTCCGACCGCGAGATCAAGGAAGGCGACACCGTAAAGCGGACCGGCGCCATCGTTGACGTTCCAGTTGGTCCGGAACTGCTCGGTCGCGTCGTCGACGCGCTCGGCAATCCGATCGACGGCAAGGGCCCGATTAATTCGACCCGCCGTGCGCGCGTCGACGTCAAGGCTCCCGGCATCATTCCGCGCAAGTCGGTTCACGAGCCGATGTCGACGGGCCTGAAGGCTATCGATGCCCTGATCCCGGTTGGCCGTGGCCAGCGCGAGCTCGTCATCGGCGACCGCCAGACCGGCAAGACCGCCATCATTCTCGACACCTTCCTCAACCAGAAACCGATCCACGACAACGGCCCGGACAACGACAAGCTCTACTGCGTGTATGTTGCCATCGGCCAGAAGCGTTCGACCGTTGCTCAGTTCGTGAAGGTCCTGGAAGAGCGCGGCGCTCTGCAGTACTCGATCATCGTTGCAGCAACCGCTTCCGACCCGGCTCCGATGCAGTACCTCGCGCCGTTCGCCGGCTGCGCCATGGGCGAATACTTCCGTGACAACGGCCAGCACGCCCTGATCGCATACGACGACCTTTCCAAGCAGGCCGTCGCTTACCGTCAGATGTCGCTGCTTCTGCGCCGCCCGCCGGGCCGCGAAGCGTATCCGGGCGACGTTTTCTACCTGCACTCGCGTCTTCTCGAGCGCGCTGCAAAGCTCTCCGACGAGCGCGGCGCCGGTTCGCTGACGGCTCTGCCGGTCATCGAAACGCAGGGTAATGACGTTTCTGCCTTCATTCCGACCAACGTCATCTCGATCACCGACGGCCAGATCTTCCTCGAGACCGACCTGTTCTACCAGGGTATCCGCCCGGCCGTGAACGTTGGTCTGTCGGTTTCGCGCGTCGGTTCTGCCGCACAGGTCAAGGCGATGAAGCAGGTTGCCGGCTCGATCAAGGGCGAGCTTGCTCAGTATCGCGAAATGGCTGCGTTCGCGCAGTTCGGCTCCGACCTCGATGCCTCGACGCAGCGCCTCCTCAACCGCGGTGCACGCCTGACGGAACTCCTGAAGCAGCCGCAGTTCTCGCCGCTGAAGACGGAAGAGCAGGTTGCGGTGATCTTCGCAGGCGTCAACGGCTACCTGGACAAGATCCCGGTTGGCGATGTCGGGAAGTTCGAGCAGGGTCTGCTGACCTATATGCGCTCCGAAGGCAAGGATGTTCTCGATGCGATCCGCACCGAAAAGGCCCTGTCGGACGACGTGAAGGCAAAGCTGAAGGCGGCGCTCGACGCCTACGCCAAGTCCTTCGCCTGAGACCGAACACTAACCCCTAGGGGACCGATAACGGATGCCTTCACTTAAGGATCTGAAGAACCGGATCGCCTCCGTCAAGGCGACGCAGAAGATCACCAAGGCGATGAAAATGGTCGCCGCGGCGAAGCTGCGCCGTGCGCAGGAGGCGGCCGAGGCTGCTCGTCCCTACGCGGAACGCATGAACAAGGTGCTGGCGAGCCTTTCGGCCGCCAACGCCGGCAACGCAGAGGCTCCCTTGCTTCTGTCGGGCACCGGCAAGGACCAGGTTCATCTTCTCGTAGTGGCCACGGGTGAGCGCGGCTTGGCCGGCGGCTTCAACTCGTCCATCATTCGTCTTGCCCGCGAGCACGCCCTCAAGCTGCTGGCACAAGGCAAGACGGTGAAGATCCTGACCGTCGGACGCAAGGGCAATGACATCCTTCGCCGGACGTTCAAGGAGAACATTGTCGACTACGTCACCTTCCGCGAAGTGAAGCAGCTCAGCTTCGCCAACGCCGATGATGTCGCGCGTCGCGTTCTCGAGCTTTACAGCAAGGGCGAGTTCGACGTCGCAACGCTGTTTTATGCACGGTTCCAGTCGGTCATCGCGCAGGTGGCAACCGCACAGCAGATCATCCCGGCGAAGTTCGACGACGCCGAGGCTGCGAATGGATCTGCGGCGCTTTACGAATACGAGCCGAGCGAAGAGGAAATCCTCGAAGACCTTCTGCCGCGCAATGTCGCCGTGCAGATCTTCCGGGCTCTCCTCGAGAACAACGCATCCTTCTATGGCGCGCAAATGTCTGCAATGGACAATGCAACGCGCAATGCCGGTGAGATGATCAACAAGCTGACGCTTTCGTACAACCGCCAGCGTCAGGCGCAGATCACCAAGGAACTCATTGAAATCATTTCGGGCGCGGAAGCGCTCTGAGATAAGGAAAGAGGGTAAGAATAATGGCTATCGCAGCTACCCTGGACGCCGGCACCTCCGTCGGCAAAGTAACGCAGGTGATCGGCGCTGTCGTGGACGTCTCCTTCGACGGCGAACTGCCGCCGATCCTGAACGCGCTGGAAACCGAGAACAACGGCGTCCGCCTTGTTCTGGAAGTCGCACAGCACCTTGGTGAAAACCAGGTCCGCACCATCGCCATGGACTCCACCGAAGGCCTCGTTCGCGGCCAGCAGGTGAAGAACACGGGCGCTCCGATCTCCGTTCCGGTCGGCGAGCAGACGCTCGGCCGCATCATGAACGTCATCGGCGAGCCCGTCGATGAAGCCGGCCCGCTGGACACTAGCGCTCTTCGCGCCATCCACCAGGAAGCTCCGGCCTACGTCGAGCAGTCGACGGAAGCGCAGATCCTTGTCACCGGCATCAAGGTTGTCGATCTGCTTGCTCCTTACGCCAAGGGCGGTAAGATCGGCCTCTTCGGGGGCGCCGGCGTCGGCAAGACCGTTCTCATCATGGAACTGATCAACAACGTCGCAAAGGCGCACGGCGGCTACTCCGTGTTCGCCGGCGTCGGCGAGCGTACGCGTGAAGGTAACGACCTTTACCACGAAATGATCGAGTCCGGCGTGAACAAGCACGGCGGCGGCGAAGGCTCCAAGGCTGCCCTCGTCTACGGCCAGATGAATGAGCCTCCAGGTGCGCGCGCGCGCGTCGCCCTGACAGGTCTGACGATCGCTGAAGACTTCCGCGACAAGGGCCAGGACGTTCTTTTCTTCGTCGACAACATCTTCCGCTTCACCCAAGCGGGTTCGGAAGTGTCGGCTCTGCTCGGACGTATTCCTTCGGCCGTTGGTTACCAGCCGACGCTCGCGACCGACATGGGCGCGATGCAGGAGCGCATCACGACCACGACCAAGGGTTCGATCACCTCGGTTCAGGCCATCTATGTTCCGGCCGACGACTTGACCGACCCGGCACCGGCAACCTCATTCGCCCACCTGGACGCAACGACGGTTCTGTCCCGTTCGATCGCCGAAAAGGGCATCTACCCGGCCGTTGACCCGCTCGACTCCACGTCGCGCATGCTCGACCCGATGATCGTCGGCGAAGAGCACTACGACGTCGCTCGTAAGGTCCAGACGACGCTGCAGCGCTACAAGTCGCTGCAGGACATCATCGCCATCCTCGGGATGGACGAACTGTCTGAAGACGACAAGCTGACGGTTGCTCGTGCGCGTAAGATCGAGCGCTTCCTGTCGCAGCCGTTCTTCGTTGCCGAAGTCTTCACCGGTTCGCCGGGCAAGCTGGTTGCTCTCGAAGACACGATCAAGGGCTTCAAGGGTCTCGTCAACGGCGAGTACGATCATCTTCCGGAAGCCGCCTTCTACATGGTTGGTTCCATCGAAGAGGCCATGGAAAAGGCAAAGAAGCTGGCAGCTGCTGCCTAAGCTCTTTCAAAGCGGGCGCGCCGTGAAAATGGCGCGCCATTGCACGCAACACGTGAAGAAGTGAACCGACATGGCTGACGCCTTCAATTTCGAACTCGTTTCTCCGGAGCGCCTTCTCCTGTCGGAAAAGGTCACCGAAGTCGTAATCCCGGCGACGCTGGGCGAGATGACGGTTCTTGGCAATCATGCGCTGACGATGACCACCATCAGGCCGGGCGTCGTCACGGTGAAGCTGGCCTCGGGTCAGGAGAGCAAATACGTCGTCTTCGGCGGTTTCGCCGACATCCTGCCGACCGGCTGCACGGTTCTGGCCGAATCGGCTCTGCCGCTGTCGGACGTGACGCGGGAAACGCTGCAGGCGCGCATCGAAGCAGCGCAGGCGGATGCCGGTGCTGCGACGGATCACGAGCACAAGACCAAGCTCGAGCAGTATCTGAATGAGCTCACTAACCTGAACGGTGCAATCCTGCCAGCGTAAATCTGATTGAGATGCATTTCTTGAAGGCGGCCTCTGGTCGCCTTTTTTGTTGCCTTCTTGGCAGCGGCTTGCTGTTCTCTGCGCAAGGGAGCAGACACTCATGATCGACAAGCTGGAGTTCTTTATTACGCTCGCGCGCGAAGGTCATTTCGGCCGAGCCGCGGAGGAAAGCGGCATATCGCAGCCCTCCCTCTCCGCAGCGATCCGGCAGCTCGAGGATCACCTGGGCGTCGTGCTCGTGGTGCGCGGGTCCAGATACCAGGGGCTGACCCCGGAAGGCCAGCGCGTTCTGGAATGGGCCAAGCGGATCGTCGGCGATGCAAGGACCATGCGCGAAGAGATGCGCGCAGCCAAGACCGGTCTCTCAGGCCATATCCGCCTTGCTGCCATCCCCACCGCTCTTGCAATGATCCCGCGCCTGACGGAGCCGTTCCAGGCGAAGCATCCTGATGTCACCTTCTCCGTGGTCTCCCGAAATTCGCTGCAGGTCTTGAGCCAGCTCGACAATTTCGAGATCGATGCCGGCATCACCTATCTCGACAACGAGCCGCTGGGGAGAGTGACAAGCGTGCCCTTGTATGCAGAGCGATACACGCTGGTGACGGCCGAAGGGACACCTTACGCGGATCGCGACTCCGTGACCTGGCACGAGATGGCCGACGTTCGGCTTTGCCTATTGACCCCGGACATGCAGAACCGGCGCATCATCAACCAGCATCTTGCGGACGCGGGCGTGACGGTGAAGCCGACTCTGGAATCAAACTCGATGGTTGTGCTCTTGTCGCACGTAGGGACTGGCCAATGGGCGAGCATCATGCCGCGCAACGTGGCAAAATCCTTCGGATTTGCAAAGCAGATCAGGATGATACCGATCGTCGAGCCGGAGGCGAGCCATATCGTCGGGCTTGTCGCCACGCACCGAGAACCATTTACGCCTCTCGTCTCCGCACTTCTCCATCAGGCACGTGCCCTTAAACCTACCGATCTGGTTTGATAGGTTTTTTCTATCGCGTAACGAAACACCTTTATTGACCGCCCGCAGGCCGAGATTCACACTGTGCATACAGTGGACGCGTAGACGCGTCGGAAGGATGCAATGGGATTGCATCCTTCAGCGGGAGGCTTAAATATGAATGTGCACGTGGCCGGCGGCATCTATGCCGAGCGCGCTCTTTCGATCATTCGAGAGCGCAAGCATCTCGAAGGACCGATGCTGCCGATCCTGCATGCTATGCAGCACGAGTTCGGATTCATCCCGGAAGAGGTGAAGCCGGTGATCGCCGACGAGCTCAATCTCTCGCGCGCCGAAGTTCATGGCGTCGTTACGTTCTACCACGACTTTCGTGATGCGCCGGCTGGGCGGCACACCTTGAAGCTCTGTCGGGCCGAAGCCTGTCAGTCCATGGGCGCTGACGCGGTAGCCAATCGCGTGCGGCAGTTGCTCGGGATCGATTTCCACCAGACGACGCTGGATGGTGCGGTCACACTGGAGCCCGCCTATTGTCTCGGACTGTGCGCCTGCGCTCCGGCAGCCATGCTCGATGACGAGGTCTATGGTCGCGTCGACGCAGACTGTCTTGCCGAAATTGTTGCGGAGGTGCGCCGATGACCGTCATGATTTTCGTACCCCGCGACGCGGCGGCACTCGCGCTTGGCGCCGACAAGGTTGCGGATGCCATCTCACGGGAAATTGCCGCCCGCGGCATCGATGCCAGGATCGTGCGCAACGGCTCGCGTGGCATGCTTTGGCTCGAGCCTCTGGTCGAGGTGCGGACAAGCGAGGGCCGGGTCGCCTATGGGCCGGTGAAGGCGAGGGACGTGCCCGGTCTCTTTGAGGCCGGGTTCCTGACCGGTGGCGCGCATCCTCTCTGTCTCGGGCTGACGAAGGAAATTCCCTTCCTTCGTCAGCAGACCCGCCTGACCTTCGCTCGATGCGGCGTGACCGATCCCCTCTCGCTGGATGACTACCGCCAGTATCAGGGCCTCAAGGGTCTGGAGCGGGCGCTCTCGATGACCCCGCCGGAAATTGTGCAGGAGGTGACCGACAGCGGGTTGCGCGGTCGTGGCGGCGCAGGCTTCCCCACCGGCATCAAGTGGAAGACGGTTGCCGATGCCCCGGGCCCGCAGAAGTACATCGTCTGCAACGCCGACGAGGGCGATAGCGGCACCTTCGCCGACCGGATGATCATGGAGGGCGATCCGTTCGTGCTCATCGAGGGCATGATCATTGCTGGTCTCGCCACGGGCGCGACGAAGGGTTACCTCTACACCCGTTCCGAATATCCGCACGCCATCCAGACGATGAACGAGGCGATCGAGATTGCACGCGGCGGGGGCTTCCTCGGCCCATCGGTCATGGGGTCCGGTCATGCGTTCGACATGGAGGTCCGCGCCGGCGCCGGCGCCTATGTCTGCGGCGAGGAGACGTCGCTTCTCAATTCGCTCGAAGGCAAACGCGGCATCGTCCGGGCCAAGCCGCCGCTTCCGGCGCTGCAAGGCTTTCTCGGCCGCCCGACAGTCGTCAACAACGTCATTTCGCTCGCCTCGGTGCCCGTCATCATGGATCGAGGCGCCGCCTTCTACCGCGACTTCGGCATGGGCCGGTCGCGCGGGACGATCCCGATCCAGATCGCCGGCAACGTCAAATACGGTGGATTGTTCGAAACGGCATTTGGGCTGACGCTTGGGCAGATTGTCGAAGAGATCGGCGGAGGGACCGCAACCGGACGTCCGGTGAAGGCTGTGCAGGTCGGTGGGCCGCTGGGCGCCTACTTCCCACGGGCTCTCTTCGACACACTATTCGATTATGAGGCGTTCGCAGCGAAAGACGGACTGATCGGCCATGCGGGCGTGGTCGTGTTCGACGAGACGGCCGACATGCTGAAGCAGGCGCGCTTCGCCATGGAATTCTGCGCGATCGAAAGCTGCGGCAAGTGCACGCCCTGCCGCATCGGGTCAACCCGCGGCGTCGAGACGGCCGACAAGATCGCTATGGGCATCGAGCCGGAGAAGAACAAGGCGCTGCTTGCAGACCTCTGCAACACGATGAAGTTCGGCTCACTCTGCGCCCTCGGCGGCTTCACGCCCTATCCGGTGATGAGCGCGATGAAGCATTTCCCGGACGATTTTGCTCCAACACACCTCGTTGAAGCGGCGGAGTAAGAACGATGTCCCTAATTCATGAAATCGACTACGGCACCCCGGCTTCCCGCTCTGAAGCGCAGGTCACTCTTACGATCGACGGTCGCGAAGTCACTGTTCCCGCGGGGACATCCATCATGCGAGCGTCGATGGAAGCTGGCATTCAGGTGCCGAAGCTCTGCGCCACCGACATGGTGGATGCCTTCGGCTCCTGCCGGCTCTGTCTCGTCGAGGTGGACGGCCGGATCGGCACCCCGTCGTCCTGCACCACGCCGGTGGCACCCGGGCTTGTGGTTCATACGCAGACGGGACGGCTGAAGCAGATCCGCAAGGGCGTGATGGAGCTCTACATCTCCGATCACCCACTCGACTGTCTCACCTGCGCAGCGAATGGCGATTGTGAACTGCAGGACATGGCAGGCGCTGTCGGACTGCGGGATGTTCGCTACGGCTATGAGGGCGACAATCACATCAAGGCGCGCAACAACGGCGAGATCAACGCCAAGTGGATGCCGAAGGACGAGTCCAATCCTTACTTCACCTACGACCCCTCCAAGTGCATCGTCTGCTCACGGTGCGTGCGCGCCTGCGAAGAGGTGCAGGGCACTTTCGCGTTGACGATAGAAGGCCGCGGCTTCGACAGCCGCGTGTCGCCGGGCATGCACGAGCATTTCCTCGAGTCCGAATGTGTTTCCTGCGGCGCCTGCGTTCAGGCTTGCCCAACGGCGACGCTGACGGAAAAGTCGGTGATCGCAATTGGGCAGCCAGAGCATTCGGCGGTTACCACCTGCGCCTATTGCGGTGTCGGCTGTTCGTTCAAGGCGGAGATGCGGGGGGAGGAACTGGTGCGCATGGTGCCCTACAAGGACGGCCAGGCGAACCGCGGCCACTCCTGCGTCAAGGGCCGGTTTGCCTATGGCTATGCCAACCACAAGGACCGCATCCTCAACCCGATGGTGCGCGAGAAGATCACCGATCCCTGGCGGGAAGTGACCTGGGAAGAGGCGTTCGCGCATGTGGCCTCTGAGTTCAAGCGGCTGCAATACCAGTACGGCCGCGACTCCATCGGCGGGATCACCTCGTCGCGCTGCACCAATGAGGAGACCTTCCTCGTCCAGAAGCTGATCCGCGCCGGCTTCGGCAACAACAACGTCGACACCTGCGCCCGTGTCTGCCATTCGCCCACCGGCTACGGCCTCGGGCAGGCCTTCGGCACGTCGGCGGGTACTCAAAACTTCGACTCGGTCGAGCATTCAGACGTGGTTGTGGTTATCGGCGCCAATCCGACGGATGGGCATCCCGTCTTCGGCTCACGCCTGAAAAAGCGGCTGCGCCAGGGCGCAAAGCTCATCGTCATCGATCCGCGACGCATCGACCTCGTCAAGACGCCGCATGTCGAGGCTACCTACCATCTGCCGCTGAAGCCCGGCACCAACGTCGCCGTTCTGACGGCCCTTGCCCATGTCATCGTCACCGAAGGCATCTTCGACGAGGCCTTCATCCGCGAGCGTTGCGACTGGTCGGAATTCCAGGATTGGGCGGCCTTCGTTGCCGAGCCGCAGCACAGCCCCGAGGAAACGCAGAAATTCACCGGCGTGCCGGCGGAACTCGTTCGGGGCGCGGCGCGGCTATATGCCCAGGGCGGCAATGGGGCGATCTATTACGGCCTCGGCGTCACCGAGCACAGCCAGGGCTCGACCACGGTCATGGCGATCGCCAACCTTGCCATGGCGACGGGAAACATTGGGCGTCCGGGCGTCGGCGTGAACCCGCTGCGCGGGCAAAACAACGTCCAGGGCTCCTGCGACATGGGATCTTTCCCACACGAGCTGCCGGGCTATCGCCACATCTCCGACGATGCGACGCGCGACACGTTCGAGAAGATGTGGGGCGTTACGCTGAACAACGAACCGGGTCTGCGCATTCCGAACATGCTGGATGCGGCGGTCGAGGGTACGTTCAAGGGCATCTATATCCAGGGCGAAGATATCCTTCAGTCCGATCCGGATACCAAGCACGTCTCCGCCGGTCTCGCCGCGATGGAATGCGTCGTGGTCCACGACCTTTTCCTCAACGAAACGGCCAACTATGCCCACGTCTTCCTTCCGGGGTCGACCTTCCTGGAGAAAGACGGCACGTTCACCAATGCCGAGCGCCGCATCAACCGCGTCCGCAAGGTGATGAGCCCGAAGAACGGCTATGCCGACTGGGAAGTGACTCAGAAGCTGGCGCAGGCCATGGGTCTCAACTGGACCTACACCCACCCGTCGCAGATCATGGACGAGATCGCGGCCACCACGCCGAGCTTTGCCGGCGTGTCCTACGACTATCTCGAAACGATGGGTTCGGTGCAGTGGCCCTGCAACGAGAAGTATCCGGTCGGCTCGCCCATCATGCATGTCGACGGGTTCGTTCGCGGGAAGGGCAAGTTCATCCGCACGGAATATGTCGCAACGGACGAACGGACGGGGCCGCTCTTCCCGCTGCTGCTCACCACCGGGCGCATTCTCAGCCAGTACAATGTCGGCGCTCAGACCCGGCGGACGGAGAACGTCGTCTGGCACGACGAGGACCGGCTTGAAATCCATCCGCACGATGCGGAGCAGCGCGGCATCAAGGATGGCGACCGGATCAAGCTTGCAAGCCGCGCGGGGGACACGACGCTGCGCGCGTTGATCACCGACCGCGTGGCACCCGGGGTCGTCTACACGACCTTCCACCATCCGGATACGCAAGCCAACGTGATCACCACGGACTTCTCCGACTGGGCGACCAACTGTCCCGAGTACAAGGTCACGGCCGTCCAGGTGTCGCCATCAAATGGCCCGACGGAGTGGCAGCAGGACTACGAGGAGCTGACCCGGCGGTCCCGTCGGATCGTAGGGAAGATGGAAGCAGCGGAATAGGATTGGCGGGTGCGGGGTTTAGAGCCGAAAGCAGCTGTGAAGGAGATCGCATGCCGAGACGGCAGGATCCGCGAGGATATGCGGATCGTGCCGGAAGAAGTGCCGATTGCTCTCTCCTATGGCGGGTCCACGCATGCGGTGATGATGGGAACGCCGGCCGATCTGCAAGACTTCGCACGCGGCTTCAGCCTGACGGAGAGCGTAATCTCGTCCATCAGCGAGATTGAGCGGATCGATGTCGTCGAGGAAGCTAAGGGGCTCGATGTCCAGATCACGCTGGCGGAGGACAAGGAAGAGGCGCTGCGCCAGCGTCGCCGACACATGGCCGGGCCTGTGGGCTGCGGGCTTTGCGGCATCGAATCCATCGATCAAGCCATGCGCCCGGTGCCGCAGCTCTCGACGCTCTCGCTCAAACTCACGGGTAATCAGATCTCCGATGCCGTCCGAAGCCTCAACAAGTCCCAGCCGCTGCATCACGAGACACGTGCCGTCCACGGCGCCGGTTTCTTTGTGCCGGGCCGTGGTCTGGTAGCCGTCAGAGAAGATGTCGGACGGCACAACGCGCTCGACAAGCTCATCGGTGCCGTCGCAGCTCTTGGCCTGGATGGTGCCTCGGGTGCCGTGGCGGTGACGAGCCGGATTTCTGTGGAGATGGTCCAGAAAGCGGCCATCCTCGGCTCTCCGATCCTGATCGCCATATCTGCGCCGACGGCACTGGCTGTGCGAACGGCGGAGGAGGCGGGAATGACCTTGGTCGCGCTGGCACGCGGGGATGATTTCGAGATCTTTACACGCGCGGATCGCATCAACACGAAAGCCATTGCCCATGTCGCATGACCAGACGCACGAGAAGCTCATCCGGATGGCGAACCAGATCGCCACCTTTTTCCTGTCACAGCCCGAGGATGTGCAGGCCGAAGGTGTGGCGACGCACATCAACAAGTTCTGGGAGCCGCGCATGCGTGGGCACCTCTTCGAGCACATCGATGCGGGCGGCGTGGGGCTGCTGCCGTTGGTGATCAAAGCGTCGACGCTGATCCGTCGCCCCGAGGCAAAGGTGGGGGCAGGGGTCGGCGTCGGTCAGGATGCCGCGGCGGGGGCGCCGGGCGGCAAGGGCGTTGTTGCCGGAGAATCGCTCTCCGAGCCCAGCGTGCCCGACAGCGCAGCGTGATGTAGCGCCGGTCGATATGCCGGCTCTGCCTGAAATGGTTTTGTGTGCTTATTTTCCAAGGAGGGATTGGAATGGCAGTCGCAGGAACAACCACGGGGGGGCTGGCTGAGCCCGGCATTCTCGATCGAGAACGCATCATCGCAAAACCAGGCTTCAATCGGTGGCTGGTGCCGCCGGCGGCGCTGGCAATTCATCTTTGCATCGGCATGGCGTACGGCTTCAGCGTTTTCTGGCTGCCGCTGTCGCGCGCGCTCGGTGCCGATACGCCGGCCGCCTGTGCCGACATGAACCTCATCGGCGCACTCTTCACCACGACCTGCAACTGGCGCGTGGCCGACCTCGGCTGGATCTACACGCTGTTCTTCGTTCTTCTCGGCTGCTCGGCGGCGATCTGGGGCGGCTGGCTTGAGCGGGCGGGTCCGCGCAAGGCAGGCTTCGTTGCCGCCTGCTGCTGGTGCGGCGGCATTTTTGTCGCGGCGGTTGGCGTGATTACGCACCAGCTGTGGCTGATGTGGCTGGGCGCGGGCGTTATCGGCGGCATCGGCCTCGGCCTCGGCTATATCTCTCCGGTGTCGACGCTGATCAAATGGTTCCCGGACCGCCGCGGCATGGCAACAGGCATGGCGATCATGGGCTTCGGCGGCGGTGCGATGATCGGCGCGCCACTCGCCAACATCCTGATGAACACCTTCAAGACAGATACCTCGGTCGGCGTCTGGCAGACCTTCGTCACGATGGCGATCATCTACTTCGTGTTCATGGTCGGCGGTGCGTTCGGCTACCGCATTCCGCCAGCCGGCTGGCGTCCGGAGGGCTGGACCCCGCCGGTGGCCAAGAACACAATGATCACCACGCGTCACGTGCATCTGCGCAATGCTCACAAGACGAAGCAGTTCTGGCTGATCTGGGCGGTTCTCTGCCTCAACGTCTCGGCTGGTATCGGCGTTATCGGTATGGCTTCGCCGATGCTGCAGGAAATCTTTGCCGGTTCGCTGATCGGCCTTCCGGGTCTGACCTTCTCGCAGCTCGATCCGGGCCAGAAGGCGCAGATTGCCGCAATCGCCGCGGGCTTCGCCGGGCTTCTCTCACTGTTCAACATCGGCGGGCGCTTCTTCTGGGCATCGCTCTCAGACAAGATCGGTCGAAAGAATACCTACTTCGCTTTCTTCATCATCGGCATCATCCTCTACGCCGCAGCTCCGACGCTTGCCGACATGGGCAGCAAGGCGCTCTTCGTTCTGGCTTTCGGCATCATCCTGTCGATGTATGGCGGTGGCTTCGCGACCATCCCTGCCTACCTGGCCGATATCTTCGGCACGCAGTTCGTGGGCGCGATCCACGGCCGCCTGCTGACCGCCTGGGCGACCGCCGGCATCGTCGGCCCAGTGGTGGTCAACTACATACGTGAGGCCCAGATCGCTGCCGGTGTGGCGCCGGGACCGGCTCTCTACACCGGCACGATGTATATCCTTGCCGGCATGCTGGCGCTCGGACTGATTGCAAATGCGTTCATCCGGCCGCTCCCGGAGAAGTGGTTCATGTCGGAGGAAGAGGTTGCTTCGCTGCAGGCAAAGACTGCGGCTGCCAATGCTGGCCCGACCGGTTCCTTCGGGATCGGCAAGGGTGGCATGGACGCCAAGGCGCTTGCCGCCTGGGCCGTTGTCGGCATCCCGCTGCTGTGGGGAGTGTGGGTGACGCTGAAGAGCAGCCTGGCTATCTTCGGCTGATATAGTGAAAATGAAGGCGGCAAGCGCGCCGCCTTTGACAGGGTCACATCGGCATCGGCCTGAGCCTAGCACTGCCCAAAAGACCTAGAAATGAGAAGGCCGCCCGAGGCGGCCTTTCGATACTCCAGGATGTGGTTGACCGATCAGGCGGCCAGATCCTCAACTTCTGTGCCCTTGAACATCTTTGCGAGGTTCAGGAAGCAGATCATGCCGTTCTCGTTGGCGATGATACCTTCGGAGAAGGACTTGTCGAAAGAAGCAGAGATTTCCGGGACCGGCTGAACCTGGCTTGCCGGGATCGTCAGGATGTCGGACACCTGGTCGACCAGCATGCCAATGACCATGTTGTGAACTTCCGCCACGACGATCGCGCTGCGCTCGGTTGCAACTGCGCTCTTCATGCCGAGCTTCTGCGCGAGGTCGATGATCGGGATCACGGAGCCGCGCAGATTCATGACGCCGATCACGTCGGACGGGGCATGCGGAATCGGCGTCGACGGTGCCCAGCCGCGGATTTCGCGGATGGTTGTCGTCTTGACGCAGAACTCCTGGTCGTGGAGGCGGAACGCAATGATCTCAAGCGTTTCGCCGCCGTAGTTCGCAGAACTGGTTGTCGTAGCCATTAGAATTCTTCCCAACTCTCCGGTGCCTGGAGCAAGGCGGCGCTCGACGCAGCGCGGGCAACCCGGGCCTGAAGCTGCCTTGCCGGTGAGGCGGCTGGCTTCACGTCGTGATGCGATGCTGCCACCTTAGGCGAAGATTGTTGCGCAAATCTAAACCGCGCGAGAAGATCGCGCAGAACCTGTGCCTCGCGCGCGAGATTGTAGCGTGCGGCCGTCGTCTCCTCGACCATCGCAGCGTTACGCTGCGTGTTCTGGTCCATCGTGTTGACGGCGTGGCTGACCTCCCGCAGGGCGGTGGCCTGCTCTCGGGATGCTTCGATAGCAGAGACATTGGTGTTGATCTCCGCCACCTGCTCGACAATCTCCTCCAGTGCCTTCCCGGTCTGGCCGACGAGCGACACACCGCGGGACACCTGCTCCGTGGAGGTGGTGATCAGCGTCTTGATCTCCCGCGCGGCCTTTGCCGACCGCTGGGCAAGCTCACGCACTTCTTGGGCCACAACTGCGAAGCCCTTGCCGGCTTCCCCGGCGCGGGCCGCTTCCACCCCGGCGTTCAGTGCCAGGAGATTTGTCTGGAAGGCAATCTCATCGATGACGCCGATGATGCTGCTGATTTGTTCGGATGATGTTTCGATCTGCCCCATTGCACCGACGGCGCTGCGAACCACTTCGCCGGATTGCTCTGCACCCTTGCGGGTTCTGCCGACGAGCGATCCGGCTTCCTCCGCGCGCTTTGCGCTATCGGCGACAGTCTGGCTTATTTCTTCCAAGGCCGCGGCGGTTTCTTCCACCGCTGCCGCCTGCTGTTCTGTGCGCTTTGCCAGACCATCGGAGGCCTGGCGGATTTCGCCGGAGCCGGCGGCGAGGCCCTCCGCGTTTTCACCTACGGTGCGCATTGCCTCCCGCAGTCTTGCGATCGCAGCGTTGAAGTCCACGCGGATCTTGTCGAGGCTCGAGATGAAGGGCTTGTCGATGTCGCAGGTCAGGTTGCCCTCTGCCAGCCCCGTGGGGCCTGCAGCAATCTCGTCGACTGCCCGGGCACGCTCCGTGACGTCGGTCGCAAATTTGACAATCTTGAAGACCTTACCGTCGGCATCGAGGATCGGGTTGTAAGATGCCTGGATCCAGACCGCCTTGCCGTTCTTGCCGATCCGCTTGAACTCGTCGGCCTTCGGAACGCCCTGGGCGAGCTCGCGCCAGAACTGGCGGTAGTCTTCACTCTCGCTGAGCGAGGGCTCGCAGAACATGCGGTGATGGCGGCCGACGATCTCGGAGAGCTGGTACCCGAGGCAGTCGAGGAAGTTCTGGTTTGCAGAGAGGATCTCTCCGGTCGGTTTGAACTCAATAACAGCCTGAGTGCGAGATATTGCTTCGATCTTCCCTTGATCCTCGGCGGCCTTCATCTTTGCTGCGGTAATATCGCTGGCGATCTTGACGACCTTCACGACCTTGCCGCGGCGGATGACCGGATTATAGGAAGCTTGGATCCAGATCTCCGGCCGCCCTTGCCGATGCGCTTGAAGGCGCTAGAGAAGGATTCGCCGGTCCCAAGCCAAGCCCAGAAGTTCTTGTAGTCCTGCGAGGCGGCAAGGGCAGGCTCGCAGAACATGCTGTGATGCTTGCCTACAATTTCCGGCAGGTCGTAGCCGATTGCGTTGCAGAAGTTCTCGTTGGCTACGAGGATATGGCCAGAGACATCGAATTCGATAATGGCTTGCGATTTTGAGAAGGCTGCCAGGACAGCATGACTGTCGAGCCGAGTGACAGAAACGGCATATAAATGCTCCAGGATGAAGGGACTTCTCAGATGCGTGGCCCAACAGCTTGCGCGTCGCTCTTGGGTTGATCACGACCTGGGAAACGAGGGCGAGAGAGGTTCACTGCGCCGGCTCCGCCATTCGGATCATGCTGAACATAGGGTGAAGATGCCCGGCAACGATTTTCGTCCGCCAGCGTGCGCGCTCGGGGCCGAAGCCGCGCCTTCTAGTACTCGCGCTCGTAAAATATGCCGGCTGTCCCGCCTTCGGTGCCGGCTCCTGCTTTGAGCTTCACGCCGCGGCCGATGTCGAGGTTGATGGTAGCCTGAGCGCCGGCAGCGCCGCCCTGCTCCAACTGCAGGTAGGTTCGGTCGTTAAGGTAGCGACCAACCGAGACCGTGGTTTGGCCTGTGGAGTCGGTGTTGATGTCGAGGTCATCGACGCCCAGATTACTTCGTAGCGTTTGCAGCAGTGACGTGGAGCCACCGCCGGCAAGCTGACTGACGGCATCGGCAAGCTGGGCGATCTGCAGCGGCGAAAGGCGCGACATCGACTGGCCGAAAATCAGACGGGCTAGGACTTCATCCTGAGGAAGAGCGGGCGAGGAAGAGAAGCTGATCTCCGGATCATTTGCCAATCCCTCGACATTGACTGTGATCGTTGTCTGAGCCGAAGTTGTCGTTGCCTCCAAATCGAGAACGGGAACCAGTCCGCCGCCGAAGGTGATGCGACCAGACGTGAAGTCAAGCCGCTTGGTAAGGATGATGATGCGGCCGCGCCGCATCTCGAAGGCGCCGGAAACGATGGGTGCAGCCGTCGTGCCGGTGATGGTCAGATCGCCACCCAGTTCCGCGTCGATCCCACGGCCGCGTACGAAAATCCCATTCGGCGCGTTGAGCGTCAGGTCCAAGCCAAGAGGAACGGAGGTACCTTCCGCCTTTTCCGGCTGCAGCTTGGCGACCTGCTTCACCACTGCGGGCGGCGGGCGACGATGGCGGACGTCCACTTCCGCAAGCGATGTCGGCAGTTTCGCCGGAACAGCAATTGCCGCTTCGTCCAATGTCACTGTACCGGCGAGAAGTGGGCCTCCGGTGAGGGGGCCTGTCAGCGTCAGCGTGCCGTCGGCTGTGGCAGAGACGATCGAACCATCGACATAGGTTGCGTCATCCAGGGTGATCGTGAGGTCGGCCGGGAAGCCCGAGCCCGGCAGGATGCCGACCGTGCCGGAGACACTGATGTTCCCGCCGGTGGCAAGTTCGCCGGAGAGGTTGGAGATCACCGCCTGATTGCCGTTGAACGTGACGTTGGCGGTAAGATCCTCGATCGCGATGTTGCGACGGACATCAATCAGCCTTGCACCTGAAGCGCTCGCCGACCCCGTGATGGAGGGCGCTGAGGGCGTGCCGCTAACCGCAAGGTCGACATTGCCCGTTCCTTCTAGGACGAATCCTTGATTGGCCAGCTGCCCCGCGAGAACCTCAAAGGGAATTCGGCCCTGGAAGTTGAGGTCCAACGATCGATCGCCTGTCAGCGAGATCGTCCCTCCTCCGGAAAGGGAGAGGCTGCTTTGTCCCGAAAGGCTCGTGTTGAGAGTAACGCTATCGCCGGCATATTCTCCCGTGGCGCGGACCTGGAGCGGCGAAAGTCCGGCAGATGCTGTCTGTGAAACAGCTGCGTCAGACCAGGTCAGATCATAGCGTGCGGTTGGCTGCTCGGGCGTGCCGCCGGCGACGATGTCGCCTGAGATGGTACCACCAGCACCGAGTGCCGGCACGAACGCATTGGCAAGGCTTGCCGGCACCGAGCCTAGCCTGGCGTTCACGTCGAGCGTCGGCGGCGCGTTCTCATTAAGCACCACGCGCCCATCTGCCGAAACGTCAAGCCCGCCACCGCCTGCCAAGCGCGTCTCCTCCAAGAGGAGAGTATTGTCGGAAAAGCTGCCCGAGGCCTGCAGGTTGAGGGGGCCTACGCCCACGTCCCTCGTTTGCTGCAGCTGCGCATCCGACCACTCGAGATCGTATTGGATGGAGGGTGCCGTCAGGGATCCCTTCGCACTGATGGTGCCGGAGATAGCTCCGGCGGCATTGATGGCGGGCACGAACGTGTTGATCAGGCTCGCGGGCAGCCTGTCGATCTCGGCCCGCACATCGAGCCCTTGGCCGACCGTTCCGGTGACGCTGATCTCGCCATCACCAGTCGCCAGCGTCAGGTCGGAGAGGCGCGCGCCGCCATCGACGACGGTGACCGTGGTCGGAGACGCAAGACGGAGCTGGATGCCGCGGGGGGCCGCAGCAAAGCTCTGCAGCGCAACCGTAAGCTCTTCCCCTGTGCGGACCGTCGCCTCGGCGGTGAGCGGGGCATCATCATACTGAGCCTCGAGGGCGACCTCAGTCGCGCCGTTCTCGTAATTGAAATCGAGATCGAGTGCGGTAACAGCTGCCGTCTCCGTTCCAATGCGCGCCGCCCGAATGGTTCCGTCTGCCGCCAGCTGCGAGATGTCCGGGATCGTCAGGTCCACCGTCGGTTCTACGACTGCCAGCTGGCCCCGGCTGATGCGGCTGCCGGTCGCCTGAACGGTTGCTGAAGTGGCATTCTCGCCCTTTGTGAAGGTTACGCTGCCGCTCAGGTCCCCCTCCGCTTCTTGCGCAGCAAGGGCTGCGAGGAGCGAAACATCGGGGAACTCAAAATTGATCGTGCCTTCGGGGACAAAACCGGGAGAGAAGCTCAAGGCGCCGTTCAAACGATTCGGACCAACTTCGGCTTCGATCTCCGGAGCAACCGTTCTGCCGTCGGACGAAACAAGATCGGCATTGATGCGGAGCGGCTGGCCATCGATTGTGCCCGTGGCGGCTATCTCTCCGCTCGGAGATTGCGGATCAGCGGTGCCATTTACCGTCACCTGCAGATCCTCCAGCGCCCGCCCCGCCAGTCGCGCCTCGGCAGAGTTGACGACGGCGTTGACGGAAAGCACGTTGAGTGGCCCTTGCGCTGAGAGCTCGAACCCGGCTGCCCCCCCGGCATTCTCCACCCAGCGCCCGATTTCGGGAATGCGACCGGCGAGATTGGCAGTCAGCTGCTTGTCTTGCAGGCTGGCGCTGCCATGCGCTTCAATCGCGTTGGACGTGAGGACGATGTTTTCGACCGTCATGTTTCCTTCGCCCGTCCGCTCGACATAGCCTTCCGCGGTGATCTTGTTTTCAAACCGCCCTGCCAGTGTCGGCGGCAGAGCGGCGGGATCCGCCGTCAGGCGGAAGTTGCCGCTGACCTGCTGCGTGGCGGTGTTGTAGGCGCCGCTGACCGTGCCGCTGACGCGCCCACTGTCGAAGGTTGAGGCATCAAGACCGATCGCCGGGAGGTCGAGCCGCAGAGGAGCGTCAAGGGTTACCGGCCCCTGCACAACGCGGTCGATTTGCTCGTCGGCAAAATCCGTTTCCCCGACGCGGAGCCGGGTGCGTATGCTTCCGGACCTCTCGGCGATGTTCAAGTCTTCGCTTTCGGCTTGCAACCGGATCTGCCGGAAGCTGCCGAAGGGCAGGTCGGCGGCCGGTATGGCTGCCGTGGCGTTGAATCGGGCGGAGGTTGCTGCACCGTTCAGCGTAAAGTTGATGGTGTCGACGGTGAATTCGCTCTGCTGTCCGGCAACCGGCCAAGCAATCTGAACCGGGCCATTGGTGCCGGTCAGGCTTGCGGTAAGGCTGTTCTCGCCCTTGGGGTCCCAGACGCCCGAGGCCACGCCGTTCACGGCATCCGAGCTAATTTCGCCGCTGTCGATCGCGATGCGTCCGGCAGGGCTGACGTTGGCAGCGACATCGATCGACGTGGCCCCCTGAAACAGCGGACGCAGCGCCGGTGGCAGAAGCTCAGCCAGTTGGCCGCCGCCGGTCACGGCAATGCTTCGGCTGCCGTCGGGCAGCATCATGTGCTTGGCGTTGACGTCGATCACCTGCTCGCCGCTGACGCTGCCGGTTAGGTCGCCGCTCCAGTCGGATAATGGGCCCTGGCCCTGAAGCGCCAGATCAACCGCCGGTGCGCCGGGAAGACGCAGCAGCCGGGCGAGAAGTCCGCCCTCGGGCTCCGACACAGTGGCGTCGATCGAAAGGCGGTTCTCCGCCGGCGCATACAGCAGGTCCACCGATGCGCGTGCATCCGGTTCATCCTTGCGCCGCGCCTGAAGGTCGACGGCAATGTCTGGGCCGGTCGCGTCGATCGAGCCCTGGAGGGAAAGAGAAGAGTCGCGGCCACTCAGTGCAGGTCCGAGATCGATGTCCGGCATGTGGATCTGCGCCACCTTGACTCCGACCGGCAGCGAGAAGCCGGAGCCGGATTCGTTCGTCACGGGCTCGGTCACTTCCGATGGCTCCGGTGCCCGCAACACGTTGATGTCGCGAACCGAGACATTTTCCGCGCGAAAGACGCCGTTCAGCAGCGCAGTTGGCGACCAGTCGACATCGATGCCGCTCAGGTGAGCGTAGGGGCCTTGGCTGTCGGAGAGGGTCAGTTCATCAAGATGCAGGTCACCGCTCAACAAGCCTTCGGGCCGCGAAATAGTAACGGTGCGGTCGGGGGTGGAAATGATCTGCGACACACGTTCTGCCGCAATCCTGCCGCCGACGGGGGTGAGGCCGACGAACAGCACGACGCCTAGCCCCATCAGGAGAAGGATGGCCAGAGCGGCCCCAACGATCATCGCGATCCATTTCAGCAAGGGAACCATCACCGTCACGTCCGATAGTATTGCGGTCTGGTCAGCAAAGCCGACCTGTTAAAATGCCTGCCCGATCCCAGCATAAATACCGTATTCGCTGCCGCCCTCATAGGGCTGGAGCGGCAAGGCAACATCGAGGCGCAGCGGCCCGAACGGCGTCGCGTAACGGATGCCAATGCCTGCACCAGCACGAATATCGGAGAAATCCGGCACGATCTCGGTCGAGACAGTGCCGACGTCGATAAATGGCACGATACCGATGTTCTCCGTTACCCTTGCCCGCACCTCGAAGGATGCAAGCGCATAAGACCGGCCGCCAAGTGCCTCATTGGCATCATTATACGGGGAGATCTCTTGATAAGCATATCCCCTGACTGAGCCACCGCCACCCGCGAAGAACCTGCGCGTGGCGGGAATGTCGCTCAGTTCGTCGACTCCAATGAGTGTGCCGGCTGCCAAGCGGCCCGCAAGCACGAGGTTGTCTTCCTCACCGAAACCGAGATAACCCGAAACAGATCCCTCGAACGACGAGAAGATGGTGCCGTTGTAAGCTTCATAGGTGGGATAGGCCGCAATGGTTGCGCGATAACCTTCCGTCGGGTTCAACTCGTTGTCGCGCGCATCGCGCTCAAAACTGATGGGCGTGCCGAAGGTCAGATATTCGTTCTCGCCAAAGGCGTCGTCGGTCGCAACCCAGGCGATCTCCCCACCCGCCTTCAACAGGTCGGTCTCGTTCAGCTCGTAGGCAATGGCAGCCGTGCCGATGACGCTCTGCGCCTCGTAGCTTTCCGGCGTTTCGCTGAGCGCCCGCAGCCGGGCTTCGAAGGTGGCCTCGGGCACGAAGGCGCCTGGCTTGATGTAGGTTATGCCGGCAGAATAGTTGAAGGTTTCGACATCGGTCGTGGCCTCGATGCCTGAGACCTCCCCTTCAATTCGCAGGGACTCGGCCTCGCCGAAGAGGTTGCGATGGCCCCAGTAGGCCTGCAGTCCGGCGCCGTCGAGCGAGGAATATTCCGCGCCGAAGCCGAAATACCGGTGCTTGCCCTCGGAAACCTCGATCGTCAGCGGCAGCGTGCCTGCCGGTGTGAGTTCGTCTGCTTCCTTGATCGTGACGCTGGAGAAGACACCAAGTTCGCGAAGCCGCTCGGAAGCCTTCCTGAGCTGTTCCGGAGAATATCGGTTCCCTTTGTCGAGGCGGGAATAGCTAGCGATAAAATCCGGCTCGACCGTGCGCGCGCCCTTCACCGAAACGGTGCCAAGATCGGCAACGGGGCCGCCAGTGACCCCAAGGGTCACATGGACCGTCTGGGTCGGATGATCGGCCGTCACCTTACGCTCCGTCAGCCGTGCAAGGGGGCGTCCTCCTGCCTTCACGTCGACCAGGAGCTGTTCGCCCGCCTTGAGGATAAGCCTCGATCCTGCTTGCTCGCCGACGATCAGATCATAGTTGGCAGGGTTGCGGCCGGCAGCGGCGCCTTCGAAGTTCACGGAGCCAAGCGCGAAAGGTGGACCGGGCACGACAGTGATCGTGACGGGAACCGGCTGGGTTTGATCGAAGGTGGGGTTGATAGGAAGCTCGTCCAGATCCCGTCCCTGGATCGTTATGTGCACGGTGCCGCCGTAACGTGCGTCTTCGTAGAGAACGGCCACGAGACGGTCGCGATCTTCCCGCGCCTTCACGACGAGGCCCAGATCACCGGAGACCGGCTGTTCATCGTCGTTTACCAGCGAGGCTGCATTCTGGAGACGTTCAGCCAGGTCTTCGTCGGTGGTCCCGGTATCGATCGCCGCATTATAGGCGACCGGATTGATGACCTCGATCTCTTCCTCGTCTTCGCCGAACAGGGTGATGCCAAAGACCTTCAGGGCGTGAGCGTCCGATATGGAGCAGAGAGCGAGGACGCTTGACGATGCGACAAGCAATGCTGCTCGCCGCAACTTCTGCGCACCGCCTGCCATCCCTCTTAGAACGCTTTTGCTCAACGCTTACTCGTCGCCTGCCTGTGCCGATGTTGCTGTCTGCCCCGGTGGCCTGTGTAGCGGCAAACGGCGGAGGCGAATACCTTTTTTCATAATTCTAATAGACATCGACAGGAGAAATGCCCCGGAGTGTGCTCCGGGGCAACATTTGCGCTCATCGCTGAGCCTGCTTCAGTATCCGCGCGGGCAATCGTCGATGTATCGGCGTCCATAGCGGTCGCGGTAGTAGCATTGGCCTGGCTGTTCAGCGACCGAGCCGATGAGAGCGCCCGAGACGCCGCCGATTGCTGCGCCGACCGCGGCTCCGCGGACGTCGCCGGTGGCAAGCCCGCCAATGACGGCACCCGCGCCGGCACCAACCGCGGCGCCCCGCTCCGTCTGCGTGCAGCCGACCGCCAATACGCTCAGGAAAAGAAGTGCGAGAGCTTTCTTCATGAGGATCCTCCAAGATTGCGAAGACAATAATGGCTGGCGCGGCAATGCCTTCGCCCCTGGCTCCCGGTCAGCGCATCAACTGGAACAATAGCCCACGAGAGCGGCATGTCCAGATGCAGGCCCAAAGAGGCATGAAGCCGGGACTTGATCTCTGTCAGGAAAGACGCTCATGCGTGCGCGCATTTGAAAGAAAATGCTGTTCCGGCCCCCAAACTAGAGGTTGATCGCTCTTCGAAAAAGGCAAATGATGCCGGCGTGTCTGGAGGAGACACAAGGAGGACCATGATGGCGAAAGTGACGCTGACGGTGAATGGCCGGACGGTGAGCGGCGAGTGCGACGACCGCATGCTGCTTGTGCATTTCATCCGCGAGAAGCTCGGGCTGACCGGCACCCATGTCGGTTGTGATACCACACAGTGCGGCACCTGCGTGATCCACATGAACGGACGCTCGGTCAAGAGCTGTTCCCTTCTTGCGGTGCAGGCATCGGGTGCAGAGATCACCACCATCGAAGGGATCGCGGCACAAGGCGAACTTCATCCCGTGCAGGCAGCCTTCAAGGAGCATCACGGCCTGCAATGCGGCTTCTGCACGCCCGGCATGGTCATGACCGCCGTCGATATGATCGGCCGCCACGGCGGACAGCTGGACGAGGCGACGGTGCGCCACGAGCTGGAAGGCAACATCTGTCGCTGCACTGGCTACCAGAACATCGTGGCAGCTGTTCTGGCCGCCAACCAGCAGATGCACGGCGCAACCCGCCAGGCTGCCGAGTAAGAGGCGAAGGCAGTGGCGCGTCCGGTGACTTCGATCTGAAGCCATCCGCCTGCCGGCCACTGCCTTGAGCCAGTCCTTGTCCTGTTTCTCTGGAGGAGAAGACTATGGGTGTTGAGGGAATTGGTGCGCGGGTGACCCGCAAGGAAGACAAGCGGTTTCTGACCGGCAAGGGCCGCTATACCGACGACATGACCGTGCCGGGCATGAAATACGCCTGTTTCGTCAGAAGTCCTTACGCTCACGCAAGGATCACCGGCATCGATCCAAGCGCCGCGCGGGAGATGTCGGGCGTCATCGACGTGCTGGACGGAAAGCAGCTGCAGGCGGACGGGATCGGCAACCTGATCTGCGGCTGGATGATCCATTCCAAGGACGGCTCACCAATGAAGATGGGGGCATGGCGTCCGCTGGCTGTCGATACCGTGCGCTATGTCGGCGATGCGGTCGCGATCGTGGTTGCGGACAGCTATCTTGAGGCGCGTGATGCCGCCGAAGCGGTGGCCGTGGACTATGACGAACTGCCGGCGGTGACCGAGGCGATCGCCGCCATGGCGGACGGTGCGCCGCAGCTTCACCCCGAAGCTCCTGGCAATCTGATCTTTGACTGGGAGCTGGGTGACGGGGCCGCCGCGGATCAAGCGATCGCATCGGCTGCGCATGTAATTGAAATCGAGATTCACAACAACCGGCTTTCGCCCAACCCGATGGAGCCGCGCGCCACGCTCGGCATCTACGACGCGGCGGAAGATCACTACACCTGCTATACGACGAGCCAGAACCCCCATGTGGCGCGACTCGTGATGAGCGCCTTCTATAACGTGGCGCCGGAAAACAAGCTCAGGGTGATCGCGCCGGATGTCGGTGGCGGCTTCGGCTCGAAGATCTACATCTATCCGGAGGAGATCGTCTGCCTCTGGGCGTCAAAGAAAACGGGCGTGCCGGTGAAGTGGACGTCAGATCGGACGGAAGCGTTCCTGACCGATGCGCATGGGCGGGACCATGTGTCGACGGCCAAGATGGCGTTCGACAGCGAGCAGCGCATCACGGCCTTGAAGGTCGAGACGGTTGCCAATCTCGGTGCCTACATGTCGCTCTTCTCTTCGGCCGTTCCGACTTATCTCTACGCGACGCTGCTTTCGGGCCAGTACGCCATCCCTGCAATTCACGCCAACGTCCGCACCGTCTACACCAATACGGTGCCCGTTGACGCCTATCGCGGCGCTGGCCGCCCGGAGGCCACCTATCTGTTGGAACGGACAATCGAGACGGCGGCGCGGGAGCTCGGCGTCTCGCCGGCAGAGTTGCGGCGCAAGAACTTCATCCGCAGCTTCCCCTACCAGACGCCGGTCATCATGAACTACGACGCCGGCGACTATGAAGCCTCGCTGACCGCCGCTATGGAGGCCGCCGACTGGGCTGGTTTCTCGGCACGCAGGGCGGATGCTGAATCGAGGGGCAAGAAGCGCGGTATCGGCATGAGTTGCTATATCGAGGCCTGCGGGATCGCGCCTTCGGCAGCCGTCGGTTCGCTCGGTGCCGGCGTCGGCTTGTGGGAATCGGCCGAAGTACGGGTCAATGCCGTCGGAACGATCGAGGTACTGACCGGCTCCCACAGTCACGGGCAGGGGCACGAGACGACGTTTGCGCAACTCGTCGCGGAGCGTCTGGGCGTTTCGATCGACAGCGTCAACATCGTCCACGGCGACACCGACAAGGTGCAGATGGGGATGGGAACCTACGGCTCCCGTTCCGGTGCCGTGGGCATGTCCGCGGTCGTCAAGGCGCTCGACAAGGTCGAGGCCAAGGCCAAGAAGATCGCCGCGCACATGATGGAGGCGGACGAAAGCGACATCGTGGTCGAGAACGGCGAATTGAAGGTGGCGGGGACAGACAAGACGGTGCCCTGGTTCCAGGTGGCGCTGGCCGCTTACACCGCGCACAACCTTCCTGGCGGTATGGAGCCGGGGCTGAAGGAAACGGCCTTCTACGATCCGGCCAACTTCACTTTTCCGGCCGGCTGTTACATTGCGGAGGTCGAGGTGGATCCGGAAACGGGAAAGACCGACATCGTCCAGTTCGTTGCAGCGGACGACTTCGGCAACATCATCAATCCACTGATTGTCGAAGGTCAGGTCCATGGCGGTCTTGCACAGGGGATCGGGCAAGCCTTGCTCGAAGAGGTTCGCTACGATCCGGAGTCCGGCCAGCTGCTGACGGCGAGCTACATGGATTACGCCATGCCGCGCGCCGACGACCTGCCGTCGTTCAAGCTATCGCATCAGAACACCGCGTGCCCGAGCAACCCGCTCGGGATCAAGGGATGCGGCGAGGCCGGCGCGATCGGCTCTCCTCCAGCGCTGATGAATGCCATCACGGATGCCATCGGCAACAATTCTCTGACTATGCCCGCCACGCCGATGAAGGTCTGGCAGGCATTGCAGTCGGCGCACTGAGGAGGGACGGGATATGTATGAAACAAACTATCATCGCGCATCCTCCGTAGAGGGCGCCATCAAGCTGAGAGGGGACCACGAGGAGGGCCGGTATCTGGCGGGCGGCATGACGCTGATTGCCACGATGAAGCAACGGCTTGCCGCTCCGAGTGACCTCATCGACCTCCGGCACATCCCCGACCTTGCCGGCATTTCCATCGACGGCGGCAACGTCCGTCTTGGTGCTGCCACGCCCCACGCAGAGGTTGCGAGGTCAGAGGAGTTGCGCGCCGTCTGCCCCGCCCTTTGCAACCTCGCCGGCATGATCGGGGACCCGCATGTCCGCCACATGGGGACGATCGGAGGTTCGATCGCCAACAATGATCCGGCGGCCGATTATCCGGCCGCCATGCTGGCGCTGGGGGCGACGATCATCACCGATCGCCGCTGGATCACTGCCGACGAGTTCTTCATCGGGCTGTTCGAGACTGCACTCGAGGAAGGCGAGATGGTGACCGCCGTCACCTTCGAGGCGCCGGAGAAGGCGGGCTATGCCAAGTTCGCCAATCCCGCCTCCCGATACGCACTCACCGGCGTCTTCGTCGCAAAGAGCGCCGATGGGGTGCGGGTGGGCGTTACCGGAGCCGGCGCCAACGGTGTGTTCCGTCACACGGGTATGGAGGAAGCTCTGGAAAGCAATTGGGCGCCTGACTCCGTTGCCGGTGCCGACGTAGACCCGGAAGACATGCTCTACGACATGCACGCCAGCGCTGCTTACCGCGCAAACCTTGTAAAGGTGATGGCAAAGCGGGCCGTTATCGCCGCGGGTTGATCAAGAGTGGGAGAAGCCACTTCGGCGGCTTTTCCCCTCCCACTTGATGCGGATCAAGTTTCCATTGCACTCTACGAGCTAGGTCAGATCTGGAACCGCTCCAAACACGTCCAATTGCCGCAGTCTGGATTTATTCAAATGTGCAGGGTTGACGAAATGCGAGCGAGAAACCAAAACCAGTCAGGTTCTGGAGTGTGACATGGATTTCGAGGCATTTTTCAAGGGCGAACTGGACAGTCTTCACCAGGAAGGCCGTTATCGTGTTTTTGCCGATCTTGAACGGCATCGCGGCAGTTTTCCCCGCGCCACGCGTCACACGCCTGAAGGTCCCAAGGAAGTGACCGTCTGGTGTTCCAATGATTACCTTGGGATGGGCCAGCACCCCGCCGTCATCGCCGCCATGCACGAGGCGATCGATCACTGTGGCGCGGGTGCGGGAGGCACCCGGAATATTTCTGGCACTACCCACTACCATGTTCTTCTGGAACAGGAACTTGCTGATCTGCACGGCAAGGAGGCATCGCTCGTCTTCACCTCCGGCTACATCTCCAACTGGGCGACGCTCGGCACGCTCGGCCAGAAGATCCCCGGCCTCATCATCTTCTCCGACGCACTGAACCACGCGTCGATGATCGAGGGCATTCGCTACGGCAAGTGCGAGCGGGTGATCTGGAAGCACAACGACCTGAACGACCTTGAAGCGAAGCTGGCGACCGCTGATCCCAATGCGCCGAAGCTAATCGCGTTCGAGTCCGTCTATTCGATGGATGGCGATATCGCTCCGATCAAGGAGATCTGCGACCTCGCCGACAAATACGGCGCGATGACCTATCTTGACGAGGTGCATGCGGTTGGCATGTACGGACCTCGCGGCGGCGGCATCGCCGAGCGCGAAGGCCTGATGGACCGGTTGACGATCATCGAAGGCACGCTTGGCAAGGCATTCGGCGTCATGGGCGGTTACATCGCCGCCTCCGCCGCGCTTTGCGATTTCATCCGCTCGTTTGCCTCCGGTTTCATCTTCACCACGGCCTTGCCGCCGACGCTTGCGGCCGGTGCCATCGCTTCGATCCAGCACCTGAAGGCGAGCCCGTTTGAGCGCGTCCGTCACCAGGACCGGGTGAAGAAACTGCGTGGGCTGCTCGACGCCAACGGCATTCCGCACATGCATAATCCGAGCCACATCGTGCCGATCATGGTAGGTGACGCGGCCAAGTGCAAATGGATCTCCGACATCCTGCTGGACACGTTCGACATCTATGTCCAGCCGATTAACTACCCCACGGTGCCGCGCAAGACCGAGCGCCTGCGCATCACCCCGACGCCGCTGCATTCGGATGGTGATCTGGAGCGTCTGGTAGATGGTGTGCACCAGCTGTGGTCGCGCTGCGCGCTCGCCCGCGCCGTCGCCTGATCCAGGCGCAACAGCTGAGACAAGACGGGATGGCCGCTTACGCGGCCATTTCCTTTTGAGCGACGATCTCTGCGGCTCGTCGCCTGGCTTCGGCATCTCCGGCGAACACTTCGTCGATGGAAGTCGCTGCCGGTGCCCCGACCATGGCCTCCATGACGGCCTCGGCGATATCGGCCATCTGCAGGAAGCCGATCCGTCCCTGGCAGAAAGCGTCGAATGCCACTTCCTCCGCGGCATTCATCACCGCGCCCTGGATGCCGCCACGCTCCAGCGCCAGCCGGGCGAGCCGTAGCGCCGGAAAGCGAGCCTCGTCCGGTGCTTCGAAATCGAGCCGTGCCAGCTTGGCGAAGTCCAGCCGTTCCACGTTCAGCTTCGGACGGTCGGGGTAGGTTAGCGCGTAGCCAATGGCGGTGCGCATATCCGGCGCACCAAGCTGGGCCAGCACTGAGCCGTCCGTATAACCGACCATGGAATGGATGATCGACTGCGGGTGGACGATGACCTCGATCTGGTCCGGGCGGAGATTGAAGAGGTGCTTCGCCTCGATCATCTCCAGCGCCTTGTTGAACATGGAGGCGCTGCCGATCGAGATCTTCAGGCCCATCGACCAGTTGGGGTGAGCCTTGGCAACCTCGACCGTGACATCAGACATCTGCTCGCGGGTCCAGGTGCGGAACGGGCCGCCGGATGCCGTCAGCACGATCCGCTCCACGGCATGGTGCTGATCGTCTTCCAGCGACTGAAAGATCGCGCTGTGCTCGCTGTCTACCGGAATGAGTCGTCCGCCGCCTTTCCGGACGGCTTCGATGAAGAAGTCTCCGGCCGAAACCAGGCATTCCTTGTTGGCAAGCGCGATGTCGGCGCCCCGGCTTGCTGCGGCAAGCGTTGGCGCAAGCCCGGCCGTGCCGACAATAGCCGCCATCACCCAATCCGCGCCGGCTGCGGCAGCCTCAACGACGGCGTCCGGCCCAGCGGCGGCCTCGACACCACTTCCGGCGACAGCTTGCTTCAGTTCGGGGTAGTTTAGCTCGTCGGCCGTTACGGCCATCCGAGCGCCAAACCTTTTTGCCTGTTCGGCCAGCAATCCGATATTGCTGTTGCCGGTGATGGCAACGAGGTCGAACACCTCGCGTCCGCCCAGTTGTTCGACAACGTCCAGCGTATTGACGCCGATCGATCCCGTAGAGCCTAAGATGGATATGCTGCGTCGCGCGCCGGAGCCGCCTGCCATAGAATTCTTCCGTGGTGGTGTCGCGATCCGTCTACAGGTGAATGTCCTCGCTCACAAGGGCGCCCCTTGATCGGCTGCAGGCGCGACCAGATGCATCTTGATCGAACGGGCGGTTCAGAGGAAGTAAAGGCATGGCCTACCAGCAAGACCTTGAGACCAGTTGTGTCATCGCGGGTGCCGGCCCGGCGGGGCTGATGCTCGGTTTCCTGCTTGCCCGCGCAGGCGTGGATATCACGGTGGTGGACAAGCATCCGGATTTCCTGCGCGACTTCCGCGGCGACACGATCCATCCGTCAACGCTCGAAGTAATGCATGAACTGGGGCTATCCGACGAGTTCCTCGCGCTGCCGCACACGAAGGCCCCGAAGCTTTCGGCGGAGATGGGAGGGCGCAATGTCACGATTGCCGACTTCTCCCGCCTCCCGGTGCGCAACCGCTTCATCGCCTTCATGCCGCAATGGGACTTCCTGAACTTCTTGTCGCAAAAGGCCAGCCAGTACCCGAACTTCCGGCTGATCATGCAGGCCAAGGTGCTGGACCTGGTTCAGGACGAGAGATGCGTGCAGGGGCTCAGGGTTAAGACGCCGGAGGGGGATATGACGATCCGCTCGCAGCTCGTCGTCGGCGCAGACGGACGTAATTCGATCGTGCGGGAAAAGGCGGGCCTCGAGATCGAAGGCTTCGGGCGGCCGAGCGAGGTGCTCTGGATGAAGCTCAGCCGACAGCCCGGCGACCCGAACGAGGTGATGGGCCATGCCGGGCCGCGCCAGGGGCTGGTGCTGATTGACCGCGGCGACTACTGGCAATGCGGCTATGTCGTGCGCAAAGGAACGTACAAAGAGATCAAGAAGGCGGGCATCGAACCCTTCCGCCAGATGGTGAGAGACATCTCTCCCTTGCCTGCAGATCGGATGGAGGAGATCGAGAGCTTCGACGATGTCAGCCTGCTCTCGGTCCGCATCGACCGCTTGAAGCAATGGTGGAAGCCGGGGCTGCTATGCATCGGCGATGCGGCCCATGCCATGTCCCCCATCGGCGGTGTCGGCGTCAATCTGGCGATCCAGGATGCCGTGGCTGCGGCCAATATCCTTGCTCGCCCCCTGCGGGAGCGAAGGCTTACCGATGCGGATCTTGCCGCCGTTGAGAAGCGCCGCAGCTTTCCGACGAGAGCAACGCAGAAACTGCAGTTGATGATGCGTAGCAGCCGGCGGAAGGACGAGGACGATGCCCAGAAGCGAAAGGGGCCGCCCGCCTTTATTCGCGGCATCGCGCGCTGGCCCGTGCTGGCCCATCTGGCGGGCCGGCTGATCGGCCTCGGCTTTCGAATGGAGCATGTGCGTCCTCGTTGAGGGGACGCGACGCCGGCCTAGCTGCTAGGACTTCTTGACCCCCAGAACGTCGGCGCAACGGGAGAAGCTCACGCCCTCGCCATGGGTGTCGTTCGTCGCGTGCAGCATCCTGATGATGTTGTCCGGCCCGACCGTGATCTGCAACTCGCAATAAAGCTGCTCGGTGCGTGCGGGCGAGATGAGCTGCGCGGCAGGCGCCGCCGGGATAAGCCCAAAGGAACTACTGGTGGTCTTGGTGATCGTGCGGCCATCGGACGTCTGATGCGTCTCCGTCTTCGTCTTCGTCACCTTGCCGAAGTCATTGTCCTTCCGCGGAGCTGACGTCGCATACTGTGCCGGAATGTGGCGCGTCGTCTCGCCGCCAACCCAGGTGAAGATCTCACCGCCGTCGCTCAGCGGGAAGGAGGAGGCCGGAGGGCCATAAAAGGTGAAGAACGAGTCGGCCGGCTGGCCGATCCAGTGTGACTGCGTTGCCACGTTTGCTTCTTCGGTGGTGTGCAGCCAGCAAGTGTCAGCGCCCCAAGCGCAATGGCGCCGAGCGTCAGACGTTTCATGTATTCCCCCAGAAATACAACTCTATGCCAAGACGGATCACTAGACCCCCGTCCGGATGATCTCGACCAGCTCCTGCTAAGGCGATGTCTGTTGTTGCGCAAGATGCAACCCGATCTCGCGGAGGTCTCCCTCAACTGCGGATGGAACGATGACTTAACCATGTTGTCTCAACATAAGCGGTAGATCTTTTAAGTACGTTGATTGTTTCACCAGGGCCTTTTCTCATGCTCGCGCCAGTCAAGAATACACTTCGGCAATCGGCCACACCCCGAACGATGCGTCTCGTGACCAAAGGCATCGGCAGCGAACTGGAGCGTTTCAGCACCGACATGCCAGTGTCGTGAAGCAGATCCGCCTTCTGGCGATCAACGCCCTGATCGAGGCCGCCCGCGCCGGCGACATGGGCAAGGGTTTCGCGGTGGTCGCCAACGAGGTTCAGCGTCTTGCGCAGACGGCGACCGATATTGCGGAAAAGTTCGAAAGCCGCGTTCTCGGTCGCATCGGACTTGGGCGCAGCATGGCGGATTCGCTTGTCGAGGAGATGGAGGGTGTGCGGCTGACGGATCTCGCGCAGACGCATTGTCCGCAATCTCTTCGAGCGTACAGCGGATGTGCGCTGGTGGGCGACGGATTCGGCGCTCTGGCAGGCTATGGCGGAGAACAACATAGATACAGCTGCCTTCGCGACTGAACGGCTCCGCGTGATCAACCGCTTCTATACCGTCTATCTCGATCTCGTGCTGACCGATCTTGAAGGGCGCGTCGTCGCCTCGGCCAATCCCGGCTTCCAGAAGAAGATCATGGGCACTTCGCTTGCCGGCGACCCTTGGTTTGTCGCCGCCAGACGCTGCCGGTCTGGCGACGATTACATCGTCGGCGAGGTGAAGCCGAGTGCCGCGCATGGCGGCCGCAAGGCGCTCCCAACCTGCCGCCGCAGGTGGCCGAGAAAACGACCATCATGCTTCTCGATGGCAAAAGCCGCGTGATTGCTTGCACTCGGCCGGCGCTGATGTTCACGCGCTTCGCCCTGAAGAGAAGGCCGGCCAAACAAGGGCAGCTACTACGACCGCAACGGCGCCATCGTCGCCTTCGCCAAGACCCTGGGCTACGAGGACTATGACGGACTCGGCTGGCACGGCGTGGTGGTGCAGGAGACGGAAAGTGACCAGGCGCTGAGCGCTGCGCTAGACCTAGGCTGACTTAAGAAACTTGGTGATCCCGGCGCGATTCGAACGCGCGACCCCCAGATTAGGAATCTGGTGCTCTATCCTGCTGAGCTACGGGACCAGCCTTTGCATCCATACAAAAGCCGCCTGCCGAAGCCAAGCCCTTTCCTAGCTGCGGCCGGAGTAGGCTTTCTCCACTGGTACGCGCGTTCAGTCGCTCAGCCGTTGCTCGGCCAGCCGCACCCAGTAGGAGATGCCGTAGGCGATGGCCTCGTCGCTGAAGTCGTAGCCAGGGTTGTGGAGGGGAGCGCTCTCTCCATTGCCGATGAAGATGAAGGCGCCGGGCCTGCTCTTCAGCATGTAGGCGAAATCCTCTCCGGCCATGGAAGGATCGACCTCCGGATCGAGGTTGGCCGGCCCGACGACCTCCGTCGCTGCACGGATGGCGTTTCCGGTTTCCCGGTCGTGGTTGACGGTGACCGGGCAGTTGCGCTCGTAGTCGATCTCGACGGTCGCGCCATGGGCAAGTGCCAATCCCTCGACGATCTGCCGGATCCGGGTTTCGGCGAGATCGCGCACATCTTCGCTGAGGCTGCGGACGGTGCCAACGAGTGTTGCAGTGTCGGGAATGATGTTGTGGGTCGTGCCGGCCTCGAACCGGGTGACGGACACGACGACGGACTGGAGAGGGTCGGCATTGCGCGCGGCGATCGCCTGAAGGCTTCCGACGATCTGCGAGCCGATGAGGATCGGATCGACGGTGCGGTGCGGCTGGGCCGCATGGCCACCGCGACCCTTAATCGTGATGGCAAACTTGTCGGGCGCGGCCATGATCCCGCCGCGGCGAATCGCGAACTGGCCGACCGGAATGCCCGGCATGTTATGCATGCCGTAGACTTCGTCGATGCCGAAACGCTCCATCAGGCCGTCCTGGATCATGGCGGCCGCGCCGGCGCCACCCTCTTCGGCCGGCTGGAAGATCACGGCGACAGTGCCGTTGAAGCTGCGGGTCTCGGTAAGGTGCTTCGCGGCGCCAAGCAGCATCGAAGTGTGTCCGTCGTGACCGCAGGCATGCATCTTTCCCTCCACCGTGGATGACCACGGTTTTCCGGTCGTCTCTTTCAGGGGCAGGGCGTCCATGTCGGCGCGAAGGCCGATCGTGCGCTCGCCCGGCCCTCGACCGTGGATGATGCCGACTACGCCGGTGCGGCCGATGCCGGTGACGACTTCGTCGACTCCGAACTCGCGCAGCCTTGCTTCCACAAAGGCTGCGGTGTCATGGACGTCATAGAGAATTTCGGGATTTTGATGAAGATGGCGGCGCCATTCGGTCACTTCAGCCTGAAGTTCCGCGGCTCGATTGATGATTGGCATTCGGTCCCCTGGTCTTGTTGTTTTTACGAGATCGTGAATCGCCCTCCCGCGTCATACTGCTCCTCACGATTGACGCAATCAATGTTCTTTGCCATTGCTTGGCCACATAGGCAAACTATTGCCGCTCTCGTTCTTCCGCCCCAACGAGGTATGATTTGCCGACGCTTCGCTCCACCTTGCCCCGTGCCTCCAGACTGGTCGCAATCTTCGCCGCCGCCGCGGTTTTCGTGTCTGCGGGGGGCGCCTTCGCCAATCCGCACATGGTGGTGGACGTGCGCACGGGGCGCGTGATTGCCCATGAGGAAGCCTTCCGCAAATGGTATCCCGCGTCGCTGACGAAGCTGATGACGGCTTACGTAACGTTCTCGGCGCTGAAGTCCGGACGGCTCTCGCTCGACAGCACGGTGACGATGAGCAAGAAAGCGGCCGATCAGCCGGCAAGTAAGATGTATTTCAAGCCTGGCTCGCAGCTGACGCTCGACAGCGCGCTGAAGCTCATGCTGGTGAAATCCGCCAACGACATTGCCGTGGCCGTAGCAGAGACGGTCGGCGGCTCGCTCGACCAGTTCGTCGCCATGATGAATGCGCAAGCTGCACGGCTTGGCATGACCTCGACGCACTTCATCAATCCGCATGGCCTGCCGGGCAAGGGGCAGTATACGACTGCACGCGATCTTGCGGTACTGGCACTGCAGCTGAAGCGGGAGTTCCCGGAATATGCCGGTTACTTCGCTCTTGAAGGCGTCAGCACAGGCAAGAAGAACTATCCGAACTACAACATGCTGGTCGGCCGCTTTGACGGCGCGGACGGCATGAAGACCGGCTTCATCTGTGCCTCCGGCTTCAATCAGGTGTCGTCGGCGACCCGGAACGGTCGCACGGTCATCTCGGTGGTGCTCGGATCCGACAGCCTGGCTGGCCGCGCCGATGAATCGGCCGATCTTCTGCAGGTGGGACTGACGTCCTCCAGCCAGGGTGTGCCGCTCTCTTCGCTGGCACCCTATGGCGACACGGCGGCGGTCAACGATATCAGCGCCGAGATCTGCAATCCGAAGGCTGCGAAGGTGCGCAGTGAAGGCCGCGACGATGCGGGCCGGATGATCGTCAGTTCGCCCTATATTCACGAGATGGTGCGCCCGCCGCGCTACAGTTTTGCAGGTCTCATTCCGGGCTCGGAGATCGCGGCAAGCCAGACCGGCCAGAACCAGATCGCCAACGTGCCGATCCCGCTGCCGCGCCCGACCTTCTAAAGCGGCATTGTCTGATGCATTCCTCCCGCAGCCGGATACCGGTTTCCATCATCACGGGCTTCCTCGGGGCGGGGAAGTCGACGTTGCTCAACCGTATCCTCAAGGATCCCGCAGCCAGCGACACTGCGGTGATCATCAACGAGTTCGGTGAGGTCGGGATCGACAACCTGCTGGTGGAATCTTCGGGCGATACGCTGGTCGAGCTTGCGAACGGCTGTCTCTGCTGCACGGTGCGCGGCGAACTGGTCGATACGCTCGCGACGATGATGGATGCAATGCAGACCGGCCGGATGAAGCCTATCCGCCGCACCGTGATCGAAACAACGGGGCTTGCGGACCCTGCGCCGGTGATGCAGTCGGTGATGGGCAATCCGGTGATCGCGCAGAACTTCGAGCTGGATGGCCTCCTAACTGTAATCGATGCCGTCAATGGTGCGGCGACGCTTAAGCGGCATCCGGAGGCGGTCAAGCAGGTGGCGGTGGCCGACCGGCTGATCATCTCCAAGACAACGATGGCAAGCGAGGAGCAGCTCCGGGAGCTTCACGCACATCTGGATAGGCTGAACCCGCGGGCGCAGCGGCTGGACGCGGATACACCAGAGACTGCCGTAGCATCCCTGCTCGACAAGGGGCTCTACGACCCGTCCACCAAGATCGCCGATGTCGACCGCTGGCTGCAGGATGAGGCGCGTGCTCCGGCCGATGATCACGACCATCATCATCATGGCGATGGACATGGACATCATGGGCATGGACATCACGGCCATCACAACCATGACGTCACGCGCCACGGCGACTCGATCCGCTCCTTCGCCATCGTTCACGACCAGCCGATCGATCCGATGGCGATCGAGATGTTCGTGGATCTGCTGCGCTCCGCGCATGGGGAGAAGCTGTTGCGGATGAAGGCGATCGTGGCGCTCTCCGACAATCCCGACCGTCCGCTCGTCCTTCACGGCGTGCAATCGATCTTCCATACGCCGCAGCGCCTGGCGGCATGGCCTCAAGGCTCGGATCGCCGCACGCGCATGGTGCTAATCACGCAGGATCTGCCGGAGGAGTTCGTCAGCGACCTGTTCGCCGCCTTTACCGGCACGCCGCGGGTGGACCGGCCGGATCGCACGGCACTGGAAGACAACCCGTTGGCGGTTCCCGGCTTCAGGCGTTAGGTTCTTTCAGCCCTTGCGAATCCTGAACCGATGACCGGTTTCGGTTTTCTCGCTTTCCATCAGCTGATGACCGTTTTCGTAGCAGAAATGCGGAATGTCGATGCCTGCCAGGGGATCGCTGGTCTCGATCAGCAGTTCCTCGCCATGGCGCATCACGCTCAGCCGCTTGCGCGTCTTCAGGACCGGCAAGGGGCATTTGAGGCCCCGCAGGTCATAAAGCTGCGCCGTATCGGGCATCATTCGCCGTCCCAGAATTTCCAGAACGGTCTCTTTTCCGCGGTGTTGACCGGCGGCGCTGCATAGGCGAGAGGATTGGGAGTGGGGATCGGCACGGTGGTGGAGGAGGCCTCTGCCGTCTCGGTTGCGGGCTGTGCTTGCGCTGGGGCGTCCAGCTGCCGCAGGCGGCCCTGCTTCGTGCGCTCAGCCGCGCTCTGCGGTCGGGACGACGTCGAAGCGAGAACGCTAGTGGCAGGTGTGCTCTGAGGTGAGGTGCGCTTGGCCATCAAGGCTTCAAACTGTTCGCGCTTCATCAGCTTACCCGCTTCCAGCGAGGTGCCTGTTGGTGCATAGGCGATGTCGCGGCCCTTGCGCTTTTCGGCGACAACGGCCTTGCGCTCCGCTTCCGTCGGCTCATACCAGACCATCCCGTCGAGCTTGTTCATCGCCTTCTGGTAGGCGACCTCGTAGCTCTTCTCGTAGGATGCCAGTGCGACGTTTAGCGCCGGTGGCGTAGACATTGGCGGGCAGGCGGCAGCTGCACCGGCGATCTGGCCGTTGATGTCCTGATTGAAGACATATTTCTTGTCGCAGATCGCGACCTCAGGTGGCCGCTTGGTGACCTCGAAATTGTCGTAGCCCGCCTTCAGGTTCTTCCAGAAGTCGATGTGCTCGCTGTCGCGGTGGCGCGCCATGTTCTCGGCGGTCATCCGAAAGGGGAAAGCCTGCAGTTGCACCGCAGTCTGGCCCCCCTTGAAGGCGTCGCGGGCAAAGGCATAGATCTCCAGCACCTGCTCGTCGGTCATCGAGTAGCAGCCGGAGGACGAACATGCGCCATGGATCATCAGGTTCGATCCGGTACGGCCATGGGCTTGGTCGAAGCGGTTCGGATAGCCGGTATTGATGGCGAGATAATATTTGGAGTTCGGGTTCAGGTGGGCCGGCGTGAGGTTGTAGAAACCTTCCGGCGCCTGCCGGTCGCCTTCCTTGACTTTAGGCCCCAGCTTGCCGGACCAGGCGCAGATTGCGTAGCTGGCGATGACGTCGAACCGATTGTCCGCCTTCGCCTTCCAGACCTCGAGCACGCCCTCTTCCTTGAAGATCCGCATCATGATCGGAGAATTGCGGGGCATGTTCTTTTTCTGCATCTCGGCGACGATGCGCGATGGCAGAGGCTGTTCGACCTTGTTTTTGACGTGCGAGAGGTCGACGGAATCCAGCGTGTCGTTACAGCCTGCCAATGCAGTCGCGAGCATCAGGGCGAGGGCAATGTTTTTCAGGCGTATCGGCATGAACACCACACAATTGCTTTAGGGCAAGGAATCGGTACAGCGGCATGATAATGAAGCGGTAATCTCTACATCTTCTTAACCGCTTGCGTCAGCCTGTCCAGCGAAACCCTCGCCTGCCTACGGCTTCCTGCAACCATCCGGCAAAATCAGGCCATTTAGTGGCGACGACGCATATTAGAGGTTGCGGCCGATCTGAAGAAACTTCTGCCGGCGGGCATCGCGGACCTCTTCGCCGGACATCTGGCCGAGCTCATCCAGAGCTGCGCCGATGACATCGCCCGTGGCACTGATTACCGCCTGGGGATCGCGATGCGCACCGCCGGTGGGCTCGGCGATGATATCATCAATGACACCCAGTTCCTTCAGGTCTGTTGCGGTGATTCGCATGTTGGTCGCGGCTTCGCGTGCTCGCGTGGAATCGCGCCAGAGGATCGATGCCGCACCTTCCGGAGAGATGACGGAGTAGATCGCGTGCTCGAGCATGTAGACCTTGTTGCCGGTTGCGATGGCAATGGCGCCGCCGGAGCCGCCTTCGCCGATCACGACGGAGACCATCGGCACCTTCAGCCCCAGGCACATTTCTGTGGAGCGGGCGATGGCCTCAGCCTGGCCGCGTTCCTCGGCCCCGACACCTGGATAGGCGCCTGCGGTGTCGATGAGGGAGATGACCGGCAGGCCGAAACGATCCGCCATTTCCATGATACGGATTGCCTTGCGATAGCCTTCGGGGCGGGGGCTGCCGAAATTGTGCTTCAGGCGGCTCTTGGTATCGTGGCCCTTCTCCTGGCCAAGAACAGCGACCGGCTGCCCTCGGAAACGTCCAAGCCCGGCCTGGATGGCAGCGTCCTCGCCGAAGCTGCGGTCGCCGGCAAGGGGCGTGAAGTCGGTGAACAATTGACCGGCGTAATCGACGAAGTGAGGTCGCTGCGGATGGCGCGCAACCTGCGTCTTCTGCCAGGCGTTCAGCTTGCCATAGATATCTTCCATCGCTTCGCGAACGCGAACTTCCAGGCGCGAAACCTCGTCGGAAGTGTCGATGCTCTCGTCTTCGGCGGCGATCTTCTTCAACTCGTGGATCTTTGCCTCGAGGTCTGAGATTGGCTTTTCGAAGTCGAGATAAGTCTGCATTGGATCCGTGTTCCGATGGTTCTGGCCGGGCCGGCGGGCCCTCTATTCCCGGTTTTTCGCCAGTTTTGCAAGGGGGTGGTGCGTTTGCACCAGTTGTCGGAGCCTCTCTTCAAGCACATGCGTATAGATCTGTGTGGTGGAAATGTCCGAATGGCCCAGCAGTTCCTGCACGACACGAAGGTCGGCGCCGTTCTGTAGAAGGTGGCTTGCGAAGGCGTGCCGCATCACATGCGGGGAGATCGTCGCCGCAGGTAGGCCAGCGCGGGCGGCAAGGCCCTTGAGGTCACGCGCGAACACCTGTCTCGGCAGATATCCCTCCTTTCCGCTGGAGGGGAAGAGCCAGGGACTGTCGGTATCGACCTTCCCAGCAGCATTGCGCGCCTCGCCATATCGCCCCAGAGCGTTGATCGCGGAGCGTGACAGCGGCACGAGCCTTTCCTTGTTGCCCTTGCCGCGAATGATCAGGAAGCGTCCTTCCTGTTGCAGCACCCGTGCCGGAAGCGAAACCAGCTCGCTGACGCGCATGCCTGTTGCATAGAGCAGTTCGAGCAGTGCCAACATGCGCAGGCGTGAGAGCTGGCCCGCAGACGGGTCATCGGCTTCCGCGGCGGCGAGGTCCAGCAGCCGCGTCACGTCCGCCTCGCTCATTGTCTTGGGAAGCGCACGCGCCTTTGTCGGACTGTCGAGAATGGCGCTCGGGTCGTCACCGCGCAGCCCTTCCGCGTAAAGAAACTTGTAGAACTGCCGCATTGCCGACAGTCGCCGTGCTTGGGAGCTGGCAGCAAAGCCTCTTCCGGCGAGATGGGATAGGTAAGCGCGCAGATCGTCACTAGTCGCTTCCACAGGTGACGTCTTGCGACCAGCGAGGAACTCATGAAGATGATCGAGATCGCGCTGGTAAGACACCAAAGTATTGGCGGCCGCCCCGCGCTCGGCGCTCATCATCTCCAGGAAGGCTTCGATATTGGCGCGGGTGAGGCTGGCCACGCGGGCATCACTCCTGTGGCGCAGGGTTCAACCGCTCGGACGGTATGCGCACCGTGACGTCACGTTCGCGCGGCTCCACCAGGAAGACCAGTGCCAGCATGGTCCCATAGATGATCCCGGCGATCACGGCGAGGACGAACAGGAAGCGAAAAAGGGTGGGCATCGATCGGAATTCCCTCGCGAATCCTGCTGAAGACAAGTGCCAGTATATGCGAGAAGGTGGCGCGGCGCGCAAGCTCCAGCCTGCTTTGGCGGCATGCATGGCTTGACGGTGGGGACCCATTTGTCGATACCCTTCGGCAAATGGATTGTGAACGATGAACGACCTTTCAGCACCCGTTGTGGGACCTTCCCTTACCGAGCAGGCTCGCGCGGCGCTTGGCAAGAGAAACCTCGTCTTTGTCGGACTGATGGGAGCGGGAAAATCCGTGATCGGCCGCATGGTGGCGCAGGCGCTGTCCTTGCCTTTTGTCGATACCGACACCGAAATCGAGCGCGTGTCGCGCATGACGATCTCAGAACTGTTCGCAGCCTATGGGGAGGTGGAGTTCAGATCGCTGGAGACCCGGGTGATCGCGCGGCTGATGGAGGGCGGCCCGCGGGTGATCTCGACCGGGGGCGGCGCCTTCATCAATGAAAACACGCGGCAGGTCATCGGCGAAGGTGGAGTCTCGGTCTGGCTCAATGCCGAACTCGACGTGCTTTGGGAGCGTGTCAACAAGCGGGATCACCGGCCGCTGTTGAAGACCGAGAACCCGAAGGCGACGCTTGAGAACCTTATGCACCAGCGATACCCGATCTACGCCCTGGCGGATCTTACCGTACAGTCAGGCCAAGTGCGCAAGGAAGCCATGGTCACGAACGTGCTTTCCGCCTTGGCCAAGTCCGATCAGAAAGGTGACGGAGAATGAATGCCCCCGCGTCCAGAGCCGATGATCGGCTGGTTCATGTTCCTCTGGGGGAGCGTGCCTACGACATCCTGATCGGTTCCGGCATGATCGGCCGAGCCGGAGTTGAAATCAATGCGCGGCTGAGGGGGCGCCGTGCTGCGATCATCACGGATGAGCATGTCGAGCCGCTTTACCTGGCGCAGCTGATGGACAGCCTGCAGACCGATGGCATCGAGGCCGTCTCGCTGACGCTTCCGGCCGGCGAGAAGACCAAGAGCATGGATGGCCTTGCGGCAGCCACGGACACGGTGCTTGCGGCGCGTATAGAACGCAACGATGCGGTGATTGCGCTGGGGGGCGGGGTCGTCGGCGACTTGGCGGGCTTCGCCGCCGGCATCGTCCGTCGCGGGGTGCGCTTCATCCAAATCCCGACTTCCCTGCTGGCACAGGTGGACTCCTCCGTCGGCGGAAAGACCGGCATCAACACGCGGCACGGTAAGAACCTGCTCGGCGTCTTTCATCAGCCGGACCTGGTGTTGGCCGACACGGCCGTTCTGGACAGTCTTTCACCGCGCGAATTCCGCGCCGGCTATGCGGAGGTTGTAAAATACGGGCTGATCGACAAGCCCTATTTCTTCCGATGGCTGGAGAACAACTGGAAGAAGGTGTTCGAGGGCGGTCCCGAGCGGATCGAGGCGATCGCGATCAGTTGCCAGGCCAAGGCCGACGTCGTGGTCGAAGACGAACGCGAGACAGGACGGCGGGCGCTCCTCAATCTCGGTCATACCTTTGGACACGCCCTTGAGGCGGCGACGGAGTACGACAGCAGTCGCTTGGTGCACGGAGAAGGCGTCGCGATCGGCATGGTGCTCGCGCACCAGTTCTCGGCCCGCCTGAACCTGGCAAGCCCGGACGATGCGCAACGTGTTGCCGCTCATCTTTCTGAAGTCGGCCTTCCGACGAAGATTTCGGATATTGAAGGATCCCTGCCTCCGACCCAGATGTTGATGGACGCGATCGCGCAGGACAAGAAGGTGAAAAGCGGCAAGCTCACCTTCATCCTCACGCGCGGGATCGGTCAGTCATTCGTCGCCGACGACGTTCCTGCGTCGGAGGTGCTCCGTTTCCTGGAAGAGATGCGCTAGGGGTCATCTGTGGAATCCGTTGTGTCTGTCGTGGCCGAGTATTGGCTGACGCTGGTTTCGATCTTGCTGTTGATCATTGCCTCCGGCTTCTTCTCCGGCTCGGAGACGGCACTGACGGCGGCGTCACCTGCTCGCATGCACACGCTCGAAAGCAATGGCGATGCAAGGGCAGGCATCGTTGGGGCATTGATCAAGCGCCGCGACCGGCTGATCGGTGCGCTCCTGATCGGCAACAACCTCGTCAACATCCTGGCGTCTTCGCTCACGACCAGCCTCTTCCTCGCGCTCTTCGGCGATTCCGGCGTTGCGATCGCTACCTTGCTGATGACTGCCCTGCTCGTGGTGTTTTCGGAGGTGCTGCCCAAGAGCTGGGCGATTTCCGCACCGGACCGGTTTGCGATCTTTGTTGCGCCATTCGTGCGGCTGTTCGTCGCCGTGGTCGGTCCGCTTTCCAGTGGCGTCAACGCCATCGTCCGTGGTCTTCTCGCCATCGTCGGCATCAATCTCTCTCGTGAAGCTTCGATGCTGTCCGCGCATGAGGAGCTTCGTAGCGCGCTTGACCACCTTCACCGTGAGGGGGGCTTCAAGAAGGCTGACCGTGACCGTGTCGGCGGCCTTCTCGATCTTGAGGAGCTCGAAGTCTCCGACGTCATGAAACACCGGACGGTGATGCGCGCGGTCAACGCGGACGATCCGCCGGAGGTGGCTGTTCGCACGGTGCTGGAAAGCCCGTTTACCCGCATGCCGGTCTGGCGAAACTCCACCGAGAACATCATCGGCGTGGTCCATGCAAAGGATCTGCTGCGGGCACTCGCTGAGCCCAATGTCGAGCCGGAAAATCTCGACATCGTCAAGATTGCGCAGAAGCCGTGGTTCGTGCCCGACAGCACGACGCTCAAGGATCAGCTCAACGCCTTCCTCCGGCGCAAGGTGCATTTCGCGGTGGTCGTCGACGAGTATGGCGAAGTGCAAGGTATCGTGACGCTGGAGGACATCCTCGAAGAGATCGTGGGAGATATTGCCGACGAGCACGATCTTGAAATTCAGGGCGTGCGCCAGGAAGCGGATGGATCGATCATCGTCGACGGCTCTGTTCCGATCCGCGACCTCAATCGCGCGCTCGACTGGGATTTGCCGGACGAGGAAGCGACTACCATCGCCGGGCTGGTCATTCACGAATCAAAGCTCATCCCGCAGGAGCGGCAGGCCTTCACGTTCTACGGAAAGCGCTTCATCGTCATGAAGCGGGAAAAGAACCGCATCACCAGATTGCGTATTCGCCCGGCAGAATCGGTCGACCTACCGGCGGAGTAGCCGCCTACCAGCGCGTCGGCTCGCCTGGTGCCGCAGCCTCGACCGCAAGAGCATGGAGGCCCGCGTCCAGTTCCGGTTTCAGCAGTTCAATGACCGCCCTGTGCCGCTCCAGCCGGCTCAGCCCCTCGAATTTTTTCGCAACGATGCGGACCCGCATATGGGTTTCGCCAGTTCCATCGAAGCTCGGCTGATGGCCGGCATGGTGGTGGCTTTCGTCGATCACCTCCAGCCGCTCAGGAGCAAGACAATTCTGCAGCAACGTCTCAATGCGGGATTTTACGGACATGATCGGCCTCTGGAGAACGTCGAAGGGCATCCCAGAAACCAGCAAGAAAGGGGTTTGTCAATTCTTGTTCGCCCCCCTCCTGCACCCCATAATGAGGTCAAATGAAACTGGATTCCAAATATTTCGACCGGATACGGACGCGCCGGAAAGCCCAGCAGGAGACGGCGGCGGAAGCCCCCACCTGCCAATGGGATGGGTGCGACCGGCCGGGCGTGCATCGCGCGCCGGTGGGGCGCAATGCCGAGGGGCAGTTCTTCCTGTTCTGCTTCGAGCACGTCAAGGAATACAACAAGGGCTACAACTACTTCTCCGGCCTTTCCGACACGGAGATCGCCCGCTACCAGAAGGAAGCCATTACCGGTCATCGCCCGACCTGGACAGTCGGCGTCAACAAGTCGGCGAAGCACGCGCCCTTGCACTCGACCCTTCGATCGGGCTCGGCGGCCTCCAATCACCGGATCAAGGACCCGTTCGGCTTCGTGGCGGAGGGTCGTGGGGCCGGCCCGCGCATGCAGCCGCAGGCGCGCAAGCTCAAGACGCTCGAGGCGAAGGCATTCGACACGATGGGCCTTGCCGCCAGCGCCAATGCGACCGAGATCAAGAGCCGGTACAAGGAACTGGTGAAGAAGCACCACCCGGATGCCAATGGTGGCGACCGCGGTTCCGAGGAACGTTTTCGGGCCGTGATCCAAGCATATCAGTTGTTGAAGCAAGCGGGTTTCTGCTAAGCCGTAGTGCAACTGGCAGAGGACTTGACGGCCGGGCGGTGGCTCGTGCCCTGGAGTGATAATGAGCAAGATCGATCTTGATATTACCAATCTTCCCGACACCACGGTTTCGGTGCGCGACGTGTTCGGCATCGATACCGATATTCAGGTGCCCGCCTACAGCGAGGGCGACCCTTACGTCCCGGATCTGGACCCCGACTACCTGTTCGACCGCGACACGACGCTCGCCATCCTGGCCGGTTTCGCCCACAACCGCCGCGTCATGGTGTCCGGCTTCCATGGAACCGGCAAGTCGACCCATATCGAACAGGTCGCGGCGCGCCTGAACTGGCCGTGCGTGCGCATCAACCTCGACAGCCATGTCAGCCGTATCGATCTCGTCGGGAAGGACGCTATCGTTCTGAAGGACGGCAAGCAGGTTACTGAGTTCAAGGACGGCATCCTTCCCTGGGCATACCAGCACAATGTGGCGCTCGTCTTCGACGAATACGATGCCGGCCGTCCGGATGTGATGTTCGTGATCCAGCGCGTGCTAGAATCGTCGGGCCGCCTGACCCTTCTCGACCAGAGCCGCGTCATCCGCCCCCATCCGGCCTTCCGCCTGTTTGCGACCGCAAACACTGTCGGCCTCGGTGACACGACCGGGCTCTACCACGGCACTCAGCAGATCAACCAGGCACAGATGGACCGCTGGTCGATCGTGACCACGCTGAACTACCTGCCGCACGACAAGGAGGTCGATATCGTCGCCGCGAAGGTGAAGAGCTTCGGCAAGACGGCTGAAGGTCGCGAAACTGTTTCGAAAATGGTGCGTGTCGCCGACCTGACACGCTCCGCCTTTATGAACGGCGATCTTTCGACAGTCATGAGCCCGCGGACGGTAATCACTTGGGCCGAAAATGCCGAGATCTTCGGCGACGTCTCGTTCGCCTTCCGGATCACCTTCCTTAATAAGTGCGATGAGCTGGAACGTACGCTAGTTGCCGAACAGTACCAGCGCGCCTTCGGTGTGGAACTGAAGGAAAGCGCGGCGAATATCGTGCTCGGAGCCTGAGGCAGCAGAGCGGATGGCAGGACGCGGAGACAATCTTAAAGGCAAGACGAGCGGCCCCGTGGATGCGGAGCCGTTGCGGCGCGCGATCACCGGCTGTGTCCGCTCCATCGCCGGCGAGTACGAAGTCGATGTGAGCTTCAGCAATGATCGCCCCGGTCTCGCGGGCGATCGGATCCGGCTGCCGGAGATTTCCAAACGGCCGACAGCGCACGAGATCGCGGTGACGCGAGGTCTCGGCGACTCCATGGCCTTGCGACTTGCCTGCCACGACACGTCGGTGCACGCCACCCTTTCGCCGCAGGGGGCAGATGCCCGCAGCGTCTTCGATGCCGTCGAGCAGGCTCGCGTGGAATCGCTCGGCGCGATGCGGATGAGTGGGGTCGCTTCGAACCTCAATTCAATGAACGCGGAAAAGTACGCCAAGGCCAACTTCTCCGGCATCGAGCGGCAGGAAGATGCGCCGCTCGCCGAGGCGATGGCGATGATGGTGCGCGAGAAGCTCGCTGGAACGAAGGCACCTGCCAGCGCGGGCAAGGTTCTGGACCTCTGGCGGCCTTTCATCGAGGAGAAGGCGGGAACCGACCTCGAAAACCTGAAGGGCGCGATTGAGGATCAGCAGGCCTTCGCCAAGCTCGTGCGGCATATGCTCTCTTCCATGCAGATGGCGGAGGACCTCGGTGACGAGGACTTCGAGCCGGAAGAGATGGAAAATCCCAACGACGAGGAGCAGCCGCGCAGTAACGAGACTGAGAACGAAGAGGTCGAGGAAGAGGCTGGATCCGACGCGGCACCTGCCGAGCAGAGTCAGGCTGCCGACGAAGAACTGGACGAAGGCGAGATGGAAGGCGCCGAAATGTCCGACGACGAGATGTCGGACGAGGCCGAGGACCATTCCGAGACGCCCGGCGAGACCCGTCGCCCACACAGCCCCTTCGACGACTTCAACGACAAGGTCGACTACCGCATCTTCACCGAGGAGTTCGACGAGGAAGTGCTCGCCGAGGAGCTTTGCGACGAAGCGGAGCTCGACCGTCTGCGGGCCTTTCTCGACAAGCAACTAGCGCATCTGCAGGGCGCGGTCGGGCGCCTCGCAAACCGGCTGCAGCGCCGCCTGATGGCGCAGCAGAACCGTTCCTGGGACTTCGACCTGGAAGAGGGTTACCTTGATCCGGCACGGCTCGTGCGATTGATCATCGACCCGATGCAGCCGCTCTCCTTCAAGAAGGAGCGGGACACACAGTTCCGCGACACGGTCGTGTCGCTCGTGCTCGACAATTCGGGCTCTATGCGCGGCCGGCCAATCACGGTGGCCGCCACCTGTGCGGATATCCTCGCCCGTACGCTCGAGCGTTGCGGTGTGAAGGTCGAGATCCTCGGCTTCACCACCAAGGCCTGGAAGGGCGGGCAGAGCCGCGAGCAGTGGCTGGCAAGCGGAAAGCCTGCCAATCCGGGTCGGCTCAACGATTTGCGCCATATCGTATACAAGTCGGCCGACGCACCCTGGCGCCGGTCGCGCCGCAATCTCGGCCTGATGATGCGGGAAGGCCTGCTCAAGGAGAACATCGACGGCGAAGCCTTGATGTGGGCGCACAACCGGCTGATCGGGCGTCCCGAGCAACGCAAGATCATGATGATGATCTCTGACGGTGCACCGGTGGACGATTCAACGCTGTCGGTTAATCCGGGCAATTATCTCGAGCGTCATTTGCGGGCAGTCATCGAGCAGATCGAGATGCGTTCGCCGGTGGAATTGCTGGCGATCGGCATCGGCCATGACGTCACGCGCTATTATCGCAAGGCGGTCACCATCGTCGATGCCGACGAACTGGCCGGCGCCATGACCGAACAGCTCGCAGCTCTTTTCGAAGAGAGCACTGTCAAGGCGCGGCGGGCAAGTTGATCTCAGGCTTAAAGAGGCTTCGGCTCTTGGCCGCGTCGGCCCTTGTTGGGGTTCTGGTCGGACTTCCTGTCGCTCCGGCGAGGCCCTTCATACCTCTCCGATCAGAGATCATCGAGAACTTCGGGCCTGCGTCGTCGCGAACCGGGTTCGGATCTCTCCAGTTTCTCGGTGGGCTGCAGTATTCCTCGTCGGACAACCGGCTCGGCGGTGTATCATCGATCCGCTTTCGCCCGAACGGGCGTGAGTTTGTGGCGGTGCTAGATACCGGCGACTGGATGACGGGGACAATTGTCCGCGATGGCGATGGACGCCTTGCGGGGATCAGCGATCTTTCCATTGCTCCGATGCTCGACAGGAGCGGAAAGCCAGCCCCCAAAGCCGAGATGGATGCGGAAGGCCTTGCTGTACGGCCGGGGGAGTTGATCGTCAGCTATGAAAGGCGGCATCGTGTCGCCGTATATCCCGATCCCGGTTTCTTGACGGCCTCGCCGAAAGCAATAGACACGGTCATCCCGAGACAGGAGCTACGCTCCAACGGCGGGATCGAGGCCCTTGCCGCCGCCCCGGTCCATTCGACGCTAAAGGGCGCGGTGGTCGCCGTGGCTGAGAAGAGCATAGATGCCGATGGAAATCTGTTCGCCGCTGTCTTGGATGGTCCGCTGAAAGGGATATTCAAGGTGGCGAAGGACGAGCCTTGGGCGGTCACCGATGGTGCCTTTTTGCCCGATGGTGACCTCCTGCTGCTGGAGCGCCGCTTCAGCTTTACCGGCGGCGTCGGCATGCGGATCAGACGGATCGAAGGCGATACGATTCGTCCTGGTGCCGTGGTCGCCGGGGAAGTCTTGATCGAAGCCGGCATGGGAGCCGAGATCGACAACATGGAGGGCCTCGAGGTGATCGAGGGGCCACGCGGCGAAACGCGCATCATCCTCGTCTCCGACGACAACCGGTCGTTCCTGCAGCGCAACCTGATGCTGGAATTCCGGCTGACGCAGTAGTTCATCAGCCGGAAAGGGACGGTTAGCCCGCTGCCTTGGCCGGCGGCATGGGTTTCAACACGCTCATCAGCGCCCCGTAGGGCAGTAGCATCACGATGCCGACCAGGATCTTGACGCCGAGATCGCCGAGCGCCCAGGAGATCCAGCGTGGCGCCTCCGCCGACAGGACACCGAGGATCGGGGCCCACTCGATAGCGAAGGGCTCGTTCGGCCCAAACACTGCGAAGACGGGCGCAAAAGCAAGCGAGAAGAACAGTGCCGTATCGATGGCCGAGCCCACCAACGAGCCCGCCAGCGGTGCGTGCCACCAGGTCTGACGGCGCAGGCGGTTGAAGACGGAAATGTCGAGGAGTTGGCCGAACAGAAAGGCTGTCCCGGAGGCAATGGCGATGCGCGGCATCGCTGTCCAGAAGGACACAGCCACGCCGACCACGAAACCTGCAAAGACGACGCGCCGGGCGATCGACGGGCCGAACTGACGGTTGGTCAGGTCCGTCACCAGGAATGCGATCGGGTAGGTGAAGGCACCCCAGGTCAGCAGGTCGCCAAGATTGATCCCGAAGAGCGTGCCGGAGAGCGGGAACTGGACGAAGAAGTTCGAGGCGACGACAATGGCCGCCATTAGGAGTGCATAGACGGAGGTACTGCGAAGGTATCGCATTTTTTTATCCTGGGTGATGCCACCAGTTGGAGTTCGATAAGGTTCAAAAGAAAGGGCTTGGCCGGTTTCCCGTCAAGCCCTCCCCGGAACGGATGTAGATGTTCGAAGCTTAGGCGGCAGCCGCAGCTTCTGCCGTCTTTTTGGCGATCTGGCGACGCAGCAGGCGCGCGCGCATCGACAGCTCCTTCTCGTCTGCCTTCAGAAGGAAGGCATCGAGGCCACCGCGGTGCTCAACGGAGCGCAGGGCGTGCGCGGAAACGCGCAGACGGTAACGCTGGCCGAGCGCGTCGGAGATCAGCGTGACGTGGCACAGGTTCGGCAGGAACCGGCGGCGCGTCTTGTTGTTTGCGTGGCTGACGTTGTTGCCGGTCTGAACGCCCTTGCCGGTCAGTTCGCACATACGAGACATGGGTACACCTTTGTTGTTCTTCTGCAATCGAATGGTACTCCCGGACAATGTCCGGCGCGCCGATCCAACTGGTCTGATTGGAAAGTTGCGGTTCTATAGTCAGTGTGTCCGGTCCCGTCAAGCCAAACATGGTCATCGCGCCGAGATTTCGCGTTCTCCCGGGTCACTCCGGCTATTTGTTGCCATAGTGGCTGCTATATAATGCGCGACGGGGACATGACGTCCTGCCGTAGAATTGAGGCACATCCATGATCGCACGCCGCCGATCGTTTCTTGCAACTGCATTTGCTGCACTCTTGCTTGCCGGACCTGCCGATACGGCCGGAACGCGCCATGTTAGCGAATACGACATCTCGCTGGGCATCCTGCCGATCGCGAAGGCCTCCTTTGCCAGCGAGTTCGGCGGTAATAATTACGAGATTTCCGGCAGCTTCCGCTCCTGGGGGCTAGCGGAACTAATCAGCAAGGTTTCCGCAAAGACCAGTGTCAGCGGCCGCAAACAGGGCAATCGCCTGCAGGCGGAGCGCTTTAACCTCGTCTACAAGACGGGCAAGCGCACCCGCACCTATAACGTGGTCTACCGCAACGGCAACGTGACGCAGTCGGTCATGAAGCCTGAGCCGAAGAGCCGTCCGGACAACTGGGTGCCGGTGACGGACTCCGACCTTCGTTCGGTACTGGATCCCTTGAGCGGTCTCGTCTTCCCCGGCGACGCCAAGGTCTGCCCCAGCCGGTTGCCGATCTATGACGGCGAGTCTCGCATGGATCTCGTCCTGTCGCCGAAGGGCAGCAGGCCCTTCTCCACCCAAGGCTTCGAGGGTGAAGCGATCATCTGCGAGATCCGCTACGTGCCAAAATCCGGCTTTAGACGCGGGCGGAGCGATATCGAGTATCTGAAGAAGACGCCGATGGAGATCTGGTTTGCCAAAGCGCAGCCCGTGAACGTTTATGCTCCGGTTTATGCGCGCATTCCGACGCGGATGGGAGATGTTTACGTGAAGGCCGCAAAATACGGCGGCTGATGCGCGCTGCCTCTGCACCTCGCCGTAGCGCCTTTCCCTCACCGTTCGGGCGCTGCGCCGGGTTCCCAGCCGGGCGGTTCCATCTCGAAGGCGGCAGAATCGAAACCGGGCGCAACCGTGCAGCCGACAAGCGTGAACCGTCCGGTCGGCTTCGCCGCCTGCCAGGCATTTGCAGGCACGATTGCCTGAGGGCGCTCGCCGCGCTTGAGGTCGGATCCCAGCACGATCGTCTCGCTGATTCTCCCATCGGTGGAAATCGTCAGCTGCAAGGGATTGCCCGCGTAGAAGTGCCAAGCTTCCGCGGCGTCGCGGACGCGATGCCAATGCGACCGTTCGCCGGCCTGCAGTAGGTAATAGATTGCGGTGGAATGGCCGCGGGTGCCGCCTGCGGTATCGCGGAAGGTCTCGACATACCAGCCGCCCTCCGGGTGCCGTTGCATGCCGAGCGTTCGGATGATCGCATCCGGATCCATCTCAGAAGCTGTCCTTGCGCCTGCGGATCTCGGCGAAGACTTCCTCGTTCGTCTTGCTTTCCATCAAGAGGTTCCGGCGGATGGCGGGGTCGGTCGCCCGCAGGAAGGGGTTTGTCTCCTTTTCCAAGCCGATCGTTGTGGGGATGGTGAACCGGCCAGCTGCCCTTGCGGCCTCGATCTCGCGCAGCCTGTTCTGCAGCCGCGCATTGTCAGGGTCGATGGTGATGGCGAAACGAGCATTCGACAGCGTGTATTCGTGACCGAAATAAACTGCGGTCTCGTCGGGCAGTGCTGCAAGCTTCTGCAGCGAGTGCCACATGTCGGCCGCCGGTCGTTCGAAGAGCCGCCCGCAGCCAAGCGCAAAGAGGGTATCTGCCGCAAAGAGCAGCTTATCGTCGGGGAAGTGGTAGCAGATGTGCCCTGCCGTGTGGCCGGGCGTTTCAATGACACAGACGGTATGGTCGCCGAAGCGGAACTCGTCGCCGTCCGTTACCGACTGGTCGAGGCCTGGAATGGCAACCGCCTCATTGATGGGGCCGATGATCTCGAGGTCGAACTTCTCCTTGAGTCCAAGGTTGCCCTCGACGTGGTCCGTATGATGATGCGTGGTCAGGATATGGGTCAACTTCCAGCCGCGCCGAGCCGCCGCGTCGCTGACCGCCTGTTCCTCCGGCGCATCGATCGACGCTGTCAGCCCCGTCTCCGGATCGTGAATGAGAACTCCGTAGTTATCGCTACGGCATTGAAAGAGTTCGATCTCCAATGACTTCATCATGCGCCCCCGTTGCAGACATGGTGTTTGCGAACAATGTAGAGATCCTGGCTTTGATGTCCAACCGCTCTCTGCTAGCAATTCGGCAATGCATACCGATATCGTCGATCTTCGCGAATTCTATCACTCGCCGCTCGGCCAATTTGCCGAGCGGTCGATTACGCTTGCGCTGTCTTCGCTCTGGGCCCGTTTGCCGGAAGAGAGGCTCGTCGGTCTCGGATATTCAGTGCCCTATCTCGATCGCTTCCGGGGAGACACAGAACGCACCTTCGCCTTCATGCCGGCCGGACAGGGTGCTGTGAACTGGCCGGTTGGCCAGCGCTCGACGACGGCGCTCGTGTTCGACGAGGAACTGCCGCTTCCCGACTCCTCCATTGACCGCATCCTGATGGTGCACTCGCTGGAATTTGCCGAGAACCCGCGCGAAACGCTGAAGGAGCTTTGGCGGGTGCTGGCGCCGGGCGGCCGGCTGGTGATGGTCGTGCCGAACAGGCGCGGCGTCTGGGCACGGATGGAGCACACGCCCTTCGGCTCCGGCCGCCCTTACTCGCGCGGACAGCTCACTTCCCTTTTGCGCGAAACCAACTTCACCCCGTCGGCAAGCGCCGAAGCGCTGTTCTTCCCGCCGTCGCGCATCCGCACCCTCCTGCGGCTTCGGAACGTGCTTGAGCGGATGGGCCGCCGGTTCTGGCCGGTGTTTTCCGGCGTCATCATCGTCGAGGCCCAAAAGCGCCTCTACCAGGGCCTTCCGGTGGCGGCGCGCGCCTCGCGGCGGGTCTTCGTCCCCGTCCTGGCGCCGCAGGGCGTGCCGACGACACGGACGTCAGCCGGAGTGCTGGCGACGGAGGCGTGACCCTCGACAAAGGCGGCTTTCGGCTTTAATGCCAAGGGATCATCCGCCGTCACCGGTACTCCAGAAGGTCGATCCTATGAGCGTCGTCGTCAATGAGCCTGTTCCACGTCCAGGTATCCTGGATATTGCCGCCTACGTGCCCGGCAAGGAACATGCGCCCGGCGTCGCTCGAGTATTCAAGCTCTCGTCGAACGAGACGCCGCTTGGGCCGAGTCCCAAGGCCAGAGAAGCGCTCAAGCAGGCGGTGGATCATCTCGAGATCTACCCTGATGGACAGGCGACCGAGTTGCGGGAGGCAATCGCTGCCGTACATGGCCTGAACCCGGCCAACATTCTTTGCGGCAATGGCTCGGACGAGCTGCTCGGCCTGCTCTGCCACGTTTATCTCGGAGCTGGCGACGAAGGGATCATCACCGAACATGGCTTCCTGGTCTACAAGATCCAGATCATGGGTGCCTGCGCAACGCCGGTTATCGTGAAGGAAAAGGATGCGACGGTGGATGTCGACGCAATCCTCGCCGCCGTGACGGAGAAGACAAAGATCGTCTTTCTCGCCAATCCGGCCAACCCGACCGGCACCTATGTTCCGGTGACCGAGATCCGCCGCCTGCAGGCTGCCTTGCCGAAGAACGTCGTCCTCGTGCTGGATGCGGCCTATGCGGAATATGTCCGGCGCAACGACTATGAGGCGGGGCTGGAGCTCGTCTCCAACAGCCGCAATGTCGTGATGACCCGCACTTTTTCCAAGGTGTACGGTCTGGCAGCGCTGCGGATCGGCTGGATGTATGCGCCGGCCGCCATCATCGATGCGCTCAACCGCGTGCGCGGCCCGTTCAACATGAACGCGCCGGCAATCGCTGCCGGCGCGGCAGCCGTTCGGGACCAGGCGTTCATCGAGAAGGCGGTGGAGTACAACAACCTGTGGCTCGACAAGCTGTCGCATGCCTTGGAGGCGATCGGGCTGAAGGTGACGCCGTCCGTGACGAATTTTCTGCTGATCCACTTCCCCGATACGGATGGGAAGCGGGCGGAAGACGCAGATGCCTTCCTCACCAGCCGCGGCTATATCCTGCGCGCCGTCAGGGGCTATGGTTTCCCGAACGCGCTCCGTATGAGCGTCGGCACCGAGGAAGCCAATCGCGGCGTGGTCGAGACACTCGGCGAGTTCATGGGAAGGAACCCATGAGCGGTGTCCTGTTCGACCGGATCGCGCTGATCGGCATTGGCCTCATCGGTTCCTCCATTGCCCGCGACGCCAAGGCACTCGGACTGGCGAGGAATGTGGTGGTTTCCACGCGCAGTGCCGAGACACTGGCCCGCGCGGAAGAGTTGCATCTGGGCACCTCCTATGTGGCATCGGCGGCGGAGGCCGTCGATGACGCCGATCTCGTGGTCGTGTCGGTCCCGGTCGGGGCCTCGGAGGCAGTGGCACAGCAGATCGCGTCACACCTGAAGCCTGGCGCGATCGTGACCGACGTTGGTTCGACCAAGGCATCGGTCATTGCGCAGATGGCGCCGCATATGCCGGATGGCGTCCATTTCATTCCCGGCCACCCGCTGGCGGGCACGGAAAAATCCGGCCCCGACGCCGGCTTCGAAGGGCTGTTTCGTGGTCGCTGGTGCATCTTCACGCCGCTGCCCGACACCGATCCGCAGGCGCTCGGTAAGTTGAAGGCATTCTGGACAGCCCTCGGTTCGCGCATCGACGAGATGGACCCGCAGCATCACGACAAGGTGCTCGCCATCGTTTCTCACCTGCCGCACATCATCGCCTACAACATCGTCGGTACGGCCGATGACCTGGAGACGGTGACGGAATCGGAGGTCATCAAGTACTCCGCCTCCGGTTTCCGCGACTTTACCCGTCTGGCCGCATCCGACCCCACGATGTGGCGTGACGTATGCCTGCACAACAGGGAAGCGATCCTGGAGATGCTGGCGCGCTTCTCGGAAGATCTCGCCTATCTGCAGCGGGCGATCCGCTGGGGTGAGGGAGACAAGTTGTTCGAGCTTTTCACCCGCACGCGCGCCGTTCGGCGGTCGATCATCGAGGCAGGCCAGGACGTGGACGTGCCGGATTTCGGCCGCCACGCGCTAGACAAGAAATAGTCTCGTCAGATCGGCGGGATTTCACCGACAGGGATGAAGCCGCCGGCAAAGACCTTACCGTGATTGACGGTCAGATCGATCGAGGCGCTCTGCCCGCCGCCGTTCAGGGCCGAGAGCATGCCCGCCACCGTCTGGAGAACCGGTGCGACTTCCGGGAAGGCTTGGGCGAGGCTGTTCCGCCAGGCTTCGATCTGGTCGACCTTAAGTTTGAGCTTTCCGGACAGGTAACCCTCCTCATCGATCGAGAAGGGGCCGCTTACGGTAATTGTCCGCCCTTCTCCGAGATCGGCCGACAGGCTGTGCATCTCGCCCTGAGTCCCATAGAGCGTAATACCATTCGGATCGGTGCCGTCAATGATGCCGCCGCGTCCGACGAGTGTCACATCGACGGTCGCCGTTACCGGGGGTAGAAGTTCCGGCACGTCCTGAGCGGTTACGCGCGCATTCTCCAGCAGCAAAGCCGCGTCCAGATCGGCACCGTTCTGACGTAGATGCATCTCGGTGCGGTCGGCGCCGATGTTCAAGGACTGCCCGGCTGCTGTCGAGACGATGCTCGTCGTGCCCTGGCGAATGACGGTAGAGGAGCGCTCGACGCCGTCATGCTTGGCGATGAGGCTCGACTGCAGGCTCTCCCAGTCGCTGGATACGGTCAGACCATGGCTCGTTCGCAGCTGCGCAGGAGCATCCGCTTCCCAGACGATGTGGCCCGGGTCGTAGACCTGCGCCGCTGACCGCAATGCGCCAATGGTCGCCGAGATTCCGTTGTTGCGGTCGTCAAGCGATGCGCTGGAGCAGAATAAGCCGATCCGGAAGGGGTAGCCGCGGTAAGTGGCGTCCGTGCATTGTGCGGTGATGCCATTCGCTTCCTGGCTGCCTAGCAGCGCCAGCGTCTTCTCCTTGAGGGCGTGAGCCGCGTAGAACCACCCGCCTGTGTAGAGTGCGATCGCCAGGACGATGGCGGTAGCGAGAAGCCAAATCTTGCGGCTGACGCTGGTTCGGCTTGACGCTGCCATGATGTTCTCCCAATGGTGGCCGTGATGCAGCGCGAGGCACGCTGCCGGGAACGCATGGCGCCGGATATGGACGAATTTTGGGTATTTGGCTACGGGTCGCTGATGTGGAATCCGGGCTTCACCTACCTTGAGAAAGCAGAAGCACACGTATTCGGTTACCGCCGCTCCCTCTGCGTCCGGTCTCATGTTCACCGCGGAACCCCGGATCAGCCGGGGCTTGTTCTCGGGCTCGATCGCGGAGGATCCTGCCGGGGCGTCGCCTTTCGGGTCGATCAGGGCGAGAAGCCGGAGGTTCTCGACTACCTGCGTGCCCGAGAGCTGGTGACGCATGTCTACAAGGAGCGCATCCTGCCTGTGGCACTTCGGGGAGGGCGCCAGGTGCAAGCGGTGGGCTATGTCGTGGATCGGGCGCATTGTCAATATGCGGGGGCGCTCGACGTGGACGAGGCTGCGGACATTGTCCGCAGGGCGGCAGGAAGGTCAGGCCCCAACCCTGCCTATGTGATCAACACGGTCGCCCATCTCAGGCAGATGGGCATCCGTGATCATTGGCTCGAGGGCGTCGAGAGATTGGTCACCACCGACTGAAGCTGCTGCTCCGACCGCAACTCGGCCAGGCGATTGGCCGCCGTGGCCGGCAGGCGCAGATGCGGATTTGCCTCTACGGTGTCGATCAGCAGCTCGTCGCTCGCCTTTTCTAGCGTCGTCACCAGCGTCTTGAAGAACTCGTCTGGGTCGAGCCCCGGCATGATCGGTGGCAGGATGCGGACCTTGAAATGGCCTGGAAAGCGGATCGAGCGGCGGCGTGGCCAGAACAGCCCAGGATGCATGGCGATTGGCACGACCGGTACCTGGATGTCCCGGTAGATGCGGGCGATCCCATAGCGATACTCCGGCTCGGCCCCCGGCGGCCGGCGCGTGCCTTCCGGATAGATGATCAGCTGGCGGCCGTTGTCCATCTCCTGCTTGGTACGCTCCATCACCGCGACCATGACCTTGCCGCGGGCGCCGCGGTTGACCGGAATCATCCGCTGTTTCATCACGTACCAGCCGAACAGCGGGATCCAGGTGAGCTCGCGCTTGAGGATGTAGACCGGGTCCTTCTGCCAGGGCAGCAGCGCGAACGTGTCCCAGAAGGACTGGTGTTTCGGGGCGAAGATGCAGCCGCCCTCGGGGACGTTTTCCAGACCTTCGATCTCGAAGGTGGTGCCGACGATCTTCTTCATCAGCCAATGGTTCGACCGCGCCCAGTTCTTCGGGATGTCGTAGGCCTTCTTGCGCGGCAGGATGAAGTAGACCGGCGTCAGGACGATCATCTGAAGGATGAGGTTCGCGTAGAACGCCATGTTGAAGAGGATGGAGCGGACCATCAGCATGCGGCAGTTTCCCCTTGGACCACGGCTGCCTACACGAGATCCTTGCGGAGCGAAAGGAGGAGGTGATCTTGAACTAGTGCGCGAAGCTTGCAGCGGAAGCGTCGCCTTCCTCTCGGGTTCGCAGCCCGCTGGCGCGGGCGATGCCGATCCAGTCCCTTGCGTTCGCGGCGACCACCTTGATGTATTCGCCAATCATGGTGCGCAAGACGTCGGGCTCGGTAAACCAGGCCTTGCGCGTCAGGTCTGAATTGACGACGGGGTAGGGGATGTAATCGGTAGCCGGATCGACGCGCCGCAGTTCATGCAGGCTGCGCGGCATGTGGTAGTTGTTGGTCACCACCAGCACGACCGAAAAGCCGTTGTCATGGATCCAGCGGGAGATCTCGTTGGCATTGCCGATCGTGTCGAGGGCGTCGTAGCCGATGTCGACGCAGCAGGAGAAGAGGTCCGTCGGCGTCTGCGTCATTTTGCGGATCTGCGCCGGCGTGGTCGAGGGATGCGCGCCGGAGATCAGCAGCCGCTTGCCGGCACCGTCGCGCAGCAGCCCCATCGCCTGGTCGATCCGCTGATAGCCGCCGGTCAAGACGACGATCGCATCTGCCTTCACGCTTTCCGGTGGCTTCAGCGAGGCGACGGAATCGGCAAACCAGAGAAAGCCGCCGAACACGGCGGCGATCATCAGGAAAGAGGTCAGGATCAGCCACCTTGCCGTGCGCCGCAGCCGGCTGTGGCGCGAGAAAAGCTGGCGGCCCACGCCCTTGCGCGGACGTTCCTTCTGCAATCGATCATCTCTCGGCGAACGACTCGTGCTCATGATTCAGTGCATAAACCCACTTCGTGGCGGAGAATAGGTGTCTGCGACCAACTCTTTTCACCGCAGGTCAGGATGCGGGCAGGCCATCGGACCGCCCCGGGTCGGAGCGGATGAGGTCGATCTCATCGATGTTCCTCATGACGGTGAAGCGCGCCGTCAGCGTCGTCAGGAGCGCGATGACGATCATGGTGGCGAAGATGCCGAGATAGCCGGCGAGGCCAAGCGAGAAGGTGCCGAAGAGGGCCGTCGCCTGGTCGCTTTCCGGCGTCGCCCGTGAGCTCGCCTGCCAGGCGCCCAGAATAGCGAACAGGATTGCCGCCACCGCGCTGCCTGCGGCAGATCCCTTGAGGCTTATCTTCAAGAAGTGCTTCTGGAATTCGCGCGCAACAAATGCACTCTCGGCGCCGACGAAGTGCAACACCTCCACGATATGCCGATTGCCGGAGATCACGCCGCGCGTGGCGAAGACGACGGTCAGCACCATGGCGGTGAAGACAAGGATGAGAACACCGGTGCCGATCCACACCGTGGTGCTTGCCATGGAAACCAGACGGTCGACCCAGGTGCGGTGGTCGTCGAGGAAGGCCTGCGGGATCTCCTTAGAGAGAAGGTCTCGCATGGCAACAAAATCAGGTGGGTTCTGCTCGTCGATCGTGATGATCACGAGCCGCGGCACCGGCAGCTCGTTGAGATCAAGGCCTGTACCAAGCCACGGCTCGAGAAGCCGGGCCGTCGCGGCATCATCCATGATCGTGCCTTCCTGGGTGCCGACGAAGCCGAGCGCCAGGTTCTTCGCCTTCTCAAGGGTGGCGTCCATGTCCAGCCCTTCGGAAGGCTTGATCTGGATCGTGATTTCGCGGGAGATCTCACTCTGCCAACCTGTCGCCGTTGCTCGGACCATGGTGACGGCACCAAGCGTCAGACAGGCCAGAAACGCCATGATGGCGATCACCACCATCAGTGCGTTGCCCTGAATATTGGAGGGGGGCAGGATCGGCGCCGTCGGTCGCACCCGCATCGGCGCGCGGCGTGGGGTAGCGGTGCCTTCTGCTTTGGGTCGGGCCATCTCATTCATAGATATCGAGCCGCCCTTCTGTCAGGATCATCCGGCGCGCATTTACCTGATCCATCAGCCCGAGGTCGTGGGTTGCAATGACCACGGCGGTTCCGAGCCGGTTCAGTTCGAGAAAGAGGCTGAGAAGTCGTTGCGCCATTGGCGGGTCGACATTGCCGGTCGGCTCGTCGGCCAGGAGGATTTCCGGGCGGTCCATCAGGGCCCGGGCGATTGCGGCACGCTGCTTCTCGCCACCCGAAAGCACCGGCGGCAGGACATTGATACGCTCGCCAAGCCCAACCCACTTCAGCAGTTCGATCACATCGTTGCGGTAGCTGCTCTCCTCCTTGCCACGCACGCGCAGCGGCAGGGCCACGTTCTCGTACGTGGTCAGGTGATCCAGCAGCCGGAAATCCTGAAACACGATGCCCACTCGGCGGCGAAGCATCGGGAGCTCCCCACGCGGGATCTGTGACAGGTCGCGGCCGAACATGCGGATCAGCCCGCGGGTCGGCTGGAGTGACATGAAGAGCAGACGCAGGAGCGTTGTCTTGCCTGCACCTGAGGGGCCGGTCAGGAACTGGAACGACCGCTTCGGGATGTCGAACGTCATGTCCCGGAGGATCTCCGGGCCCATCCCATAGCGCAGGCCGACATTTTCGAAGTGGATCAATGGAAAATCGCAATCCTGATGTTCATTCAGCCGACCTGTTGCCGGCTAGCGCACTTCAACCGCCACCGGAATAGGTCGATTTCGAGGCCGCATTCGCGAAGCATTAACCATTCGAATCTACGACTGGGTAGGATTCGATTCAATGCCGACGTTCCTTCATCCACCTGAGGGGATCTGTCGGCACCAGTGCAGCTCCTGCCGAAAAGGGGAGAATGATGGCCGTCGTCGACATCCTACCACCCGAACCTGCCGCGAAGCATGTTCGGCGCGCCCATCGCGGCGGCGGAAGCGTCACAGATGCCGACTTCGTCACGCTGCGCCCGAAGCCGCTTCGTGACAGGCGCTTTGAGACCCAGAACGACAATCGCCGCACCGCATCCGGAGCAAAACCTGCTGCAGCTGCGTCGCCGCCGGCCGCTCTTGTCGAGCGGGTCGAACGCCTCCTATCTCGCCTTTCGGCCGACATGTTCTCGGCTGTGGTTGCGGCGGCCTTCCTGGTCGTCTTTGGTCTCGCTGGCGGCTTCTCGCTGTTTGTCGGGCAAGGCAATGGGCCTGTGGAAGCACCGACGCTGGACATCACCCATGTGACGGTGACGCCGCAAGAGGCCGAGGGGATGCCGGTCCTCCTGATCAACGGGATCGTCGAGAACCGGGGACGGACGGGCCTGAACCTTCCCTCCATCAGGGCGGACCTCTTCCGGGAGGGAGCCCTTTTGTCTTCCACCCTGATCAACCCGCCTGTCAGCCAGATGCAGAGCGGGCACAGCCACGGCTTCTCCGTGCGCATTCCGCACCCCGGTGGAAAAACCCCGGAATTGAAGCTTTCCTTCGCCGGTGAGGATGCTTCCCGCTCGTAATTGTGCTACCGGCGGCCTCCGGAACTGCCAGGAGAGCCCCATGCCCGTCGTCCGCGGCAAGATCATCGAGCCCCTCTACACCGCAGAGGTGATCGCAGAGCGCAATCGCGCCATCGCTGCCGAGATTGCCGGCGGACCGACGAAGGATCTTCTGGTCATCGCGATCCTTAAAGGGTCCTTCATCTTCGCGGCAGACCTTCTGCGTGCTCTTCATGATGTCGGACTGGCGCCCGAAGTGGAATTCATCACGCTCTCCAGCTATGGTGCAGGGACTGTGTCGCAAGGCGTGCGGATCGTGAAGGACATCGACAGCGACGTGAAGGACCGCGATGTCCTGCTGATCGACGATATTCTTGAATCGGGGCGCACGCTGAAGTTCGCCAAGGAGCTGCTTTACGAGCGCGGAGCCCGCAATGTCACGATCGCCGTGCTGCTCGACAAGAGCATCAAGCGGCAGGAGAAGCTGGAGGCGGATTATGTCGGCTTCGAATGCCCCGACTATTTCGTCGTCGGCTACGGCATGGACGTCGCCTATGCCTTCCGCGAACTCCCCTTCGTCGGCGTCGTCACCGGGGACGCCCTGGGCGAAAGCTAGGCCTCGGCAGGCGGTAATTCCTTAACCACGTTACGCCGCTTCCGGTCGCTTGTTTACTCCTCGGCAAGCAAAGTCTGGTGATTTGCTCCCAATGTTAAACACAAAGGGAAGAATGCGATCGTCATGGCAAAGATCCTGATAACCGAAGACGAAAGCGCCCTGCGCACCTTTGTTGCCCGCGCCCTTCGTCTCGACGGCCACGAAACCTGTGAAGCGGGCGACGGCGCCGAAGGTCTCGAAAGGCTTGCCGAAGAGAAATTTGACCTCCTTCTGTCCGATATCCGCATGCCGGTCATGGATGGTATCGAGCTTGCCCATCAGGCTGCGGCGCGGCATCCGCAGATGAAGATCCTTCTGATGACCGGCTATGCCGAGCAGCGCGAGCGGGCGGACGACCTTGCCGCAAAGATCGTCGATGTCGTGCAGAAACCGTTTGCCCTGCCGGAGATCCGCAAGGCTGTCGCAAGGGCACTTGCCGGCGAAAGCTGCTGTGCGGCTTAAGCTGCTAGCGGATCTCGAGCAGCCGCTCCAGGTAGCGGCGCTCAGCTTCCCCGGATAGGGCATTGCCCAGACGCTCGCGGATCGCTTCCAGAATCTCGCGGGCCCGTTGCACGTCGATCTCGTCCGGCACCTTCACCTGATCACCGAAATCGGGGCCAGCCGTCGCCCGGGGGCGACCAAGCGGGTCACGGCCGGTCTGGTTGCCTTGTGAGTCCTCGCCTTGTCCAGGCCCTTGTCCCTGGCCTTGCTGCATTGCCTGCATCATCTGCTGCATCATGTTCTGGGCGCCCTGGCGGAGCGCGTTCAAGGCATTGCCCTGGCCTTCGACGGCCTGTTCGCCCTCGCCTTCACCCAGCGCCTCGCCTGCATTGCCCATTTCGCGTTCGGCCTCACCGAAGCCTTCGCCCGGCTGCATGCCGAGGTCCTTCAGGCCCTGCTGCAGCTCCTGCAGCTTTTTGCCCAGGCCTTCCTGTTGTGCGCGAAGGTTTTTCAGCGCCTCGCGCAGCTGTTCCGCCGTCATCTGGTCCGTTGGCGAGCCCCGCTGCCCCTGCTGTCTCTGTTGCGGCTGACCTTGCTGCCCCTGCTCGTACGGCTGTTCGCCCTGCTGGCCTGGATCGCCCCGCTGCATGCGGTCGCGCAGTGCCTGGTCCAGCTGGAAGGTCTCATCCATCAGCCGCTGCTGTTCCTGCATGATCTCGCCGAGCTTGTCGATCTGCTCGCGCATCTGGCTGTTCTGCTGCTGGCCCTGCTGCCCCTGCGGCATTCGGCCGGCCTGCAGATTGTTCATCATCCGCTGCAGTTCCGAAAGCATCTGTTGTGCTGCGTCGCGGTTGCCGGAGCGCGCCAGGTTTTCGATCTGGTCCATAATGTTCTGCAGGTCGCGCTGACGAATCACGTTTTCCGCCTGCATGTTCTGCTGCATGCGCGGGCTGTTCTGCAGGCGCTGGGCGAGCTCGGACATGAACTCCTGCATCGCCTCGCGCAGCTCCTTCATCAGCTCAGCAATCTCCTCGTCGCTTGCACCGTTCTCCAGCGCCTCGTTGAGAGCGTTCTGAGCGTCCCGGAGGCGCTTTTCAGCCGCAGAAAGATCGCCATCCTCAATGCCGAGCGCGATCTCCCAGAGATAATCCGCCACTTCCTTCAGCTGCTCCTCACCCCGTGCTAGTTCCATCCGGCCGAGTGCCGAACGGATGAGCAGGAAGTGAGACAGGTCCGGTATTGTCTCGTCCGGCCGCAGCGCCAGCACTTCGTTGAGTTCGATAGCCCGCGGCATCTGCCGCGTGTCGAGAGAGAACACCTGCCGCTGCTCCGCAACAGCGGCCGCAAGTGGCTCCGTGAACGGTCGGCCCGGCAACACCATTTCATGGGCAGGGCTTTTTCCGGTCTGGCCTGCGCCGTCGGTTGCCACAAGCGTAATGCGCACCCGCTTGCCGGCCAACGGATGTTCGGTCAGGTTGCGGCTCGTGACCCCCTCAGGGTTGCGCGGGTTGCGCCGCGGCAGGTCCAGCCGGAACTCCGGCGGCGGGTAGAGAGGCGTTGCTGCAGGATCTGGCGCCTCGACGGGCTTGATCAGGGCATGCGCCTCCTGAAGGCCATAGTCGTCTTTGCCGGCAAAGCCGATCTCCAGCGCACCGTTGAGTGCACGCTTCGGCTGGCCCTTGAAGGCGATCTCCGGTACCCGATCCGGGATGACGTCGAAGGTCCAGCTCCTGCCGTTCACTGTCAGTTCGCCGCTTTTGGCGACCTTCAACACGTAAGTGCGTGGCGGCGCCGGTTGTCCGGGGTCGGGCACATTCGGCGGCGGCAGTTGTGAAGCCTCTGTTGTGTCACCCGTCGCAACCGCTTCTTCGCTGGCCAGAGGTTGAGGGCTGTCCCCCTCGGCGGCGGAGAACACGACGGCCTCTTCACCCTCGCCGCCCGTCACGCGCACCGTCAGTTCGGAATTCTGCGGGACCTGCACTTCCGAGACCGCCTCGGCCTCACCGCCGGTCAAGAACACCGGGGCCTGGCCCGTATAGGAAGGCGGCGTCAGCCAGGCGTCGATCCGCAGGTCGGGATTTGTGCTGGCGGCTGTAGCGGGACCGCGAAAGACATCGGAAATCTGGCCAGCACCGTTGGAAAAGGAAAAGCCGAAGGCCACGACGACCAGTAGAGCAGGGATGGCACGCAGGGCAAGGCGGTCATGCCGTGCGATGTCCGGGCGCGGCAGCCCGGCATCCAGTGCTGCAATCTTCTCCGCCATACGCACCTGGTGCTCCTTCCAGAGCGCGCGTCCGAACGGCGTATCGAAGGCAGGTTCGTCCTCCTGGACCGCGACCGGCTGGTGCTGGAGCTCGTTCCGCTCCTCAAGCAACCGATCTGCCTCGCCGGCATTTGGCCAACGCGTGCGAGCAAGCGGCAGCAGCGACGCCAGGAAGGCGAGAACGAACGTAGCCGTCAGCGCCCAGCGCAGAAGGTCTAGATTCGTCCGGAAGATCCCAAGCCAAGCCGCTGAGAGAAACAGGGCTACGACCGTCAGCGGCGGCAGAAGGCGAGGTGCCAGACGCTCGAGGAACAAGACCAGCCGAGCCAGCGTCCGCTTCCAGGCAACCCGTCGTGCCAGTGAAGGAAGGGCATCGAAGGCGCCTTTGCGGATATTGCTCATGCCGGCCGTCTCCTGTTGGCGGGGCAAGTAAGGACCGCGCCACGTCCGGCAGGCCACGAACGCAAGATAACAGTCTTTATGGCGAAGACGAGAGCACGGGCCATCCCCACTGCGTTTTTCCGCAGTGGGTCGAGGAAAAGTGAACGCCTAGATCGAAAGGTCAGGAAAGCCAGTCGGGGACGGAATCGAGCCCGATCAGTTCGTCATAGGTGCCCCGGGGGCGGATCACGTGGAACCGGTCCCCCTTCACCAGCACTTCGGGCACCAGAAGCCGCGAATTGTACGTCCCTGCCTGCACGGCTCCATAGGCGCCCGCCGAACCGACGGCGATCAGGTCACCCGGCTTCGGTGCTGCCATCTCCCGATCGAGCGCGAGATAGTCGCCCGTCTCGCAGACCGGCCCAACGATGTCTCCACGGATGCGCTGAGCCTCCGACGCTGCCGCGACAATCGGACGGACCTCGTGATAGGCATCGTAAAGCGTCGGGCGTATGAGGTCGTTCATCGCGCCGTCGACGATCACAAATGTCTTCTCGCCGCCATCCTTCACATAGATCACCTCGGTGACGAGGATGCCGGCATTGCCGACGATGAGGCGGCCCGGCTCGGTGACGATCTTGCAGTCGAGAGAGCGCAGCTGACGCTTGACGGTTTCTGCATAGGCATCCGGCAGTGGCGGCGGATTGTTGTCGTCCTTGTAGGGAATGCCAAGCCCGCCGCCGATATCGACGTGATCGATCCGGTGGCCCTCGGTGCGCAGCGTGTCGACCAGTTCCCGCAGCAGGCGAAAGGCATCTTCGAATGGCTGCAGCTCGGTGATCTGGCTGCCGATATGCATGTCGATGCCGTTCACCTCAATGCCCGGCAGCTGGGCCGCATGAGCATAGACGGCGCGGGCACGCTCGTAGGAGATGCCGAACTTGTTTTCCTTCTTGCCGGTCGAGATCTTGGCATGCGTGCGCGCATCGACGTCCGGATTGATGCGGAAAGATACATGTGCGCGCTTGCCCATCCGCTGGGCGCGCTGGTTAAGAACCTCTAGCTCCGGCTCGGACTCCACGTTGAAGCAGTAGATGTCGGCTTCCAGCGCGAGATCCATTTCGGTGGCCGTCTTGCCGACGCCGGAGAACATGATGCGGCTTGCCGGAATGCCAGCCGCCAGTGCTCGTCGAAGCTCGCCGCCGGAAACGACGTCGGTACCCGCGCCGAGCCGCCCGAGCGTCTTCAGAACCGCCTGGTTGGAATTGGCCTTCATCGCATAGCAAACCATTGCGTCCACGTCGGCGAAGGCCTTGGTGAAGACGGTGTAGTGGCGCTCCAGCGTCGCGGTCGAATAGCAGTAGAAGGGTGTGCCGACCGCTTTAGCGATTTCGGGAACAGGCACGTTTTCGGCGTGTAGTACGCCGTCGATATACTGGAAATGGTTCACCTGAGGCAGTCCGTCAGAGCAGGGGGTCAAGAAGGAAGGGGCGGTTGCTGACCGGGTCCGGCTGGCGGTTTTCACCGCTCTTTCGCATGTTCTGCTGTTCGACCGGCGTGCTGGGGCGATCGAGCTCGCCCTTTCGGCCGCATCCGCCAAGGACGAGCCCTGCGACAGCGAGCATCAGGAAAGTTGCGCCGAATTTCTGCGAGCCGATCGACATCTGATGTCCTTCATTGACTGGTTGCGGCCTTTCATAGCGAAGTTTCAGCCGCTTGTGCAGTGTGGTTGATTGCCTTGCGGCCTCAGTTGAGGTTCCGCCACCAGGCGATCTGCTTGCGCACCTCGGACGGTGCCGTGCCGCCGAAGCTCGTGCGGCTGGCGACCGACGCATCGACGGAAAGAACATCGAAGACCTTGCCAGTGATCGAAGCATGGATGCCTTGCAGCTCTTCAAGCGCCAGCTCGGCAAGCTCGCAGCCCTTCTGCTCGGCAAGCGCCACCGCCCGGCCCGTGACATGGTGAGCGTCGCGGAAGGGAAGCCCAGCCTCGCGCACAAGCCAGTCGGCAAGGTCGGTGGCGGTGGAATAGCCGGAGCCGGCGGCAGCGCGCATGCGGTCGGTGTGGACGGTCAGGTCCCGCACCATGCCAGTCATCGCGGCAATCGCTAGTTCGAGGTTCTCGGCGGCGTCGAAGACCTGTTCCTTGTCTTCCTGCATGTCCTTGGAATAGGCGAGCGGAAGACCTTTCATGACCGTCAGGAGCGCAACGAGCGAGCCGTTGATACGACCCGTCTTGGCGCGCACCAGCTCGGCGGCATCCGGGTTCTTCTTCTGCGGCATGATCGAAGAGCCGGTCGAAAAGGCGTCGGACAGGCGGATGAAGCCGAACTGCGGCGTCGACCATATCACGATCTCTTCCGCAAGCCGCGACAGGTGCATGGAGCAGATCGCGGCAACCGAGAGAAACTCCAGGGCAAAATCGCGGTCGGAGACGGTGTCGATGGAATTGCGGGTCGGCTCACGGAAGCCGAGCGCCTTCGCAGTCATGTGACGGTCGATCGGGAAGCCGGTGCCGGCCAGTGCGGCTGCCCCGATCGGGCTTTCGTCCAGATGGTCGATCGCGTGGCGCACCCGCTGCCGGTCGCGGCCGAACATCTCCACATAGGCCATGCAGTGGTGCCCGAAGGTCACCGGCTGCGCGGTCTGCAGATGGGTAAAGCCCGGCATGACGGTGTCGGCATGTTCTTCGGCGCGGTCGAGGAAGGCGCCGATCAGATCGGTCAGCATCCGCTCCGTCTTGACCAGTTCCTCCTTGACCCAAAGGCGGAAGTCGAGCGCCACCTGATCGTTGCGAGAGCGTGCCGTGTGCAGGCGCCCCGCGGCCGGGCCGATCAGCGTCGCAAGACGGGCTTCCACATTCATGTGGATGTCTTCCAGCTTGCGGGAGAACTCAAAATTGCCGCTTTCGATCTCTGACAGGATCGTGTTCAGCCCCTCGACGATCTTGTCTTTATCTTCCGCCGAAATGATGCATTTCTCCGCCAGCATGGTCGCATGCGCCACTGAGCCGCGGATGTCTTGAGCGAAAAGCTTCTTGTCGAAGCCGATCGAGGCATTTATCTCCTCCATGATCGCATCCGGGCCAGAGGCGAAGCGACCGCCCCACATCTGGTTGGAGGATACCGCGTCCTTCGTGCCGTCAGCCATAATGCAAAGTCCTGGAGTTCTCGATGACGAACAAAAGACCGCTGGGTCTTCCCTCCGCCAAGCTGGTAATGATCGCTGCTATAGCCGGCCTTCTGGCCGGGGCTGTTGCCGTATACGTGAGGATTGCTGCGTCTGGCAATGCCGAGGTTGTGACAGCGGAAAGCGCCTCTGCGGCGGGCGCCTGCGAAGGTGCCGTCGCGCTGGCGCGCAAGGTGGACGAACTGGCGCGGGGTGAGGTCGCAGCCATGACACCGGCCGACCCGCCGCGCCCGCTGTCGATCAGTTTCAAGGGACCGGAGGGGCAGGATCTCCAGACGGCAGACTTCAAGGGGCAGACGGTCCTGCTGAACCTTTGGGCTACCTGGTGCGGCCCCTGCCGCGAGGAGATGCCCGCCCTCAACAATCTTCAGAAGGAGATGGGTGGCGCAGATTTCGAAGTCGTCGCCGTCAACGTCGATACCGGATCCGACGAGAAGCCAAAGGCATTTCTTCAGGAGACAGGGATCGACGTGCTGGGCTATTACCGCGACAGCTCGATGGGCGTCTTCAACGCAATGAAAAAGGAAGGTCTGGCCTTCGGCCTGCCGGTGACGCTAATCCTCGACAAGCAGGGTTGCCTTGTGTCGGCGATGAACGGACCGGCCGTCTGGGACAGTCCAGACGCGAAGGCGATGATTTCGGCCGCGAGGGGAATTTAGCGGGTCGGAACCGGCGTCTCGCCGCGGTAGTCGTAGAACCCGCGGCCAGACTTGCGGCCAAGCCAGCCAGCTTCCACGTACTTCACCAGCAACGGACAAGGCCGGTACTTGGAATCAGCCAGGCCATCATGCAGGACCTGCATGATGGAGAGGCAGGTGTCCAAGCCGATGAAGTCCGCCAGCTGCAGCGGCCCCATCGGATGATTGGCTCCGAGCTTCATCGCCGTATCGATGGCCTCGACGGAGCCGACGCCCTCGTAGAGCGTATAGATCGCCTCGTTGATCATCGGCAGCAGGATACGGTTGACGATGAAGGCCGGGAAGTCTTCGGCGACGGTCACCGTCTTGTCCAAGGTTGCGACGAACTCGCGCGCCGTTGTGAAGGTAGTCTCATCCGTTGCAATGCCGCGCACGAGCTCGACGAGCTTCATAACCGGCACCGGGTTCATGAAGTGGATGCCCATGAAGCGCTCGGGCCGATCAGTTGCGGCGGCTAGGCGCGTGATCGAAAGCGAAGACGTGTTGGTTGCAAGCAGCGCTTCCGGCTTCAGGATCGGGCAAAGCTGCGCATAGATCTTGCGCTTGATCGCCTCCTCTTCGGTTGCGGCCTCGATCACCAGATCCATCGGCGCAAGATCATTCATGTCGGACGAGCCGGCGATGCGGGAAAGAGCTGCCTTGCGATCCTCCTCCGCAAGCTTCCCGTTGCTGACCTGGCGGGCGAAGTTGCCGTTGATGGTGGCAAGGCCCGCTTCGATCCGGTCCTGCGAGAGGTCGTAGACATGGACATTGTAGCCCGCTAGAGCACAGACATGCGCAATGCCGCATCCCATCTGCCCCGCACCAATCACACCGATTTTCTCAACTGCCGCCATGGTACCGCTCCTCGGGAGCGCTCAGAGGCGCCCGAATGAATGCCGGCCGCGGAGGCGGCCGGCAGAGTTTGTGATGCCTTGCACGTTCTTAGCGTTCTTCGCAGCTGCGAAGCAACGGTTCAAAGCGCCTTTTCGAGTTCCGGCAGAAGGTCGAAGAGATCGCCGACGAGGCCATAATCGGCAACCTGGAAGATCGGGGCTTCTTCGTCCTTGTTGATCGCGACGATCACCTTGGAGTCCTTCATCCCAGCGAGATGCTGGATGGCGCCGGAAATGCCAGCGGCGATGTACAGGTCGGGTGCGACGACCTTGCCAGTCTGCCCCACCTGCCAGTCGTTCGGCGCATAGCCGGCATCGACCGCGGCGCGCGATGCGCCGACGGCAGCGCCAAGCTTGTCGGCGAGCGGCAGGATGACCTCCTGGAACTTCTCCGCCGAACCAAGTGCACGACCGCCCGAGACGATGATCTTGGCGGACGTCAGTTCCGGACGCTCAGACGAAGCAATTGCATCCGAGACGAAGCTCGACAGGCCAGGATTGGCCGGTGCCGGTGCCTGCTCGACCGAAGCGGAGCCTTCTTCACCGGTCGCCTGGAAGGCTGCGGTACGCACCGTGATCACCTTCTTGCCATCCGTCGACTGCACGGTTTGGATTGCATTACCGGCATAGATCGGCCGCTTGAAGGTATCGGACGAAACCACTTCGATGATCTCGGAAACCTGCATGACGTCGAGAAGTGCCGCCACGCGCGGCATGACGTTCTTCGCCGAGGCCGTCGCCGGTGCAATGATCGTGTCGTAGCCGCCGGCCAGCGAGACGATCAGATCTGCCAATGGCTCTGCAAGGTTGTTCGCAAGGTCGCCGCTGTCGGCCAGCAGCACCTTGGACACGCCGTCCAGCTTGGCAGCCGCGTCGGCCGCGCCCTGTGCGCCGGAGCCGGCAACGAGGACGTGGATGTCGCCGCCGATTGCCTTGGCTGCCGTCAGTGCCTTGGCGGTCTGGTCGGATACGCTGCTGTTGTCGTGTTCTGCCAGAAGAAGAATGGCCATGTTGTTGTCTCCTGTTCTTCCGGTTTAGAGGACGCCGGCTTCGGTCGTGAGCTTCTCGACGAGCTCGGCCACGCTTGCGACCTTGATGCCGGCCTTGCGTCCGCCCGGCTCTTCCGTCTTCAGCACCTTCAGGCGCTGCGCCGTGTCGACGCCGAAGTCGGCCGGTGTCTTCTTGTCAAGCGGCTTCTTCTTCGCCTTCATGATGTTGGGCAGCGAGGCATAGCGCGGCTCGTTGAGGCGAAGGTCGGTGGTGACGATGGCCGGAAGCTTCACTTCCACCGTCTGTAGGCCGCCGTCGACTTCGCGGGTCACTTTGGCGGCACCGTCGCCGAGCTCGACCTTGGAGGCGAAGGTCGCCTGGCCCCACTTCAGAAGCGCGGCAAGCATTTGGCCGGTCTGGTTGCTGTCGTCGTCGATCGCCTGCTTGCCCATGATGACGAGACTCGGCGCTTCCGCTTCGGCTACACCCTTGAGGATCTTCGCGACAGCAAGCGGCTCGATTGTCTCGTCGGTCTCCACCAGGATCGCTCGGTCCGCACCCATTGCGAGACCAGTGCGCAGCGTCTCTTCGGCCTTGGCGGGCCCAATCGAGACGACGACGACCTCTTCGGCCTTGCCGGCTTCTTTCAGCCGTAGGGCTTCCTCGACTGCGATCTCGTCGAAGGGGTTCATCGACATCTTGACGTTGGCGAGCTCCACGCCCGTCCCATCCGGCTTGACGCGGATCTTGACGTTGTAGTCGACCACTCGCTTCACAGGCACCAGGATCTTCATGGGGTCCTTCCTTGACTTTTAAGAGCCGCAAGGATGCGGCCTCTCCCGTTTTTTCTCTCGTCAGTGGGCGACATGGATACCCATTTTTGTGACGATTACAACGCGGTTTTGGGCCGCATTGGCTGAGGTTTGCTCATCCGGCTATGACTGCGACCGGGGTATCTGGGGCACGCTTGTCCTTGTTTCGACGGCCTTGGGGAGCACGACCTGGCGGTCGAGGAGCGGCACGCCCTTGCGACGCATCACCACAACAAGAAAAGCACCCGCAATGATACCGCCGACATGGGCACCCCAGGAGACCATGCTGTCCAGGTTCAGCGCCAGCATGACGAACTGCTGGCCGATCCACAGCGTAAGCGGAATGAAAGCGGGCAGCGGCAGCGGGATGCGCAAGAACACCAGAACCCAGAGCCGGACCCGCGGATGCAGGATGAAATAGGCCGCAACCACACCGGAGATTGCTCCCGATGCGCCGATCAGCGGCCCCTCCGAGATCGGCGTTACCAGAGCATGGAAGAGGGCGCCGGCGGCAGCGCAGAGTAGGTAGAAAATCAAGAAGCGCAGGTGTCCCAGCGCATCCTCGACATTGTCGCCGAAGACCCAGAGGAACAGCATGTTAGAGGCGAGATGCCAGAAGTCCAGATGGAGAAAGGCGTAGGTGAGATAGGTCGCGCCTTCCGGGACGACGACGAAAGAGGGATCCAGCTCTGCATAGTTGAAGGCAACGGCCGGGATGAAGCCGAGGCCGAGGGCGGCCAATTCCCCTACCGCCTGGGGCGCCACCGCCGTCAGCGCCCAGAGCAACAAGTTTGCAGCGATCAGCCCGATCGTCACGTACTGAACGCGGATGTGTTTCAGCGTGTTTGCGTCATGAAGCGGGATGAACATGCCGGTTCCCTAAGTCGGCGGCTATCGGTTCTTTCCCGGAACCCAGAGCACGTCCGCGTTGCCGTCTTCGTTGGCATGACGGGCGGCCACAAAGAGAAAGTCCGAAAGCCGGTTGATGTACTTGAGCGCCGGTACACCGACCGATTCCTGACGCGACAGTTCCACCATCAGCCTTTCTGCACGTCTCGATACGGTGCGCGCCAGGTGCAGTGCGGCAGCGGCGGGCGTCCCCCCCGGCAGCACGAACGAACGAAGCGGTTCGAGCGCCGCATTAAGATGGTCGATCTCGTTTTCCAGCCGCTCGACCTGCACATGGACGATCCTCAGCGGCTCATACTCGGAATTGGCCTCGACAACAGGATTTGCAAGATCGGCGCCGAGGTCAAACAGGTCGTTCTGGATGCGCGCCAGCATGGCGTCGAGGTCGGTCATGCCGGAGGTGTGCAGCCGGGCCAGCCCTATAGTGGAGTTCGTTTCGTCAACCGTACCAAAGGCATCCACGCGCAGGTCGTGCTTGTCGCGGCGCGGGCCGCTGACCAGCGCCGTCGTTCCCGCATCGCCCGTGCGCGTATAGATCTTGTTGAGCTTGACCATTACCTGCCGCCGCCGGTGATCCACAGCGTCAGCATGATGAGCACGATCGCAATCGCCTGCAACATCAGGCGAAGCTGCATCAGCTTGTTGGACTTGTTGGCATCGGTTCCCTTCATCATGTTGAAGAGGCCACGGATGAGGACAAGAACCACGAGGCCCATCACGATGAGGGCGAGAACGGTGGTGAAAGTGGACATTCGTTATGCTGCCTTGTTTTGTCAGTCGAGCCTACGCATCAGGCGGTAGAAGAGATCAGCGGGGAGGAGCCTTTTGAGCAGCGCGCCCTGTTTGGCGGGGGTCGTTACCAGATAATGTGGTTTGGGCCGGGCAGCGGTCAAGGCGTGCCGGAGGACATCGTAGACTGCTTCCGGGCCGAGCTTGTGACGGTTCTTCGGCCCTGTGCCAGTCAGGCGCGCAAGCTGACGCCTGTATTCCTCCCAGTGGGCCGAGTTCTCCAGATCGATATGCTGCTCGATCTTTGCCAGCGCATTGGCCGTGAAGCGCGATTCGATCGGTCCGGGCTCGATCAGGCTGACATGAATGCCTCTCCCTTCGAGCTCCATACGCAGAGTCAGGGTCAGCCCTTCCAGCGCATATTTTGAGGCTGTATAGGCGCCGCGGTAGCGGTAGGGCAGCAGGCCGAGGATCGAAGAGCAATTGACGATCCGGCCGCCGCCATGAACCCGCATGAGCGGAATGATCCGCCGCGTCAGGTCGTGCCAGCCGAAGAGGTTCGTCTCGAATTGCTCGCGTAGAACCTCCGTCGCCAGATCCTCGACAGCTCCGGGCTGGCCATAGGCACCGTTGTTGAACAGGGCGTCGATCCGCCCGCCGGTCCGGTCTCGGACCGCCTCGACGAGAGCGGCGATGGATGGGGTGTCGGTGTAATCCATCAGCAGCGCCTCGATGCCTTCTGCTTCGAGCGGCGCCAGATCTTGCGCCTTCCGGACCGTTGCAAACACCCGCCATCCGTCGGCGTTCAGCCTGCGTGCACAATGGGCGCCGATGCCGGATGAGCAGCCGGTGACGATGATGTTCTTGCGATGCGGCATCATTGCTCCCTGTACAAGGTGGCCGTGCATCCCATATTTCGGCAGGAGTGACAACGGAGCCGACCTTGGCCGAGAAAAGCAGCAGAATCCGCGGCCTCGGACTTGCCTACAAGGTGGCCTGGGATGCCTACTGCCATTTCAACGAAGATGACGGCTGGGCGCTTGCCAGCCATGTGGCGCTTTCGGGACTGCTTGCGCTCTTCCCGTTCCTGATCTTCGGAACGGCACTCGCCGGCTTTCTCGGCGCCGACAGCTTCTCCGAAACGGCGGTCCATCTCTTGTTCGACACTTGGCCGGAAGACATCGCAGCGCCCCTGTCGCGCGAAGTCGAGCAGGTGCTGACCATCCCGCGCGGCGGGCTCCTGACTTTATCGGTGCTGGCCGCCGCCTACTTCGCCTCCAACGGCGTGGAGGCTTTGCGCGTCTCGCTCAACCGCGCCTATCGCGTCAGCGAAACACGTGCCTGGTACATGACCCGTCTCGCCAGCCTCGGCTTCGTCATTGCTGTCGTCGTCATTTTCGCCTTCATCAGCACGCTGCTTGTGGCCGTTCCAGTCGGCCTTCGCTACGCTGAACGCTTCTTTCCGTGGCTAGAGTGGCTTCTTCGCGCTGCGTCCGACTGGGGCATCTACGGCACGGTGCTAGTACTGATGACGGGCCTCATCCTGTCGCACAAGTGGTTGCCGGACGGCGAACGCCGTATCGTCGACGTACTGCCGGGCGTGGTCGTCACGCTGGTCTTCTGGACGATCGGCGCGCTGATCTTCGCCTCCTATCTCTCGACCTTTGCCAACTACGCCGCCACCTATGCCGGCCTCGCCTCCGTGATGATTGTGCTGGTCTTTCTCTACATGGTCGGTGTGATCTTCATGCTGGGGGCAGAGATCAATGCGGCGCTGATGAAGTACCGCGTCTATTCCGTCGTGGTGCATGCACGCCGCAAGCGTCATGGCCATGCCGCCAGCACGATCAAGGATGCCTCAGAGCCCGACGCGACGGCGGATGTCCGCCGGTGACGATCCGGCTTCCCGCAAGGCTGCCAGCCCCGTTGCCCCCTCGCTCTTTGAAAGTTTTCGCCCCTCTTCGTCGAGGATCAGCCGGTGATGGTGATAGAGCGGCTGCGGCAGGCCGAGAAGTTCCTGCAGCAAGCGGTGTACGGAGGTCGCATGGAACAAATCGATGCCTCGCACGACATCGGTGACCCCTTGCAGCGCATCGTCCACCGTGACCGAAAGATGATAGCTCGAGGGTGCATCTGATCGCGACAGCACCACATCGCCCCAAGCCGAGGGGTCGGCTGTCACCAAGCGCTCCGCTCCGCCTCCTGTTTCCCGCCACGTCAACGGCTGCCCTATCCCGCAAACCGCTTTGTCCATATCCAGTCGCCAGGCATGACGGATCCCGCTGGCCAATCGCTGCTCTCGCTCTACGTCGCTCAATTGCCGATCCCGGTCAGGATACTGCGGGGAGCCGTCGGGGTCGCGCGGCCACTCAAGGCTACTTTCCTCCCGCTCCGCCACAATTGCCTTCACCTCCCCGCGCGTCATGAAGGCGGGGTAGACCAGACCCATCTCCCGCAGCCGCTCGAGCGCCACAGCATAATCGTTGAGATGTTCGGACTGCCGCCGCACCGGCATCTCCCAACGCAGGCCCAGCCATTCCAGGTCCCGGTAGATCGATGCCTCGTACTCAGGCGTACAGCGGGTAAGATCGACATCCTCCATCCGCAGCAGCAATCGACCGCTGCTTTCCTGCGCCATGTCGTGGTTGAGGAGTGCGGAGTAAGCATGGCCGAGATGCAGATGGCCGTTGGGGCTTGGAGCGAATCGGAAGACGGCGCTTTGACCGGAACTGTGCAGCATGCTTTCTTCTGCCACGGTTTTTCGGCAACGGCCACAGGAGAGGCGATGCGCAGGATCCGCGGCGACGATGACCTTCAAATGGGCCTGCAGCATCTGCTGGAAGCCGACCCGAGGCTTATCTCCATAAGCGAGCTGGCGGGCCCCTTGCCGCTGCGTCTGATGGAGCCGGGTTTTGCCGGCCTCGCTTTCATCATCGTGTCGCAGATGATTTCGAAGGCGAGCGCCAGCGCCATCTGGGGCCGCATGTCCGCCGCCGGTCCGGTTGCCGCCGAGGCGTGGCTCGACCACTCGCCGGATGTGATCGCCGGCTTCGGCCTCTCACGTGCCAAGACCATGACGCTTGCCAGGCTCGCGACCACCGTCGCCCGATCGGACATCGACCTCAATGGCATCTGTGATGCCGATCCTCCCGATGCGATGGCAGAGCTGATGGCGTTGCCGGGCATCGGCCCTTGGACGGCGGAAGTCTATCTCATGGTCTGTGCCGGTCATCCGGACATCTTCCCATCGGGAGATGTCGCGCTGCAGGCGGCGCTGGCACGGGCGCTTCTCCTCCCGGAGCGCCCTGCGCCGCGGGCCGTCGCGCTCATTTCGGAGGCATGGCGGCCATGGCGCTCCGTCGCCGCCCGGCTGTTTTGGGCCTACTATTCGGCGACGGCGCACAAAGATGTCGCGCCCGTTTTACCTGCGGCGTGAGCGGCCAAGTGTTAATATGGCTTCACAATTCTGTGGCATCGGACCTAATATAAAGCTGCAGATGCCGAATCGGTAAGGAGTACCCCTTGACGATTGCAGTTTCTCCCCAGGCCTTGCCGGCGCTCGTCCTGAACGCCGACTACCGGCCGCTGAGTTATTACCCCTTGTCGCTTTGGTCCTGGCAGGACGCGATCAAGGCCGTCTTCCTTGACCGTGTGAACATCATAGCTGAATACGAGCACTCCGTCTCCTCACCGAGTTTCTCCATGCGGCTGCCGAGCGTGGTCAGCCTGAAGACCTATGTGCAGCCGACGCGTCATCCCGCGTTCACCCGGTTCAACGTCTTTCTTCGCGACCGCTTCGAGTGCCAGTACTGCGGCGCGCATGAGGAACTGACCTTCGACCATGTCATCCCGCGCGCCCATGGCGGCGAGACGACATGGGAGAACGTCGTTGCGGCCTGTTCGCCTTGCAATTTGCGCAAGGGTAGCAAGCTTCCGAAGCAGGCAGGCATGTTCCCGGCGCAGAAGCCCTATCCGCCGACGGTACAGGACCTGCACAACAACGGCCGGCTCTTCCCGCCGAACTACCTGCACGAAAGCTGGATGGACTATCTCTACTGGGATACCGAGCTGCAGCCCTAAACGGCCTTCTTGCGTGCTCCTGCGAACGCGATCGCCGCAAGGATCAGGCTTGCGATCACGTTCCATCCGGCGAAGGACAATCCCAGCACGCGCAGTGAAGCCTCCGTGCAGGACGGTCCGTGAAAGGCGTTCAGGTCGTCGAGCAGGCTGCCGGCATTGGTGCTAACCCCCGGTGCGCTCGTGGCGCAGGTGGCAGGACCTTCCCAGAAACCCCATTCGACGCCAGCGTGGTAGACGCCCATTCCGGCGCCGACCAGCATCATCATGCCGATCGCGGCGAGGAGACTGCGTATCACCCAACTTGGCAGGCGCAGCGCCGTCGCCAGCAGTGCGGCAATCCCGAGCGGGATGCTGTAGTAATAAGGATTGCGCTGCAGTAGGCAGAGCGCGCAGGGAATGTAGCCGCCGACATACTGGAAGGCGAGCGCTCCGCCGACGGTCGCCGTCATCCCAAGCGTCACCACGCCTGCATAGAAGGCGTATCTGCGCGAAGCATCGGGTGAAAGAGCGGCGGCCATCTTTATCTCCTTCGGCAGGCGTCTGCCGTTGATCCCTTAGATCAGATCGGCGCCGGCTGTAAACGAGACAGGCGGTGCGGCAAGCTGTCCGCCCGCAACATTCGCGTGAACCTCGGCATATGAGGGTAGGTCAGATGGTGCCCCGTGCCGGGATCGAACCAGCACTCCTTTCGGAACCTGATTTTGAGTCAGGCGCGTCTACCAATTCCGCCAACGGGGCACGGAAGGTACGTGAGCCTCTATCATGCTGTCCCGCTCGCGTGCAAGGCAGATCTCGCGCGATACGGCGCTCCGTCCGGTGGTGAGACAGGCTGCAGAATGACTTTAGCGTTCTCTTAACAAGTTACACCAGTACCGCTAAATGATTCGGAATCAACCTCCCGGCGACCTGCGTTGAATTGCCGCACACGCAGATGAAGAGCGGGTTCAAAAGGAGGAAATGAGCATGAAAAACAGGAAAGTCATGTTCCTGGTTTCCGCCTGCCTCGTTCTGCCCGTGACCGGGCACTTACACGCGCAGGATCTCTGTGTCTCCGTCGGCGGCGCTAGCGTCGGTGTCGGAACCAGCGACGGCGTGGGCGTTAGCGCCTCCGTCGGCGGCTCCGGGTGGCGTCAATGCCGATGCAACTGTTGGGGGCAGCAGTGCTTGGCAGACGCCAATGCATCCGTTGGCGGTTCGAACGGCGTCAATGCCAGCGCCAATTCGGTGGGGGCGGTGGCAGCCTTGCCGATGTCGACGCGTCGATCGGCGGCTCCAACGGCATCAATGCCGGGGTCAACGCAAACACCCGTGACGGCCTGGACGCCGGCGTGACTGCATCGATTGGCGGTTCGGCTGGTAGCAACACCGGCGTGGGCGTCGGCATCGGTGGCGGCACCCCGGTGGGCCGGGAACGGCGGACCGGGCGCTGGCGGTCCAGGCGTGGGTGGTAGCAATCCTGGGCTCACGCCGGCGCAACGCGAGGCCTTCGCAAACATGCCGGACGATCAGCGACGCCGACTGCTGACACGCTGCGGCGGCCTTCTCTACAGCAACGCCCATCCAGAGTTGAGAATACTCTGCCGCATGCTGCGCATGACGGCACAGCGATAGTCTGCTTGACGACTGATGGGCCCAAGAGCGGCTGCGGCTGCTCCTTGTGGGCTCCCCTTCCTGATGGTAGCTGTCTCGCGGTCCGCCCTGCAAAGAAGACCATGCTGCTACCCTTCCAATCTTCCTATGACGAGATCTGCCGCGACTTTCGGTGGCAAATCCCCGATTCGTTCAACATCGGCGAGGTTGTCAGCGACGCCTGGGCCGCGCGAGAGCCCGATCGCATCTGTTTGGAGCACTTCAGCCCGGTCGGCAGCCATCTCTCGATGACCTACGGCGAACTGTCACTGCAGTCCTCGGCCTTGGCCAACGCTCTGATGGATCTAGGGCTGCAGCGGGGCGATCGCGTGGCGCTCCTGCTGCCGCAGGGGTTCGATACCGTTGTCGCCCATGTCGCGATCTACAAGATCGGGGCGATCGCACTGCCGCTCGCGCTCCTCTTCGGCGAGGATGCGCTGGAATACCGGTTAAAGGCTGCCGGTGCCTCGGCCATCGTCACGAACGGTTTCGGTTTCTCCCGCCTCCGGCCAATCCTGCCGCGGCTCCCGAACATGCGCCATGTCATCTTGACCGAGTCCGTTGCAGAGGCACCGGGTGCGCACCGGCTCGACCAGCTGATCGCACAGTTCGAGCACAGCTATCCGATTGCACCGACCGGTCCCGACGATCCCGCTCTCATGATCTTCACCTCTGGTACGACCGGGCCGCCGAAGGCAGCCGTCCACGGCCATCGTGTGCTTGCGGGACACATCCCCGGCTTCCAGATGGGGCACGACCTGGCGCCGCAGCGGGGAGACCGGATCTGGACGCCCGCCGACTGGGCCTGGGCAGGCGGGCTGCTCAATGTCCTGCTGCCGGCCCTAATGCTGGGTGTCCCCGTGGTCTCCTCGCCAGCGCAGAAGTTCGATCCCAACATGGCGTTCCGCATCCTCTCCGAGATGCAGGTCCGCAATGCCTTCATTCCCCCCACCGCCCTTCGTCTCATGAAGGCCGCCGACAATCCGCTCCAGAGCTATCCCCTCCACCTGCGCAGCGTCACGTCTGCCGGAGAAGCGTTGGGGAAGGAGACCTTCGAGTGGGCACGCCAGACGCTCCGCGTCACGGTCAATGAGCTCTTCGGCCAGACCGAGTGCAATTTCGTGCTCGGCTCGTCCGCAGTTCTCGGCGTGTCGCGTGCTGGTGCAATTGGGCGTCCCGTGCCGGGGCATAGGGTGGCGATCGTCGATGAGGTGGGACGCGAAGTGCCACAGGGTTCGCTCGGCCAGATCGCGATCGAAGCTCCGGATCCTGTTATGTTCCTCGGCTACTGGCAGGATGATACGGCGACCGAGGGCAAGTTCGTCAACGGCTGGCTGCTGACCGGCGACCTCGGTCGCCAGGACGAGGATGGCTACATCGAATTCGTCGGCCGTGGCGACGACGTCATCACCTCGTCCGGCTATCGCATCGGCCCGAGCGAGATCGAGGATTGCCTGACGGCCCATCCGGCCGTTCAGCTTGCGGCCGTCATCGGAAAGCCGGATCCGGTGCGCACGGAAATTGTAATGGCTTTCGTCGTTGCAGCGGATGGCCACGAGGCGAACGATGCACTTGCCGTCGAGCTGCGGGATTGGGTCAAGAACCGCCTTTCGATGCACGAATATCCGCGGGAGATCGCCTTCGTGGAAAGCCTGCCTATGACCACCAGCGGCAAGGTCATTCGTCGGGTTCTGCGGCAGCAGTTCGCCGCCGAGTAGCAGTCTCCGTCTAATCCGGCTTGCGGGCGATCGACATGATCTTCTGGCGCAGCAGCCGGGCCATGTTGCGGGTGCTGTTGTACATATGCAGCTGGGCTGCAGCCTGACGCACGTCCCGGTCGCCGTTGCGGGAAAGACCGATCAGAAGGGTTCCCATCTCCTCCCGCTCCTTCCAGAACCGGCTCATGATCGGATGATCGGGCACGGCACAGGAGTCCGACCGCAGGATGTTGGCGTCCTCTAGGTGCCACTCCGTCAGCTTGACCATCAGCAGCTTGCCGGGCGAATGGCGGCTGAAACTTTCGTCATAGGCGGTCTTCCAGGTATAGGCCTCACCGGCCATGACGAAGACGATGAGGGAGGCAATTGCCTTGCCGTCGAACTCGATCGTGTGGATGCGGACAGCGTCGACCTCGGCTAGATTGGTGATCGCCTCGCGGGCAAAGGCGGCGCGATAGCGATCGTTGATCAGGGCGGAGCGTTTCTGGCCCTTCCAGCCCGTGGCCTCGAGCGCCAGGAACTCCTCCATCTTCAGGCGCACCTCTTCCGGCTGGCGCGCAACGGCATATTCAAGGCGCCCCTTGGCCGCCAGCTGGCGCCACTGCCGTCGCATCTCACGGTGATGGTGCGACGAGATGGCGTTCTTCAGATAAGTTTCGACCGGCTCATCGCTCTCCAGCATCGGCCGCTGCAGACGGTCGGTGACAGTGACGGGCAGATCGCGTGACACTGCAACTGCTCGCATCAATTGCGCGAACCGCCCGTTGAGCCGAACCTGTGGCAGCACCAGCACCGACGGCAAGCGCGCCTCGGGCCTTGCAAGTGCCTCCAGCAGATTGTCGAGCGTCTCGGCCGCTTCCTCCGCATCGACCAGCGGCGTGCCGAGGGGGCCGAAGGGGTTGGCCCAGGCGCGGACGATGGCCGGACCCATGGCAAAGCCGGGCTTCTCCACCGTGAACGGCATGAGAAGCCGCATTCGGCTGCGGTCGCCATCCTCGTCGCGGATCAGCGCGAAACGCACCTGCTTGTCGTCGATGCGGGGCATGGCGGGGGCGAGCAGACGGGCACCGAAGAAGATATTCGGTTCGATCGCCCGGTTCGTCAGGAATTCGAGCTCCTGCTGCAGATCATAGCCGAAGGAGGCCGGGTAGAGGCAGAGTTCGCGCCCCGGGCGGCCGACGGCCATTTTCGTGTCGGCGTCCGGTCGATCCTGTCGCCATGTCTGCGCCAGAGGCTGGGACCAGCCGGCGCTGAGGGTGCGTTCGAAGTCTGGGCTGCCAGGAGGTTGAGCCATGGTCATTCAGCCTTGATACCGGGGAAAGTCTTGGAGCGGCCGAGCGCAAACAGCACGATGCCGAGCGTTCGGCGCAGGGCTATGTGCAGAAGCAGGGCTTCGACGGCCATGGCGAGAGACGTGGCGATCGCTGCACCCGTGAGGCCGAGGCGCGGGATCAGCACCACGTTCGCCGCGATCGCGGTGATCAGGACGACGCCATAGAGGAGGACGCAGAGCCTTTCGTGGCCGCCCATGCTCAGCAAGGTCTCGCCGGGGCCGATCAGCGCCTTGGCGAGAATGCCGGCAAACAGGATCGGCAGCAGCCAATAGCCTTCGGTGAACGCCTCGCCGAACAGCCCGAGAAGCTGTCTGCCGGTCAGAAGCAGGACGATTCCAAGGATCAAGGCCGGCCAGAAGCTCCAGCGGGCAACCTGGGCTGCAAACCGCGCCAGCTCTTGCGGGTCATTGGTGGCGAGAAGGACGGAGAAGCGAGGTCCCGCCGCCGCCTTGACGGCGAAGGCCACGAACTGGACGAGCACGATGATCTTCGTTGCGGCAAAATAGATGCCGACCTGGTCCGGCGGCAGATAGAGCCCGACCACCACCACGTCGGCATTGGTCAGGAGGAAGCCGATGCCGTCGATCAGAAAGATCGGCAGCGAATAGGCAAGCCAGGCCCGCGACTGGAGCCGCAGCTTACCGCGCCCGAAGGTGCGCTGAAGGCGCAGGCGCAGCCGCAGATACTGCGTCAGCGTCGCCAGATAGGTGGCAGCCAGCGCCGCCTGCATGGCAGTGACGGCGGTATCGGGCGCTCCCATCCAGACGCCGGCCACCATAAAGAGAAGGATCAGCGTCGGGCGAAAAATGAAAGTCGGACTAAGGGCCGTCACGGTCCAGCCGTTTGCCCGCGCGGTGCCGTCCAGCACGTCGCCGAGCGCGATCATCGGCAGGGTCACCATCGCCAGAAACAGCGGGACGAGCCAGTAGCTCTGGAAGAGGTCGCCGAAGAAATGGAGGAAGGCGAAGCCGGCAACCGCGATCGTGCTGGCGCAGATCAGCGTAAAGACGCGCGCAGCAACCAGCAGTCCGCGAGCCGCGGCCATATCGCCCTCCGTCTGGTGATGTGGGAGGAAGCGGATCACCGAGGTGTGGAAGCCGAGGCAGGAAAGGCTGCCGGCAAGTACAACCAATACCCAGACAAAGGCGAAGATGCCGTATTCGAACTCGCCCATCAGGCGGGCAAGCACGATCTGCGATACGAAGGCGATGGCAGCGCTGACGAGGCGAATGAGGAAGGCGATGAGCGCCTGACCTTGCGCTCGGGCGGTTTCATTGTCCTGCCGCAGCGTCCGCGCAAAATCGTCCAGCCACGGCCGCAGCCGCGTGCGCAGGCCTTGCGGCAAGAACCTCTCGGCTGTTTCGATGACCGCCATGACCGGCACGCAATACTCGCATCTCACGCAAACGCAGATGCCAGTCTTGCCACGGCAGGGTTAACAATCCTTTCGGCCAGCCGGAGATTTCGCTCTTTCCCTCGGCGACCCCACCGGGCAGAAACGAAAAATGCCGCCCGGAGGCGGCACTTTTCATCTGCTTTGCAACTATTCCCTACGCCTGTTCGAAGGCGCCGTGGCAGTGCTTGTACTTCTTACCGGAACCGCAGGGGCAGACCTCGTTCCGGCCGACCTTGCCCCAGGTCTCGGGATCTGTCGGATCGCGATCGTCAGGAGCCACCTGCATGCCGGAATCATTGCCGCCGGCAAAGTCATCGTCCCCGGTGGTGGCATCCACGTGGTGCGCCTCCATCACCGGCGGCGGTTCCGGCGCCGGCTGGTCGCGCACCAGTTCGACGCGCATCATCTGCGCGGTCACCGCTTCACGAAGGTTGGCCAGAAGCGCCTGGAAGAGCTCGAAAGCTTCCGCCTTGTATTCCTGCAGCGGATCGCGCTGCGCATAGCCGCGGAAGCCGACGACGGAACGCAGGTGATCGAGGTTGACGATATGCTCGCGCCACAGATGGTCGAGCGTCTGCAGGACGACGGAGCGCTGCACGTAGTTTATGACCTCGGGTCCGAAGCGCTCCGCACGGTCGGCAGCGGCTGCGTCGGCAGCCTGTGTGATCCTTTCGCGGATATCGTCTTCGCCAATCCCTTCTTCCGTAACCCAGTCTTCCACCGGCAGGTCGAGGTTGAGAAGGCGTTGCAGCTCCGTCTTGAGGCCGGCTGCATCCCACTGCTCAGCATAGGCGCGCTCGGGAATATGCTTGGCAACCAGGATCTCGATAACCTCATTGCGCATATCGGCAACGATCTCGGTCAGCGCTTCGGCATCGGCGTCCATCAACTCGATGCGCTGTTCGAAGATGACCTTGCGCTGGTCGTTTGTGACGTCGTCGTACTTCAGCAGGTTCTTCCGGATATCGAAGTTGCGGGCCTCGACCTTCTTCTGCGCGCGTTCCAGCGCCTTGTTAATCCAAGGATGGACGATGGCCTCGCCTTCCTTGAGACCAAGCTTCTGCAGCATGCCGTCCATGCGGTCGGTGCCGAAGATGCGCATCAGGTCGTCCTGCAGCGACAGGTAGAACTTGGAACGGCCGGGGTCGCCCTGGCGACCGGAACGCCCGCGCAGCTGGTTGTCGATGCGTCGGCTTTCGTGGCGCTCGGTGGCGATAACATAGAGCCCGCCGGCGGTAAGCGCCTTTTCCTTCAGCGCCTTTACCTCTGCGCGAATGGCGGCTTCCTTGGCGTCGCGCTCAGGGCCGGCTTCCATGCCTTCCAGGTCGCGCTCCAAGCGCATGTCAATATTGCCACCCAGCTGGATGTCCGTGCCACGGCCCGCCATGTTGGTGGCGATCGTGACGGCACCCGGTACACCCGCCTGGCTGACGATATAGGCTTCCTGCTCATGGTAGCGGGCGTTCAGCACGTGGAACTTGTCGAACCCGGATTGGCGCAGCATCGTCGCCAGAAGCTCGGATTTCTCGATCGAAGTAGTACCGACGAGAACCGGCTGGCCGCGCTCGTGGGCCGCCTTGATCTCTTCGATGATCGCCTTGAACTTCTCCTCGAAGGTCCGGTAGACCTCGTCGTCCTCGTCGATACGCTGGATCGGCAGGTTCGTCGGCACTTCCACGACTTCCAGGCCGTAGATGTTGCCAAACTCTTCGGCCTCCGTGGACGCGGTACCCGTCATGCCGGCGAGCTTCGAATACATACGGAAATAGTTCTGGAAGGTGATCGAGGAGAGCGTCTGGTTCTCCGGCTGGATCTGCACCTTCTCCTTAGCTTCCAGCGCCTGGTGCTGGCCTTCCGAGTAACGGCGCCCGGGCATCATGCGGCCGGTGAACTCGTCGATGATGACGATCTCGCCATTGCGGACGATGTAGTCCTTGTCGCGGGTGAAGAGCTTGTGGGCCTTCAGCGCATTGTTGATGTGGTGGACGATCGCGACGTTCTCGACATCATAAAGGCTCTCACCCTTGAGAAGTCCTGCCTGCCGCAGCAGGTTTTCCAGCTTCTCGGTGCCCACTTCCGAAAAATTCGCGGAGCGCTGCTTCTCGTCAATCTCATAGTCCTCTTCCGACAGGAGCGGAATGAAGGCGTCGATCGTGTTGTAGAGTTCGGAACGGTCGTCGAGCGGGCCGGAGATGATCAGCGGCGTGCGCGCCTCGTCGACGAGGATCGAGTCCACTTCGTCGACGATCGCGTAGTTGTGGCCGCGTTGAACCATCTGGTTACGGTCGTACTTCATGTTGTCGCGGAGATAATCGAAGCCCAGCTCGTTGTTCGTCGCGTAGGTGATGTCGCAGGCATAGGCCGCGCGGCGCTGGTCGTCGTTGAGGCCGTGGACAATGACGCCGGTCGTCAGGCCGAGAAAGCCGTAGAGGCGCCCCATCGTGCCCGCGTCACGGCTGGCAAGGTAGTCGTTGACTGTAACGACGTGGACTCCCTTGCCGGCAAGCGCGTTGAGGTAGACGGAAAGCGTTGCGACCAGCGTCTTGCCTTCACCGGTCTTCATCTCGGCGATGGCGCCGTCGTGCAGGATCATGCCGCCGGTCAGCTGGACGTCGAACGGACGCATGCCGAGAACGCGCCGGGATGCCTCGCGCACAACGGCGAAGGCAGGAACGAGGATGTCGTCGAGCGTCTTGCCGTCCGCCAGCTGCTGGCGGAACTCAGCAGTCTTCGCCGTAAGCTCGGCGTCGGACAGCGCCTTAATCTTGTCTTCGAGGGCGTTGACAGCCTCGACAGATGATTTGTAGGAGCGAACGCGGCGCTCGTTTGCAGAGCCGAACAGTTTGCGGGCCAATCCGCCAAAGCTGACCATCAGAATGGTCCTTTCCAGTCATCTTTACATAAAGAAAGCGAAGCCTCAGGCCGAGTTCTCGCCCGGCAAATTGCCCGCTACGCCCGGAAACTCTTCTGGACGCAAAGTAGCGTGACAGATAAGAGGGGGGTCGATTGATGTCAACGGTGGCCGCCGATACACAAAGGCCACAATCCGATGTTTGTGAAGGCTTTCCGACCGGGATCAGGCGCTTCTGAGACCGGCATCCATATCTCGAAAGGTGACTTGATGTTGCGCCACAAATTCCTCGCTTCGGCCGCCCTTGCTGTCGCAGTTTCCTTCACAGCTCCCGCTTTCGCGCAGGAAGATGCGGTTGTCGCCAAGGTTGGCGACATGGAGATCCACCAGTCGGAGCTCGACCTCGCGATCCAGAACCTCGACCCGCAGCTGCAGCAGCTTCCTGACGAGCAGAAGCGGGTTGCCGCGCTCTCTGGCGCCATCGACGTGAAGCTTCTGGCCCAGGGTGCGGTCGATGAGGGTATAGACGAGACTGACGACTTCCAGAAGCGCCTTGACTACATCAAGGATCGCGAGCTGCATAACGCCTATTTCCGCAAACACGTTGTCGATGCCGTGACCGAGGACGAGGTCAAGGCGCGCTACGAGATGGAAATTGCAGCTCTTCCGAAGCAGGAAGAGGTCAATGCCCGCCACATCCTGGTGAAGACCGAGGAAGAGGCAAGCGAGATCATCAAGCAGCTCGATGCTGGCAAGGACTTTGCCGAACTCGCCAAGGAGAAGTCGGAAGACTCCAACAAGTCCGATGGCGGCGATCTCGGCTGGTTCACCAAGGGCCGCATGGTTCCTGAGTTCGAGGAAGCCGCCTTTGCGCTGGAGAAGGGCGAATACACCAAGACGCCGGTGAAGTCGCAGTTCGGCTATCACGTCATCAAGCTCGAAGACCGCCGCGACGTCCAGCCGCCCGCCTTCGACCAGGTCGAGCCGCAGGTGCGCCAGCTGGTCATGCGCGACAAGTATCTCTCGCTCATCGAGCAGGCCAAGGCCGAGCAGGAGGTGGAGATCATGGACGAAGCGCTGCGCAAGGGCTATGAGGAGGTCAACAAGGCCCCCGATGCCGACCCCGCAGCGGGCGAGGCGCCTGCGGCCCAGCAATAAGACTTTCCTCAGGGCCCGGTTTTCCGGGCCCTTCCATGTTCAGTCCGGATCGCCCCGATGTCAGTTTCCGTCTCTCCGCTCGCTCCGAAATTCCTTCCCGAAATGCCTGCCATACGCGGCTTGCGAATGGCGACTGCGGCAGCCGGGATCAAGTACAAGAACCGCAACGATGTGCTCTTGATGGTCTTCGACCAGCCTGCGACTGTCGCCGGCGTTTTCACCCGCTCCAAGTGCCCCTCGGCACCGGTCGATTTCTGCCGCGCCAATCTGCCGCACGGGCAGGCCCGGGTGGTAGTGGTGAATTCCGGCAATGCCAACGCCTTTACCGGACTGAAGGGCAAGGCTGCGACGGAACTGACGGCGAAGTCGGCGGCGGCAGCGGTGGGTTGCGAAGCGAACGAGGTCTACCTTGCTTCCACCGGCGTGATCGGCGAGCCTTTGGACGCCTCAAAATTCGCAGGCGTCCTCGGCGACATGCATTCCGCTGCGGCGCCGGACTTCTGGGTTGAGGCAGCCAAGGCGATCATGACCACCGACACCTATCCGAAGGTCGCGACGCGCACGGCCGAGATCGGCGGCGTCACGGTGATGATTAACGGTATTGCCAAGGGTGCCGGCATGATCGCTCCCGACATGGCAACCATGCTGTCTTTCGTGGCCACGGACGCGGATATCGACGCGTCGGTTCTGCAGCAGCTGCTGTCTGCCGGTGTCGAGCCGAGCTTCAACTCCGTCACCGTCGACAGCGACACCTCCACCTCCGATACGCTGATGCTGTTTGCTACGGGCGCTGCGGCGGCAGACGGTCAGGCCAAGGTGACCTTGGTCGATGATCCGGCATTGGAAGGTTTCCGCGCGGCACTCAACGATCTCCTGAAGGATCTCGCCCTGCAGGTCGTCCGCGACGGCGAAGGCGCCCGCAAGATGGTAGAAATCACTGTCACGGGGGCGGAGAACGACCTTGCCGCGAAGCGAATTGCGCTTTCGATCGCCAATTCGCCTCTGGTGAAAACCGCTGTCGCTGGCGAGGACGCCAACTGGGGACGCATCGTCATGGCGGTCGGAAAATCCGGCGAAATGGCCGATCGCGACAAGCTAGCCATCTGGTTTGGCGAGGTACGCGTGGCAGTCGACGGGGAACGGGATCCTGACTATTCCGAAGCTGCGGCCACCGCAGTGATGCAGCGGGAGGACATTCCCGTGCGCGTCGAGCTCGGCATCGGCGAAGGCAAGGCCACCGTCTGGACCTGCGACCTCACTAAGGAATATGTCGCCATCAACGGCGATTACCGGAGCTGACGGAGGTATGCAGGCAAGTTCACCCGCCAGCAACCTGCCGCTTGTCCGTCGCCTGGAGGCTGTCGGCTTTCGTGCATGGCCCGCGGCAACCGTGATCTATGACGGCAGCTGGCAGCTCAGGCTTTCAGGCGGTCATCCGTCGAAGCGGCTGAACTGTGTGGTACCGCTTGATCCCTCCGATGTCCGGGACATGGACATCCGGCTCGAAAAGGCGCGCAAGCGGTTTCAGTCATACGGCCGCCCGCTCCTGCTGCGACAGACGCCGCTATCCCCTCCAATGCTGATCGAGAGACTTCCGGAGGCCGGCTGGGAGCGGTTCGAGACGGTCAAGGTGATGACGGCGGACCTGGCGCAGGTTACCCTGCCGGAAACGATCGATCACCTCCCGATGCATGATATTGGGCGCTTCGTCGACGCGAATCTCTCCGTCAACGAGGAGGATGCGGGCCTAAAGCCTGCACTTGCGGAGGTGCTGAGCACAATCAAGCCGCCGACGGGGCTTTTCGTCGTCGAAGAGCCTGCGCACAAGCCGGCTGCCGTTGCTCTTTGCGTACAGGACAATGATCTTGCCGGTATCATGGAATTTGCCGTTGCCACGTCTCACCGCCGCGAGGGACTCGGCTCAAAGATTCTCGCATCGGCGCTCCGCTGGGCACGCATCAGCGGCGCCCGAAGCGCCTGGCTGCAGGTGGTCGATAACAATCATCCGGCACTGGCGCTCTACCGGAAGTTCGGCTTCAGCGAGGCCTACGAATACCATTATTGGCGCGAGGTGCAGGCATGACCGCCGAACGCCGACTCCTGCTCGTCGCGGCTTGCGCGCTCGTCGATGCGGACGGGCGCATCCTGCTGGCGCAGCGGCCGGAAGGCAAATCGCTGGCCGGGCTTTGGGAGTTTCCTGGCGGTAAGGTCGAGCCGGGAGAGACGCCCGAGGAGACGCTGATCCGTGAGCTGGAAGAGGAGCTCGGCATCACCACCAAGGTCGCCTGCCTGGCGCCGCTTACCTTCGCCAGCCACACTTATGAAAGCTTCCACCTGCTGATGCCGCTTTACATCTGCCGGCGTTACGAGGGCATCCCTCAAGGTCAGGAAGGGCAGGCGATCAAGTGGGTGCGGGTCCGCGATCTCCGCTCCTACCCGATGCCGCCGGCCGACGAACCGTTGATTCCCTTCCTCCAGGACCTGCTTTGAAGTCACACTCCTTGCCGGAATCGGAACGACGTTAACAGATCGTTTATCTGAATCTCCTAGGCTCCCCCTTCACCAAGGCAGTGTATATGCGTTGACGAGGCTTTGAGACCATGGACGAGGAAGTCTGGAAGACTGTGCGGGCCCGCAATCGGCCATCCCGCAGATCCGGCAGGACCGGCGCCGTGAACATCGCCCTGCTGTTCGGCACGGCTGCGATCGCGCTGTCGCTGATCGTCACTCCGATGTTGGCAGAGAACCGCAACGACCGTCACCTGGCCCACGTGCAGGAGGAAATCGACCGGATCACCACCGGTTCGATCGGGTCTGCCGACAAGGCATCCAAGCACTACACCATCCGTCGCAGTGTGCTTCAGGAAACGCCCGGCTCCGTCTGCATCATCCAGCCCTACGACGTGGATAATCGCTGCTGAGCGGCGAGACGGCGAGGCAAAGCGAAAGGCACAATCCGCATGCGTCTCCTCCGGTCCCTGTCGCGCTGCAACGAAGGTGCCACGGCCATCGAGTATGGCCTGATCGCAGCTCTGATCGCGGTCGCGTTGATCGTCGGTCTCGGCGGGTTCTCCGACGCGCTGCTCGGCGTCTTCAACACGATCGAGAGCCACCTTGAGAACGCGATCAGCTAGTTTTCGTCGCTGCTGCCGACCTTCAATGCATCCGCGAGCCGCACCTTCGCGGATCCCGGCTTCAACGGCTGCTGCTGGCTTTCGTGCGGCGCCCAACCGGACGCATAGATGATCGAGAAGGTTGCCCGGATGCGGCCGTCCGGGTCAGAGTAACGCCCGGCATAAAGCTCGGCGGCGCGCAGGAACAGGGTGCGGCTGACAGGAGCGCGGCGTCGCCCGACCAGCGGATTGGCCATCCCCATCGCGCGAAGGTCGCGCATTAGCGGAAACAGCGAATCATAGCGCACGATGTAGCTCTCCACGTCCACCACCGGCAAAGCGAACCCCGCGCGCTGCAGAAGCGCGCCGACGTTGCGCACATCGGCGAAGGGAATGACCCTGGGGCTGGCGCCGCCGGTGAGCTCGGCCTCTGCGGTTAGCAGGACGTCGCGAAGCTCGGCCAGCGTACCGGCACCGGGAATTGCCGCCAGGAACAGGCCGTCGGGCTTCAGCGCCCGCCGGATGCGGACCAGCATTCCGGGCGTGTCGTTGACGAGGTGCAGCGACAGCGGCGACAGGACGAGATTGACGGATGCGGGTGCGAGCGGCACGTCGTCCAGCGGGGCGGTTGTTATCGGTTCCCCGGCTGCAGCAAAGGTAGCGTCTGTCTCGATCCGATTGACCGTTCCGACCTTGCCAGTCTCCAGCGCCAGCCGGGCAGCAATACCGGTTCCGCCATGCAGTTCGGCAGCGGCATCGAAATGCCGCTCCACCACCGAAAGGCGCTCCGCGAGTTCGCGTGCGGCAACATCAAGCAGGAAAGCTGCGCCAGGACCGCTCTGGCGAACCGCCCGCTCGCGCCGCTTTGCGGCCAGTGCCTGATCGAAAATGATCTCCATCGCGTCATCCATTCTGAAAACTGCTTGCGCAATGGCGCGTCCCGCCGGCTAATGTCAATCCATGGTGGCAGATCACCCAGAGCAGGAGCTCGGTATCCTCAGGCGATCCCCTACGCTCATGCGGTGCGACCTCGTCTACCCTCCCGTCTGCCCCGCATGTGGGCTGGGCACCGGGCGCCGCGCAAGTTTCTGCCCAACCTGCTGGAGCGAGATCCGTTTCATCGAGCGGCCCTAATTGCGATATTTTTGGGATCCCGTTCAGCTATGATCCGGGCGAGGGCATGGTGTCGGCGGAGGCGATTGACGATCCGCCCGTCTTCAACCGTTTGCGCAGCGTCACGAAGGACCGGTGCTGCAACTGGTTCACGGGCTGAAGTATAGCGACCGGACCGAACTGGCGCCATGATGGCGGCCTGGATGCTGCGCGCCTCTGATGGCTTCGTCGCCCGGAGCGATGCTATCGTTCCCGTGCCGTTACATCGCTGGCGATTCGTCAGCCGCAAGTTCAATCAGTCGGCCGAACTTGCGCGACACTTGGCAGGGCAGTCGGGTCGGCCGTTCCTGCCGAGCACGCTGGTCAGGGTGAAGAACACCTCATGTCAGGTCGGTCTGACAGCCCGCGGTCGCGAAGAGAATGTGCGGCCCGCTTTCAAGGTCGTGCCAGGGTGGGAGATCGACGTCGTCGGCAAGCATATCCTGCTGGTGGACGATGTATTCACCACCGGCGCCACCGTCTCCTCCGCGACCCGTGCGCTGAAGAAGGCGGGGGCCGCCGAGGTCACCGTTTTGACCTTTGCAATGGCTGTCACTGGGCCTATATGAAGAGCCAATGACAGTGCAAATGCGCGGCCCGCTCCCGCCTCGTCCGCGCCTGGAGAATTTGATGGCAGACGTCACGATCTACACCCGCCAAGGCTGCGGCTACTGCGTCCGCGCAAAATCGTTGCTCGCGTCCAAGGGTGTCGACTTCACCGAACACGATGCGACCTATGCGCCGGATCTGCGGCAGGAGATGATCGGCAAGGCCAATGGCCGGTCGACGTTCCCGCAGATCTTCATCAACGGCGAGCACGTCGGCGGCTGCGATGATCTCCATGCGCTGGAACGGGCCGGCAAGCTCGATCCGATGCTCGCCAACTAAAGGAGAGCGACGATGGCGTTCAAGGCGGCTGCGATCCAGATGTGCTCCGGTGTCGATCCGGAGAAGAACGCGGCCGACATGGCGCGGCTCGTGCGCGAGGCGGCGAGCCAGGGTGCGGTCTATGTTCAGACGCCGGAGATGACCGGCGCAGTACAGAAGGACAGACATGGGCTGCGGGCGGTGCTGAAAGACGAGGCGGGTGACGTCATCGTTTCCACGGCACAGGATCTCGCTCGTGAATTGGGCATCCATGTTCACGTCGGCTCGACGGCCATCGCGCTCGACGACGGCAAGATTGCCAATCGCGGCTTTCTGTTTGCGCCAGGCGGCAGCCGGATCTGCACCTACGACAAGATCCACATGTTCGACGTCGACCTCGACAATGGCGAAAGCTGGCGCGAGAGCGCCGTCTACCGGCCTGGCGGAGAAGCGCGCATTGCCGATCTTCCCTTCGCCAAGCTTGGTTTTGCCATCTGCTACGACGTCCGCTTCCCGGCGCTCTTCCGCGCGGAAGCCGTCGCCGGCGCCGAAGTGCTGACCGTGCCTGCCGCCTTCACCCGCCAGACGGGCGAAGCGCATTGGGAAGTTCTGCTGCGGGCACGGGCGATCGAGAATGGCGCCTTCCTCATAGCTGCCGCACAAGCGGGTGTGCACGAGGACGGCCGCGAGACCTTCGGCCATTCGATGATCATCGATCCCTGGGGCAAGGTTCTCGCGTCTGCCGGGGGCAGTGGAGAGGCCGTGGTCATGGCGGAGATCGACGTAGACCAGGTCAAGGCTGCCCGTGGCAAGATCCCCAATCTCAAGAACGCCCGCGACTTCACGCTCGATGTCGTGACGGCGGAGGCGAAAGGGGTGGCCGCTTGATCCGCTATTCCCTCGTCTGCGGCAACGCGCATAGCTTCGAAGGCTGGTTCTCAGGAAGCGCCGACTTCGACCGTCAGGTCGAGGCGGGCTTGCTGACCTGTCCCGTCTGCAGTTCGGCTGCAGTTTCCAAGTCGCTGATGACACCGTCCGTTGCCACGGCGCGCAAGCGCGAGGAGAAGCAGGCGGTGGCGATGGACATGGCGCAGAAGCAGATGATGGCGAAGCTCAAGGAAGCGGTCGCCGCTATCAAGGCCAATGCCGAGGATGTCGGCGAGAGGTTTCCCGAAGAGGCCCGCAAGATCCATTATGGTGAGGCGGACGCACGCGGCATCATCGGCAAGGCAAGCCTCGACGAGGTGCGCTCGCTGGTCGACGAAGGCATCGACATCGCGCCGATCCCGGTCCTGCCCGAGGATGCGAACTAACGGCTGCGGTAGGATGGAACGCCTGGCCGCATACAATTTCGCGCTGTTCGTGGCACCGTTTGACAAGCCCGAGACTGACGAATTCAGGCGGCGGAACCTTTTAAGTTCCGAGCGGTTGAACGGGCAGGGCTTTATCGGGCGCTCAGGCTATGACGGCGAGGAGGGTCCGCCGAGCTGGGGGCAAACGCTTCCCGCGCTTCATGGACGGCAGTGGCTTCTCGTCGGCACCGTCCACGCTCTCTCTCTGGTCAGACATCGAGTCATTGATGACTTTCACCTACTGGCGTCCATGCCGATGCGCTGAAGCACGCCGGCCACTGCCACGTTGCAAGACGATGGCCAGCTTTTGTTCTCTGGTGGACGGACGATCAGCCAGACTGGGCGGAGGCGGTGAAGCGGCGAGCAGCTTCACGACGAAGGCACTAACCCTGATGCCTTCGATGCCAAGATCCCTTCGGGCCGGCGGGAGACACCATCGTCATCAACTGATCCAAAGTCAGAGAACTTGCCGCCTTGAACGCGCAGACGCAGGGCGATCTGCTGGATCAGGTTCTCTCGTTCAGCCGCTGATTTCTGCCCGCTTCTTCGCCAGCAGCATGTAGTTCACGTCCATGTCCGGCGACAGGTTCCAGCGGTCCTGGAGCGGGTTGAAGAAGACGCCGGTGCGGTGGATGATGTCCAGACCAGCAGATGAAAGCGGCGCCTCGATCTCGTCCGGACGCACCAGCTTTTCGTATTGGTGGGTGCCTTTCGGCAGCCAGCGCAGCACGTTCTCGGCAGCGAAGATGGCAAGCGCGCGCGCCTTGAAGGTGCGGTTGATGGTGGCGACGAACATCAGGCCGCCGGGCTTGACCATGGCACCACAGGTGCGCATGTAGAAATCTACATCCGCCACATGCTCAACCACTTCCATATTGAGCACTACGTCGAACGTCTCGCCTGCCTCTGCAAGCTGTTCGGCGGTCACGGCACGATAGTCAACCTCCACGCCGGTTTCGGCGGCATGGGTCTGGGCAATCCTAATGTTCTTCTCCGACGGATCTGCGCCGACGACACTTGCGCCTATGCGGGCGACTGGCTCGGAAAGCAGACCGCCGCCGCAGCCGATATCGAGGACCCGCAGGCCGGAGAGTGGCAAATGCCCTTTGGGGTCGCGGCCGAAATTTTCAGAGACGCGGTCGCGGATATAGCCGAGGCGAACCGGATTGAACTTGTGCAGCGGCTTGAACTTACCGGTCGGATCCCACCATTCCGCCGCCATGGCGGAGAAGCGGTCGACTTCGCTCTGGTCGATGGTGGTTTTTGCGGCATCGGTCATGGGTTGTCATCTCCGGGATCCGAGCCTGAGGTCGGATGATTGGTGTCAGAAGTCAAGGGCCGTTGCCGCCGCTGATATAGAGCCCAGAAGATGGCGCGCAAGCGTTCGGTGGGAAGACGGTGCGACCCTCTGCTCCACCTCATCCTTCGCCCGTTGAACGCTTTATTGCCTTAACCATCGAGATTAGCAGTGCAGAGCGTCAATTGCGCGCAAGCTCTGCCGCTTAGCCCCAGCATTCGCTGCACCTCCACCTGACCTGCCTGATGCGGTGAGGGCACCATGGATCCGCTGCAGATCCCAATTCGCCGGCACGCTCTCAAACGGCAGACCTTACGCCGTATATGAATAAGAGTTGCGGCCTGGCGACAGAGCTCCTCGTGTTGTCTGGCCCGCAACTTTTCGTATTCCGTCATGTCGGAAGCCATCTTACTGTTCCTTCAGCTGCGTCACGTTCAGCGTCTCGCACGCGGCCGATAGGTACCAGACGCTGGGCAGACTCCTCCCTTGGTGATCTCGGTGTTTTCAGTTTTGGCCGGGACACCCGTGTGCCTCGTTCAATACTGATTATGTGACACGCGACGTGCCCCGTTCGGTGTCTTTTGCCAGCGCAACTCCGGTTCCTCTGCGGCGGCCTGGACTTAGTTCCTCGCGGAAAGCTAGACCGGGTGGTGTGCGACACACGCACGCCTCGCCTATCCAGCGAGAGGGGAACCATTTTCTGAGCGGCCCTGCAAAGCCCACTTGCATCACGGCAAGCCGTACAGGCACCGGCCCGCCTCGCCAGCGATGCGTGCCGGTGTAGCCGAAGCGGAACGAGCCAATATTGCTCGACAAAAAAAGGCGGGGAAAAAATGGCAGCTATTTCTCTCTTAAGCTTATGATCTCATTGAATCTGACGTGGCGGATCATCCCCAATTCGCGGCTTGATCGGTGTCGGCATCTGCGAAGATCTCGATTGTGCGGGAGGGGGAAATGGGGATCACGGTAGACAGGCGTCGGGCGCTGCTTAGGTTTGAGGAACTGCGTCTTAGCGAGACGGAGAGCCTGCCGGCGATCACCGACGGGTTTGCCATTGAACGGTTGCGGTTTCGCCTTCCCGACAGGAACAGCGTCAGGGGCATTCTGACGCGTGCGAAGGCGTCGGCGGTGCGGTGTCTTGGGATTCTACGCTGCCACGCCCATGGCGGGCGCTACGAATAGGAGCTTCCGAACTGGTCGACGGTCGCCCGGCACTGCTGGATCCACCCGGGCCTGCACTGGCGCGGCAAGGCTTCATCGTGCTGTCGATCGACATGCCGACCTTCGGCGAACGAGCCAGTGTGACGGAGGATGCCGCAGCCAAGGCAGCGCTCTGGCACGGGAGGACGCTGTTCGGGCAGATGCTTTCAGAGCAGGCGGCGGCGGTCTCGTGGCTGGCGGAGCGGAGCGACGTCGATCCGCGGCGTATCGCCGTGACGGGTCTCTCCATGGGGGCGGCGCTCGCCTATTTCCTTGCCGCGATCGACCGGGGCATTGCTGCTGCGGCACATCTCTGCTGCTATGCGGACTTCGCCACCCTGTTAGAGACCGGCGTGCACGATCTGCATGGCCATTACCTTACGATCCCGGGGATGCTGCGCGAAACATCGACCGGTGAGATCGCAGGGCTGGTCGCACCGCGACCGCAGCTGATCTGTGTCGGCAAGGACGATCCGCTGACGCCACCAGACGCTGTTGCGGCCGCTCTTCAGACGACGCAGGCTCTTTATGCGAATGCCGGCGCGCCGGCCTCGCTGGTCTTCCTGGCGCAGCCAGGCGTAGGGCACCAGGAGACGCCGGCGATGCGTCGGGCGCTCTTAACCTTCCTGCACAACTACCTGTGATGCTACTGAACCGCTTGTTCACGGCCGGTTCAGGCGTCCGGGAACAATAGAGTGCTGCGAACATTTTGGAGAGAAAGGCGGCGCATAGGCCGCCGAAATGCTCCGCAGGAGGAAACACGTGAAGAAGTACCTGTCTATCGCGGCTGCAGCGCTTGTTTCTGCAGTGTCCTTGCCATCGCTCGCGGACGCCGCCGTACGCGGCGTCTCGACCGGCAACGTAAACATGCGCTCCGGACCCAGCACTTCCTATCCGGCGGTCACTGTCATTCCGGAAGGATCGCCGGTGACGATCTATGGCTGCATGCGCAACGTCAACTGGTGTGACGTCGCCTTCAGCGGCGGACGTGGCTGGGTCTCCGGCAATTACGTGCGGGCGGCGTATCAGCAGCGGCGCGTCGAGGTTGAGCCTCGCTACTACCGCCCGCTCGGCATCCCGACCGTCACGTTCGAGCTCGGCAACTATTGGGACCGCCATTACCGCGGCCGCGACTTCTACCGTGACCGCGACAGGTGGGACCGACGCGACCGGGACTGGGATCGCCGCGACCGTCGCGACTGGGACCGAGATCGTAGCGACACGGACCGGGATCGCGACCGAAGGGAATGGGATCGCGATCGGGGCGATCGTGACCGCGATCGAGATCGAGACCTTGGTGGACGCAGCGGCGGCCCCGTTCCGGGACCGAATGGGACCATTTGCTTCAATCAGGACCCCGAGTGCCTGACCCGGAACTGACCCGCTATCAGATCGCTGAATGAGAGGGCGTGACGCCACAGGGTTGCGCCCTTCTGCACTACGAATCTCGCTTCCGCCGCCATTGCGCGCCTTCCCCCTTTTCGCTATGAGACGCGGCGAATTCCGCCTCTCCCGGGGCGTTTCTGTGCAGACGCCCCTTCGGGCGAACGGATGGACTCAAGGGTAAAATGGCTCGCATCGTCATGAAGTTCGGCGGCACCTCGGTCGCTAATCTGGAACGCATCCATAATGTTGCGCGCCATGTCAAACGCGAGGTCGACGCCGGGCATGAGGTGGCGGTGGTCGTCTCTGCCATGTCCGGCAAGACGAACGAGCTGGTCGGCTGGGTGCAGGACACGCCCAAGGTCGCCGGTGCCAACTCGCCGTTCTATGACGCGCGCGAGTACGATGCCGTGGTCGCTTCCGGAGAACAGGTGACCTCCGGCCTGCTCTCCATCGCGCTGCAATCGATGGGCGTCAATGCCCGCTCCTGGCAGGGCTGGCAGATCCCGATCCGGACGGACAGCGCCCATGGGGCGGCCCGTATTCTCGAGATCGACGGGTCGGACATCATTCGCCGGATGGGCGAGGGCCAGGTGGCAGTCGTTGCCGGCTTCCAGGGCATCGGCCCGGACAACCGGATCGCCACGCTCGGCCGAGGCGGCTCCGATACCTCGGCCGTTGCCATTGCGGCGGCCGTCAAGGCCGACCGGTGCGACATCTATACCGATGTCGACGGCGTCTACACGACCGATCCGCGCGTGGTGCCGAAGGCGCGACGGCTGAAGAAGATCTCGTTCGAGGAAATGCTCGAGCTAGCCTCGCTCGGGGCAAAGGTCCTGCAGGTGCGGTCGGTCGAGCTTGCCATGGTTCACAAGGTCCGTACCTTCGTACGCTCAAGTTTCGAGGATCCCGATGCGCCGGGCATGGGCGACCTCATCAATCCGCCCGGCACGTTGATTTGCGACGAGGAAGAAATCGTGGAACAGGAAGTCGTCACCGGCATCGCCTATGCCAAGGATGAGGCACAGATCTCGCTGCGCCGGCTCGCTGACCGGCCCGGTGTCTCGGCCGCCATCTTTGGGCCGCTGGCCGAAGCCCACATTAATGTCGACATGATCGTCCAGAACATTTCCGAGGATGGATCGCGCACCGACATGACCTTCACCGTGCCTTCCGGGGACGTGCAGAAGGCGCTCAAGGTGCTCGAGGACAACAAGGCGACGATCGGCTTTGACGTGGCGCAGAACGAATCGGGCCTGGCCAAGGTCTCCGTGATCGGCATCGGCATGCGCAGCCATGCGGGCGTCGCGGCGCTCGCTTTCAAGGCACTTGCTGAAAAAGGCATCAACATCAAGGCGATCACGACCTCGGAAATCAAGATTTCCATCCTCATCGACGGCGCCTATTCCGAACTCGCCGTTCGGACTTTGCATTCTGCCTACGGTCTCGATAAGAGTTGATCATGGGCCGGCAGGCCTCGCTTCCCGGTTGCGGAGGTGGAGATTGCCGGCGAACGTGACCTCGTTTCGGGAGCAACTATGCCGATGAGAGACCTGTCGGCGGGTCCGCGCGTTCTGCTGCGGCGGCTGCGAGAACTGATGGCCGAGCCGCTGGATCCGCAGGAGCGGCTCGACCGGATCGTGCGTCAGATCGCCAGCAATATGGTGGCCGAGGTCTGCTCGGTCTATGTGCTGCGTTCCGACGGCGTGCTGGAGCTTTATGCGACCGAAGGTCTCAATCCGGAAGCCGTGCACCTTTCGCAGCTGAAAATGGGGCAGGGTCTTGTCGGCACCATCGCGGCGTCGGCCCAACCGCTCAATCTTTCGGATGCGCAGGCGCACCCCGCCTTCCGTTATCTTCCTGAAACGGGAGAGGAAATCTACCACTCCTTCCTCGGTGTGCCGATCTTGAGGGCCGGTCGCACTTTGGGCGTCCTCGTCGTCCAGAACAAGGCGAGCCGGACCTACCGCGAAGACGAGGTCGAGGCGCTTGAAACCACCGCCATGGTGATCGCCGAGATGATTGCGACCGGGGAACTGAAGAAGATCACCAAGCCGGGCCTCGAGCTCGACCTGACGCGTGCCGTCACCATCGAGGGCGATGGCTACAGCGAGGGGATCGGTCTTGGCCATGTGGTGCTGCACGAGCCGCGCGTGGTGGTCACCAATCTCCTGAACGACGACGCCGACAACGAGGTGCGCCGGCTTGCCGAGGCGCTGGGCTCGCTGCGCATCTCGATCGACGACATGCTGTCGCGCCGCGAGGTCGCAAGCGAGGGCGAGCATCGTGAGGTGCTTGAAACCTATCGCATGTTTGCCTACGACCAGGGCTGGGTGCGCCGCATGGAGGAAGCGATCCACAATGGCCTGACGGCTGAGGCTGCGGTGGAAAAGGTGCAGAGCGACACAAAGGCGCGCATGATGCGCCTGACGGATCCGTATCTGCGCGAGCGCATGCATGATTTCGATGACCTCGCCAACCGGCTGCTGCGGCAGCTGACGGGCTATAGCGGCCGCGCCATGGGCGAGGGGCTGCCGGCGGACGCGATCATCTTTGCCCGCGCCATGGGGGCGGCGGAGCTTCTCGACTACCCGCGCGACAAGCTGCGCGGCCTCGTGCTCGAGGACGGGGCGGTGACGAGCCATGTGGTGATCGTTGCGCGCGCCATGGGAATCCCGGTGATCGGTCAGGCCGTCGGTGCGGTGGCGCTCGCCGAGAACGGTGATGCTGTAATCATCGACGGCGACGAGGGCGAGCTGCATCTGCGGCCGATGGCAGACCTCCTGAAGGCCTATGAGGAAAAGGTGCGGCTGCGCGCGCGCCGGCAGGAGCAGTTCCGTGCCCTGCGCGACGTCGAGCCGGTGACCCTGGACGGCAAGCGCATCAGCCTGATGATGAATGCCGGCCTGATGGTGGACCTGCCGCAGCTTTCAGAATCGGGCGCAGACGGCATCGGGCTTTTCCGCACCGAGCTGCAGTTCATGATCGCCTCGACCATGCCGAAGCTCGAAGAGCAGGAGGCCTTCTATCGCAACGTGATCAAGCAGGCAAACGGCCTGCCGGTGACGTTCCGCGCGCTCGACATCGGCGGCGACAAGGTCGTTTCCTATTTTCGTAGCCACGAGGAAGAAAACCCGGCGCTCGGCTGGCGGGCGATCCGCCTTTCGCTCGACCGGCCGGGGCTCCTGCGCACGCAGCTGCGGGCGCTGCTGCGCGCTTCCGCCGGTGCGGAACTGAAGATGATGCTGCCGATGGTGACGGACGTCTCCGAGATCCATGCGGTGCGCGACCTTCTGCAGAAGGAAGTGCAGCATCTTTCCAAATTCGGCCACAACCTGCCGCGGCGCCTGCAGTTCGGCGCGATGCTGGAGGTGCCCTCGCTGATGTGGCAGCTCGACGAGCTAATGGCTGAGGTGGACTTCGTTTCGGTCGGTTCGAACGACCTCTTCCAGTTCACCATGGCAGCCGATCGCGGCAATGCGCGCGTTTCCGACCGCTTCGACATGCTGGGCAAGCCTTTTCTCAGGATGCTGCGCGAGATTGTGCGGGCGGCCGAGCGCAACCAGACGCAGCTGACGCTGTGCGGCGAGATGGCCGGCAAGCCGCTTTCGGCCATGGCGCTGATCGGTCTCGGTTTCCAGTCGGTGTCGATGAGCGCAACGGCGATCGGGCCAGTCAAAGCGATGCTGCTGTCGCTCGATGCCGAGAAGCTGGCGCAGGCGCTTAATGCAGCGCTGGACGAGAAGCGGTCGCAAGAGCCGATCCGCGCGCTGCTGATCCGGTTTGCCGCAGAGAACGGCGTCCCGGTCTAAGAAGAACAAGAAAATGGAGTGAGCAGGGTGGCGAAGCTTCCTGTAGACAAGATGCGCGAGTTGGAGCGCCGCTTCGGCGAAATCGAAGCGCGCATGTCGGAGGGACCGGCGGCGGACGTTTATGTGCGGCTGGCTTCGGAATATTCCGAGTTGCAGCCGGTAGTGCGCAAGATCCGCGACTACGAGAAGGCGACCGCGGAGGTTGCCGACCTGAAGACGCTGCTCGCCGACAAGGCGACGGATCGCGAGATGCGCGAACTGGCCGAGATGGAACTGCCGGAGGCGGAGGAGCGCGTCGAGGCGCTGGAGCGCGACATGCAGGTCCTCCTGCTGCCGAAGGATGCGGCCGACGAGAAGAGCGCGATCCTGGAAATCCGCGCCGGCACCGGCGGCAACGAGGCGGCGCTGTTTGCGGGAGATCTCTTCCGCATGTATGAGCGCTATGCCGCGGGCAAGGGCTGGAAGGTGGAGGTGCTTTCCGCCAGCGAAGGCGAGGCCGGCGGCTTTCGCGAAATCATCGCGACCGTCAGCGGGCGCGGCGTGTTCTCCAAGCTCAAGTTCGAGTCGGGTGTGCACCGGGTGCAGCGCGTGCCGGACACGGAAACGCAAGGACGTATCCATACCTCTGCAGCAACCGTTGCGGTGCTGCCGGAGGCGGAGGAGATCGACATCGAGATCCGCGCCGAGGACATCCGCATCGACACCATGCGCTCCTCCGGCGCCGGCGGGCAGCATGTCAACACGACGGACTCGGCCGTGCGCATCACCCACCTGCCGACGGGGCTGGTGGTGACGAGTTCGGAGAAGTCGCAGCACCAGAACCGCGCCAAGGCCATGCAGGTGCTGCGCTCGCGCCTCTACGACATGGAGCGGCAAAAGGCCGAGAGCGAGCGCTCTGCCAACCGAAAGAGCCAGGTCGGCTCCGGCGACCGGTCCGAGCGCATCCGCACCTACAACTTTCCGCAGGGCCGGGTGACCGATCACCGCATCAACCTGACGCTCTACAAGCTCGACCGGATGATGGAAGGCGACATCGATGAAGTCGTCGACGCCTTGATCTCCGACTACCAGGCGGGTCAGCTGGCACAGCTTGGCGAGATGCAGGGGTGACCCGGCTCGGTGCGGCCGTTGCCGATGCGCGGGCGCGTTTTGCCGCCGCCGGACTTGCCGACGCTCCCATGGAAGCGCGCGTCCTGATCGGCGGCCTGTTGGGGCTCAGCAGCATGGAGGTTTTTGCCGGCGAGGACCTCGTGCTGACGGACGAGCAGATGGGCACGATTGAAGATGCCGTCGTGCGGCGCTTGAAACGCGAGCCCGTGCACCGCATATTAGGGGAACGGGAATTCCACGGCATGGTGCTGAAGCTCTCCAAGGAGACGCTGGAGCCGAGGCCCGATACCGAGACATTGGTCGATAGGGTTCTTCCCCGGCTGAGGCAGATCGTCGCGGCGCAGGGGGCGGCCCGGGTTCTCGACCTCGGGACGGGAACGGGCGCAATCATCCTCGCCCTCCTCAAGGAATGTGCCGGCGCAATCGGCTTCGCCACGGATATCTCGGATGGTGCCCTGGAGACCGCGCGCGCCAATGCCGTTCGGCTAGGACTGTCGGACAGGCTTGAGACGGTCCGCAGCAACTGGTTCGAGGCGATCTCCGGGCGCTTCGACATAATCGTGTCAAACCCGCCCTATATCCAGAGCTCCGTAGTGGCGGAGTTGGAGCCGGAGGTCAGGGATTTCGACCCGCCACGGGCGCTCGATGGCGGTGCAGATGGCCTCGATGCCTATCGGGCGATAGCCGCGGGTGCATTGAAGAGGCTTGCATCCGGCGGTGTTCTCGGCGTCGAAATCGGCTATGACCAGAAGGACAGCGTTACAGACGTTTTCGCGCAAGCGGGCTTCCAAGTTGTGGAAGCAGCATGCGACTATGGCGGCAACGACCGCGTGCTCCTCTTCTCCAAAGCGGCTGGTGCATGAGTTTGCACAGCGAAAGAAAAAGCTTGGATTTACAGAGGAAGCGGGATAGTTTGCGGCCACGCACTGGGCGGCTGGGAATGAACGGAGATTCGTTCGGGTTAGGTCAACCCTGGACCGGCTCTTTTTTAAGAGTTTCGAAGGTTGAACATTTCCCGGTGCGTGAATCAGTTAATTTGACTTTCACAAGCGGCAGGCGGCTTGGTTTCTTCCTGTCCGCGGCGCGCGAAGTCTTGCTCTGGCATGTGCCAGCACGGCCGCGTGGCCCCCTATCAGCGGATAACAGAAAATTCAGGTGATCGATCTATGAGGCCAGGACAGCAGAACAAGCGCGGTCGAGGGCGTGGCGGCTCCAACAACGGCGGTGGCAACAACTTCAACCGCAAGGGCGGCAATCCTCTCACCCGCACCTATGACAGCTCCGGCCCAGACGTCAAAATCCGCGGCACGGCCCAGCATATCGCAGAGAAATACGCCACGCTTGCCCGCGACGCCCAGAGCGCCGGCGACCGCGTGATCGCGGAAAACTACCTGCAGCACGCCGAGCACTACAACCGCATCATCGCCGCCGCCCAAGCGCAGATGCAGGAACGCTTCCAGCGTGACGACCGCGGCGATGGCCAAGACCGCGACAATCAGGATGTCGACGACAACGACTCGAACGACTTCGAAGACGATATCGGCGGCCGCCAGCATTCCAACGACGCACAGCCGCAGCAGCAGCCGCGCCGAGACCGTGACCAGCAACGCGATCAACAGCGTGACCAGCAGCGCCAGAACCGGCGCGAGCAGGCCCCGGCAGCGGACGCAGCGCCGGCCATCGATGGCTCCGGACCTCAGCCTGTGATCGAAGGAACGCCGGCGGAAGTGGCTGCCGAGGAAGATGCGCCGGCCGCACCCGCCAAGGAGCGCCAGCCGCGCCGCCGCAATGCTGGCAACCGCCCACGCCGTCCGCGCCGCGGTGAAGGCGAGAGCGCGTCCGAAGGCGAAGCTTCCGGCGGACAGCCGGAGATGGCCGAGGTGGCGGGCGAGTGATCGTCAGCTGAGGACAAATGAACTCCGGTCTCGCGACCGGAGTTCAGCTTGATGACAAACCCCCGCCCCACCTTCTCAAGGACCAAGATTCACGGAACGTCTCTGAATCGAGAAGAGAGCGGATCGGAGTTGAAGTAGCGCCAGCAAAGGCAAAGAGGACTTTGTCAGCAGTCTGACTCTCGCGACCGGAGTTTTTGCGTTTCTGGAATGTCCTCACGGCCCATCGTGCTTCGAACAGGCGCCGCAGGTTGACACGATCAATGGCGTACGCCAGATCCGCCGACGGCAACGATATTGAACGGTGTTCCGGCAACTGGAATGGTGCGGCTTTGCGACAGCGTTCCCGCGTCCAGTACGAGAACCTTCTGCTGGTTGGAGTCGGTTACCGCGATTTCGTTCCCCATGACGGTGAGGCGCGGACGAGGGTCGCGCCAGTGGCCGTCCTTGCTGTAAGGCTCCGTGACCTGTGCGGACTTCGTGATCTCGCCTGTCAGAACGTCAAGAAGATGAAGCTTTCCGTCTTCCGTGAAGACGTAGGCTCGGCTCACCCGCTTCGAATCGAGGGCGAAATCGACCCGGCAAACCGCGAGCTGAACTAGGCGAAACGGATCCTGTTCCGAGGGGTCAATCGCCACCACCTTGTCATCGCCGTAGTTGCCGAGGAAGAACTGCATGGGCTTGCCGCCCAGCAGCGTGCTGACCTAGCCTGCGGGCCAGGTTCTGCCTGTATTCCAGCATTTCCAGCTCCGGAGCTCCAGCCCCACCTGGGGCGCGCGACCAAAACGCCTTCCTTGCAGCTAAAGGCGACCATGTCGGCGGAAGAGGCTTCGCCATGCAGCCCCGTTCACGTGGCAACGTCGCCGGCCTGCTGTCCCGCCTTGTCGAGGACTTTAAGGCCTAGGCGCGGGGGCAGTTCCCCTTCTTTAACCGGTTGCGACAGGTCCGGCTCGGAAACGAGCATGTAATCGTTCATGACGACAAGGCCGTGATGAGGAGCGGCTGCTTTAACCGTGTCGTAGTTCGGTTTTCCCTGGAGAAGCGCCTGTTCCGCAAAGACGCGCGCCTCACCCTTAAGATCAAAGAACTGCAGGACCTCATCTCCATGCGACACGGCATGGGCTGGACGACGCCCCTCCAGCTGCACGAGATGTGAAGGCTGCTCCAGCTCAATGTCGCTGTGCTCGCCGTGGTCGGAGAAGGTCGCGCCGGTGGCCACGACGTCAACCGCATCGGCGTTCATCTGCACCGCGAAGGCGGTCTTGCCACTTTCGCTGGCTACCAGGTGCGTGACCTATCCCTTAAGTGGATAACTGGCGAGTTCATCACCGGTCACGCAATCCAGAACCGTCAGCTTGGCTTCCTTCTGGTCGCCCACCAGAAGACGCCAGGCATTGATGTCTTCCGCCGAAGACGGAGCGAAGCTTCCAGCGAGAAAGGTCTAAGACAGGGCAAGGATCGATAGGCTTAAACGCATTAGGAGGATTGTCTAGTGCGATCCCCACCTTCGCTCGGCAGATCCGACAAGGCGCTCTGGCGTTGGCCCAGGCGGTACTGGATGTTGAACCGGCCGTGCACCGACGAGCGTTCGACATGCGCACGCACGCCGAAGACATCTTCGATCAGCGTTTCCGTCAGCACCACTCCGGCGGTGCCGGCGGCAACCAATTTTCCTTCGCGCAGAATGGCGATCTTGTCACAGAACATGGCGGCGAGGTTCAGATCGTGAAGCGCCACGATGCAGGTGATGCCGAGCCGGGAGACGAGTGACAGGATCTCGAGCTGATGCTGGATGTCGAGATGGTTGGTCGGCTCGTCGAGCAGGAGTTCGCTCGGTGCCTGCGCCAGGGCTCTGGCGATATGGACCCGCTGGCGCTCACCTCCCGACAGGGTTTGCCAGAGCTGGTTTGCCTTGTGCAGCATGTCGACCCGATCCAGCGCGTCTTCGACGGCCGCATCGTCATCGGCGCTTCTCGATGAGAGCAGTCCGCGATGGGGGGTGCGACCGAGCCCCACCACGTCGCGTGCCGTCAGCTGCGTATCGGTGCTGGACTGCTGCTCCACGAGGGCAATGCGACGGGCCAATGCTGCGCGCGGGATGAGGGAGATATCGTCTTCGCCGAGGCGGACGATGCCGCTTTGCACCTTTCTCAGCCGGCAGATAATCCTCAGCAGGCTGGACTTCCCCGATCCGTTCGGGCCGAGAAGACCCAGGATCCTGCCCTTGTCGATGTCGAGGCTGACACCGTCGACCACAATGTTGTTGCCGGCGGCGAAGCTGACGTTTTCGACGGCGATGCTCATGCGCTCCTCCGTGCCCGATAAAGGATCGCGGCAAAGGCGGGCGCGCCGAAGAGGGCGGTGACGACGCCGATCGGCAGGATCTGCTGCGGAATGATGATGCGCGAGATGATGTCGGCGCCGATCATGAAGATCGCGCCGGCAAAGGCTGTGGCCGGCAGAAGCCGGGCATGGCCCGGCCCGACGACGAAGCGTGCGGCATGCGGGATCACTAGGCCGACGAAGCCTATCGCACCGACCATGCTTACCACGATCGCCGTCATGGCTGCCGTCGTGCCGAGCAGGATGACCTGCACGCGCGTGACGGAAATGCCGAGTGAGGCTGCGGCATCCTTTCCGAAGGCAAAGGCGTCAAGCGCCCGGACATGAGCCATGCAGACCAGGAAGCCGACCAGCGCCACCGGCGCCGAAAGGGAGACATCCGGCCAGCGCACGCCACTCAAGGAGCCGAGCAGCCAGAAGAGCACGCCGCGGGCCTGTTCGGCATTGGCCGAGGTGGTGACGATATAGGAGGTGATGGCATTGAAAAGCTGCGAGCCTGCGACGCCGCACAGGATGATTCGCTCGCTGCTGCCGCCGGCACCGGCCGCCAGCAGGCCGACGAGCAGGAAGGCGACGGCAGCTCCGACAAAGGCGCCGGCGGAGAGTCCAAGTGCGCCGGAGCCCACGCCAAGGATCATAACGGAAACGGCGCCCGTGGATGCCCCGGCGGAGATGCCGAGGACATAGGGTTCGGCCAGCGGGTTGCGCAGCAGAGCCTGGAGGATGGCGCCACTGAGCGCGAGTGCTGCTCCCGCGCTGGCGGCGACCAGGGCGCGGCTGAGGCGATAGTCCCAGACGATGCCTTCATGGATGCGGCTGAGCTCGAAGCCGGTCCCGGCAAGGCGGTTGGCAACGGCCTTGCCGGTTGTCGCCAGCGGGATGGCCATCTCCCCGATTGAGACTGCCAGGCTGACCATCAGCGCGAGAAGGAGGCTAGCGGCAAGGCAAAGCCCGGCCAGCGCCCACCAGGTCCAACACCTTGAAGCCACCTGCCTCACCGGGAAAGACCGAAGGAAGCGATGCCGCGGGCCAGGATCTCGATCCCGTCAATCGTGCGGATCGTCGGGTTCATCGACTGCGCGTCCATCATCACGAAGTGCTTTTTGCGCACCGCGTCGAGTTCGCGCGTTACCGGATCCTGTTCCAGGAAGGCGACCTTCACTGCGGGATCATCGGCGGCATAGCGGCGGCGATCCATGGTAGCAATGACGATGACGGCCGGGTTTGCCTCCGCAATCGTTTCCCAGCCGACCAGCGGCCATTCCTCTTCGCTGGTCACGACGTTGGCCGCGCCGAGCGTCCTCAGGATATAGGCCGGTGCGCTGTTCTTGCCGGCGATAAAGGCATCGCCCTCCACGTCCTTGCTGGAGAACCAGAAGACGACCGGAGTGTCCTTGCCAGCCAGCCCGGCGACGGACGAGACGGCGGCGGCTTCACGGGCGCGAAGCTCGGCGATCAGACTGTCGCCACGCGACTTTACATCGAAGATCTCCGCCAGTTCGGCAATTTCACGATAGATGAGATCCATCGTGAACAGTTCCTTGCGGACGCCATCGCCGCCGTTGGTATTGCGCTTGGCGACGCAATCGGCGGGCGACACATAGGTTTCGATGCCGAGGTCGGCGAACTGCTCGCGGCTGCCGACCGATCCCTGCGGCCCGATATGCCATTCGAACTCGGCGGCAACGAGGTCCGGCTCCTCGCCGACGACGGATTCAAAACTGGGATTATTGTCGGCAAGCCGCTTGATGCTACGAACTACTTCGGCATAGGCCGGCAGCACGGGTCCGACCCAGACGGCGGTGCCGACGATACGGTCGGCGAGGCCGAGGGAGAGAAGGATCTCGGTCATGCCCTGGCCGATCGAGACTACCTTTTGCGGGACGCTTTGGAAGGTCACGTCCCGGCCGCAATTGCTGAGCGTGAGAGGGTATTGGGTCTGGGCAGAGGCGGAGCCGGCGAGCGCGGCAAGCCCCGACGCCAAAGCAAGGATGGTTATGAAACGGCGCATTGTTGAAATCTCGATTGGGGGAGGGAAAAGCGGATGCCACCAGGGCAGTGCCCATGCCGTGCCGCACAGCTATGGGCCGAGGGTCCAATCAAGACGGAGGAGGGCCTTGCGGCGCAGGTCAAACATGGCTGATCCTTTCCGGGCATCCCCGCCCGGCTGATTGGATTGTCGATTGATGGCAGGTCTCCTGGCTCACGGTCGTCTGCCTCCCATCTGCCTTCCCGAGCAAAGGCTCAGTGGCATGGCGCATTCAGCGCCCAAGGATGGGTGGGCAAACCGCTTACAGTTGCGGGGGCAGCCGCGGCATCGGTGCTCTTGCAAGCCGCCTCACCGCGTTCCCTATTAATCCCTTCGGTACAACCTCGAGGAACCATCGCGGACAGCTAGCCGGAAACAAGACGTATCGTCAAGCTGGCGCGTCAAGCGCCGATATCACGTGCGAAAATGATGTCATGATGTGTCACCTCATGTGATGTAATAACGTATCAAGTAGGTGCTTTCGCTTCTGCTGTCCAGCCCCTTCCTTAGTAGCCCGGATGTGGCATGACAGCCGACTCGCGGGGCGCCAGCGGCCTCTGTTGCTGCAGCCTCTACTGAAGTAATCTCCGGTCATGAGAACGTCGTAATCGACGTGGCTGAGCCAATGCGCTGCACGCAGCAGCACCCCGTCTTTTCCGCAGGACGCCACGGTTGATCCGCGTGCCGATGCAGATCCGTATCGTCTGGCTCTTCGCTCGACGAGAACATCAACCCCGTCGGACGCCTGTACTACTGCGCATCCACGATGATCTGTGCTCCAACGTCGCTGGCGCAGGAGACCGGGCTTGCTCTCGGCGCGCAAGCCGGGGAAAGGCGGCTGACGGAGGTCAACCGCTCGGGCGGCTTCGGGAAGGTGCGCCCGCCGCCCAAACCCCGCTCAACATGGTGCTCGAGGCGACACGAGCCCAAATCGTCCGGTCGCGCATCCTAGTGTACAGGGCTGATGGCCAACTCTGACTTGCCGCCGGGAGCGCGCCCGGCGGCAAGTCGTAGCGGAAGGATACCCGTACCTCCAGCAGATCTCTTCCGCTCCTTTAAATCCCCAAAAACTTCTCCCATATCTCGTTGCAACGCCGGTTGTTCCGGCGACGGGCTCGCCTTTGAGGGAGCTCAATCTCAATCATCGCTCCGTGCCTTACGAAGGGCGGGACGATCCGTGGAGGTTAGACATGAACATCGAGAAATATTCAGAACGAGTGCGCGGGTTCCTGCAGTCGGCACAGACGCATGCGCTCTCCGAAGGCCACCAGCAGTTCACGCCCGAGCACGTACTGAAAGTGCTGCTCGACGACGACCAGGGCATGGCGTCGTCGCTGATTGCGCGTGCCGGCGGTGACGCGAAGGAGGCCCGCATCGCCAATGACGCGGCGCTTGCCAAGCTGCCGAAGGTGTCCGGTGGCGGCGGTCAGGTCTACCTGTCCCAGCCGCTCGCCAAGGTCTTCACCACGGCGGAAGAGGCGGCAAAGAAGGCCGGCGACAGCTTCGTCACCGTCGAACGGCTGCTGCTCGCGCTCGTGATCGAAAGCACGGCATCGACATCCGCCACGCTGAAGAAGGCGGGCGTGACGGCCCAGGCGCTGAACCAGGTCATCAACGAGGTCCGCAAGGGCCGCACCGCCGACAGCGCCAATGCTGAACAGGGTTTTGACGCATTGAAGAAATATGCTCGCGATCTGACCGGCGAGGCGCGCGAGGGCAAGCTCGATCCGGTGATCGGCCGCGACGACGAAATCCGCCGCACGATTCAGGTGCTGTCGCGCCGTACGAAGAACAATCCGGTCCTGATCGGTGAACCCGGCGTCGGCAAGACGGCGATCGCCGAGGGGCTTGCGCTGCGCATCGTCAATGGCGACGTGCCGGAGTCGCTGAAGGACAAGCGGCTGATGGCGCTCGACATGGGCTCGCTCATTGCCGGCGCGAAATACCGCGGCGAATTCGAGGAGCGGCTGAAGGCCGTCTTGAACGAGGTGCAGTCGGAAAACGGTGAGATCATCCTGTTCATCGACGAGATGCACACGCTGGTCGGCGCTGGCAAGGCCGATGGCGCGATGGATGCATCGAACCTCCTAAAGCCGGCTCTGGCCCGCGGCGAGCTGCATTGCGTCGGCGCCACCACGCTCGACGAATATCGCAAGCATGTGGAGAAGGACCCGGCGCTTGCCCGCCGCTTCCAGCCCGTCATGGTCGACGAGCCGACCGTCGGGGACACGATCTCGATTCTGCGCGGCCTGAAGGAGAAATACGAGCAGCACCACAAGGTGCGGATCTCGGATTCGGCACTCGTTGCCGCCGCGACACTGTCCAACCGCTACATCACCGACCGGTTCCTGCCCGACAAGGCGATCGACCTAATGGACGAGGCCGCGTCGCGGCTGCGCATGCAGGTGGACTCCAAGCCGGAAGAACTCGACGAGCTTGATCGGCGGATCATCCAGCTGAAGATCGAGCGCGAGGCGCTGAAGAAGGAAACCGATGCGGCATCCGCGGACCGGCTGGCCCGACTGGAAAGCGAGCTGACCTCGCTCGAGGAAGAGGCCGATGCGCTGACGGCACGCTGGCAGGCGGAAAAGCAGAAGCTTGGCCTTGCCGCCGACCTGAAAAAGCAGCTCGACGAGGCCCGCAACGACCTTGCCATCGCCCAGCGCAAGGGCGAATTCCAGCGCGCCGGCGAGCTTGCCTACGGGGTGATCCCGAAGCTCGAGAAGGAGCTTGTCGAGGCGGAAGCTCAGGACGGCTCGGACGCCGGCAACATGGTGCAGGAAGTGGTGACGCCGGACGGCATCGCCCATGTCGTGTCGCGCTGGACCGGAATCCCGGTCGACAAGATGCTGGAAGGCGAGCGCGACAAGCTGCTGCGCATGGAAGACGAACTCGCCAAGACCGTGGTCGGCCAGGGCGACGCCGTGCAGGCGGTTTCCCGCGCCGTGCGCCGCTCGCGCGCCGGGCTGCAGGATCCAAACCGGCCGATCGGCTCGTTCATATTCCTAGGTCCCACCGGCGTCGGCAAGACCGAACTCACCAAGTCGCTCGCGCGCTTCCTGTTCGAGGACGAGACGGCGATGGTGCGGCTCGACATGTCGGAATACATGGAGAAGCACTCTGTTGCCCGGCTGATCGGGGCGCCTCCGGGCTACGTGGGTTACGAGGAAGGCGGCGCGCTGACGGAATCCGTCCGGCGCAAGCCCTATCAGGTCGTGCTCTTCGACGAGATCGAGAAGGCGCATCCGGACGTGTTCAACGTGCTGCTGCAGGTGCTCGACGACGGGCGCCTGACGGACGGGCAGGGCCGCACGGTCGACTTCAAGAACACGATCATCATCATGACCTCGAACCTCGGGGCGGAATATCTGACCACTCTTCCGGAAGGGGCAGATTCCGATCACGTGCGCGACCAGGTGATGGATGTGGTGAAGGCCTCGTTCCGGCCGGAATTTTTGAACCGCGTCGACGAGATCATCCTGTTCCACCGCCTCGAACGCGGCGAAATGGGGGCGGTCGTCGACATCCAGATGAAGCGTCTGGTCTCGCTGCTCGCCGAGCGGAAGATCGTGATCGAGCTCCATCCGAACGCGCGCGAATGGCTGGCCGACAAGGGCTACGATCCGGTCTACGGCGCACGGCCGCTGAAGCGGGTGATCCAGAAGTTCGTTCAGGACCCGATGGCAGAGCAGATCCTCGGCGGGCAGATCCCGGACGGTTCGACGGTGGCCGTCGATGCCGGTTCCGACCGGCTGCTGTTCCGGGTGAAGCGAGAGGTAAGCGAGGCGGCCTGACTTCGTTGACACAATGTGAAAACGAAATGGCGGCCGACGCCGCCATTTTCCGCTGGAACTATCGGCTTGCCACTTCCGCCGGATCGCCGCCGCCGCCGAGAAGGGCATCGATGCGGCCACGCTCTTCCTTGAAGCGGGCAAGATTGTCGCCGGCCAACGATTTTCCGCCCGGCAGGCGGATCTTCATCGGATCGACCTTGGTGCCGTTGACGATCAGCTCGTAGTGCAAATGTGCCCCGGTCGACTGACCGGTGGAGCCGACATAGCCGATCACCTGGCCTTGGGTGACCTTGGCGCCCGGCTTGATGCCCTTGGCGATGGCGCTCTGGTGGTTGTAGGAAGATTCATAGCCATTGGCGTGGCGGATGATCGTCTGGTTGCCGTAGCCGGAGGCCCAGCCGGCCGCTTCCACCACGCCGTTGCCGGATGCGATGATCGGCGTGCCGCGGGGGGCTGCCCAGTCCGTGCCGGTATGCATGCGCGAGAAGCCGAGAATAGGGTGGCGGCGCATGCCGAAGCCGGAGGTCATGCGGCCGTTTGGCACCGGGTTGCGCAGGAGGAACTGGCGGATCGACTTGCCCTCGGCATCAAAATAATCGACCGAGCCGTCCTCCGGGTTCTGGAAGCGGTAGAAGCGGGTGGTCGTGTCGCCGAAATGGGCGTTGACGTAGAGAAGCTCCGATTGCTCGGTTGCCTGTCCGCTCTCGTCCTGGACCGAGAAGAAAGCCTCGATCGCATCGCTTGGCTTCAACTGCGCCTGCAGGTCGACGCTGCTGGCGAGAAGCTTGACGAGAAGCCCCGTCATGTCCGTCGTCATGCCGTAGGAGAGGGCGGCGCGATAGATGCCGTCATAGACGCGCGGCAGCTCGCGACCGGACGCCACCTGCACCGGCTGTTCCTCGAAGGCACCGGCGACGGCATCCAGCATCGGCGGTTCTTCGGCATCGACGATGCGGCCACGGTCGTTGAGGGCGATCGTCACCTGGTGCTTGCCGCGCCGATAGACCGAGGCGCGCACCACCAGCACCATATCGCCCTGCTGCAGCACACCAATGCGCAAGACGTCACCGGGCAACAGCTTCGGCTCCTTCATTCGACTGGCGAGATGGCCGGCGATCTCGTCGGCCTTGCCTTCCGGATAGCCGACGTCTTTCAAGGCGGTCCCAACGTCTTTCTCCATGCGGATCGGAATGACGTCGTCGGCATAGTCGCGGGTTTCCGGCGTCACCGGCTCTGCCGAGGTGACAGTCATGTTCTGCTCGACGATCCGGGCAGTGAGGCCAGCGGTCAGGTCGAGGCCGTCCTCCTCGGAGGAGAAACGGCGCGGATCGACATAATAGAGGGCGGAAAGCTGGGCATTGCCATCGGTCAGCACGGAGCCGTTGCTGCGTACGTTTTCTTCCACCTCCTCGAGCGTCATGGAAGACGCGTAAGGATAGCCGGCTGCCTTCTTCGGGAAGGGCAGGGCGCGCAGCGTCACCTCGGATTCCACCTCGGATCCGTAGATGACGCCGGTGCTTGTCGGTGAGGAGGCTGGCTCCTCGCTGGAGGCGAAGATAGTGAGAGGGTCGAAGGCCGGGTAGTCTTCCTGGGCGACGTGGTTGGCTGCCAGGTTCATCTTTACATGAGCGAAGGGCCTGCGGCGGATCACCTCGCGCTGTCCCTCATGCACGACGGTGGAAACCTCCATGACCTTGCGGTCCGTCGGCATGGCGACGATGTTGCCGCCGAGAAGCCGGCCACCGCGGGTGACGTTGGTCGTCTCTTCCTGGGGCAGCGATGCAGACGCCTCTGCCGGGATTGCCAGCTGCTGCCGTCCGTCGAGAGCGGCAAACAGTGCCACGCCCATCAGGATGGAGGAGGTGATACCGGTGAGAAAGGTGCCGGAAAGCCAGCGCAGCGAGATCTCGCGCCGATCGGGCGCCCGCCGGCCATCGGCCAGCAAGGGTGGCTCGTTGCCGAGCGATCGGATCGTGCTGCGGGCGTTGATCATGCCGTGTCTGACAGTCCCCTGATGCCCCTCTTGAACGGCCGACAGTATTGCGGCGGGAGCTTGGCTGAAACATGTGCCCTTTTTGCCACGGAGTGTCAAATCGGTGCAGCGGCTGATGCCGGCCCCCAACGGTGGCATCATCCGCTGAGGCTTAGACAGGAGAATTGTGAAAACACAGCGGCGCATACGCTCTGTTGCGCAAGTATTTGCAGCGTCCGCCCCCGCGCAGGCCGCCGGCGTCTCCGGTTGGGACGGGTGTGGATAGAGCCGACAACAGGGTCGGCGATGGCTATGGCCCCTATATCAATTACGCATAAAGCCCGCTCCATATCGATGGGGCTGCCGGTCACATTCTGAGGACGCGCTTGAGGGTACGTCTTAGCGCGGGCAGGACGGTTCTAGGTGGTTCGGCGGGGCATTTCTGGAAATTACGCTTTCCGATCAGTATGTTGGTGAAAAACTAGGGTGCTTTTGCAAAAACCGTGT
>NZ_JALJRA010000013.1 GCF_022968135.1 Pseudorhizobium tarimense
TGTGTAAGGCGGACGTTCAAACTGGACTGGAGGGCATCATGGAGGATCTTGAAGACCTCTACGAGAATGCCCCATGTTTGTCGGCGAGCTGCTTGCATACGAGATTGCAACAGGCAGCCAACATCCGATGCTCGCGACCTTCCGACCGGAGCGCTTCGCCTCCAGGTAAGGCGGGCTCTGGCGGGCTTGCCCGCAATCTGCAGTGGGAGCGTGACGGCACTCCCATTGCGGCAGGGTCTATGCGAACGGACAACCCGAAGCTACAAGGAGATCCACGAGGACCCACTTGCTTGGCTGAAGGATGACATGGTTCGCAAACCGGCGACTTTGAAGGATGTGGCGGCGCTTGCGAATGTATCGCGGGCAACGGCTGCCCGGGCCCTCAACAGCTATGGCTATGTCGGCGGCGAAACCGCACTGAAGGTCCAGGCGGCGGCAGAACAGCTCGGTTACCGGAGCAACCGCCTCGCGCAGGCGCTCCGCAATGGGCAATTGCCGATCGTCGGCTGCATTCTCGGCGACATCCAGAACCCGTTCTTCGCCCGGATTGCGCATGACATCGAGGTTATTGCCCGCGAACGGGGGCACAATCTCGTCATCGGTAGCAGCGAGGAGGTGCTTCAGCTGGAGATCTCCCTGCTCGGCAGCCTGCAATCGCTCTCCATTCGCGGCTTCATTGTCGCGCCGACCTCGGCGGACGACAACGGCCATCTGCAACAGCTTGTTTCTAATAACGTGCCGCTGGTCCTGATCGACCGTGTCGCAGAGGGCGTCGATTGCGACAGTGTCGTGGTCGACAATGAAGGAGGAGCGCGCAAGGCGGTCGAATATCTGATCACAATGGGCCATCGCCGCATCGGACTGTTACAGGACGACATGCGCATCTTCACCTCCCGTGAACGCAGGAGCGGCTATCGCGCAGCGCTTTCCGCGAACGGCATCTCGCTCGACGACCGCATGATCGCTGTCTCGCAATCCACGGTAGAACACGCGGTCGATGCGACCATACGGCTCTTCAGCCAGAAGGCACCGCCGACGGCGCTTTTCACGGTCGACAGCCTGATGACCCAAGGTGCCCTCCTGGCGTTCCGTTCCATGGGCATTTCGATCCCTCACGACGTCTCGCTGATCGGATTCGACGACTTCAATCTGGCGACCTTCACCGACCCGCAGATCACCGTCGTCTCCCAGCCGGTTTCGGAAATCGGGCGCGTAGCTGCCCGTCTGTTGTTCGAACGGCTCTCCGGACAAGACGCTCCCCCGCAGAAAATCCGGTTTGAAACCAAGCTAGTCGTTCGCGGTTCCGTGAGCCGTCACAGCGCCGGCTGAGCGCAAAAACGGCTGCCCACAATTTTTCGCCGCCCTACTTGCCAGCACCGAATTCCTGTGCGTTAAATGTCTGTGAGATCGATCTCACATGGTTCAAACGGATTTCTCCGTGACGACGCCAGCTCGCTTCGAGGGCGATCGGAAACGCAGAACGGGAAGGTTTTAAATGCTCAACTTCGATAGGGATCGCTTCGTGACGATCCAAAGCGGCGCAGTTGCAATTGCCAACGACATGCGCGTCCTGATGCGCAATCTGCTGGACGGCGGTCTCGAACGCATCTTCTTCATGGGAACCGGCGGCGTCCAGTTCCTCACTCAGCCGGCTATCGAATTTGCCCGCAACGCGACGCTCTTTCCGGTCTCCGCGGCCTATCCGGCGCAGGTCGTGCTGGAGCCACCGGCGGGTCTGGACGAGAAGGCGCTCGTCGTCATGCCGTCGCTCTCGGGTACGACCAAGGAAACGGTACAGCTTCTGTCGCTGCTGAAGGAACGCGGCGTAAAGACGCTCTCGCTCACGGGCCATAAGGACACGCCGCTCGGCCGCGACGCTGATTACAATTTCACCAACTTTGCCGAAGACGATACGTCCTCCGAATCCTTCTACCTCCAGACGTTGCTTATCGTCCTGGCCCTTCTGGCGGAGCGTGGCGAGTATGCCGATTTCGACGCCACCGTGGCCGAACTGGCGCTGCTGCCAGAACTGCTGGTTTCGGTGAAGGAAGGCTATGAGGCCGACGCCGCCGCTCTTGCGCGGGAAATCAAGGACGAGACCTATCATATCTTCACCGGCGCCGGCTCCGTCTGGCCGGAAGCGCACTACTACGGCATGTGCATCCTTGAGGAGATGCAGTGGATCCGTACCCGTCCGGTGCAGGCATCCGACTTCTTCCACGGAACGCTCGAACTGGTGGAGCCAGGGGTGAGCCTCTTCATCTTCAAGGGCGAGGACGCCTTCCGGCCGCTGACGGACCGGGTGGAGAACTTCGCCAAACGCTACACCGAGAAGGTGCGCATTCTCGATGCGGCGTCCGCCAGTCTCCCAGGCGTCTCAGCCAAGACGCGCAGCCTGATTTCGCCGATCATCCTGGCAACCATGCTGGAGCGCCTCAGTGCGCATCTTGAGGTACTGCGCGACCATCCGCTGACGACGCGGCGCTACTACAAGCGCGTCGAATATTGAAAATGTCCGGTCCGGCGGCGACGCCGGACCGGACGCCTGCCGTGCATGCCTGACGTAACGAATAACAACAGAGAGGAACTGCGAAATGAAAGCCCATACGTTCTTAAGCACCACAAGCTTCGGATCGCTAGTTGTCGCCGCATTCGTCGTTGGCAGTGTCAGTGCTGCGTCTGCTGCCGATCCGGTCGTCGCCGATCCTAACGCAAAGGTCAACTATTCCGGCACGGTCAGCGTGCTGACGAAATTCGGCCTACAGCAGCTTTCCCCTTTTTTCGTCGAGGTCGCCAGGGAATACGAGAAGCTCCATCCGGGTGTGAAGGTGGAACTGATCCAGGAGAGCGACGATAGCGTGAAGGGCAAGACGAAAGCGCTCGTCGCATCCAACTCGCTGCCGGATGTCTATTTCACCTGGACCGGCAGCTGGGGCGAGAACTTCGTGCGCGGCAACCGCGCCGTCGACCTGACCCCCGTCATCGGCCCGGACACCGAATGGGGCAAGACGCTCGCCACGGCCGCCGTCTCCGCCTTCCAGTACAACGGCAAGCTTTATGGCATCCCGCTCTATCTTGATGCCAAGTTCATGGGCTACAACAAGGACCTGTTCGAAAAGGCCGGCGTTGCCGAGCCCAAGACCTTCGAAGACCTGCTGGGCGCGTGCGCAGCCCTCGAGGAATCCGGTGTGACCCCGATATCCTTCGGCAACAAGGAAGGCTGGCCGGGCGTGCATTACGCCGGGCAGCTTCTCGCCTACAACGTGCCGCAGGCGACACTCGAAAAGGATTTCGTTCCGGCGACAGCTGAGTTCAGCGACCCCGGCTATGTCGCGAGCCTGACGCAGTTCAAGCAGCTCGTCGATGAGTGCACGGACGGCTCGGGTACCAACGGATCCTCCTATGCCTCCGCATTGCAGCAATTCAGCAGCGGCAAGTCGGCCATGTACTATCAGGAAATCATCGAATTCGATCAGGCAACGGTCGAGGGGGCGCTGAAGCGCGAGGACTTCGGCTTCTTCAAGCTGCCGGTACCGAAGGACGCCAAAGGCGATGTCGACGCCATCGAGGGCGCACCCGAAGGCTACATGATCAATTCGGCCTCCGAGAACATTCCGCTTGCGATCGATTTCATGCGCTTCGCGACCTCCGCTGAAAACGGCAAGGTTCTCTCGGCTCCGCCTTACGGCCAGCCAAGCGCGACGGTTGGGGGATATTCCGCCGACACCATGAACCCCGCTGTGGTCGAGGGCCTGAAGGCGATCGCGAACTCCTCCTATCTGATGCCCTGGCTCGATACCGCCAATCCGCCGCGTGTCGCTGCGGCCTGGCTCTCCGGCCTCCAGGCGCTGGTCGGCGGCTCGATGACACCTGAAGAGGTCATGGAGCGGATCAAGGAAGCGGCAGCTTCGTCCAAATAAGGATAGGCCCGTGGTGACTGTCATGAAGCATGCGCAGAAGGGTGGAGCCGTTACGATCGGCTTTGCCGGGTCGGGCCGGTCCGAGAGCGACCGACTCGGCCCGGTGGCGGGGATCCTGTCTTTCCGCTGGGTTCTCGCCGCCTTCGTCCTGATCCTCTGGTTCGTCTATTACCCGATCATCGACAACTTCGTGGTCAGCACGAAGAGCCAGGACATCTTCACGGGCGAAACCGCCTTCATAGGGCTCGACAACTACCGCCGGCTGCAGGGCGATCCGGTCGTCCGGACGGCGATCGTCAACAACGTGCTCTATGCCGTCATTTCCGTCGTATTCCAGGTGTTCGGCGCCTTCGTGCTGGCGTCGTTGATCGAGGGATTGGCCGAGGAGAGGTCGCGCCGGTTCTGGCGTGCCGTCTATTTCGTTCCCTCGGCCATTTCCATCACTGTCACCGGCCTTCTCTTCTACTTCATCTACCAGCCCAACATCGGCCTTCTGGACTCGGCCTTGACGCAGGTCGGTCTCGCGGACTGGTCGCGCGCCTGGCTCGGCGAGGAGGGGACGGCCATCTACGCCATCATCGCCATGAGCCAGTGGCAAGGCTTCGGCTATTCCACGCTGCTCTTTGCCATCGCGATCCAGAAGATCCCGCGCGAACTCTACGACGCGGCGATCATGGATGGGGCAGGCACGTGGCGGCGCCTGTGGAACATCACCTTTCCGCTGACCCGCGAGATGACCGGTCTGATGGTGATCGTCACCATCACCGGCGCTTTCCAGGTGTTCAACGAGGTCATGGTGATGACCGGCGGCGGGCCGAACAACAGCAGCCAGGTTCTCGGCACATGGCTCTACCAGCAGGGCTTCATCGAAAACGACTTCGGCTACGGTGCAGCAATTGCATCGGTGATCTTCGCCATCACTCTGGTCACCGGGTTCGCACAGCTCTGGTACACGAAGAGACGGAGGGTCGAGCTGTGAGCATCGCCTACCAGTCATCGGAAACCGAACGCACCGACTTCGCGGCCGTGCTGGCCAAAGTCTGCCTCGTCGCCTTCCTCACGAGCCTCGGCATCGTCGTCCTCTATCCGCTGCTCTGGATGGCGCTGAACGGGTTCAAGACCAATGCCGAAATGTTCGGCAATCCCTTCGCGCTGCCGAGCGGGTTCAGCATTGCGAATTACATTTCGGCCTGGAACCAGGGCATCCGCAACTACATCGCAACGAGCGTCATCGTCACACTCGGGTCGGCGATCTGCACCGTGCTCGTCAGCGCCTGGACGGCCTATGGACTCACGCGCTCGAAGCTACCGGGCAAGCCGTTCTTCGTTGGCATCGTGCTTGGCGGTCTCATGCTGAGCCCGACGGTCGCCGTCATCCCGCTGGTGCGCATGATGCAGGATCTTGGCCTCTACAACACCTACTGGGCGCTGATCATCCTCTACACCGCCTTCCGCATTCCGTTCACCACGTTCCTGATCAGGGCTTACATGCTCGGGCTACCGCGCGATCTCGACGAGGCCGCGATCATGGACGGCGCCAGCGAAGGCCAGATCTTCTGGAAGGTGACATTGCCGCTCTGCAAGCCGATCCTGGTGTCCTGCGTCATCCTGCACGTGCTCTTCGCGTGGAATGAGTATCTTTTCGCGATGATCTTCACCAGTGGCGCAGATCTGCAGACATTGCCCGTCGGCCTGACGTCGATAATGGCAAAACACGGCACGAACTATGCCGTTGTCTTCGCCGCCATGACGCTGTCGGCGCTTCCCATCGTCATGACCTTCTTCGCGGCACAGCGCTTCTTCATTCGCGGGCTTGCCGAAGGTATCGGAAAGTAGGCGAAAAATGATGAAACGCAGACAGCTCATCGGTGCAAATTTTTCCTTTCAGCACCACCCCTTCCGTTGGACCGCCGAACGGCTCAGCGGCATGGGGTTCGACCGGATGGAGTTCTGGGGCATAGCTCCGCACCTCGACCTCTTCCACGACTACGGCGCGCGGCTCGTCGAGGTGAAGTCGATCCTCGATGACAACGGCCTGACGGTTCGTTGCTTCACGCCCGAGCAGGTCCTTTATCCGATCAACATCGCGTCCGGCGACGGTACCTATCGCCAGGCAAGTGTGCAGCGCTTCATGCGCGCAGCCGATATCTGTGCGGAGCTCGGTGCGACATATCTGTTCCTGACGCCAGGCCGCGGCTTCGAATGCGAAAGCCGGGATACGGCCTGGGCGCATTCGGTCGACTCGATCAACCGGATCGCGGCGCATGCGAGGTCGCTCGGCGTTTCCTGCCTGCTGGAGCCGTTGCAGCGCCTCGAGAGCAACATCGCGACCAATGCAGAAGAACTATACGCCCTGTGGCGTGCTCTCGACGCCGACGATCTCGACATCGTGCTCGATCTCGTTGCCATGGCGGCCGCCGGCGACAGCGTCGGCGGCTACCTGGAGCGGTTCGGTCAGCGCGTGGCGCATGTCCATGTCGTCGACGGAACACCCGCCGGACATCTTGCCTGGGGGGATGGAAACCTGCCGCTCGACGAGTACATCGCCGCGCTCGGTGCACACGGCTTCGCCGGCACGCTCACCTTCGAACCCTTCGGCAACGGCTCCTATTCACTCGATCCCGTCACCGTCTGGCGACGTTGCCTCGAGGCCATTACCCCCCATCTCGATCAGGCGGACTGAAGCATGATGACAGCCAATCCCAATCTGATCGCTGTCGGCGACAATTGCCTCGACGCCTATTTGACCAAGGGCTTCGTCACCGTGGGCGGCAATGCCCTCAACGTTGCCGTGCAATGGCGGCGGCAGGGACTGAACGCCCGCTACTTCGGCGCGCTGGCGCCGGATGCTGAAGCCGAGATCATGCTCGCCGCCGTCGAAGAGGCGGGGCTTGACCGCAGCGACGTCGAAATCTGCCCCGGCTCTTCCGCCGTGACGCTGCTTGCTGACGATGCAGGGGAGCGGCGCTTCCTCCTCGAATCGCTGGGCGTGGGCGAGGGCTACGTCCCGAGCGCCGAGCGCTACGCCGCACTGCGGCAGGCCGACTGGGTCCATCTTGGCACGAACTCCAGCGAGGCGCTCGTCCGTCGGCTCGTTGCCGATGGCGTACCCTTCAGCATCGATGTCTCCACCCGGCACTTCGATCTTTCGCTGGAAGACGTGCCGGTGGTCTTCGCCTCCGGCCCGGATGATCCCGCCAAACCGGTTGAACCGCTGATCGCGCAGATCAAGGCCGCAGGCGCGCGCCAGGTGGTGATCACCTGCGGCAAGCGCGGCTCCTTCTATGACGATGGCAGTGCCCTGGCGACAGCAGGATCTGTGCCCGTCGCCGTCGTGGATACCTGCGGCGCGGGGGACAGCTTCATCGCCACCTTCATCGTGGCGCGCTTCCTCGAAGACCTCCCGGCGCAGGCCGCTCTCGATCGTTCAGCCGCCAGGGCATCCGAAACCTGCACCCATCTCGGCGGCTTTCCCCAGCCCATTGGGCCAATCCCGCAATGGTTGCTCGCCAAGTATGACAGCGTCATCCGTACCACTGAGAAGGCTGGAACATGACCACCATCACGATGAGGCCGCCGGTGGCGGCAGCGAGGAGCGATCGCTCCTACTGGCTCCAAAACATCGGGGCAGATGCGGTCACGTCGCCCTTGCAGGGCAGTTCGGACTGCGACGTTGCGATTGTCGGCGGCGGTTACGCCGGTCTGTGGACCGCTTTGCGGATCAAGGAGAAGTCTCCGGACACGCGTATCACCGTGCTGGAAGCGGACTTCTGCGGCTCCGGCGCCTCGGGCCGCAACGGCGGCCAGGTCCATAGCTGGTTCGCCGAGCTCGACATGCTGCACACGCTCGTCGGCGAGGATGACGCACTGATGCTATGCCGAGCGACGGCCGACGCGATCGAGGAACTGGACCAGCTACAGGCTTCGGGCGCGATCGACATGGACCTCAGGCTCGACGGTTGGCTGTGGACGGCAAGCTCGACAGCCCAGGAAGGCGCCTGGGCAGCGGCCGACGATCTCTGCCGCGCTCTCGGTGAGGAGCGCTTCCGCCCGCTCCAGCGCGGCGATATCCTGCGCCGGACAGGCTCCAGCGCCTCGTATCTCGGCATCGTCGAGGAGAGAGCGGGGACCCTCCACCCGGCAAAGCTCGCCCTCGGCCTGCGGCGGCTCGCCCTTGAAAGGGGCATCATCATCCATGAGCAGAGCCCGGTCCTTGAAATCGCGCCGGGATCCCGGCCTGAGCTGCGCACCGCAGGGGGCGCGCTTTCTGCCGGCAAGGTGGTGCTGGCCGCCAATGCCTGGCTTTCGACCATTTCGGAACTGCATCCCTATCTCTATGTCGTCAGCAGCCAACTCATTGCGACTGCGCCCGCGCCAGACATTCTCGAGAGGATCGGCTGGACGGAAGGCGTCTCGATCTGCGATGCGCAACAGCACGTGCTCTATTACCAGCGCACGCCCGAGGGCACCGTCATCTTTGGGCGCGGCACGGGCGGCATCGCCTATGGCGACCGCATCGATGCGCGTTTCAACCGCAGCGGCGATGGCGGCGCAGACAACCTGCGCGAAATGCACCGGGTCTATCCTCAGTTGAAGAACGTGCCCGTGCTTCATGACTGGAGTGGCCCCATCGACTGCACGACCCAGCACCTGCCGGTCTTCGGGCACCTCAAGGACCACGCAAACATCTTCTATGCCATGGGCTTCAACGGGACAGGCATCGCGCAGACGCCGGTCGCGGGTCACATCATGGCCAGCCTTGTTCTCGGCCATGACGACGCCTGGAGCCGCTGCGGGCTCGTCGGTCTCGACAGGCGTACGCGGCTGCCGCCAGAGCCCTTGCGCTATCTCGGGGCCCGCATGGTACGACGTGCCATCCGGCGCAAGAACGACCTCGAAATCCTCAACAGGAAGCCGGATCCGGTAACCCGGTTTCTCGCCGGGCTCGCTCCCTGACGACGCGCCGCCTCGAAACAGAAGAATGGAAGGGGACCGATGACCGATTTGTCACTGAGAAACATCCGCAAGGCCTATGGCGACTATGAGGTCCTGCACGAGATCAACCTGGAGGTAAAGTCGGGCGAGTTCATCGTCTTCGTCGGGCCATCGGGTTGCGGGAAGTCGACGCTGCTGCGGTCTATTGCCGGCCTGGAAACGATCACGTCCGGCGATCTTGTCATCGACGGCGAGCGCATGAATTCGGTCGCACCCTCGAAGCGCGGCATCTCGATGGTGTTCCAGTCCTATGCCCTGTACCCGCATATGACGGTATACGAAAACATGGCTTTCGGGCTGCGCATCGCCGGAACGGCGAAGGCCGAGATCGACGCGCGCGTATGCAAGGCCGCCGAAATCCTGCAGCTCGACAAATACCTGCAACGTCAACCAAAAGCGCTTTCCGGCGGGCAGCGGCAGCGCGTTGCGATCGGCCGCGCGATCGTGCGCAATCCGCGCGTCTTCCTGTTCGACGAGCCGCTGTCCAATCTTGATGCTGCACTGCGCGTGGCAACCCGCATAGAGATCGCCAAGCTGAAGCAGAGCATGCCCGACGTGACGATGATCTACGTCACCCACGATCAGGTCGAGGCGATGACTCTTGCAGACCGGATCGTCGTCTTCAAGGACGGACGCATAGAACAGGTAGGCACCCCGGCGGAGCTCTACAAAAGACCGGCGAACCTCTTTGTCGCCCAGTTCATCGGTTCGCCCGCGATGAACATCCGGAAGGCAACCGTCACGGATCGTTCCGCCACGTCGGCGCGCTGCCTGCTCGACGGCGGTGTGGTGATCGAGCTGGCGGCAGAGCCCGGCAAGCTCTCGAAAGGCGAGCCGATCAGTATTGGCATCCGCCCCGAAAACACGCGGATCCACGAAGACGACGGGAGGGACGGCACATTTACCGGTACCATCGATCTCGTCGAACATCTCGGCGAGGTGCAGATTCTCTATCTGGATCTGCCCGGGTCCAGCGACAAGTTCCTGATCAAGGCGGATGGAGAGCGTTCCTTCGCACGCAAGCAGAAAATCTGCTTTACAGCACGCCCCCAGGACATTCACATCTTTGACGCCCTAGGCAACAATAGCGAGATGCGCGGTAAAGAAGTGTTCAAGAACGCTGGTTTATTCTAAAGGGGCACCGTCCGGAAGGCATAACCTCCAGAAGGCTCATCAGGATAGCGGTGACGATCAAAGCCGACTTTCAGGAGGACGCGATTGCGAAGTATCCGCCAGCTCTTGCTGCAATAACGCCGAGGCCTTCTGCGTTTCTTATTCCAGAGATTGCTTTTTTCGCTGTGTCTGATGTCAGTCGCGAGCTATTGGGTGGGTCGGCACCGCCCTTTCTTCGATATCGTATCCCATAGTAGCCGGCACTACGCTCTCGTCACTCCCACTCGATTGTTCAGAACCCAGCTAGACGATTGATTTTGCTGGATTGTTTTCGCCCCCGTCGCACAGGACTGGCATGGGGCCCGTCAAATTCGTATGATGTTGATTTTGCTCTCATATTCTCCTTGCAAATTTTTTCGAGGTTTCACCAACAGTCGATATCAATCGACCCCAGAAGGGCTTTACTGACCGGTGCGGGTCGACCAGGCTGCTCTGCAGAAAGTACCGTCAGGCCACACGTAGCAGTTCCGGACGCGATTGCGACGCTGGTCAATCTACCACCTAAACACCGGGCTGAACGGCTATGCTGAATGGCCGGGCTGGGGCTGACAGCCGACAGGCAGCTTCAGAGCAGGTCATAGCCGTAAAGCTGACGGTGTTGCAAGCCGATGTTCCAGGGCTTACTGAAACCCGCGACTACCCGAGTTCGCTCGTGGTGCAGAAATCGGCACGACAAGGTGCGCCTAATCGTCCACTCGATTGGCAACGCCGAGCCGAAGTGCAAGGAACCCACTGTCAGCATTCATTCCGCTGCTTTCAGCGTGCCGCCCACGAGCTTCCGCGTTCAAGAAGCGAGCCGGACTTCTCCGGCTCGTTCCAACTGTCGACATCACCTAAGCTGGGTCATCAAACGGCGCCACGAGTCTCGACATAAAGTGCGTAGACCGAATGGCTGCTTGCCATGTAAAGCCGGTTCCTCTTCTTCCCGCCGAAGACGAGGTTCGGGCAACGCTCCGGCAGCTTGATGAAGCCGATGGCTTTGCCTTCCTTGTTGAAGATCTTGACGCCGTTCAGGTCTTCGGGCTTTGCGCCGGCGGCGCCGCTGGAACCCCAGCCGCACCACAAGTTGCCGTCCACGTCGACCTTGAAACCATCAAGGCCGCCATTGTCGTCTGCGGTGATCAACGCCTTCTTGTCGGACAGCGTCTTACCGTCGTTGCCGACATCGTAAGACCAGACGATGCGGTAAGGCTGTGCGCGGCCTTCGACCACGTAGAGCTTCTTTTCGTCTTCGGAAAACGCGATGCCGTTCGGTCCCTTCAGTTCGTCGGTGACGAGTTCCAGCGTGCCTTCCGGCGAGATACGGTAAACGGAATGTGGCAGTTCGGCTTCCGCCTTCTCGCCTTCCCATTCGCCAGCAATGCCGAAGGGCGGGTCGGTGAACCAAATTGAGCCGTCCGACTTGCAGACGATGTCGTTCGGGGAGTTGAGCTTCTTGCCCTTGTAGTTGTCGGCCAGGACTGTGATCGAGCCGTCATGCTCCGTGCGCGTGACCCGGCGGGTGAGGTGCTCGCAGGCTAGCAGGCGGCCCTGCAGGTCGCGGCAATGACCATTGGCATAGTTCGAGTTGGCGTCGAACACGCTCCAGGTCTCGTTGGTCTCGTCGAACTTCATCACCCGGTTGTTGGGGATATCGCTGACGAGGAGGTACTTGCCGTCTGCGAAGTAGACCGGGCCTTCCAGCCAGCGGGCGCCAGTCGCAACCTGTTCCAGCGAAGCACTGGCGACGCGGTATTTGGCGAAGCTCGGATCAAGGACCTGAATGGCCGGATCGGGGTAGATCGGGGAGGGTGTGAAGCTGACAACTTGTGCGGAGGCGATCTTGGTGCTGACGGCCGTTGCGGCTGCGACGGCACCAAAAGTCATGAGTTTGCGGCGGCTAAGATCCACGGGAAAGTCCTCTGATGAATGATTGTTGATCTCATATCAATCTGCTTGCGGAAGCCGGCAATCATCGCCTTTGCGGCGTGTTAGCGCTGGAATGTTGTGCGTCGCAACATAAAACTCAGAGGTGCTGCCGACATGATTAAGCACACATGAAGATACCTGAGGCCGGCGTCGGACTGGACTCCTTGACTTCGCCAAAAGTGCACCGCACCGCAGCAAGTGTAAGATCTTCTTATAAAATTTGCCTTAGGGTGCGACAAGGACGCGTGATCGCTTGGCCGATCCTTTACGCGCATGATGCGCGCCGTCGAAAGGCGGTTCCTGCTTTTTTCCTCCTCCCCCGAATGCCTATTTCGTTTCCTGAGAAGGTCCCCATGCTCAAGAATTTAAGAATCACGACCAAGTTTTTGATGGCGATCGCCGTCCTTGGCGTCATTTCGCTTGCCAGTCTGCTGTTCGTGACCCAGCGTTTCAGTGCCGCGAACGAGTCTTATTCCAGTTTCCTGCGTAACGAGAGCACGGCTGCGACCTTCGTTCCGCGCGGCGCCGCAGGCATGTGGACGGCTACAACCTGGCTCAGCCGTGCCCTTGCGCAGGATCCCCAGTCCGCTGCCTTCAAGGACCTATCCGAGCGCTTCGGTAAGGAGATAACCGGTGCACGCGCCCGTCTCGCGCAGGTTCCGGGACTTGTCCCGAGCCGTCAGGTTGCAACCGACGAGTTGCTGGCAGGTGCGGACAAGCTGAAGGCAATCGGCGACGAACTGCTGAGGGCCCATGCCGCTGGTGACAAGACCAAAGTCACGGCGCTGTCGAGCGATCTTGACAAGACCATCGTGGAACTGTCGCCGAAATTCGGTGCAAGCAACGGTGCCATGGCAGACCTGATAAAGAATGGAGGCGACCAGCTATCAGCCGAGGTCTCCTCAACCATCCAGTTCGCTGTCGTCGGCATGCTGATCGGCATCGCCGTTGCCGTTGTTCTCGCACTGACGATCGCCCAGAAGGGCATAACCGGGCCGATGGCACGCCTGCGGGAACGCATGGCCTCGCTGGCTGCCGGCGAAACCCGCGCCGGAATCGACGGCCTCGACCGCAAGGACGAGATCGGCCAAATGGCCGAAGCCGTGGAAGTCTTCCGCCACAACGCTATTGAACGCACTCGCCTCGAGCAGGAAGCCGACGACAACCGCAGTCTGTCGGAAAAAGAACGCATCGAACGCGAAGCCGCCAAGGCCCGCGAAGTGGCCGACGTCAAGTTCGCCGTTGATCATATCGCCCAGGCATTGAGCCATCTTTCCAACGGCAATGTCTCTTACCGTATCGAACACCCGTTCACGGCAGCGCTCGATGGCGTCCGCAACGACTTCAACGCCTCTGCCTCTAAACTGCAGAGCGCGCTGGAACAGGTGGCCGAAAACGCTCGCAGCATCCAAGCCGGTTCGGCCGAGATCAAGGCGGCTGCCGACGACCTTGCCAAGCGCACCGAACAGCAGGCTGCCTCGGTGGAAGAAACCGCCGCAGCTCTGGAAGAGATCACTACCGCTGTGAAGGATGCCGCCCGCCGCGCCCAGGAAGCGGGCGCTCTTGTCGCCCGGACCCGAAAAGGTGCCGAAGTCTCCGGAACCGTCGTTCAAAATGCAGTACGAGCCATGGAGCAGATTGAGAACTCATCAGGCGAAATCGGAAACATCATCGGCGTTATCGATGAAATCGCATTTCAGACGAACCTTCTAGCGTTGAACGCCGGCGTCGAAGCTGCGCGTGCAGGTGATGCCGGTAAGGGTTTTGCGGTCGTTGCTCAGGAGGTCCGTGAACTCGCACAACGTTCCGCCAATGCGGCAAAAGAGATCAAGGCCCTGATCAAAGCCTCAAATGAGCAGGTCCAGAACGGAGTGCGCCTCGTCGGCGAAACTGGAAAGGCGCTGACAACGATCGTAAGCGAGGTTCAAGAGATCAATCGCAACGTCAACGCGATCGTTGAGTCCGCTCAAGAGCAATCGTCGGGATTGCAGCAGATCAACACAGCGGTCAACACGATGGATCAGGACACGCAGAAGAACGCTGCCATGGTCGAAGAGCAGACGGCAGCAAGCCATGGTCTCGCTCGCGATGCGGCGTCGCTGAATGAGCTGCTGGCCCAGTTCAAGCTGTCGACGGAAATATACAGCTCAAACGCGCGTGCGGTCCGGGCAGATGAAACGCTTGTAACCTCACCGGCGCGCGCGCTCCGTCGGAAGCTCACAACCTCCCTCTCCGGTAACGCCGCCGTTGCGATCGATCAGGACAATTGGCAAGAGTTTTGACTGAAGATGTGACGGCACCGAAGCAGGTGCGGAGATTGTGATTGTCCTTCGGCCGCAGGCGTCAGGTCTGCGGCCAACCGGCTGGTACGTCCGGCTGTTCCGCCGGATTTTACAGGTTCTACCGGCAGCAACCAGACGCACGCTGTACAAGCAGCCTCAATGAGCGCGGTTGTTATCGGTCTCGCCCTGTTCGCCGCGATCCTGCATGCAACATGGAATGCCTTCCTGCGCAACGGCGGCGATCGGCTCTGGACCGTCACCGTCATGAGCTTCGCCAGCACGGTTCTCACCCTCCCGTTCGTGCTCATCTATCCCCTGCCGGTATCGGATGCCTGGCTCTATTTCGTTCTCTCGACCATCCTTCAGCTCGGATACAGCATCTTCCTCGTCGCCGCCTATCGTTACGGGGAATTGGGGCAAGTCTATCCGATCGTGCGGGGAACCGTGCCGCTTCTGGGGACTTCAGGCGGGTTAGTCATCACCGGCGACACACTGAATTCCTACCAGAATGCCGGCGTTGTCCTTATTGCCCTGGGCATCATGAGTCTGGCGCTTGGGAGAGGAAGAGCCTCGGCATCATCCATTCTGTTCGCACTGGCGACCGGCGCAATCATCGCCGCCTATGCGACTGTGGATTCCATGGGGTACGGCAAACAGGACAAAGCGGGGTCTTCCACGGCTTGGGTGCTCGTGCTCTACGGGTTATTCCTTCCGACCGCTTACCTTGCCCTGCGTCAGCGACTCGTGGTCGATTTTCGCGCACCGGGCACTTGGAAGGCCCTTGGCGGTGGCTTGGTCGCGATGGTCGCCTATGGCGTCGTGGCTGCGGCGTTCGCTCTCGGTCCAGCCGGCCCGATCACGGCGCTGCGGAAAACCAGCGTCGTCTTCGCTGTTCTGATCGGCTGGATGTTTCTTGGTGAAGCTCTGAGCGTCCGGCGCATTTTCGCCTGCCAGATCGTCGCGGTCGGCGCGTTCCTGCTCGGGCTTTGATTTGCAGGTGACGAAAAAAATAGGCAGACCGTCTGAAAACTCAGCCCACATTAGAGTGGACCTGCCTCACTGCTGATTTTGGGGCAGGTTATCGGTGATTTCATAGTAGTCAGGATCGTGTCCCTCCACGTGGTGTAGCAGGGTAGCGCTGGTCACCAGTGTTTTCCGGTAGGGTCGGGTTGTTCAAGACCAACCTTAAGGACACCACCGATGACCGACGACATGATGAACCTGCGCTCACTCGTTGAGAAGAGCGCCGACGCCGATTTGCTCCGGGATATGATTGGCTTTGCTGCCGAGAAGCTGATGGCGCTGAAGGTCGGGACGAAGACCGGCGCGGGCTATGGCGAGAAGAATGGTTTTCGACTTGCTCAGCGCAACGGCTATCGCGACCGGGACTGGGAGACACGAGCGCGCACAGTCGAGCTTCGTATCCCGAAGCTGCGCACCGGCAGCTATTTCCCGAGCTTCCTTGAGCCACGCCGCATGGCAGAGAAGGCCCTGACGGCCGTGATCCAGGAAGCCTACATCCAGGGTGTTTCGACCCGCTCCGTCGATGACCTGGTCAAGGCGATGGGCATGAGCGGCATCTCTAAGAGCCAGGTGTCCCGGCTCTGCGAAGAGATCGATGACAAAGTAAAGGCCTTCCTCGACAGGCCCATAGAGGGTGAATGGCCTTACCTGTGGATCGATGCCACCTACCTCAAGGTCAGGCGCGGTGGGCGCATCGTCTCCGTCGCCGTCATCATCGCCGTCGGCGTCAACACCGACGGACGCCGAGAGGTCTTGGGCATGGAGATCGGCACGTCCGAGGCCGAGCCGATCTGGACGGAATTCCTGCGCAAGCTGACAAGGCGGGGCCTGCGCGGAGTCAAACTCGTCGGAGAACACCATGAGGATTGCGTTCCCACGTTCGCTTCCTCTTGTTCCGGTGTGCAGTCAGGCAGGGTCGCGCCTGGCTGCATTCTTGGAAGGAAGGGCAGAAAGGTTGGAAGAGGTCGAGGGCAAGATAAAGGAAACCGGCACTCCGTTGGTGCGGTTTCGGGGCAAGCCCTTGTCTGCACACTGTTTTGGGGCGGCGTTGACGGCACCTTTGTTTTGGACCCCGCGTGCCGCGTGTTGGCGCAAAGCCTTGGCTTTGCTGGGTTTTGAGCGGCACCATAGCCCGAATTCGGCGGCTTTCCGTGGTATTGCCTCGGAGGCGCTGGCTTGAGCGACGACGAGGAATTCCGCTTCCGCCCGAGACCCGGCCGTGTGCGCGCCGATGCGCCGAAGACAGGCAAGGCCAAGAGCTTTCTCACGCAGGCCAAGAAGATCGCCCGCCAGCACAGCAATGCCCTCCCGTGGCGGCCGGTCATCGACCGCCAGCTTGGCAAGGAGGTCAGCGGTATCGTCCAGGGCGGATCGGTGTCGTGGCAGTTGGGGCGGCAGAGGGGATTGGGGCTGTAGTCGTTCCCAATATGGATCTGACCTCCTTGACAAACATGCTGATGGAGTTATGGTATATTCGTTCCATAATTGAAGCAGGAACGATATGGCCCGGCCACGAGAGTTTGATGAAGAACGTGTTCTAGACGCGGTGATGGAGACCTTCTGGCGCAATGGCTACGAGGGCACGTCCGCGCAGGACCTCGTGGACGCAACCGGGCTGGGGCGCGGCAGTCTCTATGCGGCCTATGCCAATAAGGACGGCCTGTTTGAACAGGCGTTGCTCCGCTACCACAAGCGCGCGCAAGCCCATGTCGATAAGCTCCGGCAAAAGGGATCACCCATTGAGCGGCTGCGCGAGTTGATGACCGATATTGTCGAGGCCGATTTAACCGCGCCACACAAACGTGGCTGCCTCGCCACCAACAGCGCGGTTGAAATGGCCGGGCGCGACCCCCGCGTCGCTGACCTCGTGCGGCAGAACTTCGATATTCTGGTGCGCGGTATCGAACAGACGATACGGCGCGGCCAAGCCGCCAATGAGATCAGGCCCGAAGCCGATGCCGCTGTCCTCGCGCTTTTCCTGTTCAATGCGGTGCAAGGGTTGCGAGTGCTTGCCAAGACCTTCCACCCCAAGGACCGCCCCAAACTCGCCGCCGTCATCGACCAGACGCTCGCAGCATTGACCTGACAGCCCCTTTTTTTGGTCAATTCTGGAACGATCATTAAACAATAGCCAACCCACAGGAGTATCCCATGACAGATAATTCATCCGCTCTCCCGGTCGCCGTTCTCGGCACCGGCATCATTGGCGCCGCCGTCGCACGCAATCTGGCTCGCAAGGGTTTCGCGGTTCGCGCGTGGAACCGCTCAGCGGAGAAAGCGCAGGCGCTCGCCGCTGATGGCGTCACGCCGTTCGAGAATGCCGCAGATGCGGTTCGCGGAGCGACGATCATCGTAACCGTGTTGAAAGACGGGCCGGCGGTCGCCGAGGCAATGAATGCAGCGCTACCCGGCGTCACCAAAGGCGCAATCTGGCTGCAACTGAGCACAGTCGGCGTTGAAGCAATGGACGGCCTGTCAGGCTTTGCCGCCGCGAATGATCTCGTCCTCTATGATGCGCCGGTGCAGGGAACCCGCCATCCCGCCGAACAAGGGAAGCTGATCATCCTCGCTTCCGGCCCAGATGGAATGCGCGAGACAGCTCAATCCGTTTTTGACGCAATCGGCCAAAAGACCTTGTGGGTGTCCGATACCGCTGGCGTAAGCAGCCGACTGAAGCTGGCCCTCAATGCCTATGTTTTCGCGCTGACCCACGGCACGGCGGAAACCCTCGCCATCGCCCGCGCGCTCGGCGTCGATCCGGCATTGGTGATCGAGGCGGTGACGGGCGGCCCGCTCGACAGCAATTATTTCCAGGGCAAGGGCGCGGCGATGCTCAAGGGTGATTTCGCCACCAGCTTCTCGGTTGAGAACGGTGTGAAAGACGCGCGGCTGGTCGTGGAAGCCCTCAAGGGAACCGGTGTCTGCGCCGATCTGGCGGAGGCCGGACTTGCCCGCTTTCAACGCGCGGCCGACGCCGGCCATGGCGACAAGGACATCGCCGCTTCCTTCCTCGCCTGACGGACGATCCAATGACAATCTCTGAAAACATACAGGGCGTAGCACCCAAAGGCAGCGTTACGCCGGATCGCCTTCCGGTCGGTCAACTGCTCGCCTTCACGGTGGCGGGCTTCCTCGCCATCATGACCGAGAACATGCCCGCCGGCCTGTTGCCGCAAATCGGCGATGGCCTTGGGGTTTCCGAAGCAATGGCCGGGCAGACCGTGACGCTCTACGCACTCGGTTCGGTCGTGGCAGCGATTCCGGTTATCGCGGCGACACGAAGTTGGAACCGGCGCCCCCTGTTCCTGCTCGCAATCGCCGGGCTGCTGATCTTCAACACGCTTACTGCCGTCTCTGCGCACTACGGCCTGACGCTCGTGGCCCGTTTCATCGCGGGCATGGCGGCTGGCGTCGTGTGGGGCCTTGTCGCAGGCTATGCGCGGCGTCTCGCTCCGCCTCATCTGCAAGGCCGGGCACTGGCGATTGTCGGCGTCGGCCAGCCCATCGCCCTATCGCTCGGTGTCCCGCTGGGTGCGTGGCTCGGTGGCCTGTCGGACTGGCGGCTTGTCTTCTGGATCATGTCCGCTGTCGCCATGCTGCTGCTGGTCTGGGTACGGCTAGGGGTGCCCGACTTCCCCGGCCAAGCGCAACATCAGCGCCTGTCTGTTGGCCGCGTCTTCACCATTCCCGGCGTTCGCCCGGTGTTGCTGGTGCTGTTCGCGTGGATTCTCGCCCACAACATCCTCTACACCTATATCGCGCCGTTCCTCGGCGCGACGGAAACCGGCCTGCGGGTCGATATGATTCTGCTCGTCTTCGGTGTCGCGTCGGTCGCCGGCATATGGGGCACCGGCGTTCTGGTGGATAGCCGCCTGCGTGGCCTCACGTTGTTGAGTCTCGCCGCCTTCGCCGGTGCGGTGCTGCTGTTGGCGATCTCCCAAGGCTCCCCGGTTCTCGTGCTGGCGGGCGTGGCGATCTGGGGCCTGACCTTCGGCGGTGCTCCGACGATGCTGCAAACGGCGCTGGCTGACTCTGCCGGTGAACATGCCGATGTCGCGCAATCCATCCTCGTGACGATCTTCAACCTCGCCGTCGCGGGCGGCGGGCTGGTCGGCGGGTTGGTCATGGACAAGGCCGGCGCGACCGCGCTGCCGTGGATATTGCTGCCGCTCGCCATCGTCGCTCTGGTGACGACATGGCAGGCGAAAGGCCACGGCTTCCGCGCCGGGCAGCGAGAGGTTTGACCATGATAGGCGGGCGCAATTTCGATCTTCTGCTGACCGCGATTGCGCCCGCCATATGGGGCAGTACCTATATCGTCACCACGCAATTCCTGCCGGGCTTTTCACCGATCACGATTGCGATGTTGCGTGCCTTGCCGGCAGGTCTGTTGCTGCTGCTAGTCGTTCGGGAATTGCCCTCCGGCATATGGTGGCTACGCTCGCGCATCCCTCTCGCATCGCTTATTCAAACGCTCGCCGTCGCCGAACATCTCAGCTTCTGCCGTGCCTTGGTGGATGTTTCGATCCAGCATCCAGGGCGCAATGAGGTTCCTAGAATGCTCGGACAGCTTAGCCAGACGTTCTTTCCCAAGGCCGTCCCGCGCGGCCTGGGCAAGACCTTGGAGGATCGCCGCGTAGAGGTCGGACAATTCTTGAACGGGGGTATCATCCCGAAGTCTGCCGCTGTGCATATCTTTGGCAAGCCTTTCGGCTATCTGTTCCGAGCGTTCACGCCGGACCCCTTTCAGCGTTTGAACCGTTTCAGGCCCATTCGGGGCATTGCTCGCCACAGAGTTTACGACGAAGCAGCCGCCCGGCGTGTCCGGGCGCGTAAACAGTTCGACCGCAGCGTCAAACATCGCATCAATACCGCTTGGAGCATCGGGCGCATCGTTCAAGGCTTCAAGCAATCCGTTCGCATAGGCCGCGTGGTAGTACTTCACAGTCTCCGCGAACAAGGCTTCCTTCGACCCGAATGCCGCATAGATGCTCGGCGAGTTGATTCCCATCGCCTCGACAAGATCGTTCATGGAGGTCGCCTCAAAGCCGTTTCGCCAGAACGCTATGAGCGCCCGGTTCAGCGCTTCCGTGCGGTCGAAATTTCGCGGGCGTCCTCGTTCGGCCATGCTTTCCTCTTTTTGTGTCGAACAACATATAAATCACTCGACAGGGTTGGGGCAATCACCTATTTTTGTGCTGGTCAACACATAAATAGGTGATCCCATGTCCAAGTTCGAGTTTTCCGGCAAGACACCTATGGGCATTCCTGGTTCATCGACCGAGAGAACGGCCTGTCGGTGGTCGCCCTGACGAACACCGCCTTCGAGGGCATGGCCGGTGCGTTTCCGACTGACGTTAGAAACTCCGTCTATAACTAAGGTAGGTGCAAATTGAGAAAGACGGCCCGTCTCACCGTTACAGATCGACCGGCAACCCCGAAGCAGGCTTCTGTTTCTCTGCATAAACGACGAGCCGCAGATGCTGCCCGCCGTCTATGGTGAGCGACGTATGCTCGAAATCGACGGGCGTTCCTTCCACGCTGATCGTGCGTGTGCCTGTGCAGGGTGCATGCACGTCTTGGCTCCGCCACCAGACTTTGAACTCGGGCGAGACACGTTCCAGCTCATCGACCAAGGCACGGGCATCGGCATCTTCTCGCGCAGCGGCGAAGTCGCGGCGGAAGCTGGCGAGCATCGCTGGTGCCTGTTGCTCCCAATTCACAAAGGCTTCCCGCAATTCGGGGTCGGTGAACAACGCCCAAAGCAGATTGCGGTGGCCGGGGTCATGCCTGCCAAACCTAAACAGACGGTCGGCTGGTCCGTTGAAAGCCAGCACGTCCCAGCGCAGGTTGATGATATAGGCGGCGTGGGGCGCAAGGTCTTCCACCAATCGGGAGGCCAGCGAGGGAACGATGCAGAACGTCTTGCCGGGTTCCGCCGGCGGACGCTCATGGGCGAGCATGAACAGGTGCCGGCGTTCCGCCGCATCGAGCTTGAGGACACGCGCGAGATTGTCGAGGAAGTCGGCGGAAACCCCGATCTCGCGGCCCTGCTCAAGCCACGTATACCAAGTCAATCCGACACCTGCGAGGGCCGCGACTTCCTCACGCCGCAGCCCCGGCGTGCGCCGGCGCTTGGCGGTCGGCAGGCCGACATCTTGCGGCAACAGCCGCTCGCGTCGCGTGCGCAGGAATTCGGCAAGCTCGGGGCGGGTTCGTTCAAGGGTGCGCACGGGTCTACCTATTACAAGAAGCAACAGCATAATTGGTTAAATTGTAAAAGGATAATGGCTATGGAATCGGTGGTGCGTCAACACAAAAGGACGCCCAATGAGTTCCGATACCTGCACAGCCGATACGCTTCCCCCGTCACCTACCGATACGACCCACCGCCCGCCCTGGCTTGGTCTGTCCGTCCTGTTGCTGGCCGGGTTCGTGACAATCTTCGACCTTTTCGTAGTCAATGTCGCGATCCCCTCGATGCAGGCCGAGCTGGGGGCGAGCCTGTCGCAGATCGGGTTCATCGTCGCGGGCTACGAGCTGGCCTTTGGTGTGCTGCTCGTCACCGGCGGCCGGCTTGGCGATCTCTATGGACGGCGGCGGCTGTTCATTCTCGGCATGGCTGCTTTTACGGCGGCCTCGCTTCTTTGTGGTGTAGCCCCGACCGTGGAAATCCTAATCGGCGCACGCGTGTTGCAGGGATTGGCGGCCGCGCTGCTCTTCCCGCAGGTCTATGCCTCCATCCGCGTGAACTTCTCTGGCGACAACGGCCGCCGTGCCTTCGGCTTCCTTGGCATGACGCTCGGCCTTGCCGCCATCGCCGGGCAAATCCTCGGCGGGTTTCTGGTCGAGGCGAACCTGTTCGATCTCGGTTGGCGCACGATCTTCCTGATCAACGTGCCGATCGGCATTTTCGCGATTGCCATGGCGCGGTTCATCCCCGAAACGATTGCGCCCGAACGCCCTACACTCGACTGGCCCGGCGTGGCCTTGGTCAGCTTCGGGCTAACACTCCTTCTCGTGCCGCTGGTAGAAGCCCCGACCCATGGCTGGCAGCTCTGGAGCTTCCTGTCGCTTGCCGGAGCCGCAATCCTGCTTGTTGCCTTCTACCGCCATCAGGAGCGTCGCAGCAGAGCTGGCCATCAGCCTTTAGTGGACATGGCGCTGATGCGACAGCCGCGCTTTGCGCAAGGCGGGTTGCTGGTGCTGCTGATCCATTCGACGGCCTCGTCCTTCTTCCTCTGCTTCGCGCTTCTGGTGCAGACGGGGTTCGGGCTGAGTCCGTTCGATGCTGGCATCGTCTTCGTGCCGTGCTCCATCGCCTTCGTGATCCTCTCCTTGAGCGCGCCGCGCCTCGTCGCACACTTCGGGACGCCTGCCATCGCCATGGGCGCGCTGGTTTACGCGATTTCGTTTGGAGTGCTGATCGGACAGGTCTGGATCGCCGGGGCCGACCTGGTGGTGGTACACCTCATTCCGGCACTGATCGTCATCGGGGGAGCGCAGGCGATGATCATGACGCCGCTGCTCAACCTCGTGCTTGGCTTCGTGGAGGAACGACAGGCTGGCATGGCCTCTGGTGTCATTTCCACACTCCAGCAGGTTGGCGCGGCGCTCGGTGTGGCGGCGGTCGGTATCCTGTTCGGTGCGACGCTCGGGGCAGGATCGGAAGGACAGGCCGCGCGCTACGCCACCGCCTTCGTCTCTGGCATGAGCTACAATGTTGCCGCCGCCATCATCGCAGCGGTCCTATTGGTGCGACTAGCTGTCTATGGGCGCCACACGAATTGAACGTGGTGATCTAAGCGATGCGGGGGCGACGATCAGCACTGATCAATGTTCGTCCTTGGGGGTTGCCGACCTCACCCGGGTCGCGCATTCGCCTGGCATCGCTGATCCAGACGTTTGCCATCGCAAGTTCTGCGACGAGTGGGCCATTGAAGTGGAACTACTCGTCAGATTCTTATGGGGGTGGTCGTCCTTTCTATGCCGGGAATGTCGGCTACCGCTTCGGCCAAAAACTCCACCATCAGCCTGACACGCGTAATGTTAGCCCGTTCCGGCACGATAAGCATGTTGAGTGGCACGGGCGGCGGCGCGTAGTCCGGCAGGATCGTTTCGAGCTGCCCATCGGAAAGCAGATCGTCAACCAACCAAAGGTGTGCTGGGCCGATACCGCGCCCTGCGAGGTAGGCTTCTCGTGCGGCCAGCCCATGATCGACTCGGAGGCGTCCGCCGAAGGGCACGGCCTGGCTTTCGCCGTTTGGTCCTTCCAGCGAAAGGGTGTCGGCCCCGGCTATGTTCGACATTCGGATGCCATCCAACGTCGCGAGGTCGGGCATCCTCGGTCGCCGATGCCGTGCGAGATATTCGGGCGAGCCGACGAGGACACGCCGGCTTGTTCCAAGCGCGCGCAATTTCATCGTGCTGTCAGCGAGGGGGCCAAGCCGCAGCGCAATGTCCGCTGTTCGTTCGCTACTGGCTGATCTTCACGCCGCCACTTTCCGACAATGCACAAGCATCGGCGCGCGCCAAGGGCGCGGAGCGTTTCGACGGCTTCTTGCAATCGCTCGGCAAGCGACTGGCGACCGGCGACAGGCTCCTCAAAGAGCTGTCGCGCGACATTGATGGTTCCGTCGAGGCTGCACCAGACGGCAACGGACGAACTACCCACCGGGAGTAGCGTCTCGTTGGCCTTCTTGCAGCCGCTCATGAAGGAGGCGGAGTCGCTCTAGTCGAGAGTGGTTCGCCAGGGATTAAGCCAAACCCTCTGTCCTAAGCGTCTTTTGGACGGCCGGCCGCGCCTCGATACGCTCGGCATAGGCGGTCAGCCTATCCGGAAGCTCGAAGCCTGAATCGCGCGCCCAGCGGACCATGACGTAACAAAGGGCATCGGCAGTGGTGAACGCGTCACCAAAGAGATAGATGCCGTCCAGCCCCTCCGCGATGAGCGCCAGCCGTTCGATGATCGCCTGTCGCGCTGCCTGTTGCTCGGCCTTCGCCGGCGAGAACATCAAGCGCATGAACGGTCGGTGGATTTCGGTGGCGAGGAAGGCCAGCATCTCGATATTGCGCGATCGTCCGAGCCGACCCTTAGGCGCAAGGTGCGGTGTCTCTCCCGCGATCCAGTCCATGATCGCCACGTTCTCGGTCAGCATCTCGCCGTCGTCGAACACCAACGCTGGCACGTAACCTTTCGGATTGATGGCCACGAAATCATCGCCGTGCTCGGTGCGCCGCGTTTGCAAATCCACCTTGATGGTCTCGACGTCGATGCCGGCCTCCGTCAGGGCAATGTGATCAGCGAGGCTGCATGCCCCGGGCGTGAGATAGAGTTTCATGGCGCCAGATACCTTTCGAGATTGTCGAGGACCTCTTTCCAACCCTCGGCATGGCCGTCACGCGAGGCTTCCGAAAGGAAGAACTCCTGGTGGAACGTGAGCTGCGTGCGGCCGTCGCCAAGATCTTTGAGCGTGATCGTGACGACCGTCTCGTGATCTGCATTGCCGGCTTCATCCTGCCAGGCGTGGGTAAAGACGATGCGGTCGTGCGGCGTTAGCTCCCGATAAGTCCCGCCCAGCCAATGGTCCGTCCCGTCAGGCGCGCGCAGGCAGGAGCGGTAGGAGCCTCCAGCACGGACGTCGCTCTGCGAGAATGGCAAGGTGAAGTCCTTGGGAAAGAGCCATTTTGCCATGTGCTTCTCCTGGGTCCAGCAGTCGAAGACGAGTTCCTTCGGCGCATCGAAGATGCGCTTGATCGTCAGTTCAGGTCGCGCAATCGCCGCTTTGTTCGATGCGTTCATTGAGGAGTATCCTTGTTCTGGATTTCCTTGAGGTAGGCGTCGAGACTGTCAAACTTCGCGTCCCAGAACTGGCGATAGCTCTCCAACCAACCTGAGAGATCGCGCAGCGGCTCGGGCTTCAGTCTGCGCGGACGGAACTGCGCCTCGCGTCCCTTCTCCACCAGCCCAGCCCGCTCCAGCACCTTCAGATGCTTGGAAACAGCGGGGCTGCTCATGTCGAACGGCTCCGCAAGTTGCGACACGGTCGCTTCGCCCTGCGCGAGACGGGCAACAATGGCTCGCCGGGTGGGATCGGCGAGCGCCGAGAAGGTGAGGCCGAGCGGATCGGTCGCCATGCTCAACAAAACCATTTGGTTACTTAACCTAATGGTTAGGTACGGGGTCGAAGGCAATTTGTCAAGTCCGGCACGCTCCTCGGATCGCTGGCCGCCTTCCACAGGAGAAGACCGGAGTTGTCGTGCGATTCGTAAGTGTTACGCCAACCGCTCCCGTGAAGTTCTAGGGAAGTTGTTGTCGCAGTGCTGTGTCGTGAAATCGCGATCAAGCCGGAGGACTTCTGCGACCGCCGAGAAACAGGTTTCTGACTAGCGAGAGTGAGAGCTGTCGGGTCTCCGTTCCTCCCCTCTGTGGAGTGGCCTATCCTATTCACCGCCGATGGCCGCCGAACCCCGCATGGCATTCGATACTTGTTAAATCGGCCTGATTTCCGGCTCTTTTAATCAACCCTGATCCCGAGACCGTCTGTGGCGCCTCGTGGAGAAACGGGGCCGATATGACTGCCAGCTATCAAAAACCGGAAGCCATCGCACGCGGCGCGCGGATGCTGCGCACAGCGCTGGGTCCGGCCATATCGCGGTTTCTCGAAGACCCCGGCATCGTCGAGGTGATGTTGAACCCGGATGGCCGGATCTGGGTGGACCGGCTGTCCGAAGGGCTGGCCGACACCGGCGAGCTGTTGTCCCCCGCAGACGGCGAACGCATCGTGCGCCTGGTCGCCCATCACGTCGGCGCGGTGGTTCACGCCCGGAGCCCGCGTGTCTCGGCCGAACTGCCCGAGACTGGCGAGCGGTTCGAGGGCCTGCTTCCGCCCGTCGTCGCCGCACCGGCCTTCGCCATCCGCAAACCCGCCATCGCGGTCTTCACGCTCGGCGACTATGTGCACGCCGGCATCATGGCCGCCGATCAGGCCGCGACCCTGCGCAAAGCCGTCGCGGCCCGCGCCAACATCCTCGTCGCGGGCGGCACCTCCACCGGCAAGACGACGCTGACCAATGCGCTGCTCGCCGAGGTGGCGAAGACGCAGGATCGCGTCGTCATCATCGAGGATACCCGCGAGCTGCAATGCGCCGCGCCGAACCTCGTCACGATGCGGACGAAAGACGGGGTGGCCACGCTCTCCGATCTCGTCCGCTCCAGCTTGCGCCTGCGCCCCGACCGCATCCCCATCGGCGAGGTGCGCGGCGCTGAAGCGCTCGACCTCCTGAAGGCGTGGGGCACCGGCCACCCCGGCGGCATCGGCACGATCCACGCAGGGACCGGCATCGGCGCGCTGCGTCGTCTCGAACAGCTCATTCAGGAAGCTGTCGTCACCGTTCCGCGCGCCCTGATCGCCGAGACGATCGACCTCGTGGCTGTCCTCTCCGGCCGCGGCTCCGCGCGCCGGCTCACCGAACTCGCCCGCGTCGAAGGGATCGGCCCGGACGGCGACTATCGCATCACCCAAGCCACCCCCAGCATAGGAGACCCTTCATGATCCGCGCCGCCCTGCGCGTGCGTCGCACGATCGCGACCGCCGCCGTCTTCGCTTACGTCAGTCTCGTCCTCGCCCCGGCCGCCCATGCCTCCGGCTCCTCGATGCCGTGGGAAGCACCGCTCCAGAAAATCCTCCAGTCGATCGAAGGCCCGGTCGCCAAGATCATCGCCGTCATCATCATCATCGCGACCGGCCTTGCGCTCGCCTTCGGCGACACGTCGGGCGGTTTCCGCAAGCTGATCCAGATCGTCTTCGGCCTTTCGATCGCGTTTGCGGCCAGCTCGTTCTTTCTCAGCTTCTTTAGCTTTGGCGCATCAGTCAGCATTGGACCCTCCGAGATCGCTCAGAAAACGCGAGAGAGCCCTCAAATATACCGTCAGGCCAAAATTGGCCTTCCTGAATGGCGAAATTCCCTTTTGTATCAAGGTCATGACGCCTAAAAAATACCGTCACAAGCTCTCTAAGCCGTGACGGTATATGTATTCTACCAATGCGACAAGAGTCGCCATACCGTCAGCCATACCGTCTATCACGAGGCTTGCCCCGCGATAGACAGCGATAGAAGACGTAGGATTTATTGAACTGTTTCAGTGTCTTATGGAGGGCTATGGCGTGAAATTGGCGGCGTTTGGATAGGTCAAAATCATTCCCACTCGATCGTACCGGGTGGCTTGCTGGTCACGTCATAGACCACCCGGTTGATGCCGCGCACCTCGTTTATAATACGGGTGGCGGTGCGGCCGAGGAAGTTCATGTCGTAGGGGTAGAAGTCCGCTGTCATGCCGTCGACCGAGGTGACGGCGCGCAGGGCACAGACGAAGTCATAGGTGCGGTAGTCGCCCATGACACCAACCGTCTGGACCGGAAGCAGCACGGCAAAAGCCTGCCAGATCGTGTCGTAGAGGCCGGCCTTGCGTATCTCCTCGAGATAGATGGCATCGGCCTTGCGCAGGATGTCGAGCTTCTCGCGGGTAACGGCGCCTGGGCAGCGAATGGCGAGACCCGGGCCAGGGAAGGGGTGGCGTCCGATGAAGCTTTCCGGCAGGCCGAGCTCGCGGCCGAGCGCACGCACCTCGTCCTTGAAGAGCTCCCGCAGCGGTTCGACGAGCTGCATGTTCATGCGCTCGGGCAGGCCGCCGACATTGTGATGGCTCTTGATGGTGACCGAAGGACCGCCGGAGAAGGAGACGCTTTCAATGACGTCCGGATAGAGCGTTCCCTGCGCGAGGAATTTCGGCGCGCCCTTGCCGTCTTCGGCAATCTTGGTGGCTTCCGCATCGAAGACCTCGATGAACAGGCGGCCGATCGTCTTGCGCTTGATCTCGGGGTCGGTGACGCCGGCAAGTTCGGTGAGGAACAGGTCCGATGCGTCCACGTGAACGAGCGGGATGTTGTAGTTGTCGCGGAACATCCCGACGACCTGCTCGCTCTCGCCCTGGCGCATCAGGCCGTGGTCGACATAGATGCAGGTCAGCTGGTCGCCGATCGCCTCGTGGATCAGCACGGCCGCGACGGAGGAGTCGACGCCGCCCGACAGGCCGCAGATGACGCGCTCGGAGCCGACCTGCTCCTTGATCTTGCGGATCATCTCGGCGCGATAGGCGGCCATCGTCCAGTCGGATCTCAGTCCGACGATCTTGCGCACGAAGTTGGATAGGAGCTTTGCGCCATCCGGCGTATGCACCACTTCCGGGTGGAACATGGTGGTGTAGTAGTGGCGCCTCTCGTCCGCGGCGATGGCGAAGGGCGCGTTCTCCGACGTCGCGATGACTTCAAAGCCCTCGGGCAGCTTTGTGACCCGGTCGCCGTGGCTCATCCACACGGGATAGCGCCCGCCGACTTCCCAGAAGCCGTCGAACAGCGGGCTTGCCGCCTTCACTTCCAGGTCCGCACGGCCGAATTCCGCCGCATGGCCGCCCTCGACGACGCCGCCGAGTTGGGTGCAGAGCGTCTGCTGCCCATAGCAGATGCCGAGGATCGGCACGCCCGAGTCGAACACCGCTTGCGGCGCCCGCGGGCTGCCTTCAGCCGTGACGGAGGCCGGCCCCCCGGAAAAGATCACGCCCTTCGGCTGCATCTTCTCGAAGGCGCCGGCGGCGTTCTGAAACGGGTGGATCTCGCAGTAGACACCGGCTTCGCGGATGCGGCGCGCGATCAGTTGCGTTACCTGGCTGCCGAAATCGATGATGAGGATGCTGTCGGGATGGGCTATCTGGGTCATGTCGAGCCTTTAGTGAAAACGCGCGCTTTGTGCAACTGTGTCAAACAGCCAATTCGCCGGTTTCCAGCGCAGCGAAAAGACGGTCGACGCTACGCGCCAGCTTCTCGTCGATGACGTGCAGGTATGCGGTCCAGCTGCCGACATGCTTGAGCTCTTCCTTGCCGTCGGAGATGCCGCGCAGTCCGATCAGCGGCAGGCGGAACAACTGGCAGCTGCGCAGAAAGGCGAAGGTTTCCATGTCCACCATGTCTGCCTCGACCAGATCGTAAGCGGCGCCGGAGACGATGTTGGCGCCTGTCGAAAGCGAGGCTGCTGGAACGTCCGGGATGCAGTGGGGCAGGTCGATGACTGCCGGGTAGTCCAGGAAAGGCGTGCGGCCCTTTTCAAAGCCGAGCGGCGAGGCGTCCATGTCCCGGTAGGCGACCGACGACACCTGATAGACCTCCGTCTGCTCGAGGCTGCGCGAGCCGGCCGATCCGAGAGAGACGATAAGATCCGGCAGCGAAGCTTCCGCTTCCAGTCTCGTCAGCGCATGCGTGAGAACGACGGCTGCTTCGACTGGCCCGACACCGGTCATCAGCGGAACGATCCGCCGGCGCAGGTGCTCACCATACTCGGCATCGACAGCCATGACGAAGAGGATCGATCTGCCACCTGCCTGCTTCACTTCGAATTTCATCCGACGATGTCCTCCCGACCCCGGATGACCATCATGGTGGAGGTCATGGAGGCGATCAGCTTGGCGGGACCATCCGAGATGGCATAGGCACGCCCATCGGCGACGATGATGGTGGAGCCGGGCTTGGTGATCTCGCCGCGGAAAAGGAAGCGCTCGCCGCGTCCGGGCGACATTAGGTTGACCTTGAACTCGATGGTCAGAAGTGAAACCTCAGGATCAACCTTGGCATAGGCGGCACAGGTGCAGGCGGTTTCCAGTGCGGCCGAGATGATCCCGGCATGGAGAAGGCCATGCTGCTGCGTCAGCTTCGGATCGAACGGCAGCTCGATCTGCACCATGGCCGGCTCGATGCGGGTCAGCTCGGCCCCGATCATCGCCATCGTGCCCTGCCGGCCGAAGCTTTGCCGGATCCGCTCACCAAAGTCGCTGTCGTCAGTCATTTCGGCATCCGTTTTCGCGGGGCGAAACTGGCACGCTGCCGGCCGTTCGACAAGCTGCGGAAAATGGCGGAGTCAGTTTAGCAAGACAATCGACAGATTGAGCAGCGTCGCAAAGCCGACCCAGGCCAGATAGGGCAGAAACAGCCATGCACTGACCCGGTCTGGGCTCCAGCTCATCCTGATGAAGAGTATGATCGCCACAAGCAACGGCGCGATGACGACAAGCCCCAGAACGGGGCTCTCGGCGCCGAAGAAGGCGGGGGACCAGAGGAAGTTGAGAGCCATCTGTCCGAACCAGACCTGCATGCGACCCGAGGCGGGAGCGGCAAGCCAGGTTCTTGCCCCGGCGATGGCGATCAGCACGTAGAGCGTCGTCCAGACTGGGCCGAAGAGCCAAGGCGGCGGCTGGAAGGACGGTTTCTCCAGCGTCTGGTACCACTCTCCCGGCATTTGCTGACGCCGCTGAGGGCCCCGAACCCAACGACGAGGGCGATGAAGAGGATATAGGTGAGGGCGCGTTTCATGCCGATCCATCTAGCGCAGCCGTGCGCGCCTTCCAGACCGTTATGCCAGCCGGATGATGTGCTGGTCCCAGGCGACGTGGCTCACGGTGTCGTTGAAGCGCCCGCGATAGGAGGAGACGGCCACCCCTTCCGCGGCCGGTGCCACCCCGGCGGCATCCGCGACCCGCTCCTCGCGCAAAACGGCTCCCGTCTTGGCATCAAGCGTCACGGCTGAGCCACCCTTGGGAGAGGTCAGGCCAATGATGCCTTCGCGGCGATTGACGGCGATCGCCCCGACATAATTGGCCAGTCCTTCCGTCACCCGCTCCGGCAAGGTCACGAGCGCGATGTCCTCGCCGCGCCTCAAGTGGCCGACCAGCGGCGGGGAGGCATTCCGCGCTCCTTCCCACTGGCCCGCAAACCACATCTGTTCATCGTCGCCGACGGCCAGGTGCCGGGTGGAAAGCTGCCGCAATGAGGACGGCAGAGTATGCTTCTGGATCAGGCGCCCATCTCTGGCATCGAGAAGCACAAGCGACGGCTCCATGCGGTCGATGTTGAGCTTGGTGCGGCCGAAGTCCGGATGCGTCTCGATGCCGCCATTGGCGACGACGAGCATGGCGCCGTCTTCCGAGACGGTCATGTCGTGCGTGCCGATCCCCTGGGCATCGAACTCGCCGATCCGGGCGAAACCGTCCTTCGCATCATAGCGGCCGATCATACCGCGATTGCCGTCGAAGTCATTCTCGCTTGCGTAGAGGAAGCGACCGTCTGGCGAGAAGGCGCCATGGCCGTAGAAGTGCCTCCCTTCGGGCGCCGCGATCATCGCCGGCTCGGTGGCGCGGTCGGCGCGGAAAGCTACCGCAAACGTGCCGGGGCGACGCGCGAAGGCAATGACATGACCGGAGGAGGGGCAGAAGGCCATTCCATGGGCACGGGCGGGCAGGGCGACCCGGTCGACGATCTCGCCGCGCTCGGAGACGGTTGCGATGCCGAACGAGCCATCCGCGGCGCGGAAGCCGGACGCATAGACGGCATCGGTCAGCTCGAGAGCCCGCAGCGATTGCGGCGAGAGTGCCGCGGCAAAGGTGATGCCGGCGGCCTTCATGAAGCTGCGGCGGTCGATCAATCCGCTCCGCCAGGTCATGGTCAGTCCCCGTCGGAAAAGGAGAAGCCGGAGGTCAGGCCAATCGCGCCGCCGTAGTGGTCGTTCAGCCGGGTGATCAGGTCGCGCCCGTTGAGGAGCAGGAAGTCGAGCTTCTGGCGCTGCGCCTCATCGGCAACCGCCGCCTCGATGTAGCTGTTCATCTCTGCGCTGACGCGCAGCATAGACTTCAGCACGAAGTCGGCGGACGCCACGATGGACGTCTGGTCCTCCGGCAGAAGCGTGGCCATGTCGGACACGTGAAGAAGATCCCGCAGGCCTTGGAGATTGCCCTCTACCATTGTCCACGTGTTGCCGGAGCGCCAAAAGATTGCCTGCTTTGGAAACGCGACGCTGTCCTCGCCCTTGTAGAAGGTCTCGATCCGCTGGTCGCGCACCATCTCTGCACCATGCACGAGGATGCCGAGCAGCGCCGTCAATGCTTCCTGTTGGGTTCGAAACAGCGGATTGTGCGGCCCGGGCTCCTTCCAGTCCTGCTGGATTCCTTCCGGGTCTTCCCACAGCCGCTCCAGTTCCGCAGCGACCTGCTCGACATTATGGGCGACGGCGCGACCATAGTGGCAGCGGAAGGTCGCAGGCGCCTTGGCCAGTTCCTCCGAGCCGGTGCCGGCCAGCACGAACTCCAGTGCGCCGAAGCCCTGTATGGCGACGCTCTTGCCGGACAGGCTGTTCGGTGTAACCACGCTCTCGTCCGGCTTTGCCAGCAGTGCCTGTACCTGCTTCAGACCGGTACTCTTGCGGTCGGGATAGAAGAGGATCCGTTCGAAGTGGTTCTCTTGGATCGCCGGTCCGGTGCGGACAATCTCGATCTTTGCCCAGGCCTTGGCGGCCGCTGTGAAAGCTTCACGCGTTTCAGCAAGCGCAGCTTTGGAGGGGTTTTCGCAAAGTGCATCCATTTCTTGCGCTAGGGCGCCGGCGGTGGAGTGGAATTCTCGGTAGCCAGGCCGGATGAAGTCGTCGACGGCCTTGACGATCGCGCGGTGGATCTCGGCGTCCTCCGGCATTTCTGGCAGCAGGGTCTCTTCCTGCGCGTATACTGCAGCGGATGTCAGCATGGCGGCAAGGCCTGCGCCGATCAGGATTTTCAGCATTACAGCGACTCCAGGAATGCAATGAGGGCGATGCGGTCGTCCCGGTCGAGCGATGCGAAGGCGTCGCGCGCCGCCTGGGCCTCGCCCTCGTGCCAGAGGATGGCTTCAGTGAGATTGCGGGCGCGGCCGTCGTGCAGGAAGAAGGTGTGTTCGTTCACGGTTTCGGTGAGGCCAATCCCCCAGAGTGGTTGCGTGCGCCATTCCCGCCCGTCGGCGACACCGACCCGTTGCCCGTCCGCCAGTCCTTCGCCCATGTCGTGCAGCAGGAAGTCGGAATAGGGCCAGACCAGCTGGAAGGCATGCGCTTTGTTTTCTGCATCCCGACGCGTGACGAATTTCGGCGTGTGGCAGGAGACACAGCCCGACTGGTAGAACAGCTCCTTGCCCTTCAGCACCTTTGGGTCACCGGGATCGCGGCGGGCAGGTACCGCAAGGTTCTCCGAGTAGAAGGTTACCAGTTCGAGCACCGGGTCGGGCGCTTCCGTCGCGCCGAGGCGCTCCTGCACGCCTGTCGGGCGGTCGAGACACGCCTGCTGGCTGCTCGTGCAGTCGCCCTGATTGAAGGGTGCATCCGGATTGGATATCCCCATGTCGCCGACGAAGGCCGATGCCGACTGGTCGCGAATGGTGGCATTTTCGGCCTTGTAGCCGAAGCGCCCTAGCTTCAGTTCCCGGGTGCGGTGATCCCGCACGAGCGAGGCCTTGCCAGAGATGCCGTCGCCGTCGGCATCATCAGGATCGGCCTTTGCCAGGATGTCTGCCTCATGGATCGCCTGGATCATGCCCATGCCGATCATCGGGGGCGCAACCCGCGGCGACAGCGTGACGTCCGGCTCTAGTGGGCCATACTTCAAGCCTTCGACGGAATAGGTGGGCCTGCGCAGCGACACGACCTCGCCATCTCCGAGCGTGACCGGCACATCTTCATAGGCGATCTTCATCGTGCCTTCCGACGCAAGGCCCGGAACGGCCAATTCCTGAAGCTGCTTGCCATAGGTCACGTCAGGGAAGTTCAGCGCCTCGTGGCGGGCAAGGATTTGCTGCTCCTTCGCATCCCGAGCATCGCGTGCAAGGCGCAGGAACATGGAGGTGTCGTCAGCGGTTCCTTCCGGCGGGTGGCCGCGCCCGTCCTTCAGATGGCAGCTCTGGCAGGCGCGGGCATTGAACAGTGGCCCGAGCCCATCGGAGGCCTGTGTCGAGGAAGGCGACGAGACCCAAAGCTTGCGGAAAAGCGCGTTGCCGAGTTTGAAGGTCTCTTCTTCGGCGAAGGTGATGTTGGCGGAGAAATGCGAGAAGGCGTCCCCGTTGACGATCGCCTTCGAGGTTGCTGAACCGCCTTGCATCGTCTCGAAGTTCTCGGCCTTGGAGAAGTTCTGCGTCGGTCGCGTGACACCGACGACCCGCTTCTTGTCCTTCGGCGAAAGGTCTGTGCGTTCGGTTGGGAAGCTCGGGCTCTCGCCGATCGCCATCAGCGGAGTCAGAAGGAGAGCGCCCGAAAGAACCGGCAGGAAAAAGATGGTGTGTTTGGGCGCTCTCATGGATGTCGAGCCGCAGTGGGTCTGCGGCTCCCTCAGGTCTTATTGAAATACAGCGTCAGGATTATCGAGGCTGTCGGAACCTTCAAGCTCGATTGCGCCAAGATCCAGCGATGCAATCACACGTTCGAAGGAACGGGTCTGATCGATGAGGCCGTCAATGGCAGCCTGAACGGCGGCATTGCCTTCCGCATTGCCTTCGCCGATCATCTGGTCGTAGGCCTCACCGCCTGCGGCACGCTCCGCCATCGCATTCATGGCGGAAAGAGTCGCGTCCAGCTTGCCCTTCACTTCCCTGTCGAGGGCTGCATCCTTCTCGGCAACCAAATCGGACACCGATGGGCCCGTCATCTTCGTGCCATCGACGCGGGTGTACTCGCCCGTGTAGGCCGACTGAATGCCGATCGCGTCGTTGAGGTGCGAGGCATGCGTGTTGTCGGAGAAGCAGTCGTGCTCTTCTTCCGGATCGTGCAGGAGAAGGCCGAGCTTCATGCGCTCGCCGGCAAGTTCCCCGTAAGAAAGCGAACCCATGCCGGTCAGGATTGCGCGAACACCTGCCTGCGGATCGGAAGTGACGGCCTTGGCCGCATCGCCTTCCGGCGCCCAGGCGGCAACCATCTCTTCGAGATCCGAGACCAGCAGTTCAGAGGCGGCCTTGAGATAGGCGGCGCGGCGGTCGCAATTGCCGTTGGTGCAATTGGATGTGTCAAACTCGGTATAGGCACGGTTGCCGGCGCCCGCGTCCGTACCGTTCAGATCCTGGCCCCAGAGAAGGAACTCGATCGCGTGGTAGCCGGTCGCTACATTTGCCTCGATCTCACCCGCCTCGTGCAGGCTGCGCAGCAGGTCGGGGTTGATGTTGCTGGCGTCGATTTCTTCGCCGTTGACGTTGAGGCTGGGGTTGGCGATCACGTTTGCGACGTAGAGCGCATTGCTGTCGCTTTCGGTGCCGTATGAGGCGTCGACATGGTCGATCAGACCTTCATCGAGCGGCCACGCGTTTACCCGGCCTTCCCATTCGTCAACGATGGGGTTGCCGAAGCGATAGACTTCCGTCTGTTGATAGGGAACGCGCGCGGCGATCCACGCTCCCCGCGCGGCCTTAAGTGTTTCTTCGCTCGGGCTCTTGATCAGCGCATCGATCGCCGCATCCAGAGCCTTGGCGGTGCTCAGCGCGTCTTCGTACTTGGCGTGCGCCAAGTCGGCATAATGTTCGACAACGGCAGCCGGCTCAGTGGCTGCGGCAGCGGTCACGGGGAAAGCCGCGGAGGCGGCCAGAAGCGCGATTGTTGCGCCAAGCAGTGTCTTGCGGATCATTGTCCCTCCTTCGGCAGCCTCATCCCTCGGCTGCACAGCCCCTGAATGACCCATGTAAAAACTTGTGTCAAATATTCTAGTTTAGAAAAAGTTTGAAACGACCACATGGACTTGAAGATCGTCAATTCACTGAGGTGCCTTCCGCAGGCGGCAGAAGAAGAAGCCGTCGGTGCCGGTGCTGGCAGGGGTCAGGGTCACAGAGCGGCCGTCGCGGGTGACCGGACGGGGAGCTCCATTTCCAGAAAGACTGGTCCAGGTTTCCAAGACAGGCTCCGGCGAAAACTGCGGGTTTTCACTGCAGAAGCGCTCCATCTGGCGGTCGTTCTCCTCAGGCAGGACCGAACAAGTGATATAGACAAGGCTGCCGCTTGGCTTGACGAAGGCGGCCGCCCCCGTCAGCGCCTCCTGCTGCTGGGCGACGCGCTCGTCGAGGTTCTTCTGGGTCAGCCGCCACTTCGTATCCGGTCGCCGCCGCCAGGTGCCGGTTCCGGTGCAGGGAGCATCCACCAGCACCACGTCCAGCTTCTCCTTCAGCGCATCCAACTGCCGCACATCGTCATGTACCTGAACGTTTCGCGTGCCCGCACGGCGAAGGCGCTCGATGATCGGTGCCAGCCGCTTCCGGTCGGCGTCATAGGCGTGCACCTGGCCCTTGTTGTTCATTGCCGCCGCCATGGCAAGCGTCTTGCCACCACCACCGGCGCAGAAATCCAGCACCTGGTCATGCTCCTGCGGATGAGCGAGATCGGCGACGATCTGTGAGCCTTCGTCCTGGACCTCGAACCAGCCCTTCTGGAAGGAAAGCTCGGCGGTGACGTTCGGAAGTCTCGACGCACCGTCTCCGGCGGGGATACGCACACCATACCGCGCGATTGGCGCCGGCGCGGCACCGGATCGCTCCAGCGCCTTCACGACCTTGTCGCGCGACGCCTTCAGCGTGTTGGCCCGCAGGTCGAGGGTTGGGCGTTCTGCCAGCGCCTTGGCTTCCGTGAGCCATCCGTCGCCGAAAGCAGCTTCGAGGGATGGCTGGATCCAGTTCGGAATATCGCCCTGCACGTGAAGCGGCGCATCTTCGAGGCGTCTGGAGGAGAACGCCGCCAGGTTCTCCTCCGACAGCGGCGGCGGTGCGAACCGGTCGCCTTCAAGTTCTGCGGCGAGTGCGTCGGGCGAAAAACCCCACTGTCGAAGGAGAACTGCATAGGCGAGAGCTGTGGGACTGGCGTCGTTCATCAGCCAGGCGTGCGAAAGGCGCATGCGAAGCGCATCGTAGACGATGTTGCCGATGGCGGCGCGATCGCCGGAGCCGGCAAAACGATGGGCCAGTCCCCAGTCCTTCAGAGCGTCTGCGACGGGACGCCTGCGCTCCTCGATGTCGGTCAGAACATCAATGGCTCCGCTCAGCCGTCCGCCCAGTCGCATGTCGCTCTCCGTCTCGGTTGAACCCGTTCGAGCGGGTCCTAACGGGGATATTTCTCAAGAGCAAGCGATGCTTTGGGCGGCTCAGCCGTCCTTCAGGCCCCGGCCTGCAACCTTTTGGTTCCCGGAGTCGACGATTTGATAGCAGACCTGGGCGGTGCCGGAGCGGACCATGCCGATGTTCTGGGCGGCAGCCTTGGACACATCAATGATACGACCCTTGATGAAAGGCCCCCGATCGTTGATGCGCACGACGACGCTCTTGCCATTCCGCTTGTTGGTGACCTTCACCTTCGTGCCAAACGGCAGCGAACGGTGCGCAGCGGTGAGCTTGGCCGGGTTCATGCGTTCGCCCGAAGCGGTCTTGGAGGTCAGCGCATACCAGGAGGCGTGACCGCAACCTGGAGCGGCCTGAGCTGACGTGGAGCCGAGCATAGCGAATGCAGCGAATGCGGCTGCGGCGAGAGTGGTGCGTCGAAAGGTTTTCATATCCGTCGTCCCCGTTCAGTGGTGCTGCACGTGGCGTGCGGGACGGGTTAAGCAGGTCGAAAATTGGCAAAAAAGTGCGCCACTCGGTAACGGAATGTTGCGCTCCGTAACATTTGTGATTTCATACTGAGCTATGGAACTTTTAACGCCTGGCGCAGAAATGAGAAAAATTGATCTATTTCAGTGAGAAAGTGGAAATAGGCTTCCGCGGCTCACACCACCGCACCTAATCACGAAATTCGCGAAAATAATTTCCTTGCAAAATGAAGTTAACGCGTTCCGCGCGCTAAATTTTGGCGCCTTTGTGGCAAAGAGGACGGTGAAGATGTAGAAAATGCGCCCGAGGATGGAATTTTCATCTCCCGGAGCTGTCGCTTACCCGCGCCAATCGCTGGTGGTCCAGAGCTGCTGCAGCGACATGCGGTAGTGGGGGAAGCGGAACGAGAAGCCCAACTCGCGGATCTTGCGGTTGGAGACCCTCTTGTTGGCGCCGTAAAAGGAGCGCGCCATCGGCGTCATGTTGGCCGTCTCGAAAGATTGCTCCGGCGGCGGCTCCACACCCATCAGCCGCGCGGCCTCGGCAATGACGTCCTGAGGGGGCGCCGGCTCATTGTCGGTGATGTTGAAGATCCCTGAATGGCCGCCCTGCGCCAGAAACAGCGTCGCCGCAGCAATGTCTTCCACACGGATCCGATTGAAGACCTGCTCCTTCTTCACGATGCGCTTGGCCGTGCCCTTATCCAGGTTGACGAAAGCGTTGCGGCCGGGGCCATAGATGCCGGCAAGCCGCAGGATCGCAACCGGCACGCCCATGCCCTCTCCCTGCGACAGCCATGCCTTCTCAGCGTCTACTCTTTCCTGCGACCGCCCGGGCGAAGGATAGCATTCGCCCTCCTCGTCCACCCAGTCGCCACCTTGGTCGCCGTAGACGCCGACGGTCGACAAGTAGCCGATCCACCGAAGCTTCGGGCAGAGTTGACGGAGGGATTCGCCTGTCAGCGCCAGCAATGGATCGCCATGGGCACGGGGCGGGATCGATTGAACCAGATGCGTCACCTGAGCCAGCGCCGTCGCGAGTTCGTCGGTGATCGTCGCCCCGTCGAAGACAAAGGCTGCGACGCCCTCATCTGCAAGCGCGGTCGCGTTGTCGAGGGTCCGCGTGGTGCCGGCGACACCCGCACCCATGCCAACCGCGGACCGGGCGATTGCGGTGCCCGAATAGCCGCATCCGAAAATCATCATCTGCATCACGCCACTCCTGCCAAACGCCATTCCTCCAGAACCTCTGCATCATCCTCTTGGCGCCGCGTCGCTGCAAAACGCTCGAATTCCTCCGGTCGCATCAATCGCTTCAACGCCCAGACCGCCATCCCTCGCACCGTAGGTGTCGGGTCGCGGGACAGCGTCAGGCACGGCTCGATCAGCGTGGCATCCGAGGAATTGCCCGCAGCGACCAGCACATTGCGGACAAAGCGATCACGACCGATGCGTTTGACCGGCGAGCCGCTGAAGAAGGTTCGGAATGCAGCATCATCGAGCGAGAGCAGGAAAGAGAGCGTTGGCTCCTTCAGGTCCTCGCGCGCTTTGAGTTTCATTTCCGAGGCGCTGACAGCAAATTTGTTCCACGGACAGGCGGCAAGGCAGTCGTCGCAGCCATAGATGCGGTTGCCGATCAACGGTCGAAGGTCCGGGTCGATGGGGCCTTTGTGTTCGATGGTCAGGTAGGAGATGCAGCGCCGCGCATCCAGCCGGTAGGGCGCCGGAAAGGCATCGGTCGGGCAGGCATCGAGACAGGCCCGGCACGAGCCGCAATGGTCCGCTTCCGGCTCGTCCAGCAGGAGATCGGCGGTGGTGAACAGGCTGCCGAGGAAGAGCCAGGAGCCGTGGGTCCGGCTCAAGAGGTTCGTGTGCTTGCCTTGCCAGCCGAGACCCGCCGCCTCGGCGAGCGGCTTTTCCATCACCGGTGCGGTATCCACGAAGACCTTAACGTCCTCCCCGGCGCGTGCGGCGAAACGGGTGGCGATCTCCTTCAGGCGCCCCTTGATGACGTCATGGTAGTCACGATTGCGGGCATAGACGGAAATGGCGCCATGGCTACGCTTGGCCTGCAACGCCCGCGGGTCTTCATCCGGGCCATAGTTCAGGCCGAACATGACGACGGACCGCACCTCGGGCCACAATGCCCGCGGCCCACCGCGGCGCTCGCGCGTTTCTTCCATCCAGTCCATTGTGCCGTGATGTCCGTCGGCGAGATAGGTTGCTAGACGCCCGGACGCTTCAGGAATACTGTCGGCATGAGTAATGCGGCAGAGGTCGAAGCCCTGCGCGGCTGCTTGCGCCTTGATGAAGGCAGTCAGCTTTTCTTGCCGCCGGCGGTCAGGCGCTGTGCGCTCCGCCGCATGATCAGAAATCGAGGTCCGCATAATGAGATACCGGGGTAAGGCCCCGGATCCGCTCGGCCAGAAGTGGCCGGAAAGAGGGGCGCGACTTCAGCCGCTGATACCAGTCCTTGGCGATTGGAGTTTCAGCCCATTCGATTTCGCCCAGATAGTCAAGCACCGAAACCGAGGCGGCGGCAGCAAGGTCGGCATAAGTCAATCGGTCGCCGGCGAGCCATGGCCGCGAGCCGGCAAGCCAGGCGAGGTACTTCATGTGCTGGCGGACATTGGCGCGCGCGGTTCGCAAGGCTTTGGAGTCAGGCGCTCCGCCGCCCTGGGCTGCCGTCATCTGCAGCTTGTAGACCCGCTCGCGCACCAGCGGCTTGGTAACGTCGTTCTCCATCTTCGCCAGAAACCATTCCGTCAGGCGGCGGATTTCCGCCCGCTGGAAAGGGTCCTCCGCCAGAAGCCGGCGGTCGCGCTTCAGCACGCCGTGCGTTTCGTCGAGGAATTCCATCAGCACAGCCGGCCCGCACAGTGCGCGCATACTGTCATCGACGTAGACCGGCAGGGTGGCAGCCGGATTGAGCGCCAGGAACTCCCGTCGCTTTTCCCATGGCTGTTCCTCAACGAGATCCGTCTGAAAGCCATATTCCAAAAGGATAAGGCGGACGAATCGCGAACTGGACGACATCGGGTGATGGTAGAGCGTGGGCATCGATACGTGAGCTTTACAAATGCTGTGTAGAGAAATTGTCGCTGCGCTGCGGCGTGAACGCAATAACGCAGCTATATGGGTTTGGTAAGAGGCAAGGCAAGCAAGCTGCGACCTCCGGTTCCGTCAGCCTAGCCTGCGGACCATCAAGAAAAGGGTAAAGAATGCCGGAAGCATCGATCGTCAGTGCTCTTGTTCTCGGATTGATTGAGGGACTGACGGAGTTCATACCCGTGTCGTCAACGGCACATGTTCTTCTGGCAGGCCATTTTCTCGGCTTCGAATCTCCCGGCAACACCTTTGCGGTTTTGATCCAGCTCGGTGCCATTCTGGCCATCCTGCTGGTCTATTTCCGCCGCCTGCTGGACATCGCTCTCGACCTTCCGACAAGCCCCAAGGCGCGGCACTTTGGCCTCGCCGTGCTCTTGGCCTTCCTGCCGGCGGCCGTGATCGGTGCGCTGGCGCATGATTTCATCAAGACGATCCTGTTCGAAACGCCGGCTCTGATGTGTGTCGTGCTCATTCTCGGTGGCATCGTTCTCCTGCTGGTCGATCGCATGCCGCTGCAGCCGCGCTACACGGACGTGACGGATTATCCGCTCTCTCTCGCCTTCAAGATCGGCCTGTTCCAGTGCCTGGCGATGGTGCCGGGAACCTCGCGTTCTGGCGCGACGATCGTCGGCTCTTTGTTGCTCGGCACGGATAAGCGCTCGGCGGCCGAGTTTTCCTTCTTTCTCGCCATGCCGACGATGCTCGGCGCCTTCACACTCGATCTCTACAAGAACCGCGACGCCATCAGCTTCGACGACGGCGCGGTGATCGCCATCGGCTTCGTCGCAGCCTTCGTCACCGCGCTTTTCGTCGTGCGGTCACTGCTGAACTTCGTCTCCAGCCGCGGTTTTGCGCCGTTCGCCTGGTGGCGAATCTTCGTCGGTATGGCGGGCCTGATCGGCCTCTTCGTCTTTGGCTGACCGTCAGCCGTGGTCGTCACGGCGATGGTAGAAGAAGAGATCATAGCCGGCGAAGGCGACGGTCACTCCGATGACGATCAGGAGATCGATGCGCGGGACCTTCCAGAGCAGAATGCCGAGGAAGCCGCACAGCACGAGGAACCCGCAAAGCGCGAGGGCGCGGTCTCTCATTCCGTTCTCCTTTCCGCCGGAGACGCAGTACCGGAAGGGTGATCCAATTGGATGGCAAGGCTCGCCGCAGTCGAACCGGCGGGCAAAGTTTCGTCAGCGGCCATAGAACACCTCCGGCAGGTAGAACACGATCTGCGGGAACATGTACATCAACGACATGCTGATGAAGACCATCGCCACGAAGGGAAGGACCCCTTTGAAGATCTGCGTCAGCCGCACCTCCGGCGGCGCAATTCCCTTCAAGTAATAGGCCGACATCGCCATCGGCGGCGTCAGGAACGAGGTCTGCAGGTTCAGCGCCACCAGGATGCCGAAGAACAGCGGGTCGATGCCGAACATGTCGAGCAGCGGCAGGAAGATCGGCACGAAGATGATGATGATCTCCGACCATTCAAGCGGCCAGCCGAGCAGGAAGATGATGAACTGCGCCAGTAGCAGGAACTGGAACGGCGTCAGATCCAGACCCTGTACGAACTCCGAGATCACCTGCTCCCCGCCGAGATAGGAGAAGACCGACGAGAAGGTGTAGGAGCCGACGAAGAGCCAGCAGACCATGGCGGTTGTTCTGACCGTCAGGTAGACGCTTTGGCGCATCCGCTCCCAACTCATCGCCCGATAGGCGACAGCCAGCACCATGCCGCCGAGAGCGCCGATTGCAGCCGCTTCCGTCGGCGTCGCAAGCCCGAAGAGAATGGAGCCGAGCACGGCCAGGATGAGCACCGCGAGCGGCAGGAAGGACGTCACGATCATGACCGCGAGCTTCAGGAACGGCACGTCCGGCACCTCGTCCGCCGTCGGCTTCGGCGCAGCGCTCGGCTGCAGGATCGAGCGGCCGACAATGTAGACGAGATAGAGCCCGACGAGCGTCAGCCCCGGCAGCAGCGCCGCTGAATAAAGCCGCACGATCGAAGTGCCCGACGCTGCCGCGTAAACGATCAGCATGATGGAAGGCGGGATCAGGATGCCGAGCGTTCCGCCGGCGCAGATGATGCCGGTGGCGAAGGAGTGGTCGTAGCGCGCCTTCAGCATGGCGGGCAGCGCGAGCAGCCCCATCAGCGTCACAACCGCTCCGACGATGCCTGTCGCCGTAGCAAAGAGCGCGCAGGTGATGAGTGCCGCCACCCCCATGGAGCCGGGAATGTTCTTCGAGGCGATGTTGAGCGTCGAAAACAGCCGATCGACGATGTTGGCGCGCTCAACGATATAGCCCATGAACAGGAAGAGCGGCACAGCCGTCAAAACGTCGTTCGACATCACCGTATAGGTCTGGTTGATGAAGAGGTCGAAGACACGATTGCTGAAGAAACCTTCGATCCACAGGCTGGTGCTGTCCCACCAGCTGGCGGTCTCGTCGAGACGGTTAAAGGCCCGCCACATGCGGCTTGGCTCGAAATAAGCGTAGTAACCGAAGCCGATGCCCATTGCCATCAGGGTGAAGGCGATCGGAAATCCGAGAAACACGATGAAGATGAAAAGGCCCAGCATCAGCAGGGCGACTTGAGGATCGGTCATGCCTCGCCTCCGGCCGTCTTGCGCTGCTGGCCCTTCATCAGGGTCGCCTCCGTTTCCTCGACGTCCTCCTCCGCCTCCATCCACTCGCCGTCACGAATACAGCAGATGCAGCGGAAGACCTGGGCGACGCCCTGGATGAAGAGCAGGATGCCGGCCGCCACGATCGCCGTTTTGAACTGGTAGATCGGAATCCCTGCCGGGCTGTTGACACTCACCTCGCCATAGCCCCAGGAGCGCGAGGCATATTTCCACCCGGCGAAGATGAGGGCCGTGACGCCGGGGAAGAAGAAGATGAGGTAGAGCACAAGGTCCACCATCGCCTGGGTGCGAGACTTCCAGAGCCGGTAGAGAAAGTCTCCGCGAACATGGCCGCCGCGAGAGAGGGTATAGGCGCCGCCCATCATGAAGAGCGTGCCGTACATGATGAAGGAAACGTCAAGCGCCCAGGGCGTCGGCCTTCCCATGATGTAGCGGACGAAGACCTCGTAGCTGGTGCCGAAGGTCATCAGAACGATGAGCCAGGCGAAGGCCTTGCCGAACCAGGCCGACAATGAATCTGCAAATCGGATGAATGTCACCATCGATGCGTGCGTCTTTCACTTGAGGGACATTCGGCAGGGGCGGCGTGCCCCTGCCGGAGACCAAGACATGCAATCGAGAATGAGGCTCAGAGCTTGAGCTTGTCGGGGAAGTAGTGCTTGTAGGCGAGAGCGTAGTCAGGCGAGTTCATCAACTCGTAATAGGTGACCCGCTCCACCCACTGGCGCTGGCTGTCCAGCACCCGCTTCATGAACTCGTCCTGCTCCAGCTCGGCGATCAGCTCGTCCCAGGCCTGAATCTGCGCGTCGAGGATGTCCTGCGACGTGCGGTGGACGGTAACCCCGGAATCTTCCTCCAGCTTGCGGAGGTCGGCCGAGTAATTGTTCATCGCCGATGCCGTGTTGGCGGTCGATGCAGCTTCCACCGCATAGCGGACGATCGCCTGGAGATCCGGCTCCAGATCCTCGTAGAAGCCCCTGTTGAACAGGAACTCGAAGGATTCCGAGGCCTGGTGGTAGGACGACAGGTAGTAGTTCTTGGCCACGTCCTGCGCGCCGAAGCGAAGGTCTGAAGACGGGTTGTTGAACTCGAACGCGTCGATGACGCCGCGCTCCATGGCCGGGACGATCTCGCCGCCGGGAAGCTGGGCGACGGACATGCCCATCTTCTGCATCAGGTCCGCGGCGAGCCCGACGGTGCGATACTTGAGCCCCTGGATGTCGTTGACGGTGTTGACTTCGTTCTTGAACCAGCCGAAGGGCTGGGCGAACATCGGGAAGCCCAGGTAGCCGACGACTTCTAGGCCGAGGATGTCCTGCTGCAGTTCGCGGTAGAACTCGTTACCGCCCCCTTCATAGAACCAGGACAGCATGGTCGTGGCCGAACCGCCGAAAACCGGTCCTGTGCCGAACAGCGATGCGCCCTTGTGCTTGCCGTACCAGTAGACCGGAACGGAATGAGCTGCATCGATTACGCCATCGTGGCATGCGTCGAGCACCTGGAAGGCACCGACCACGGCGCCCGCCGGAAGCAGGTCCACCGTCAGCCGACCGCCCGACATGGCTTCCACGCGCTCGGTAAACTGTCTGGCGAAATCCATCCAGATGTCCGAAGCAGGCCACGAGGTCTGCATCTTCATCACCATTGGCGATTGTGCCAGGACGGCGGGTGCGGCCAGAGTGCCTGCGGCAGCTCCACCTGCGGTTGCGCTTATTTTCAAGAACGATCGGCGCGTGTGCGCCTTCTCTGACTTTTCCATCATTTTCTCCTCCCAATGGGCGGGCTATTGCCCTTGTCCCGCTGGGGAGTATTCCGGAAAAGAACATCAACTTCAATAGAAGCGACCTGCCGGTGCCTCAATTAAGCGTGCGCCGGCGCGATTTCAGACAAAAGTATGGGAGATTCAACGAGCTTTTGCGGCCGGAATGGAGGCGGTGCTGCAGGGGTCGACGCCATAAGCCGGTGCACATTCGCCATTGCCGGCGGCGCCGGTCTTCGGCGCGATGAACGAGCCGGCAAGAATGGTAAGTGCCGCGCACACAAAGAAGAGTGCGATGGGCTTGCCCATGGAAGTGTGCCTTTCAGAAAGACGCGTGACGTCAGGAACGTGTTGTAGCCGCAGCCGTGTATTGGTCTGCAGTGTCGTTTTCAATAGCGGAAGTTGCTGAATCGGCCGTTAATGGCAGACTGTTTCAGGATGCGGCGATTGTGCCACATCGAGTGCCTTCTCAGGTGCCACGACGAGGGAAAGACGCCGCTTCAGGCCGCCTTGCCGGTATTGGTGAACTGTCCCTGCGGACGGTACTGAATCAGGTAGGACGGCACCACCGAAGACAGGAGCGTCGGGTTGATGCCCATACCCTCGAGCGTCCGACCCTCGTCGATCGCAGCCTTCGAGACGACGTTGTCGTGCTTCAGCAGTTCCACCTGATCGGCTGTGATCGGCGGCGTGATGAGCGGTACGAGCGAGGCAACGCTACCGAGCAGCGAGGCAATCGGAAACGGCAGCGAGACGAGCGCGCGCTTGCGGCTTGTCGTGCGCAGCACCAGTTCGAGGATCTCGCGGAACGTCAGGATTTCCGGTCCGCCAAGTTCATAGATCCTGCCGCCGGGGATGACGCCGTCGACGCCGAGAGCCACCGCCTGTGCCACGTCTTCGACGTAGACAGGCTGAAACCTGGTCTTGCCGCCGCCGATCAGGGGAAGGGCGGGGAACATCTTCGCCATGCCGGCGAACTTGTTGAAGAAGCTGTCTTCCGGACCGAAGACAATCGACGGGCGCATGATGACGGCGTCTGGAACGGTGGACAGGATAGCGGCCTCTGCGCGAGCCTTGCTGCTGGCGTAGCTCGACTCTGAGCTCTGCTCCGCGCCGATGGCGGAGATGTGAACCAGCTTGGCGCCGACGGCACGAGCCGCCTCTGCGACGGCGCGGCCACCGAAGTCCTGGACGGCCGAGAAGGAATTACGGCCGCTTTCGAACAGGATGCCGACGCAGTTCACCACGAAGGAGGCGCCCTCGACGGCACGATCCACGGACTGGCGATAGCGCAGGTTGGCCTGCACCAGGGAGATCTGCCCGACATAGCCATAAGGCAGCAGGAAGCCGGCAAGATCGGGTCGCCGCACAGCAACCCGGATACGATAGCCACGCTTGACGAGCGTGCGCACCACGTGGCGCCCGACAAAACCCGATCCGCCGAACACGGTAACGAGGGGTGGCAGGTTGGACACGGTCATGATGCTGCTCCGGGAGCTATGATGGTCGGATTGTTATCGGTCTCTTAGACCAAATGCTCCGCGACGGGAAGCCGGAGAAATGCCGCATTCAGCGGCCCGCCTCAGACGCCCTCGACCACCACCATCTCGGCATCGGCGACTTCCTGGCGGATCTTTGCCGCGGCCTGATATTCCGGGGAATTGTAGCAATCGACGGCCGCCTGCAGGGAGGGGAACTCGATGACGACGTTGCGGGCGCGCGCACCGCCTTCCAGCTCGACGAACTCCCCGCCACGGGCAAGGAAGTTTGCGCCAAAGCGCTCGAAGGCCGGTTTCGCCGTGGCTACATAATCCTTGTAGCGCTCGGCATCGCGCACGTCGACGCGTGCGATCCAGTATCCTTTGGCCATGACGATCTCCTCCTTAAAGCTGAACTTAGAGCGCGCCGGCCATCTCATCCAGGATTGCGCGGGCGGCGGCCTTTGGATCCTGCGCCTTGACGACGGGGCGACCGACGACGAGATGGCTGGACCCGGCGCGCAGCGCATTGGCGGGCGTCATAACCCGTTTCTGGTCTCCGGCATCCGATCCGGTTGGCCGAATGCCGGGCGTTACCACGCTCATCTTCTGCCCGACGATCCACCGAACTTCCGCGGCTTCTTCTGCCGAGCACACGATGCCGCCCATGCCGGCGTTCCGCGCCTGCTCGGCCCGGCGCAGCACCAGCGTTCTGGGGTCACTGTCATAACCAGCTTCCCGAAGATCCGCCTCGTCCATGGAGGTGAGAACCGTGACGCCGAGAAGAGTGAGGTCCGAGCCCCTGGCTGCGTCGACGGCTGCGCGCATCGCCTTCGGATAGGCGTGCAGCGTCAGCATCGAGACTCCCATCTTGGCGATGTTCTCGACACCCTTTGCCACCGTGTTATCGATGTCGAGCAGCTTCATGTCGAGAAAGACCTTCTTACCGTCCGCGATAAGATCGCGGGCAAAGTCGAGGCCGCCGGCGAAGACGAGTTGGTAGCCGATCTTGTAGAAGGAAACATCGTCGCCAAGGGCCGTAACCAGATCTCGAGCCTCGTTCACGATGGGACTATCCAGGCCAATGATCAGGCAGTCACGTGCGTCCATGTCCAAATCCCTTCCACTCTTCCATCGGCGTCCAGTCGCATGCCAGATGGCGGTTCGCAAGGGAGAAGGCATAGAGATTGCCGCCGCCGGCGGGCTGGTCGCGATCTCGTGCGATCGCTTGTCCGCTGAGGTGGCACTTCAAAAGGGTGCCGACGCCGCCATGGCCGACAAAGGCGATTGGCTCGGACGGGTTGTGTTCGTCAAGGATGCGGCTGACTGCGGAAACGATGCGTGCCTGTGCATCCATGGCGCGTTCCCAGCCGTGAAAGCTGTCGAACGGATGCGCGAAAAACCAATCGGCAGCCTTCTCGAACTCCTCCGGCGGCAGGAAGCCGGTGGCGGACCGATCGTTTTCGTGCATGTCGGGCACGACCTCGACAGAGATGTCCAGGAATGACGCCAGGATTTCGGCGGTCTCGATTGCCTTGTGCTCGGCGCTGGAGACGATGCGCTGCAAGGCCGCCACCCACGGCTGCTGTGCCGTGGTCAGTGCCCGCGCACGGCCCACCTCAGACAGTCCCCACTCGGGAACGGCTATGTCGGGATCGATCCGGACCTGCGGGTGCGTGATATAGACCCCGAACATGAGCGATCTAGCCTCGGCTATACACCCACAACTGGGCGGGCGGGATGTTGCGGACGATGAAGTCTAGGTGCTTGATCTGGAAGCGTTCGGGCCGTGCATCGATCGGTGAGACCGGGCTGTAGGTGATCTGCACGACGGGCCTGCCTGCCGGCATACGGTCGAGCAGATCCTCCAGAAGCGCAATGCGTCGCTCCATCGGGAAGCTCAAGAGCGGAATGGCCGAGATCACCGCATCGAACGTTCGGTCCTTCCACTCGCCGAGGGTCCGGTCGAGGTCGAAGGCGTCTCCATTGATGAAGTTTACGCCTGGGATGGTGCGGGTGAGGTGCTGGAAGAAATCGGTCGAGTATTCGACGGAGACGAGATTCTCCGGGGCAATCCCGCGATCGATGATCGCCTTTGTGATGATGCCGGTTCCGGGGCCAAGCTCCAGAACGGGCAGTCCGGAGGAGGGCTCGATCACGCTTGCCATGCGCTTGGCCGTGACAGCGGAGGTGGGCAGAATGGCACCGACGCTCTTGGGGCCATCGATCCATCCCTTGAAGAAGCGGATTTCCTCGTCGAACTTCCGGCCCAGTCGTTCCTTCAGTCGCATGTCTATCATTCCTCCTCCAAGGTCTCTCGCAGTTATGCGCAGCCAATGACGCAAAAACAAGGCGGAATGTCGCAGGCAGAAAATTCTACAAAAAAAGCGGCAGGAGTGACTGCCGCTTTTCGCGGGATCTATACGCGCATCGGCATCAGGACATAGAGCGCATCGTCGCCCGCCGTATCGCGAACCAGCGTCGGCGAGCCGGCATCTGCCAGCATGAAGATCGCGTCTTCGCCGGAAAGCTGGGCCGTGATGTCGAGCAGGTATTTGGCGTTAAAGCCGATCTCCAGCGGATCGTTCTCATAACCGACGGCGACCTCTTCCGTCGCACTGCCGGAATCCGGGTTGTTCACCGTCAGCGTCAGCTGGCCATCCGTAAGTGCCAACTTGACGGCACGGCCGCGTTCCGAGGAAATCGTCGAAACGCGGTCGACGGCGCGCGTGAAGCTCTGGCAGTCGACGCGCATTTCCTTGTCGTTGTTGGTCGGGATGACGCGCTGGTAGTCGGGGAAGGTCCCGTCGATCAGCTTGGACGTCATCACGATCGAGCCGATCGTCAGGCGGATCTTGGCGTCGGAAACCTCGACGGCGACGGTTGCGTCAGGATTATCGACGAGCTTCTGCAGTTCCCCCACCGTCTTGCGCGGAATGATGATGCCGGGCATGCCTTCCGAGCCGGAGGGGGCGTCGACATCGGCGCGGGCGAGACGGTGGCCATCGGTGGCGACGGCGCGAAGCTTCAGGTCGCCACCTGCCTCGATCGTGTGGAAGAAAATGCCGTTCAGGTAATAGCGGGTCTCTTCCGTCGAGATTGCAAACTGAGTGCGGTCGATCAGCATCTTGAGATCGGTCGCCTTCAGCTTGAAGGTGTGCGTGAAACTACCGGCCGTCAGGTCCGGGAAGTCCGCTTCCGGCAGGCATTGTAGCGTGAACTTCGAGCGGCCCGACTGCACGGTCATGGAGCCGCCGTCCGGGTTGGTCACAAGCAGGACCTCGGAACCGTCCGGCAGCTTGCGCACAATTTCATAAAGCAGATGCGCCGGCACGGTGGTCGCACCCGGTTGCTCCACCATGGCAGCAACGGCCTCGGTGATTTCGAGATCCAGGTCCGTCGCCTTCAGTTCCAAGTCGGCCCCGCTGGCTCGCATCAGGACGTTCGACAGGATCGGAATGGTGTTTCGCCGCTCCACCACACGGTGGACGTGGTTCAGCGACTTCAGGAGGTTGGACCGCTCAAGAGTAATACGCATGGACGCTACCGCTTTCGACAGGGCGCGCCTGGGACGACGGCGCCCGTATAGTTGCCGGCCTCGCAGGGGCCGCAAGATGTGGACGCGCAAAATGGCAGAAGATTTACCCATAAAGCAAGAGCCGCGACAACGCTGCGCATGGCGATGGTGAACTTCCCCCGGCGATCCACAGCTTAGCGCGTTTCACGCCCTCCTTGCGGATGCGCCCTCGGGTGCCATAAGAGGAAAGGCCCCTCCAATTTGCCGAGCATGTCTTTGAGCGACGACAGGAATACGACCGCCCGAACCTACCGGATCGCCAACATGGCTATTCCGGCGCGCCCGCTCGAGCCGGCGCTCTATCTCGTGGCGACGCCCATTGGAAATCTCGGCGACGTGACCCTTCGCGCACTCGAAACACTGGCGGGGGCGGACGTGCTCGCCTGCGAGGACACTCGGGTGACGCGCGTACTGCTCGACCGCTATGGCATCGTCAATCGACCCTTTGCCTATCACGAACACAACGCCGATGAGGCCGGTCCTAAGTTGATCGCGGCGCTGGAGGAGGGGCGATCGGTGGCGCTGGTCTCCGACGCCGGCACGCCGCTCGTCTCGGATCCCGGCTACAGGCTGGGGCAAATGGCGATCGAGGCGGGACACACGGTCGTACCGATACCAGGCCCTTCGGCGCCGCTCGCCGCCCTTGTTGGCTCCGGCCTGCCTTCCGACGCTTTCATGTTCGCCGGCTTTCTTCCGGTCAAGGACAAGGGCAAACGCGATCGGCTCGCGGAGCTCTCCCGCGTTCCGGCAACCCTGATCTTCTTTGAGTCTCCGCACCGCATCGGCGCCAGCCTCGCCGCGGCGGCCGACGTCTTGGGGCCTGGTCGGCGCGCCGCCGTCTGCCGCGAGTTGACCAAGACCTATGAGGAGTTCCAGCGCGGAACTCTGGAAGAGCTAGCGGTGCATTATGATGGCCGTACGGTGAAGGGTGAGATCGTCCTCTTGATTGCTCCGCCGGAGATCGACGATGTTCCAGGTGCGATGGAGGTCGACGTCCTTCTGCGGGAGCTGGCGGCCACCATGTCGACCTCCAAGGCGGCCGCCGAAGGTGCGCGGCTGACTGGGCTTTCCAAGAAGGACCTCTACCAGCGGCTGCTGGCTTTGAAGAAAGAAGGCGGTGGCGAAGGCTCCTGACCGGCTCGGCGCCGGGCGGAGAGGCGAGGGCACCTGGCGGAATATTTCGCTGCCTTCTATCTGCTCGCCAAGGGCTACCGGCTCGTCGCCTTGCGCTACCGCACCAAGGCCGGCGAGATCGATCTGATCGTCCGCAAGGGCGACCTAGTGGTCTTCGTCGAGGTGAAGGCGCGTGCGGGCGAGCAGGAAGCGGTCGATGCGGTCAGCTTTACTGCACAAAGGCGCATCGGGGCCGCAAGCGAGATCTGGCTTTCAACGCAGCGGGATGCGGTCAAGTTGTCCAGCAGATACGACATCGTGGTCGTTATGCCTCGCCGGTTGCCAAGGCATTTTCCGGACGGCTTTTAGGTTTTTGAGCACGTTTGCAAACGCTTGGTGGCTTGTCACCTGCCTGACATGAAACCGTTAAGGCCCTGTCACTTGCCGCCCCTATTGGCTTGCTCACCGATCAACCAGTGGGAAGGGACCAAGTCATGATCACGAAATTTTCCATGGCCGCTCTTGCGGTCACATTCTCTGCCACGTCTTCGCTGGCCGCAACCAACATCACCTGGTGGCACGGCATGGGTGGCCGCAACGGCGAAGTCATCAACGAGATTTCGCAGAAGTTCAACCAATCCCAGAGCGAGTGTGCACTGACACCCGTTTCTAAGGGCACGTATGAAGAAGCGCTCGCTTCCGGCATTGCTGCCTTCCGTTCCGGCGAGCAGCCGAACATCCTGCAGGTGTTTGACGCAGGTGCTGCCACGATTATCAACGCCAAGGGCGCGACCGTTGCCGCCGAAGACCTGATCAAGGACGCCGGCTACGACTTCAACCGCGACGACTTCATCGAAGGCGTCCGCTACTTCTACGCCGATTCCGATGGCAAGTTCGTCGGCATGCCGTTCAACTCCTCGGCGCCGATCATGTACATCAATGACGAAGCCTTGAAGAAGGCCGGCGTCGAGGCGCCGAAGACCTGGGAAGAGTTTGAAGCGATCGCTCCGAAGCTCAAGGAAGCCGGCTACATCCCGCTCGTCCAGTCGCAGCTGACCTGGGAGTTCACCGAGAACTTTTTCTCGCGCCACAACCTCCAGTTCGCCTCGAACAACAACGGTTACGACAGCGTCGTCGACACGACGATCAACGTCACCGATCCGAACCACGTGATGATGTACGAGAAGCTGAAGGACTGGCACGACAACGGCTACTTCGGCTACTACGGTGCCGGCTGGTCGGACAACCAGAAGCCCTTCGAAGAAAACAAGGTTGCCCTCTGGATCGGCTCGTCCGGCTCCTTCGGCGGCCTGCAGAAGACGGCTCAGATGCCGTTCTCCGCAACCTTCCTGCCCTACTGGAAGTCGGTAAACCCGGAAGGTGTTCACACTTTCATCGGTGGCGCCGCGCTTTTTGCAATGTCCGGCAAGTCCGAAGCCGAGAACAAGTGCACGGCGTCCTTCTTCCACTTCCTGACCTCGCCCGAGATCCAGAAGTTCTACCACCAGGCTACCGGCTACGTCGCCATCACCGAGGCTGCCTATGAACTGGCCAAGGAAGAGGGTTACTATAAGGAAAAGCCTGCCGCCGAAGTCGGCATCCAGCAGCTGCAGCTGCCGAGCGGCGAGTGGAACAAGGGCTACCGCCTCGGCTTCTACCCGCAGATCCGCACTATTATGGAACGCGAATACAACGGCATCTTCGCTGGCGAAACATCGGTCAAGGACGCGATGGAAACCATCAAGAAGGAAGGCGACGAGCTGCTCGCCCGCTTCGCCAAGACCGCCGGCTGATTTGAGCCTCTGAATGAACAGGCCAGGCCGCCCTGAAAAGGAGCGGCCTGGCTTCCCGTAAGGAGGATATGCCTTGGCCTATGTCGCGCCATCACCCCGGTTCCTGCCCTGGCTCACCCGCAAGCCGCGCCCGAAGGTCTTTGCCGAAGGTGCCAAGCGGGTGCAGTTCTCGTCGCCCGTCCTCCCCTATCTCTTTCTCGCGCCGCAGCTTGCGGTGATTTTCATCTTCTTCTATTGGCCTTCCGTCCAAGCGGTCAGCTCATCCTTCTATATCGAGGATCCGTTCGGCTTCGGCTCCACCTTCGTGGGCATGAGCAACTACACGGACGTGCTGACGAGCGCACAGTATCGCGGGATTGCGCTGTTCACCGTGGTGTTCACGGCCCTGGTCACTTTGTTCTCGCTGTCCATCGGCCTCCTGCTGGGGGTGAAGGCGGATGCGGTGATCCGCGGCTCCTCCGCCTATAAGACCATGCTGATTTCCGTTTATGCGATCGCTGCACCCGTGGCGGCCCTGATCGGCATGATGTTCTTCGACCAGCATATCGGCCCGTTCGTCGAAGTGGCGAGCTGGTTCGGCTGGGACATGCGCGTCGGCTTGAGCTATTCCGATACCGCCTTCGCGATGATCGTCGTCGCCGTCTGGAAGCAGGTTCCCTACAACTTCATCTTCTTCCTGTCCGGGCTGCAGAGCGTGCCGGTTTCGGTGCGCGAGGCGGCAGCAATCGACTGCAAGTCCGGCTTCCGCCGGTTCTGGACGGTGACGCTGCCGCTGCTGGCGCCAACCGCCTTCTTCCTGCTGATCATCAACGTCACCTATTCGCTCTTCGACACCTTCGGCATCATCGACGTGATGGTGAAGGACAAGGCGGCGAACAACCCGATCACGCTCGTCTACAAGGTCTACGAGGACGGCTTCCGCGGCAACGATCTTGGCAGCTCCTCGGCCCAATCAGTCATCTTGATGATCGTCGTCTTCGTGCTGACGATCTTCCAGTTCCGCTTCGTTGAGCGGCGCATCCACTACACCTGAGGGCAAGACGATGCAGAAAAACAAGCTCTCCGACCATCTGGTGCTGATCCTCGGCTCGCTCTTCCTCATGGTGCCGGTCGTGGTCGCCTTCATGACCTCGACGCATGCGGCCGCCGACATCCACAGCAACGGTCTGTCGCTGACATGGGGTGGCAACTTCGCAGAGACCTACGAAAAGGTGCTCACCCGCGAAGGCGGGTTCACCGGCCAGGTAACCGGGTCGCGCATGGTGATGAATTCCTTCATCCTCGGCATCGGATTTGCACTGGGCAAGATCGTGCTGTCGATGCTGGCGGCCTATGCGATCGTGTACTTCCGCATGCGGTTTGCGACGCTCGCCTTCTGGGTGATCTTCACGACGCTACTTTTGCCGCTCGAAGTGCGCATTATGCCCTCCTACCAGGTCATGTCCGACCTCAGCCTGCTGAACACCTACACAGGCCTGATCGTGCCTCTTCTGGCGTCGGCTACCGGCACATTCTACTTCCGGCAGTTCTTCAAATCCGTGCCGGACGAACTTTTGGAAGCGGCGCGCATCGATGGTGCCGGTCCGATCAAGTTCTTCATCGACGTGCTCGTCCCCCTGTCGCGGACGATGATCGCGGCAATCTTCATCATCATGTTCGTCTATGGCTGGAACCAGTATCTATGGCCGATGCTGATGACGACGGACGAGCGCTTCTTCACCCTGATGCGCGGCATCAAGCAGATCCTGCAGGTCTGGATCGGCTCCCAGATCCCCGATTACAATGAGGCCTTTGCGCTGGCGGTGCTCGCCATGCTGCCTCCCGTGGTGATCGTGGTGATCTTCCAGAGCTGGTTCATCAAGGGCCTGACCGAAAGCGACAAATAAGGAACACGTGTCATGGCATCCCTCGACATCAACCAGGTTTCCAAGATCTATGCTGGCGGCAACAAGGCGGTCAACTCCGTTGACATCACCATCCAGGACGGCGAGTTCATCGTGCTGGTCGGCCCCTCCGGCTGCGGAAAGTCCACGCTTTTGCGCATGGTAGCGGGGCTGGAGGAGATCTCCGAGGGAGAGGTGAAGATCGGCGGCCGCACCGTCAACACGATTGAGCCGGCCGAGCGCGACATCGCCATGGTGTTCCAGAACTACGCATTGTATCCGCATATGACGGTGCGGCAGAATCTCGAATACGGGCTGAAGAATCGCAATACGCCGCGTGCCGATATCGATGCGCGGGTTGCCGAGGCAGCCCGCATGCTCGAGATCGACCAGTATCTCGACCGCAAGCCGCGTGCGCTCTCTGGCGGCCAACGTCAGCGTGTCGCCATGGGCCGCGCCATCGTGCGTCAGCCGGCGGCCTTCCTGTTCGACGAGCCGCTCTCCAACCTCGATGCCAAGCTTCGTGTCTCCATGCGTGGTGAGATCAAGCGCCTGCAGCGCCGCCTCGGCACGACTTCCATCTACGTCACTCACGATCAGCTCGAGGCGATGACGCTTGCCGACCGCCTGGTGGTGCTGAATGGTGGCCGGATCGAGCAGATCGGTGCCCCACTAGAGGTCTATCACCAGCCGGCCTCCACCTTCGTCGCAAGCTTCATCGGCTCTCCGGCGATGAACCTCGTGCAGGGCGAACTGCACGGCAATCGCCTTGCGGTCGGGCCATCGCTTCTAACGCTGGGCGGGCACGCACCGACGTCCGGGGAGGTCACCGTGGGGTTGCGTGCGGAAGACCTGCGGGTCGCTTCGTCGGACGAGGAAGGCCTGCAGTTCCGCCTGGATTATGTCGAAGAACTCGGCTCGCAACGTCTGGTGCACGGCCACGTCGGAGACCAGGCGCTGACGGCGTCCATGGCTCTCGATGTCGCGCTCGCCGACGAGATGAAGCTGGCGATCGATCCGCGGCGGCTGCACTTCTTTGCCCGTGACACCGGCAAGCGCATCCATGCGCCGGGAACGGCTCCGGCAAGTCAGCCGTCCGTCATGGAAGTCGCTTGACGGCGGGTTGAGCAGCCGTTGCCTTTGACGGTCCGTCGTCCTACATCAGGCGGGCATTTTACAAGGGGTAGGGGCTATGGCACGCATTCGCAAGGTCGCATTCCAGATGGACCATGTCTCCAGCATCAACATTGCTGGAGATTCCACCTTCGCCATGGCGCTGGAGGCGCAGGCGCGCGGTTACGAGCTGTTCCACTACACCCCCGATCGGCTGACCATGCGCGACGGCAAGATCTTCGCCGCCGTCGAGCCGATGCAGGTCCGCGACGTCAAGGGCGACCATTATACGCTGGGCGACCGCGAGCGGGTCGATCTGTCGGCCATGGACGTGATCCACCTGCGGCAGGACCCGCCCTTCCACATGGGCTACATTACCTCGACACACCTGCTTGAGCGCATTCATCCGAAGACGCTGGTGGTCAACGATCCCGCCTGGGTCCGCAACTCGCCGGAGAAGATCTTCGTTACCGAATTCGCAGACCTGATGCCGGCCACCCTGATCAGCCGCGACGTCCAAGAGATCGCCACCTTCCGTCAGGAGATGGGCGACATCATCCTGAAGCCGCTTTACGGCAATGGCGGCGCCGGCGTATTCCATTCCACCCGCGACGACCGCAACTTTACCTCGCTGCTGGAAATGTTCGAGCAGGTCTATCGCGGCGAGCCCTATATCGCGCAGGCGTATCTGCCGGCCGTGCGCAAGGGCGACAAGCGCATCCTGCTGGTCGACGGCGAGCCCGTCGGTGCCATCAACCGCGTGCCGGCGGAGACCGACAGCCGCTCCAACATGCATGTCGGGGGGCGTGCCGAGGCCGTGGAATTGACGACTCGCGACCGGGAGATCTGCGAGCGGATCGGTCCGGCGTTGCGGGAGCGTGGCTTCATCTTCGTCGGGATCGACGTGATCGGCGACTACATGACGGAGATCAACGTGACCTCTCCAACGGGCATCCGCGAGGTGAAGAAGTTTGGCGGCGCCGATGTTGCGGCCCTTCTGTGGGACGCAATCGAGGCCAAGCGCCGCTAAGGCATTCCTCATCCAGCGCCGCTTTGTTCCTGCTTTACAACCGCTTGCAACCTAGGCACAGCGCGAGCGGGAACTCATTCCCCGGATGTTCTTGTTTATTCTATTTCTGTGCAGGATTGCGTTCGCTGATGCGGAAGGCATGTATGTTGCGGTCCTCGGACATTAGGTTGGAGGCGGGAATATGGTGGCACGCGTCTCTACAGTTGCATTTCATGGCAAAGAAGGCGTTCCCGTTCCTACCGCATGGCCGGCAAACGGCTGGCAGCGGCGGCGTAGTAATGTGAGCGAATGGGGGATAGCGAATAGGGAACTGGAGAATGCGGACGGCTTGCGGTGCAGACCATCAGTCGGTCTGACACTCGACACTCGACACTCGACACTCGACACTCGACACTCGACACTCGACACTCGACACTCGCTATTCGCTAGATAAGCCGCCCAGGCCTTCGAACAATGCCGTGGAGAGATATCGTTCGGCGAAGGAGGGGATGATGACGACGATGTTCTTCCCGACGTTTTCCTCGCGGCTGCCCACTTTGATCGCGGCAGTCAAAGCCGCGCCGGAGGAGATCCCGACCGGCACCCCTTCGAGGCGGGCGACCAAACGTGCCATTTCGAATGCTTCGTCGTTGGAAACGGTCACGACCTCGTCGTAGATCTCGGTGTCGAGGATCGTGGGCGCGAAGCCGGCGCCAATGCCCTGAATCTTGTGCGGGCCAGGGTTGCCGCCGGACAGCACCGGGCTGTCGGTCGGCTCAACGGCGATGACCTTGATCTCCGGCTTGCGACCCTTCAGGACCTGGCCGGCGCCGGTGATCGTGCCGCCGGTGCCGATGCCGGAGACCAAGATGTCGACCGCGCCATTGGTGTCGTTCCAGATCTCTTCGGCCGTGGTCTTGCGGTGGATCTCCGGATTGGCCGGGTTCTCGAACTGCTGCGGGATGATCGCATCGGGAAGAGTCGAAGCGAGTTCCTCTGCCTTGGCAATGGCACCCTTCATCCCCTTCGGACCTTCTGTCAGCACCAGTTCGGCACCGAGCAGGGCGAGCATCTTGCGGCGCTCGATCGACATGGTCTCCGGCATGGTCAGGATCAGCTTGTAACCCTTTGCGGCCGCAGCGAAGGCAAGTGCAATGCCGGTGTTGCCCGACGTGGGCTCCACGAGCGTCGTCTTGCCGGGCGTGATCTTGCCCTGGGCTTCTAGGCTCTCGATCATTGCGACGCCGATGCGATCCTTGACCGATGCAATGGGATTGAAAAACTCAAGCTTGGCGAGAAGATTTGCCTTGACGCCCTTCTCCTTGCTCAGTTTGTCGAGGCGCACGATCGGCGTGTCACCGATCGTTTCGGTAATGGAGGAATAGATCCGGCCGCGGCCATGCTTCTTTGTGTCTGCCATGATGCTCTCCCTAGGTTGCCGACAAGGTAGGGCGAGTTTCGCCGCAAGGCCAGCGAAGGAAGAGCGGATCGGCAGAATGCCGCAGAAATTTGTTCCACGGAGAAGGCAGGCCGAGGTAGGGTTTGCTCAGTCAGACACCGGTCGAGCCGAACCCGCCTGCCCCACGCAGCGTCGAGCCGGCCTCGCCAGCCTCTTGAACACGCACTTGGATCACCGGCGCCACCACCATCTGCGCAATCCGCATGCCGCGCGCGATGGAAAACGCTTCCTGTCCAAGATTGACGAGCAGCACCTTTACCTCGCCACGATAATCACTGTCGATCGTTCCCGGCGTATTGAGGCAGGTGACGCCGTGCTTGAACGCCAGGCCAGATCGTGGCCGCACCTGCGCCTCGAAATTTTGGGGAAGTTCGAACACCAAGCCGGTCGGCACCAGCGCGCGCTCACCCGCCTCAAGCGTCAGCGGCTCACCCTCCGGCAGGGCAGCCCGCAGGTCCATGCCTGCGGCCCCCGAGCTCTCGTAGCTTGGCAGCGGCAGGCCTTCTCCGTGCGGAAGCCGGATCAGGGTGACGAGGGGTCCGATGACCTCGCGCATGGGCAGTCTCCTTCGGTTCGTCCCGGTCAATTGCATATGTGCCGCGGAATCGCTAGATAAGCGGCAACCGACAGGATTTACCAGATATGGCCGAAAGTCTCGCCGAGGCGGTCTCCCGCCGCCGTACATTTGCGATCATCGCGCACCCCGATGCGGGTAAGACGACGCTCACCGAAAAGCTGCTGCTGTTCGGCGGCGCCATCCAGCTCGCAGGCGAGGTGAAGGCAAAGAAGGACCGCATCCAGACCCGTTCGGATTGGATGAAGATCGAGCGCGAACGCGGCATCTCCGTCGTCACCTCGGTGATGACCTTCGAGTATGACGGCAATGTCTTCAACATTCTCGACACGCCCGGCCACGAAGACTTCGCCGATGATACCTACCGCACGCTAACGGCGGTCGATGCGGCCGTCATGGTCATCGACGCCGCCAAAGGCATTGAGCCGCGGACGCTGAAGCTTTTTGAGGTCTGCCGCATACGCGACATCCCGATCATCACCTTCATCAACAAGATGGACCGCGAAAGCCGCGACCCCTTCGAGATTCTGGACGAGGTGGAGGAGAAGCTGGCGCTCGATACCGCACCGGTCACCTGGCCCGTCGGCCGGTCCAAGACCTTCTGTGGAGCCTATCACCTCGCTCACAACAGCTTCCGCGGTTCCGATACGCAGGTGGTGACGACGAAGGTGAACGGACCGCAGGCGATTGCCGACAAGCTACCGGAAAACGAGCGGGACACCTTCATCGAGGAACTTGAACTCGCGCGCGAAGCCTGCCGCCCGTTTGACAAGCAGGCCTTCCTCGAGGGGCACATGACCCCTGTCTTCTTCGGCTCAGCGCTTCGCAACTTCGGCGTCCGCGACTTGATCAACGCGCTGGGCGATTTCGCCCCACCCCCGCGCGACCAGGTTGCCGACACCCGCACCGTGCACGCAGCCGAAGACAAGATGACGGCCTTCGTCTTCAAGATACAGGCCAACATGGATCCGAACCACCGTGACCGCATCGCCTTTGCGCGCGTCTGCTCCGGCAAGCTGGAGCGCGGCATGAAGGCGCGGCTTGCCCGTACCGGTAAGCATCTTGGGCTCACCGCGCCGCAGTTCTTCTTCGCTTCCCAGCGGCAGCTTGCCGATACCGCCTATGCAGGCGACGTCGTCGGCATCCCGAACCACGGGACGCTCCGCATCGGCGATACGCTCACCGAAGGCGAGCAGCTGGTCTTCCAGGGCGTGCCGAACTTCTCGCCGGAAATCCTGCGCCGCGTGCGGCTGGAGGACGCCATGAAGGCGAAGAAGCTGAAGGAAGCGCTTCAACAGATGGCGGAGGAGGGCGTCGTGCAGCTCTTCTCGCCCGAGGACGGTTCGCCGGCCATCGTCGGCGTCGTCGGTGCCCTGCAGTTGGACGTCCTGAAGGAGCGTCTTTCAGCGGAGTACACGCTGCCCGTCTCGTTCGAGATGTCCCGCTTCTCCGTCTGCCGCTGGATCTCATCTGATAAGCCGGCGGAGCTGGAGAAGTTCCTCACGGTCAAGCGCGGCGATATTGCCCGCGATCTGGATGGCGATCCCGTTTTCCTGGCGCAGGATGCCTTTTCCTTGCGCTACGAAGCGGAGCGCTACCCGGCGATCAGGATGGCCGCCATCAAGGAGTATCACGTGGCCAAGGCGGCGTGATACCCTTTAGTCGAAGTTGACCGCCGTCGTGTTGGCGCCGCAGATGAGGACAGCAATGCGCTCGTATTCTGCGGGCTGATATTTTCCGGAAAGAAGTGCAGCAAAAGCTGCGGCTCCGCCCGGCTCGGCGACGATGCGCCCGCCGTTCCAGAGGGCTTTCTGAGCTAATCGGATATCGTCGTCGCTGACCAGGATCGGCGGCTGCACGAACTGCTGCGCCAGCGGAAACATCAGTTGACCGACCTGACGGGGCGCAAGCGAATCCGCAGCGATACCGCCCGCTTCCGCATCGACGAGCCTACCCGCCTCCATTGCCTTGTAAAGCGTCGGCGCACCGTCCGATTCCACCGCCACGATCTTCACGCGTCCGCGGAACCAGGCGGAAATGCCACCGATCAATCCGCCGCCACCGACAGCAACCAGCAGCGTCGTCATCTCCGGAACGTCTTCCTCGATCTCTTTCCCAAGCGTTCCTTGGCCCAGCAGCGTCTCGACCTGATCATAGGCATGAACGGCCAGGGCGCCGCTCGACTGGACGAACGCTTCGCTTGCAGCCAGAGCATCGGCATATAAATCGCCACCGACGATAAGCTCCGCGCCGTAGCTCCGGATCTTCGCCATCTTCGCTGGAGACGTGAGACCAGGGACGAAGATCGTCGCGGGTACGCCCAGCCGAGAGGCAGCATAGGCGACGGCGGCGCCATGGTTGCCGCCCGAGGCCGCCACCACTCCCGCCTTGGGGGTCTCGCGCGACAGCAGGTGCGAGAATGCGCCGCGCGCCTTGAAGGAGCCGGAATGCTGCAGGAACTCCAGCTTCAGCGCCAAAGGAAGAGCTTTCCCCCCAAAATCTGCCAGATCCGCCCGAAGTACAGGCGTTCGCCGGATCTGCGGTTGAATGAGGTCGTGAACCTGGGATATCCGTTCCGGTGCTAGTTCGTTCATCGGCTTGGCGTCCTGTGAAATCGAGTAGGATTGCGTTACCTACCCCGCGACGGAACGCAAGGTCTCAAGGCGTTGGAAGCGTTCTGAAACATAAGATGGGTGAAGGCCGCCTAGGTCGGAACTCGGACGCAGGGGTTGACTGCCACCCGCATTGATCGATCTTGATCTTGTCGAAGGGGAACTTCTGCAGGTAGCTCAGCGAGGAATAGCCGGTCCCGAAGTCATCCATGGCAAAGCGAACACCAAGTGCCTTGAGCTGCTGGAAGCTTTCCATGATGGGCGCGCTGTTGAGCAGCAGGGCACCTTCCGTCACCTCCAGTTCGAGACGCGATGCCGGCAAGCCTGCGGCGGCCAGTGCAGAGGTCACGACAGCCACGATCTGCGGATTGCGGAACTGGATGGGGAAAATGTTTACCGAAACTGTCAAAGGCTTTGGCCACGTCGCCGCCTCACGGCAGGCTGTGCGAAGAATCCACTCGCCCATCTGGGTGATGAGGCCCATGTCCTCTGCGGCCGGAATGAACTCGGCCGGGGAAACGGGACCGCGTTGCGGATGCGTCCGCCCCACAAGAGCCTCAAACCCGACGAGCCGGTCGCCATCCAGCTCGTATCGCGGCTGGTAGACGAGCCTTAGCTCCCTTAAGGCGAACGCCTGCCGCAGATCCCCTTCCAGAGCGCGGCGGCGGCGCACCTGTTCGTTCAGATCATCGCAATAGATGCCGAGCGCGCCGTCACCGCCCCCTGCCGAGCGTGAAGCAAGGCGACGGCTGCCTTGCGCATCAGCTCATCCGCATCGACGGCCTGTCCAGAGAGAATGGTGATCCCGATGCTGGCCCCGACATGCAGCATCTGGCCGTCGACGATGTATGGCCGGGAAATCAGATCGATGAGCGTCCGAGCCTGCTCCATCGCCTCCGACTCTGCTCCTGCATTCAACAAGACTGCGAAGCTCTCGCCATCCAGGCGAGCCGCATGGGCCTCCGCCTTCAGATGGCCGGTTATGCGCCCTGCGATCTTCTTGAGCAGCTTGCCAGCCGTCGTGAGCGCGAGCGATTCCGCAGGCCCTGCAGCCGGTCGATGTGGAGGACAAGGAGAGCCCTCTGCCGTTCTTGCTGTGCAACGGCCGAAACCGCCGCGATATGAGCGATCATGGACGCCTGGGACAAAAGCCTCACGGGCGCCCTCATGTTCAGCGGTGGCTATTCCGTTCAGGTCCTCGAAGGCGAACAGGAGTCGGTCGAGGCGACCTTCGAACGCATCCAACAGGACAGCCGGCACGGGAACGTACAACTCGTCGCCTTCGAACCAGTCGCCGAACACAGCTTCGGGAACTGGTCAATGGCCTATATTGGTAAGCTTGGAGAAGCCGACGAATATCTCTCCGGCCTGGCCGAGAAGACAAGCTTTGATCCGGCCTCGCTCGACGGGCAGCATCTGTTCCAGACGCTCAAGGAGCGGGTACTGGAAGCTGCCTAGCGGCCCGGCGCAAGGTCAGCAAGGAAGTCGTCGCACCAGCGCATGACGTCGTGCTCGAGCAGGTGGTCCATCATTCGGCGCCACCGCTCCTGCCGCTCTTCGAGAGACATGCTGAGCCCCCGAGCAATCGCGTTCGCCGTCCCCTCGATGTCATAAGGGTTGACCAGGAGAGCGCCCTTCAGCTCGCGCGCAGCTCCCGCAAACCGCGAAAGCACCAGAACGCCCGGATCATCCGGATCCTGCGCCGCAACGTATTCCTTAGCGACGAGGTTCATCCCGTCGCGCAGCGGGGTCACGAGCCCGATCTTTGCCAGACGGTAAAGGCCGGCAAGCACCGGTCGCCCGATCGATCGGTTGATGTAGCGGATCGGCACCCAATCAACCGTACCGATCGCGCCGTTTGCGCGGCCGGCCTGTTCCGCAACCGTGCGCTGCATGGCTTCGTATTCCGGCACTTCGGAGCGGGACTTCGGGGTAATCTGCAGATAGGTGACCTTGTTGTGGTAACCAGGATTGTTCTTGACGAAGTGTTCGAAGGCATCGATGCGCTGCGTGATGCCCTTGGAATAGTCGAGGCGGTCGACGCCGATAATCAGGTCGCGGCCTTCGATGCTCTGGCGCGCCTTGCGGACCATGATATTACGTGCCGCTTTGGTTGCAAACTCCGAGAAGGCCTTGGTCTCGATGCCGATCGGATAGAAGCCGCCTTTGAACGTGCGGCCGTAGGAGGTGAAGAGCCCATCTCCCAGCGCTTCTCCGATGCCCTCGCGCACCAGACCTCCGCCGAAATTGGACAAATCATGGTCGGTCTGGAAGCCGACAAGATCATAATGCGACAGGCCCCGCATGATCTCCTCGTGCACCGGCATGGCGAACAGCACGTCGGCCGGCGGCCAGGGAATGTGCAGGAAGAAGCCGATCTTGTTCTTGACACCCATCTGACGCAGCTCGGTCGCCAGCGGGATCAAGTGGTAGTCGTGCACCCAGATGACATCGTCTTCCTCGAGAAGCGGTGCCAGTCGGTGGGCGAAGAAGCGATTGACGCGGAAGTAGCCGGCCATTTCCTTTCGGCCGTATTCCGCCAGATCCAGACGATAATGGCAGATCGGCCAAAGCACGCGGTTGGCGAAACCCTCGTAATACTCCTCGACATCCGTCTTGGTGAGGTCGGTCAGGGCATAGGTGATCTTGCCATGTTCCTGCAGCGAAAGGACTTCTGGGTCCTTCGTGCCGCTAGACTTGCCGGACCAGCCCATCCAAATGCCGCCACGCTCTTCCAGTGCTGCCTGAAGGGCGACGGCAAGGCCGCCGGCTGGCGCAGCGCCGCCCTTGGCTGGCAAGGTAACCCGGTTGGAAACGACCACGAGGCGGCTCAAGTGCGTCTTCCTTTCTGAGATAGATCATTTTGTGCGATCTGTTCCGCGATGCCTGCCAGCGCATCGCGAACGAGGGCGGCAGATGCGATCACCGAGCGTGCTTCGGTGCCATCGCTGTTTTTGGCGACGCGAATGGACCTGCCGTTCATGCCGTTGACGACCTTGAACATCGCCTCGTCCGTGACGTCATCGCCAATCGCAATCGGACGGCGTCCCTTGAAGGGCGGTTCGGTGAGATAGGCCTCCAGCGCTCCGCCCTTGTCGGCGCGTGCCGGACGGATCTCGAACACCATCTTGCCGCGCTGGAGCGTGAAATCATTTCCTGCCTGCAGCAGGTAGTATTGCATCACCTCTTCCAGTTCGGCGCGTCTTTCCGGAGCCTGGCGATAATGCGCGGCAACCGCGGCGCCCTTGTCCTCGATGAGGATGCCCGGCCAACGTCCGGCTGCAACGCATAGCGCGTTCTTGACCTCTTCGAGCGCTTCGGTTGCCGTGACACAATCCAACGTTCCATCGGCCAGCCGTCGCTCCGAGCCGTGGAGGCCGGCGATCGGGAACTGGTGAGGCTGGAAAAGTTCGTCGGCATAGGGCAGGGCGCGGCCCGTGACCAACGCAAGCGCTCCACCGAGGTACTGCGAGACTGAGGAAAGATGACCCGGAAGGTCCTGCGGAACGACGATCTCATCCGGCGACGGGGCAAGATCGATGAGGGTGCCGTCGATATCAAGAAAAAGTGCCCATTGGTCGGGTTCCTCGACCAGCGTCTTGACCAGCCGATCGAAAGGCTGAAGCGGGTCTTGATCATCTCCGGCGTGCGATGGATCAGAAGGCAACATGACCTCCTATGTAGACCAGAGGTCGCACGTGGCAAGGCCGCACCGGCTTGAAGCCTCAGAAGAGGGGAGGGCGTCCGTCATAAATCTGCCACCAAGGATGCAGGTTTACGCGCTGTTAACGGCTCCACGGCGAATCTTTCCGGAGGAGTATATCCGAGGAATCGAGAGCTGGAGCTCTGAACACATGTGTCGCTGGGCGGCCTAACGCGGAAATCCAATCTACCTGGAAGAGCTGGTCTCCTATCCCGCGCATTCCCTGATCGAGCAGTCCCACTGTGCGACCCGCGCCAAGACCGCAACCAATGGCGACGGCTTCGGCATCGCCTGGTATGGCGATCATCCAGAGCCGGGGCGCTATCGTGACATCCTGCCGGCCTGGTCCGACTGCAACCTGCGCAGCCTGGCCCGGCAGATCCGCTCGCCGCTGTTTCTCGCCCACGTGCGGGCCGCCACCCATGGTGCGACCCGACGCGACAACTGCCATCCCTTCGTCAACGGGCGCTGGTCCTTCATGCACAATGGCCAGATTTCCGGCTTCGACCGCATCCGCCGACGCATGGAGGCGATTCTGTCCGACGAGCTGTTCCACGCCCGCACCGGAACGACGGACTCCGAGCTCCTTTTCCTTCTGGCATTGGAGTTCGGCCTCGACCAGAATCCGCAAGGCGCCATCGCGCGTGCCATCGCGACGGTCGAACGCCTGTCGGCCGGCGTCTCCGATGATGTTCTGGTGCGCTTCACCGCGGCCTTCTCGGATGGTCGCTCGCTCTATGCAGTCCGCTACGCAACCGACAGCCGTCCTCCGACGCTGTATGCTGCGCCGCTGGGGGATGCATCGAGCTACTGCCTCGTGTCCGAACCGCTGAACGATGAGGTAGATCGCTGGGCGGAGATACCGGACGGCAGCATTGTGGTCGTTGGCGATGCGGGACTATCTGTCGAGCGGTTCCTTCCCGAGATGCCGGCGCAGGCAGCCTAGGCGTCGCCAAGACGTTCGGCAATCAACGCAGCCAGCCGCTCGGCCACCTCGTCCTTGCTCATGTCCGGCCAGTCTTGAATGCCATTCGCCGAGACGATCTTCACCCGGTTTCGCCTTCCCCCCATGACCCCTGTTTCAGGCGAGACGTCATTGGCAACGATGAGGTCCGCGCCCTTTCGCTGCAGCTTCTGGAGCGCATTCTGATCCAGATCCTGCGTTTCCGCCGCAAAGCCGACCACCAGCTTCGGACGTTGTGGGTGATGCCCTACCGTTTTCAGGATGTCCGGGTTCTCCGCCAGCTCGAGCGTAGGCGGGCCCCCACCATGCCGCTTCTTGATCTTCTGGTCTGCAGCACCTGCCACCCGCCAGTCGGCAACGGCTGCGACCATCACGGCGAGATCCGCCGGCAACTGCGACTCGACGGCTACGCGCATCTCCTCCGCACGCTCAACGTGGATGGTGCGAACACCCGACGGATCGGCGATGGAAACAGGCCCGGAGACAAGCGTCACGTCCGCCCCCAACCGTGCCAGCGCAGCTGCAATGGCATGCCCCTGGCGGCCAGAGGAGCGGTTGGCGATGTAGCGCACCGGGTCGATCGGCTCGTGCGTGGGCCCTGAGGTCACGATTGCGGTCCGGCCGGCAAGCGGACCTTTGGCGCCGGCGAGCAGGCGCGCTGCCGCATCGGCGATCTCGACCGGTTCTGCCATCCTGCCAAGGCCCGCCTCGCCGCTTTCGGCCATCTCGCCGCGCATTGGGCCAACGAAATGAATCCCATCGGCCTTCAACGTCGCGATGTTTCGCACTGTCGCGGCAGCCGACCACATCTTCGGGTTCATCGCTGGCGCCAAGAGCACAGGACGGTCGCTAGCCAGCAGGATCGTGCTGGCGAGATCATTGGCCAAACCATGCGCCATCTTGGCTAGCAGATCCGCACTTGCCGGCGCCACGAGAACGAGGTCGCATTCACGGGCGAGCCGGATGTGACCGACATCCTGCTCATCCTCGCGGGAGAAGAGCTCGGTATAGACGTGTGAAGCGGAAAGCGCGCCGACCGCAAGAGGCGTGACGAACTCCTGCGAAGCGGCAGTCATCACCGGACGCACCGAGGCGCCCCGCTCGCGAAGGCGGCGGATGAGGTCCAGGCTCTTGTAGGCGGCAATGCCGCCGGAAATGATGAGAAGGATGCGCTTTTCGGAGAGTTCCATGCCGTCGCCCGTGCTGAGGGTGGCGCGAAGCTAAGCCTTTGACGCGGGACTTGCAATCCGGGAGGGGCGGGGGCCGGGAACAGCGGCAGCCTCTTCAGCGTTTTCTCGTAAAGGAGATGCCGATGTCCAAGAAGAACAGAATTCCGAAGAAGGTGGCTGGCTTCAAGGTGCCGAAGTCCATCCGCAAGTCCAAGCCTTTGAAAGCGATGCTGGCCAGCAAGACGGGCCGCGACATCCTCGGCAAGGTGCTAATGGCGGGAGCAGCCGCTGCCGCCGCAGTCCTGGCGGAAGAGCGGGATGAGGTGGCGCATGCCGGGAAGAAAGGCGCTGGCAAGGGCGCGCGCGCAATAGGGATTGCAGGTGACGCGATGCAAAGCGCTGCGCATGCGGCCATGGGCGTCGTGACGGACTTGGCACGATCCTACCTGCCGCAGACGAAGGACGAGAAGCGGTCGACGCGCCAGCCGCGAGAGGAAGCGAAGGAAGATCGCCCTTTCGCCAGCAGCGCCACGCATTAGGCCAGACTGAACCCAAGCCCCATCGGCGCCAGAAATGGAAGGCCGGCCGCCTAGAGCGGCTGGCGTTGAAGCGTTTTTGCAAGACGCCGGCGGAACGGATAGGGACGGTGGCGTTTCTTGCTGCCTTGAAGACGCTTGTCCGGGAGCATCCTGGCGTCGCCTTGGAACTTGCCGGAGCGGGATTGAAGAAGGCTGGCACCGAGATTTTGTCCGAGATGAAGGCGCGGATCGGGTCCGGCCGTCCTGAACGGCGCTAATCCTGCTGCTTCGCCGTCGCAACCGGATCGGTGGTTAGCTTGAACTCCGCCATTTCGTCGGGCGTCAGGTAATAAAGGCGGTCCGGCGGCGTTTCCAGGGCGTTGATCCACAGCCCAGCGCCGATACCCATCTCATCGAGATGGCGGGCGATGCGGCCTGTGGTGCTCTGCGCTCCGGACATTGCCTGTTCAGGCGAGGGGCGAGCCGGACCGGCATTGAACACCTGGTGGACACCGATGACGGCGTCCTTTTCGGCTTCGCGTGTTACGCCACCGGCAAAGACGATCGGGCAGGACGAGGCGCAAAGTGCCTTCGAGGCGACTCTCGTGTTCAGCCCCTTGTCGCGGATGAGCTTTGACATCGCGAGAGCGTCATCCACGGAACCGCCGGGCGAATTCAGCGCCACCGACTTCACGTATTCGCCACGCGCTTCGATCTCTTCCGCAAATCGAGTAGCCGCGCCGACATCGATCGACCCCTCTGCACGAAGCGTGCCGCCAGAAAGCAATTCGAAGCGCATCGGCTGGCGCAGAACCTCCGGCGGACTTTCCGGCTGGACCGGAGGCGCCTGTGGCACGCCATCCGTGAGCGCCGGCGGCAGGACGGGTGCCTCGGTGTGCATGGGGTCATGGCCAGGCAGATTTGCATTGGCGAGGCTCAGTTCCCGCACATCGATGGCCACGAAGATGCCGGCGGCTGCGAGAAGGCTGAAGAACGCGTAGCGCATAAGCGCCCCGTCATCCGTTCGCAGAAATGTCTCCTTCAGGCGCAGCGCAAGCGAGGAAGGCCTCATGCGGGAGGACCCTTGCGCGGTGTCTTAGCCGCCATCTCAAGGCTGGTGATGTTGGAATCGCGCTCCCGCGTCTCGTCCTCCTCCGCATCCTGCAGGGCTTTTTCGACATCGACGCCGTTGCGGCCAAGTGCCCGCTGGACTTCTAGCGCCTCGAGCAGCTCCGCAGCGGTGATCCGCTGGGCAAAAGGCAGTCTTTCCTCCTGCCGGCGGATGGCCCCGTGGACCACGGCGAGGATGAATACGAGCACCGCAGGCAGCAGGTCGATCGAGATCGCTCCGGCCCATGCAGGAATGAAGTCAGCCGCATAGCGAAGAACGGCTTCGGCGGAGGAAAGCGGCACGAAGCGCCGGTCGGCCACCGCTTCGCGGGCAAGAATGTCGTCTGCAGCCTGTGACAGCACCTGGGACTGCGCCGCGACGGAAGCCCGGATCGTCTCCATCACCTGGTCCTGCCGGTTGGCGAGATCGGCGGCGCGGCCATCGGCAACGGGGGCGATGAAGCCGAGCGAAAGATCCTCGGCGGCGCGCTTGACGGAAGGGGCGATCGACGTCTGCTCCAGAGAGGTGATGACGCCGGACAGCGCCACGACCTCGGCCGAGAACTCGTCGCTGCGCGGAGCAATCGCGCCGGGTGCCGAAACAAGCCCGCGCATGGTTTCAAGATGCGCACGGCCTTGATCGAAGAGCGTGTTGACCCGCTCCCGCGATTCGGTGATGCCGGTCTCCAATTCGCTGAGCTGTGCCGACATCTGCGAGAGAAGCTGCACGACGCTTCCCGAGCCGGTCGTGCCCGTCAGGGCCCCGGACTCGCGCTCGTCTTCCGCCAGTCTTGCGAAGCGTTCGGAGGTGCGTTGGATGTCCGGCAGGAGGCTCTGTGCTGCAAGCGCATTCTGATGCGCCTGGTCGAGGTCTGCCGTATAATCCTCAACCGTCTCGGCAAGATGCTGCTCGAGCGCCGCCGATCCGGCGAGCGCTGCTGCGTTCAGCCAGCTCGACATGGCGATGATCATCGCGCAGCCCAGCGCGAGGACGCCAAGCATCGCACCGCGGGCCGCCGTGCCCGTCACATGCGGGTAGAACCGCGCCATGTAGGACCAGAAGGCATAAATCGCGACGGAAACGGAGGCCGAATAGATGATGGCCGCGAAGAACACGGCTGTTGCCGAACCGTCGAGCAAGCTCCGGACGCCGAGATAGGTGTAGACGCCGGAGGCCAGAGCAAGCACCGCCAGTGCAAAGCGGGTCATGGTTTCGACGGCAATGACGCCATCCTGCAAGCGATGCGATGCGCCAAGCGCCATGGAAACCCTCCAACAGGGAATGAATTCTTTAACAACCTCTGAAGAAGGGGGCAAAATGAAGGCTCGCTGGCACACGTCCCCGCGAGCCTCTGTCCTCCGCTACCCCAACGTGAAGACGAGATAGACGAGACAGAGCGCGATGATCCAGAGCGCCAACCGGCCCGAGCGGCTGTGGCGAGCCTCCGATTTCCCGATCGCTTCGGCCGTCTGCGCGTCAAACCGCAAACCGTGTTCGCTCATCTGCACCACCTCGTGGTGGAGCTTTTCCGTCTTGGCGGCAATCTCCGGAAGCGCCTCGGCCAGCTTCACCGCCGCCTTCACGCCGTCGCGCAGGTCGCTGACGACCCGCCTCGGCCCGAGATTGTCGCGGATCCAGTCGCCGACGACGGGCTCGGCCGCCTTCCACATGTTGAAGCGCGGATTGAGGATGCGCGAAACGCCTTCGACCACCACCATGGTCTTCTGCAGCATGATGAGCTCGGGCCGGGTCTCCATCTCGAAGAGGTCAGTCACCTCGAAGAGAAGAGCAAGCAGCCGGGCCATCGAGATGGTTTCCGCCGGCTGCCCATGGATCGGCTCGCCGATCGCCCGGATCGCCTGGGCGAAGCTTGCGACATCGTGATGCGATGGAACATAGCCCGCCTCGAAATGGACCTCTGCTACCCGCCGGTAATCGCGAATGATGAAGCCATAGAGAATTTCGGCCAGGAACCGCCGTTCCTTCTTCCCCAGCCGTCCGACGATGCCCATATCGACCGCAACAATGGTGCCGGCAGGATCGACGAACAGGTTGCCCGGGTGCATATCGCCGTGGAAGAAGCCATCGCGCAGCGTGTGGCGCAGGAAGGACTGTATAAGGGTTTCGGCAAGCCGGTCGAGATCGTGGCCTGCCGCCCTGAGGCCCGCCAGATCCGACATCTTAACGCCGTCGATCCACTCCATGGTGATGACGTCGCGGCCGGTTCGCTCCCAATCGACCTCCGGCACCCGGAAGCCAGGATCGTTCTTCGTGTTCTCGGCGATCTCCGAAAGGGCTGCCGCTTCCAACCTCAGGTCCATCTCGACCTTGGTGGTCTGCTCCAGCGTCCGCGTCACTTCCACCGGTCGCAGGCGGCGGCTCGAGGGTATCAACCGCTCCTGCATCCGCGCCAGCAGGTACATGCTCTCGATGTCATGCGCAAAGCGCTGGCGAACGCCGGGGCGCACGACCTTCACCGCCACCTTCTTGCCAGCCACACGCGCCGGATGGACCTGGGCGATGGAGGCAGCAGCGATCGGCTCGCCAAATTCCGCAAAGAGATCGTCGATCGGTCGGCCAAGTGACCCTTCGATCGCGATCCTCGCTGTGTCCGTTGGGAAAAACGGCATGCGATCCTGCAGCATCGAGAGGTCGAGCGCCCAATCGACGCCGACGACATCGGGACGCGTGGCGAGAAACTGTCCAATCTTGACGTAAGAAGGCCCAAGCCTGTCGACGGCGCGCGATAGCCGCGTGCTGCGCGCCTGCTTCTTTGCCCTGAAGCGCGTGAAAGGCTCGGCCATTGATTTGAGCACGCCAATGGCGGGCGGCATGTCGTGGGTCGGAAGAGCGGATACCACTCCCTCGCGCACGAGAACCCAGCCGACGCGAACGAGGCGGAAATAGGCGCCGATGGTGCTCATGAGCCGCCTCTACCTGTTACGCCGCACGCCACCCTCATCCGGTCAGAGCTTCCAGCCGGAGTGCAGGGCCGCGATGCCGCCGGTATAGCTGGTATAGGTGACGCGAGAGAACCCGGCGCTGCGGATCATGGCGGCAAAGTTGTCCTGGTTGGGAAACTTGCGGATGGATTCCACCAGATACTGATAGGGTTCGCTGTCGCCGGTGATCATCTTGCCGAACCGGGGGATCGCCTTGAACGACCACTCGTCGTAGAGGCGGTTCAGCATCGGCAGGTCGACCTCGGAGAATTCCAGGACGAGCAGCCGCCCGCCGCGCTTGAGCACCCGGTAGCCCTCCTTCAGCGCCACGTCGATGCGCGGCACGTTTCGAATGCCGAAGGCGATCGTATAGGCGTCGAAGGAATTGGCTTCGAACGGCAGCTCCTCGGCATTGGCTTCGACGAAGGTCAGGTGGTCGGAGAGACCGCGTTTTGCCGCCCGCTCGGCGCCGACGGCCAGCATAGAGCCATTGATGTCGAGAACCGTGGCATGCGCCTTGCGGCCCGAAGCCTCCAGGATGCGAAACGCGATGTCGCCCGTGCCGCCCGCGACGTCGAGGACCTTGTAGGTCTCGTCCTTGCGCGGATTGAGAGTGGCGACGAGAGCATCCTTCCAGACGCGGTGCATGCCACCGGACATCACGTCGTTCATGATGTCGTAGCGTTTGGCCACCTTGTGGAAGACATCGTTGACGAGCGGCTGCTTCTCGCCCTCGGCGACCTGACGGAAGCCATAGGAAGTTTCCATGCCGCCTTCGGCAGAGGTGCGCGCTTCACTCATAGGAACTCCTTGCTCGTCATCTGGCCGGCGACCATAGCGAAATCAACTGCGCCTCGCTATCTGTGCCGCAAGTCCAAAGGAACAGTGCGACGTTCGGCCCCGGTCTATAGACCAGGCAAGCGTGCGTTGGAACAGGAAGTTAGAAACTCGTGCCGGAATTGCCAGAGGTGGAAACGGTCAGGCGCGGGCTGGCGCCCGCCATGGAGGGCGCGACCCTAAGGGAGCTAGAGCTTCGCCGCACTGACCTGCGTTTCCCGTTCCCCGACCGCCTCGCCGAACTCGTGGCTGGCAAGCGCATCCTGTCGCTCGGGCGCCGGGCAAAGTATCTGCTGATCGACCTAGAGGACGACTGGACGATCATCGCGCATCTCGGGATGTCCGGCTCGTTTCGCGTGGAGGCGGAGCCCACAGCAGAAACGTCGGGGAGTTTCCACCACCCCCGCTCAAAGGACGAGAAGCACGACCACGTCGTCTTCCACCTGATGCCTGAGGATGGATCGCTACGGGTCATCTATAATGACCCTCGGCGTTTCGGCTTCATGCATCTCTGGAAGCGCAGCGCGCTCGACGCCTATCCAGCCTTTGTCGGCCTTGGCCCGGAGCCGACGGGCAATGCCCTTGACGCCTCCTATCTGGCATCGCGTTTTGCTGGAAAAAGCCGGCCGCTAAAGGGCACCCTGCTCGACCAGAACGTGATTGCCGGCCTCGGCAACATCTATGTCTGTGAAGCGCTCTGGCGGTCGCATCTCTCCCCACGCCGCAGTGCCGGATCGCTGGTGACGCCCGGGGGGCGGCCGAAGAGGGAGCTGGTTGCGCTCACGGATGCAATCCGCGCCGTGATCGCCGACGCCATCGCGGCAGGAGGATCCTCGCTGCGGGACCACATTCAGGCGGACGGCTCGCTCGGCTATTTCCAGCATTCCTTCTCCGTCTACGATCAAGAGGGGGAGGCTTGCCGAACGCCCGGTTGCAACAGTACCGTCGCGCGCATCGTGCAGTCCGGCCGGTCCACATTCTTCTGCGCCGGTTGCCAGAAATAGAGCCATAAACGGGGAGGTTCATCGTGAAGGAATTCGAGACGCTGCTGACGGAACAGCGAGGCGCGGTCATGCTGATCACGCTCAACCGGCCGCAGGCGCTGAATGCCCTCAACTCTACGGTCATGCGAGAACTGAGCGAAGCCCTGCGGACGTGTGACGCCGATGATGGTGTGGGCTCGATCGTGCTTGCCGGCTCCGAGAAGGCATTCGCTGCCGGCGCCGACATCAAGGAAATGCAGCCTGTCACCTTCGTCGATGCCTATCTGGGAGATTTTCTCGGCGGTTGGGAAGCGATTGCTGCCACCCGCAAACCCATCGTCGCGGCGGTTTCCGGCTATGCCCTGGGCGGCGGTTGCGAACTTGCGATGATCTGCGATTTCATCATTGCCTCGGAAACGGCCAAGTTCGGCCAGCCGGAGATCACGCTCGGCATCATCCCGGGAATGGGTGGGTCGCAGAGGCTGACGCGGGCCGTCGGCAAGGCCAAGGCTATGGACATGGTGCTGACAGGTCGGATGATGGATGCGGCGGAAGCCGAGAGGGCAGGGCTCGTTGCGCGGATCGTTCCGCCGGAGCGCCTGCTAGACGAGGCGCTGGAAGCGGCAGGCAAGATCGCCTCCTATTCACGTGCCGCCGTGATGATGGCAAAGGAAGCCGTCGGTCGTTCCGACGAACTGACGTTGGCCGAGGGCCTCCGCTACGAACGTCGGCTGTTCCACTCGCTCTTTGCCACCGAGGATCAGAAGGAGGGGATGGCTGCCTTCGTCGAGAAGCGGAAGGCGCAGTTTCGCAACCGCTGACACTGTGGAGGGTCGCGGAACGCCCAAATTGCGCGTTGACTGATCCCGCCTTTCAAGTTATATGCCGCGCCACAGTTGGGAAAGCCTGATCACGGCTTCCTCTAATGCTCCCCAATTGCTGAAGTTAAGGTCGCACACGACCGGTCGCGGCAGCGGTGGAGTTTGGTTCGAATTCGTAGAGAGGCATACATGGCCAATACAACTTCGGCGAAAAAGGCGACCCGCAAGATCGCTCGCCGTACCGCAGTCAACAAGGCTCGTCGTTCGCGCATGCGCGGCTTCCTCCGCAAGGTTGAAGAGGCGATTGCTGCCGGTGATGCTGCAGTTGCCGCTGAAGCTCTGAAGGCAGCTCAGCCGGAAATCCAGCGCGCAGCGTCCAAGGGTGTCGTTCATCGCAACACGGCGTCCCGGAAGGTCTCGCGCCTCGCCGCACGCGTGAAGGCTCTCTCCGCCTAACTGTCATATTCAAGACTTCGTGAATAAGCCTGGCGGCTCGCCGGGCTTTCTTGATTCAGCCTTTTCGCTGACGATTGTGAAGCGATGTGTCGGCTTGATGTCAAAGCTGCAACAGAAATAGCTGAGGAATTTCAGCTGTTTATGTGAGGATCGTGAAGAAGATGGACCTTCCCGGCGTCGGGGCGCCACCGAAAATTACGTCAAGCGATTTTTTATTTTTTCTGTGACTCGTGCCGTCCGGAGGCTGTCATTTTTGAATCTCATTGATTCGACAGCGATTCTCGAACAGCCGTTCTCGCCGATGCTAAACAGGCTCCAAGAGTCAACGCCCGCCAATTAATTCCGGGTAAATTTCAGCATTGATCTTGGTCTGCGATCCTGCCTAAATGCCTTCAGCAAGGGCACGGGGACGACTTCAAGAAGACCATTGCCAACCGCAACCAACGTTGCGGAGCAGGGTCTTTTTCGCCCTTGCCGCGGGACTTTGATGCCCGCTCTTCTAATAACCGACGGTTGTGCGCCGGGAGTCCATCCGACTCCTGGAACGCTACTGTCATGTCCAAATGTATGCCGGCACGCCGGCAAGCAGGAGGAACGGGGAACGCAGGCTCTCATGACGAGGATGGGGCGCCTGCAGGAAGGCAACGCCTTCGAAATAGGGCGGATGTCGACGATGCCTTTGCCTTTGGCTGGCGGGGTGGAGACGACATCAGGACGGGGCGATGACGAGGCTGCCTTATGATGAGGAAGCATAGTCGGAAAACATTGGTGTTTTGGCGGCGACGCGAGGCGCCGGCAGGACAATAGAACGTGGAAGGCGGCAACTACATGCAAACGAATACCGTATCAGTCCGTGCAGGCGATGCAGACCATGCGCGGCAGGCATTCGATTCAGTGAAGACCCAAGCGGCAGGGGATACTCCAGATATGAAGCATGAGGCTCTCTTCGAGAGATTCAGCAAGCGTTTGAAAGCGCAAGTCGGTCACGACGTTTACGCAAGCTGGTTCGGTCGGCTGAAGCTTCACTCCATTTCCAAGAGCGTCGTACGCCTCAGCGTCCCCACGACCTTCCTGAAGTCCTGGATCAACAACCGCTATCTGGACCTGATCACCTCAATCCTTCAGGCGGAGGATCCGGCAATCCTCAAGGTGGAGATTTTGGTCCGCAGCGCAGGCCGCAACACAAGGCCGGCTTCAGGAGACGAGCGTCCGCCCGTGGTGGATGCGGCCCCCGCTGCAGCGGCTACGCTTCCTTTTCCTCGTGCCACTGGTGCGCGCGAGATTGGCAAGATTGCGACGTTCCCCTCGACGAGCGCTGCGCGTGCGACGACTGCGAGCCCGCTGTTCGGCTCGCCGCTTGATAGCCGCTACACCTTCGATACCTATATAGAGGGTCCGTCGAACCGCGTAGCGCTCGCTGCTGCCAAGACGATTGCGGAAGCAGGCGCCGGTGCCGTCCGCTTCAACCCGCTCTTCATTCATTCGGGCGTCGGTCTCGGCAAGACGCACCTGCTGCAGGCGATCGCGAACTCCGCCGTGTCCAGCAGCCGCACGCCGCGGGTGGTTTATCTAACGGCGGAATACTTCATGTGGCGCTTCGCCACCGCGATCCGTGACAACGATGCGCTGACACTGAAGGACTCGCTGCGTAACATCGACCTGCTGATCATTGACGACATGCAGTTCCTGCAGGGCAAGATGATCCAGAACGAGTTCTGCCATCTGCTCAACACGCTGCTCGACAGTGCCAAGCAGGTCGTCGTCGCCGCCGACCGTGCTCCCTGGGAGCTGGAATCGCTCGATCCACGCGTTCGCTCCCGCCTGCAGGGGGGCGTCGCCATCGAGATGGAAACGCCCGACTACGAAATGCGTCTGGAGATGCTCAAGCGCCGTCTGGAGATTGCCCAGCAGGACGATCCGTCTCTCGACATTCCGGTGGAGATCCTGTCCCACGTCGCCCGCAACGTTGCCAGCAGTGGTCGCGAGCTTGAGGGCGCCTTCAACCAGCTCGTGTTCCGAAAGTCTTTCGAGCCGATGCTGAGCATCGACCGCGTGGACGAGCTTTTGGCACATCTGGTCGGAACAGGAGAGCCGAAGCGCGTTCGCATTGAAGACATCCAGCGCATCGTGGCGCGCCACTATAATGTCTCGCGCCAGGAGCTTGTCTCCAATCGCCGAACACGCGTCGTCGTAAAGCCGCGCCAGATTGCCATGTATCTTGCAAAGACGCTGACGCCACGCTCATTCCCGGAGATCGGGCGACGCTTCGGTGGGCGCGATCACACCACGGTTCTGCATGCCGTTCGCAAGATCGAAGACCTGATCTCGGGCGACACGAAGCTCAGCCACGAGATCGAGCTTCTCAAGCGGCTGATCAACGAAAACAACGCGTAAAGCAAAAAGGCCGGCGAGATGCCGGCCTTCAGCTTGATGACAAACCCCCGCCCCACCTTCTCAAGGACCAAGATTCACGGAACGTCTCTGAATCGAAAAGAGAACGGATCGGAGTCGAAGTAGCGCCAGCAAAGGCAAAGAGGACTTTGTCAGCAGTCTGAAGGCCGGCGAGATGCCGGCCTTTTTTGTGGTTTGATTTTGCTGGTCAGCAGGCGAGGTCTGCGACGACCGCATCAAGGATGAGCATGCCCTTGGGCGTGCAGCGCAGACGTGAGTTGCCCAGGCGCTCGATGAAGCCGTGTTCCAGTAAAATCTGTTCGCGCTGAGGATCGGGGTCGCGGCCGGAAAGCTGCTGCCAGCGAGCGAGATCGACACCCTCAGTCAGCCGCAGACCCATCAGCAGAAGTTCATCGGCCTGCTCGTCACGGCCAAGCTCCTCCTGGTCCACCAACCCGTGACCATGGGCTTCGACCTGCTCGAGCCAAGTCTCCGGCCGTCGCTCGGTGGCCAACGCGATCTTGTGGGGACCCCGCGTCAGGCGACCGTGCGCACCCGGACCAATGCCGGCATAATCGCCATAGCGCCAATAGGTGAGGTTATGGCGGCTCTCGGCGCCTGGTCGCGCGTGGTTGGACACCTCATAGGCCGGCATGCCATGGCGTGCGGTGATCTCCTGCGTCGCTTCATAAAGGTCTGCCGACTGGTCGCCGTCCGGGACGATCAACTTGCCGGCCTTGTGCAACCCGAAGAACGGCGTCCCTTCCTCGATCGTCAGCTGGTAGAGCGACAGGTGGTCGACAGCGTAGGAGATCGCCTGCTTCAGTTCGGCTTCCCACGCGGCCACCGTCTGGCGAGGACGGGCATAGATCAGATCAAAGCTCATGCGCGGGAAGATCCCCCGCGCCAGCCGGATCGCCTTCAATGCGTCGGCGACATCGTGCAGCCGGCCAAGGAACTTCAGATCCTCATCGTTGAGCGCCTGCACGCCGAGAGAGACGCGGTTGACGCCGGCTGCCCGGTAACCGCGAAAGCGTTCGGCCTCCACGCTGGAGGGATTGGCCTCCATAGTGATCTCGATGCCGTCGGGCACATGCCAGTGACGGGCGATCCCCTCGAGGACGGCCGCGACGGTCGCTGGCTCCATTAAGGAAGGCGTCCCACCCCCAAGGAAGATGCTGGTCACGGTTTTGGGGCCGCTCATCCGGCGCATCGTCTCCATCTCATTCAGGAAGGCGGAGGTGAACCGCGGCTGGTCCACCGGCTGGTGGCGGACATGGCTGTTGAAATCACAGTAGGGACATTTGGCCGCGCAGAAGGGCCAATGCACATAGATCCCGAAACCGGGCTCGCCGGTGTCGGGCAGAAGGGGAGCGTCGATGTTCAAAGGAGCTTAGGCCTCCAGGCAGGTTTCTACGAAGCGTTTGAACGCACGCGCGCGATGCGACAGCGCCTCCGGCTCGCCGCGGCGCCAGCCATGCTTCTCGTCCGAACTCATCTCGCCAAAGGTAAGGTCATGGCCGTACGGTTGAAAGACCGGATCGTAACCGAATCCCTTTTCTCCACGCGGCGGCCACACGACCGTGCCTTCCACCTCCCCGCGGAAGAACTCGGTGTGACCATCCGGCCAGGCAAGACAAAGCACGCTAACGAAGCGAGCAGTCCTCTGGTCGGCCCCGGTTGCTCCCTTCTCTGCCAGCGCTTTCTCTACCTTCTCCATTGCCACGGCAAAATCACGGCTGCCGTCCTCGCGTTCGGCCCAGTTGGCGGTATAGACGCCCGGGGCGCCGTCCAGCGCGTCCACCACCAGGCCGGAATCGTCCGAAAGCGCTGGGAGGCCCGATGCCTTGGCGGAAGCCAATGCCTTGATTGCAGCATTCTCCTCGAAGGTCGTCCCCGTCTCCTCCGGCTCGTCGAACTCCAGTTCGGCGGCAGACTTGGCGGAAAAGCCGAAGGGTCCGATGAGATCGGCGATCTCCCGGATCTTTCCGGCGTTATGGCTGGCGACGACAATGGTCTTGGTGTCGAGTTTGCGCATGATGTTTCCTCAGCCGATCGACCAGAGCCCTGGTTCGGCACATTCCAGACTGTTTCCCGCCGGGTCGCGGAAATAGATCGACCGGGCTCCGTTGGGCCAGGTCATGTCGCTCTCGATCGCGATCCCTGCAGACCTCAGCGCCTCTGCCATCGCATCGAGGTTGCCGCGCCAAACGCGGAAGCAGGCGTGGCCGGGGCCGGTCGCGCCGTGTGGCGGCACCTGCAGACCATCTGCCGGTGGTGGCTTCACGGTCTCCGCCGGATTGAAGATGAGAAGAATGCCAGGTCCGCACCGATAGAAGACATGCCGGTTGCCGGCGCGGCTGATCCGGTCGAGCCCGAGGACGCCGCCGTAGAAGGCTTCTGCGGCGTCGAGATCTTCCGCATAAAGCGCTGTCTCAAGAATGCCTTCAATCAGCACCAGCGGCTCCAGCTAAGCGGCGATCGCCTGCTTCTGCAGCGCAACCAGTTCTTCGGTTCCCGCCCGGGCAAGCTTCAGCAGCGTGAGGAATTCTTCCTCGCTGAAGGGCGCGCCCTCCGCCGTTCCCTGCACCTCGACAATGCCGCCGGTGCCGGTCATCACGAAATTGGCGTCCGTTTCTGCGGCGGAGTCTTCAAGATAATCGAGATCGATCACGGGCTGGTTGGCGAAGATGCCGCAGGAGATGGCGGCGACATGGTCTTTCAGCACCTTGTCGAGCTTAACCATCGAGCGCGCTTCCATCCATTTCAGGCAATCATGAAGCGCGATCCATCCGCCCGTGATCGCCGCGGTACGGGTTCCGCCGTCTGCCTGGATGACGTCGCAATCGATCGTCACCTGCTTTTCGCCGAGCGCCGTCAGGTCCACCACGGCCCGCAGTGAACGGCCGATCAGCCGCTGGATCTCCTGTGTCCGTCCGCCCTGCTTGCCGGATGCAGCCTCGCGCTTCATCCGGTCGCCGGTCGCCCGGGGCAGCATGCCATATTCGGCCGTCACCCAGCCCTTGCCGCTGTTGCGCAACCAGGCTGGCGGCTTTTCTTCAAGGCTCGCGGTGCACAGTACATGCGTATCGCCGAAACGGACCAGACAGGAGCCCTCTGCATGCTTGGCGAAGTTTCGCTCGAAGGAAACCTTGCGCATCTGGTCGGTTTTTCTGCCTGAAGGCCGCATATCGTGCTCCTGAAGAATTCGTATGGCCTTCTACGGGGCTGCCAAGTCATTTGCAAAGGAAAAGGGCCCGCTTTCGGCGTCAGCTGGTGTGCAGGAGGCAAAAAGCCGGTTGGCGAAGACGCGCCGGAATGACTATATTTTCCCTTGGCGATCACAATGAAGGCAAGAACGGCAAGATGGGTGTCATGGCACGAAGGGACAACGGCGCACCGCTGGACGACCGTTCGCGCGAGATCTTCCGACGTATCGTCGAAAGCTACCTGGAGACCGGTGAACCGGTGGGCTCGCGCAATCTTTCGCGTCTCTTGCCGATGTCATTATCGCCCGCCTCCGTTCGCAACGTGATGAGCGACCTTGAAGAACTCGGCCTCATCTATGCCCCCCATGTCAGCGCCGGAAGGCTGCCAACGCAGTCCGGCCTGCGCTTCTTCGTCGACGCCTTCATGCAGGTGGGCGACCTGTCGGAGGAAGAGCGCACGACGATTGAACGACAGATCCGGCCGGAAGAGCGGGACCGGCCAATGGAAGCGCTGATGAACGAGGCGAGCCAGATGCTCTCCGGCGTATCGCGTGGCGCGGGCATCGTCCTCACGACAAAGAGCGACCCGGTGCTCAAACACGTGGAGTTCATCCGGCTGGAGCCGACGAAGGCGCTTGCCGTGCTCGTTGGCGAACATAACCAGGTGGAAAACCGGATCATCGAACTGCCTGCTGGCGTCACATCCTCCCAGCTCGTCGAAGCGGCCAACTTCCTGAATGCGCACCTTGGCGGCCAAACGCTGGTGGAGCTTCGGGGTCAGCTCCATAAGCTCAAGACCGCGGTTCAGGATGAGCTGACGGTGTTGTCGCAGGATCTGGTGGAACGGGGTCTTGCTGTCTGGTCCGGGAGTCGCGAGGACGGCAAGCCCAACCAGCTCATCGTGCGCGGGCGGGCGAACCTCCTGGAAAGCATCAACGAGACGGATGATCTCGATCGGCTGCGCATGCTTTTTGACGATCTGGAGAAGAAAGACAGCCTGATCGAACTACTGGATCTGGCGGAAAGCGGACCAGGTGTCCGCATCTTCATCGGATCGGAGAACAAGTTATTCTCGCTTTCGGGCTCTTCGCTGATCGTGGCACCCTATCGCGATCAGGAAGAGCGGATCGTGGGCGCCGTCGGCGTAATCGGACCGACGCGGCTCAATTATGCACGGGTGGTCCCGATGGTCGACTACACCGCCCAGCTCCTGGCTCGGCTGACCCGCCAGCCGCTCTAGCCGAACTATCCCTTGGAAGCCTTGATTTTTGAGGTTCAAACCTCGATATCGGACACGACTTGTGAACACGAATACCGGAGAAGGTCATGACCGACGAGACAAAGAAGAACGGACCTGACGCGGCCAGAAACGAACGGGCTCCCGAAAACACTGCGGAAGCAGTGGCGTCCGCTCTGGAGGGTACGAATGCCACCGACTCGGCAGAGGAGCCCGTTGCCCAGCCGGATCCGACCGAGGTGCTGAAGGCAGAGAATGCGGAGCTTCGCGACCGTTTCTTGCGTATGGCAGCCGAGATGGAAAACCTCCGCCGCCGCACCGAGCGAGACGTCAAGGACGCGAAATCCTATTCCGTTGCCGGCTTCGCCCGGGACATGCTGGCTGTCTCCGACAATCTGCGCCGCGCTCTCGACGCTGTGCCGGCCGATGTCCGGGAGTCCGGTGATCAGACGCTGACGACCCTTCTTGAAGGCGTGGAGATGACGGAGCGCTCGATGCTGTCGGCGCTGGAGCGTCACGGCGTCAAGAAGATCGAGGCTGAGGGCGAAAAGTTCGACCCCAATTTCCATCAGGCGATGTTCGAAATCCCGAACGCGGATGTACCGAACAACACCGTTCTCCGGGTAGTCCAGGCGGGCTTCACCATCGGGGAGCGCGTCTTGCGCCCGGCCATGGTCGGCGTCTCGAAGGGCGGCCCCAAGGCAGAAGTGGCCGCCGGCGAGACCGAGAAGGCCCAGGGCTGAAGCGATCCGTCTCGAGGATAAAAAAACCGCCTGCCGTCGGTTGATGGCAGGCGGTTTTTCTTTGCCCGTTGACAATGATCAGGCGGCGTTGGACGCCTGTTCTTCGTTGAGAAAGGCGTAGATCGCGGACGCAGAATCCGTCTGCCGCAGCTTGTTGACCAGCTCCTGATCGCGCAGCACGCGTGCGATTCGCGAAAGTGCTTTCAAGTGGTCGGCTCCGGCACCTTCCGGGGCAAGCAGCAGGAAAACGAGATCCACCGGCTCGTCGTCGAGCGCCTCGAAGTCCACCGGGTTTTCAAGGCGCGCGAATACCCCTTTGATGGAGGAGATGCTGTTGAGCTTGCCGTGCGGAATGGCCACGCCATGCCCCACGCCGGTGGAACCGAGTCGCTCCCGCTGCAGGATGACATCGAAGATTTCCCGCTCAGGCACACCCGTGAGCTTGGACGCCTTGGCGGCCAGCTCCTGCAACAGCTGCTTTTTCGAGTTTACCTTGAGGGCGGGAATTATCGCATCTTGCTGCAGCAAATCTGCCAAAGCCATTCTCTTCATCCTTTATGCCACCCGAAGGTGGGGGGAGCGCTGTTGCCAACGTTCGCCCAGAGATCCGTTAGCCCTTGATATTGGCGGCGTCGATCCAGCCAATATTGCCGTCGTGGCGGCGGTAGACGATGTTCAGATCCTCCTTTCCGGGAGACCGGAAGAGCAGGACCGGTTCGTCGGTCATATCCAACGCCATGACGGCGGTGGCAACCGACATTGTTCTCAACTGCTTCGAACTCTCAGCCACGATGGTGGGCGCGAAATCTTCCGGCACTTCGTCATGCTCGTCTGAAACTGCATCCATGACCGTGTACGCCACTTCGATATCGCCATTGCCGTGCGTCCCGGCGTGGTGATCCTTGAGTCTGCGCTTGTAGCGACGCAGGCGCTTTTCAATTCGCTCTGCGGCAGCATCGAAGCTCAGCTGCGGATCATTGGCCTGGCCGGCGGCATGCAGAACGATGCCCGTATCGAGATGAACCTTGCAATCGCTTGAAAAGCGGGAGCCGGCTTTCTCAACGATCACCTGGCTCGAATACCCCCCGTCGAAGTACTTGGTGACAGCATCTGCGATCTGCGACTCGATCCGCTGGCGAAACGACTCGCCAACTTCCATCTGTTTACCAGATACACGCACACTCATGGAATTATTCCTTCTTGTCGTGACTTGCGTGTTCCAGTCTACGCGAAGCCGTGCCCTCATCCAAGCGCAACACACCGCGCGAGAACGATATTTGAAGCTGGCAGACTGGATAAGGGGGATCGGTTCTTTGCGTCCGTTGCAATTGCGGCGGGCTTCTAACTCTGCCGGGGCCGAAAGTCAACGCATCGTTAATATACGCGCCAAAATCGCGGCAGAACGCCGGGTTTCTGCCGCAAAAGAATCTGCTTTCCCCTATCATGAATGACGGGGCGCCTGGCGTCGCTACGGGCCATCAGGAGGGTGACGACACGGTTTTCCCGTCGCCGGCAACGGCAGCGTTGAAGTCGGCGAAGAACTGTTGGGCTAGCTTGCGGGAGGCGGAATCGATCAGGCGCGAGCCGAGTTGTGCGAGCTTGCCGCCAACCTGCGCCTTTGCCTTGTAGCGCAGGATCGTCTCCGCCCCGTCCTCGACGAGTTCGACATCCGCTGCCCCCTTTCCGAAGCCGGCAATGCCGCCCTTGCCCTCTCCTGAGATCGTGTAGCTCTTGGGGGCATCGATATTGGAGAGAGTGATCTCGCCGTTGAAGTTGGCGGCAACAGGTCCGATCTTGATCCGCACCGTCGTGACAAGCTCCGTCGGTGATTTCTTTTCAAGACTTTGGCAGCCCGGCACGCACTGCTTGAGGATCTCCGGATCGTTCAGCGCTTGCCAGACTACGTCCCGCGGCGCGGCGATGCGCTCTTCGCCATCGACATCCATACTGACCTCCTCCGATCATGGGGAGGAGGTTACGGCAGGGGAAAGCGCTTTGCCAAGTGGCAGGCGGATGCTATTTGCACCTCCGACACGAGCGATCTGGAAGAATACGTTGAGGAATAAGGACAAGCGTCCCGTACAGCGGCAGGGAAGGACCTCGCCTTCGGCAAAGCCGGCCGTGCCGCGGTCAGCTCCTGCGAGGCCCGGCCGAGCCGCATCTCCCGAGAAAGCGAGATCTGAGGAGGCCGCTCCGCAGCGTCTCCTGATCGAGCGGACGGGTGAGCGCCCCGCGGAGCGCATCCCGCTGATCCTGGAATCCTCCGGAGCAGGCGATTTTCACCTGATCGACAGCGGCAATGCCTTGAAGCTGGAGCAATATGGCCCCTACCGGATTGTGAGGCCCGAGGCGCAGGCTCTTTGGAAGCCGTCGCTCGGCGCAGTCGCGTGGGACAATGTAGACGCGATCTTCACGGGCGATACCGACGAAGACGGCATGGGGCGCTGGCGGTTCCCCAAGGAGGCATTGGGCGAAACCTGGCCGCTTTCGCTCCTCGGGATCGACTTCCTCGGCCGCTTCACGTCTTTCCGCCATGTCGGCGTCTTTCCGGAGCAGATCGTCCACTGGCAATGGATGAAGCAGCAGGTCGAGGCCGCGGCACGGCCGGTCAAGGTTCTCAACCTTTTTGGCTATACCGGGGTGGCATCCCTTGTTGCTGCGGCCGCAGGTGCGGAAGTGACCCATGTCGACGCGTCGAAGAAGGCGATCGGCTGGGCGCGAGAAAACCAGGCGCTGTCGCGCTTGGAGCGCGCGCCAATCCGCTGGATCTGCGAGGATGCCATGAAGTTCATCCAGCGCGAGGAACGCCGCGGCAACCGCTATGACATCATCCTGACTGACCCGCCCAAGTTCGGCCGCGGCCCCAATGGCGAAGTCTGGCACCTGTTCGAGCATCTTCCTTCAATGCTGGATATCTGCCGCGAACTTTTCTCGCCGAAGGCTCTCGGACTCGTCCTTACAGCCTATTCCATCCGGGCAAGCTTCTACTCCATCCACGAGCTGATGCGCGAGACCATGCGCGGCGCAGGCGGCGTGGTCGAATCGGGTGAGCTCGTCATCCGCGAGAGCGGCCTGGAAGGCAAGGACCGCGGTAGGGCTCTTTCGACTTCTCTTTTCAGCCGCTGGATTCCGCAATGACAGATCAAATGCGACAGGGCGGACCGCGCCGGGTAGGGCAGGTGAAGGAAGTCACCAGCCTTTCCAACCCGATCGTCAAGGAGATCAAGGCTCTCACGAGCAAGAAGGACCGCGAGCAGACCGGCACCTTCATGGCTGAAGGGCTGAAGCTCGTGATCGATGCGCTGGAGCTTGGCTGGATCATCCGCACCCTGGTCTATGCCAAGGCTGCCAAGGGCAAGCCGCTTGTCGAGCAGGTGGCGACGAAGACGGTCGCCAAGGGCGGGCTGGTGCTGGAGGTGAGCGAAAAGGTGCTTTCTTCGATCACGCGCCGGGACAACCCGCAAATGGTCGTCGGCATCTTCGAACAGCGCTGGGCCTCGCTGGATGCGCTCCAGCCGGAGAAGGGCAAGACCTACGTTGCGCTCGATCGGGTGCGCGATCCCGGCAATCTCGGAACGATCATCCGGACGGCAGACGCGGCCGGTGCCGCAGGCGTCCTCCTACTCGGCGATTGCACCGATCCGTTCTCGCTCGAAACGGTCCGTGCCACGATGGGCTCGGTCTTCGCGATCCCGCTGGTGAAGACCGATCCGGAGGAGTTTCTTGCCTGGCGGAAGCGGGCAGGCGTCGAGGTGGTTGCGACTCATCTCGAAGGGTCTGTCGACTACCGAACGGTAGATTACACGAAGAAGCCGATCGCGCTCTTGATGGGCAACGAACAGTCGGGCCTCCCCAATGCGCTGGCAAAGGCGGCAGACCGGCTGGTCCGGATCCCGCAGCAGGGCAGGGCGGACAGCCTTAATCTGGCCGTCGCAACCGCCGTTATGCTGTTCGAGGCGCGCCGCCACCTCCTGGCACTGGAGGGCAATCAATGAATTCGCCAAATCCTGCTCTTTCGAGACCGGCCGTCGCCGCGCTCATCATCGTTGTCGCGGTCATCCTCGATCAGGCGATCAAGTTCGCTGTCGAAGCCTATCTTCCTTTGCAGGAGGCGGTGCCGCTGCTTCCGGTCCTCGCACTCTATCGAACCTACAATCTCGGCGTCGCCTTTTCCCTGTTGTCAGGCATGGAGCGGGAATTCATCATCGGCATGCGGATCGTCATCGTCGGCTTCGTCATCTGGCTCTGGCGGCGCACGCCACCCGATCGCTCCCTTACCCATCTCGGTTTCGCTCTGATCATCGCCGGTGCCATTGGAAACCTGATCGATGGCTTTCTCTACTGTCACGTCGTCGACTACATTCTGTTCCACGCCGCCACCTGGTCCTTCGCCGTCTTCAACCTCGCGGACAGCTTCATCTCGATTGGCGCAGCCCTGGTGATTCTTGACGAGATCTTCGGCGGCGAGAACAAGCGCCCCGCAGATTCGTCGGAATAACCGTTCTCAAGATTTCAAACGGACGATTCAACGCCTGCCAAACAACGCCCTCAGGCGTTGTCATTTTTCTGTCGTCGGATAATGATTATTGGCGGTGACTTGAACGGCGGGCAAATCACCATGGCTCTTGAATTCCTGAAGCAAGACGTGAGCGCAGTACCTAATCAGCAGCTGCTGGTGGACCAATCCGTCGACCTGTTTGGCCGCATCGGAAGCCTTGAGACCCGCCTTGCGCGTACGCCGCGCGAGATCGATGCCGCTCAGGCTGTACGCTACCGCGTCTTCGTCGAAGAGATGAAGGCGCAGCTGCCGCCAGACGCGATGCGCCAGCGCCGCGACGTCGACGCCTATGACGCCTTCTGCGACCATCTTCTGGTGGTCGACCGGGCGATAGAGGGCGACATCGAAGATCAGATCGTGGGTACCTACCGTCTGCTCCGGCAGCAGGTGGCGATAGCGCATGGCGGCTTCTATTCGGCATCCGAATTCGACATCGCGCCGCTGCTCGCCCGTCATCCGGAAAAGCAGTTCATGGAGCTCGGTCGCTCTTGCGTTCTGCCCGCGTACCGCACCAAGCGCACCGTGGAACTGCTTTGGCAGGGCAACTGGGCCTATGCTCTCAAGCACGGCATGTCGGCCATGTTCGGCTGCGCGTCCTTTCCTGGCATTCGTCCGGAAGAGCATGCGCTGGCGCTTTCCTTCCTTCACCACAACGCGCGCGTCAAAGGCGAGTGGATGGCGTCAGCGCGTTCCGAGCTCTACCGCGAGATGGACCTGATGCCGCTCGAGGCGATCAATGCGCGCAAGGCGCTGGCCGCCATGCCGCCGCTGGTGAAGGGCTACCTTCGCCTCGGCGCCATGATCGGCGATGGTGCGGTTGTGGATCAGGCCTTCAACACTACCGATGTGCTGGTGGTGCTGCCGATCTCGTCGATCTCTGACCGCTACATCAATTACTACGGCGCCGACGCCGGCCGCTTCGCAAGCTAGGCAGAGCTGGCGCCGAAGCGCGCCGGGATCAGCTCCCGGCGTTAGAGGCGGCAATCGCTGCCATGTTGACGATGTCGCTGTCTTTCGCCCCCATCGAGGTGATCTGCACGGACTTGTCGAGGCCGACCAGCAGCGGGCCGATCACGGTCGCCGCGCCAAGCTCCTGAAGCATCCGCGTCGAGATCGATGCCGAGTGGATCGCCGGCATGATCAGGACGTTCGCCGTGCCGGACAGCCGGCAGAACGGGTACTGCTCCATCCGCTGCGGGTTGAGCGCCACATCGGCTGCCATCTCGCCGTCGTACTCGAAATCCACGCGGCGCTTGTCGAGGATCTTCACGGCCTCCCGCACCCGCTCCGAGCGTTCCCCTGTGGGTTGGCCGAAGGTGGAATAGGCTAACATCGCCACGCGCGGTTCGTATCCCATTCGGCGCGCCACGCGGGCGGCCTCCACCGCGATATCAGCAAGCTCTTCCGCCGTCGGCATGTCATGCACCGCAGTGTCTGCCACGAATACGGTGCGGCCACGCGAGAGCGCCAGCGAGATGCCGATGACCTTGTGTCCCGGTTTGGTGTCGATGCAGCGACGAACATCCTGCAGGGCGGTCGCGTAGTTACGCGTCGTGCCGGTGACCATCGCATCCGCGTCGCCGACCGCGACCATTGTTGCTGCAAAGTGATTGCGGTCGTTGTGGATCAGGCGCTGCACATCGCGCAGCAGGTAACCCTGGCGCTGCAGGCGTGCATAGAGATGGTCGATATAGGCCTCGACGCGAGTGGAAATGCGCGCATTGACGATCTCGATGCCCGGGCGGTCGAGATCGATGCCGGCCTTCTCTGCCGTTGCCATGATGACGTCGTCGCGCCCGAGCAGGATTGCCGTGCCGAGCCCATGATGCGCAAAGGAGACCGCGGCGCGCATGACCTGTTCTTCCTCCGCCTCGGCGAACACGACCCGCTTCGGGAACCGACGCACCCGCTCGTAGATACCTTGAGTCGTTGCAGCCATCGGATCGCGCCGAGCGGAGAGCTCGCGCCCGTAGGCGGCGAGGTCCATAATGTCGCGCTGTGCGACGCCGCTCTCCATCGCCGCTTCTGCAACCGCCACCGGGATCGCCGAGATTAGCCGCGGATCGAAGGGGACAGGGATTATATATTGTGATCCGAAACGTGGACGGTTTCCCTGATAGGCGGCAGCCACGTCGTCCGGCACATCCTCTCGCGCCAGGTTGGCGAGCGCATGGACGGCAGCGATCTTCATCTCGTCGTTGATCTGTGTCGCCCGCACGTCGAGGGCGCCGCGGAAGATATAGGGGAAGCCGAGGACGTTGTTCACCTGGTTCGGGTAGTCGGACCGGCCTGTGGCCATAATCGCGTCGTCACGGATCCGCGCCACCTCTTCCGGCGTGATTTCCGGATCGGGGTTGGCCATGGCGAAGATGATCGGCTTCTCCGCCATCGAGCGGATCATCTCTTCCGAGAAAGCGCCTTTCTGCGACAGGCCGAACACGACGTCGGCGCCTGCCATCGCCTCTTCCAGCGTCCGCTTGTCGGTCTTCGCCGCATGCGCGGACTTCCACTGGTTCATGCCCTCCGAGCGGCCCTGGTAGATGACCCCCTTGGTATCGCAGAGAATGATGTTGTCGGGGTTGAAGCCCATCGCCTTGATGAGCTCCATGCAGGCGATCGCCGCTGCTCCGGCGCCGTTGCAGACGAGCTTCGTCGTCTTGAGATCCCGGCCGGTGAGTTCCAGCGCGTTGATGAGCCCGGCGGCCGCGATGATCGCCGTGCCATGCTGGTCGTCATGAAACACCGGAATGTCCATCAGCTCGCGCAGGCGGCTCTCGATGATGAAGCATTCGGGAGCCTTGATGTCTTCCAGGTTGATGCCGCCGAAGGAGGGGCCGAGGAAGCGAACACAGTTGACGAACTCGTCGACGTTCTCGGTGTCCACCTCGAGATCGATCGAGTCGACATCGGCAAACCGCTTGAAGAGGACGGATTTTCCTTCCATCACCGGCTTGGAAGCAAGCGCGCCGAGATTGCCGAGGCCCAGGATGGCCGTCCCGTTGGAGATCACGGCCACCATGTTGCCGCGCGTGGTGTAGTCGTAGGCCGATGCCGGGTCAGCGGCGATTGCCTTGACCGGTACGGCGACCCCCGGCGAATAAGCGAGCGACAGATCGCGCTGCGTCGCCATGGGCTTCGTCGGGTTGATTTCAAGCTTCCCCGGACGTCCCTGGGCGTGAAAGGCAAGCGCTTCCTGTTCGGTCACGGAAGCACGCGTGCGGGCGGCCTTATCGTTCATGGGTGAAGCTCCTCCAGCTTTTTGTGGGCAGCCCTTGTCCCGGCCGCTCTATCGGTTGTCTTTTGCGGGTCACAATCGATAGTGTTGCCCATCCTCTTGCGCAACAGAAAACCGGCCCGTGACCCAACACCAACGCTTTGCCATAGATGCTCTGACCGCCGCCGAGCTCGTCTCGGAGGAGAGCCGTGCGACGGCAACGCCGATGATGGAACAGTATATCGAGATCAAGGCGAACAACCCGGGATCCCTGCTCTTCTATCGCATGGGGGATTTCTACGAGCTCTTTTTCGAGGATGCGGTCGAGGCTGCCCGGGCGCTTGGTATCACGCTGACGAAGCGCGGCCAGCACATGGGACAGGACATCCCCATGTGTGGCGTCCCGATCCACGCCGCAGACGATTACCTGCAGAAACTAATTTCGCTCGGCTTCCGGGTGGCGGTCTGCGAGCAGGTGGAAGATCCGGCCGAGGCGAAGAGGCGCGGGTCGAAGTCGGTGGTAAAGCGCGACGTCGTGCGGCTGGTCACGCCGGGGACGCTGACCGAGGAGAAGCTGCTTTCTCCATCCGAGTCGAACTACCTGATGGCGCTAGCCCGCATCCGCGGCACGTCGGAGCCTCAACTGGCGCTTGCCTGGATCGATATCTCGACCGGTGTCTTTCGGCTGGCGGAATCGGACCAGTCGCGGCTGCTGGCGGACATCCTGCGCATTGATCCGCGGGAACTGATCCTGCCGGACACGATGTTCCACGATCCGGAGCTGAAGCCGGTCTTCGACGTGCTGGGCAAGGTCGCGGTGCCGCAGCCGGGCGTGCTCTTCGACAGTGCGACGGCCGAGCGCCGTGTCACCCGCTATTTCGGCGTCGGCACCCTCGACGGCTTCGGCAGCTTTTCCCGCGCCGAACTCGCGGCGGCTGCCGCCGCGGTGGCTTATGTGGAGAAGACGCAGATTTCCGAGCGGCCGCCGCTCGGGATCCCGGAGCGTGAAAGCGCAGCATCGACGCTCTTCATCGACCCAGCCACCCGCGGAAACCTGGAGCTTACGCGCACGCTGTCTGGGGAACGGGAAGGGACGCTCTTGAAGGCGATCGATCGCACGGTCACCGGCGGTGGTGCTCGATTGATTGCAGAACGGCTGATGTCGCCTCTGACCAACCCTGCGCAGATCAATCGTCGTCTCGATTCCATCTCCTTCCTCCGTGAGGAGCCGTCGCTCTGCTCCGATCTGCGTGCCTCCTTGAAGCAGGTGCCGGACATGCCGCGCGCGCTGTCGCGACTGGCGCTGGACCGCGGCGGTCCGCGCGATCTTGGAGCCATCCTGCAGGGCCTGCGAGCCGCGCGGGATGTTGTCGCGTTTCTCGAAAGGGCGATGCTGCCAGAGGAACTCGGCGAAGCACTCACCGATCTTCAGGCCTTGCCCCAGGCGCTGGAACGACACCTGGGCGAGATGCTGGCGGACGAGCTGCCGCTGTTAAAGCGCGACGGCGGCTTTCTCCGCGACGGTGCCCATGAGGCACTCGATGAGGCGCGCGCGCTGCGCGATCAGTCGCGCCGGGTCATCGCCGGCCTCCAGCTGCAATATGCCGAGGAAACCGGCATCCGCTCGCTGAAGATCAAGCACAACAACGTTCTCGGCTATTTCATCGAAGTGACGGCCGGCAATGCGGGGCCAATGACCGACAGCCCGGAGGCAAAGGCGCGTTTCATCCACCGCCAGACGATGGCCAATGCCATGCGCTTCACCACCACCGAGCTTGCCGATCTGGAAAGCCGGATTGCCAATGCCGCCGACCGTGCGCTTTCGATAGAGCTTGCAGCCTTCGACCGGATGGTCGAGGGCGTGACCGCCGAAGCCGAGGCGATCAAGCGCGGCGCTAGAGCCATTGCCGCCGTCGATGTTGCCGCGGGTCTCGCCCTCCTTGCTGAGGAGTGGGGCTACAATCGTCCAGCCGTCGACGATTCCCGGATGTTCACGATCGAGGGCGGTCGTCATCCTGTGGTCGAACAGGCACTGCGGCGCCATTCATCAGGCCCTTTCATCGCCAATGATTGCGACCTCTCCCCCCAGGGCAGTGAATTTGGAGCGCTCTGGCTGCTGACCGGCCCCAACATGGGTGGTAAGTCGACCTTCCTGCGCCAGAACGCGCTGATCGCGATCCTGGCACAAATGGGCTCCTTCGTCCCGGCGGCATCGGCCCATATCGGCGTTGTGGATCGTCTTTTTTCCCGCGTCGGTGCTTCCGACGACCTCGCCCGCGGCCGCTCCACCTTCATGGTTGAGATGGTCGAGACGGCGGCAATCCTCAACCAGGCAACGGACCGCTCGCTGGTGATCCTGGACGAAATTGGTCGCGGGACGGCGACCTTCGACGGCCTTTCCATCGCTTGGGCAGCCGTCGAGCACCTGCACGAGGCGAACCGCTGCCGCGGGCTGTTCGCAACCCATTTCCACGAACTGACGGTGCTGTCGGAAAAGCTGAACCGGCTCTCCAACGCGACGATGCGGGTGAAGGAGTGGGACGGCGAAGTCATCTTCCTCCACGAGGTAGGCCCCGGCGCCGCCGATCGTTCATACGGCATCCAGGTCGCGCGGCTCGCCGGCCTGCCGCCTTCTGTCGTCGCCCGCGCACGCGATGTCCTGACCAAGCTCGAGGACTCCGACCGCAAGAACCCGGCCAGCCAGCTGATCGACGACCTGCCGCTCTTTCAAGTGGCCGTCCTGCGCGAGGAGCAACGCAAGGCAGGTCCCTCGAAGATCGAAGAAGCGCTGAAATCGATCAACCCCGACGACATGACCCCACGCGAAGCACTGGAAGCGCTTTACGCCTTGAAGAAGCAGCTTCCGGCGTCTTGATCAGCAGACCGGCGCACACGAAGTTTGAACGCTTCTGTCATCATAAAGACTGTGAAGCACAGAGCGGAGCAGATATAGGCTGCTTGCGACACGCTGGCAGCAGCAGGACGACATGGCTTACGACGATTCGATCGATTTCTCAGGCATCCTTGATGTAGCTCAGCTGCGTAAAGAGTGCCGCGCGGCCGCTTCGGGTAGCGGGCAGACGGTGCTGGAGATGCGGGCGGCTTTGCTTGCAGTGCTGCGGGCGGCGAGCGTTGAAGGCCGCAAGAGGACCCGTGCCCTCCTTGACGAAGATGGCGGCGGCCTTGCCTGCGCGCGGCGTCTGTCCTGGCTGCAGGATCAGTTGATCCAGATCCTTCATGAGGTTGTAGCAGAGCGGCTGCACCCGGAAGCGATGGAGGTGGCGGTCGCAGCCGTCGGCGGCTACGGGCGTGACACCCTGGCGCCCGGGTCGGACATTGACCTGCTTTTCCTGTTGCCGTCGAAGAATTCGGAGGCGATGCGCAAGGCGATCGAGTTCTTGCTCTACGTCCTCTGGGACATGGGCTTCAAGGTCGGTCACGCCACGCGCACGGTCGAGGAGTGCATCCAGCTCGCCAAGACGGATATCACGATCCGTACGGCCATCCTGGAAAGTCGCTACATCTGCGGGGAGGAGGCCCTGGTCAGCGAGCTGGAGAAACGCTTCGATAATGAAATCGTCGCCGGCACCGGTGCTGAATTCGTCGCAGCAAAGCTCGCTGAACGCGACCAGCGCCACCAGAAGGCGGGCGACACCCGCTATCTCGTCGAACCCAATGTTAAGGAAGGAAAGGGCGGCCTGCGCGACCTGCAGACGCTCTTCTGGATCGCCAAGTACTATTATCGCATCCGTGATGCGCGTGAACTCGTCAAGCTCGGCGTCCTGTCGCGGCACGAGTGGAAGGTGTTCCAGAAATCGGACGACTTTCTCTGGGCTGTGCGCTGCCACATGCACTTCCTGACGGGCAAGGCGGAGGAGCGGCTGTCCTTCGACATCCAGCGGGAGATTGCCGAGAGCCTAGGTTACCACACCCGCCCTGGCTTGGCGGCTGTCGAACGCTTCATGAAGCACTACTTCCTTGTCGCCAAGGACGTCGGAGACTTGACCCGGATCTTCTGCGCGGCACTTGAGGATGAGCAGGCCAAGGAGGCTCCCGGCCTCAAGCGCGTCATCTCGCGCTTTACCAAGCGTGTGCACAAGATACCCGGCACCGTAGAATTTGTGCAGGACCGCGGACGCATTACGCTTGCAGATCCCGACGTCTTCAAGCGCGACCCAATCAACATCATCCGCTTCTTCCATGTTGCAGACATCAACGGCCTCGAATTCCATCCAGACGCTTTGAAGAGGGTGACGCGCTCGCTTTCCCTGATCAACGACGACGTCCGCAATAATGACGAGGCCAACCGCCTCTTCATTTCGATGCTGACGTCCCGCCGCGAGCCGGCGCTGATGCTGCGACGGATGAACGAGGCGGGGGTGCTGAGACGTTTTATCCCCGATTTCGGCCGCATCGTCTCAATGATGCAGTTCAACATGTATCATCACTACACGGTCGACGAGCACCTGATCCGCTCCGTCGAGGCGCTCTCGGAGGTCGACAAGGGTCAGGCCGCCGACATCCATCCGCTCGCCAACAAGCTGATGCCGTCCGTCGAGGAGCGGGAAGCCCTCTATGTGGCGGTCCTGCTGCACGACATTGCGAAGGGACGGCAGGAAGATCACTCGGTCGCCGGCGCACGCATCGCCCGCAAGCTCTGCCCGCGATTCGGACTGAACGCAAAGCAGACGGAGCTGGTGGTCTGGCTCATTGAAGAGCATCTGATCATGTCGATGACGGCGCAGACGCGCGATCTCCATGACCGCAAGACGATCACCGATTTCGCCGAAAAGGCGCAATCGATGGATCGCCTGAAGCTGCTCCTGATCCTCACTATCTGCGATATCCGCGCCGTTGGCCCTGGCGTCTGGAACGGCTGGAAGGGGCAGTTGCTGCGCACGCTCTATTACGAGACCGAGCTCCTGCTCTCCGGCGGCTTCTCCGAAGTCTCACGCAAGGAGCGAGCAAAGCAGGCTGAGGAGGAACTCTTCACGGCTCTTGCGGACTGGAGCCAGAAGGACCGGCGGGTCTATTCCCGGCTCCACTACCAGCCCTACCTTCTTTCGGTCGACCTTGAGGACCAGGTTCGGCACGCCCAGTTCATCCGCGACACCGATCGGGCGGGGCATGCGCTGGCGACGATGGTGCGGACCCACTCCTTCCATGCCATCACCGAGATCACCGTGCTGGCGCCGGACCATCCGCGGCTTTTGTCGATCATCGCCGGCGCATGTGCCGCCGCCGGTGCCAATATTGCGGACGCTCAGATCTACACGACGTCGGACGGCCGTGCTCTCGACACCATCCTCATCAACCGCGAGTTCACCACCGACGAGGACGAGATGCGCCGCGCGGCAACCATCGGTCGGATGATTGAGGACGTCCTGTCCGGCAAGAAGCGTCTGCCCGAAGTGATCGCGACCCGGGCCAAGGGCAAGAAGCGCAACAAGGCCTTCGAGATCCCGCCATCCGTCGTGCTGTCGAACGGCCTCTCGAACAAGTTCACCGTGGTGGAGGTCGAGTGCCTTGACCGGCCCGGCCTTCTGGCGGAAATCACGGCCGTGCTGGCCGATCTTTCGCTCGACATCCACTCTGCACGCATCACGACCTTCGGAGAGAAGGTGATCGATACCTTCTACGTCACCGACCTCCTGGGCTCAAAGATCACCAACGAGAACCGCCAAGGCAACATCATGGCGCGTCTGAAGGCCGTCATGGCCGAGCAGGAAGACGAGCTGCGCCGCGGAATGCCCTCCGGAATGATTGCGCCGGCCCCTATGCCGGCACGTCGTGCGCAACAGACACCACGCCGTTCCAAGGCTGAAGCATGAGCCTCGTCCGCAAGTTCGCCACCGTCGGGGGAGCCACGCTCGGCAGTCGGCTCTTCGGTTTTGCCCGCGAGACGCTGATGGCGGCCGCACTCGGCACGGGCACGATGGCCGACGTCTTCTATGCCGCCTTCCGCTTCCCGAACCTCTTCCGCCGTCTCTTTGCGGAGGGCGCCTTCAACGCGGCCTTTGTGCCGCTGTTCTCCAAGGAGATCGAGACCAATGGCGTGGAAGGCGCCAGGCGCTTCTCCGAGGAAGTCTTCGGCGTCCTATTCTCGGTGCTGATGCTGATCACCATCGCCATGGAACTGGCGATGCCCTGGCTGGTCGACTGGATCATTGCGCCGGGCTTCGCCGATGATCCCGAAAAGTCGGCACTGACCGTCCGCCTGGCCGCAGTGATGTTTCCCTATCTGATGTGCATGTCGCTGACGGCGATGATGAGCGGCATGCTGAACTCGCTGCATCATTTCTTTGCGGCGGCCATCGCACCCGTCTTCCTGAACGTGGTGATGATCGCCGCACTGGGTTATGCATGGTGGAGCGGGACGGATGCACTATCGACGGCCTGGTATCTCTCCTGGAGCGTGCTGGTCGCCGGCGTTCTGCAGCTGTCCGTCGTGTACTTCGGGGTCCGCCATGCGGGCATCAGGATCGGCTTCCGGCGGCCAAGGATCACGCCAAACGTAAAGCGGCTTCTCGTTCTCGCCGTGCCGGCGGCGATCACCGGTGGTGTCACGCAGATCAACCAGGTGATCGGGCAGGCAATCGCCTCCACCAAGGATGGTGCCATTGCCGCACTTCAATATGCGGATCGCATCTATCAGCTGCCACTCGGCGTCGTCGGCGTCGCGGTGGGGGTCGTGTTGCTGCCGGAATTGTCGCGCGCGCTTAAAGGTGGCCACATGAAGGAGGCGGCGGGTATCCAGAACCGCTCGCTCGAATTCGTTCTGTTCCTGACCCTGCCCGCGGCGGCAGGCCTTTGGGTGCTGTCGGAGCCGATCATCCGGGTGCTTTACGAGCGCGGTGCCTTTTCCGCTCAGAATACAGAAATCGTTGCCTCCATCCTGGCGATCTACGGCATCGGCCTGCCCGGGTTCGTGATGATCAAGGCCTTGCAGCCGGGCTTCTACGCCCGCGAGGACACCCGCACCCCAATGCGCTACACGATCGTCTCGGTGATCGTGAATTCGGGGCTTGCCATCACGCTGTTCCCGCTCTTGGCAGAGCGTGGGATCGCCACGGCGGAAGCTGTTGCCGGATGGCTCAACACTGCGCTTCTGTTCGCAACGCTTCTCTGGCGCGGCGACCTTACATGGGAGTGGCACTTGCTCCGACGGGCACTGCTGCTTTTGGTCTCTGCAGGCGTGATGGCGGTAGCGCTTGTCTACCTTCTGCCATACGCCGCACCATGGCTTCTGCCGCAGGTGCCGCTTCTCCGGCAGGTTTTCGCTCTCGGCTGCCTTCTGGTGGTCGCGATGGCGATCTACTTCCCGGTGGCTTTCCTGATCGGTGGGGCCGATCTCGGCATGATCCGGAGAAACCTGAAGCGCAAGCCGGTCAAAGGCTAGCGCTACTTCCGCCGTCCGCAGTGCGCCCAGCGCCGCTTCGGGCCGATATCGACGTGCACCAGCCCGTTGCAGTAGCGGCCGATTCCACCGATGCCGGGAGCCGATGCGGCGGCGGCGAGGATCCTTTTCTCAGCCACCCCGGGTACCCGAATATCGGCGGCGTAACAGCGCGTATGCTGTGAGCGGCCGGATCTCGGGCGGTGGCCGGATGTTACCATCGGCTTCTTTCCGGTCTGAACGGCGATGTGAGCGAGAATGGCCTTGAGCTTTTCGGGAAAGCAACTCGTCCTGACGCTGACCCGTTGTACGGTGTAGGCCGCGGTGTAGTCATGCTTGAAGATGTTGCCGCGACGTTTCTGGCTGTCGGCTTCCGCAACTCCGCTCACCGCGAGCGAGAGCAAGGATGCAAGCGCGACACGATAAACAATGCGCATGGTATCCCCCAAATCTGGCTCGTGATCATCTCGAGCCTCCGTTGGTGGATGCAAATTCGTTCTCGAAAGTGTCGCAAATAAGGTGAAAATTTGCTTTAGGTTTTAGCTAAGCCTTTGTTGCGCCGCAATGTTCCAGCGCTTTCGCGGAGGGAAGAAGAAGATCATTCCGTTTCCCATTGAGAATCAATATTCTGGGCCTGCATAGAGAGCTATGCAATTCAGGACGCCTCCGCCTTTTGCTGCTCAACAAATTGGCTGCTCGTTAGCGTTGTGCGGGACGCGCCGCGCATCCCACCCGGCCAAGCTGGCGAATTGCGGCAAGAAAGTGGCAACCTCTCGCTAGGTTATCGCCAGCACTCCTCTTGATCGGCTGGGTGTGGACGTGCATAAGCCCGCCACGACAACATGGCCTGCGGGGCATGGGGCCCTCCACCAGCCTACTGAGGACGAAATGAACAGCTTCAAGCCGCTCGTGTTTTCCGGCGTCCAGCCGACCGGCAATCTCCATCTCGGCAACTACCTCGGGGCGATCCGCAAGTTCGTGGCGCTGCAGGAAAACAACGACTGCATCTATTGTGTGGTCGACCTGCACGCCATCACCGCGCAGCTGGTCCACGAGGACCTGAAGGGCCAGATCCGCTCGATCGCCGCAGCCTTTATTGCATCGGGCATTGATCCGGTGAAGCACATCGTCTTCAACCAATCGGCCGTCCCGCAGCATGCGGAACTTGCCTGGATCTTCAACTGCGTGGCGCGCATCGGCTGGATGAACCGCATGACGCAGTTCAAGGACAAGGCTGGCAAGGACCGCGAGAACGCTTCGCTCGGTCTGCTCGCCTATCCGAGCCTGATGGCAGCCGACATTCTCGTTTATCGCGCAACCCATGTTCCGGTCGGCGACGACCAGAAACAGCACCTGGAACTCGCCCGCGACATTGCCCAGAAGTTCAACATCGATTTCCAGGACAAGATCCGCGCGACAGGGGCCGGAATCGACATGGTGGTCGGCGAAGAGCCGATCCATGGCTTCTTTCCGCTGGTCGAGCCGCTGATCGAAGGGCCGGCGCCCCGCGTCATGTCGCTGAAGGACGGCACCAAGAAGATGTCGAAGTCGGATCCGTCGGATCTGTCGCGCATCAACCTCATGGACGATGGCGAGACCATCCTAAAGAAGATCCGCAAGGCCAAGACCGACCCGGATTGCCTTCCGAGTGAGGTTGAAGGCCTCAAGGGACGGCCTGAAGCAGACAATCTTGTCGGCATCTATGCCGCACTTTCCGACCGAAAGAAGGAAGACGTTCTGAAGGAGTATGGCGGGCAGCAGTTCTCCACCTTCAAGCCCGCGCTTGCGGATCTGGCGGTTCACGTCCTTTCACCCATCACCGGCGAAATGCGTCGCCTGATGGACGACACCGCGCACATCGACGCCATCCTGCGCGATGGTGGCGAGAGGGCACGCGCGCGTGCCGAAAAGGTGATGGCGGACGTTTACGACATCATCGGTTTCCTCCGCTGAAGGGATCTGGGGTCCCGCCGGACCTAGGTTTTTCATTTCCAGACTTTGGTATAGATTCCGCTGCTCGGTCCCGCGGCCGAGTCAGGGGAGGAAAGGGCTGCTATGGTTTCCAAACGTCTTTCGCGTCTCGAAGGCCATCGCCGCAAGTTCATGGCGGTGATCGACGGCACCCCGGAATGCGAGCGCGCCGTGCATTATGCGGGTCGTCGCGCCAAGAACTCCAATGGCGGCCTCGTTCTGCTTTTCGTCATCCCTGAGGGCGATTTTCAGCAGTGGCTGGGGGTAGAGGCGATCATGCGTGCGGAAGCGCGCGAAGAAGCCGAAGCGATCATGGCAAAGGCGGCGCAGAAGGTGCGCGAGACGATTGGCATCGACCCAGAAGTGGTGATCCGCGAGGGAAGCGCAACGGAGCAGATAAATGCTCTGGTGGAAGAGGATCGCGACATCGCCATTCTCGTTCTGGCGGCGGCGTCCGCCAAGGAAGGACCGGGCCCGCTGGTTTCGTCGATCGCTGGACGCGGTGCGATTTTCCCGATCCCCGTCACGGTTCTGCCCGACAGCCTGTCCGATGAGGAAATCGATGCGCTATGCTGACCTGCCTTGACGGCGGTCGGCGGAAGGCGCACTTGAACCGAAACATGGTTGAGATTATCTTCTTTTGAAGAGTTCTAAATTGAAGGTGCCTGTCGGCCCTCAGGAGACGTGAGATGTTCATCCAGACCGAGGCAACGCCGAACCCGGCGACCCTGAAGTTCCTTCCGGGCAAGATCGTCATGGAGAAGGGCACCGCTGATTTCCGTGATCAGTCGGAAGCCGAGGCTTCGCCCTTGGCTCTGCGCCTGTTCGGCGTACCCGGCGTCACGGGCGTCTATTTCGGCTACGACTTCATCACGGTCACCAAGAGCGGCGGAGACTGGCAGCACATGAAGCCGGCGATCCTCGGCTCGATCATGGAGCATTTTATGTCTGGTCAGTCCGTCATGGGCGGCGGCACGTCGACGGCTGAAATCTCCGACGAAGAAGGCGAGTTTTATGAGGACGGCGACGAGACGGTCGTTGCCACCATCAAGGAACTGCTGGAAACGCGGGTTCGCCCCGCAGTCGCCCAGGATGGCGGCGACATCACCTTCAAGGGCTTCAAAGACGGCACCGTCTACCTCAACATGAAGGGTGCCTGCTCGGGCTGCCCGTCGTCGACCGCAACGCTGAAGCACGGGGTCCAGAATCTGCTTCGCCACTTCGTGCCCGAAGTCCAGGCAGTTGAAGCTCTCTAGGAACGTCCAAGACTGATGATTGTCCTGGCAATCGATACGGCGGGCGCGGATTGCTCCGCGGCCGTCTTCGACAGTGGCAGCGGCCAGGTACTGGCGGCCGTCACGGAGATGATCGGCAAGGGGCATGCGGAACGGCTGATGGCGGTGATCGATGAGGCGCTGGCGAAAGCTGATCGAGCTCTGTCGGACGTCCAGCGCGTTGCCGTGGTGACCGGCCCGGGTTCGTTCACCGGCATTCGAGTCGGAGTCGCGGCCGCACGCGGTCTGGCGCTCGCCTTGAGTGCCGAGTGTGTCGGTGTAACGACGCTCGATACGCTCGGACAAGGCTACCTTGAAAGCAATCCCCAGGCACCTCTCGTCGTCGCCATGGATGCCAAGCGGGGCGAGCTTTACGTGCAGGCATTCGCCGCCGACGGCAGTCCAATGACCCGTCCCGCGGCAATGCCTCCGGAGGAGGCCGCCGATCTGGCAAGGTCGCATTCGGCCGAGGTCGTCGGCTCCGGCCGGCCGCTCGTCCTGCAAGATCCTGCGGTTGCGTCTGTCGCCGATCGCTTCGATATTTCCACCGTCGCCAGGCTGGGCGCCCAGCGCTCGGGCGATGGCGAACGGCCGAAGCCGCTCTATCTGCGTGGGCCGGACGCAAAGCCGCAGACCGGCTATGCGCTGGCTCGGGCCTGAGGCCGATGATCGACGAACTGCTACAGTGGAAGCCGTATTTCGAGATCGTTCCGCTCGTCGTCGAAGACTGCGCCGAAATCTCGATGATCCACGGCGAGCGCTTTCCCCGGCAATGGGGTGATGGCGAGTTTGTCAGCCTGCTGCTTCAACCCAGTGTCTTCGGCTTCGTCGCGCGCCAGACGAATGCCTTCTTCTCTCGACCGCTGGGAGGCTTCGTGGTCGCCCGGGAGACGGCGGGAGAAGCGGAAATCCTGACCATCGCGGTTTCGGAGAAGTTCGGCAGGGCAGGGCTCGGGTGGCGCCTCATGCAGGCAGCACTGCGTGAAGCTAGCCAGCGGGGTGGCGAAACGATGTTCCTCGAAGTCGAGGCAGCCAACCGGGCAGCCGTCCAGCTCTATCGGAAGCTCAATTTTGAACAGATCGCCGAGCGGCCGGCCTATTATTCCGCATCCGACGGCACGAAACCCAGCGCGCTTGTCATGCGGCGCCATCTTCGCTAGTTCGGTCGAATTGTGATTTGATTGAAGGCGGCAAGGTCATGACGGATCTTCCCAAGACGCTTGAGGAACTGTGTGCCGACAAGGGCATGCGGATGACCGACCAGCGCCGCGTCATCGCCCGCATCCTTCAGGATTCCGACGATCATCCGGACGTCGAGGAGCTTTACCGCCGCTCGTCGAAGGTTGATCCGCGCATCTCCATCTCGACCGTTTATCGAACGGTGAAGCTGTTCGAGGACGAGGGCATCATCGAGAAGCACGACTTTCGTGATGGCCGATCCCGCTACGAGACGGTCCCCGAAGAGCACCATGACCACATGATCGATTTGAAGTCAGGCACGGTCATCGAGTTCCACTCGCCCGAGATCGAAGCCTTGCAGGAGCGAATTGCCCGCGAGCACGGCTTTCGTCTGGTCGGGCATCGGCTCGAACTGTACGGTATTCCGCTGGACAAGGATGACCCTTGATCACCTGGTTGCGGATCGGCTTTGTCGTCCTGGCTCTGTCGATCGTCACGCTCGTATTTTTGCCGCTGCAACTTGTCGGGTTGGCGCTGAACCTGAGGCTTCGGCGCTATCTGCCGCGGGTCTGGCACCGCATCGCCTGCCGGCTTATGGGCATTCGCATTCATGTTCATCGTCGCGTGGAGAAGCGTCGCCCCCTTCTGCTGGCGGCAAACCACGCCTCCTGGAAGGATATCCTCGTCCTCGGTGCGGTTGCAGACGTGGTTTTTATCGCCAAGTCCGAGGTGGCCGACTGGCCGGTATTCGGGGTGCTCGCCAAGCTCCAGAAAACCATTTTCGTCGCGCGCGACCAGAAGCGGAAGGCCGGTGATCAGGTCAACGAGATCGCCCAGCGGTTGGCGGACGGCGAGATCGTCGTCCTCTTCCCGGAGGGAACCACATCGGACGGCAACCGGGTGCTGGAGATCAAGTCGTCGCTCTTTGGCGCGGCAGCGGCAGCCGTTCCGCAGGTGCCGGGCCAAGTCGTTCACGTCCAGCCCGTGGCGATCGCCTATACTCGCGTTTATGGTATGGCGATGGGCCGTTATCATCGCCCGATCGCAGCTTGGCCAGGCGACATCGAGCTTGTCCCTCATCTGATGGGGGTCCTGAAAGCGGAGGCGATCGACGTGGAGATCACCTTCGGCGACACGATCGAGTTCGGCACCGGCGATAAGCGGAAGATTCTGAGCGCAAACGTTGCAGCGCAGATCCGTCGGATGCTGATCGCCCGGCTGCGTGGCCGCGACTACAACTAACTAACCCTTCTATTGCAGGCCGTCATGCGGTAAAGACCCCGCATGAGCATCGATCCGATTTTGACCGCATCCCCGGCAGAGGGGCAGCCTGGCGCAAACACGCGCAAGGTCTTCATCAAGACCTATGGCTGCCAGATGAACGTCTACGATTCCGTCCGCATGGGTGATGCCCTGGCGAGCGAAGGCTATGTGCCGACGGAGCAGATGGAAGAAGCGGACCTGATCGTTCTCAATACGTGCCATATCCGCGAGAAAGCGGCCGACAAGGTCTATTCCGCACTAGGGCGGTTGCGCGAGATGAAGAAGGCGCGCAATGCCCAGGGGCAGGAACTGATGATCGGCGTCGCCGGCTGCGTTGCGCAGGCCGAGGGCGAGGAGATACTCAGGCGCGAGCCGTCCGTCGACGTGGTGATCGGCCCGCAGACCTATCACCGTTTGCCCGCCGCCCTTCGGCGCGCGCGCCTGGGCGATCGCATTGTCGATACCGACTACGCCGTGGAAGACAAGTTCGAGCACCTGCCGGCGGTGGAAAGCACGCGTGTCCGCTCCCGCGGCGTCACATCGTTCCTGACTGTGCAGGAAGGCTGCGACAAGTTCTGCACCTTTTGTGTGGTGCCCTATACCCGCGGTGCCGAGGTCTCGCGCCCCTTCCGCCAGATCGTCGTCGAAGCGCAACGGCTGGTCGATGCCGGGGTGCGGGAAATCACCCTGCTCGGGCAGAACGTCAACGCCTGGCGCTCGGAGGGGCCCGACGGGCGTGAATGGGGACTGGGCGACCTTCTCTACAAATTGGCAGAGATTCCGGGGCTAGCGCGCCTGCGATACACGACTAGCCATCCGCGCGACATGGACGATCGGCTGATCGAGGCGCACCGCGATCTGCGGGAACTGATGCCTTACCTGCATCTGCCGGTACAATCGGGCTCCGACCGGATCCTGAAGGCGATGAACCGCCGCCACACTGCAGAAGAATATCTGCGCCTGATCTCCCGCATCCGCGCCGTCAAGCCGGACATGGCGATGTCGGGCGACTTCATCGTCGGCTTCCCCGGTGAGACCGAACAGGACTTTGCGGATACGCTGCGGATTGTGGAGGCGGTGGGTTATGCTCAGGCCTTCTCGTTCAAGTATTCGACTCGCCCCGGAACACCTGGCGCCGACCTTCCCGGTCATGTTGCGGAAGACGTGAAGGCCGAGCGACTGGAAAGACTTCAGTCCTTGCTCTTGAAACAGCAGGCTGAGTTCGCCAAATCATGCGTCGGAAAGGTCATCGATCTGCTGCTTGAGAAGCCCGGGCGGATGCCTGGCCAACTCATCGGACGATCGCCGTGGCTGCAGTCTGTGAATGTTGATGCAAAACCATCGCAGATCGGTGACATTATTCCGGTACGAATCATTGGAACGGGTCCCAACAGCTTGTTTGCCGAGCCGGTGGGGGCCTCGAGCGCATCCTGAACGACATGGCGAGGAGCTTGCCTACTTGAACGCAAACGAACTGGTTTCTTCACCCGCACGTCAACCTAGAACTGCTGCGACCGACGCCAACCACTTCGTGCTCACGTTCGAGAACAACAGGTTCGCCAGCGAACTGTTCGGACAATTCGACCAGAACCTCAAGCTGATCGAGGAGCGCCTGCACGTCGATGCCCGCGCGCGCGGCAATTCCGTCACCATATCCGGCGACGTTACCGCCACCAATCAGGCGCGTCGTGCGTTGGATTATCTCTACGACCGTCTGCAGAAGGGTGCGAGCGTCGAGGCATCCGACGTCGAGGGCGCTATCCGGATGGCGGTGGCCGCCGACGATCAGCTGCAGCTCCCGACGATGGAGCGCAAGGCGAAGCTCTCGATGGCGCAGATCTCGACGCGCAAGAAGACCATCGCTGCGCGGACGCCGACGCAGGACGCCTACATGCGTGCTTTGGAACGGTCCGAGCTGGTCTTCGGTGTTGGCCCGGCCGGTACCGGCAAGACCTATCTGGCCGTCGCCCATGCCGCCCAGCTTCTGGAGCGGGGCGCGGTCGACCGGATCATCCTGTCGCGTCCGGCCGTTGAGGCGGGCGAGCGTCTCGGCTTCCTGCCCGGCGATATGAAAGAGAAGGTCGATCCCTATCTGCGGCCTCTCTATGACGCTCTCTACGACATGATCCCTGCCGACAAGGTCGAGCGCGCCCTTACCGCGGGCGTCATCGAGATCGCACCGCTCGCCTTCATGCGTGGCCGCACGCTGGCCAATGCTGCCGTCATCCTGGACGAGGCACAGAATACGACGTCGATGCAGATGAAGATGTTCCTGACACGTCTGGGCGAGAATGCGCGCATGATTGTTACGGGCGACCCAAGTCAGGTCGACTTGCCGCGCGGCGTGAAATCTGGCCTGGTCGAAGCCCTTCATGTCCTGAAAGGCGTTGAAGGCATCTCCGTCGTCCGTTTCAAGGATGTGGATGTCGTCCGCCATCCGCTCGTCGGACGGATCGTGAGAGCCTATGACGCCCAATATGCAGTCCACGAGGAAAGCGAGGAAACCGGTCGCTGAGGCGGTCGGCGCGGCATGCCCCAACTCGACATACAGATCAGCGTGGAAGACGACGCGTGGCCAGAAGAAGAGACGCTTCAGGCGCTCGCCGAGCGTGTCATCGTCGCGGCGGCCGAGCATCTTTCGGCGATGGAGCAGCAGCCCTTTCCGCAGCAGCCGATAGAGCTGTCGCTGGTGTTTACCGGCGACGAAGCGATCCGAGAGGTTAATGCGGAATGGCGGGGCCAGGACAAGCCGACGAACGTCTTGTCCTTTCCAGGCTTCCCGCTCGAACCGGGCGGCATGCCCGGCCCCATGCTCGGCGACATCATCATTGCCTACGAGACGGTGGAGCGCGAGGCAGCTGAACTCGAGAAAAGCAGCGAAAGCCATTTGACCCATCTGCTGGTGCATGGTTTCCTGCACCTGTTCGGCTACGACCACATGGAAATTGACGAGGCCGAGCGCATGGAAGCGCTGGAGACTCGCATTTTGGCCACTCTTGGCCTATCTGATCCCTATGCGGGACAAGACCCGATCACCTAGCTTGGAACGATGAACGACATTTCGACAATTGTTGCCGCTGATGGCAAGGACGGTTCGGACACCTCTTCGGAAGAGGGCAGTAGTCCGCAACGATCAGAAGCTCACCACCGGAGCAATGCCTCCTTCTGGGCCCGTGCTTTGAGACTTCTGCGGCCCGCCCAGGGCGAACGTCTGCGAGAGGATCTCGCGGACGCTCTGATGACGGACACAAACGTCAGCAGCGCCTTCTCACCCGAAGAACGCGCAATGCTGCACAATATCCTGCGCTTCCGCGAAGTCCGGGTGGAAGATATCATGGTACCGCGTGCCGATATCGAGGCCGTCGACATGACGATGACCCTCGGCGACCTGATGATCCATTTTGAAGAAACCGGCCGTTCGCGCATGCCGGTCTACTGCGACACGCTCGACGATCCGCGCGGCTTCGTGCACATCCGCGACCTCCATTCCTATCTGGCCAAGCAGGCCCGCAACAAGCGGCGTACGGCGCCCCGTGCCGCTTCGGCGACGCACCCGATGCCGCTGGTCAATGAAAAGGCAGAAAAGCCGGAAAAGGTGGCCCGCGTGCCGAAGGCTGCCTTCGACCTTGGTCGTGTCGATTTGAGCAAGACCGTGGCGGATGCCGGGCTGATCCGCAAGATCCTCTTCGTACCCCCCTCGATGCTGGCATCAGATCTTCTGCAGAGCATGCAGGCGGCGCGCACGCAAATGGCGCTTGTCATCGATGAGTACGGCGGCACCGACGGACTCGTCTCCCACGAAGATATCGTCGAAATGGTGATCGGCGATGTGGAGGACGAACACGACGACGAAGAAGTCATGTTCTCGCAGGTCGGCGAGGATATCTTCGTCGCCGATGCCCGTATCGAGCTCGAGGAAATCGCCCAGGCAATCGGATCCGACTTCGACATTCGCGACAGGCTTGAGGATGTCGATACCCTCGGGGGGCTGATCTTCTCTGCCTTGGGCCGCATTCCGGTCAGAGGCGAAGTCGTGCAAGCCGTTCCGGGCTTCGAATTTCACATTCTGGAGGCCGATCCGCGCCGTATCAAGCGCGTGCGAGTCGTGCGCAAGCGCGTCCTTGCCCGCCGGCGACAGCTGAAGGGCGAGATGGACGCCGCGCCCGCGGAAAGCATCCATCCGGTCCATCCAAACCCGCCGCCGTCCGAGACTGCCGGTGCGGGTGAACGCTCCCATTGAGGCATGCCATCGTCTTCCACGCTCGCCTGAGGACAGGCGCAGTGATTTTTGAAACACTGCGGACCTGATTCGGGCGGGTGAGGGGAAGCTTCCTTATGGAGCGGCTGGCAAATAGGGTAATGCTTCTTTGGGGCGTGCGACGCGTGGCGCTTGCCGTCGTCGCGGGAACAGTGGGCGCAGCTGCGCTGCCGCCGTTCAATGTCCTCGCCGCACCCTTTTTCTCTTTCCCAATACTCGTCTGGCTGATGGACGGCCTCGCCTCGCATCGCGGAAGCGGCTGGTTTACCCGCGCACGCTCCGCATTCCTGCTGGGCTGGCTATTCGGCTTTGGTTATTTCGTTGCCGGCCTCTGGTGGCTCGGCAATGCGCTTCTTCTCGAGGCCGACGATTTTGCCTGGGCGTTGCCGTTTGCGGTTCTTGGCCTGCCGGCCTTTCTGGCCCTGTTTTATGGCCTTGCCACCAGCCTTGCGGGCATTCTTTGGTCTGATGGGGTAGGACGTCATGCAGCCCTTGCCTTCGGGTTCGGCCTTGCCGAATGGCTGCGCAGCTTCTTGATGACCGGTTTCCCCTGGAACGCCATCGGCTATGGGGCAATGCCCATGCCGATGATGATGCAATCGGCGAGCGTCATAGGTCTCTTTGGCGTCACGACGCTTGCCGTGTTCGTCTTTTCCGTGCCGGCGCTCCTTGGAACCCGCCGAGGCCTGCGCCTTGGCCTTGCCGCCGGCAGCTGTTTGCTAGCAGCGCATCTCGGCTATGGCGCCTATCGGCTTGCCAATGCCGAAACTGCACCCGCCGCCGCCGACTTGGCAGTCCGCCTGGTCCAGCCGGTTCTCGATCAGTCGCGCAAGCTGGAGAACAGCGATCGTGCGGCAATTTTCGAAGAACATCTGGCGCTTTCGGCCCTGCCGCCTCAGCCCGGCTCCCGCCGGCCGGATGTGATCGTCTGGCCCGAGACGTCTGTTCCTTTCATCCTTACCGAAAGCCAGGACGCCCTTTCGCGCATTGCCGAGATCCTGGAAGATGGGCAGATCCTCATCGCCGGTGCCGTACGCGTGGAATATGCGGCAGCAGGCCAGCCGCCGCGCTTCTATAACTCCATTTACGTCATCGATTCGAACGGACAGATTCTCGGCGCCTCGGACAAGATCCACCTGACGCCGTTCGGCGAATATGTGCCGTTCGAGGAATGGCTGCGCAAATGGGGCGTAAACAATCTCGTGGCGCTTCCCGGTGGCTTCTCTGCCGCGGCGAACCGCTCGCTCCTGACGCTGCCCAGCGGCCAGACGCTCTACCCTTTGATCTGCTACGAGGCGATCTTTCCTCAGGAAGTCGGGGCTGAAGTCGCACAGGCCGATGCGATCCTGAACATCACGAACGATGCCTGGTTTGGCGATACACCGGGTCCGTATCAGCATTTCCAGCAGGCAAGGCTGAGGGCGGTAGAAAATGGCTTGCCCCTTCTCCGGGATGCCAACAGCGGCATTTCGGCCGTGGTTGACCCCTATGGGCGGATCGTCAACGGCTCGGCCTTCAATAGCAAGGGCGTGGTGGATGCGTCGATTGCGGGCGGAACGGTACCAACCTGGAACGGGTCGGTGCGCAAGATGAACTTTTGGTTGATCCTGTTTGCCATGTTCCTGATTGCAGCGATTGCGCGCAGTGGTTTCAAAACTGCGGCGAATTGACCAAAACCCCCAAAATCGCATAGTGAGCTTCATATTGTTCCGCAAACGTGCTGTTTGGCTTTCGTCATGCATTAGCCACAGACGCTTGGGCATCATCGGTCGACCCGGTTCAGAGACCGGTAACTTGTCAGGACGCAATGATGATTGAGAATAAGAAGAAGCCGAACCCGATCGATATCCACGTCGGAAGCCGTATTCGACTGCGTCGGACCATGCTGGGAATGAGCCAGGAAAAGCTGGGCGAGAGCCTTGGCATCACGTTCCAGCAGATCCAGAAGTACGAGAAGGGCACCAACCGCGTCGGTGCGAGCCGTCTGCAGAACATCTCCAGCATTCTCAACGTGCCGGTCTCGTTCTTCTTTGAAGACGCGCCGGGGGAGCAGGCTGCGAGTGCAGGCGGTCTTGAAGAGGCGTCAAGCTCCAATTACGTGGTCGACTTCCTGTCTTCCTCCGAGGGACTGCAGCTGAACCGCGCGTTCGTCAAGATTGCCGACCAGAAGGTGCGGCGCCGCATCGTTGATTTGGTGAAGGCGCTGGCCGCAGAAGCCGACGCGGATTAGCCGTCCCTCTCAAAGCCTATGAAAAAGCGGCTAAATGCCGCTTTTTTTGTGCCTTTCCCGCACGAGAGAAGGATTTGAGATATAAAGATATATTTATGCGCTTGTATTTACGTTGGTGAACCACTAACAGATCCGGTGTTATTTCTTTGAGGGGAATCCCGGAATGCGCGAGAATCATCTCTTCACCAGCGAGTCGGTTGCCGAAGGTCATCCCGACAAGGTCTGCGACCGAATTTCCGACGAGATCGTCGACCTCGTGTATCGCGAGGCGGGCAAGACGGGAACGGATCCGTGGTCTGTTCGGATTGCCTGCGAGACCCTTGCGACCACCAACCGTGTCGTCATCGCCGGAGAAGTGCGCCTTCCCGCAAGCCTGATGAAGAAGGACAAGGACGGCAAGGACGTCATCAACCCTTCGAAGTTCAAGTCCGCCGCCCGCAAGGCGATCCGCGATATCGGCTATGAGCAAGATGGTTTTCATTGGAAGACGGCAAAGATCGACGTTCTCCTGCATTCCCAATCGGCCGACATTGCCAAGGGCGTGGACAGCGCTGCGGACAAGCAGGGCGACGAGGGCGCCGGCGATCAGGGCATCATGTTTGGCTACGCCTGCAAGGAAACACCGGACCTGATGCCTGCCCCGATCTACTACTCGCACAAGATTCTGCAGCTCCTGGCTGCCGCCCGCAAGAAGGGCGAAGGTGATGTCGGCAAGCTCGGGCCGGACGCCAAGAGCCAAGTGACCGTCCGCTACGAGAACGGTAAGCCCTCCTGCGTCGACTCGATCGTTCTTTCCACGCAGCACCTGGATGAGAGCTGGGACTCCAAGAAGGTTCGCGCCGTCGTGGAGCCTTACATCAGGGAAGCTCTGGGCGAGCTTCCCGTTGCCGACGACTGCAAGTGGTACATCAATCCGACCGGTAAGTTCGTCATCGGCGGACCGGACGGAGACGCAGGCCTCACCGGCCGCAAGATCATCGTCGACACTTATGGTGGGGCGGCTCCGCATGGCGGCGGCGCCTTCTCCGGCAAGGATACGACCAAGGTCGACCGTTCAGCCGCCTATGCCGCTCGCTATCTCGCCAAGAACGTCGTGGCGGCAGGTCTGGCCGACCGCTGCACGATCCAGATCGCCTATGCGATTGGAATTGCCCAGCCGGTCTCGATCTATGTAGACTTGCATGGCACCGGTAACGGCGTGACTGAGGATCAGGTCGAGGCGGCGATCCGCAAGGTCATGGACCTGTCGCCGTCCGGCATTCGCCGGCATCTCGACCTCAACAAGCCGATCTATGCCAAGACCGCCGCCTATGGCCACTTCGGCCGCAAGCCTGGCCGTGACGGCTCCTTCTCCTGGGAAAAGGTCGATCTGGCAAAACCGCTGAAGGAAGCCCTCAAGGCTGCCTGATTGTCCCTTTACGGACACGGCTCTGAAACTGTAAAGCGGGTGGCTTTGAGAGCCGCCCGCTTTCTTCTATCGAGAGACCACGCGATGAACGACCAGCAGCACCCCAGCCGCTCCACCGAAGCCTTCTTCGGACGGCGCAAGGGAAAGCCGCTCCGCGAGCGTCAGGCGGAGGGTCTTGCAACGGTTCTGCCAGCGCTGAAGCTTGACCTCACGGCACCGGCGCCTGCCTCGCTGGCGGCGCTTTTCCCGCATCCGGTGGAAGAAGTGCGTTTGGAAATCGGCTTCGGCGGTGGGGAGCATCTCGTGCATCGGGCACAGGAGAACCCGCAGAGCGGCTTCATCGGCGTGGAGCCCTTCGTCAATTCGATGGCAAAGCTGGTGGGCCGGGTGACCAACCTCGGGCTGCAGAACATCCGGGTCTACGACGACGATGCGACGCAGGTGCTGGACTGGTTGCCGGAGGGGTCTGTCGACCGGATCGATCTTCTCTATCCGGATCCGTGGCCCAAGCGGAAGCACTGGAAGCGCCGCTTTGTCTCGCAGGTCAATCTTGCACGGTTCCACCGCGTCCTGAAGCCGGGAGGACTGTTTCTCTTTGCCTCGGACATCGATACCTACGTCAACTGGACGCTCATCCACTGCCGCGATCACGGTGGCTTTGGATGGCAGGCAGAAGAGGCTGCAGACTGGCTTACCCCGTTCGCGGGGTGGACTGGTACGCGCTACGAGGCCAAGGCGCGCCGCGAGGGGCGGTCGTCCGCCTACCTCACCTTCCGCAAGACAGAGCTTAGTGGAGGCTAACCGTCTTTAGGTCGTCTTCCGCTGCCTTGAAGAAGGTGCTGGAGCGGTTGTCGGTGAGAAGGATCGGCGTGCCGTCGGCCCCGAACAATGCCCACAGGTCCAGATTCGGATCCATGTCCGGTGCTTCGGGGAAGCATCGGGAAACGTCTTCGGAGCGGATCTTGCGAATATAGCCAACTTCTCCGGCGCCAAGATGGGCAAGTTCGGACAGCGTCAGCTGCGTGTTCGCTTCTTTGAGGAGCATTCCAGCCTCCAACATTGAGGGGCACAACGACGATGATGTCGTTGCAGCCTACTTTGAGACGGAAATGTTAATTTTTCGCACCATGCGCGCCGGTTCAGGGCGGATCAGGTCCACGGACAGCAGGCCGTTCTTCAGCACAGCGCCAGCCACTTGCATTCCATCCGCCAGCACGAACATGCGCTGGAACTGCCGAGCTGCAATCCCGCGATAGAGATAGTCGCAATCCGGCTGGTCGAGCTGCTTGCCCCGGATCACCAGCTGGTTTTCCTCGACCGTTACGTCAAGCTCGCTTTCGCCGAATCCGGCCACTGCAAGGGTAATTCGGAGCCGCTCCGGATCTTCTGCCGACGTGCCGGTAATTCGCTCGATGTTATAGGGAGGATAGCCGTCATTGGCCTTCGCCAAACGCTCCAGCGTCTTCTCCATGGCGTCGAACCCGAGGAGCAGGGGGCTCGCAAACGGTGTGATGCGGCTCATCTGAAAGTCCTTGTAGAAGCGACTACGACACCGGCCCGTCAGACGGCGCCGTGCCTTCGGCAATATGGGAACAGCCGCACCTGATCGCAAGCCGTAGCGGCCTGAGCGCCAGCCATTGCCTCGCCTCGTCCTCGCGTGTAGCTAGGCCGGCACCACAATGCGGAAGGGTGACATGGCAGAGCGCAGGAAGATCATCATCGATACCGATCCCGGCCAGGACGACGCGGCAGCCATCATGCTGGCCTTTGCGAGTCTCGATGAACTCGAGGTGCTGGGGCTCTCAGCCGTCGCAGGCAATGTGCCGCTAGAGCTGACGAGCCGCAACGTCCGGATCGTCTGCGAACTCTGCGGACGCGGCGATGCGCTGGTCTACGAGGGGGCCAGACAGCCGCTCTCGCGCCAATTGGTGACCGCCGAGCATGTCCATGGTCGCACGGGATTGGACGGTGCCGAGCTGCCGGAGCCGACGATGACGGTGCAGCCGAAGCACGCGGCCGACTTCATTGTCGAAACGATCATGCGCGAGCCTACCGGCACCGTCACGCTCTGCACGCTGGGAGCACTCACCAACGTCGCGCTTGCCCTGCAGAAGGAACCGGCCATTGCCGGTCGCGTGCAGGAACTAGTAATGATGGGCGGTGGCTTTTTCGAAGGCGGCAACATTACGCCTGCCGCCGAATTCAACATCTATGTCGATCCGGACGCTGCGGCGACCGTCTTCGCGTCGGGCATGCCGATCGTGATGATGCCGCTCGACGTCACCCATCAACTGCTGACCCGCAAGGATCGCGTGGCCAAGATCGCCGCACTCGGCACGCGTCCGGCTCAGGTGCTTGTCGATTGGCTGGCGTTCTTTGAGCGCTTCGACGAGGAGAAATACGGCTCCGACGGCGGGCCGCTGCATGACCCGACGGTAATTGCCTATCTCCTGAAGCCCGAACTCTTCTCCGGCCGTCACTGCAACGTGGAGATCGAGACCCAGTCGGAGCTGACGGTGGGAATGACGGTGGTCGACTGGTGGCGCGTCTCCGGACGCCAGCCCAACGCCATGGTCATGCGCCACGTCGACGCCGACGGCTTCTTTGATCTGCTGGCAGAGAGGGTTGGCCGCCTCTAGAAGATAGGGAGGCCGCCCTGTAGGCGGCCCCCTTCATGAGACAGGTTGGTTCGGTTCAGAACTCTTCCCATTCACTGACAGCAGCTGCCGCTGAAGCGTGAACCGCGGCCCTCGCCCTCGGTACTGAAGGCTGCGGCGCCGCGTGCATCTTTGCCCCGAGCTCACGAAGCGCTGCCGCGGGGACCGATGCCTTCTGTATCGTCGCACTGGATGTCCGGAAGCGGAAGACCAGTCTCTGCAGAGCTTCGGCATCGCCATTCAGTGTCATGCTCGCTGCGGTAGTTTCCTCGACCATTGCCGCATTCTGCTGCGTAACCTGATCCATCTGGTTCACCGCAGAGTTGATCTCCTTCAGTCCAGTTGCCTGCTCGCTTGCTGATGCAGAGATCTGACGGATCAGGCCGTTGATCTGCATCACCTGGATCGCGATCTTCTGAAGCGCGTCGCCGGCCTTTCCGACGAGTTCGACACCCTCGTCAACCTGATTGGTGGAAGTAGTGATCAGCGCCTTTATTTCCTTGGCGGCTGTGGCAGAACGCTGTGCCAGCTCGCGAACCTCCTGCGCCACGACGGCAAAGCCTTTACCCGCCTCGCCTGCACGGGCCGCCTCGACGCCGGCATTGAGCGCAAGCAGGTTCGTCTGGAAGGCAATTTCGTCGATAACGCCAATGATGCGGGAGATTTCCTGGGAGGAATGCGCGATACCCTGCATCGAGGCCACAGCCTTCTGCACAACCTCGCCCGACTTTTCTGCATCGCTGCAGGCGCGGTTTACGGTGTCGGCGGCAGAGCCGGCGTTCTCGGCACTGGAATTCACCTGCGCCGTCAGTTCGTTCAGTGCGGCAGCCGTCTCCTCCAGGCTGGCCGCCTGCTGTTCGGTACGACGAGAAAGATCCTCGGCGCTGTGGCTGATCTGGCGTGTGCCGTCACCAATGCTTACGACGGAATTGCTGACGCTTTGGATCGTTTCCTCAAGGCTCGCCAGCGCGGAATTGAAGTCCGCCTTCAGCTTTGCGTACTCGCCAGGGAAATCCTTATGGATACGGTAGGCGAGGTTGCCATTGGAGAGTTCGGAAAGCCCGTCGGCGAGCGTATTGACCACCTGGCGCTGCAGGTCTGCGGTTGCTTGACGCTCGTTCTCCGAGCGGCCGCGCTCGTCTTCGGCGGCTTGCCGGTGTTCCTCCGCTTCCGCCTGAACCCTTTGCGAATCTGCCAGAGCGAAGCGGAAGCCCTCCAGCGCCTTGGCGACCGCACCCGTCTCGTCTGTCCGGTCCTGGCCCTTTACCGGCTCGCCATACCTGCCCTCACTTAGTGCCTGGACGGAGCTGACCAAGCCCGCAAGCGGTCCGGCAACCATGGTGCGGGTCGCAAAATAGAGTGCAACGAAGACAGCGGAGAGAACAGCAATGCCCCCAAGGATCATGATTTGAGTCTGCTGGTTAACGGGGGCGGCCACGGCGCCGTGGGGAACGTCGACCAAGACGATCCAGATGGTGTTCAAATCCGGCAGCGCGAAGGGATATACCACACGGTCAAACGGCGGATGCCCGTCATAGCTGAGGTCGCGGATCAGGCCTGGTGTCTGGTTTGTCAGCGCCGTCTTGATCGCCTCGTGGCCGGTGCCGTCGTAGGGCTTCATCAGGAGGTCCGCGATCGGAGCCACAATCCAGCTGCCGCTTTGCGAGAGAAGGGTTACCCTACCGTCGCCGAAGGGGCGCAATGCGGTCAGTTTCTTCGACAGTGCCGCCAGGGAGACGTCGACACCCGAGACACCAATGAGCTGACCCTCTGACAGAACAGGATAGGCAATCGAAGTCATCGCGGTATTCTCGCCAGTAGAACTTTCCGTATAGGGACTGGTCAACGCTCCTTTCAGAGACGTCGCAGCAAGTCGGTACCACTCCGCCTCGACATCGACGTTGAAGGTGCTGAACGCGATCTTGCCATCCTTGTCCTTGGTCCAGTACGGCGTGAACTCGCCATTCTTGTTTCCACCAAGCTCCAGATTTCCCGCGGCCTCGCTGTTCAGGCCGTCGAAGCTGCCGGGCTTTTCGGCAAACCAGCTGCCGAAGGCAAAGACGTTCTGCTGCAAATTGGCCTGAAGCAGGTCCAAGTAGCCCTTGCGGTCAAGGGACTTTGTTTCGTGCGCTCTGCCAATTGTCCCCGCCATCGTGCGGGCCGCTCCGGCCAGCTGGCCGATTTCAGCAGCGATGTCATTGGCAATGGCCCTCGCTTCCGTTTGAGCCTGGTTCATGGTGAGTTCTGAAACTCGGTTCCTCGTCTGCGAGATCATCACAAGGTTTGAGATAAGAAGCACAATCGCAATGGCGACGCCGGTCACCAGGATGAGCTTCGTTGAGAGTGATTTCGTTTTCCACAGCAGCATTGTCGCCTCGAAGATTTACGCAGGGCCATGCCGTTGACGGCGGGGATGCGTCCCCTCATAGGACGAGGCGCGGCAAGGGCAGCCAAAGGCCGCAGCCGCTGCGACGGTATCCCGCGTCCATTAATTTTGAATAAAATCTATGGTTCTGCGTCGGCGGCTCAGAGCCGCGCCGCAACCTCATCTGCAGTCGGAATTGCTGGCTGGGCGCCTGGCTTGAGGCAGGCGAGCGAGCCGGCGACGGCGGCGCACCGGAGCGCATCCTGGAATGCGCGGCCCGCGTCCAGCCCCGCTGCCAGATAGCCGCAGAACGTGTCTCCGGCACCGACGGTGTCCAGCGGCGTGATCTTCAGGCCATGGACCTTGTACAGTTGGCCCTCGCGCGCCGCGATGACGCCGGCGGCTCCAAGCGTGATGATGAAGGTTTGACCGGTCTGCTCTTGCATCGTCCGCAGGGCTTCTTCCCTCTCCGATGGGCTCATCTCGGTGCCTCCGATCAGCAGCTCGAACTCGGTCTCGTTTGCGATGACCACATCCGCCAGCTTCGCCAGCCGCGCGGCATCATCGGTCAGCGGTGCGGTGTTGAGGATTGAGGTCACGCCCTTCGCCTTCGCCGCGACAAGCGCCGCCTCGACCGAACCGGCGGGAATCTCGAGCTGAAGCATCAGTACGTCCTCTGGACCCATCGCCTCGATTGCGTAACGCGCCTGCGCCTGGCTGACGGTGCCGTTGGCAGCAGGTACGACGGCGATCATGTTCTCGCCCGTGCTGCCGACGAGGATGAGAGCAGTACCCGTTGGACCGTCCACCCTAGCAACGGAGCTGAGATCAACCCCTTGCTGGTCCAGGAGCGCGAGAGCTGGCCCGGCAAATTCATCCTTGCCGACAGCGCCGACCATCCGTACGTCGCTTCCTGCCCGTTGCGCCGCAAGCGCCTGGTTTGCTCCCTTGCCTCCGGCCGCTGTCGAAAAGCCTGTCCCGGCAACCGTTTCGCCCGGTTCGGGAAGGCGGGTGGTGGTGGCAATCAAGTCCATATTGATGGAGCCGAGGACGGTAATCATGAAGTACTCTCTTTGCGTCGCCTAAACGGTGGCGACACTGCCCGAGGCGCTCACTCCTCGTCAACAACCCGCAGCTTCAGCAGACCGGTGCGGCTCTCCACCGCCCGCGGCAGTTCGCGGTCGTCCGGCGTGGCGACATCGCGCGCCTGTTCGAGCTCCAGGGCTTCGATCTTCGCACCGCGCCTCACGAGCTTGTCCGAAGAGGTGAGGATCTGCTCCACGTCCCGCTGCGCCGCCAGGAAATGCCCCTGCAGCTTTCGCGTCCGCTCGTCGAGCCGTGACAGATCCTCCATCAGCAGCGCCACTTCTCCCTGGATCAGATGTGCCTGCTCGCGCATGCGCTGGTCTTTCAGTACCCCCTGGATGACCTGGATCGACAGCATCAGAAGCGACGGCGAGACGATGACGATCCGGGAGCGCTGCGCTTTCTGCACCACCGCATCGAAATGCTCATGGATCTCAGCAAAGATGGATTCTGATGGCACGAACAGGAAAGCCATCTCCTGCGTTTCGCCATTGATCAGGTACTTGTCCGCGATGTCACGAATGTGCACCTCCAGGTCCCTGCGAAACTGCGCGGCCGCTGCCTTGCGCGCTTCAGGCACCGTAGCCTCGCGGATTCTGTTCCACGCCTCCAGCGGAAACTTCGCGTCGATTGCGAGCGGCGGAGCGCCGTTCGGCATCCGGATCAGACAGTCCGGCCGCTTTCCGTTGGAAAGCTGCGCCTGGAATTCATAGGCTCGCAGTGGGAGCCCGTCCGCGACGATTGCCTCCATCCGTCCTTGGCCGAAGGCGCCACGGGTCTGCTTGTTGGACAGGATCGCCTGCAAGCCGACAACGTCCTTGGCGAGCGTCTGGATGTTGTTCTGCGCCGCATCGATGACAGCAAGTCGCTCCTGCAGGAGCCGCAGGTTTTCGTGCGTCGTCTTCGTCTGCTCGGTAATCGTGCTGCCGAGCCGCTGGCTCATGCCGTCGAGGCGCTGGTTGACCGCGACGTTGAGTTCGGATTGTCGCTGCGACAGCGTTTCCGTCATGTGGGCCAGCCGGCCCTGCATTTCCGCCTGGGCCCGCATCAGTTCCGCAAGGCGTGCCTCCGACTGCGCCGCCTGGCGCGAAAGCTCGGCACGTCGCCTCCGAGAGGTCAGGCCGACAAGAAACGCAATGGCCAAGAGAGCAAGGCCCCCAAGTGCCGCGAGACCTGCGGGATGCGAAGCGCTATCGAGAAGGCGGGAAAGGGAGGTAGAGCTATCCATGGCGCGAACACTAGCAGATATTTTCTGGCGCGATAGATCAAAGGGTGAACATTGTGGGAAGGAAGCTTCCGGTCTCCTCGCTGCAATCCTGTTCCATCACCGAAAAAGATGCGCTATGGGAGGCGCATGACGATCAAGCCTCTTATCATCCTTCCCGATCCGCTCCTTCGCCAGGTTTCCAAGCCGGTGGAGCAGGTCGATTCTGAAATCGCGCGTCTCGCCGACGACATGCTCGAAACCATGTACGATGCCCCCGGCATCGGCCTGGCCGCTATCCAGATCGGCGTGCCGCGGCGCATGCTGGTGATCGACGTCTCCAAGGAGGATGAAGGCAAGAAGCCTCTGGTCTTCATCAATCCTGAGATCATCGCCTCTTCGGACGAGCGTTCGGTCTATGAAGAAGGCTGTCTCTCGATTCCGGATTACTATGCCGAGGTCGAGCGCCCGGCGACGGTCACCGTCAACTTCGTCGACCGCGAGGGGAAAGAGCAGACGATCGAGGCAGATGGACTGCTGGCCACCTGCTTGCAGCACGAGATCGACCACCTCAACGGGGTTCTCTTTATCGACCATATCTCGCGGCTGAAGCGGGAAATGGTGATCAAGAAGTTCACCAAGGCAGCACGCTCGCGCACGGCCTGAACGGCAGCCAAGGTGGTGCGGCAGGCCAGTCGCAAGAGAGAAGACAGGATCGCCATGACGCTCCGCATCATCTTCATGGGAACGCCGGAGTTCTCCGTCCCGACGCTCCGGGCACTGAAGGAGGCGGGTCACGAGATCGTCGCCGTGTACAGCCAGCCGCCGCGGCCCGGCGGACGCCGGGGCCTTGATCTGCAGAAATCCCCGGTTCACCAGGCGGCCGAGCTTCTCGGCATTCCGGTTTTCATCCCGTTGAATTTCAAGGACGAGGCGGACCGCGAACAATTCCGGCTGCTGAACGCCGATGTCGCGGTGGTCGTTGCCTACGGTCTCCTTCTGCCGGAGGCCATCCTCAATGGTACGAGGCTCGGCTGCTACAACGGCCATGCGTCGCTGTTGCCGCGCTGGCGCGGTGCCGCCCCGATACAGCGAGCGATCATGGCCGGCGACAAGAAGACCGGCATGATGATCATGAAGATGGAGAAGGGCCTGGACACCGGCCCGATCGCCGTCGCGCGCGAAGTTGCCATTGGAGAGAATACAACGGCTGGCGAGCTCCACGACCAGTTGATGCTGGTCGGCGGACGCGCCATGGTCGAGGCGATGGAGAAGCTTGAAGCCCGCGACCTGCCGCTTACGCCGCAGCCGGAGGAGGGGGTGCTCTACGCCTCCAAGATCGACAAGAGCGAGACGCGGATCGACTTCGCCCGCGCAGCCTCCGATGTGCACAATCACATCCGTGGTCTTTCGCCCTTCCCAGGCGCCTGGTTCGAGGTGGAGATCAACGGACGGTCAGAACGGGTGAAGGTTCTGACGTCGGAGCTGGCCGAAGCGGAGGGCGAAGCGGGCACAGTGCTGGATGATAGTCTGACCATTGCCTGCGGCAGCGCCTCGGTGCGGCTTGTTCGTTTGCAGAAGGCCGGCGGTAAGCCGCTTGCCTCCGCCGATTTTCTTCGCGGCACGCCGCTGCCTGCCGGCACGAGGCTTGGCTGATGCCACGCTTCCGCATGACCGTGGAATATGACGGCACATCCTATGTCGGCTGGCAGATGCAGGAGAACGGCCATTCGGTCCAGGCGGCCCTGCAGAATGCAATCCTGTCGCTGACCGGCGAAACTGTGTCCATCCGCGGCGCCGGACGCACCGACTCCGGCGTCCATGCGACGGGTCAGGTCGTTCACGCAGACCTGTCCCGGGACTGGAAGCCTTACACGCTGCGCAATGCGCTGAACGCGCACCTGGGAATGGCAGGCGAGAAGGTCGCCATCGTCGATGCCAAGGCGGTCGACGAGAGCTTCAATGCACGCTTCTCTGCGATTAAGCGACACTATCTCTACCGCATCATCAATCGTCCCGCACCCCTGGCGCTCGAGGCGAATCGTGCATGGTGGGTGCCGAAGGTCCTAGACCACGAAGCGATGCACGCCGCAGCCCAGATGCTGGTCGGGCACCACGACTTCACCACCTTCCGCTCCGCCCACTGCCAGGCGACGAGCCCGGTCCGAACACTCGACCGACTAGACGTGAGACGAGAGGGAGATCTCATAGAGATCCGCGCCTCCGCCCAAAGTTTCCTGCACAACCAGATCCGCTCTTTTGCTGGCACGCTGAAGCTGGCTGGAGAAGGGAAGATGTCGCCGGAAGACGTCAGGGCGGCGCTAGAAGCCAGGGATCGCATGCGCTGTGGCCCGGTTGCGCCGCCGGAAGGCCTCTACTTCATGAAGGTCGATTATCCGGGCGACATGTAAGGATCAGCCGGGGTAGATCCCGAGGAAGCGCTCCAGCGTGTCCGACAGGAGCATCGTAGGCACGATCAGCACCATGGTCAGCGTCGCGACCATCAGCGGGTGCGGGCCGCAGATCATCCGAAAGATCCTGGAGATCGAAAAGATCAGCGTGAGCATCAGGAAGAGCCAGAGCAGCGACAGGATGCCGGTCGCTCCGGGAGAAAGGATCAGCAGCAGGCTGAGCAGGCCGTAGGCATAGGAGAAGGGCACGGAAAGCCAGTTCACCGCCACGACCATGGCGTAATACTTCCGACCCAGCGAAAGCCCCCAGGCCAGGAAGCCGATCAGGATCAGCGGGATGAGCCAGTTGGCAAGCTCCAGCATGGCGAGGCGGAAGAAAAAGATGCCGCCGAGTTCGGTGTCGCTTGGCATGCCGTGCAGGTAGAGCATGCGCCACCAGAACCAGGAGACCGCCATCGCCGGCAGGCACCAGACAAAGGCCCAAAAGGACCGCATCAGTCCGCGGTCAGAAATATCCAGTCGCTTCAGTCCGGCAGCATCGCCGTGGACGAGAAGCAGAAGACCTGAAAGGTAAAGCTTGACCTCAAGCAGCCCGGGCATTGTCGAACCAGTTGGCGATAAAGGTGCCGTAGATATCCGTCAGGGTCTCCAGATCGGCCACCGAAACACGTTCGTCCACCATGTGCATTGTCTGTCCGACGAGGCCGAACTCCACCACCGGACAATAGTCCTTAATGAAGCGGGCGTCTGACGTGCCGCCGGTCGTGGAGAGCGCAGGCGCCCGGCCCGTCACCTTCTCCACGGCTCCGGACAGGGAGGCAATCAGCCCGTTGTTGCGCGTCAGGAAAACGTGACTTGGCCGTTCGTTCCAGACGATGTCGTAGCGCACCGGCTCGCGCCCCGGGCGAAGCTCGCTATCGGCCGCGGCGTGATCGAGGCGCCGGATGATTTCCGCCTGCAGGCTTTCTGCCGTCCAGCTGTCGTTGAAGCGGATGTTGAAGGCAGCAGTCGCCTTGGCCGGAATGACGTTGACCGCCGGATTGCCGGTATCGATCGTCGTTACTTCGAGGTTCGATGGCTGGAAATCCTCCGTCCCGTGATCAAAGGGCTTATCCATCAACGCCCGCGTCAGCTGCAGCAGACCGCGCAGCGGGTTGTCGGCGAGGTGCGGATAGGCTGCGTGACCCTGGACTCCATGCACGGTGATCCGTCCAGACAGCGAACCCCGGCGACCGATCTTGATCATGTCGCCTAAGGCGTCCGGATTGGTCGGTTCTCCGACGAGGCATGCGTCCCAGGTTTCGCCCTTCTCGGCAGCCCAGGAGAGCAGCTTCTGTGTGCCGTTGATCGCCGGGCCTTCCTCGTCTCCCGTGATCAGGAAGGAAATTGACCCGTCAGGCGCGCCGACCTTCTCAATATGTCGTGCGACCGCAGCAACGAAGCAGGCGATGCCGCCCTTCATGTCGACGGCGCCACGCCCGAACAGCATCCCGTCTGCGATCTCGGCCGCGAAGGGCGGGTGCGACCAGTCGGCATCATTGCCAGGCGGTACCACGTCCGTATGGCCGGCGAACATCAGGTAAGGGCCGGTGCTACCGATCCGGGCGTAAAGGTTCTCCACGTCCGGCGTTCCGTCTGCCTTGGCCACCATGCGCTCGACCTTGAAGCCGAGCGGGGCCAGCATGGACTCCAGCGCCGACAAGGCGCCACCCTCGGCCGGGGTGACCGAGGGGCAGCGGATGAGGGCCTGAAGGTTCTCGACCGGGTTGGTGGCAAGCATGGCTGTCGATCAGTCCCGCAGAAGTTCGTTGATGCCGGTCTTTGAGCGGGTCTTCTCGTCGACGCGCTTGACGATCACGGCGCAATAAAGGCTTGGACCCGGCTCGCCATTCGGAAACGGCTTGCCCGGCAGAGTGCCGGCAACGACGACCGAATAGGGCGGAACCTCACCGTAGGTGATCTCGCCGGTCGCGCGGTCGACAATCTTGGTCGACTTGCCGATGAAGACGCCCATGCCGAGCACCGAGCCCTCACGAACGATGCAGCCCTCGACGACTTCCGAACGGGCGCCGATGAAGCAGTTGTCCTCGATGATGGTCGGACCCGCCTGCAGCGGCTCCAGCACGCCGCCAATGCCGACCCCTCCCGACAGGTGCACATTGGCGCCGATCTGGGCGCAGGAGCCAACGGTGGCCCAGGTGTCGACCATGGTGTTTTCGCCGACATAGGCGCCGAGGTTGACGAAGGAGGGCATCAGAACCACGCCCTTGGAGACATATGCGGAGCGACGCACGACGGCGTTCGGAACGGCACGGAAACCGGCGGCGCGGAACTGGTTCTCGCCCCAGCCTTCGAACTTGGACGGCACCTTGTCCCACCAGGTGGAAGCACCTGGGCCGCCCTTGACGACTTCCATGTCGTTGAGGCGGAAGGACAGAAGAACAGCCTTTTTCAGCCACTGGTTTACGGTCCAGCTGCCGTCCGATTGGCGCTCGGCAACGCGGGCCTTGCCGCTGTCGAGAAGGTCGAGAGCCGCATCGACGGCGTCACGGATTTCTCCCTTCGTGGAAACCGAAACGCCGTCCCGCTGTTCGAAGGCGGACTCGATGGTGGTCTCAAGGGAGGCGAGATCCGAACTGCTCATTGCAACTCCTTAACGTCATGTCGGTAGGAATGGAGTGGGATGGCCTGGCGGCTGGCCAAATGGTGCTAATTGCTCTAAGCGACCGCCACCCCACCGTCAATGTGAATTGGCGCACTGCGCCGGAGATGGAAGGCAGGTAATGGCCAAGGTGAAGAATGACGGCCCGCGACGCAAGGATGGTGTCTGGGACCCGTTGAAGGACAGTTCGACAGACAGGCGCAGCGCTGAGGGGGTGCCCAAGACCCCGCAGTCGATGTCGCCGTCCTACCGCCTTGCCTATGCCGACGACGACTTCCTTTGCCGCGAAGAACTGCGGCCCGTTCGCCTTCAATTGGAACTGCTGAAGGCGGAGATGATCCTCGCAGAGCAGGGCATCAAGTCCACGGTCGTTCTGTTTGGCGGCGCCCGTATTCCGGCGCCGGGGCAGGCGGCCTGGGCCGCGCGCAACGAGACGCAGCGCAAGAACCTGGAGGAAGCCTCGGTCTATTACGAGGAGGCGCGCAAATTCGCCAGTCTATGCGCCCGCCACGGGGAGCAGTACGATCATCAGGAATACGTCGTGGTGACGGGCGGTGGACCGGGCGTCATGGAGGCGGGCAACCGCGGCGCAGCCGAAGCGGGCGCGCCGACCGTTGGCTTCAACGTCGTCCTGCCTCACGAGCAGGCGCCCAATCGTTACGTTACGCCCGAACTCAGCCTCAACTTCCACTACTTCGCGATCCGCAAGATGCATCTGATGATGCGCGCCAAGGCGATTGCGATCTTCCCAGGCGGGTTTGGCACCTTGGATGAGATGTTCGAAGGGCTGACGCTGATCCAGACCGGTCGCATGGAGAGAATACCCTTCATCCTCTTCGGCAAGGAATTCTGGCACAGGATCATAAACTGGCAGGCGCTGGCGGATTTCGGAACGATTGCTCCGGAAGACATCGAGCTCATCAACTTCGTCGATACGGCCGACGAGGCATGGAAGATCATCGGCGACTTCTACGAACATTAAAGCGCGAAAAGCCCGCCCCGAGGCGGCGGGGCGGGCTTCGCACACATGCCGTTACTCGGGGCGACTAGAAGGGGCGATCCGGCATGTCGTCGATGCTGATCACGCCGTCGCCGTTGCGATCCATCCGTTCGAACATCTTATCGACGGCGGCAGTGACCTCGGCCTTGCTGAACTGGCCGTTCTCATCCGTATCGGCCTGGCGAACCAGGTGGAAGCCGCCCATCTGGGCGCCCATCCGGCCGTGATGCATGCCCCAGCGCCCGCCATCGTGCCGGCGCTCTCCGCGATCTCCGCGCGGACCGGGACGTTCCTCTGAACCCCCGTCTTCATCGTTCTGCGCCATTTCCTTCTGACGCTCTTCGCGACGCTCGGCGCGCTCCTTGCGGAAGTCTTCCATCTTGCTTTCACGATAGGCGCGCAGCTCGCCCGGGATCAGAGTGCCGTCCTTGTCGGCGTCAACCTCGGCGAAAAGGGCTTCCTGTCGTGCCGAGACTTCTTCCTTGGTGATCTTGGCGTCCTTGTTGGCGTCCGCCGTCTTCAGAAGACGCACGAACGTCAGTTCCTGCATAGCACTGCCTCTGCCGCCGTGACGGCCAGGGCCATCGCGGCCGGGGGTGGCGAAGCTTGGTGCAGCCGTGCCGGCGACCAGGGCAGCGGCGAGTGACGCCAGGATAAGCTTGCGGGTCTTCATGAAGAGGCTCCTTCCTCGGTTGCTCTTCGCTTCAAGCTATGGCGGCCCCTGAGGAAGAACCACTTAAACATCCGTAATGTGGATGAACTTTCGGTAAGGTTCAGCGCCATGTCAGGCCGGCAAGAAAGCCGGCGAGGTCGTCGGTGACGTAGTCGATATGATCGTCTTCCTCCGAAAAGACCTCCCACCGCTCCATGAGCACGTCGTCTAGGTTTCGCGGCACCAGCAGCACGGTACGCATCCCGAGCGCTTTCGGCACCTTGAGGTTGCGCGGCAGGTCCTCGAACATGGCTGCCTGCCGCGTCTCCACCCTATGAAGCGCCGCGAACTTGTCGTAGGTCGCACCCGCTGGCTTGGGCACGTAATCGGCCGCGACGATGTCGAAGATGTCGTCAAAGTGGTCGAGGATGCCGAGCGCGCGGGCGGCGGCTTGCGCATGCGGCACGCTCCCATTGGTAAAGATGAACTTGCGGCCCGGGAGCGCCTTGATCGCTTCGCCCAGTTCAGGATGCGGCAGGAGCGCCGAATAGTCGATCGCATGCGCACGCTCAAGGAAGTCGTCGGGATTGATGCCGTGGTTCAGCATCAGGCCCTGCAGCGTCGTTCCGTGCTCGTGATAGTAGCGCTTCTGCAGCGCCCGGGCCTCGTCCGGCTCAAGCTGCAGAAGCTCCGCCACGAAGGCGCTCATGTTCTTGTCGATCTGGGCGAACAGGTTGACGTGATGCGGGTAGAGCGTGTTGTCGAGGTCGAAGACCCACTCCGTCACATGGGAGAAATCGGCGGGCTCGGGAGAGGTCCTGGGCTTGGTCATGCCGCCTTATGCACCCTGACGCTGCAAAAGAAAACGCTCAGGTCCAAACTCTGGCCAAACGGACCTTGGCGGAATCTCCGGCCGATGCTATCGGCGAGAGAATGGAACTCTGGATCCCCATTACCATCGCCTCCGCCTTCCTGCAGAACATGCGATCGGCCCTGCAGAAGCACCTGCGTGCGCGCCTGAACACAACGGGCGCCACGTTCGTGCGCTTCGGCTACGGCGTTCCGTTCGCCCTCTTTTACATGGCGGTTCTCGATTATGGCCTCGGACGCGCCATGCCAGTGCCCAATCTTGCCTTTTGGATCTGGGCGGTGGTCGGCGGCGGGGCCCAGATTGGGGCGACCTTCCTGCTGGTCTACATCTTCGCCTTCCGCAACTTCGCCGTCGGAACCGCTTATTCGCGTACGGAGCCTGCCCAGGCAGCGCTTGTGGCGCTCGTGCTGGTTGGTGAAACGGTGACGGTGGGTACGATCATCGCCATCGCGATCTCCGTCGTCGGTGTGATACTCATCTCGGTGGCAAGAACAGAGCTGACGGTGAAATCGCTGGTTACCTCTGTCGGCAGCCGTACGGCGGTCTTCGGTTTGCTCTCCGGCTTCCTCTTCGGCATCTCGGGTGTCTCCTACCGCTATGCCTCCTTATCGCTCGCTCCAAGTCTCCCGGCAGCCGATCCGGTTGTGCAGGCGGGCTACACCCTCCTGATTGTCATCATCATGCAGGCGGTGGCGATGCTGTTCTGGATCTGGTGGAAGGATCGCGCGCAGTTGTCGCGGATCGGTCAAGCCTGGCGCCCGGCGCTCCTGGTTGGCTTTGTCGGCGCAACCGCGTCCTTCGGCTGGTTCACCGCCATGACCCTGCAGCCGGCGGCCGTGATCAAGGCGCTGGCGCAGATCGAGATGCTGTTCACCTTCGGATCGTCGGTTCTGGTCTTCAAGGAGCATGTCAACCGGCTTGAGATAGTCGGCTGCCTGCTGATCGTGCTGGGGATCCTTGCGCTCATCCTGATCTAGCGAGATCAGGGAACGATCAGCGTTCCGGCACCGTGCTCGGTGAAGATTTCGAGCAGCACGGAATGCGCCGTCTTGCCGTTGAGGATGACGACACCCTGGACGCCGGCCTTGATCGCGTCGATGCAGGTCTCGACCTTCGGGATCATGCCGCCGGAAATCGTGCCGTCCTTGATCAGCGCGTGGGCTTCCGCCACCGAAAGCTCCTTGATCAACTGCTTGTTCTTGTCGAGGACGCCGGGAACGTCCGTGAGGAACAGCAGGCGCGTCGCACGCAATGCGCCGGCGATTGCGCCGGCAAAGGTATCGGCGTTGATGTTGTAGGTCGCACCGTCGCGGCCCGGGGCAACCGGGGCAATGACCGGGATCATCTCAGACTTGGCGAGCAGGTCCAGAAGCGTTCGGTCGACCTCGACCACCTCACCAACGAAGCCGAGGTCAAGAACCCGCTCGATGTTGGAATCCGGGTCGATAATGGTCTTCTTCGCCTTTTCGGCGAAGACCATGTTGCCGTCCTTGCCACAAAGGCCGATCGCCCATTCGCCGGTCTGATTGATGAGCGCGACGATCTCCTTGTTGATGGAGCCTGCAAGCACCATCTCGACGATCTCGACCGTCTTTGCGTCGGTGACGCGCAGACCGCCCTCGAACTTCGACTCGATCCCCATCTTGGAGAGCATCGCCCCGATCTGCGGCCCGCCGCCGTGAACGACGATCGGGTTGACGCCGGACTGCTTCAGGAGCGCAATATCGGCAGCGAAGGCCTTGCCAAGCGCATTGTCGCCCATGGCGTGACCGCCATATTTCACAACGATGGTCTTGTTCTCGTAGCGCTGCATGTAGGGCAGCGCCTGGGCCAGAAGTTGTGCCTGAAGTTCGCTGTCCGATGCGGTCATGGAGGGTCCTCGTCGATCTGGGTGCGGCGCCTTGTAGCGCAAGTTCTTGCGAGAAGGAACAAGCTCGCTGGAAGTTCCGCCTCAGGCAGGATAGCCGACGGTTTCGATGATCTCCCGCCGCAACTCGTCCAGACCCTTGCCCTTCTCGGAAGACGTCGCGACGATCTCCGGATAGGCTGCTGGCCGCTTACGGATCTTCTCCTGCGATTCCGCAATAAGCCGCGGCACGCGAGCCTCCTTGATCTTGTCGGTCTTCGTCAGCACGATCTGATAGGAGACCGCGGCCTTGTCCAGAAGGTCCAGCACCTCCTCGTCGTTCTTCTTGATGCCGTGGCGGCTGTCGATCAGCACGTAAACGCGCTTCAGCGTTGCGCGGCCGCGCAGATAGTCGAAAACGAGCTTGGTCCAGGCGTCCACCTGGTCCTTCGGCGCCTGTGCATAGCCGTAGCCGGGCATGTCGACCAGCGCCATCGGCGGCAGGTCGTCACCTTCCCCCGAATAACCGCCGGGGACGAAATAGTTGAGCTCCTGCGTACGCCCCGGCGTATTGGATGTGCGTGCCAGCCCCTTGTGCCCGACCAGCGCATTGATCAACGACGACTTGCCAACGTTCGAACGTCCCGCGAAAGCAACCTCAAGCGGACCCTCCGGTGGGAGGAACTTCAGCGACGGCACGCCGCGGATGAAGATCCAGGGGCGGCCGAAGAGCGGCTTGTCGTCCGGGGTCGTGGTGGCGTGCATCGTCACATCGTCCTGTCTTTGTCGAGGGGCAGGGCATCCGGCTTTTGCATCCGCTTGTCAAGCAAAGGCGTCAGACAGCGCATCCCTCAAAGAAAAGCCCCGGACGAGGCCGGGGCTTTGAGGATCGCTATTTGTTGGGCGCCGGTTTTCGTCGGAACACGCTCTTGATGTTGTCGAAGAGCTCGATCTTGGCCCCATGCCGCTTCATGATCAGCGCCTGCTGGGTGATCGAGAGCGTATTGTTCCAAGCCCAGTAGATCACCAGCCCGGCCGGGAAGGTCGCCAGCATGAAGGTAAAGATGAGCGGCATCCAGTTGAAGATCATTGCCTGGGTTGGATCCGGCGGCGTAGGGTTCATGCGCATCTGAAGCCACATCGTGACACCCATGATCAACGGCCAGACGCCGATCATCAGGAAGTGTGGAACGTCGTAGGGCAGGAGACCAAACAGGTTGAAGAGCGACGTCGGGTCCGGCGCCGAAAGGTCCTGGATCCAGCCGAAGAACGGTGCGTGGCGCATCTCGATGGTCACATAGATCACCTTGTAGAGCGCGAAGAAGACCGGGATCTGCAGCAGGATCGGCCAGCAACCCGCGATCGGGTTGATCTTCTCCTCCTTGTAAAGCTGCATCATGGCCTGCTGCATGGCCATGCGGTCATCGCCATGCTTTGCCTTCAGCTCTTCCATCTTCGGCTGGACCCGCTTCATGTTGGCCATCGAAGCATACTGCTTGCTGGCCAGCGGGAAGAAGATGGCCTTCACGACGATCGTCGTCAGCAGGATGGCAACGCCGAAATTGCCGAAGTAGCGGAAGAAGAAGTCCATCAGGTGGAACATCGGCTTGGTGATGAAGTAGAACCAGCCCCAGTCGATCAGAAGCTCGAAGCGCGGGATCGAGTACTGCTCTTCGTACTGATCGACCAGCGGCACTTCCTTTGCACCGGCGAAAACGAGGTTGGTGACTTCCGCCGTCTGGCCGGGTTCTACCGTCAGCGCTTCGCTCCGGTAATCCGCCTGATAGCGGGGCTGCCCATCGGTGAAATGCGAGAAGCGCGATACATAGGAAAGTGCCTGCGGCGGAACGATCGTTGCCGCCCAGTACTTGTCGGTGATGCCGAGCCAGCCCCCGGTCGCCGTATCGTTGGCAACGGCTTCTTCCTCGATGTTGCCGTAGCTCTCCTCAATCAGACCGCGCTCGCCGAGCACGCCGATGAAGCCTTCGTGGATAACGTAGACGGAGGGCGTTGCAGGCTTGTTGTAGCGCGTGACGCGACCGTATGGGGCGAGCGTCAGGGCTTCGCCTGTTGCATTCTCAATGCTGTCCTTCACGGTCAGCATGTAATGCTCGTCAACGGCGATTGTACGCGTGAAGACGACGCCCTTCTCGTTCGTGTAGCTCAGCACGACCGGGGTATCGACCGTCAGCTTGTCGCCGCTCTCAAGCGTCCACTGCGTCGCAGGCCCCGGCACCGAGCCGGAGGTCTCGCTCTGTACGAAGCCGAGTTCGGTGAAGTACCCGCCTGAAGTATTGGCAGGCGAGAAGAGGGTGATGATCGGGCTCTCTTCGTCCACGGTCTCGTGGTACTCGCGCAGCTTCAGGTCGTCGAAACGTGCGCCAACGAGGTTGATCGAGCCGGAAAGCGCAGGCGTTTCGATGGCAACACGCGGACTTGCCGCCACGGCCTGCTCGCGGTTCTGCGTCGCTTCCGCCTGGCTTGCGCCGGGAAGCATGCCGCTGATCGTCGAGCCGGGGCTTTCAGGGGCAACGGGCCTCGGTGCCTCGCCTTCCAGCGCCTGCTGGGCCTCGATGGCGCGCTGCTGCGCCTCCATCCGGGGGTTCATATAGAAGAACTGCCAGGCAAGGACGATCACAACCGAGAGGGCGATCGCAATGAAGTAATTGCGGTTTTTTTCCATCATGCTTTCCTGGAACGGGTCTCCTCGGACCGCTTCTGTTTAGGCCGTGTCTCGATGCGATCGACAAGCTGTGCGGTCAGTTCCGCGAAGGGTACCGTCAGGACCTCCCGTCGCGCGACAATGACATAGTCGTGTCCCGGCTTCATTGCAAACGCGGCAGAATGTCTGACCGCTTCTTTCAGGCGGCGCCGCATCCGGTTTCGCTCGACGGCGTTACCTTGCTTCTTCGTCACCGTGAACCCGACGCGGGCCGGGGTCTCCGGCTCACCGCGATCAAGCACCTCGACAAGGAAGTTGCGGCCCCGGCGCGCCTCTCCGGCGCGCACGGCAAGAAACTGCGGCCGGCTTTTCAGCCGCCCGACAGCGAATTCTTCTTTTCGGTCAGTGGACATCGCCCGACTGACGGGCGCTCCCGGCCTTAGGCCGAGAGACGCTTCCGGCCGCGCGCGCGACGAGCTGCAAGAACCTTGCGCCCACCGGCAGTCGCCATACGGGCACGGAAGCCATGACGGCGCTTGCGGACAAGCTTAGACGGTTGGAACGTACGCTTTGACATTTATTTTGATACCGCGGTGTGCGGCCCTTCTTGAGATGCCCTTAAGGCAACAGCGTTTCGGAGACGTCCGGCCATGGCCGCGCACTCGCGCAAGCCGTAAGGCTGAACGTGCGCGGCTTATAAGAGGACTCTGCCAAGCAAGTCAATTCCTCGACCCTTCGTATCGGAAATATGACTGTGCCGGTTAACCAATCACTGCGCCAATCTCATCCGCGAGTACACCGCTAAAATGAGGGATAATAGTTCATAGTTTCGACCATAAACGCGAATTTGAAGTCGAATCTGCCATTCGCGTCCCAGTCTTAGCAATGGAATTCTCCGCACGAGCGTCTCTAGCCGTCGCCTCAGCTACAAGCATTTCTTAAGCCATCTGTGCCAAATCTTGTACTGAGCAGGGATACTCGTCGACGTGGCCGTTCTCTGCATTCGAAAGGTGCTTGATAAAGGGACTGAGATGAAAATCCGAGGCAAGATAAATCTCCTGGTCGGTCTGATGAGTGCGGTGGCGTTCATCGTAGGCGGACTGTCGCTCTTCGCTCTGTCGGAATACCGAGAGCGGATGCATGCCTATGAGGCAGCCGCGCATCGTGCCCACATGGGTGAGAGCCTGAACCGCCTCGTGACGGCCGTGGTCATGGATGCCCGCGGTATCTATGCCTCTAAGAATACCGAACAGGCAGCCAAGTTCGGCGAAGGCGTGATGAAGAGCCTCGACAGCATGGACAAGCTCCTCGCGGAGTGGAAGCCGACTGTCCCTGAAGCTCAGCAGGCGGCCTTCCAGAATCTGACGCAGCGCGCTTTGGAGTTCAGAACCTTCCGCTCCGAGACCGTCCGGCTAGGCACAGAAGTTGGTCCCGAAGCGGCCAACGAACAGGGCAACAACGAAGCGAACCGCAGCAATCGCAAGGCCTTCCAGGCCGAGATCGATGGCGTCGTTAAGGCTGACCTTGCCGAGCTGGATGCAGTTGATGCCGAACTAGACGGCTTCAGCAGCTCGATCATCTTCCTCCTTGAGGCGGTAACGCTGCTGGGCGTCGGCGCGGGCGCTATTTTCGGTTTCTACCTCGGCCGGCGGCAGCTCAGTGGTCCGATCACCGAGATCACGGACTGCATGAAGAAGATTGCCGCTGGCGATTTCTCCATCGCAGTTCCCTCGATGGGGCGCGACGACGAGATCGGCGAAATGGCAGCAGCTGTGGAAGTGTTCAAGCAGAACGGCATTGAAGTCGCCCGCATGAACGAGCAGGAAAGCGGCAGCCGCGCGCGCAGCGACGATCTGCGCCAGCGCATGGAAGCGGTCGTCGGTGCCGCCGTGGAGGGCGACTTCACCAGGCGCATCGACAAGCAGTTCGGCGAACCGAGCCTCGACAATTTCGCCCGCAACGTCGACAATCTTCTGAACGCGGTTGAGGCGGGTGTCTCGGAGACGGGGCGTGTCGCACAGGCCTTGGCAGCGGGGGACCTGACGACCTCGATGTCCGGTCAATTCCGTGGTGCATTCGCGGAACTCCAGTCGAACGTCAATACGGCAGTCGAGAGCCTGCGGACGGCCATGCAGAATGTCCGCCTCAGCACCGGCACCATCAACAGCGGGTCCAATGAGCTGAGTAGCGCCACCAACGACCTCTCCAAGCGCACCGAGCAGCAGGCTGCGGCTCTGGAGGAGACCTCTGCCGCTCTGGACCAGATCACTGCCGTGGTGCGCACCTCGACCGAGCGTGCTCAGGAAGCCACCGTCATGGTTGGCGAGGCAAAGGAAAGCGCCGTTGAATCCGGTGCGGTCGTCCGCAGCGCAGTTCAGGCGATGGAACGCATCGAGCAGGCTTCGCGGGAGATCACCCAGATCACCAACGTGATCGACGAGATCGCCTTCCAGACTAACCTCCTGGCGCTCAATGCAGGGGTTGAGGCTGCCCGTGCAGGTGAAGCCGGCAAGGGGTTCGCCGTCGTCGCCCAGGAAGTACGAGAGCTCGCACAGCGTTCGGCAGCTGCCGCCAAGGACATCAAGGGTCTGATCACCAAATCCGGCGAGGAAGTTGCAGGAGGCGTCCGTCTCGTCCAGAAGACCGGCGAGGCGCTGTCGGAGATCGAAAGCCGGGTGCTGCGCATCAATGACCACATCCATTCGATTGCAGTCGCTGCCAAGGAACAGGCAACGGGCCTGCAGGAGGTCAACACCGCCATCAATCAGATGGATCAGGTGACGCAGCAGAATGCCGCAATGGTGGAGGAAACCTCAGCGGCCACGCAGAAGCTCTCTTCCGAAGCCGAGGGGCTCTACTCCATGGTCTCGCGCTTCAACATCGGAAGCGGCGACGTACAATCTGTGCAGGTGGCGACCACCCGGCAGGCCGCCGCCGCGATGGCGACCAACCGCCCGGCCGCGCCGAAGCCTGGCCGCCCTGTTGCAGCCTCGGACCAGCCAGCGCGTGTCTCGCCTGCGCGTGCCATGACCGGCAAGATCGCCAAGGCCTTCGGCCTCGGCGCCCCGGCAGCAGCTGCCTCCGCCACGGCGGCAGAGGCAGACTGGGAAGAATTTTGAACCACGACAGGTTCTTCAACGTATAAGGCCGGAAGCACAGCTTCCGGCCTTTGTTTGTACAGGGTGGGAAAGCTGCTAAAAGAGGATCGGGGGCGCAACTGGAAGGGCGTGGCTCAGGGGGAGCGAACGTCGGAGGCTGGAGAACCGCATGAGCGGTGACGCGCAGATTGACTTTGAGCCCGCTCCGGCCCGGAGTGCACCCGAGCCGATGCCCGGCTTGTTCCGCGGCCTTTCGGGTCGGCTGCTCTGGATGACCGTCGCTTTCGTGATGCTCGCGGAAGTGCTGATCTTCGCGCCTTCGGTGGCCGGCATGCGGATGAACTGGCTGCGGGACCGATTGGATACGGCGGCGGCAGCAGGCATTGTCATCGACGGTCTGCAGCCCGCCGATCTTCCTCGCAGCGTGCAGGACGATACCCTTCTGGCGACGGGTACGAAGGTGATTGCACTGCGCAAGGACGGGACGTCACGCTTGCTTGCTGCCGTGGACATTCCGCCACAAGTCGATGACCAGTATGATCTCGCCGACGTGCCGTTGCTGGTATCCATTCGCGATGCGATGGACACGCTGTTCTTCGGCGGCGGCAAGGTCATGCGCGTCTTCGGCCCGATCGGCGAAAGCGACATGATCATCGAGCTGGTGATGACCGACGACGCTCTGCGCAAGGACATGCTGCGTTACTCCCGCATGATGTTCACGCTGTCGCTGGTCATCTCGCTGATTACCGCCGTCCTCATCTTTCTCGCCATCAACCGCATGATGATCCGGCCGATCCGAAACCTGACGCGCAACATGCAGCAGTTCTCCGAGCGTCCCGAGGAGCCGCAGCGGGTCTTCCGTGGCGACGATGCGAAGGGAGAGCTTGCGGTGGCCGGCCGGCACCTCGCGGCGATGCAGGTGGAACTTCAGCGCACCCTGAAGCAGCAGAAGAACCTTGCCGACCTCGGTCTAGCAGTATCGAAGATCAATCACGACATGCGCAACATCCTGGCTTCGGCGCAACTGATGTCGGACCGCCTCGTCGATGTGGAGGATCCGATGGTGCGCAGCTTTGCGCCCAAGCTTCTCCGCACGATCGACCGCGCTGTCGGTTACACCAGCGAGGTCCTCTCCTACGGGCAGGCGACGGAGGCGGCGCCACGGCGACGCATGGTCCGTTTCGTCGACCTGTGCCAGGACGTCCGCGATATGTTGGCAATCGACCCGGACACCGGTATCGAATTCGTGGAGCAGGTGGCGTCGGATCTGGAGGTGGATGCCGACAGCGAGCAGTTGTTCCGCGTGATCCACAACATCTGCCGGAACTCCGCTCAGGCCCTGATGGCATTTCATCCGGAGGATGCGGCGACCATACGCCGGATCACGGTATCGGCTCAGCGCATTGGCAGCGTCGTCAGCATCACCATTGATGACACGGGCCCCGGCATGCCGCGCAAGGCCCGCGAAAACCTCTTTGCTGCTTTTAGGGGTTCTGCACGTTCCGGCGGCACGGGGCTGGGCTTGGCCATCGCTCGAGAGCTGGTGCTCGCCCACGGCGGCACGATCGCATTGGTGGAGAAGCCGGGGCCAGGCACCCAATTCCGCATCGAGGTCCCGGACCAGCCCGTTGCTTTGGACGACTACAGAGCCCGCGCCTGAGCCGGCGATGCCTACAGACCCTGGAGTTGCGGGGCCTCTGCCAAAAATTCAGTTTCTTCCGGAAAATCGCTTGCAATCCTCAAGAGGACGCTTTAGAGGATCGCCCACGCAAGCGGCGCCGCCGCATTGCCACACGCACCCGTAGCTCAGCTGGATAGAGCACCAGACTACGAATCTGGGGGTCAGGAGTTCGAATCTCTTCGGGTGCGCCACTTCTTCCTGGAAACTGCGACCTTCGCCCGCTGCCGAGCTCGGCCCGCAGCTGGATCCGTCAGATCTCCCTAGCGAGGCTCGCCGGACGTTCGATGTCGCCGTCCTTAAGCACCAGCGTTCGCATTCCTTCGTCAAGCGCGGCCACGGCAGATGGGGGCGCAAGCACGCCGGCTTGCTGCAACTCCATCAGGCGCGTCGCGCCGAAAAGGTCGCCATTCTCGGCAGCCTTGGCATAAAGCTCTGCGGCCTGCTGAACGTCAGGTTCGATCCCTTCGCCCGTTTCCAGCATGATGCCGAGATTAACCATGGCATCCACGTTGCCGCGGGCTGCAGCAAGGTCATACCATGCGATAGCCGTCTGATCGTCGGCGGGAACTAGAGTGCCCTCGTCGTAGATGACCGCGATGTTGAAGGCAGCCGTGTCGTCACCGGCTGCTGCGGCTTTCTGGAACCAGTGAAGGGCCTTTTCCGCATCAGGAGCAGTGCCCAGTCCATCACGATAGGCCACGCCGAGATTGTAGGAGGCAAGGACATTGCCGCTCTCGGCCGCCTGGCTATACATCTGGAATTCCGCTTCCGCATCTCCAAGGCGGCCCATCAGCATCCCGAAGTTCACCTTGGCGGCGGGATAGTCGGCGTCGACCGCTGCCTGATATGCTGTCATGGCTTCATCGATCTCTTGAGCCTGGTTCAGGGCGCGGCCCAACTGGTAAGCGAAGCGCGGGTTGCCGGTCGCGTTGAACGCGATACGGCAGGAGTCAACGGCCTGGAGGTCGATCTCGCCAACGGCAACAGGGCTGAAAGCGCCGTTGCGCTGGTTGTCATTCGGGCTGCCCGCCAAGCGATCGCAGTCGTCCAGGACGGACTGCGCGACTGTGCTCACATGTGCTTCTTCGGCTCCTGGAGCAACGGCCATGGACAAAAGAACGGCAGCCGTGCTGGAGATAAGTGCAAAACCCCTGTTGACTTTCGATATGGGGGATTTCATTGTGCGCTCCGATTCACATATTCTTCATTTTTGGTAATCGAACGCTCGAATCGCTAACCGGTTCCTTGGAGCGCGCGTGTTCCCGTTGCCGCAGCCCCTTCCAGTCTTCACCTTTTCGTAATTCGCTCTGCACTCGTCCGCGGCGACTGATTGTTTCTGCCGCGGGATTGATGCTATGCGAGCGCCAGAGACGACTGCGAAGGCAACCCATGAAGACGCTTACCATCCGCCGCCCTGACGATTGGCATCTGCACCTGCGCGATGGCGACGTGCTAAAGGGCGTTATCGGCGACACGAGCCGTCACTTTGCCCGTGCGATCATCATGCCGAACCTGGTGCCGCCGGTGGTGACCACTGCCGATGCCGCTGGCTATCGGGAGCGCATCCTTGCCGCCGTGCCTGCGGGTGACCGCTTCCAGCCGCTGATGACGCTTTACCTCACGGAAGGCACGAACCCGGACGATGTGGCCGCAGGCAAGGAGAGCCGGCTGATCACGGCGGTCAAGCTCTACCCCGCGGGCGCAACTACCAATTCCAGCAGTGGCGTGCGCAACATCGACAATGTCATGCCCGTGCTGGAGCGGATGGCAGAGGTCGGCCTGCCGCTCTGCGTGCACGGCGAGGTGACGACGTCGGACGTCGATATCTTCGACCGGGAAGCCGTGTTCATCGAAACGGTGCTTGATCCGCTCCGCCAGCGTCTGCCGGAGCTGAAGATCACCATGGAGCACGTCACCACCAAGGACGGCATCGACTATATCAGGAGTGCCTCGGCCAACCTCGCCGGCACGATCACAACCCATCACCTTATCATCAATCGCAATGCCATCCTCGTCGGCGGCATCCGGCCACATTATTATTGTCTCCCCGTCGCCAAGCGCGAACATCATCGGCTGGCGCTGCGCTCCGCCGCCACTTCGGGAGACGCGCGCTTCTTCCTCGGCACCGATTCCGCGCCGCACGTCGACCCGCTCAAAGAGTGCGCCTGCGGTTGTGCCGGCATCTACACAGCGCCCAATACGATGAGTTGCCTTGCCCATGTGTTCGAGGAGGAGGGAGCTCTAGATCGCCTCGAAACCTTTACCTCCCTCAATGGGCCGGCCTGGTATGGCCTTCAACCGAACGAAGAGACGATCAGCCTGGTGAAGCAGGACAAACCGGTCACCTATTCACCCCGCTGCGATACGGGCGCCGGACCGATCACCGTTTTCGATCCCATGTTCCCGCTCTACTGGAAGGTTCAGTAAAAGAAGGGCTGCTGCGGTCTGTTCCTCAAGGCCGGCTGGCGTCGTGTCTTGGGTCCTGCTATGGCGCATACGCAGGCAGGGCGTCAGCAAGAGGAGCGGCAGCATGATCCACACCACATTCCCCGATCGCACCGTCATGGCAGAACTGATGGCCAAGATGCTGTGGGAGATCAAGGGGGTTCACTTCAACGCCCAGCAGCCATACAAGCTGTCGTCGGGCATGATGAGCCCCGTCTATATCGACTGCCGCAAGCTCATCTCCTTCCCCAGGATACGCTCGACCATCATGGATTTCGCAGCCGCCACAGTGATGCGCGACGCCGGCTTCGAGAAGTTCGATTGCGTGGCAGGCGGTGAAACGGCAGGCATCCCGTTTGCCGCCTTCCTGGCAGAGCGGCTCGGCCTGCCGATGATCTACGTGCGCAAGGCACCAAAGGGCCACGGTCGCAATGCTCAGATCGAGGGGCACATGCCGGAAGGAGCACGGGTGCTGGTGATCGAGGACCTGACGACCGCCGGCGGCAGCATGTTCAAGTTCATCGATGCCATCCGCACCGCCGGAGGCACAGTAGACCACGGCGTCGCACTCTTCTTCTACGATATCTTTCCGGAGGCGCAGGCGCGCTTCTCCAGGGGAGAGGTCCAACTGCATCACATCGCCACTTGGCGCAACGTGCTTGCGGTCGCGCGTGCCGATAAGCTCTTCGACGACAAGACGCTCGCAGAAGTGGAAGCTTTCCTGGATGCCCCGCTCGCATGGTCGGGCCGCAACGGCGGCGTGAGCGAGCTTTCGCTCTAGGCAAGCGACAAAAGCTCACGTAATGCGTCGAAGGCACATGGCAGTGGGAGGACTATTATGATTGTATGCTGTGGCGAGGCGCTGATCGACATGCTGCCGCGCGAGACGACGCTGGGGGAAAAGGGGTTTGCCCCCTATGCCGGTGGCGCCATCTTTAACACCGCGATCGCCCTTGGTCGCCTCGGCCAGCCGACCGGCTTCTTCACCGGTCTTTCCGATGACATGATGAGCGACATCCTCCGCGAGACCTTGGCGGCAAGCCATGTCGATTCCAGCTTCGCGGCCGTCTCCTCCCGCCCGACCACCATCGCCTTCGTCAAGCTGGTCGACGGTCAGGCGAGCTACGCCTTCTATGATGAAGGCACGGCAGGACGCATGATCACCGAGGCAGACCTGCCGACGCTCGGCGATGATTGCGAGGCGCTGCACTTCGGCGCGATCAGCCTCATTCCGGAACCCTGTGGCTCGACCTACGAGGCCCTGATGGCGCGCGAGCACGAGAAGCGCGTCATTTCCTTCGACCCAAACATCCGTCCCGGCTTCATCAAGGACAAGCAGAAGCACCTCGATCGCCTCGCCCGCATGGCCGCGATGTCCGACATCATCAAGTTCTCCGACGAAGACCTGGACTGGTTCGGCCTAGAGGGCGACGATGACGCCCGCGCCCGCTATTGGCTCTCCGGCGGCGTGAAGCTTGTGGTTCTGACCCGTGGCGCCGAAGGCGCAACCGCCTACACCAGCCGGTTCAAGGTCTCCGTGCCGAGCGAGCGCGTGACGGTGGTCGATACCGTCGGTGCCGGCGACACCTTCGATGCCGGCATCCTTGCCTCCTTTAAGATGCAGGACCTGCTGACGAAGGAGAAGGTGGCAAGTCTGACCAGAGATCAGGTGAGGGCGGCCCTGGCACTGGGGGCCAAGGCAGCCGCCGTCACGGTATCGAGGGCAGGAGCCAATCCACCATTTGCCCACGAGATCGGCCTCTAAGACACCTCTGGCCGCTTCTGCTGCCGAAAAAAAGGGCCGCGCCCTAGGCCTTCAGTTCCGCCAGCGCCTTCACCAGCCCTTGCGTCGAAGAGTCCTGCCCTTCGGCACTCTCCTTGCCTTCGACGATCGGCAGTAGACCGGTAGCCAGTTCCTTGCCAAGCTCAACGCCCCATTGGTCGAAGGAGTTGATGCGGAAAAGCACGCCTTCGACAAAGACCCGGTGCTCGTAAAGCGCGATCAGGCGACCGAGGGCAAAGGGAGTCAGCTTCTCGTAGACGAAGGTAATCGACGGACGGTTACCGGGGAATACGCGGTGCGGGGCAATGAAGCTCGCCTTCGTCTCGTCCATACCCTTCGAGGTCAGCTGCGCCTTCGCTTCCTCCAGCGTTCGGCCCTTCATCAGCGCCTCGGATTGGGCGAGGCAGTTGGCGATCAGCAGTTCGTGCTGGTGCCTCAGATCCGGTTCAAAACCGTTCGCGGCGATCATGAACTCGGCCGGAATGACCGTCGTGCCCTGGTGGATGAGCTGGTAGAAGGCGTGCTGGCCGTTGGTGCCGGGCTCACCCCAGACGACGGGGCCGGAATCCCCGTCCACCGGCGTTCCGTCGACGGTGACACCCTTGCCGTTCGATTCCATGTCGAGCTGCTGAAGGTAAGCCGGGAAGCGCAACAGCCGCTGGTCATAGGGCAGGATGGCGCGCGAAGGATAGCCGAGCACGTTGCGATGGTAGAAGCCGATGAGGCCGAGCAGCATCGGCAGGTTCTGCCGCACCGGCGCCTCGCGGAAGTGCTTGTCCATGGCGTAGGCACCATCGAGGAAGCGGCCGAAATTCTCGGGACCGATCGCGATCATCAGCGGCAGGCCGATCGCCGACCAGATCGAATAGCGCCCCCCGACCCAGTCCCAGAAGCCGAAGATGCGGTCGCTGTCGATACCGAAGGCCGCCACCTTGTCGAGTGCCGTCGAGACGGCGGCGAAATGATGCTTGACGGCGTCTTCGCCAAGCTTCTCCGCAATGAAGGCGCGGGCCGTGGCGGCATTGGTCATCGTCTCGATGGTGGTGAAGGTCTTCGAGGCGATGATGAAGAAAGTCGTTTCCCCATCGAGCTGCTTCAGCGTGTCGGCGATATGGGCGCCATCGACATTGGACACAAAGTGCGCTCGCGGGCCGTCATGGAATGGCGAAAGCGCGAGTGTCGCCATCACCGGGCCGAGATCGGACCCGCCGATGCCAATATTGACGATGTCGGTGATTGCCTTGCCGGTGGCACCTTTCAGCGCACCGGACCGGATGCCGTCCGCGAAGCGGCCCATGGCCTCCAAGACGGCGTTGACGTCCGGCATCACGTCCTTGCCGTTGACCATGATCGGTGTATTGGCACGATTGCGAAGCGCCGTGTGCAGCACGGCCCGGCCTTCCGTGAAGTTGATCTCCTCGCCAGAGAACATGGCGTCCCGCTTGGCGGCGACACCTGCTTCATCGGCCAGTTGCTCCAGAAGACCCATGACCTGGTCGTTGACGGCGGTCTTGGAGAAATCCATGAGCAGATCGTCGAATGCCACGTTGTAGCGCTCGAACCGCTGCGGATCGTCAGCAAAGGCGGCACGCAGGTCCGTGGCATTGGTGGTGGCGGCGGTGTTCTTCAGGTCTTTGACGATGGCCTGCATGGAGCGTCCTCGTGATCCAGGGGAGGGATGCACGGGAACCTATAAGCTTTCACTTCCAAATCAAGCCGCGACGCAGCCCTCAGCCGCGCAGTTCGCGCCGCAGGATCTTCCCGACGTTGGTCTTGGGCAGTTCGCTTCGGAACTCGATCAGCCGCGGCCGCTTGTAACCGGTCAGATTGACTGCACAATGCTCCCTCAGCGCCTCTTCCGTCAGATCGGGATCCTTCTTGACCACAAAGAGCTTTACCACCTCACCTGAATGCGGGTCGGGTACGCCGACCGCCGCCGATTCCAGCACGCCGGGATGCATGGCCGCGACCTCTTCCACCTCGTTGGGATAGACGTTGAAGCCGGAAACCAGGATCATGTCCTTCTTCCGGTCGACGATCTTGCTGTAGCCGCGCTCATCCATGTAGCCCATGTCGCCGGACCGAAAGAACCCGTCCTCGGTCATCACCTTGGCCGTCTCGTCCGGGCGCTGCCAATAGCCTGCCATCACCTGCGGCCCGCGGATGCAGATCTCGCCGACCTCGCCGATAGGCAAGGCGTTGCCCTCTTCGTCGCGGATGGAAATGTCGGTGGAGGGCAGCGGCAGACCGATCATGCCGGTGAATTCCTGGCTGTCGAAGCGGTTCGCCGTCGCCACAGGAGAGGTCTCCGACAAGCCATAGCCTTCGGTGATGGCCGTCCCTGTCAGTGCCTGCCAGCGTTCTGCCACTGGCCGCTGCACGGCCATCCCGCCGCCCAGTGCCAGGATCAGCGAAGAGAAGTCCACCTTGCCGAAGTCGGCATTGTTCATCAGCGCATTGAACAGGGTGTTGAGCCCCGGGAAGACATGCACCTTGTGCTTCTGCAGTTCCTTGACGAAGGCCGGAATGTCGCGCGGGTTGGCGATCAGGATGTTGTGGCCACCCATGGCGATCCCCATCAGCGAATTCACCGTCAGCGCGAAGATGTGGTAGAGCGGCAGGGCGCAGACGAAGTTCAGGACTTCGGGACGGGAACGGTTCTCGAAGGCGGCATCCAGCCACATCGAGATCTGCATCTTGTTGGCTATCAGGTTACGGTGCGTCAGCGTCGCGCCCTTGGACACGCCGGTTGTCCCGCCAGTGTATTGAAGGAAGGCGACGTCATCGCTCTCTATCTCCACCGGCTTCAGCGACTGATGCGCGCCTTGCGAAAGAACCTTTTTTAATGCCACCGCGGACGGAATGGACCAGACCGGCACCAGCTTCTTCACCTTGCGCACGACGAGGTTCACCACATGGCCCTTCATACCGAGCATGTCGCCCATGCTGGTCACCACGATGTGCCGGAGCCCCACCTCAGCCGCCACCTGCTGAACGGTGTGTGCAAAGTTCTCCAGAACGAAGATTGCCTTGGCGCCAGAGTCCTTCAACTGATGCTCAAGCTCGCGTGGGGTATAGAGCGGGTTGACATTCACCACCACGAAGCCTGCGCGCAGGATGCCGTACGTCACGACCGGGTTCTGCAGCACGTTCGGCATCATCACGGCAACGCGGTCGCCCTTCACGAGCCCTTGGGCCTGAAGCCAGGCGCCCACCTTGCGCGTTTCCGCCTCGAGCTCCCGGTATGTCATCTCGCGGCCCATGCTGGAAAAGGCGACGCGCGGCAGATACTCCACGCAGCAGCTTTCGAAAAGAGCGGCGAGCGACTTGTAGGAAAGCGGCGGGATCTCCGCCGGCACGGAGGGCGGGTATGATGCCAGCCAGACTTTTTCGCCGGACTTGGCTCCGCGCATGGGCACTTCGTTCATCGGGGCCTCCTCTTCCCTTTATTGTTCTGGCATTAACCGGGCGCCAGGTCCTCCGTTCTGCGGCACGAGCAGCACTATGCCACGAGCTCCGGTCTCAAGCCATCTCGTGGTGAATTTCGTATATAACCTTGACGTAAGCGTCAACGGGAACGAAGCGTCGGCCGCCGAGTTCCTCAAGGGTACTCCAAACAGCCATGAGGAGGATGTAATGGTGCATCAGGAACCACGGTTGGGACAGGACCCTTATGTCAAGGACACGCCCTCGCTGATCGCCAGTGACAAGGTGGAAGGCACCCGCGTCTATGGCGCGGATGGCCGGCATATCGGTTCGATCGCGCGCATCCTGCTTGAAAAGCGTGGCGGTCGTGTCGCATATGCCGTGTTGAGCTTCGGCGGCTTCATGGGTATCGGTGACGACTATTATCCGCTGCCTTGGGAAAAGCTCACCTATGACGAAGAGCTAGATGGTTACCGCATCGACCTCACCAAGGACCAGATCACGGGCGCCCCGCGCTACAACGATCTGGAAGACGATAGCTGGTATCAGGATCGCGGTCGAACCATCTACGACTACTATGGCGTTCCGCCCTATTGGATGTAAGAGATCCAGCAAACGAATTCAGAGGCCCTCGGGGCCTCTTTTCTTTTGCTTAAGGTCGGCATGCCAATCATCACTTCGGCCACCGGTTCGGCTTCTGAGGGGATGAATGCTGGAAAAAGCAGACACAGCCACCGTGCGTGATCTGGAAACCGAGGATCTGCCTGCCGTCGCTGGGCTTTTCCAGAAGACGTTTCGCGGCACTGCGTCGGTTCCGCCATCTCTCCTCACATACCTCCACGAGATCCTGTTCGACCACCCCTGGTATGACCAAGAATTGCGGTCCAAGGTGTTCGTTGCCGCGCATGGTCAGGTACGGGGCTTCATCGGTGTCTTTCCGGCCCGGCTGGAATGGGAAGGGCGGTCGCTTCGAGCAGCCTTCGCCGGCTCAATGATGGTGGAGCGGCCGGAGGAGCATCCTCTCGCCGGTGCCCGTCTGCTGCGCGCCTTCCTCAACGGCCCGCAGGACCTGTCCCTGACGGAAACAGCCAATGCCACGGCGCTCGGCATGTGGCAGAAACTGTCGCTGCCGCTCGACGTCGCCTACAGCCTGAACTGGCTGCGCATCTTGCGTCCCGCGGCTGCCGCGGTCAACCTCATGGAAAACGCCGTTTCCGCAGCCCGGCTCCTCCGACCCATCAGCCAGCTTGCGGATACGGCGGCGGAAAAGCTCGGCTTGTCCGTCTTTCATGCGCCAGCCGCTCAGGCAAGCGGGCGCGTTCGCTTTCAGGATGCGATGATGGACGAGTTTGTCGATGCCGCACTAACGCTGAAGCAAGAGTTCCCCCTGCGCCCGCAATGGGACCGGCACTCGCTCGAGTGGTTGTTGGCGCATGCGGCGCAGAAAAGAAGATTTGGCGACCCCTCCTGGCGCGTCGGGATTTCCCGCGATGGCGAGCCGGTAGCCTGCTATGCCTACTTTGGCCGCCCTGGCGGCATCGGCTGGCTGCTGCAGGCGCTCTGCAAGCCTGCTGCAGCCGATGACCTCGTTGATGATCTCTTCGGGCATGCGGATGGGACAGGCTGCGCCGGCATCCGGGGCGCTGGCCACCCATGGCTTACACCGGCGCTGATCACTCGCCGGACGATCTTCCACGGGCGCACCTTCTACCTCGCGCACGCGCGCGACAAGACGCTGCTTCAGCCGATCCAGTCTGGGCAGGCGCTGGTCAGCGGCCTGGCCGGCGAAAAATGGATGCGGCTGATCGGAGATCGCTTCGACTGAGCATGGAAAAGCGTGCGATCAGTCCAGCATGGTGGCCGGCGCGGCGTGAAGATACTCGGCGACCTTCCGCTTCGAGCCAATGTTCCGCCACACCGCATCCACCTGATCTGCAGACAAGCCGGCAGCCTCGCCGACGGGCTCCGCCGGCATGCCGTTGTCCAACCCGTAGAGGCAGATGTCCATCCGGTCATAGGGCAGCGAGAAGTAGTATTCGTCCTGGCCTTGCGGCAGCGACCACGTATCCGTCGTCGGCGGGCGGCGGCGGATTTCCTCCGGCACGCCGAGCGCTTCCGCCAGCTGATAGACCTGCGTCTTGTAGAGGTGGGCGATTGGCTTGAAGTCTGCCGCGCCGTCGCCGTTCTTGACGAAGAAACCCTGGTCGTACTCCAACCGGTTCGGCGTTCCAGCGACCGCAAAATTCAGCCGATCGGCATGATAGTATTCAATCTGCTTGCGGGTGCGCTGCTTCATGTTGGCAGCTGCGATCATGCCAAGGTAGACGTCGAGCGGCATGCGATAACGGCTTTGCTCCCCGGAGGGCGAAGCGACGACCAGCCAGGAGATATTGTAGCCGCGGCTGGACAGCGCATTTTCAAGCACCACCTTGCAGCCCCAGCCCTCGCCGAATTCCGGCACGATCTGGTGGATGAATCCGTTGCGGCGGGTATAGCAGCCGGCGGCTGCCAAAGCCGGGCCGATGTCTTCCAGAACCGTCTCTAGGCCAATCGCGGCTGCCAGCGCCTGCCCCAGGCGAAGGCTCTCGGGATCGGAGTCATGCTCCGGCATAAAGATCCCGGTCACCTTGCTCGGGCCAAGAGCGCGGGCGCAAAGCGCAGCGGTCACGCTGGAGTCGATGCCGCCGGAGAGACCGACCACCACGCCCCGTTTGCGAAGGGTCTTGATCACGGTCTCGCGGATCCAGGCGCAGACGCGGTCGATCTCCGCCTCCGCATCGAGGCGCAGGCTGTCGGCGGAAAGAACATGGGCCTTGTCGGCGGCGGTCATCGTCTGGTTCATGGGACATTCTCCAGTTGGGGCTCGGCCTCGCCGCCGGCGCTCATTCTAATCTTGCCGGTCGCAGTTCGCGGCAAACCATCGCGGAATTCCACGCTTTTCGGCACCATGTAATCTTCGAGATGCGTGGCGCAGTGGCGGATGATGTCCCGCTCGCTCAACGCAAAGCTCGGCTGCAGTGCCACATGTGCACGCACCACCTGCCCGAAGATCGCGTCGTCCACGCCGGTAACGGCTGCTTCCCGGATGCCTTCCAGCGCATATAGCACCCGCTCGACCTCCTGCGGGCTGACCTTCTCCCCGCGGGTTTTGATAATGTCGTCACTGCGGCTGACGAAGTGGAGAAAGCCCTCCTCGTCAGAGAAGAACAGGTCGCCTGTACGCAGCCGCCTCACGGTTCCCGCGATTTCTACCGCCGAAGAGGATCCCGCCTGGTCGCCCCAATAGCCGGCCATCACATGTGGCCCTTCGACCACAAGCTCGCCGACGACGCCGGGTGCGGCCCTTTGTCCAGTCTCATCGACCACATAGGCCCGGGTGCCGGGGATCGCTTTGCCGACGGAGGTCGGACGCTTTGCCAGCAGATCGGGAGGAAGAAAACTGATGCGCAGGCACTCGGTCTGTCCGTACATCACGAACACATCCGTCTCGGGCAACATCTCCTTCAGCCTTGAGGAGAGAGCCGGCGGCAGCGCTGCCGCAGCAGTTGTGACGTACCGAAGATCTGGCAGGAGGTCGGCCGAAAGATCCTTCATGCCAGTAAGCATGGCGGCCATCGCGGGCACCATGGGGAAACCGGTGACTCTCTCCTCGACCAGCCGGTCAAGAATCTTACGCGGAAAGGCGAAGCTTCGCTCGAGCACAAGCGTGCCCCCCACCCCCGCCATCGTCAACATCTGCGTGATCCCATAGCCGAAGGAGAGCGGCAGGACGCTCAGCACGACGTCGTCGCAGGTATTTCCGAGATAGCCGGTGATTGACTGACAGGCCACATCGACATTCGCGTGCGTCAGCATCACGCCCTTCGGCCTGCCGGTGGATCCCGAGGTGTGGATCAGGAGAGCGAGCGCCTCGTCTTCAGTGCGAACAGCCAAGGTTTCGTTGATCTCTGGAACAATCAGATCCTCGAAAGTGAGAGTATCTTCGGGAAGGGAAGGAGCCTGGCAAACAATCACCGCAGCCTGCGAGTCAGCGGCGACCATGGCCGAACGCACGGTAGCAAGATAACGTCCATGAACTATAACGACCGCAGGCGTGGTGCTAACGAGAATATCGGCAAGCTTCGCCGCCTTGATCGAAGGCGAGAGGGGGCAGGCGACGGCGCCGGCCTTCCAGGTGGCAAAGAAGCTCAGCGGCGCCTCGATGTCGTTGTCGAGGATCAGGACGATGCGATCACCGGCTGAAACTTTGAACTGGAGCAGGGCGCGCGCCAGTCGGTCCGACTGATCGGCAAGATCGGCATAGCTCAGCCGCCGCCCGCCCGCGGCAACAGCCGTCTTCCACGGGAAGCGCTCAGCGCTTGCCTGTAATCTTGCCTCGATTCGCACCGTGTCGTCCGTCAGGCCGCGACCGGCAGCTTTCGCGCCAGGTAGCTGGACATATTGTCGATGCTGTCGAGGTTGTCGGGAACGATTTCTTCGTCGGCTATGCTGATGCCGTAGGTCGCCTCCAGAAAGGCGATCAGCTCCAGAACGCCGGTGGAGTCGATCACCCCGCTTTCCAGGAGAGATTGATTGTCGGAGATGTCGGCGTCGGCGCGGAACAGGAAGTTCTCGGCAACGAATTCGCGGATGGATTGACGAAATCTTTCAGCCATTGCGGCGGCTCCCACTCTTTCTGTGGCGCCCTGGATCCCGGCCGAAGCGGGTATCGAGACGCACGTTCTGGATGCCCGAAGATATCATGAGGCCCTGAATCTTTCGCTAAATCGGATCGTAAAGACTTTGCAAAGCACGCATCGATTGCACGCCCAGCGCGTTTCCGTATTCAGCGGAAGTGACTGGGAGGCTGAGGCAGGCATGGCAGCGAGCGGCGGCAGCGCCTTGGAGCGGGAGAGGTCATGAGGATCGCCACCTTCAACGTCAACGGCATCAACGGCCGGATCGATGTGCTGCTGCGTTGGCTGGAGGAAGCGCGGCCGGACATCGTCTGTCTCCAGGAGCTCAAGGCGCCGCAGGAGAAGTTCCCCCACCGGGCGCTGGAGAAGATGGGCTATGGCGCTGTCTGGCATGGTCAGAAAAGCTGGAATGGCGTCGCCATTCTGGCCCATGAGGCGGATCCGATCGAAACCCGCCGTGGCCTCGGCGGAGACCGCGACGACAGCCACAGCCGCTACATCGAAGCTGCGGTGAACGGAGTCCTCATCGGCTGCCTCTACGCTCCGAATGGCAACCCGGCGCCGGGGCCGAAGTTCGACTACAAGCTATCCTGGTATGAGCGCTTTCTTGCCCACGCAGAGGATCTGCTGGCAACCGGCGCCCCCGTCGTTCTGGCAGGTGATTACAACATCATACCAAGCGATCTTGATGTCTACGCGCCGGAACGCTGGCAGGGCGACGCGCTCTTTCGGCCGGAAGTCCGCGACCTCTTCACGCAGCTCTTGGAGCAGGGCTGGACCGACGCCCTGCGCCATCTTCATCCGGAAGAACGGATCTACACCTTCTGGGACTATTTCCGGAATGCTTGGGGCCGCAATGCCGGTCTGCGGCTCGACCACCTGCTGCTCAGCCCCTCCGTCTTTGGCCGGCTGAGGCAGGGGGGAGTGAACCGGGAGGTGCGTGGCTGGGAACACGCCAGCGACCACGCACCAACCTGGATAGAGCTTTCTGACGAATGATGAGGAGGAGACGCAACTGGCGCTTTCTCCTCATCAGCTTATTCAGACTGCCGCCCGCCTATCGCGCCGGGCCAGCCGCTCGAGCAGATAATCCACCTCCGCCCGCGCCGTCTGTGAAAGCGCCAGTCCCGGCTTGCGCTGCGCATCCGAAGTGATGATGCCGCGGCGCTTCAGGACATGCTTACGTACGGC
>NZ_JALJRA010000014.1 GCF_022968135.1 Pseudorhizobium tarimense
GGCTTCGCGTCTCCGCCGGTTGCTCAACCCGCGCCAAACGGCGTAACAGAAACGGTCGAGACTCTAACTGCCGCTGGATGAAAGTTCAGTGGCAGGTCACCCGCAGTTTAGCTCCACACTCATTTTCCGTGTTGCATTCCATGTCGCATGGACCTGCCGAGTGTGACGGGAAACCGTTGGAAATCAAGGGGAATAGATTGCAACATGAGTGCGTCATGAAGGGGCAGGGTGCCCGCTCCACAATTGCTATAACCCGCTGAAATCATTCATAAAGAAAATTGGAGGCCTCGCCCGGAATTGAACCGGGGTACGAGGATTTGCAGTCCTCTGCGTCACCACTCCGCCACGAGGCCATCCGATTGTGTAAAAGCGAGCGGTGGCGGGGCTTTAGAACGAATCCATTGAGGGTGCAATAGCCTTCATTCTGAACGCTGTCCTTTTTTCGTTCTGAACGCCTGTTCGGGCATCGTTCCCCCAGAGGCGCCCATGCGGCGCTTTGTTGCCTCCAGGACGCGGGTCTCCGTCTCCTTGCATAGCCTCGATATGCACTGCTCGTGCGGTGCTTCGACAGGACGCGCCCCTGTCCCTCCGTGAGGCCTTTTTCCTCCAGTTCCGTGATGCCCGCCGTGCCTGGCTTTGTCGATCGTGAAGCCGGGGAATCTGTTCTTGCTGGCGAACTCCGTCACGTCCTGCGACAGACGGCTGCCGTCCCCGAACAGCTTCCCGCTCTTCTGGCAGACGATGGACGTGCCATAGCGTGGCACCTTCGCCAGAACAGCCTCAGCTCGCGCGTAGAGCGCGATAACCCATCCTCCTCCACATACTCAAGCGGATGCTCTGTACGCTCTCCGGTCTCCCTGTGAGCGAATATGATCTTGTCTGGCGCACTGTCGCCGCGATATCCACTCCAAGCTGCGTAGCCGGCACCGATTGAGGTCGGGCGCATCAGCCATTCGAAGGCCAACACGGCAGCCGCAGCCAATTCCCCCCGTTCCTTCTCGATGGCTTTCTCTGCGAAGGCGTAGACCGCCTTCCGCTCGACATGGCCCTTTACCGCCTTCTGTGGTTTCTTGACCGTGACGCCTTCCCACGGGTTCGGCGTGTCCTGGCGGAAGAGGTCGGGATGATGCGGGCGCATTCGCTTCCAGATGGCCTTGCAGTAGGCGACGACCTTCTCAGCGGTCCGCTGCGCTCCCTCATCCACAAATTTCAGATATATCTTGCCGCCGTGCTGACGCCGATCTGGTTGATCTTCGCTTCACCCGTGCGAATCTTTTTTCCTGTTCCGGTGCACAGACCGATCTGGCAGACCCGGTCAAGGACCGCCTATAGTCTGGCCGGCTGAATTCAGACACGCGCTCGAGAAAGGCATCATGCTTCAGGTAGGCGTTCACGAGACATTCCACCGTTCCGTGCTTTGACGTGTCAGGAACGTTGAAGGGCGACTGCTCCTTCAGCCAGCCATCAAGCGGCTGGTTCCACAGAGCGGCCGCGTCCCTCAGTTCCTTCTCGCTCAGGTTCACGCCCAGGGCGGCCGACAGGTAAGGGCAGTTCCGCTTGCGTAGCGGGTGGGGCAGTTCCAATAGTAGCCGGTTGATCCATTGGCCAGTTTCTTGAACGAGTTGTAGCGGGGCATCTCCACAGGGATCATCACAACGGAACCGGATCTCCGCCGCCTGTGGCGCTTTCCGGATCGATTGCCCTGTCCAGATCGCTCTTCCGCCACGCTCTGAATTTTCCCCTGCCGGTGCCCGTCTCAATGAATGGACGAGGCCACACGGTACCGATGCGGCTCATGAAGGCGTCGACCGTCTTCTCGCCGGCATAGGCAGCCGCAAGCTCATCCCGCAAAACAGCAGGCTAGCATCCGGTCAGGAACGAAAGCTTCCTTTGCCATCAGTCCCCGCTATTCGACTTTTCCACAGGGACGGCCACCACCTCCGCCGAAGGAAAGGCAGATACGACTGCCGCAATAGCTCCGGCCCAGATCAGGAGCGAGGCGGCTCGGTCGATCAGAAACACTCTTCCGCGTAAGCTCATGACCCGCTCACCCTCGATTGGGGCGCGGGTGTTTGGGTCTTCGTCATGACATACCCTCGTACGCGGATTTGGGAAGTGCGCGACTTTTTACGTTATGGTACGGTTGCTCTCCGGTGAGGTCTTCTCTCGGATGTACCGAAAGGAATCCTCCATGGGTTCTGTGATTGAGGTTGGCTTCCAGCTTGACTGGGAGCATCCGGTCTTTGTGGGTGACGGCGACCTTCTGGACACAGCCATTCTTGGACCCCGCGCTGGCCTTAAGTACCTTCAGGCGGGCCTGCCTATTCGAACGGGCCAAACCTATTGGAACGCTGTCCAAGCATGCAGCTCCGCCCTTCTTGGAAAAGGCGACCTGGACCACGCGAGGGTGTGTTTTATAGCCGCCTATGCGGAGTGTATGTTCAAGATAGAAGAACATTAGGCTTTGCTCCCCCCTCTCGGGTGCCTCGCCCAGCTTCGCTGCTGCTTCCACGCCCTTCACGACTCCAGCTTCCAACGCCGCCCGATCAGCAAGACCCATGCACTCGGCACCGAGTATTCAACTTCAACGTTGCGATCCTTTCCGGCCAAGCGTGAAGGCTTCCACATTCCGTTGCTGTGCGGTGGTGCGTGTCCAGTAACCTGCAGGCTTGAATGTGACAGCGTGATGCCGTTCAAAGTCCTCGGCAACAATGGAGCTGCAATGAGCGAGATCGAGAAGATTGCAAGGACGGTTTCTAAACTGGCCAAACCTAAGATGAGGCCCAAGGAGCTTTTCGAAGCCGTTAGGAAAGTGCATCCGAAGGCGACAAAGAAGGAAATCACGCGCGGCGCGTTCTATGCCGTCATCATGGCTGCGGGCAGTCGGCCGGACGCAGTACATGGTCTTCATGACCTCGCCACAGAAAGCCGGAAAGACACATTGGAAGACAGTCAGAAGACGTCGTAAGTCGCCTAAAAGTACGTTCGGAGCCCGATTGGAGGATTTCAATGAAGGTGCGCAAGCAGGAGCCTCGCGAGCGAGCAGCGCGGGCTATGTGCAGGCTGGAGGGCTTCCCGGCTCAGAAGCTCGACCACTACCTCAAGGCGTTCGAGGCAGAGACCAGCAAAAGGCCGTCGACAAGCTCAAGCTGGGGAGAACTTGTCCTGGCTCGGCCTCATCCCAGATGATCCGCGCGGTGATCTTCTCTCCGATCGTGCCACCGATGAGCAGATGGTTCAGGCCAGAGGCTTCCACGCCGGTCTCACGGGCCTTGATCGAGTGTCCGGCTACGACGCCGGCAGGGCATCCGACAAGCTCTGGCTGGAGAGCTATGACGCTGGCCGCAAGGAATACGAGACTGAGGTTCCGGATCTCCTAGCGCGTATCCACGCAGCGTCTTCGAAGGGAGAGCTAGCGGCCGACGGCGATCCATTTCCCGATCAAGGCACCATGCACTGAGCTCCTCCGGCGGCTCAGTCCTCCGAAGGGAGCCGCCCAACTAGCCGTCGCGAATGGCGGCACCTTCTTTTTCCGGCGAAGACGATGAACGTTCAACTTCGCATTCAATCATTCTGTTGCCCGACGTGCCGGGGGTACATCGGAGAGGCGGCGCCGCTGGACAAAGTGGCCGAGCTAAACACCTCCGACCAGCAGCGGTATGTGTTCGATGCACTGGCGAAGAAGCCGGGGGCAACATCCCCCGTGCCGAGCTCTACAAGGCCATGTGCGTGTCCTGCCGAGCAATCCGTCCCATGGGTTCGCCAACCTGATTTCCGCGCTCCGCTCAAAGCTGGAGCCGCCCGGCTGGATGATTGAATGCACCAACGGCGCACGGCGCGGGGGCAGGGCGGTCTACCGGCTGATCACCGTGGAGGCAGGACTATGACCTGGATCCTCGGCTTCGACTTCTCAAAGTATACTGGCTGGGCAACCTTCAGCCCGGAGCGCCGCAAGGCAGATGGCAACTTCGCGAACGTCCGCTGCGGAGTGTTTTGATGCCAGAGGGCGCCGACCATTACTACACCGGCGACGAGATTGGCCTGGAGGTCGCCGCCATGTTGCGGGAGTCCAAGCAGGAGCATGGGCAATATCCTTTCTTCGCTGTGCTCGAGCAGCAGATCCTTGTCAACGTCGGCAACACCAGCGCTGATGCGATGATCTATCCGTGGGTGGCCACAGCGCCATCGTCGCCACCCTGGCGAATTTCGGAATCCCTTATGGCACGCTGATGCCGTGCTCCTGGCGCAAGTCGTTCTTCGGAGAATGCTTCAAGCCGCCGCTCGACAAGAAGATCAAGAAGGACTGGAAGTCTGCCGCTATCTAGGAATGCGAGCGGATCGGCATTACCCTCCCGAAGCAGAAGGTTCTAGCGCACAACGCCGCTGAGGCTTCTGCTCTCGCGATCTGATGGGGCGTGCGGGACATGAAGGTTCACGCGGGTCGGTATCACCAGCCGTGGCTCAACCTCGTCATGCAGCGCAATGAGCGGCAAGGGGTGGCGGCATGAGAGCCTCAGTGAACGGTGAAGCCTGCCTCAAGTACCGCTGCTTTGAAGGCATCACGAGCCTCCTCCGGCTCGGCCCTCCCGTCCAGAACGAGCATAAGGGTCTGAAGCGCAGCATGATATCTCGCGCCATCCTTCGTGGGCCAGTTGCCCATAAGGCAGTTGACCGCCTCTTCGTTGCTCCAAACGACGATCGGCCTGTTCGGCACCTTATGCTCGACCACCACAGGTTCAGGCCAGTCGATCCCATACATGTCGGGGCTCCTCTCCATACGCGCAATAAAGGCGGCGTAAAGATCACAACCGACATGAGAGAGTCCGGTTCCCCGCATGATGTCGCTGCGGTAACGCTATTGCTTCAGAATACCAGCCTCTTCAGCTGCCTTGATGAACGCAGCCTCAGCGACAGAAGCCGGAACCTCACCCACAAGCGCCCTCATGCAAGCGCGTTTCGCGGCAGCATACGATCTCGAATGAGGTGCGGGCCAATTGTTGGTAAGGCAGGTAATGGCGTCTCTAGGAGTGCGGACACTTTTGAAGTGGTCGCCTCCCTGACAGATTATTTCGATCTGACTGTCCCAAATCGTTGTCTGCATGGTCGAGTACTCCTGGTGTTTCGAGGGCAACAACGGACGGCCGGGGAGCTCGTTCCGTGGGCCAGAAGTCCTATCGGAAGGTGGCACCATGAGCGGCCCTGTTGATCGCAGTGCGTTCGACCGCATCAGGGAGGATGACGCCTTCGATGCGTCTGAAGCCTTCCTCGCGTGCATGTTCGCCAACAACCAGATCCTGAACGAATGCGGCCTCGAGTGGGAGGATTTTGGGGAAGACCTTCATCAGCTCGTGTTCCGTGCGACGATGGATTTCTATCGCTCCGGGCAGCCGGTGACGCCGGTCCATCTGAAGCCATTCCTCCCTAAGGTGGTTCGCTCTGGGAACGACGACATCATCACCGCCAAATACATGACCGGCTTGATGAGCCTTGGCTTCAACCCGGCCACGATGCAGCGGCTGGAATCGTCGCTCCACATCATCAAGAGCGTGTCGCTCGGTCGGCAACTGGCTCGCGGGGCCGAAGTCGCCGCTGAGCTCGCCAAGGAAGGCCACACGCTCCTCAGGGCGGACGATGAGATAGAGCAGCTGGAAATGCGCCTGAAGGAGCGCAGGACTCGATTGGCGGCACTGAAGGCCGGTGCATCGCCTGGGCCGTCCTATCTCGCGATGTTCGAAGCCTCGGCCAGACGTGACGGCGTGGTGGGCGTGCCGGTCGCTCTTCCTGAGGTCGCAAAGGTTCTATCGGAGCCGGTCTTTGACTCCGGCAACCTATACGGACTGCTGTCGTCCTCAGGCGAGGGCAAGTCCAGCCTCATCACGCAGCTGATCTACCATGCGGTGAAGGAGGGGCATCCGGTCCTCTTCCTCTCTTACGATCAGTCCGCCGCTCAGTGCATCCGCCAGATGATCGCCCAGGTCCACGAGATCAGTGTCAGGCAGCAGCGCGAGCCAACCGCTTGATGACGCAGCAGGGGCGGGACCGGTGCGTTCTCTTCGCCACCCAGATAACCAGCAGCCGTTCGACATTATCCGGTGCCAGCGGGAAGGGGTGACGCAGCTCCTCGCCTACGCCCCGCGCTTCGTCAAGAAGCGGGCCAACGGCGAACGCCCTTCATCGTTATTGACCACATCTGGAAGGTGAAGCCACGGGATCCGAAGCTATACGCAGACAGGATCGCCGGGGAAGTGACGGTCGAGCTAAAGGCATTGGCTGACGAGACGGCGGCCTCAGTCCTGATCCTCAACCAGCGCAACAGTTTCGGCACCCGGCGCGACAATGCCCGCCCGATCGCTGCGGACCTCTACGGCGGGGAGGCTGCAAAGGCAGACTACGACGCAATTCTCTACCTCTACCGGGCGGAGAAATACAAAGCGGAGCGCGTGGCTACCGCCGCCAGCGATTCCGACTGAAAGAAGATCAACAAGGTTTTCTTCGGCGACATCGAGGGCATTGCCGAAATTGGCAGCGTCAAGGTCCGGTTCGGTGACCCACTATCAGCGAAACCCTGCGGTTCGAATCTGAATACACCCGCTACCGGTGAATAAAGCCAAGGCGCTCACAAGAGGAGCTGGGCTATGAAGGCGCGGGACCTGATCCTCATGAAGGGAGTTCATCTTCAGAGAGGCCGCACCCACGGCCTCTCCTTTAAAGATGGCAACCTAGAGGGTCGCACGGCCGCCGCCGGCGGGCGCCTTCACCATCCAAGGCTGAACCGCTGGCTGCTTGACGAGTATACCCTTCTTCTTTCCGAAGGCTCGGATCGCATCGCGAGCTGCTCTCAATGGCTTCAGGCCATCGTGAGCCATGTAGCACGTCTTCAGCGTTGCATCATGGATCATGTCCCGCTCACGTTCGGGCCACTCCTCAAGAAAGTCGATTGCATCCTCGACGGCGGTTATCTCCCGAACCAGGTCCCTTTTCTCCTTCAGATAGACCGGTCGTTCGAACAGCTTCGAGATCATTTCTACCTCAATGATTTCGTTGGTGATCAACAAGGAAAGCGCTGTCGCCAGCGCCGGCATTCGATTTGGGTTCGCTCGAGTTTCCGTTCAAGAGGCTTAAGGAACGGTGAAACCACCAGCTACGGCGCCCCCTATGCAGACGCACCGAACAGAAGCGAGCTGTTCTGATGCAGCAGACGCTTCCTCTCTGGTGTCCGGTGGCTGTCCGTTCCGCCGTCCGGCCGGACAGAAGAAGAGATGTGGGCCGAGCTAGATGAAGGCGCGGCGCCTATCTCCTCGTTTCGGAGCGCGCCGATCAACCGGATCTGCAGCGAGAACCCTGTGGTGCACAAGCACGCCAAGGAGCGGATCCGGAACTACGAAGAGTTCGCCCAGAGTGTTCAGCCTTGGCAGTCGGCCACCCGGAGGTGAAGCGCACCTGCTTCTGGCTGCGCAACCTCCCGCCGCTCGTCCCGACCAACATCGTGGGAGGGCCGTCAGGCTCGCGTCCACCGGATCCTACGCAGGCCGGACAGGTGGAAAGAGCGCTTCCGGTTCTTCACCGGCATAGCGGCCGCGATGGCCGATCAGTGGGGCGAGCAACGCCACCCAGCAGTTCTATCAGGAGGCAGTATGAACAAGTACGCGGGATATGCGCATCAGTTGCGCCGCGGATGGTGGGCAATGGTTCGCTTCGTTAAGGACGCGAAGCCAAGGCCCATCCTTGGCGAGAAGGGCGAACCGGTCGTCTACGAGACCGAGCTTGACGCGCTGCGGGCGGTCAACAAGCACCTGCTCCAATTCCTCAACTTCCCCATCGTCGGCGGAGAGTGCGAGCACGTCCCCAAGATCAGCGAGGCCCGCAAGGCGAAGGCGGAGAAGTTGCTCAGAGGCGGCGGCGCGGTCGACGTAGAGCGGGTAGGGCAGAGCTTGTGATGATTCATGCTCATCCATTTTCACTCTGTCCTTGCGAGACAGTCCGCCTGCACGCAGGCCGCGATGAAAGTGGCCTTCGCTTCGTCGACTGAGGATTTTCCACAAAGTGCCGCCATTGCGGTTCTTCTAGCCTTGGCAAAAGCGGTGCCCCGAGCGCCAGGCCATCGGCGGCAGAGGAACTCATACGCCTCTGCTGGCCCCGCAATCGCGTGTAAGGTTGTGCTTCTGGCCACCACGGACACTGTGCCGCCCCAGTCTGCACCAAAGTCGACATCGATCATCTGCTCATCTGGCATGATTCGCCTCCGTGACGTCGCGTCGAACAGGTTCCCCCCGTTTCCGTTCCCTGGTTCTTTCGGTTGGTACGGAGTCGTACGAGATGGTTGACCCCAGTGTCCACAGCATCTGTGAAGAATACGGCATAGAGATCATCGACGGCCGCGCCTATCCGGATGTCCGTCAGACGAGAGCTGTGGCGACCATGGACCGGATCCTACGCAACCGCGGCGAGGCTCACTTTCGCATGGTGATGTCGACGTTGGCGGAGACGGAGAACAATCAGGGGCAGCTCGACGAATATCTGTTTTGGGCAGTGAGCGACCTGGTGGAGGCTTGCCAGGCCATCATCTAGGAGCGGCCGACCGAATTGGCCGGAGTGTTTCGACAAGACGCCTGTGGGGCAGCTCCAGTTCATCGCTAGGGACCTCAGCGGCATTACCCATCAGCGCTATGCAATCGCGGACATGCTGTATGAGAGGATAGTTCGAGTGTTCGGGCCCACCGCGGCGCAGGGGTCCTATTCGACGAGAGACGGAGAGCGGCATGGCGAGGGAAGAAATCACCGAGCTTTTCGTTCGGGCGGCGGAATCCGACCGGCGGCTTCCGTTTGGTGACGGACCGAAGCCGGTGAAGGCGCAGGCACTGCCATACGTTCATGATGCAGCGGACCAAGCCGGGTGGGGCGGTGAGCGCTATGCGGAGGAGCGTCCTCGGTCCTTTCGATCATCTCGCCGACCGTCACGAGTTCCAGTGGCAGCGTCACTTCGTTCCCGTCGAACCGCACGAAGTACACGCCCTCGGTGGCGCTTCGGATGACTTGTTCCATAGCTGCCGTCAGGACTGTCCAGGGTGAAGAGCATTCGGGTGAGGTTGTCGACGTCGGTTGTTGCCATCGATTTAAATGCCAGTCATTGAGGACGATGGACCCGCAAAATCGCCCACGAGCCGGCCAAAGACAAGGCGAATGCAACCGACTGTTAGCAGCTGCATTCATGTCCAGTAACCGGAGTAGGAAGCTGAATGTTCTTCTTCTTTTCGAACCGACTGGGTTGCCTCGGGTCGCTTGTCGTCTCGGCAGTCTTGACCGTAATTGTTCTGGCTCTCTTGGGCGTGTTCTAGCCCGGACGCCACCGTCCCGCCCTGAAATCGGAGAGCGGCCTCGTCGTCTTCGGAGGTCACATGACGACCTACGAGGAACGCGAATCTGCCTGTGCATGATTCCTGGAGCCGCAGCGAAAGCGGTCATCACCGGCTCGATGCCACCGTCTGAATTAAATCAAACCGGAAATCAAAGATGCGCGGTGGACCGAGGAAGGCGCTGGACGCCCCAAGGGAGCCCGTACAGTGCGAACGAGCAAGGTAGCCGGGAGAGCACCACGACGGCCTGACGCCTCTGGAGGTCATGCTGAAGGCGATGCGGGCGCATGCGGAAAAGGACGATGGACGGCCGCGTCGGCCATTGCAAAGGACGCCGCTCCGTACATGCATGCGAAGCTCCCCAGCGTCCAGCATACCCGCCGAAACGGCGGCCCGATCCAGACGGTCGACCTTTTGAATGCAACGGAAGAGCAGCTGAATGCACTAGAAGCCATCTTTGGCCCGCTTGCCACCGGCAGCGGTGATAATGAGGGCGATCAGCGCAGAGAGGGCGAGGCGGGAAGCTGAGCGACAGCGCCGGGACGTTGAGCAGAACACTGAGCAAGTCCGGACGCGGTGCAAGACGCTTGCCGCCTTCGTTGAAGATCCGCGTCACAACCGATGGCGAGCTCCTGCTGCCGGAGCGGTCATCCGTGAGGCTGTCGAGGCTCTGAAGGTGATCAAGGGCTCCTACGGCTATGCCGGCCAATACCAGCAGCGGCCGACGGCGCGGGAGGGCGGGCTGTTCAAGCGGCAATGGTTCGAAGGCAAGATCATCCCGCAGGCGCCGCCTGGCACGCGCTGGGTGCGCCACTGGGGCCTTGCGGCCACGAAGAAGACGACGGCGGCCAGGACAGCCGGCGTAAAGCTGGGGAAGGCGCCTGTTGGCTCCTTCGTGGTGGGACATGTCGTCACGACTCAGGACGAAGGTAACGCCGTCCGTAGGCTCGTCAAGACAACGGCCGACATGGACGGAACGGGCGTGATGATGAGCCTACCGCAGGACCCAGGGCAGGCCGGCAAGGCGCCGGCGAAGGACTACGTCTCGATGCTCGCCGGCTGGACGGTGAAAGCCGATCCGGAGACCGGGGACAAGGTGACGAGAGCGGAGCCATTCTCATCACAGTGCGAAGCCGCAACGTCCTATCTAGTGCAGGGGGCATGGAACGAGGCCTATCTCGACGAGCTCTGCCTCCTTCCAGGCGGCGCGTTCAAGGATCAGATGTATGCCACCTCAGGGGCTTTTGGGCGCCTGGTCGGGAACCGGCAGTCACAGACGACAACGTCGACAGTGAAGGGACTGTACTAATGGGAGCGGCGTGGATCATCCACGACGGATATCACGCCGGTGCCCTGGCAGTCTCTGCACTCCATCCTGTTAAATATCCCGGAGCCTGCGCAGAGGAGACAGATCTCTGCTGCCATTGGATTCGCGCTCAAGTGTCTTTCATAAATGAGTGGCTTCTCTGGGATTTCGGTTGGCGCTGGATGTTCCGCAGTCATGACAGCCTCCTGTGCTGTGCGCGGTAACTAGCAATATCCCGGATTGTTCCGGCCACACCAAGCTCCGACCTTGATGACCGATGTGTGATCACGAAGCACCCGCCGTACGTAGAGCAAGCGGATAACGGCTGTGGGCGAGAAGGATTCGAAGGAGGCAGCGGAGCAGTACCTACTGTTCTGCGCCACCAACCACAGTGGAGGAAATTCCCTTTAGGCGCTTGAGGATCTCAACGATTTCTCGCTCGCCCTCTAGGGATTGCCTTATGCGCTGCACCAGATGTTCCTTGGCCCCAGGCGGGTCGGTTTGCAGCCCAGCATTTGTGAAAAGCCCAAGCTCATACTCAAGGCGGTCAAGGTGGGCTTCATGCCGTGCCAGCATGTGCTCTTTAGTGGGCATTGCGACCTCATTTAGCCACGCATCTGTCTGTCCCCTTAATCGGGCGGAACACTATCCGCAACTAGGGCTGAAGTCCTAAGAAGCAGAATGCGGCAACGGAGCAACTACTACATGACCGATGCCGTTGGGACGAAGCACCCGCTTTACATCGAGCCTGCCGACGAATGGGCGCTGATGCGCGACACTACCGGCGGCGAAAAGGAGGTGAAGGGGGCAGGAATACAGTACCTGCCGCAGCCGTCGGGCTTCAAAGCCCAGGATGACGGCGGGAAGGCGCTGTACGAAGCCTACCAGAAGCGGGCGTAGTTCCCGGAGATTGTCCACCCCACGATCCACGGCATGGTCGGCGTCATCCACCGCACCGAGGCGCAGATCGAATTGCGGACGGCTGGAAATGAAGTGATGCCTGCGGGCCGGGGGAACACGAATCTCAACGAGATCCCATTTGTCATGATGGGCGCGCGCGACCTTTCCTTGGCTCCTGAACTGCCACCGCTGCTTGGCGTCGCTCGGTCGGCGATCGCTCTATACCAGCTCTCCGCCGACTACCGCTGGCAGCTGTTTATGACGGGACAGGAAACCCTTGTCGTCATCAACGCGATGCTCCTTCAGCCGTCGGCGCCGGTGCTGTCATTGCCATCAAGCAAGGCGACAATGCGTGCACGCCTGACGTGAAGTATGTCGGTCCGGTTGGTATCGGCATTGCTGCTCACCCGGCCGCGATCCTCGATGAACGACAGAACGCAGCTCAGTCGGACGCCTGGCTTTTCAACAGCAGCGAGAGCAAGACCGCAGAGAGCGATGACGCGCTGCGCATTCGCTTTGCTGCTGAGACGGCCACGCTGACTTCAATCGCGCTGGCTAGTGACCAAGGGCTGGAGAAGGCGCTACGGCACATCGCGGTCATGATTGTGCAAAGTCCTGATGCGATGACAGTGAAGCCGAACCTCTCGTTCGTCGACGCGACCCTCAGCGAAGGCAACTTCGCAGCAAATGCCGAAGTCTCTTCTGTTGGTGGCATCGGCATCAAGGCCAACAACACCGACGTCTCCACCGGAAAGCAGGCGAAAACCATTGAGCAGGCCGGTCAGGCAGTCATGCCCGGCGCTCAGAAGATGGTTGGTGATCAGCCTGTAGACGGCAATGGCAGCGCCGGCGAAACCAACGCGAGCGCCAAGGTCCAGATTCCCGGCCAACTGGAAGGACCTCACCTGGCAGGAGCGACGCTCGCTGGCGTCGAAGCTCAGTGACGATCTGATCAGCAACGGTGAGGAAGCGAAGAGCGCTATTGAAGCCGAGCTGAAGCGGCGCGGCTGAACGAAAAAAAAGAACCCCGGCCAGTGTGTATGTGCCGGGGTTCTAGAGATTTGAGGTCTCAATATCGTTTCATTAACGGCCGTTGGCGTTTGGTTCCCGAGTGGCCTTAGCGCACCTGAGGCAGCGCCTCACGGCATGCCTCTTCACAGGCCCGGCAAGCTTCCGCACAGATGCGGCAGTGCTCGTGCACCTCTGCGTGCTCTTGGCATTCGTCACCGCAGGCACGACAGGCTTCAGCGCAGGCTTGTATGGCGGCGCGAAGGACATCAACGTTCGAGCCGGTTCGACGCGAAGCCATTGACCCTGTAGCGGCGCAGATGTCGGCGCAATCCAAATTGAGCCGAATGCACTGCCTTAACTGCTGCACCATTTCTTCGGCTAAACAGGCGTCGGCGCATGAGGTGCAGGTTTGAGCACAGCTGTAGCACTCTTCTATGCAACGCAGCAGAGCGTCGGCGGTATTGCCCTTGACGTCCGGATGCGTGCTGATCATTTCGCGAACTTGCATGATTGACTCCTTTGGCTTGGTGAGCGGGGTGAGCTGACGCCCAGTGGCCGAACGAGGGGCGGCGGGCGAGGTTCCGAAGACTCAGTACCGCCGTACCTGCATGACCCCGCCCCCGGGATTCTGCGTAGATTTTCTTTATGAGGTAGATGGTGACCACCATCGCTCATGCGCCAGCCGCAATGGGGCCGGTGCAGCACATCGCGCACGAGGCCTGGTCATGGACCACTACGGCACCCCGGACGACGCCACAACCTATCACGAGGCGCGAGACAATGCGGCATGGACGGCTGCCGGTGTGGACGATGTCAAGCGGACTGCCGCCCTCGTGCGCGCCTCAGGCTCTCGATGCCCTCTACGGCGATCGATATCCGGGCACCATCGCCGCCGTCGACCAGGATCTACTGTGGCCTCGCAAGAACGTCACCTGGCGGAACAGGCGCTTGCCGAAGATGTCACCCCAATGCCGATCGAACATGCTGCTTATGAACTTGCGCTGCGCGAACTGGTGAAGCCCGGCAGCGCCGCAGCCGCAAGCTCTCGGGCCGCTCCACGGTCTGTTGCAGTGGCTCTTGCAAACCCAGCCTGTGTTGTCGCAGGTCTCGCACTCCATCGGCTGAGCATTGCCGAAGGCTGAACAATCCGGCATCAGGAAGAAGAGGACGCCCAGCGTGATCTCGCGGCACAACGTGAGTCATCGGTCGCCCGAACTCGTGCCAAAGGTTTGGCCAGATCAGGTCGTCCACCGGCTATTCACATTGGCGGCGCGGTCCGCCGCCGTAGGGCTGGTAGGTGTTGTCCTCCGGCCGGTACGAACGGTAGCGGGCGAAACAGGACTGGGCGTGTTCCCAGCTCCGATAGTTGGCCGGCCTATCTGCGGCGGCCTGTTCGATTTGCTGATTGTCTGGCGGGGCCGTTTCATCAGCGAAACTATCGTCTGTGGCTGGCGGAGGTGAAACTTCGTTGATTACTTCGGCAGATCCTTGATCCGACAAGAAGGGAGAGACACACTGCTTTCGCCCGCCGCTGTAAGGCGTGTAGCTGTTGTCTCGTGGGCGGTACGACCGATACCGGGAGGAACACCAATCCAAGTGGGCTTCACTTAACAGCGGCTCATCAGGAGCTTCGTCCGAGGGTACTTCGGCAGGGACGATTGAGCCAGTAATTGTCTCATCCAGGCGTTGAGCGTACTGGCCAGCTACCGCCTCCTCTGAACTGGCAATTGAAAGGTCATCATCCGTCTCCTGATTAGGCGAGGATTTGGCTGCGGTTGTCTGTGCTGGCACCGGCGCGCGGCTGGGAACGCGCTCCAGGCCAGAATCTGCCACTTCGACCCGCATAGGATGATTAGTCCAAAGGTCAGTGGTGTCGGTCAGTTGCTTCTTGTCTCCGCCGGCAGTGAAGAAAACCATGGCCGCTACCAGACCAGCGACAAAAGTCGTGAGGGAAAGACAAAGTCCGCCCAAGACTGCCAAGAGTACCTTCATTAGACCGCTCCAGTAAAATGCTCGAAAGCAGAATGCTGGCGGCCAGTACGGGTTCCCAGTTTAATGCGGTTAGGACTTCAGTCGGAGCCAGCTAGTCCCTTACCAGCCAAAGGCCAGTAGGGGCTTTGGTTCAAGGCTGGCGACAGGGGCGCCGGACTTTGAACAGCCGCGAGCGTACGGGCGCTGCTGTGAGTGATAGTTTTAGATGGAGTTCAGGGCAGCTCTCACAAATGGCTCTACCGGTGCGAAGAGATCGACCTCGTGACAGAACTGAGCGTGGAGAGCCTCGTGATGGCCAATCGCTGCCGCGAGGGCAGTCGCGACAAGTGCAGACCCTCCGACGAGAACTGCCAAGCCGACGCTGATCTTAGCCGGCCAAGACATGGTGCGTGAGTGTTCTGCCGGCTGCATCATGAGCCCCCCGTTGTCTCGGTGGGTAATCGAGCAGAAGCGGGATGAGTCCACCATACGGACAATGGTCGGAGTACGGCGCCAACTGGCGCCCGCCCAATCGTACTGCATCGCCTGATCCTCATGATCTATGCCGCGTACCGACGGCCAATGATTAGCAGTCCCGACAATGTTCCGCCTGCCTTGCGCGAGGCTGGCCCACCACACACGGAACCCGGAGAGAAACAATGACCCTGCCCATCAAGGCGGAGCACATCCGCTTGGCTGCAAAGAACAAGGGAAGCGAGGCTAAGCTTCGCTCCGTCCTGACCTCGCTCGATCGCTATGCGGCCAATGTCGGCCTTGATCGCCTGCACCGGCTGATCCATTACCTGGCGCAGCTGATGCACCAGAGCGGGTCGTTCAAGTGGGATCAGGAGATCTGGGGCCCGACACCTGCTCAGCAGCCTCGATGGTGGTGATCCTGTTCGGCGGGGAATGGATCATCCGCGGCGTAAAGGCGCTGCGGCGCGAGATAGAGGCGTGAGATGTTCTCCTCTGCCCATATCATCGGCGCTCTCGCCATCCTCATCACCCTCAGCTGGATCTGGGACAAAGCCAGCGACGACGCCCTCAACAAGATCGAAAGGCAGAACAATGAAGCAGGTGACGCTTCGGACAATGACCGCTTTCGGTTTGATCTTTGCCCTGACGGCATGTGGGACTTCGGCGCCCGCAAGTGCACCAGGTCTGCGTCGGGTGGTCGGGACTGAGTTGGTCAGTGCCCGCGGCGCAACGCTGACCGACCAGCGGAAGATCGACCGGACCGTGGTGGGGATCTGCGCGGCCGACGTCTGGACGCGGGACGAGTGCGCGCGGCACGGCGCGTCCGCTCCCTGATCAAACCTCCAGCGCCAGTCGGCGCATGAAAGCAATGATATGCCGGGTTCGCATGATGATATCCTCCGGGTGCTTGGCCGCCTCGAGGAGAAGGTTGATGGTTTCGGTTGACGCCTGGACAGATTTGAGCAGGAGTTTACCGAGGAGCGGCGCAACAGCTCGGAGAACCGTCACAGGCTGCATGAGCGGATCGACCAGCAGTCGCGGCGGATCGGAGAGGCTGAGAAGACCGTCCTTGCTGCCGGCGCGACCGCTGCTCAGCAGAGGGATGTGATCACCGGACTGACGGAACGATCGATGACGAAATCAAACCGACCATCAACCAGGTGAAGGACATCACGCGGCTGGGGAAGACTGCGGCGCTGATCTTCGCCGGCCTCGGCTTCACCGCCGGGGGCATGTTCTTCTATTTTTCCGAGACGGTTGTGCCGATACTGCGCAGGTGGCTGCGGATCGAATAGTCGCGCTAGGTTAAACGATGCTTGCCTGGTCTGCAGCCAGAAGCCGATCTAGTTCTTCTTCAGGAACATTATACGCTTCGGTACGCCCGCCTGACGTCAACATGAACGTGAGCGTCCGGTGATAGGCTTCCCAAACAACATCGAGGGGTTCTTCCTCGACATGTACCTCGAAAGTGCCTGGCGCGTGCGTGGCTTCCATACCGGGCAGTTGGAAGGGGTGGTGAAAGGTGACTTGATTGACATAGCTTCGCATAGGCGAGCCTCGCTGCAGTAGTGAGTTGATCGTGCTACAGCAGATCCAAAAACACGATGTACAATATGAACCCGATGGACAGTGCCGGAGCCCAGAGCCGAAGGGGAGCGGCATAGCGTCCCCATTCTGATTCTGCGTGGATGAAGTGGGAAGACATCACGTCCTCCTTCGCTTGGGGCCGGGCATCAAACCCGAACAGCAACGCCCTTGAAAATGGCTGCTGGAAGAATGACTATGCGCCATCGTCGTATTGAACACAAGCGCCGCGCATGCAGTGACCATCGCTCCTAGGTCCGCGGGCAAAAGGTAGTCAGCGACACCAATCGGTCTTCTTACCCTTCCGCCACTCCCTGGCGAACCCTTCCCGGGATCAATTGCTTTCCTACTTGCCGCCCGTTCGGCAGGTAGACGTTCACCAGCGGACTGCCATAGCGATCCTTGCCCTTGGCCTCGATCCGTAGCTTCTTTCCCTCGATCATCTCCTGCAGCCGGAACTTGGCCAGTGGCGCCATCTTCCGTTCCTTGCTGCACTTGGCGCCGCTGTCTATCTGTGGCGTATCCACGCCGCGGACGTTGCTACGCCTTCGCCAAGCCGGCGCATGTTCTGGCGCCATCGCATTTGATTGTGTCGCCATCGACGACCGAGAGCGTGGCGCAGACGATGAGCGCAGAGTTCATTTGCGTCCCCACCCACTCTCGCGACATAGGGCTTCAGCCGCCGCTATCGCTGCAGAGCGATCGGGGCAGGGGCCTATGATGTCCATCTTTCCGCGGAAGGTGACGACCGCGCAGCGCGTGATCACATCGAAGATGATGTGCATGCCCTGCTCATAGGGCTCGTCCGGAGCATTCCCCGTTGCCTGCTGCATGGCATCACCCCCTGCAATCGTCGGGAGTATGCTACGCACATCTCCCACGAGGGAAACCCTTAACTCGGCATCGAACAGATGGGCCGTATGCATCGCGGCGCTAACGATCGCTGCAAGCACCGCAACTGCGACGGTCAGGTCGACCAGCCAAGTGTTCACGCGGCCTTCTTTGGTTGCTTCAGCAGCATCAGCTCGTCATCCGGAAGCGGACGCTGTAGTGCCTTCGCCTCGTTCCACGGCGCAGTTACCCAGAGATCGATCTCGTCCACGTTGCGTAGGATCACCGGCATCGCCTTCGGGTGGATCTCCGCTACTACACGGTTAGGCTCTGCGGTCAGGAAGGCGAAGAGATCGCAGGTGACCATCCCTTCCTTGATTTTCCGCACGCAGCTCCAGTCGCGCACCCACAGGCCGGCAAAGAACATCAACGGCTCGCTCTCGTCTCCCGCAAACCATGCATTCGGTGTCCGTCCACCCTCGACCTTGCCCGCCGGATCCGGCTCGGCGAAACGAGTGAAGGGTACGAGGCAGCGGTTTTCGATCCCGGTCCACCGGGCCCAGTGCTTGCTGGCGGTATTGCGAATGTTGGTAGTGCCGCCGTCGGGCTCCATCTTCAGCAGCTCCTGGAAGTCTACTTCCTTCCCCTTTGCCCGCAGCTTGTCCGCCCGCTTCGTCGCTGCTTTGAAGATTGCCTGCTGAGAGCTCGGCATCCCCCAGCGGACTCGAGTGAGTTCACGCTGGCCGTGGATGTTGCGCACGATTGGCGCCATCTGGTCCGGGTAGATGTCGAGTGATGGCTCAAGATTGCCCAGACGGTCCAACGCCTTCGTGAAGGCGCGTATGGCTTCCTGGTTGGTCGTCACATTGTAGAGATTACACATCACCGCCTCCTGAGATCGCGCATACGCGATCTTAAGCGGACGATGGTGCAATGGCTTCATGGCCAAACGTCCTCGCAAACCAACCGCACCTCTGCTGATCGATGACACCGCACCACTGAAGAGCGGTCGTGTCCGTAAGCGCGATCCTAAACAGCCTGAGCTCCCCTTCGATCCTATGCCGGATAGGATCGAGCCATGCCTTGCGAAGCTGGTGGCGAAGCCGCCGCATGGTGACGAGTGGTCCTACGAGTTGAAGTGGGACGGTTACCGGCTGGCCGTCCACATCGAGACAAACGGCGTGCGCATCATCACCCGGGGCGGACATGACTGGACGCACCGCTTCCCCGGCATCGAAGCGGCCGCACGAACATTCATGCCGATCACCATGATCCTCGATGGCGAGGCGGTGGTGTTGAACGAGCAGGGCATTGCTGATTTTGGCCGGCTGCAGAACTAGCTCGGCGGCCGGGGAGGGAAGCTGCCTGCCGGCAATGCGATCCTGTTCGCGTTCGACCTGCTCTACCTCGGCGGTCACGATCTGACGAGGATGGAATACTCGGCCCGGCGCCACCTTTTGGAGGATCTTCTTGCTGACAATCAGGGCGGCATTCGCCTGTCAGAGGAGTTTGACGAAGATCCTGACGAGATGCTGCGGCATGCCTGCGCGCATGAGCTCGAAGGCATCATTGCCAACACCGAGACCGTCCCTACCGCTCTGGACGGACCGGCGACTGGCTGAAGATCAAGTGCGTGCAGAGCGACACCTTTGCCATCGTCGGCTATGAGCCCTCGACCGCACTGCCGGGGGCGATCGCCAGCTTGCTGCTGGCCGCGCGCTACCGCGATGGCTGGAAGTACGTCGGCAGTGTCGGAACCGGCTTCAAGCATGACGAAGCTCGCCGGCTGAAGAAGCAGCTCGACAAGATCAGGACACGCGTCCCGGTCGTGAGCGTGCCGGGCAAGAACCTGGTGATGACAGGGCCGTCATTTGCAGCAGAGATCGAGTATCGCGCCTGGACACATACAGGAACGCTCCGCCACCCGTCATTCAAGGGATTGCGGGAGGCGGAGGACTGGGCGGAGATCTATCGGCTGCCGGAGTAGCGACTGCCTAATGGTGGCTGCCTGTGATGGCAAAGCCGTTCAGACCTTTGCCGTTTTTCCCGCTCTCGGAGACCGGCAAAGCGCACGGTGACGGCCCGCAGGTTGTCGTCGAGCCATTCCGCCATGGTCTGCTCTTCCTGCAGGTTTGCCTGTAGCGCGGAAGTGGCAGACGGAAAACCGCCCAGCTCGGCTATCGTCATCAGGGACTTGTAGGCGGCGATCTCGAAAATTTTCAAGGGCGAAGTTCGCGAATGAGTCTTTAAGGATTTCATCGCCCGCGACGGTATGGTCCTTGGCGGCCATGGCGCCAGTGACGGAAGCGCCATGTCCTTCAGCGAAGAGTGGCTCTCGTCGAGGCTCTCAAGAAGTTCTTCGATACAAGTGATCTGACCTTCCGTCTCCAGGATATGCTGCTCCATACGCTGGGCAACCTCCGGAGGTTTTCGATCCTGGAAACCTGCGGCTTCATGATCGACATCGCCTGATAACCTTCGCCAAACGGCGATTGTTCCATGCAGACGAGCCGTTGGCGCTGAGGCGTTTCCAGATCCGCTTCTAAACCCAACTAATGCCTCTGCGGTGGCGGGAAACTTCGCCCGATCGAGTGCAGGTAGGCTATGATCTCGTGTTTGAGGTGGTCCCTCTCGCCGTAGTTTGCAAAGATGCTTTCCAGCTCTTGCTCAACGACCTCGTACACTTCTACGGGCAGATCCGCGTCGCCGATTACGTAGTGGTCATCGCCAACGGCGCACATATCGCAACCCGTAGCTACTACATCCCTCACAAAGTCTGGGATGTCTTCTTCTCGCATCAGCTTCAAAGGTTCACCTTCGCTCATTTATCCATGTTCAAGCGGCCCCGCCGCCCGATCGCGAGGTAGGTAGGGCGGGTATCGCCGCCACCCATTTGCACCTGATGTCAGCGGCGCTCCGGGACCCAGGCCCGGCGACCGTCACGAGTGATCCATCGGCCGTCACGGTCGTTCTCATACCGGGAGCGACGATTTCGATCCCGGTCACCATCCCAGTCCTAACGACGGTCCCTGTCGCGCCATCCATCGTGGCCGCGTCGGTCGTCACTTCGGCGATCATCACGATCTCGATCAAGACGTTGGTCATTGCGATCGCGGTCGCGTCGGTCACGGTCCCAGTCGTTCCGGTCTACCCGTTGATAGCGGGGGCCTGAGTCATAGGCGACGTAAGACCCTCCTTCGCTGACACAGCCAGCTGCCGAGAGGCAGAGGAGGGCGAGGGTGGATGCGGTGATGTTCTTTTTTCTCATGATGGGCTTCTCCTTGCAGCCCACGGACATGGGACACCGACGCCAGATCGCAACCGCTGGTACGGTAACCTATCCCAGTCATTTCAGCGTTGAGGCTGAGTGATGTCGCGACGCTTGGACGACGCACCCGCGCATACCGAGACATATTGGCGGCTGAGGGAAACTTCGTTGCCTTCTAGCCGGTCGTGCGCCATCACAGCCAGCGCGCGAGGCATTTGTCCACCAGCGCCGCAATACACTCAGGACTGTTCACATAACGTGACTCGACATTAGCCTTCGTGCGCGTAAGCATGATGTACCGTTTGGCCGTGTTAAAGGGGCTGACGGCAGAGAGATGGCAGCTCTCATCCCAAAGAGGGGAGGCGCATTATGCAACGCCGCCACGACTACTTTCCAGCAGTTATTTATCCCGAAGATTTAAACCGATTGTGGTCTGCAACAAACTCCGCAGTTAAACAGCTTGTTCGAGAAGGCGCGGAGGTTGAGAGCGAAGCCGTTGCACGCCTAGTTGTCCAGTTCTATCGCCGAGGCCTAGTGGACCCCAAGAAGCTAGAGAACGTGGCGGTTTTGTTCGCACAATCGAAGCTCTACCGGCGCAATCCGTAGATGATCGGACTGGCCAGATGCGAGTGAGCTTGAGGTTGGGAGCAATCATGACCAATCTCCTCTTTGCGGAGATCAGTATCATCGGCCGGTAGTTAGGTCTTGAATCCACTGTTGATCGTGATGCGCAGGTCCCGGATCATCCGGGCTGCCAGCAAAAGCGCCGCGCGAAGATCTTCTGTAGTTTTTGCGTGTAGACCGTGGGCGGCGACCCTGACCTGCAGGTCTACAATCTCGTCGGCATGCGTCCGGACCGGCATTCCAATCGATTCCCGCATTTCATGCACGGCTATCACCGTGCGTTCAAACAGCTTCCGACGCTCGAAGTCGGTGATACGATCAGCCCGATTGGCCGCTCGTACAAGCTGACCTACAAGTTCGCTCGCGTCAGACATGCAGCTCATTCCCCCCCCCGGCCCGTAGCCTTGAGGCTAGTACAGAGGGGTTATTCCGGGAACAAAAAAAGCGTCGGGTCGAAGGGTAGATTGAGGGCGCATCGGTGCTTTCCGATCATGATCAGACCCGCGATCGCCTAAAAAACGCCCCGCACTCTGGGATGGGCGGGGCACGAGGTGGGGGTGCCCAGCTTTCGATCAGGCCTACGTGCTATTGCATGCTGCTATTTCTTAGGCGAGGGCAAATCAGACCAAACCGGTACCGAGTTTCAAGTCGTGCTCGGTTGAGGCTAGAACGCCGGAGCCGTACCGCAACAGCCGCATGTGGCCTTCGCCAGATCGACAGGTCGTGGCAGACTAAGCGAGCCTCGGAACTAGACGGTCCATGGCAAACTCAGCCTCACCTGGTTCTCCCCAGGTGGGGCGTCTTAGCGTCGAAACTTCATTCTGAACGGGTCGAAAACAACCCCGACAAGGGATTGCGCCAGCAGATATGGTCAGACGCCATCTACGTTCGCGACTGGATGGCGCTGGATGTGCTCCAAGATGAAGAGCTGAAGAAATATGCCTTCCTTATGGATAGCTGTTACGGATCCTACGACCTGGCTCATGCTATGCTGGCATCGTTGGACGCCTCGCGCGGAACGGATTACGCGCCTCGCTATCTACAGATGATCGCCGCTGGTGAGCGCTAAGAACGCGCCGGTGGTTTCGAAGAATTCATTTTTGAAGAGGAAGCCGGTGGCTGACTTGAAAGCGCCGCGCCTCGCCAGTAAAGACGGCTTGAACAAGGGTCGAACCGGGACAGCCAAGATGATGGATTTCGAAGCCGCACGGACCAAGATGGTCGAAAACCAGATCCGCACGACGGATGTAACGTCCCATTCGGTGCTCCAAGCGTTCTTTTCCGTGCCGCGCGAGGAATTCGTGTCGGCCAAGCTGAAGCCGCTCGCTTATATCGACGACGACCTGGAGATCGGCGCGGGCCGCTACCTGATGGAAGCCTCTCCGCTCGCCAAGCTGCTGCAGCTGGCGCAGATCACCAAGGATGATCTCGTGCTCGAGATCGGCTGCGGCACCGGCTATGTCTCGGCGCTTCTTTCGCTGCTTTCCGGCTCCGTCGTGTCGGTGGAATCGGATGAGGCGCTGTCGGGCCAGGCGATCGAAAAGCTCTCCGCACTCGGCTATGACAATGTCGCCGTGGTGCCGGGCGAGATGGAGAAGGGCTGTCCGGCCGAAGCGCCGTTCGACCTGATCTTCGTCAACGGCGCAATCGAGGAAGTGCCGCCGGCGCTGATCGAGCAGCTGCGCGATGGCGGGCGGCTCATCGCTGTCGTCGGCTACGGCAATGCTGCGCAGGCCAAGCGTCTGGTCAAGGAGCGCGGTTTCGTTTCCGAGAGCGACCACTTCAACGCTAGCGTCAAGCCGCTTCCGGGCTTCCGCCGCGAGAAGAGCTTCGTGTTCTGATCCTGAAGCGGCCGGCGGTGATCGCCGGAAAAGGTCCTGTGTGGCCCGGCGGACTCACTGTCGAACAATTCTGTGGGTTCGCCAAGCTGTTGAGGAAGCTGCAATTGTTTCCCGTCATGACGCTGCTCTAAACTGTCCCCGATTCGAATTCTGATGCACGAACCATTCGTGTCGATAGTTGCGGGGAAGAAAATGGCTCAGCCAAGCGTAGCGCGTGAACCCTCGATGGAGGAAATCCTGGCGTCGATCCGCCGCATCATCGAGAGCAATGAGCCGCAGGCGGAAACTTCGCTGCAGCATTCTCTCCCCCCGGTCTATGCCGAAGACGAGATCGACGAGGACGACATGGGTATCGTCGCCGAGATGGCCGCCAATGATCGCGGCTTGCCGCAGCGCGAAGCCTTCCGTCCGGTGGAGCCCTCACGCCTGGTCGAAGCGCGCCAGCCTGAAGCCTACCAGCCTTACGCCGAGCCGCAGCCGGAGCGCAGCCTCTCGCTGGCCGACGTTGCTGCCCGGGTTCGCGCCGCAGCCGATCGCCCGGCGGAGCCGCGGTTCGAGCCGCGTGTGGAGCCTGGCATGGAGGCCCGCCCGGAGCCGGTCGCTGCATCCGCCCCCGTGGCGGCGGCGCCGGCCAGGTCTCCCGTCGCACGCCAGCCGGAGCCCGAGGCGGCCTATCGTGAGCCGCAGCGCCCGGTGCCCTCACCAGCCCCGCAGCAGGCGCAGCTGAACGAAGCGCCGCCGGCCCCGGCTCCGCGTGCTCCGGAGCCGCGTGCACCGGAGGTCATGCAGGCAGAGGCGCCGCTGCCCGCCGAACGCCCTGACCAGCAGGCGCTGCCGGCCAAGACCGAAGCGATGCTGATGTCGCAAGAAGCCGGTGCCCAGGTGGCCCGCTCCTTCGGCGAATTGGCCGCAGCCTTCGACGGCGTTCAGAACCGCTCGCTGGAGGATCTGGCCCAGGAGATGCTGCGCCCCATGCTGCAGGAATGGCTCGACGACAATCTGCCGACGCTGGTCGAGCGCCTTGTACGCGAGGAGATCGAGCGGGTGGCCCGCGGCCCGCGCCGCTGACGCAGGCAAGTTTTTGCTCTTGGGGCCGCTCCGGCGACGGGGCGGCTTTTTTATTGACTCGCTTCTACCGCTCCTATTTACACCCAAGCCAAACAAGAACTCGAAAATTGGTCGGAAAATGCTCGACAAAACCTACGATTCCGCCGCCGTCGAACCGAAAATCGCTGCCGCTTGGGACGAGGCCGACGCCTTCCGCGCCGGCGCCAACGCCGAACCTGGTGCCGAGACCTTCACCATCGTCATCCCGCCGCCGAATGTCACCGGCTCGCTGCACATGGGCCATGCGCTGAACAACACGCTGCAGGACATCATGGTGCGCTTCGAGCGCATGCGCGGCAAGGACGTGCTGTGGCAGCCCGGCATGGACCACGCCGGTATTGCGACGCAGATGGTGGTCGAGCGCCAGCTTGCCGAGCGAAAGCTGCCGGGACGCCGTGAGCTGGGCCGCGAAGCCTTCATCGACAAAGTCTGGGAATGGAAGGAAGAATCGGGCGGGCTGATCTTCAACCAGCTGAAGCGCCTCGGCGCCTCCTGCGACTGGTCACGCGAACGCTTCACCATGGACGAAGGTCTATCGCAGGCCGTTCTTGAAGTTTTCGTAACGCTTTACAAGCAGGGGCTCATCTATCGCGGAAAGCGCCTCGTCAACTGGGATCCGAAGTTCGAGACGGCGATTTCCGACATCGAGGTAGAGAACCGCGAGACCGACGGCCACATGTGGCACTTCAAGTATCCGCTAGCCGGCGGCGAAACCTATACCTACGTGGAAAAGGACGCCGACGGCAACGTGGTGCTCCAGGAAGAGCGCAACTATATCGCGATCGCCACCACGCGTCCGGAAACGATGCTGGGCGATGGCGCGGTTGCCGTTCATCCTTCGGACGAACGCTATGCGCCGATCGTCGGTAAACTCTGCGAGATCCCGGTCGGGCCGAAGGAGCACCGCCGCCTGATCCCGATCATCACGGACGAATATCCGGACCCGGATTTTGGCTCGGGCGCTGTGAAGATCACCGGTGCGCACGACTTCAACGACTATCAGGTTGCCAAGCGCAACAACATCCCGCTCTACCGCCTGATGGACACGCAAGCCCGCCTGCGCGAGGACGGCGAACGCTACGCACTCTGCGCCGCCCAGGCGCTGGAGATCGCAAAGTCCGGCGAGCTGCCGACGGAATCGGAAGTGGACGACATCAACCTCGTGCCGGACGAATACCGCGGCCTCGACCGTTATGAAGCGCGGAAGCGCATCATCGACGCGATCAACGCCGAAGGGCTTGCCGTCACGATGAAGGACGCCGAGGGTAACGATGTGCCCTATGTCGAGAACAAGAAGATCATGCAGCCGTTCGGCGACCGCTCCAACGTGGTCATCGAGCCGATGCTGACCGACCAGTGGTTCGTCGATGCCGCGACCCTGGCAAAACCGGCGATCGCTGCCGTGCGCGAGGGCCGCACCAAATTCGTGCCGAAGAACTGGGAAAAGACGTATTTCGAGTGGATGGAGAACATCCAGCCCTGGTGCATTTCCCGCCAGCTCTGGTGGGGCCACCAGATCCCCGCCTGGTACGGGCCGGACGGTCAGGTCTTCGTCGAGAAGACCGAGGAAGAGGCGCTGCATGCGGCGATCCAGCACTACATCGCCCATGAAGGGCCGATGAAGGCCTATGTCGAGGATCTGCTGGAGAATTTCCGCCCGGGTGAGATCCTGACCCGCGACGAGGACGTGCTAGATACTTGGTTCTCCTCCGCGCTCTGGCCGTTCTCGACGCTCGGCTGGCCGCAACAGACTAAGGAGTTGCAGAAGTACTACCCGACCAGCGTGCTGGTAACCGGCTTCGACATCATCTTCTTCTGGGTCGCCCGCATGATGATGATGGGCCTGCACTTCATGAAGGACGAGGACGGCAATCCCATCGAGCCCTTCCACGCCGTTTATGTGCATGCGCTGGTTCGCGACAAGAACGGCCAGAAGATGTCGAAGTCGAAGGGTAACGTCATCGATCCGCTGGAATTGATCGACGAATACGGTGCCGATGCGCTGCGCTTCACGCTGGCGATCATGGCGGCACAGGGCAGGGACGTGAAGCTCGATCCAGCCCGCATCGCCGGCTACCGCAACTTCGGCACCAAACTGTGGAACGCGACCCGCTTCGCGGAGATGAACGGCGTAAAGCGCGATCCGCACTTCATCCCGGAAACGACGACACTCACCATCAACCGCTGGATCCTGACGGAGCTGACCGGTGCCATCCGCGACGTGACCGACGCAATCGAGAGCCAGCGCTTCAACGATGCCGCCGGGACTCTTTACCGCTTCGTCTGGAACCAGTTCTGCGACTGGTATCTGGAGCTCTTGAAGCCGGTCTTTTCCGGCGAGGACGAGAAGGCAAAGGCGGAAGCCCAAGCCTGCGCGGCCTATGTGCTGGAGGAGACATACAAGCTGCTCCACCCGTTCATGCCGTTCATGACCGAGGAGCTCTGGATTCATACCGCCGCCCGCGACGCGCTGCTCTGCCACGCCGATTGGCCTGCGCCGGAGTTCGCCGACGACGCGGCTGCCGCCGAGATCAACTGGCTGGTCGACCTCGTGTCCGGCCTACGCTCTACGCGTGCCGAGATGAACGTGCCGCCGTCCGCAGTCGCGCCGCTGATCGTCGTTGGTGCCAACGACATCACAATCACCCGTCTAAAGCGGCACGATGCCGCGATCCGCAGGCTGGCGCGCGTCGAGAGCATTGAGACGACGGACACGGCGCCGAAGGGAGCGGCCCAGGTCGTGGTCGGCGAAGCGATCGCTTGCCTGCCGCTCGGCACCCTGATCGATCTCGTGGCAGAGAAGGCGCGCATCGAAAAGCTGATCGGCAAGACCGAAGCCGACATGGATCGCGTCGCCAAGAAGCTGAACAACGAGAAGTTCGTGCAGAATGCCGATCCGGAGGTGGTGGCCGCCGAGCGCGAGCGCTATGCCGAGCTCGAAGTGCAGTTGACGGCGCTGCGGACGGCCGCGCAGAGAATCGCCGAAGCTGGCTGATCTGTCTCAGGTTAAAATACGAAACCCCGTCGCGGCTTCCGCGGCGGGGTTTTTGCTGTTTTAGCCCTGGGAAAGAGGCAATTGCCGTGGACGTCAATCCGTTGACGCAATGTTGCCGCAATGACACATGGCTCGGTTGCCTTGGAAGATGTTTTCGAATAACGAGCCGTCTTTGTTAATTCTGAGCAATTTTTGTTCGGCTTTACGCCGATCCGCAGTTGTTCCAGGCCGACATACGTCAATCTTGAGCCGATCGCATCAAGTGAAAGACGTACCTCTGAAAGTTGTCATTTACCTTGAAGCTTCTACACTCGCGGCCATCGCATACCCGGAGGTGGGAGAAGAATGAAAAAGACGCTTATTTCCAAAGGCATCCTGGCCCTGGCTGCAGGCTGCGCAATGGCATCGACAGCTCTGGCGGGAGGGTTGGAGCGCGGCGGGTATAATATCGATCTGCTGTTTGATGAGGGGCGCTTTGCGGCTGAGTCTGCCGTGACATTTGTTGCGCCCCAGCGGGAGCTGAAGAATGTGCGGGATACGGATCCATCGCTATTTGATCCTTTGGATCTTACTTCGACAACTGCGCCGCCTAGCCCAACCTTTGGTGGTGGCGACCTGACCGGGAGACCTACTACTGCAGATGGGTCTGAAAATTATTGGGTGCCGCGGATAGGTGCAAAGGCCGCTATCGGACCTGATTTTGACTGCATGGTTGATTACTCAGAGCCATGGGGAGCACATAAAAACCCAGGAGCAAATTGGGCAGGCGCCAATGAAGACATAGAGACTAAGGTGGAAAGCCGGAACTACGCAGGCACCTGTTCTTATAAGTTCGACGTAGGACCCGGCCAGCTACGGCTCATTGGCGGCGCGTTCTACCAGGAAGTCTACGGGTTCCAGGAGCGCTTGGTGCAGAACACACAGGGCCTACCGGCGGCGCTGGGAGGCGGGCTGAGTGGCGTCGGGCGTCTCGATCTTGAGGCTGATGGCTGGGGCTGGCGTGCAGGCGTTGCTTATGAAATTCCGGAATACGCGCTGCGTGTAAGCCTTGTCTATAACAGCGAAGTGAAACTTGACAACATCACGGGCACGCTGGACTTAAGCCAGGTCACGCCACTGTTGCCCGCGCCGATCAATGTGCACGGTTCTCAAGATATGCCTGATGTGGTAGAGCTTAAGCTTCAGTCGGGCATTGCGCCCGACTGGCTTGCGTTCGGCTCAGTGAAATGGGCTGACTGGAGCCAGCTGCAGAAAGTAAGGTTCTACTGTAATGCGGTGGGCAACCCACTTTGCTCTCCCACCAACGCCGTGACCTCACTTGATCTCGGTTATCGCGACGGCTGGACCGTTACCGGTGGCGTTGGACATAAGTTTACGGAGCAGTGGAGCGGGGCGGTCAGCGTGACCTGGGATAGGGGTACCTCGCAAGGCTTTGGTACGCAGACCGACACTTGGACTCTGGGTTTGGGCGCTGCTTACTCGCCCACGGAGAACGTTGAGTTCAGGCTTGCCGGTGCGCTTGCTCTCTTAACCGGCGGCAGCTCTAGTTTGCAGACGATTAACGGTGAAACCTACGGCCAGCGTGCCAGCTACGACTTCGACGACGATCTCGCCTACGGCGTCTCGACCTCGGTCAAGGTACGCTTCTAGTCGTCTATCTTGAAAGCAACATAAAGCCCGGCCCCGAGCCGGGCTTTCTCGTGCCTGCCCCTTCCGGCTTGTGACGATTTGGCAACACATCTTTGGGAGAGTCTTCAGCCAGCGCAGGCGGGGAGAATTTGTCCACTTCCCGCCACAAACGGGGAGCAGCGATAGGGGCGAAAGCGGCGGGCCGCGGGGGCGGGGCGCCTGAGTTGGAGTATCATGGGCGGGAATATCTTGCGAAAGCCGAGTGTTGCGCAGGTGGGATATGCGCGACGGTCGAAGACGCGGCCGATCAAGGTGTCGGTACCTCGGGTCCCAGTCTTGCCGGAAAGTGCGGCTATGATTTTTTCCCATGACGGCCTGAACCAACCGGCTCGGCGCCGGGTGCACATCATGTCCTGCGCGCGCGCTGGCGTCGCAGCGACTGGAAGAGCTTGAACGATGACAATGTCCGACAAGGGATCCATGAGGGTACTGTTTCTGGGGGCGTCTCTCGCCTCGATGATGATCATGAGCGGCACTGCCGCAGCCTTCGACATCAACTCGGGGGTGACGCGGGAATCCGGCCCCTTCGACCTCTTCAAGTTCGGGTTCAAGGCCTACAAGAACGGCGACAAGGACGATGCCGTCGAAGCCTATCGCTATGCCGCGGAAAAGGGCCATACTGGGTCTCGCTGGGCGCTCGCAAACATGTATGCCTATGGCGATGGCGTCGCGAAGGACGATTTCGAAGCCTTCAAGATCTACAATGAAATCGCGGCGGCGGGCGTGGAGCCGGGCTCGGAAGATACGGGCTTCTTCATCAATGCCCTTCTGTCGCTTGCCGGCTATTACCGCGATGGCATTCCGGGAAGCCCGGTCAAGCGGGATCTCTCCCAGGCCCGCCAGCTCTATTTCCAGGCCGCATCCGCCTTTGGCGTGGCCGAAGCCCAGTTCCAACTCGCCAAGATGATCCTTGCGGGCGAGGGCGGTTCACAAAACGTCCACCAGGCCAAGAAATGGCTGAATCAGGCCCGCAAGAGCGGCCATGCCGGGGCAATGGCTGTCTTCGGCGACGTGCTCTTCCAAGAGGGACAGACGGTGCGCGGGCTGGCATTCCTGACTGCAGCGCTCGATCGCTGCAACCCGAGGGATTGCGGCTGGATGCAGCAGCTTCAGGAACAGGCGTTCTCCGTTGCCAACGAGGAAGAGCGGCGCGTATCGGTGGCGCTGTCACAGGAACTGTCGCACGCCGTCGAGTAGACGGCGCGGCACCTAGTCCTCAGGCCGCGGTGGCGAAATCGAAGACGACCATCACCGGCACGTGATCGGACGGCTTCTCCCATCCGCGCACATGCTTCTCGATCGAGGTCGATTGCAGCCGGTCTGCCGCTTCCGGCGACAGCAGCATGTGGTCGATGCGGATGCCGTTGTTCTTCTGCCAGGCGCCGGCCTGATAATCCCAGAAGGTATAGAGGTTTGTCGCGTCATTGGTGGCGCGCACCGCCTCCGTCAGCCCCAGCGTCTCGAGCCGCCGGAAGGCGGCGCGGGTCTGCGGCAGGAAGAGCGCGTCCGTCGCCCATGCCGCCGGGTCAAAGCAGTCGTGCGGCTCGGGGATCACGTTGTAGTCGCCGGCGAGAATCAGAGGCTCCTCCAGCGCCATACAGCTCTCCGCATGCAGGCGCAGCCGCTCCATCCAGCGAAGCTTGTAGGGGTATTTTATCAAATCGTCTGCAGGGTTTCCGTTCGGCAGGTAGATCGAGGCGACGCGGATCGCACCACCCTCCGCGGAAAAGACACCCTCGATATAACGGGCCTGGTCGTCCCCGTCACCCTCGGGAAGACCGCGGATCACCTCGTCGGGGCGAAACTTCGAGAGGAGTGCCACGCCATTGAAGCCTTTCTGGCCATGTGTCTCGACGTGATAGCCGAGGGCCTCGATCTCGAGCCGGGGAAAGTTGTCGTCGATCGACTTGATCTCCTGCAGGCAGACTATGTCGGGCGAGGAATCGCTTAGCCACTGGCGCAGGTTGTCAATCCTCGCCTTCACTCCATTGATGTTCCACGTGGCGATCTTCATCGGGGTGCAGCTCCTCGTTCACCCGTTCCTTTTAGCGAACGAGGCGCCGTTGAAAAGTCTGATCTCGCTGCAATGCTCAGATGGAGAAGCTCGTGCCGCAGCCGCAGCTGGCGACAGCATTGGGATTCTTGATCTGGAAGGACTGGCCGAGCAGGTTATCAACAAAATCGATCTCGGACCCTTCCATATAGACCAGCGAAAGGCTGTCGATCAGCACCTTTGCGCCGCCATTTGCGATCACGACATCGTCGTCCGCAGCGGCATCCGCAAGGTCAAACTTGTAGGAGAAGCCGGAACATCCGCCGCCTTCGACCGAAACCCGCAGGGCCTGCTTGCCTGCCTCGCTCGCAACGATCTCGGAGATGCGCTTCGCGGCTGCATCCGAAAGGGTGACATTGGGGGTTGTCATGTCCGTCTCCTGCCGAGTTCAAGGCTCGGGTAAGGTTCTTCGTCTCGGCTGTCGCCGCATTGCACTATAGGTATGAAGGCTTAAATGGCACGTCAATGGCCGTGCAAGCAGGAGGTAGGGGAACTGATGACGATCGACAAAGACGCGCTGGGCTATGGCGGCGGCGAAAAGGCTTCCTTCGCGGCCGATCCCTGGACCTCGCGCGGGCGCCTCTTTCCTGAAGGCGGCAGCCTGACCCGCTCCGAATTCCAGCGCGATCGCGACCGCATCGTGCATGCCACCGCCTTCCGCCGGCTCAAGCACAAGACCCAGGTCTTCATCAGCCCCGATGGCGACCATTTCCGCACCCGCCTCACACATACGATAGAAGTTGCGCAGATTGCCCGCGCTCTGGCCCGCGCGCTGAAGCTCGACGAGGATCTCGCCGAAGGCGTGGCTCTGGTGCACGATTTCGGTCACACGCCGTTCGGTCATACCGGAGAAGACGCGCTCGACGAGGTGCTGAAACCCTATGGCGGCTTCGATCACAACGCCCAGTCGCTGCGCATCGTCACGAAGCTGGAGCGTCGCTATGCCGACTTCGATGGCCTCAACCTCACCTGGGAGACGCTGGAGGGGCTCGTGAAGCACAATGGCCCGCTGCTGACACCACAGGGGGAAGGGACGCGGGTACCGGTGCCGCAGCCGATCCGGGACTACTGCCAGCTCAACGACCTGGAGCTTGCAAGCTACGCTAGTCTCGAAGCCCAGGTGGCGGCCATTGCTGACGACATCGCCTACAACACCCACGACATCGATGACGGACTGCGTGCCGGCTACTTGACGTTCGAGATGCTGGAAGACGTACCATTCCTGGCCGGACTGATGCGGGGCGTGCGGGATCGTTATCCGCATCTGGAGGCAAGCCGTTTCACCCATGAGATGATGCGCCGGCAGATCACTCGGATGGTCGAGGATGTCATCGGATGCGCACAGCAGAATCTGGTGGAGGTGAAACCGCAATCCTGCGCCGATGTTCGGGCTGCCGGACGTGTGATCGCCACTTTCTCCGCAGCCATGGCGGAGACCGACCGGCAGATCAAGAAACTGCTGTTTTCCCGCATCTACCGCCACCCGGAAATCATGCGCATCCGTGAAGGTGCAGCGAAAATCGTCACCGATCTCTTCGGCGCCTATCTGGAGCAGCCTTCGCTGATGCGCAGCCATTACTGGGTGGAGCACATGGCGGGACTGTCGCAGCCTGCCCGCGCCCGTCATGTGGGTGATTACCTCGCCGGGATGACTGATTCCTACGCGATTCGCGCACATGGGGAGTTGTTTGACCGGACTCCCGATTTGCGTTAGGCAGCCGCCCAACAACAACGGCCTCTTAAGGATCCGCTTTAAGCGGGATTTGATGACATGAACCTCTTCGCCGACTTCGGGACAAGAATTGAAAACGCTCTCGAAACGCTCGACCTGATCCGGGAGAAGCGCGCTGAGGTCGACTTCAGCCGCATTACTGCAGAACCGCCGCGCGATCCGAGCCATGGCGACGTTGCGACCAACGCGGCAATGGTTCTGGCAAAGCCGCTCGGCACGAATCCCCGCGCCTTGGCGGAGCTGATCGTGGCGCGCCTCAAGGAAGAACCCGACGTCGTCGACGTTTCTGTCGCAGGGCCTGGCTTCATCAATCTTCGGCTTGGCAAGGAATACTGGCAGCGCCTGCTGGCGGCGATCATCGAAGCAGGCGAGGACTTCGGCCGCTCGACCGTCGGCACTGGCCGCAAGACCAATGTCGAGTACGTTTCTGCCAATCCGACAGGCCCAATGCACGTCGGACATTGCCGCGGCGCCGTCGTCGGTGACGCGCTTGCCAACTTGCTCGCGTTTGCAGGCTACGAGGTCACCAAGGAATACTACATCAACGACGCCGGCAGCCAGATCGACGTCCTGGCCCGTTCCGTCTTCCTGCGCTACCGCGAGGCTCTGGGGGAAAACGTCGGCGAGATACCCTCAGGCCTTTATCCCGGTGATTACCTCGTGCCGGTCGGCAAGGCGCTCGCCAATGAGTTCGGTCCGCGGCTGCATAATATGCCGGAAGAGGAGTGGATGCCGCTCGTCAAGGATCGTGCCATCATCGCGATGATGGCGATGATCCGCGAAGATCTGGAAGCGCTCAACGTTCACCACGACGTCTTCTTCTCCGAACGCAAGCTGCACGCGGACGGCGCACAGCGGATCCGCACGGCCATCAACGACCTGACGTTCAAGGGGCATGTCTATCGCGGCACCCTACCGCCGCCGAAGGGCCAGTTGCCGGAAGACTGGGAAGATCGCGAGCAGACGCTTTTCCGCTCGACCGATGTTGGCGACGATATCGACCGGCCGCTGATCAAGTCGGACGGCAGCTACACCTATTTTGCGGCCGACGTCGCTTACATGAAGGACAAGTTTGATCGCGGCTATGACGAGCTGATCTATGTGCTCGGCGCCGACCATGGCGGATACGTGAAGCGCCTTGAGGCGTTGGCGCGGGCGATCTCCGGCGGCAACGTGAAGCTCACCGTGCTTCTTTGCCAGCTGGTCAAGCTCTACCGCAACGGCGAGCCCGTGAAGATGTCGAAGCGTTCTGGTGACTTCGTGACGCTGCGCGACGTGGTGGAGGAGGTCGGCCGGGATTCGGTGCGCTTCATGATGCTCTACCGGAAGAGCTCCGAGCCGCTGGACTTTGACTTCGCGAAGGTCACCGAACAGTCAAAGGATAATCCGGTCTTCTACGTGCAGTACGCGCATGCTCGCTGCATGTCGGTGTTTCGCCAGGCAAAAGAGGCCTTTCCGGACCTCGACATCGAATCACTCGATCTCGCGACGACGGTGAAAGGCATCACCGACGACCACGAGATGCAGCTGATTGCAAAACTTGCGGAGTATCCACGGGTTATCGAGGCGGCGGCACAGTCGCAGGAGCCCCATAGAATCGCATTTTACCTGTACGATCTGGCAAGCTTCTTCCATGCCCACTGGAATAAGGGCAAGGATCAGCCTGAATTACGCTTTGTTAACGATAAGAACCGAGAATTGAGCATTGCCAGACTTGGGCTGGTGCGCGCTGTCGCCTCTGTTTTGAAGTCGGGATTGGCCATTACGGGCACTGCCGCACCTGACGAAATGCGATAGCAACGCCACCATTTGCCCATAAATCACTGGCAATGCCCTGAGTAAGTGTAGGTGGGTGGACGAGGTAATGGCAGACGATAACCTTGCGCGTAACCGGGATGACGCTCCGGACTTCTTCGCCGATGGCGACCCGTTGGCGGAGCTGGCGCGAATCGTCGGATACGATGAGCGTCTTGTGCCGAAGCCGCCGGCTGCCGAGCGTCGCGAGCCGGCGTTCAACCTGGAGGATGAGCTTCTTCAGGAATTCGAACGCTACGAGGCGCCGCGTCCGCACCAGTCCGAGCATGATGCGCTGGTCGTTGCCGATCTGACGCCGGAGCCCCACGAGCCAGCCTTGCAGGCGCCGGTCGACGCGCCGGAGGTGTCGGCATATGCTGAAGAGCCTATCTTCGCCGACGAGACCTTTTTCCCATCATCGCCGCGGGTTGACGAGCAGCCGACTTTCATGGTCGATCCGGCTGAGGTTCAGGTTGCTCAGGCGGTTGAGCTGGAAGTTTCCGTCAGCGAGGATCTGGCGCAGTGGGCACCGGAGCCTGATTTGGCCGACGCCGAAGTCGGCTCCGTCACTTCCTTCGAACAGGAAGACGTGGCGCCAGCCGAAGAGTTCGCACCGGCCGCTGACGCGGCACCATCGCTCGACCTTTCGGACGAATTGGAGCTCGCCATCGGTTCCGGGGAAGCGCCGACCTTCGGAGCGGCACCGCGCGGCGACCGCAAGCCGATCTATACGCCCGGCTTTCGCATGCCGCTTGCCAATTTCCATCCTGTCAATGAAGAGCCGCGCGCAGCCCAGCCGCGTCAGGAGCCGCCGGCACGGGTCGAGCCAGAATTGGCCGCTCCGGTAGTTGACGTTGCGCCGGTTGTTTCTCCGCTAGACGTGGCCACCCCAGCGGAAGCGATAGAGCCGACGACAGAACTCGAAGCTGCGTCGCCGATTGATCAGTCGTGGGAAGAGTCGGCCAGTCTTGAGCTTGCGGACGCGGATCTCGACGCGCCTACTGCCGGAAGGGTGGAGCCGGCGCGGCCGATGATTTCGGAACCGCGCTTCGACCTCCCGTCCAAGCTCAAGGAAGAACCCTTCGATTCCGGGGTTTCGCGCCTGCCGTCCAAACTCGCAGTGAAGCCTGCCGCGCCGGTGGAGCCGGTGCTGGACGACGACTTCGATCTGGCGATGGACGACCTCGAACTCGATCTCACCGACATCCTGGCCGATGACGATCTTGCGTCTTTCGCGGAGCCTGCGCCGGCTCCTGCTGCAGTCGTAGAGCGCGCGCCGGCGCCAGTCGCCGCAGCGCCAGCGCCAGCCGCACCGACTCGAGTAACGGCATCGTGGTCGCCAATCGCGCGCGTCGTGCCGACGCCTGCGGTTGCACCGGCGCCCCTGGTTGCACTGGCGCCAGCGCCTGTCGCTGCGCCCGCGCAGCCCCAGACGGTATTCGCCGCCAGCCCGTCTGCCCCGCGTCAAGCCGAGCGTGCTGCCGCTGAGGTGGCCGCTGACCAGGGCAGCAGCCTTGCCTTTGATCCGGCACTGATTGCCGAGACGGATGAGCAGCCGGAACCGGTGGTGGATCTGGATGTGCCGGAACTGCATGTCGAAGACCAGGAGCCGGTCCCGGAATTCCGCACTGACTACGACTATGACATCGATGCTGAGCTCGCGTCGCTGTTGCAGCCCGCTGTGGCCGAGGCCGCTGATCAGAGCGAGACGGTCGAAAAGGCGGCGCCCGAGCAGTTTCAGCAGCAGTCTGCGCCTTTGGCTGCTCATCCTTCCGCAGATCTTGATCTCGACGATTTCGAGCGTGCGCTTGAGGAAGACTTCCGTCGCAGCCTGACGGCTCCACTTCCGCCGCAAGCCGAATACGAGCAGGCTGCCGGCCGGTCCTTCGCAGGCTTCACGGAAGGTTCACGTCGCTCGATTGCAGCCTTTGCCGTCCCACTTGCCGTAGCCGGTGTCGTGGTTGCCGGGGGGTCGATCGCCTACGCTTTGTTCGGCGGCGAAAACAGCTCGGTCGGCTCGAGCGGGGAACCCATCGTCATCGCAGCCGACACCGACCCGGTAAAGGTTTTGCCGAAGGACCCGGGCGGCAAGACGGTGCCGAACCAGGACAAGGCGGTCTATGACCGCGTTGCGGGTCAGGTTCCTGAGGCTCCGAAGCAGGAAGCCCTGATTTCGACGAGCGAAGAGCCTGTCGATGTGGTGCAGAAGACCCTGATGACCGACCAACTGCCGCTGGAAGGCGAAGAGACGGCCGATGCCGCCGATGCCATGAGCGGCGAGGCCTATCGCGAAGATCGGCTGATGCCGGACAGCGAACAAACCGCAACGCCGGCCGGGAGCACGCAGCAGCCTGTCGCCATCATGCCGCGCCGGGTGAAGACGATGATCGTTCGTCCCGATGGCACGCTGGTGGAGCAGGAGGTCGCTGCGGCACCTGCACCGAACCTTCCTGAGGCGATGCCGACGGGTGCGCAGAAGGTGCCGGCCGCATCGGTTAAGAGCGTTGAACTGGCATCCATCCCCGACGCGCAGCCGACGGCCGCTCCAGAAGCGCCGGTTGGGATTGTGCCTGTTTCCGCTGATGCCTCGGCGACGGTCTCCGATACGATTGCCGGTCTCGATGGTGCAGAGCCGGAGGCGGTAGACGAACAGCCTGCAGTCGCGGCTCCGGTTCCGACCGCGCGTCCTGCCCAGCAGCCCGCCAATGTCGTGGCATCGGTGAGCGATCAAGGCAATCTCCAGGTGGCGCCGGCGGCTCCCGTGGCCGCACCCGCGGCGGCCGCCCCGGTTGCACAGACGCAGGTCGCCTCGGTTTCCCCCGGGGACTATGTGATCCAGATCGCGTCCCTGCCGACCGCGGCGGACGCCGAGAAGTCCTATAAGAACCTGTCTGCCAAGTTCGCATCGGTCATTGGCGGGCGCGGGGTCGATATCCGAGAAGCGGAAATTGCTGGCAAGGGTACCTTCTATCGCGTGCGCATCCCGGCGGGCAGCAAGGCAGACGCGGTTGCTCTATGCGAGAAGTACCGTGCCGCGGGTGGAAGCTGCCTCGTGGCGAAGTAAGCGATCCGGAAAACGCAGCTGAGCGGGGCCGAAAGGCCCCGTTCTTGTTTCGGAGAGGGGAAGCATCGCCTTTCAAGCAGCCCGCGCCTATCATCCTGCCATGTCCGAATCAAAAGCCATGATCCTCGGGGCGAGCGGCACGGTTCTTAACGCCGATGAAATCGCCCTTTATCGCGATGAGCGCCCCTGGGGTTTCATCCTGTTTGCCCGAAACATCCAGGAGCCGACGCAGATTGCCGATCTCGTTGCGGCCATGCGCGACGCCGTCGGCCGTCCCGAGGCGCCGGTGTTGATCGACCAGGAAGGCGGGCGGGTCCAGCGCATTCGCCCGCCGGTCGCCGAGAAATATCCGTCCGCTGCCGAGCTCGGCGCTCTCTATCGTGCGGATCGGGAAAAGGGGCTGCGTGCGGTCTGGCTGATGTCGCGGCTGCATGCCTTTGACCTGTTGAAGCTCGGCATCAATGTCGACTGCCTCCCGGTGCTTGACGTTCCGGTGGAAGGTGCAAGCAACGTGATCGGGGATCGCGCCTATGGCTTTGATCCTGGCACCGTGGCCGTCATGGGTCAGGCGGCGGCCCACGGACTGAAGGCGGGCGGCGTGCTGCCAGTGATGAAGCATATTCCGGGGCACGGCCGCGGCATGGCGGATTCCCATCATGACCTGCCGGTGGTGACAGCTAGCCGGGAGGAACTGGAGGCGCATGATTTTGTGTCGTTCCGGGCGCTGAAGGACGAGTTGATGGCTATGAGCGCCCATATCGTCTTCACCGCAATCGATCCCGATCAGCCGGCGACGACGTCCCGGAAGGTGATCGAGGAGGTGATCCGCGGCCATATCGGCTTCGACGGGCTGCTGATGTCGGACGACACCTCCATGAATGCCCTGAAAGGTACCATCCGCGAGCGCGCAAAGCGAATAGCTGGGGGCGGATGCGATATCATCTTGCATTGCAATGGCGTGATGGAAGAAATGAAAGCGGTGGTCGAAGAGGCGCTGCCGCTGCAGGGCGAGGCCCTGCGCCGCGCCGAGCGGGTCGAGGCGGCCTTCGGCCCGGTCGATGGCGAGAGTGAGCAGCGCCTTCGCCAGGAATTCTGGGGGCTTCTGGCAAGCTCCTGATCTCACGCATGAGGTTGGAATGGCAGGAAACATCGCGAAAGGCGCCATTCCAATGGACCAGCTCTGGCAGGAAGCGCCCGAGCGGGCGACGGACGAACCGGCGCTGGTGATCGATGTCGGCGGCTTCGAAGGGCCGCTCGACCTGCTCCTGCATCTGGCGCGGTCGCAGAAGGTCGATCTTGCAAAGATCTCGGTGTTGGCATTGGCCGAGCAATATCTGCAGTTCGTCGAAAGCGCCCGTCGGGTGCGCATCGAACTGGCAGCCGATTACCTCGTCATGGCCGCCTGGCTCGCTTACCTCAAGTCGAAGCTTCTGATCCCCCAGCAGTCGAAGGGGCAAGATGGACCAAGCGGCGAGGAGATGGCTGCGACACTTGCCTTCCGGCTGAAGCGCCTCGAAGCAATGCGGGAAAGCGCCACACGACTCGTCAACCGCAACCGACTCGGCCGTGACGTCTTTGCACGCGGAGCGCCGGAGCACATTCCGCATCGTGTTCAATCGGCCTTCGATGCTAGCCTCTACGACCTCCTGTCCGCCTATGCCAACCTGCGCCAGCGCCAGGCGGTGACGCAGGTCACCATTGAGAAGCGGAAGGTCTGGTCGCTGTCCGACGCGCGTGACCTGCTGACGCGCATGCTGGGTGAGATCAGCGACTGGACGGCCCTGCAGCACTACCTGCTGGAGTATCTGCCGCCGGCCGATCGGGTCACTGCAACGGCGAGCGCCTTCGCAGCATCGCTGGAACTGGTCCGCGAAGGCAAACTGGAGATCCGGCAGGACGGCGCGTTCCAGCCGATCTACATGCGCGGTGGGTCAAAGTTGGCTTCGGCGCGGGAGGCGGCTGTTGACACCTTCTGAGGATCCTTCGACCGACGAAGAGCACATTGCAAAGACGGAAACCTTTTCTCTGGCCGAAGCGGAGCGAATCGCGGAGGCGCTGGTGTTCGCCTCAGCCGAACCTGTCTCGGAAACCCTTCTCGCCGAGCGCCTGCCATCTGGCCTGGATATACCGGCGCTGATGGAGGGGCTTTCCGCGTTCTATGCCGGGCGTGGGGTCAACCTCATTCGCACCGGCGACCGCTGGGCATTCCGGACCGCCGCCGACCTTTCCTTCGTCATCCGCAAGGACGACACCGAGGCCCGCAAGCTTTCCCGCGCCGCCCTCGAGGTCTTGGCGATCATTGCTTATCACCAGCCGGTGACGCGGGCGGAGATCGAGGAGATCCGTGGTGTCCAGACTTCCAAAGGTACGCTGGATGTGCTGATGGAAGCGGGCTGGGTGCGCTTTCGCGGACGGCGCAGGACACCTGGTCGCCCAGTGACCTTGGGAACAACGCCTGACTTTCTCGATCATTTCGGCCTCGAGGAACTGCGCGACCTCCCGGGGTTGGAAGAACTGAAGGGGGCGGGGCTTCTGTCTGGCCGTATCCCTCCGAACTTCCATATCCCGCTTCCAGGTGCGGTGGATGATCTGCAGGACGACGAGGATCCGATCACACAAATGGATCTCGAGGAACTCGGCCTCTTGACACCGAGCGGTGAAGAGGAGGAATGACGTCATCTTTTCTCGGGCCGGCCAGGGGCCCGGCTTCGAACCGGATGATGATGTTGCAATCGACACAACCGATCGAGAGAACACGGCGCACCACCGGTGTCTCCTTCGCATCTCAGTTGGCGTTCGAAGAGGTGCACCACAGCTATCACGGCAAGGAAACCATTCGCGGCATATCTCTGACCGCCCAACCTGGTGAGGTTCTTTGCCTGCTCGGTCCCTCTGGATCGGGCAAGACGACCCTCCTGCGGATTGCGGCCGGGATCGAGGTGCAGAGCCGGGGAAGGGTGCTGATCGACGGGCGTGAGGCGGCGGGCCCGAAGGTCTTCCTGCCGCCGGAAAAACGTGGCATCGGCCTCATGTTCCAGGATTTCGCGCTGTTCCCGCACATGTCGGTTCTGGATAATGTCCGCTTCGGACTGACGGCGCTTCCGAAGAAGGATGCCGTTGCTGCGGCGCTGGCTGCACTCGAGCGGGTGGGGCTGGCGCATTATGCGGAGACTTATCCCCATGTGCTTTCCGGCGGCGAGCAGCAGCGCGTGGCGCTGGCGCGGGCGCTTGCGCCGCGCCCTGGCGTGCTGCTCATGGACGAGCCTTTCTCCGGCCTTGATTCCCGGCTGAAGGATGCCGTGCGCGCCGACACGCTCTCGATCCTGCGCGAAAGCCGGGCCACCGCCATCGTCGTCACTCATGATGCGGAAGAGGCCATGCGCATGGCCGACCGGATCGCCCTTCTTCGCGACGGACGGCTCGTCCAGGTGGGCCGGGCGGATGAACTATATCGGCAGCCACGGGACCTGTTCGCCGCCGGCTTCTTTTCAGAGATCAATGAGTTCGAAGGCGAGGTTCAACAAGGGGCAGTCGAGACGCCGGTCGGTCCAGCGCCTGTGCCCGGACTCACAGACGGAACGAAGGTCTCCATCGCCGTGCGCCTCTCGGACGTGCGCGTTATGCCGCAGGGCGGTGCGATGCAGGCGAGGATACGCTCACGACGCTTCCTCGGCGTGGTCGAACTGCTGGATCTGGCGGTTCCTGGACGCGAGGAGCCGGTCCGGGCGCGGGTGAGGGCGGATCTCCTGCCTCCCGGCCTTTCGGATGTTTCCGTGACCGTACAGCCGCAGGACATTTTGGTGTTTGAAAAAGGCGCCTAAACATCATACATCGGACGCATCCGAAATTAGGAGTTGGAGTTATGGGTTCCTTCAGTGTTTGGCATTGGCTGATCGTTCTGGTTATCGTGCTCGTGCTTTTCGGCCGCGGCAAGATTCCGGAGCTGATGGGCGACGTTGCCAAAGGCATCAAGAGCTTCAAGAAGGGCATCAGCGAGGACGACACTCCCGAGACGGCCAAGACGGTCGAGCACAAGCCCGAGGACAGCAAGGAAACCACCCGGACCTGATGTCCGGGTTGGGGTTCCAGGAGCCTTCTTGAATGCTTGATATCGGCTGGACCGAGCTTCTCGTCATCGGGATCATTCTCATCGTGGTGGTCGGGCCGAAGGATCTACCCCCGATGCTGCGTGCATTCGGGAAGATGACGGCCAACCTGCGCAAGATCGCGGGAGAGTTCCGCTCCCAGTTCGACGAGGCACTACGCGAGAGCGAGATGGACGACGTCCGAAAGACGATCGCCGACGTGCAGAAGCTCAATCCGTCCAACGCCCTGCGCGATGCGATCAATCCGCTGCGACAGATGGGCAACGAGATCCGGACGGACCTGGAGAAGTCGACGCGCGTCGAGAAACCATCGGAACCTCAGAAGCTGGAGACTGCCGCGACGCAAGCCGAGAAGCCGGATCTGGAGGCGCAGAAGGCGGTTGAAGGGAAGGTTCCAGCAGTGCAGCCTGCCGCCGTATCCGTCCCGCAACCCGCGATGACCTTGCCATCGACGCCGCCGGTGCTGTTTGAGGCGCCGGCAACGCCCGCAGCGGCACCAGACACGGCAGCCAAGCCAGCGCGCAGCAAGCCGGCAAAGGCCAGGGCGGCACCGGCAGATGGCATGGCGGCTGATGCGGCCAAGCCGAAGCGGACACGCGCTCCCGCTGCTGCAAAGACTGCTGCACCGGCAGAGAAACCCGCTCCGCGCAAGCGCGCCGCGAACAAAGCCGATACCCCAAAGGATGATGCATGAGCGGTGACATCGACGACAAGCCGCAGCCGCTGATCGAGCATCTGATCGAGCTTCGCCGGAGACTGATATGGTCGCTCGGCGCCTTCTTCGTGGCCTTCATCGTCTGCTTCTTCTTCGCCAAGGATCTCTTCAACTTTCTGGTCGTGCCCTACAGGTGGGCAGTGATCTGGGCGGACATGGACGTGAGTAAGTCCGAACTCATTTACACCGCGCCGCAGGAGTTCTTCTTCACGCAGGTGAAGGTCGCGATGTTTGGCGCAATTGTGATCGCTTTCCCGGTGATAGCTTCTCAGCTCTACAAGTTCGTGGCACCGGGCCTCTACAAGAATGAGCGCGCCGCATTCCTGCCCTTCCTGATCGCGTCGCCGATCCTTTTCCTGATGGGGGCAGCACTCGTCTACTTCTTCTTCACGCCCATGGTGATGTGGTTTTTCCTTGCCATGCAGCAGGCACCAGAAGAAGGTGAGATGGCAATCTCGCTCCTGCCGCGGGTGTCGGAATATCTCAGCCTCATTATGACGCTGGTGCTCTCCTTCGGCCTTGTCTTCCAACTGCCGGTGGTGACGACGCTGCTCGCGCGCGTCGGCATCCTGTCCAGCCAGTGGCTGAAGGACAAGCGCAAGTTCGCGATTGTCATTGCCTTCGTCGTTGCGGCTGTCCTCACCCCGCCGGACCCGCTTTCCCAGATCGGTCTTGCGCTGCCGACTATCCTTCTCTACGAGATTTCCATCTACGCCGCCCGACTCGTCGAGCGCAAACGCGCCGAGGAGGCTGTTGCCCAATCCTCCGCGTCGGATCTCGCCGGAACGGACGAGGCTTAAGCTCTCCTGCTGGATCTTGCTCGCTTGAACTGGAAGGTGGCGTTCCGCTCGAAAGGCCAGGAACGATGCTCGATATCAAGTGGATCCGCGACAATCCGGACGTTCTCGACGAAGCGCTGAAGAAACGGGGTGCCGAGCCCCTCTCTCAGACGCTGATCGAGCTCGACGACATGCGTCGCGCGGTCATCCAGAAGCTCCAGGATATGCAGTCGCGCCGTAATGCCGCCTCCAAGGAGATCGGCGCTGCAATGGGGCAGAAGAACACGGAGCTTGCCGAAAGGCTCAAGGCTGAGGTGTCCGAGATCAAGGACACCATGCCGGCTGCGGAGCAGGAGGAGCGCGAGGCGGTTGCCGCACTCGAAGACGCGCTCTCCCGCGTCCCCAACATTCCGTACGATGACGTGCCGGTCGGTCGCGACGAGAGCGACAATGTCGTCAAGCATGTAGTCGGTCAGAAGCCGGTCTGGAACCATCCTGCCAAGGAGCATTTCGAGATCGGCGAAGCCCTCGGCTACATGGATTTCGAGCGCGCCGCCAAACTGTCAGGATCACGCTTCACGGTCCTTACCGGTCCGCTCGCAAGGCTGGAGCGGGCGCTCGGCCAGTTTATGCTCGACACGCACACGATGGAGCACGGCTATACCGAGGTCTCCTCGCCTCTGATGGTGCGCGACCAGGCCATGTACGGGACGGGGCAATTGCCCAAGTTTGTGGAGGACCTGTTCAAGACGACGGACGGCCGCTGGCTCATCCCAACCGCCGAGGTGACGCTGACAAACCTCGTTTCGGCCGAAACGCTGGAACAGGACAAGCTGCCGCTCCGCTTCACGGCCCTGACGCCTTCCTTCCGGTCGGAAGCCGGATCGGCAGGCCGCGACACGCGCGGCATGCTGCGCCAGCACCAGTTCTGGAAGTGCGAACTCGTTTCGATCACCGATGCAGAAAGCTCGGTTGCCGAGCATGAGCGGATGACGGAATGCGCAGAGACGATCCTGAAACGCCTCGGCCTGCATTTCCGCACCGTGACGCTCTGCACCGGCGACATGGGGTTCGGCGCCCGCAAGACCTACGACATCGAGGTCTGGCTGCCGGGCCAGGACACCTATCGAGAAATTTCCTCCTGTTCGGTCTGCGGCGATTTCCAGGCGCGGCGCATGAACGCCCGCTATCGCGGCAAGGACGAGAAGGCGCTGAAATTCGTCCACACGCTGAACGGCTCCGGAACCGCCGTCGGCCGCTGCCTCATCGCAGTGATGGAGAACTACCTGAACGAGGATGGCTCGATCACGATCCCGGACGTGCTCCTGCCTTACATGGGTGGACTGAAGAAGATCGAGCCGGCTACCTGATGCGGATCCTGCTCACCAATGATGATGGCATCCATGCAGAAGGGCTCGCAGCTCTCGAGCGGATTGCGCGCCAGCTCTCCGACGACGTTTGGATCGTTGCACCCGAGACTGACCAGAGTGGTCTCGCCCACTCGCTGACGCTGTCAGAGCCGCTGCGGCTACGTAAGGTGGCAGAGCAGCACTTCGCGCTTCGCGGCACGCCGACCGATTGTGTCATCATGGGCGTGCGCGAAGTGATGCCGGAGAAGCCGCATCTCATCCTTTCCGGCGTCAACGCTGGCGCCAACATGGCAGACGACGTTACCTATTCCGGGACAATTGCCGGCGCCATCGAAGGCACCCTGCAGGGCATCCGCTCCTTCGCGCTGAGCCAGGCCTACAACTACGATGGCGAAGGCGGCAAGCTCGTGCCGTGGGAGGTGGCGGAAAGCTACGCGCCGGATCTCATCCGCAAGCTCAGCAAGGTGGAGCTGCCAGACGCAACCTTCCTCAACCTGAACTTCCCAAAGTGCGAACCGAAGGATGTGCAGGGCGTTCAGGTGACCTCCCAGGGCAAGCTCGACTTTGGTCTTACGATCGACGCCCGCCGCGATGGCCGAGGTCTGCCTTACTACTGGCTCCGCTTCGGTGAACGCCTCGGCCACTTCCGCGATGGTACCGACATCCACGCGCTCAAGCACAACAAGATCTCTGTCACGCCGCTGAAGCTGGATCTGACGGATTATTCGGTGCAGGATCGTGTAGCGGATGCACTTGGATTCGGAGTTGCGGATTGAAGTCCGGCATGGCCGAGAAGGAAGGATTTGCTGCCCTCGTGCTGCGCCTGCGCTCGGAGGGGATCTCCGATCTTGACCTTTTGACGGCTGTCGAGCAGACGCCGCGCTCGCTCTTCGTGCCGGCCTCTGCAGCGGAAGACGCCTATTCCAGCCGCACGATCCCAATCGACTGCGGCGCCTTCATGGAGGGCGCCGATCTGGCTGTTCGCTTGCTGAGCCGTCTTCAGGTCAAGCTGGGACAACGGGTGCTGGAGATCGGCACGGGAAGCGGCTTCACCAGCGCCGTCCTCGGGCGGCTTGCCGAGCGGGTGCTGACCATTGACCGCTACCGCACGCTGGTGACCGGCGCCCAAGGCAGGCTGGACAAGCTCAGCATGCGAAACGTCGTGGTGCGCCAGGCCGACGGCATCAACGGCATGCCGGGCGAGGGTACATTCGACCGCATTCTCGTCACCGGCGCCTTCACGTCTGTGCCGCGCTTCTATGCCGAGCAGCTCGTCTCTGGTGGGATGATGATCGCACCCTTGATGCTCGAGAACGGGACGTGCCTGATGGTGCGTCTGAGCAAGACCGGAAGTCGCTTCGAGCGCGAGGACCTTTTCCCGGTTCCCTACCTGCCGCTCACCCCTCACATTGCGGCAGCTCTTTGACGCAGGCTGCGCGCCACTGCGCCATGGTTACCAATTTAGCAAAAAATCAAATTCATTGGTGGCCCCTTAACCGGCCAGTAAGACTAACGCGCTTTAATCATCTCCAACGATGGTTGCGTTACGTTAGGTCGAGTCATGCGTATCACGAGTTCACTTGTTACCCGGAAATCCATGCTGCGTATCGCAGGCGCGCTGCTGCTTGCCAGTGCTGCCACCGGGTGCAGCTCCGATGCCACCCGTTTCTCGGGGCTCTTCTCCGATACCGATTCGCTGACCACCGCATCGATCCCGCAGCGGCAGGGTTCGGGCGCCTACGGCCAGGCGCCGACGCCCCGCGGTGATCTCGGCGGCGGTATGGCGACAGCTCCTTCTGCCGGATACGGCACTGTCGCACCTTCAGCAGGACAGGCCTATCCCGCCAATAGCGGTTACGCCTCGGTTGCTTCTCCGGCGCGTTCCGCCGCAGCTCCGGCCGCGGTACAGCGCGTCGAGCTGGCGCCTCCGGGAGGTGCTGCAGCGGCGCCTGCGAGCCAGGACTTCGGCACTCGCCAGCAGGCGATGGCGCAGCCTTTCCCGTCGAGCCAGCCTGTTGCGCCGTCTGCGGCTCCCGCCCGCGCCAAGGAAGCGGACAATATCACGACCGGCACCGTCAAGACATCGGCCGGTTGGTCGACCGTCAACGCTCCGCGCGTCACGCTGAAGGCGGGCGAGTCGGCCGAGACGCTGTCGCGCCGCTATGGCGTGCCGGAAAGGGAAATCCTGAAGGCCAACAACGGTCGTCTTCTGCCCGGCCAGTCCGTCATCATTCCGACCTTCGGTCCGGCCAGCAACTCGGCAAAGGTCGCAGCCGGCGAGATCGACCTGCAGGACAAAGCACCCGCACCGGTGCAGCAGCAGGAGCAGAAGGTCGCCGTTCTGCCGGGCAGCGCCCGGGACAAAGGCATGGCCGAGCCCGCAAAGCTCACGCCGCCGGCAGGCGCTGGTGGCACCTATACGGTAAAGCCGGGCGATACGCTGACGAAGATCGCCCGCGCCAACGGCGTGTCGGTCGACGAGTTGAAGGCTGCCAACGGGCTGTCGACGGAGAACATCCGGATCGGTCAGGTGCTGAAGCTCTCCGGCTCGGCTGCACCTGCTGTGGCAGACCCCGTGCAGACGGCCTCGGTACCGAAGAAGGAACAGCCGCAGCCGGAACAGACCGCGTCTGCCCCGACGGCTCCTGCAGCCCCCACCGCCCAGGTGCAGGCCGCAGCGCCGGCAAAGACGACCGAAACGGCTTCTATCTCGGAAGCTTCGCTGAAGTCAGATGATGGCGCTGCGGCGCCGCAATCGACAGGCATCGGCAAGTATCGCTGGCCCGTCAACGGTGCAGTGATTGCCGGCTTCGGTCAGAATGTTGAAGGCAGCCGCAACGACGGCATCAACATCTCCGTTCCGGAAGGCACGCCGATTAAGGCTGCCGAGAACGGCGTCGTTATCTACGCGGGCAATGGCCTGAAGCAGCTCGGCAACACCGTGCTCGTCCGCCACGACGACGGAAAGGTCACCGTCTACGGCCACGCGGGCTCGCTGAACGTATCGCGCGGCCAGAAGGTCACCCGTGGCCAGACGGTTGCCACCTCCGGCATGAGCGGCGATGCCAAGCGCCCGCAGGTCCATTTCGAGGTGCGCAAGGACGCAACCCCGGTCAACCCGATCACTTTCCTGGAATAGTCTTGCGTATCAGGGAAGGAGGAAAAGCCCGGCTCGACCGGGCTTTTCGTTATTTCCGCTCAAGCGGCACGCGGAGCCGACCCGCGAGATCCTGTATGTATTGCCAGGCGACGCGACCGGACCGCCCGCCGCGCGTCGTTGCCCATTCCAGCGCCTCGTGGTGCAGGACGTCCGGCGCGATCGGGAGCTGGAAATAGGCGGCATAGCCGTCGATCATCGTCAGGTAGTCGTCCTGACTGCATTTGTGGAAGCCGAGCCAGAGGCCGAAGCGGTCCGACAGCGAGACCTTCTCCTCAACGGCCTCTGACGGATTGATCGCAGTAGACTGTTCGTTCTCCATCATGTTGCGCGGCAGGAGGTGGCGCCGGTTGGAGGTCGCATAGAACAAGACGTTCTCCGGCCGCCCCTCTATCCCGCCATCCAGCGCCGCCTTCAGCGACTTATAGGCCGTGTCGTCATGGTCGAACGACAGGTCGTCGCAGAAGACGATGACACGCAACCCTGAGCTCTTCAGGATGTCGAGGAGTGCTGGCAGCGAAGCGATGTCCTCCCGATGAACCTCCACGAGTTTCAGTTCAGAGCGTGTGGCGGCTCGGACATCCTCATGTACTGCCTTCACGAGCGAGGATTTCCCCATGCCGCGCGCACCCCAAAGGAGCACGTTGTTGGCGGGGAAGCCTTCCGCGAAGCGCAGCGTATTCTCATGCAGGATGTCGCGAACGTGGTCGACGCCGCGGATGAGGGACAGCGCCACCCGGTTCGGCCGCGGCACGGGCTGCAGGCGCAGATTCGCTGGAACCCAGACGAAGCAGTCGGCAGCGGTCCAGTCGTTGCGGGCAGGCGGCAGTCCCGCCAGCCGCTCCAGCGCATCGGCGAGGCGCCGAACCTCGATCAGCAGGCGATCGTCGAACTCTCCGGCCATAATGTCTCCCGCGTTTTCGATCTCTTTTCCGCGCCATTCAGCGGTCCGAAGGCGCTAGCATGGGGTTTTCCCCTGCAAAAGCCTCGCCCCTGGGGATTCGGTACGGGGGCGGCGCCTGTTTTTGTTGCATTCGAAGGGATCGGAATTATATTCCGGCCACTTGCAAATGGGGGCTCGGAGGCTCCTGCCAATCGAGGAGTTCCCTGATGTTCATCACTGAAGCATTCGCCCAGGCTGAAGGCGCCGCCCCCTCTGCGCTCGGTAGCGGCCTCGAGATGCTTTTTCTCTTCGCGCCGTTGATGGTGGTCTGGTACTTCTTCCTGATCCGTCCGCAGCGCACCCAGATGAAGAAGCGCCAGGAGATGCTGTCGAACATCCGTCGCGGCGATAACGTCGTGCTTGGTGGCGGTATCACCGGCAAGGTGACCAAAGTGATCGACGACAACGAAGTGGAAGTCGAGATCGCCGAAGGGGTGAAGGTCCGCGCCATGCGTACCTACGTTGCTGAGGTGCGCGTCAAGGGCGAGCCGGTGAAGACGGAGACCGCGGTCGCCAAATCGTGAGCGGCGGCGTCATCGACGCCGACAGCCTCCGGTCTTCAAACCGCAATCGGGAGGCAGCGATAGATGCCGAGAGGAATTGAAATCCGCGATGCTCACTTTCCGGGGCGTGCGCCGATCGATGCCTATGGCAATGGCGGTTTCCGCTTTGCCGACATGTCGCACCGCGGCTCTCTGCTTTGCCTCCCTTCCGGCATTCACGGCTGGAACTATCCCGAGGGAGGTGCCCTGACGGTTGAAGCCCTCTCGATGGTACTGGACGAAGCGGACGGGATCGAGGTGCTGCTGGTGGGCACGGGCCCGGAAATCCGGCCGCTGCCGCAGGCGCTCAAGGCGGCGCTCAAGGCGCGCGGCATTTCTTCCGATCCAATGAGCACAGGTGCCGCAGTCCGCACCTACAACGTCATGCTGTCGGAATCACGTGCGGTCGCGGCCGCCCTGATCGCGGTGTAAGCGCTGGTGGCGGACGATCAGGACATCGTGCTGGCGACGCTACGGGAAACCGACCGCGACCGCTATCTTGCCTGCCTGCTTTCCCCAATCGACAAGCGGCCTGCAATTGCGGCTCTCTATGCCTTCAACGCAGAGATTGCCCGCGTGCGCGACGTGGTGCGCGAGCCGCTCCCCGGCGAAATCCGTCTGCAGTGGTGGCGGGATCTGCTGGAAGGCACGGCGCATGGCGACACGGGCGGCAACCCCGTTGCCGCTGCGTTGTTGAAAACCGTTGACGCCTACCGACTGCCGCGCGAAAGCCTGCTGGCGATGATCGAAGCGCGGATCGGCGACCTTTATGACGACCCGCTTGACGATCGCAACGAACTGGAGGGCTACGCAGGGGAGACGGCCTCGGCCCTGATACAGCTGGCGAGCCTGATTCTCTCAGCAGAGGAGGCTGCCGGCTCTGCCGAAGCTGCAGGCCATGCAGGTGTGGCCCAGGCGGTCGCCGGGCTCCTCTTGCTGATGCCGCTCCATCGGCGGCGCGGACAGCTCTACATCCCGCTTGATATTCTCGCCGCAACTGGTCTCGATAGGGACGCGTTCCTGAGGAGCGACGACAAGGGTAAGGTCTCTGCCGCCATCGAGGCGTTTGCGGGGCTAGGGCTGGAGCATCTGGCGAAGGCACGGGCTGCGGATGGACCGAGCAAGCCCGTATTTGCGGCTTTCTTACCGGTTGCGCTTGCCGAGCCCGTGCTTCGGCGTGCGCTGCGAGAAAAGGCGGCCATTCTGGATCATGACATCCAGCAGCCACAGTGGCGACGGCAGTTGAGGTTGGCGAGAGCTCAGCTCTTCCAGCGCTTCTGAGCGCCCATCTTCGCGCAAGTCCGCCGCGCTAGGCTGCCGATGTCGGAATCGATTGAAGGAGAGCGGCGTGAGCCCCGTGATTGCCTGGTCCATCATCTTCGTGCTGGTCATTCTTCTCGCCTTCTATGCGGTGCGTATGGCGAGGCGGCAGGAGGACGGCGAAGGTGATATGGAAGATATCGGTTTCGCCATCCTCCAGTTCGGCAAGGCTTTCCCGCGAGAGGCGATTCGCGAATTGCATCCAACAGCCGACGGAAAGAGCGTATTTCTTCGCCTGCACGACGGCAAGACCGGGATCATGCGCAGCCATGCCAAGCACTACAGCTGCCATCTAATCAAGCCGGGTCGTGTTCGCGTGAACGGTCTGCCGGACGCCAAGGGCTTCTCCGCTGAATTTCTCGATACGCCAAAGAACAACGGCGAGTTCGTCTTCAAGTCGGAAGCCGACGCCGCCGAGGTGTCGCTCTGGCTTCTCGGAAACTACGTTGCGACGGCCGATAAGGACGCGGCGCGCGAAGGCTCCGTCTGAGGAACGCTACCGCTAGCCCCGAGCCATGCGGCGCAATCGCGAAGCGCGCGCGCCGACATCAACTGCTTTTTCATGATCGCCTTGTCCTTGCCGCGGAAGCGCTTGACGCCTTCGGGCTTGGTGATGGACCCCGGCTCCAGTTCCGGGAAAAGTCCGAAATTGATGTTCATTGGCTGGAACGACCGTTTGCCCGGCTCGTCTTCGAAAACCAGATGCCCGCCGGTGATGTGGCCAAGCAACGAGCCAAAGGCAGTCGTCGGCGGCGGCGGGGGCAGATGTTCGCCCTTGCGTTCTGCGGCCGCAAAGCGTCCGGCCAGCAACCCGATCGCGGCGCTCTCGACATAACCTTCGCACCCGGTGATCTGTCCGGCGAAGCGAAGACCTGGCCGGCTCTTGAGCGTCAAGGTCTTGTCGAGCAGCGTGGGCGAGTTGATGTAGGTATTGCGATGCAATCCGCCGAGGCGAGCGAACTCGGCATTCTCCAGCCCGGGTATCATGCGGAAGATTTCCGCCTGCGCGCCGTATTTCAGCTTCGTCTGGAAACCGACCATGTTGTAGAGGGTGCCGAGCGCATTGTCCTGACGCAGCTGCACTACGGCATAGGGCTTCACTGTCGGGTTGTGTGCGTTCGTCAGCCCCATCGGCTTCATCGGACCGTGGCGCAGCGTTTCGCGCCCGCGCTCCGCCATGACCTCGATGGGCAGGCAGCCGTCGAAATAGGGCGTGCCTTCCCACTCCTTGAAACCCACCGTGTCACCGGCGATCAGTGCATCAACGAACGCATTGTACTGCGCCTCGTCCATCGGACAGTTGATGTAATCCTTGCCCGTGCCGCCGGGACCGACCTTGTCGTAGCGCGACTGGTACCAGCAGATGTCCATGTTGATGGTGTCGCGGTAGACGATCGGCGCGATCGCATCAAAGAAAGCAAGCGAATCTTCGCCGGTTTCGCCTTGTATGGCTGCGGCGAGCGACGGCGAGGTGAGGGGGCCGGTGGAGATTACCGCGAGGTCCCATTCCTTTGGAGGAAGTCCCGAAACCTCTTCGCGGACCACGGTGATCAGCGGGTGCCCCGAAATCGCTTCCGTCACTGCGTCCGAAAAACCGTCTCGGTCGACCGCCAGCGCGCCGCCGGCGGGAACCTGGTTGCGGTCGGCGCAGGCCATGATCAGCGAGCCGGCAAGCCGCATCTCGGCGTGGATTACGCCAACCGCATTGGAGGTTGCATCATCGGAGCGGAAGGAATTGGAGCAGACGAGTTCGGCAAGCCCCTCAGTCTTGTGGGCGTCCGTGCCGCGCACGCCGCGCATCTCGTGAAGGATCACGGGCACGCCCGCATTGGCGATCTGCCAGGCGGCTTCCGAGCCTGCAAGCCCGCCGCCGATGATGTGAATAGGTTGATGTTTGTCAGTCATGCGCGCGCTCTTAACACGCCTGAAGACGGACCGGAATCAAAAAGGCACCCGAGAGGGTGCCCCATAAGCATGTCGGTCCGCCCGACGCCAGCCGCTGAAAGCGGATTAGCGGAAGGAGCGGGAAGCGACGTGGCGGATGTCGTAGCGCGTCAGGCCGATGTCATTGAGAGCCTGTGTCGACAGGCTGCCAAGCTCGTTGACCGTACGGCGATAGCTGAGCCAGTTCTTGGCAAGGCGAAGCGGGTTCATGGTAGTGTCCTCAAACGTTCGGGCCGGTCCTCGAAAACCGGCAACGCTGAAGTTATACGCGCGGATAATTACAATGTGCAGTGCAAAAAATATGCGACTGCCATGCGTTTGTGCAGATGGTTGATGAAGAAGCAGGCGTTGCCGCAAAATCCGGCAAGCCACTCGCCTGAGACCTGGGCATAAAAAAACGCTCGCGAAGCGAGCGTTTTTTCAAGAGTGGGCTGCCGGCGATCAGAAGCCGACGGCGGTCCGCGCTACGCGGCGGATGTCGCTGCGGCCGATGCCGAGATCGTGGAGTTCGCGGTCACTCATGCGGTGCAATTCGGTTACCGTCTCGCGGTACTTGCGCCAGTTGTTGAGCTTGCGTGCGATGTTCATGGTCATACCCCTTCGGTTCGCGTCTTCGGCGCCCCGCAGCGCCGCGTCAAATTCAATGGATCTAATTTATGCTGCGCTGCGAAATGGTAACAGAGCCAATGTCGTATGCCACCTATGCATCCCGCGCATCCCGAGAGGCCATGGGCATCAACGAATGATTAAGAATCGCGCGCTTGGCTTGGCTGATAGAATAAAACAACGCCTGCCGGGGAGGGGACCGGCAGGCGTCATTTGGTGAGATCGGCGAAAGGGGAGGAGGTCGCCGTCTCGTCTCGGTCCTGATGTGGGAGGAGCCCAGGACCGATCTCGATTCGCATCACGAACACGACACCATCAGGATTGTTCCGCGTGATGATTAGATTTATCTTATGTAAAGATGGTAAACAGATGCTTAAGCGCGAGGCGCCGACCCATAGCTGGTGCCACTTCGCCGGCGGCTGCCAGGAGCGTCGCAATGCCGTCATTTTCCCTTTGCGCCGGAAAAAACGGGTGATATAGAGACGCGCGCTCCGAAGCCCCTTGCGGGGATTGCGCGGCTGGAGCGCGGGTATGGTGAAATTGGTAGACACGCCAGATTTAGGTTCTGGTGCCGCAAGGCGTGGGAGTTCAAGTCTCTCTACCCGCACCAGAGCCGCCGGAGCAGGATCGGGAGCCGTCATCGGCTAGAGATCAGCGTTCCAGAAGTCGCGGCCGGTCACTCAGGTTCCGGCGTCGTGCTCATCGAAAACCAACGGCTGTCTGAGCACCGCCGCCACGATATGAAGGTTTTAAAATGCAGGTTACCGAAACGCTCGCTGAAGGGCTGAAGCGCGAAATCAAGGTCGTCATCCCGGCCAAGGACATGGAAGCTCGGATGAACGAGCGCCTGGCCGATGCCAAAGACAAGGTGCGCATCAATGGCTTCCGCCCCGGCAAGGTGCCGGTCTCGCATCTGAAGAAGATGTACGGCAAGTCGATCATGGCGGAGATCGTCAACGAGATCGTGCGCGATCGCCCCACGCAGATCCTGTCCGAGCGCGGCGAAAAGTCGGCCACCCAGCCCGCCATCACGATGACGGAAGACGAAGCAGAAGCCGAAAAGATCCTGGCGGCACAGGCGGATTTCGAATTCACGCTCGCTTATGAAGTGATTCCCCCGATTGATCTGAAGTCCACCGACGGCATCAAGGTCGTTCGCGAAGTGGTCGAGGTTTCTGACGACGAGGTTAACGAGCAGATCCTCAAGATCGCCGAAAGCGCCCGCACCTTTGAAACCAAGAATGGCAAGGCCGCCGACGGCGATCGCGTCACCATGAACTATCTCGGCAAGGTCGATGGCGAAGCCTTTGATGGCGGTGCTGCCGAAGACGCCGAACTGGTTCTCGGCTCCGGCCGCTTCATCCCCGGCTTCGAAGACCAGCTGGTCGGCGTGAAGGCTGGCGACGAAAAGACCATCACCGTTACCTTCCCGTCCGAGTATCCGGCTGCAAACCTCGCCGGCAAGGAAGCCACCTTCGACGTCACCGTCAAGGAAGTTGCAGCCCCGGTCGAGCTTGAGATGAACGACGAACTCGCCACCAAGATGGGCATCGAGTCCCTCGACAAGCTGAAGGAGATCGTCCGCGGCCAGATCGAAGGCCAGTACGGCAACGTCACCCGCCAGAAGGTCAAGCGTCAGATCCTCGATCAGCTCGACGAAATGTACAAGTTCGACACGCCGCAGGGCCTGGTCGACGCCGAGTTCGAAAACATCTGGCGCCAGATCAACACGGATCTCGCCCAGTCCGGAAAGACCTTCGAAGACGAAGACACGACCGAGGAAGAAGCGCGCGAAGAATATCGCAAGCTCGCCGAGCGTCGCGTTCGCCTTGGCCTCGTTCTCTCCGAGATCGGCGAGAAGGGTGGCGTCGAGGTGACGGAGGACGAAATGCAGCGCGCGCTCTTTGCCCAGCTGCAGCAGTTCCCGGGCCAGCAGAAGGAAATCCTCGACTACTTCCGTAACACGCCGGGCGCATCCGCTTCGCTGCGCGCGCCGATCTTCGAAGAGAAGGTCGTCGACAAGCTGCTTTCGGAAATCGACGTGACCGATAAGAAGGTCTCCAAGGAAGAGCTTCTTGCCGAGGATGAGGAAGGCGCCGAAGCCGCCGACAAGCCGGCCAAGAAGAAGGCTGCGCCGAAGAAGAAGGCCGCTGCCACGGACGAGGCTGCTGAGGCCGCTTCCGAGGAAGCTCCGGCTCCGAAGAAGAAGGCTGCTCCGAAGAAGAAGGCTGCTGACGACAGCGCCGAGTAATCTCCATATCGCATACATAAGGAAGCCGGGTCGGCAACGATCCGGCTTTTTTGTTGTCACCTCGCAAAGTGCTTCGCCATGATCCGCATCGAAAACATCAGCAAGTCCAACAGCCACCGCATCCTGTATATTGAGGCGTCGGCTGCGCTCAATCGTGGCGAAAAGATCGGCTTGGTCGGCCCCAACGGGGCCGGCAAGACGACGCTGTTTCGCATGATTACCAGCCAGGAGGCTCCCGACGAGGGGCAGGTGGCCGTCGAGAAGAACGTGACCATCGGCTACTTCAACCAGGACGTCGGCGAAATGTCCGGGGTGAGCGCCGTCACGGAGGTGATGAACGGGGCAGGACCCGTCAGCAGCGTCGCCGCCGAACTGCGGGAGCTGGAGGCCGCCATGGTCGATCCCGACCGCATGGACGAGATGGACCAGATCATCGAACGCTACGGTGAGGTGCAGGCGCGTTACGAGGAGTTGGATGGCTATGGGCTCGAGAGCCGCGCCCGGGAAGTTCTCGCCGGCCTGTCCTTCAGCCAAGAAATGATGGACGGCGATGTCGGCAAGCTGTCAGGCGGCTGGAAGATGCGCGTGGCACTCGCCCGCATCCTCCTAATGCGCCCGGATGTGATGCTGCTCGACGAACCGTCGAACCACCTCGACCTGGAGAGCCTGATCTGGCTGGAGCAGTTTTTGAAGAACTACGACGGCGCGCTTTTGATGACGTCGCACGACCGCGAGTTCATGAACCGCATCGTCAACAAGATCATCGAGATCGACGCCGGCTCGCTCAATTCCTATGCCGGCGATTACGGCTTCTATGAGCAGCAGCGGGCGCAGAACGAGAAGCAGCAGCAGGCGCAATTCGAACGCCAGCAGGCGATGCTTGCCAAGGAGATCAAGTTTATCGAGCGCTTCAAGGCGCGCGCCAGCCATGCGGCGCAGGTGCAGAGCCGAGTCAAGAAGCTCGACAAGATCGAGCGGGTGGAGCCGCCGCGCCGGCGCCAGTCGGTCGCCTTTGAGTTCCAGCCGGCGCCGCGTTCCGGCGAGGACGTGGCGAGCCTAAAGGGCGTGCACAAGGCCTATGGCAGCCGGGCGATCTATCACGGGCTCGATTTCATGATCCGCCGCAAGGAGCGCTGGTGCATCATGGGCGTGAACGGTGCGGGAAAGTCGACGCTGCTGAAGTTGATTGCCGGATCGGCCGAGCCGGATCAGGGCACGGTTGCGATCGGCGCCAGCGTCAAGATGGGCTATTTCGCCCAGCACGCCATGGATCTGCTGGATGGCGAACAGACGGTGTTCGAGTGGCTGGAATCGGAATTCCCACGCGCCGGGCAGGGGACGCTGCGTACGCTAGCCGGCTGCTTCGGCTTCTCAGGTGACGACGTGGAGAAGAAGTGCCGCGTCCTGTCCGGCGGCGAGAAGGCGCGGCTGGTCATGGCCGCCATGCTCTTCGATCCGCCGAACTTCCTCGTTCTCGACGAGCCGACCAACCACCTCGACCTCGACACGAAGGAAATGCTGATCAAGGCGCTTTCCGAATACGAAGGGACGATGCTGTTCGTCAGCCACGATCGGCACTTCCTGTCGGAGCTTTCCAACCGCGTGCTGGAGATCTCGGCAGACGGCGTTCACCGCTATGATGGTGGATATCGTGAGTACGTGGAGCGGACCGGCTACGAGGCGCCGGGCCTGGCCGCCTGACGCTCTCCGTCACTAGCTTGCCTGCAGTTCCTGCATATCGGCGTCATCAAGCTCGGCCGCGCGCAGATGTGCAGGCCGTGAGTGAAGATGTTCCACATAGGCCTCGAACGCCGGACGCTTGTCGATCGAGCCGAACTGCAGGCCCCACATAAGGTGTGAGCCGACATAAACGTCTGCTGCGGTGAACCGCTCGGTAGCAATATAGGTCTTGCCCGAGAGCGCTGCTTCGAGCGTGTCCATCACGTTCTCATAGCTGCCATATCCGACCATTTGCCGCCGGTCTTCCGGCACCTTGACGCCGAGCGCACGATTGGTAACGGCTGCCTCCAACGGACCAGCAGCAAAGAAGAGCCAGCGGTAGTAGTCCGCGCGTTCTGCCGGTGGTGGCGCAAGCCCGGCTTGCGGAAACGCGTCCGCCAGATAAGCGCAGACGGCAGCGCATTCGGTGACGATCTTACGGCCATGAATTAAGGTCGGGACCTTCCCCATCGGGTTGGTGCGGCGATAGTCCGGGCTCTTCACCGTGCCGCCGAAGGTGAGCACTTCTCGCCGGTAAGGGACGCCCACTTCCTCAAGCATCCAGCGCGCAATCCGCCCGCGCGACATCGGGTTTGTGTAGAGGATCAGGTCTTCCATCATTCCGCTCCCGCTAATGTTCTGTTTATGTTCTACATAAACGCTCGGCAGAATCAAGTCGTCTTTATTGTGCCAAAGAAAAACCGGCGGAAATCACTTTCCGCCGGTCAAGCTTATGGTGTGATGGAGCGCCTGCTCAGGCAGCCATAGCCTTCTTGAGGTTCTCGTCCACCTTGTCGAGGAAGGCGGTGGTGGAGAGCCACGGCTGGTCGGGACCGATTAGGAGCGCCAGATCCTTGGTCATGTAGCCGGCTTCGACCGTGTCGACGCAGACCTTTTCGAGCGTCGTTGCGAACTTCGCGAGGTCCGCGTTGTCGTCGAGCTTTGCGCGGTGGGCAAGACCACGGGTCCAGGCGAAGATGGAGGCGATCGAGTTGGTCGAGGTCTCGAGGCCCTTCTGGTGCTGGCGATAGTGACGCGTCACGGTACCGTGGGCGGCTTCCGCTTCGACAGTCTTGCCATCCGGCGTCAGCAGCACGGAAGTCATTAGGCCGAGCGAACCGAAGCCCTGCGCAACCGTATCCGACTGCACGTCACCGTCATAGTTCTTGCAGGCCCAGACATAGCCGCCGGACCACTTCAGTGCAGACGCGACCATGTCGTCGATCAGGCGGTGTTCGTAGGTGATGCCGGCTTCGTCGAACTTGGCCTTGAACTCGGTCTGGTAGACTTCCTCGAAGAGGTCCTTGAAGCGGCCGTCATAGGCCTTCAGGATGGTGTTCTTGGTCGACAGGTAGACCGGCCACTTGCGCATCAGGCCGTACATCATCGAGGCGCGGGCGAATTCGCGGATCGATTCGTCGAGGTTGTACATCGCCATGGCAACGCCGGCGCCAGGAGCGTCGAACACTTCCTTCTCGATCACCTGGCCGTCTTCACCAACGAACTTGATGGTCAGCTTGCCCTTGCCTGGGAACTTGAAGTCGGTGGCGCGGTATTGGTCGCCGAAAGCGTGGCGGCCGACAACGATCGGCTGCGTCCAGCCCGGAACCAGGCGCGGCACGTTCTTGCAGATGATCGGCTCGCGGAAGATGACGCCGCCGAGAATGTTGCGGATCGTGCCGTTCGGGCTCTTCCACATCTGCTTCAGGCCGAACTCTTCGACGCGGCCTTCGTCCGGTGTGATCGTCGCGCACTTGATGCCGACGCCGTGCTTCTTGATCGCGTGCGCCGCATCGACCGTCACCTGATCGTTCGTTGCATCGCGGTTCTGGACCGAGAGGTCGTAGTACTCGATGTCAAGATCGAGGTAGGGCAGGATCAGCTTGTCCTTGATGAACTGCCAGATGATGCGGGTCATCTCGTCGCCGTCGAGATCGACGACCGGATTGGCTACCTTGATCTTTTGCATGGATTCCTCTTCGGACACTGGCCGGAAGCGCTTTCCCGGCGGTTTGGACATGGATGGGCTGGCCTATAGCATCGACGGCCTGCGACGCAAAGCCATTCACTGGTCTTGGTGGTCGTTTGTGTCGTGCGTTGGTGCGCCTGCGGCGTTGCCAATCCTGACGCCTTGGATAATCTGCGGAACATTCGACTCTCCGGAACCCTGCCATGCGGATCATCACCCTTGCCGCCACCGTCACCCTTGTCGCAAACGTGGCTTTTGCTGCCGACACAACCGACCCCGTGAAGGAGGTGATGGATGTCACCGCTCGAAACTGGGGGAGTGTCGAAAACGAATGGAGCTACATCTTCGATCCTCAGCCGCTGCAACGGCTGTTCAGCCGCGAGTTTCAGGCTGCCTATGCCGAAGCCGCCAAGCGCCCGGCCTACGAGACCGACGACGGCGGGCCAGGTGATCCCTTCGGCTATGATGTTGTCACAGCCTCCCAGGACGGATGCCCGCTGGAAGACGTGAACATCAAGGCAGATCCGGAGCAGGGCGGCGTAACCCGGGTAAAAGTCACCTTCAAGCTCTGGCGCTGCCTCGACCAGCCGGAACTGCAGGAAAGCGTAAACGAAGTCCGTTTCGACGTCGTGGCGGAGGACGGCCGGTATGTTATCAGCGATATCCATCGCATTGCGTCCGGTGACGAGGATTCGGTGCTGGTGGAAATGAAGCAGCTGGCGGCCCAGACGGACTGAACACGTTTCCGCACTGAAGCTCCACAAATTCAGTCCTCGCCCTTGCGTTTCGCCGGGATCGGCTGTATGCGCAGCACCATTCCACACGTAAGGCATGGGATTGTCCGGGAGAAATCCGGACCGTTCCGACCGGTGGCATTCTCGAAGAGGGTGCTGTTCGCCTTGCGGAGGTTCAACCGGAAAAGGAGAAAAAGGCATGGCATTGCCTGATTTCAGCATGCGCCAGCTTCTGGAAGCTGGTGTTCACTTCGGCCACCAGACCCACCGCTGGAACCCGAAGATGAAGCCGTACATCTTCGGCGACCGTAACAACATCCATATCATTGATCTTGCTCAGACCGTGCCGATGCTCTCGCGCGCTCTGCAGGTCATTTCGGACACCGTTGCCCGTGGCGGCCGCGTTCTCTTCGTCGGCACCAAGCGTCAGGCTTCCGAGCTGATCGCCGATTCGGCGAAGCGTTCGGCTCAGTACTACGTCAACGCCCGCTGGCTCGGCGGCATGATGACGAACTGGAAGACGATCTCGAACTCGATCGCTCGTCTGCGCAAGCTCGACGAGATCCTCGGTTCGGAAGCTTCCGGCTTCACCAAGAAGGAGCGTCTGAACCTCGAGCGCGAACGCGAGAAGCTGGAAAAGGCTCTCGGCGGTATCCGCGACATGGGCGGCACGCCGGACCTGATGTTCATCATCGACACCAACAAGGAAAAGATCGCGATCGATGAAGCGAAGCGTCTGGGCATCCCGGTCGTCGCCATCATCGACTCCAACTGCGATCCGGACCTGATCGACTACCCGATCCCGGGTAACGACGACGCCTCGCGCGCCATCGCTCTCTACTGCGACCTGGTTGCTCGTGCAGCGATCGACGGTATTGCACGCCAGCAGGGTGCTTCCGGCCGCGATCTTGGCGCATCCGCCGAAGCTCCGGTCGAGCCGGCGCTCGAAGGCGAGGCCGAAACCGAGGCTCAGGCCTAATCCAATCGAGAGGCGGCGTCATTGCCGCCTCCCAGATTCGGGTCGAGGCGCTCCTCCCCGAAGACGGTCTTCATGACCCTGTCATACTTACGGGTACATTCGTCCCCAACGCTGCCTTCGCCGACGTTCTTCCGGCTGAGGCGATCTTGCAAACAAGAGGCACACAATGACCGAAATCACAGCCGCAATGGTGAAGGAACTGCGCGAGAAGTCTGGCGCAGGCATGATGGACTGCAAGAAGGCGCTTGCTGAAAACAACGGCGACATGGAAGCAGCAATCGACTGGCTGCGCGCCAAGGGCATCGCCAAGGCCGACAAGAAGTCCGGCCGCACCGCCGCCGAAGGCCTGATCGGCATTGCGAGCGCCGGCACCAAGGCCGTCGTCGTCGAAGTCAATTCCGAAACCGACTTCGTTGCCCGTAACGATGCCTTCCAAGATCTCGTTCGCGGCGTTGCCCAGGTGGCTCTCTCCACCGACGGCTCGACCGATGCGATCGGTGCTGCGACCTATCCGGCATCCGGCAAGTCCGTCACCGACACCATTAAGGATGCGGTTGCCACCATCGGCGAGAACATGAGCCTGCGCCGTTCGGCCCTTCTGTCGGTCGAAGACGGCGTCGTCGCCACCTACATCCACAACGCTGTTGCCGACAACCTCGGCAAGCTCGGCGTTCTGGTTGCGCTGAAGTCGACCGGCAACAAGGATGCTCTTGCTGCCATCGGCCGCCAGATCGCCATGCACGTTGCGGCAACCGCGCCGCTCGCCATCCGCGCCGAGGAAGTCGACGCAGCCGTTGCCGAACGCGAGCGCAACGTCTTCATCGAACAGTCCCGCGCTTCGGGCAAGCCGGACAACATCATCGAGAAGATGGTCGAAGGCCGCATGCGCAAGTTCTTTGAGGAAGTTGCTCTTCTCTCGCAGGCTTTCGTCATCAACCCGGACCTGACGGTTGGTGCAGCCGTCAAGGAGGCCGAAAAGGAAGTCGGCGCTCCGATCGAAGTCACCGGCATGGTTCGCCTGCTGCTCGGTGAAGGCATCGAGAAGGAAGAGTCCGACTTCGCAGCCGAAGTGGCAGCTGCTGCCAAGGGCTGATTGTCGCCGCACTATCCCGGCAAAAGCGCAAGGGCACCGCGTGACAACGCGGTGCCCTTCGTGTATCGGCAACCCGATTGACAGTCAGGAGTAACCATGTCCCCCCAGCCCATCTACAAGCGAGTCCTTCTTAAAGCCTCTGGTGAAGCTTTGATGGGAAGTCAGGGATTCGGGATCGATGTGGCAGTTGCAGACCGTATTGCCTCCGATATCGCCGAGGCAAGAGCCATGGGCGTAGAGGTCGGCGTCGTGGTCGGCGGCGGGAACATCTTCCGCGGCGTAGCGGTCGCCTCCAAGGGCGGTGACCGCGTGACCGGTGATCACATGGGCATGCTGGCGACGGTGATCAACGCGTTGGCGCTCGCAACCTCGTTGCGCAAGCTCGACATCGACACGGTGGTGCTTTCCGCCATCGCCATGCCCGAGATCTGCGAGAGCTTCACCCAGCTCCGCACGCTCCATCACCTGGAGCAGGGCAGGGTGGTGATCTTTGCCGGCGGCACCGGCAATCCGTTCTTCACGACCGATTCGGCCGCAGCGCTGCGCGCCGCCGAGATCGGTGCGGAGGCGATCTTTAAGGGAACGCAGGTCGACGGCATCTATTCCGCGGATCCAAAGAAGGATCCGACCGCTACGCGCTTTGAGCAGCTGACGCATGGCGAGGTGCTGGAAAAGGGTCTTGCAGTGATGGATGTGGCAGCCGTGGCGTTGGCCCGCGAGAACGCCATTCCGATCATCGTGTTCTCGATCCACGAGAAGGGTGGCTTCGCCGATATCTTGACCGGTGGTGGCCGCAAGACCATCGTTTCCGACAACTGATACGAGGCCCGCGGGCCTTAATGATGCAAAGACGGGAGTAGAGTGATGAGTGGAGCAATCGATCTCAACGACATCAAGCGGCGCATGGACGGCGCGATCAACGCCTTCAAGAGCGACATCGCATCGCTGCGGACAGGCCGTGCCTCGGCCAACATTCTCGATCCTGTGATGGTTGAGGCCTATGGTTCGCGGGTTCCGCTGAACCAGGTTGCCAACATCACGGTTCCAGAACCCCGTATGCTCGGCGTTTCGATCTGGGACAAGTCCATGGTCGGCGCCGTCGACCGCGCCATCCGGGAATCAAACCTGGGTCTCAACCCGATCGTCGACGGTCAAAACCTGCGCATCCCGCTGCCGGAGCTGAACGAAGAGCGCCGCAAGTCTTTGGTTAAGGTGGCGCACGACTATGCCGAGAAGGCCAAGGTTGCCATCCGTCACGTTCGTCGCGACGGCATGGATGATCTGAAAAAGGCCGAGAAGGATGGCGACATCGGTCAGGATGAAAGCCGCTCGCTCTCCGACCGTGTGCAGAAGATGACGGACGACACAATTTCCGAGGTCGACCGCTTGCTCGCCGAGAAAGAAAAAGAAATCATGCAGGTGTAGGCTCACCCTGCGCCGGCACGCCTCTCGCCCGATAATCGGATACACGATGGCCAACCTCGATCTTCCCGTCATTCCTGAGCATGTCGCCATCATCATGGACGGCAATGGCCGCTGGGCGAAACAGCGGGGGCTTCCGCGCACCATCGGCCACAATAAGGGGGTCGAGACGGTTCGCGAGACGGTGCGGGCGGCGGGCGAGGCCGGAGTGAAGTATCTCACTCTGTTCGCCTTCTCCTCTGAAAATTGGAGCCGCCCGGAAAGTGAAGTCGAGGATCTGCTCGGCCTGCTGCGCCGCTTCATCCGGCGCGACCTGGCGGACCTTCACCGCGAGAACATCCGTATACGCATCATCGGCGAGCGCGAAAACTTGCGCAGCGATATATTGCCGCTGCTGCTCGAGGCCGAGGAGACGACGCGTAACAACACGGCAATGACGTTGGTCATCGCGTTCAACTACGGCTCTCGCAACGAGATCGCCCGTGCCGTCGCCAAGATTGCCAAGGAGGTGCAGGCGGGGTCGATCAAGCCGGACGAGGTGAGCCCCGAGATGATCAGCGAGCGCCTGGATACGGCAGACATACCGGATCCGGACCTGATCATCCGCACAAGCGGAGAGGAACGCCTTTCCAACTTCCTTCTGTGGCAGGCGGCCTATTCCGAATTCGTCTTCCTACCTTGCTATTGGCCTGATTTCGACCGCCAGCAGTTTCATGACGCGCTGCGCATCTTTGCCTCGAGAGACCGTCGTTTCGGCGGCCTGTCACAGTTGACGACCACAGCGGTGGTTGGCTGATGAGCCCCGAACTCCAGCAGCGCGTCCTGTCGGGCATCGTCATGGCTGCCGTCGTCCTTGCGGCAACCTGGTTCGGCGGCTTGCCGTTCCAGATGTTGGCCGCCGCCATCGCTCTTCTCGTCTACTTCGAATGGTCGAGAATCACCCGTCTGACGGAGCGCAACTTCACCGGAAACCTTGTTGCGTGGGTGGCAGTGATCCTGCTTGCGGCCAATATCGCCTTCGGCGACCCGGACATGAGCATGCCGCTGCTGAGCGGGTTCGCCATCACCGTCGCACTGATGGTGATGATCGGCGGCGGCACGTGGTGGCTTCCCGGCGGTCTTCTCTACGCCGGCTTGAGCGGCGTGTCGCTTGCCGCGGTGCGGCAGGGTGGGGCGCCCGGACTGGCCGCCATCCTATTTCTTTTCGCCGTTGTCTGGGCAACCGATATTCTGGCCTATTTCATCGGCCGCGCCCTGAGAGGGCCAAAGCTTGCGCCGCGGATCTCTCCCGGCAAGACCTGGTCTGGCGCGATCGGCGGCACGGTTTCGGCGGTTATCGCAGGAGCGGCGTTGACGCTTGCGTTCTTCGGCCGCGTCTCACTCTGGATCGTGGTGCTGGCCTTCATTCTCTCCGTTGCCAGCCAGATCGGCGACCTCTTTGAATCCTTCATCAAGCGGCGCTTCGGCGTGAAGGACTCCAGCCACATGATTCCGGGCCACGGCGGCGTCATGGACAGGGTGGACGGCTTGGTGTGCGCAGGCTTCGTCTTGTTCCTGCTGGCGCTTGTGTCGGGACCGCTCAGGGGCCATGTTGATGTGACGGTGGCCGAGTTCCTGTTCGGCCTTTGATGCCGGCGCGTGCGGGCGGACTGAACGACGAAACGGAAAACATGATGGCTATCATCGGGCTGCTCACGGGCTATATCATCCCCTTCATCATCGTCCTGTCGGTGCTGGTGTTCATCCATGAGATGGGCCACTACCTGGTTGGGCGCTGGTGCGGCATTCGCGTGACGGCCTTCTCGGTGGGATTCGGACCCGAGCTGCTTGGCTTCACTGATGGGCACGGGACACGCTGGAAGCTATCGGCGATTCCATTGGGCGGTTACGTAAAGTTCTTCGGCGACGAGGATGCCGCAAGCACGCCCGCTTCGGCCAACCTTGCCGGACTGACGGAAGCCGAGCGCGCTGAAACCCTCGCCGGCGCCAAGCTGTGGAAGCGGGCAGCCACCGTCGCCGCCGGACCGATTGCTAACTTTCTCCTGGCGATCGCCATCTTCGCGGTGCTGTTTTCAACCTATGGCAGGATGATCGCCGATCCCGTCGTGGCAGAGGTACGCCCGGAAAGCGCGGCCGCCGAGGCCGGTGTCGAGCCGGGTGATCTCTTGGTTGCGCTTGACGGTGAGAAGATCCGCACCTTCGATGACGTCCGGCGTTATGTGGCGGTTCGGCCGCAGACGCAGATTGTCGTAACAGTTGAGCGCGATGGTCGCGAACTCGACCTGCCGATGGTGCCGCAACGCACCGAGATCACAGACCAGTTCGGCAATAAGATTGAGCTCGGTCAGATCGGCATCGTGACGAACGCAGAGAGGGGCAACTTCCGGCTTGAGACCTACTCGCCGCTGGCCGCGATCGGCGAGGGCGTGCGCGAGACCGGCCACATCATCACCGGAACGTTCAACTATCTCGGCAATATCTTTACCGGACGGATGAGCGCCGACCAGATTGGCGGGCCGATCCGGATCGCCGAGACCACCGGCCAGATGGCGACGCTCGGTATTTCTGCGCTCCTCAATTTTGCGGCGGTCATCTCTGTATCCTTGGGCCTGATGAACCTCTTCCCGATTCCCGTTCTTGATGGCGGCCACCTGCTGATGTACGCCTTGGAAGCAGTCCGGGGGCGCCCGCTGAGCCCGCGGGTGCAGGAGGTCGTTTTCCGCTTCGGGCTTGCCATGATCCTGACACTCATGGTCTTCGCCACGTGGAACGACACCTTTGGCCGGTGGATGGGCTGAATTTGATTAAAACTGTTTATTTACCGTATTTTGAACATGGCGTGGCCTCGCAGCCACGCCTCCCTGTGAAGTAAACAGAATTTAACGCGATGCCTTGCTTGTAGGGTAAAAGCAGGTAAAACGACACACGTGTGGCCGGAGTCGGGCTTCACCCGCCGAGGGACAACGGGAAAAGGTAAGAATTGAAATGAAGGCTGGTTCAAGGTTTTTGAACGCGGTATCGGCGTTTGCGCTGTCTGCTAGTGTTGTTGCCTCGGGTGCTGGCGTCTCGGTTCTCGCTTCCGCGTCGGTCGCAGAGGCCGCCGTCATCCGCAACGTTCAGGTGCGAGGTGCTCAGCGCGCTGGCGAGGAAGCCGTTCGAGCCAACCTCACGATCCGTCCGGGCGTAAGCTTCACGAATGCCGATATCGACGAGTCGGTTAAGCGTCTCTACTCCACCGGCTATTTCTCCGACGTCCGCATCGCGGTTTCCGGAAGCACGCTAGTAGTCAGCGTCAGCGAAAACCAGCTCGTCAACCAGGTGGTCTTCAACGGCAACCGCAAGATCAAGGATGACAAGCTCGCTGCCGTCGTCCAAACCCAGCCCCTTGGTCCGTATAGCCAGGAGCTGGTCAATGCCGACATCGAGCGTTTGCGCGAAGCCTACTCGGCCATCGGTCGCAGCGACATCGAAGTCACGACCCAGGTTGTTCCGGTGGGCGAAGGTCGCGTAAACCTTGCCTTCGTTATCAACGAAGGCGACCGCACCAAGATCGCGAACATCAATTTCGTCGGCAACCAGGCCTATGGTGATGGCCGTCTTCAGTCGGTGATCCTGACGAAGGAATCCGGTCCGCTGTCCTTCCTGACCCGCAAGGATGTCTACAACCCGGACAAGCTGCGCGCCGACGAGGATGCGCTGCGCCAGTTCTACTACAATCACGGCTATCCCGACTTCCGCATCATTTCCTCCGACGCGGTTCTGGACGAGACGACCAACCAGTACAACATTACGTTCACGGTTGAAGAAGGTGCACGCTACCGCTTCGGTGACGTCGTCGTGGAATCGACGGTCGAGGGTGTCGACTCGCAGGATCTTCAGGGACTGGTGCGCACCCGGACCGGCGACACCTATGATGCGGCGGAAGTCCAGAAGTCGATGGAAGCCATCTCGCAGCGCGTCGCTTCGGCGGGCTACCCGTTCGCACGCGTCACGCCGCGCGGCGACCGCAATTTCGGCAACCAGACGATCGGTGTCTCCTATCTCGTCGATCAGGGCGAGCGCGCCTATGTCGAGCGCATCGAGATCCGCGGTAACACCCGCACGCGTGACTACGTCATCCGCCGCGAGTTTGACTTCAGCGAAGGCGACGCCTTCAATCAGCAGATGATCTCGCGGGCAAAGCGCCGGCTTGAGGCTCTCGGCTATTTCACCACGGTCAATATCTCGACCTCGCAGGGCTCCGCTCCGGATCGCGTCGTGGTCGTGGTTGACGTCGAAGATCAGCCGACCGGCTCCTTCGGTGTTGGTGCCGGCTACTCCGCGGGCGGCGATGGCCTGATCCTCGAAGCGTCGGTCGAAGAAAAGAACTTCCTCGGCCGCGGCCAGTTCATCCGTGTTGCTGTCGGTGGCGGTCTCGATGACGCGCGCAGCTACTCGCTGTCGTTCACCGAGCCTTACTTCCTCGGCTACCGCCTTGCCGCCGGCTTCGATGTCTTCAAGAGCCAGACCTCTTCGGAGGATTACTACGACTACGATGAGCAGGGCTTCACGCTGCGCGTGACCGCGCCGATCACGGAAGATCTGGCGACGACGTTCCGTTACACCTACAAGGATATCGAGTATTCGGGTGACGGCGATTGGCAGACAGGTCTTTCTGCGCCCTATCGCGCTCTCGTGGAGCAGGGCGACTTCACGCAATCGTCCGTCTCCCAGACGCTGACCTACAACACCCTCGACAGCAATACGCTGGCGCGCGAAGGCATCTATGCCTCGATCACGCACGAGTACGCTGGTCTCGGTGGTGACTCCGAATTCTACAAGATCTATGGTCGGGCCCGCTATTTCCACCTGTTGTCTGACGAAGCGGACATCATTGGTTCGGTAGCTGTCGGCGGTGGTCACGTTGTGGGAACTGGCGACAATCTGAACGTCTTCGACCAGTTCATGCTCGGCGGTCGTTTGGTGCGCGGCTTCGAGAACAACGGCATCGGTCCGCGGATGCCCAATGGCGACCCATTGGGCGGCACGACTTACTTCACGGCCTCGGCTGAGGCAACGTTCCCGATGCCGGCGTTCCCTGAAGATTTCGGCCTTCGTGGTGCAGTCTTCGCCGATGCCGGAACGCTCTATGGCAACGACGTTGGCAACAGTGCTGGCGCTGTCGGCACGGACATGTCCTGGCGCGCATCCGTGGGGGCGGGCATCCAGTGGGCGTCGCCGTTCGGCTCAATCCGGGTCGACTATGCGTTCCCGGTGGTCAAGGAAGACTTCGACGAGGAGCAGCAGTTCCGGTTCAGCATGGCGAACCAGTTCTGATCTTCGCTGACCAGAACTGCGGTCAAATTCTGTTCTGGAGTTGTTTGACCTGATGGAGTTCAACCAATTCTTTCCGCCCCACGATGGGATAAGTCTGCGCGAGCTGGCATCTCATCTGGGGGCTGAACTGCTTGACGATTCGGCGGGCAACCGCCGTATTCGTTCTGTCGCGCCTGTCGCACGGGCAGCGGAAGGCCAAGTCTGCTATTTGCGCTCGCGCAAGGGCCGCGGCGATCTTGCCTCCTGTCATGCATCGGCGATCATCTGCGAACCCGCCATTCGTCCGATCATCCCCGACAACATTCCCGTATTGCTGACGGCAAAGCCGGAGACGGCGTTCGCCATGGCGGGCGCGCTTCTCCATCCGGCTGCCTTGCGGCCGGGCGCTGTCGTTTCTGGTTCAACGGGCGTGCATCCGGCAGCTCATGTTGATCCGACGGCGCAGCTTGAGCCGGGCGTCGAAATCGAGCCGATGGCTGTGATTGGCGCGCGGGCAGAGATCGGCAGCGGAACACGTATCGGTGCTGGCGCGGTGATCGGCGCCGACGTGAAGATCGGACGTGACTGTGCCATTGCCCCAGGGGCGACGGTGATCGCAGCACTGCTCGGCAATGGTGTCATCATCCATAACGGCGCACGCATCGGCCAGGACGGTTTCGGCTATGCTCCCGGGCCACGCGGCATGCTCAAGATCGTGCAGATCGGCCGCGTGATCGTACAGGACAACGTTGAGATAGGTGCCAATACGACAATCGATCGTGGCACGATGGATGACACAGTCGTCGGCGAGGGTACCAAGATCGACAATCTGGTCCAGATTGGACACAACGTGCGCATCGGGCGTCACTGCGGCATCGTCAGCGGCGTCGGCATTGCCGGATCAACGACGATCGGCAACGGCGTAATGATCGGCGGCGCGTCCGGCATCAATGGCCATATCACCATCGGCGACGGCGCCCAGATTGCCGCAATGAGCGGCGTCATTGCCGACGTTCCGGCAGGCGCGCGCTATGGCGGCGTACCCGCGAGGCCTCTTAAGGACTTCCTGCGCGATGTGGCAGAGGCGATGGCGCGGTCCGACGAGCGGGCCAAGCTCAAAGGAGACAGGAATGAGTGAAGTGACGGGCGCAACCTTGGGTGCTGCAGACATCCTTGAGATCATGAAGTTGTTGCCGCACCGGTATCCCTTCCTGCTCGTTGACCGGATCATCGAGATCGACGGCGACGATTCCGCGATCGGCATCAAGAACGTCACCGCAAACGAGCCGCATTTCACCGGCCACTTTCCCGAGCAGCCGATCATGCCGGGCGTGTTGCTGATCGAGGGCATGGCGCAGACGGCAGGTGCCATCTGTGCGCGCAAGGAAGGCGAGGCGGGTAATCTGGTTTACTTCATGACCATCGACAACGCGCGGTTCCGCAGACCTGTAGTCCCGGGAGATCGCGTGGAGTTTCACGTCAAGAAGCAGAAGCAGCGCGGCAATATCTGGAAATTCCACTGCGACGCGATGGTGGACGGTTCGCTCGTGGCCGAGGCTGATATCGGCGCCATGATCCGCCGCAAGGACGCATCATGAGCCGTATCGCGTCCAGCGCCCGCATCCACCCGTTGGCGGTTGTCGATGACGGCGCCGTGATCGGTGAAAATGTCTCGATCGGTCCTTTCTGCACCGTCGGCCCTGAGGTCGTGCTGAAGGACGACGTGCAGCTCGTTTCCCACGCGGTAGTGAATGGCAAGACCGAGATCGGCCGCGGCTCTAAGATCCACCCGATGGCCGTCATTGGCGGCGTCTCGCAGAGCCTGCACGAGGCGGGTGCGGACTCCACCCTGACCATCGGTGAAAACTGCACGATGCGCGAAGGTGTGACCATCAACACCGGCACGGTCGGCGGTGGCGGCAAGACCGTGGTCGGCAACAACTGTCTGCTGCTGGCAAACTCGCACGTTGCGCATGATTGCATCCTCGGCAGCGGCATCATCATGTCGAACAACGTGATGCTGGCCGGCCATGTGAAGGTCGGCGATCATGCCATCCTCGGTGGGGGGTGCGCGGTCCATCAGTTCGGTCGCATCGGCCGCAATGCCTTCATTGGGGGCCTGTCTGCAGTCAACTATGACGTTATTCCGTACGGCATGCTGAACGGGAATCCCGGCATCCTCGCCGGCTTAAACGTGGTCGGCATGACGCGCGCCGGCATTGAACGCGCCACGATCCACCGGGTCCGCCGCGCCTTCAAGCAGATCTTTGAAGGCGAGGGCAACATTCGGACGAACGCTGCTGCCATCCGAGACGAATATGCCGACTGCCCGGAAGTGATGGAGATCCTGAATTTCATCGCCGCCGACAGCGACCGCGCGCTTTCCTCTCCCTTCCGCGGCAAAGCCTGACGCCATGGCCGACCTGGCGCGGCCGGACGAGAAGGGGCGGCTCGCGATTGTCGCCGGCTGGGGACATTTGCCGCTCTATCTCGCGCAGGCTGCGCGGGCTTCCGGCGAGGATCCCGTAATCATCGCGCTCTCCGATGAGGCCGATCAGGACTTCGCAGACTTTGAGACCCTGCAGGTCGGCGTCGGTGACTTGGCAGGTATCGAGCGCTTTCTCCGCGAGAAACGTGTCGGCCGCGTTGTCATGTCGGGCGCCGTCCGGCGTCGGCCGGAATGGCGCGACATTCGCCCTACCATCAAGACGCTGATCCGTGTGCCGGCGGTCGTGCGCACGCTTATGTCCGGCGGCGACGACACGGTGCTGCAGATGGTGATCCGGCTGTTCGAGGGGATGGGCTGCCGTGTGATCGGGGCACATGACATTGCGCCAAACCTCCTTGCCAGAACCGGAGCCTTGACCGAGGCCAACCCCTCGGCCGACGATCTGCGCGATATCGAGGAAGGCATCAAGGCAGCGCGGGCATTGGGCGAACTCGACATAGGCCAGGGGGCCGTCAGCGTCGGCGGACGGGTTGTGGCGCTCGAAGGCGTCGAAGGAACCGACCGCATGTTGGATCGCGTGGCAGCACTCCGGGAAGAGGGCCGCATCTCCCGCCGCCGTCGTGGCGTGCTGGTCAAGTTGTGCAAGCCGCAACAGGATATACGAGCCGATCTTCCCGCCATCGGAATCTCTACAGTGGCTCACGCTGCGCGTGCAGGCCTTGCCGGGATTGCAGTCGAGGCGGGGCGCGCTCTGGTTCTTGACGAGCAGGCCGTTATCGCCGCCGCTGCGGATGCCGGCGTGTTCGTCTGCGGGATCGACACCAGGCTGCCGAAGGAAGGATTGTGATGTCGGACGCTCCGCTGAAGGTCGCCGTGGTCGCCGGTGAGGTTTCTGGAGACTTGCTGGGAGCCGATCTCGTCGCGGCGTTGAAGGCGGCTCGTTCCGGCCCAATCGAGATCGTCGGCGTCGGCGGCGACGCTCTGCAGGCGGAAGGTCTGCGCTCGCTCTTCGACTTCTCTGAGCTTTCCATCATGGGGCTCACGCAGGTGCTGCAGCGCCTGCCGCAGCTGATGCGCCGCATCAGCCAGACGGCGGATGCGATCATCTTAGGCCGGCCGGATGTTCTCGTCATCATCGACAGCCCAGACTTCACCCATAGGGTGGCAAAGCGGGTGAGGGCGGCGCTGCCGGATCTTCCCATCATCGACTATGTCTGCCCCAGCGTCTGGGCCTGGAAGGAGTACCGCGCGCGGGCGATGGTGCCCTATATCGATCACGTCCTGGCGGTACTCCCCTTCGAGCCGCCGGCAATGGAAAGGCTCGGCGGACCGCCAACCACATTTGTTGGACACCGGCTGACGAGCGATCCAGCCGTGCTGAAGGTGCGGGCCCTGCGTTCTCAGATGCCGGTGAAACAGCCGGACGACCGTCGAACCATTATGCTCCTTCCAGGATCGCGCGCGGCGGAAATCCGGCAGTTGTTGCCGGTCTTCGGACAGACGGCCGCCGACTTCGAACAACGCAACGGCCCGACCCGCTTCGTGCTGCCAACGGTCCCGCGACAGGAAGCCCTTATACGCGAGATTGCCCGCTCGCTTCCGGTCACGCCGGAAATCAGCATTTCGGCGGAAGACAAATGGGCTGCGTTCGCCGATGCGGATGCGGCGCTCGCGGCCTCCGGAACCGTGCTTCTGGAGCTCGCGCTCTGCGGCATTCCGACAGTCTCCAGCTACAAGGCGGACTGGCTGATCACGCTGATGTCGAAGCGCATCAAGATTTGGTCGGCGGCACTCCCCAACCTGATCGCCGACTACCCGCTGATCCCTGAGCACTTCAACGAGTTCGTCCGGCGGGGAAGCCTCCTCCGCTGGGCCGAAAGGCTGTCATCCGACACGGCGCAGCGGCGGGCCATGCTGGAGGGCTATGATCTGACGTGGCTGCGTCTCCAGACGCCCGTTCCCCCAGGCGAGGCGGCCGCCGGCATCGTGCTAAAGACCATTGAACAAAAAAAGCCCGGCTGACCGGGCTTTTTCTTGTCGACCTTTTGGACCTCAGCGCTTGGAGACCGGAACGTAGTCGCGCTGCGGTGCGCCGGTGTAGAGCTGGCGCGGACGGCCGATGCGCTGCTGCGGGTCTTCGATCATCTCTGCCCACTGTGCGATCCAGCCGACGGTACGGGCGAGCGCGAAGAGTACGGTGAACATCGTGGTCGGGAAGCCCATCGCCTTCAGCGTGATGCCCGAATAGAAGTCGATGTTCGGGTAGAGCTTCTTCTCGATGAAGTATTCGTCGGTGAGCGCGATGCGCTCCAGCTCCATCGCGACCTGCAGCAGCGGGTCATCCTTGTGACCGAGCTCGCCCAGAACCTCGTGCGTGGTCTTCTGCATGATCTTCGCGCGCGGGTCGTAGTTCTTGTAGACGCGGTGACCGAAGCCCATCAGGCGGAACGGATCGTTCTTGTCCTTGGCGCGGGCGATGTACTCTGGGATACGATCGACCGAGCCGATCTCGGAGAGCATGTTGAGTGCCGCTTCGTTGGCGCCGCCGTGTGCGGGGCCCCAGAGGCAGGCGATGCCGGCTGCGATGCAGGCGAACGGGTTTGCACCCGAGGAACCGGCCAGACGAACCGTCGAGGTGGACGCATTCTGTTCGTGGTCGGCGTGCAGGATGAAGATGCGGTCCATGGCGCGCGCCAGAACCGGGTTTACCTGGTACTCCTCGCACGGCACAGCAAAGCACATGCGCAGGAAGTTCGAGGCGTAGTCGAGGTCGTTCTTCGGATAAACGAAGGGCTGACCGATATGGTACTTGTAGGCCATCGCGGCGATCGTCGGCATCTTCGCAATCATGCGCAGCGATGCGACCATGCGCTGATGCGGATCAGTGATGTCGGTGGAGTCGTGGTAGAAGGCTGACAGCGCGCCGACGCAGCCGCACATGACGGCCATCGGATGCGCATCGCGGCGAAAGCCGGTGAAGAACCGGGACATCTGCTCGTGCACCATCGTGTGGTGCGTGACGCGGTAGTCGAAATCCTTCTTCTGTGCCGCCGTCGGCAGTTCGCCGTAGAGAAGCAGATAGCAGGTTTCGAGGAAATCGCCGTGCTCGGCAAGCTGCTCGATCGGGTAGCCGCGGTGTAGCAGGATACCTTCGTCGCCGTCGATAAAGGTGATCTTGGATTCGCAAGAGGCGGTCGAGGTGAAACCTGGATCGTAGGTGAAGGCGCCGGTCTCCTTGTAGAGGCTGCCGATGTCGATCACGTCCGGGCCGAGGGTTCCCGATTTGACAGCGAGGTCGACCTTGTTGTCACCCACTGCCAAGTTTGCGCTTTTATCCGTCATGCTGATCCTCCAACCTGTTGGCGGCGTGGCGTCCCAAAACGCCACAAGAATTTAAGCGTAGGATGTAGCTATATGATCCGGCGGCTGCTGCCAAGCACTGCTGATGTCTAATTGTGCAACGCGGAAATCACCTTTGCCTCCGGCACTTGAATGCAGTTAAGAAACAGTCACAGCGGCGGGACGAAGCTGGATGTTCCCGGCTGGCGACACAGGTTTGGGTTGCGTTTCAAGAGGCTCAGTTGCATGCTCGGGTAGTGGAGCCGGGGCCGCCGCCGATGCCGCAGGGCAATGTGGTCGTTGAGAAAACAGATCCGGCCGCGGCGTCATCGCTCGGGCTGGAGAAGTTTCCGCTGCCTGCTCCAGACGAGGCCGGCCGCTATGTGCTCCAGCATCGTCCGCAGCCGCCCGACCTAGCTCCGTCAGCTTAGCTCGATCCTTGATGCATGGATCTTCCATGTCGGTGGATCGGCTCCGGGTTCTTTTCGAGGCCGAGGCGGCCTTTGGGCATACTTCTTGTTGGTGCCGGTTCTGGTCGCCGCCGGTGCCGTCACCTGGTTTTCGCTACCCGTCGAGCCTCCGGCGGTCTTCATGCTGATGGTCTTTGGCTTGCTTTCGCTCAGCTGCTTCTCCGCCCACTGGATGAGAGGCTATGCGCCTCCCTTCGGCGTCGGGGCCGCTCTTTTTCTCGCTGGAGCCGTACTGCGCAGGTTGCGACTTCGCGGGCAGGAACAATCCTCTTGAACGGACCGGTGCCGACGATGATGGCGGGCGAGGTCGAGCGAAGGGAAGCAGCAGGCGAGGGCCGCTGGCCCTATCCCTAAAATGCGGCACACCTTCGAGCCGCCGCTAAAGCGGCCGCCGGAGCATGTCGTACTGCTGGTCCGCTCGGACTGCATACCATTTGATGCAGGGACACCCTCCGCGGCCGGGCGAGATTGTCGCCGCCATCCGGTCCCGCACTTCCCGGGCTGAATGACTTTGCCTTCAGCGCATTTTTCGACAGGATCGGTGCGGTCGGCTTCCTCTACGGAGCCCCGGCGCAAATAGAGGCGCCGGAACTGAGTTGGTACGAGCAGAAAAAGCCACCGCCCGACATCCTCATATCGGATGACGGTGCGCTGGTTGCCCTCGTTGGACCAGCCGCGGCCACCAACCGCGCCCGCCCGCCTTCCTTCATCTGCGATCAGTGGCAGCGCGCTCATTGGCTCGCTACGCCGCTTCCTTCAGCTGTGTCGCCGGGTGGTGACGGTCCGCTCCTGCCGAAAGATCGGTGACAGGTACTCGAACCGCAGCAATTGACGGCACTAAGAAAGGCGATGGCGCAAGACCTCGCGGCGGCAGGGGAACCTCCGGGTGGTTTCACCTGTCGCAAGAGCTTGTGGTGCGTCGCCAAAACGAAGGAGGGGGTGAAGCCCGCGAGCGTCGAAGACAGTCGCATCACGGGCCTCGGCTGCGACCTTGCCGGTCTCCTTGTTACATGGCGTGCTCGGTTCGAGGAGTGCCGCTCCGGCGCTCTGCTGGTCTCCGGCAACGCGTTGCGCAAGACCGGTGCCCTTGAGATCAGCCTCGGCGGCAGCACAAACCCTTCACGATGGAACGCCAACGCGGCCATTGCCGGAGCGAGACGGCCTTGGACCGAACATCGCCTCTATGACTGGCGCAGCGACCGCGCCGAAGAGCGATCCCTATGTCGCTGACGCGCCTGATCAGTGGTAGCGGCGAATGAGGCCGACCAGCTTGCCCTGGACCTTCACGCGGTCCGCCGGCAGGATGCGTGTTTCATAGGCGGGGTTTGCGGCTTCCAACGCAATCGAGGCGCCACGGCGACGGAAGCGTTTCAAGGTCGCCTCTTCGTCGTCCACCAGTGCCACGATGATGTCGCCCGGGCCGGCCGTCTGCCCGTTGCGAATGATGACCGTATCGCCGTCGAGGATCCCGGCTTCGATCATCGAATCGCCCTTCACCTCCAGCGCATAATGCTCGCCGGCACCCAGCATTTCCGTAGGAACGGCAATGTCATGCGTGTTGTTTTGGATAGCCGAGATCGGCACGCCGGCCGCGATACGACCCATGACGGGAACCGTGGTGCTGGTGCCCTCGTCGTTGGCGGCAGCCTTCACCGGCGCGGCCGGTGCGGGCTTCGGCTTGCCCAGGCTGCCTTCGATGACGCTCGGGGAAAATCCGCGGCGCGGTTGCAGGCTGCTCGTATAGGCCTCGGGGAGCTTGATGACTTCCAGCGCACGCGCCCGGTTCGGAAGGCGACGGATGAATCCGCGCTCCTCCAGTGCCGTGATCAGCCGGTGAATGCCCGACTTGGAGGCGAGGTCAAGCGCGTCCTTCATCTCGTCGAAGGAGGGCGGCACGCCCGATTCCTTCATCCGCTCGTGAATGAAGAGAAGCAGTTCCTGCTGTTTGCGCGTGAGCATCCGGGCCCCTTTTGAGGTGAAACAAATACGGAACAGAATGTATCTGTTCCACATGTGTTCCGCAAGGGTTAAAATTTTCGTGCAACGGCGTGAATGCTCGGCCAGAAAGGCAGCCTCAGGCGCTCCCGCTAGCCTGCCGTGGAGGAATGTCTATGAACATGCGCATCATCGATCACCTGGTCATGCCCGTGGAGGGGCTGTCGCAGGCGCGCGCCGCGCTCCAGCGACTGGGGTTCATGGTCGCCGCGGATGCACGCCATCCGTTCGGTAGTGAGAATGCATGCGTTTTCCTGGAAGATGGCGCCTATCTTGAGCCACTCGCGATCGGCGACCCCGATGCCTATGCCCGATCAGCGGACGCCGGCAACGTCTTCACCGGCCGCGACCGGCAATTGCGTGGCATCTTCCCGAAAGGCGGTTTGTCCGCCGTAGTGTTGGCGACAGATGATGCCTTCGCGGAAGACGCCGCCTATCGCGCAAGAGGCGTGTCTGCCGGAGAGATCTTAGAGTTTTCACGAAAGCTGGCGCTGCCGGCCGGCGGCGAGGTCACGGCCAGTTTCCGGCTGGCATTCGCCGCAGATCACGCTTCGCCGGCGTTCTTCATGTTTTCCTGTCAGCGGATCAACGTGCTTCCCCGCGAGATTGGCGCGCTGGCCCAACATGCAAACAGCGTGTCTGGTCTGCGTGAGGTCGTTCTGTCTGCAGACCGTCTTGCTGAAGCATGTCACTTGCTGGAGACGGTGTTGGCAACGGAGGGAAGGCGCGAGGGCAACTCTGTCGTGTATGATACCCGCAGCGGCATTGTTCGGGTCATCGAGGATCCGATGTCGACTGGGCCGGCAACGGCGAAGCGGGGTGCCATGCAGGACCTCCGTGGTCGTTCCGTGGTCTTTTCCGTCACCGATCTCGCCGTGACAGCGAGTGTGCTTGCTGCTAATGACGTGCCGTTCTTGCGCCAGGACAATCGCCTGGTCGTGGCGAATGCCACTGGGCAAGACGTGTTGTTTGCCTTCGAGGAGTGAAGCGATGAGCATGAGCCCCAATTCCGAAGTCCACGTCGGCGAGGGCGAGGGCCGTGTGCTCTTTTCGCAGAAAGGCCGCTTCTCCCTGATTGCAGGCCCCTGCCAGATGGAGAGCCGCGACCACGCCTTCATGATCGCCGGCACCATGAAGGAGCTCTGCGCGAAGCTCGGCATCGGGCTCGTCTACAAATCTTCCTTCGACAAGGCCAACAGAACTTCGATTGCCGGCAAGCGCGGTATCGGGCTCGAGAAGGCGATGGAGGTTTTCACCGACCTCAAGAAGGAGTTCGGCTTCCCGGTGCTGACGGACATCCACACGGAAGAGCAGTGTGCGCTGGTGGCGCCCACCGTCGACATCCTACAGATTCCGGCCTTCCTAAGCCGCCAGACAGATCTGTTGGTCGCAGCCGCCAGGACGGGGCGCGCCATCAACGTCAAGAAGGGCCAGTTCCTCGCACCCTGGGACATGAAGAACGTCCTGGCGAAGATTACCGAGAGCGGCAACCCGAACGTGCTCCTCTGCGAGCGCGGCGCCTCCTTCGGCTACAATACGCTTGTCTCCGACATGCGCTCTCTGCCGATCATGGCCGCGATGGGTTCGCCCGTCGTCTTCGATGCGACTCACTCGGTGCAGCAGCCGGGCGGGCAGGGCGGCTCCACCGGCGGACAGCGCGAGTTCGTCGAGACGCTCGCGCGTGCCGCCGTCGCCGTCGGCGTTGCCGGCCTCTTCATCGAGACGCATGAGGACCCGGATAACGCGCCGTCCGACGGGCCGAATATGGTGCATCTGAAGGACATGCCGCGGCTTATGGAGAAGCTGCTCGCTTACGATGCCGTGACCAAGGGCGCTTAAGGCGCCGCATTTGTAATTTGTTTGTCATCGATTAAGAGACATCGTCGATGACCGAAGGGCACTAGGTTCACCTCAGGGAGAGATCATGACCGCCATTACCGACATCGTCGCACGCGAAATCCTCGACAGCCGCGGAAACCCTACCGTCGAGGTCGATGTGTATCTGGAAGACGGCAGCATGGGCCGCGCAGCAGTTCCCTCAGGTGCCTCGACGGGAGCTCATGAAGCGGTCGAGCTTCGCGATGGTGGTAAGCGCTACGGCGGCAAGGGCGTCGAAAAGGCGGTCGAGGCGATCAACACCGAGATATTCGACGCAATCGGCGGTTTCGACGCCGAAAGTCAGATCCACATCGACAAGACGATGATCGCGCTCGACGGCACGCCGAACAAGTCGCGCCTCGGCGCCAATGCGATCCTCGGGGTTTCGCTCGCCGTCGCCAAGGCTGCAGCCGAATCAGCTGGCCTGCCGCTCTATCGCTACGTCGGCGGTGCGGCGGCCCATGTGCTGCCGGTGCCGATGATGAACATCATCAATGGCGGCGCCCATGCCGACAACCCGATCGACTTCCAGGAATTCATGATCATGCCGGTCGGCGCGGACAGCATCCGCGAAGCGGTTCGCATGGGCTCGGAAATCTTCCATGTCCTGAAGAAGGAACTGGCGGCACAGGGCCACAACACCAATGTCGGCGACGAGGGCGGCTTTGCGCCTGGCCTCAAGAGCGCGCCCGAAGCCCTCGACTTCATCATGAGGTCGGTCGAGAAGGCCGGTTATACGCCGGGCGACGACGTCTGCCTGGCGCTCGACTGCGCCTCCACCGAATTCTTCAAGAACGGCAAGTATGAGATGGAAGGCGAAGGCCGGACGCTCGAATCTGGCGCCATGGCTGAATACCTGGTCGAACTCGTCGGCAAGTATCCGATTATCTCCATTGAAGACGGCATGGCCGAGGACGATTGGGACGGCTGGAAGACGCTTACGGAACTCGTCGGCGACAAGTGCCAGTTGGTGGGCGATGATCTCTTCGTCACCAACTCGGCTCGCCTGCGGGACGGCATCAAGATGGGCGTTGCCAACTCCATACTGGTGAAGGTGAACCAGATTGGTTCGCTGACCGAAACTTTGGATGCGGTCGAGACGGCGCACAAGGCCCGCTACACCGCGGTCATGTCGCACCGCTCCGGCGAAACGGAAGATTCGACGATCGCAGATCTGGCGGTTGCCACCAACTGCGGTCAGATCAAGACGGGCTCGCTGTCGCGTTCCGACCGTCTTGCCAAATACAATCAGCTGATCCGCATCGAAGAGATGCTGGGCCCGCAGGCCGCCTATGGCGGCCGCTCGATGATCAAGGCGTAAGGCAACTCTTTCAGCGATTGGTTTGGAAAGCCCGGTTCTGCCGGGCTTTTTCATATCCGGTCTGGTCAACCATTGCTTAAGCAAGTTCTGCGAGTTTGAAGCGTCGTAATGGGTTACAGGGATGTCGCTGGGCATGTGGACCAAGCATCACAAGGAAAGAAAACTCGGTCGCTTCGTTCTACCGCTCATCACTGTCGCCTTCCTCTCCTATTTCGGCTACCATTCGCTGCATGGCGAGCTTGGTCTCGTGGCGACGGAGAAATTCGAGCGCCAGCGGCTCGATCGGCTGGCGGAGCTTGAGGTGCTGACTGAGAAGCGCGAGGCGCTCGAGCGCCAGGTTCAGCTGCTAAGCGACGGATCCCTCGAAAAGGACATGCTGGACGAGATCGCCCGCTACCAGCTGAACGTCTCCCGCGAAGACGAAATCGTCATATTCAACAACTACTTCTAGATTAACTGGATTCGAGTTAAACTAACTTTCGTTAACGATATCATAGGCTTGAGCGGAATGCGTGCCATGCATTTATGGCATTGCTGGGGTGCTGTTTCTTCCCTATGGTGGCGCTCACAAATGACACAATGCAGCACAAAGGGAGGGATGAATGGCGCCGACCAAGACCGCGTCTGTATCCGGCCGCAAATCCGCGGCAAAGCCTGCAAAGAAGGACTTCAACGGCGGAACGATCGCCGAATTTGACAAGCAGCAGGAGCTCCAGGCTTACCGCGACATGCTGCTTATCCGTCGTTTCGAGGAAAAGGCCGGTCAGCTTTACGGCATGGGCTTCATCGGCGGCTTCTGTCACCTCTATATCGGCCAGGAAGCGGTCGTCGTCGGCATGCAGATGTCGCTGAAGGAAGGTGATCAGGTTATTACCGGCTATCGCGACCACGGCCATATGCTGGCAACCGGCATGAGCGCCCGTGGTGTCATGGCCGAGTTGACGGGGCGCAGGGGCGGCTATTCCAAGGGGAAGGGCGGTTCCATGCACATGTTCTCCAAGGAAAAGCAGTTCTACGGCGGCCACGGCATCGTCGGCGCCCAGGTTTCTCTCGGAACCGGCCTCGCCTTTGCCAACAAGTACCGCGGCAATGACAGCATCTCGACCGCCTATTTCGGCGACGGCGCTGCCAATCAGGGCCAGGTCTATGAAAGCTTCAACATGGCGCAGCTCTGGAAGTTGCCGATCGTCTACGTGATCGAGAACAACCGCTACGCCATGGGCACCTCCGTCTCGCGCGCCTCCGCCCAGACCGATTTCTCCCAGCGCGGCGCCTCCTTTGGTATTCCTGGCTTCCAGGTCGACGGCATGGATGTCCGCGCCGTCAAGGCCGCGGGCGACGAGGCGGCAGAGCATTGCCGCTCCGGCAAAGGGCCGATCATTCTAGAAATGCTGACCTACCGCTATCGCGGTCACTCCATGTCCGACCCGGCGAAGTACCGCTCCAAGGACGAAGTGCAAAAGATGCGTTCGGAGCACGACCCGATCGAGCAGGTGAAGAATCGCCTGTTGGAAAAGCATTGGGCCACGGAAGAAGAGCTGAAGGCAATCGACAAGGACGTCCGCGACGTCGTCTCCGACTCGGCAGATTTTGCCCAGTCCGATCCGGAGCCGGATACCTCCGAGCTCTACACCGATATTCTGCTCTGATCCGGGGAGGGACACTAGAATGCCAATTGATATCCTTATGCCCGCCCTTTCCCCGACCATGGAGGAGGGCACCCTCAGCAAGTGGCTGAAGAAGGAAGGTGACCAGGTCACCTCCGGTGACGTCATTGCCGAAATCGAAACCGACAAGGCGACGATGGAAGTCGAAGCCGTCGACGAAGGCGTGATCGGCAAGCTGCTGATCGATGCCGGTACCGAAAACGTCAAGGTCAACACGCCGATTGCCGTCCTTCTGCAGGAGGGCGAACACGCCGATTCCATTTCGGCGGAAAAGCCCGCTCAGCCTGAGGCGGCGAAGGCCGATGCCGATACGCCGGCCGCGACCTCGGACGCCGCAGGCGGCAAGGCACGCGAAGCCAAGGACGAACCGGCTTCCTCCGCCGACAACAAGGTCCCGGCCCAGCCGAAGATCGACGTCGCTGCCGATCCGGACATTCCAGAAGGCACGGAAATGGTGTCTACCACCGTCCGCGAAGCGTTGCGTGACGCGATGGCTGAAGAAATGCGCCGCGACGAGACCGTCTTCGTCATGGGCGAGGAAGTTGCCGAATACCAGGGCGCCTACAAGGTCACTCAGGGTCTGCTGCAGGAGTTTGGCGCCCGCCGTGTAGTCGATACCCCGATCACCGAGCACGGCTTTGCCGGGGTCGGCGTTGGTGCCGCAATGGCGGGCCTCCGTCCGATCGTCGAGTTCATGACTTTCAACTTCGCCATGCAGGCGATCGACCAGATCATCAATTCGGCGGCCAAGACGCTCTACATGTCCGGCGGCCAAATGGGCGCGCCCATGGTCTTCCGCGGCCCGAATGGTGCCGCCGCCCGCGTGGCTGCTCAGCACAGCCAGGATTATGCTGCCTGGTATTCCAGCATTCCCGGCCTCAAGGTCGTCATGCCTTACACGGCAGCCGATGCGAAGGGCCTGCTAAAGGCCGCGATCCGCGACCCGAACCCGGTGATCTTCCTCGAAAACGAGATCCTCTACGGTCAGTCGTTCGACGTGCCGAAGCTGGATGATTTTGTCTTGCCAATCGGCAAGGCCCGCATCCACAAGCAGGGCAAGGATGCGACCATCGTCTCCTTCGGCATCGGCATGACCTATGCCACCAAGGCGGTCGCGGAGCTGGAGAAGGAAGGCATCGACGTCGAACTGATCGATCTTCGTACGATCCGCCCAATGGACCTGCCGACCGTCATTGAATCGGTCAAGAAGACCGGCCGTCTGGTCACCGTCGAGGAAGGATACCCGCAGAACTCGGTCGGCACCGAAATCGCCACCCGCGTCATGCAGCAGGCCTTCGACTATCTCGATGCGCCGATCCTGACGATCGCAGGCAAGGACGTGCCGATGCCTTACGCCGCCAACCTCGAGAAGCTGGCCCTGCCGAATGTCGGCGAGGTCGTTCAGGCGGTGAAGACCGTCTGCTACAAGTAAGGGAGGGCGCAGATGCCGATCAACATCACCATGCCCGCCCTCTCGCCGACGATGGAAGAGGGCAACCTGGCGAAGTGGCTGGTCAAGGAGGGCGACAAGGTCGCTCCCGGCGACGTCATTGCCGAGATCGAAACAGACAAGGCGACCATGGAAGTGGAAGCCGTCGATGAAGGCACGGTGGCGAAGATCGTCGTTGCGGCCGGCACCGAAGCCGTCAAGGTCAATGCACTGATTGCCATTCTCGCCGGTGAAGGCGAGGACGTGAAGGAGGCCGCTGCCTCCGGCGGCGCATCTGCAGACGCAACCGAGCCTGCCGCCGCTCCGGCGGAAGCCAAGCAGGACGCGCCGAAAGTCGAGCCTGCCAGGCCGCAAGCCGAGCAGCCGGTGGCCGATACGCCGCCTGCACCCTCGACGCCTGCACCGAAATCCTCCTCGGGCGATCGGATCTTCGCGTCGCCGCTGGCACGTCGCCTCGCCAAGGAGGCTGGTCTCGACCTTTCCGCTGTCACGGGCTCTGGCCCGCGTGGTCGCGTGGTGAAGGCGGACGTGGAAAAGGCAACCGCCTCCGGCACCGGCAAGGCAGCGCCGGCGGCAGCCACCGCAGCACCCCAGGCCACCGCGCCCGCGATGGCCAAGGGTGCGGGCGACGACGCGGTACTGCGCCTCTTCCAAGAGGGGTCCTACGAGCTTCTGCCGCATGACGGCATGCGCAAGACGATCGCCTCGCGCCTGCTTGAATCGCACCAGACGGTGCCGTCCTATTTCGTCTCGATGGATTGTGAGCTCGACGCGTTGCTGAAGCTGCGCTCCGAGATCAACAAGTCGGCGCCGATGCGCAACACGGAGAAGGGCGAAGTCCCGGTATTCAAGCTCTCGGTCAACGACTTCATCATCAAGGCGATGGCTCTGGCCCTGCGCGACGTTCCGGCAGCGAACGCCTCCTGGACCTCGACGGCCCGGCTGATGCACAAGCACTCCGATGTTGGCGTTGCCGTCGCCATTCCCGATGGCCTGATCACACCGATCATCAAGAAGGCGGAAACGAAGACGCTGTCCACCATCTCCAACGAGATGAAGGACCTCGCGCGCCGCGCGCGTGACAAGAAGCTGAAGCCGGAAGAATACCAGGGCGGCACGACCGCCGTGTCTAACCTGGGCATGTTCGGCGTCGCCAACTTCACATCGATCATCAACCCGCCGCATGCCTCGATCGTCTCGATCGGTGCCGGCGTCGAGAAGCCGGTGGTTAAGAACGGCGAGATCAAGGTGGCAACGGTGATGACGGCAACGTTCGCCTTCGACCACCGCGTCATCGATGGAGCGCTCGGTGCCGAACTCGCCGCAGCCTTCAAGCGCCACGTCGAGAACCCGATGGGCATGCTTGTTTAGCGATCTTTCCCTCCCCTTCACGGGGAGGGTCTACCGCTTCACGCCGGAGTGGTCTGATCGTGACTTTTGATGCGATGATCTCCATATCGCGCGTGAGTTGAAGACAGAGCTCCTCAAGGAGCGTCAGATGGACGATGATCATGCCAATGCTGCGGGAAATCCGTGGCAAGATGCGTGAGATGCGCGGTGACATTCGGGTGCAGTTCGATGAGGTCCGGCAACGGTTGGACAAACTGAAAGCGGTACAATTCGCACGGCTCTGACGGCCGACACGATGATGTCGAAGTTCGTCACCGGCAATTACTGGAGCGCAAGGTCGAAGCGCTGATGAAGGCGAAGTAGGTTCAAGACGAAAGCAGATTGCGCGGGGTCGCTGGAATGATTGGTACACGGCAGGCATGAAGACCATCCTCTGCTTCGGCGATTCCCTCACCTGGGGCTACGACCCTGAAGGGCCCGGACGCCACCGGTTCGAGGACCGGTGGCCGACCGTACTTTCTGCCGCACTCGGTCCCGAAGTGAACGTCATTGCCGAGGGTCTGAATGGCCGCACCACCGGCTACGACGACCATCTGGCGGATTGCGACCGTAACGGTGTGAAGAACCTGCCGACGGTTCTCCACACCCAGATGCCGCTCGACCTCGTCATCATCATGCTCGGCACCAACGACATGAAGCCGGGGATTGCGGGCACTGCAATCGCCGCACGCCAGGGCATCCAGCGTCTGGTCGCGCTGGTCCGCCACCACGAGTGGTCGTTCGACTATGATGCGCCAGACGTTTTGATCGTCTCGCCACCGCCACTCTGCGAGACGGCAGATCCGCTGTTTGCTGCCATGTTTGCCGGCGGCGTCGAACAGTCTCGGATGCTGGCGTCGCTCTACCGCGACCTTGCCGACGAGATGGGCTGCGGCTTCTATGATGCCGCGTCGGTAGCCACCACGACGCCGCTCGACGGGGTGCATCTTGATGCAGAGAATACGCGCGCACTGGGCCGCGGCCTGGAGCCGATCGTGCGCGTGATGCTCGGGGTGTAGCACGGTTCGAAACGGAGTTGAGCACGATCAAGGAATAAGAAGGCGGGTTCTTTAGGCCTCATCCTCATCAGTCCAGTGACAAGAGGAGAAGACCATGTCGAACACGCCGCACGAAATTCAGGAGGAATTTCCGGAATATATGGACAAGATGCACACGCTGAAGGTCAGCGATGAGCGTTTCGCCCAAGTGCTCGAGGATTACCGCGACGTCAATCGCGCCATCCATCGGGCCGAAACTGAAGTGGAGCCGGTCGCCGACCCGTATATCGAAGATATGCGCAAGCGGCGAATGGTTCTGAAGGACGAGATTTACGGGATGCTGACGCGCGCCTAATAGGACCGTGCCTTATCCCGCGGGAAATGGGACGGACCGCCGGTCCGTCCCGACCCGATGAAGAAGGAGATGAAGGCCCGTGTCCAACGCTTATGACGTCATCATCATCGGCTCCGGCCCCGGCGGCTATATCGCCGCCATTCGCGCAGCACAGCTTGGCATGAAGGTTGCCGTGGTCGAGCGCGAGCACCTTGCCGGCATCTGCTCCAACTGGGGCTGTATCCCCACCAAGGCGCTGCTCCGAACCGCTGACGTCATGCACAGCGCCAGCCACGCGAAGGATTACGGCCTGACGCTCGAAGGCTCCATCAAGCCTGACATCAAGGCAATCGTCGCCCGCTCGCGCGGCATCGCTGCCCGCATGAACAACGGCGTCGGCTTCCTGTTCAAGAAGAACAAGGTTGATATCATCTGGGGCGAAGCGAAGATCACTAAGCCCGGCGAGATCGTCGTCGGCAAGATTTCCAAGCCCATCGTCCAGCCGCAGGGCCCCGTGCCGAAGAACACGCTGGGGGAAGGCACCTATACCGCCAAGCACATCATCCTCGCCACCGGCGCGCGTCCTCGCGCTCTGCCCGGTATGGAGCCCGACGGCAAGCTGATCTGGACCTATTTCGAGGCGATGAAGCCGGAGGAAATGCCGAAGTCGCTGCTCGTCATGGGCTCGGGCGCGATCGGCATCGAGTTCGCCTCCTTCTACAGCACCATGGGCGTCGACGTGACCGTCGTCGAGATCATGAAGCAGGTCATGCCGGTGGAGGACGAGGAGATCTCGGCGCTGGCAAAGAAGCAATTCGACAAGCAGGGCATGAAGATCCTGCTCGAAGCCAAGGTTACGAAGGTGGAGAAGGGGGCAAACTCCGTCACCGCCCATGTCGAGACAAAGGACGGCAAGACGCAGGCAATCACCGCAGAGCGTATGATCTCCGCCGTCGGCGTCCAGGCCAATATCGAGAACATCGGGCTTGAGGCCGCCGGCGTGAAGACGGATCGCGGCTTCATCGTCATCGACGGCTACGGTAAGACGAACGTCCCCGGCATCTATGCGATCGGTGACGTGGCCGGTCCGCCGCTGCTTGCCCACAAGGCGGAGCACGAGGCGGTCATCTGCGTCGAAAAGATCGCCGGCCTGCCGAACGTTCATCCGATGGACAAGCTGAAGATCCCGGGCTGCACCTACTGCCATCCGCAGGTTGCCTCCGTCGGCCTCACGGAAGCCAAGGCGAAGGAGCAGGGCAGGGATATTCGCGTCGGTCGTTTCTCGTTTGCTGCCAACGGCAAGGCCGTGGCGCTTGGCGAGGACCAAGGGATGGTGAAGACCATCTTCGACAAGAAGACCGGCGAGCTCCTCGGTGCCCACATGGTCGGCGCCGAAGTCACCGAACTCATCCAGGGCTTCGTCGTCGCGATGAACCTGGAAACGACGGAAGAGGACCTGATCCACACGATCTTCCCGCATCCGACCATTTCGGAGACGATGAAGGAAAGCGTGCTCGACGCTTATGGCCGTGTCCTCAACGCCTGATGTTCCGGTGGCGATGCGGGCTTGTTCCACGGCCCAGCATCGCCCACATGTGAAACTCGACCGGAGGGATGACGAATGGAAGGCGTGGGTTGGTTTGCCGCAATCATCATCGGTGGCTTTGCGGGTTGGCTCGCAGGCAAGTTCATGGACATGCGCTACGGCCTGTTCATGGACATCTTCATCGGCATCGTGGGGGCGATCGTCGCAAGTGCCGCCTTCGAGAGCGCCGACATCCATGTCGCAGGCGGGTGGCTGGGTTTCCTGGTGACAGGTTTCATCGGCTCCTGCGTTCTGTTATTCCTCGCGAAAATCATCCGTCGTTGACGGAAAGCCGCCTCCGCGGCGAAGGCAGGTAATTGATGGTCACCATCCTCGACAGAACGGCAACGGAAGAAGTCAAGCGCGTGCGGCATCCGGAAAAGGCGCACCGGCCGGACACCGAAGTGCTGCGCAAGCCGGAATGGATCCGCGTCAAGGCGCCCGTCTCGAAGGGCTACATGGAAACGCGCGAACTTGTGCGCTCGCACAAGCTCGTGACCGTCTGCGAGGAGGCCGGCTGCCCGAACATCGGCGAGTGCTGGGACAAGAAGCACGCAACCTTCATGATCATGGGCGAGATCTGCACCCGCGCCTGTGCCTTCTGCAACGTCACGACCGGACGGCCCAATGCGCTTGATCCGCTGGAGCCGGAGAATGTCGCAAAGGCGGTCCGGCAGATGGGCCTGTCGCACGTCGTCATCACCTCCGTCGATCGCGACGACCTCGACGATGGCGGCGCGGAGCACTTCGAGAAGGTCATCTGGGCGATCCGCGAAGCCTCGCCGACCACGACGATCGAGATCCTGACGCCGGACTTCCTAAAGAAGCCGGGCGCTCTCGAACGCGTCGTGGCCGCCAAGCCGGACGTCTTCAACCACAATCTGGAAACTGTCCCCGGCAATTATCTCACGGTGCGTCCCGGCGCCCGCTACTTCCACTCCATCCGCCTCCTGCAGCGGGTGAAGGAACTCGATCCCACCATGTTCACCAAGTCCGGCATCATGGTGGGCCTCGGCGAGGAGCGCAACGAGGTCTTGCAGCTGATGGACGACCTGCGCACCGCAGACGTCGACTTCCTGACCATCGGCCAATACCTACAGCCGACCCGCAAGCACCACGCGGTGATGAAGTTCGTCACGCCAGAGGAGTTCAAATCCTACGAGACGGTCGCCTATACCAAGGGCTTCTTGATGGTGTCCTCCAGCCCGCTCACCCGCTCTTCCCACCACGCCGGCGACGACTTCGAGCGTCTGCGCGCAGCGCGGGAGCGGAAGGTTCTTCAGGCAGCAGAGTAGTCAGACCAGCTTTCTTGCGCTACATCTGGAATTTCGAGTAGGATCACGCGCCGATGATCATCGAAGCGCTTGCTGCCTACGAGTCGGCTATGCCTCTCCTCGAGCTTAAATCGCGGCGACAGATGCGCGAACTTCTTGATTCTCTTGGGCGGCAGGCTTAACTCCGCTCTATGCCCAAGTTCGAGACTCACCGCCCCGTCAAGCACTCTCCCGAGCAGATGTACGCCTTGGTTGCCGACGTGGAGAAGTATCCGCAATTCCTGCCGCTCTGCGAGGCGCTGACAATCCGTTCCAGCAAGGAGCGCGACGGCAAGACGCTGCTGATCGCCGACATGACCGTAGGCTACAAGGCAATCCGCGAGACGTTTACCACGCAGGTGCTGCTGAACCCTGCAGAACTTGCCATCGACGTGAAGTACATCGAAGGCCCGTTCAAGTATCTAGACAATCGCTGGCGCTTCCGTCCCACGAGCGACGGCTCCGTCGTCGACTTTTTCATCGAATACGAGTTCAAGAGCCGGATCCTCGGCGCGTTAATGGGCTCTATGTTCGACCGCGCCTTCCGCACCTTTGCCGATGCCTTCGAAGCGCGCGCCGACAAGATCTACGCGCCGGCCTGAGACGCTTCCGCCAAGATCTCCAGTGCCGTGGCAACAGTCGCAAGTCGAACTTCGCTGCGGCCGATGTCGCCGTAGCGCATTTCGCGGTGACTGATCTCTCCCGCCCTGGACTTTACCGCCAGGTGCACGAGTCCTACCGGCTTCTCGGCGGAGCCTCCGGTCGGCCCGGCAATGCCGGTAACCGCCACCGCGACATTGGCCCGCGATCGGTAGAGCGCCGCATGCGCCATCTGCAGCGCCGTCTCCTTCGAAACGGCGCCGAATTCCGCCAACGTCGCCTTGGAAACGCCCAGCAGTTCCACCTTCGCCTCGTTCGTATAGGTGACGAAGCCACGGTCGACGACGGCGGAGGAACCGGAAATCTCCGTCAGCGCGCCTGCGATCAGTCCGCCCGTACAGGATTCGGCGGTGGAGAGCATCAGCCGTCGCGCCTTGTAGAGGGCGATGATCTTTGCCGCCTGCTCTTCGATTTCCGCCGGAAAGAGAGTCATTCCACGTCGCCTTGGTAGCCGACGGTGGCGGTGGCGATGGCGGCAATGCCTTCGCGTCGGCCGACAAAGCCGATCGTCTCGTTGGTCGTCGCCTTGACCGAACAGCGGTCGAGGCTGATGCCGAGGATCTCGGCCATCCGCTCTCGCATTTCCTGCCGGTGCGGACCGACCTTTGGGGCCTCTGCGATCAGCGACACGTCAGCATTCATGATGGTCCCGCCGTGCGAGCGGACGATCTCTGCCGCCCGGGCGAGGAAGATCTTGGAGGGCGCGCCCTTCCACTGCGGATCGGACGGCGGAAAGTGGTCGCCGATATCTCCGGCCCCGCAGGTGGCAAGCAAAGCGTCGGTCAGCGCATGCAAGGCCACATCGGCGTCCGAATGCCCCTTCAGCTTCTGGTCGTGCGCGATGAAGACGCCGCACAGCGTCACGCCGTCGCCCGGCTCTAGCTGGTGCACGTCGTAGCCATTGCCGGTCCTGACATCCGGAAGGGCTGCCGCCGAAAGCTTCTGGTTCGCCATGATTAAATCTCGCTTCACTGTCAGTTTTACGTTGTCCGGTGACCCTTCCACCAGCGCCACCGCTATCCCCGCCCACTCCGCGATCGAACAGTCATCGGTGAAGTCATGACGGCCAGACGCAGCCGCTTTCTCATGAGCCTCCAGGATCGTTGCCAGGCGAAAGCTCTGCGGCGTCTGCGCCGCATAGAGGTCTTGGCGGGAAACCGTCTCCTGCACCTGGCCATGGCTGCCACGCTTCAGCGTGTCGGTAACGGGCAGGGCAGGCAGCACCGCATTTCTGCCGGCGCTTAGCTGTGAGGCGATTCGTTCCATAAGCGCTTGGTCAACGAAAGGCCGTGCGCCATCATGGATCATGACATGCGTGGCGTCCGTCTGCGACAGGGCTCTCAAGCCGGATAGCACCGACTGCTGCCGGGTGCTTCCTCCCAAAGCCGTGGTGACGCGGTCCGCCGCAGCCACGCCTTCGATGGCCGCGGAAAACAGGCCCTGATCGTCCGGATGGATGACTACCACCACCCGCCCGCTCTTCTCCCAGTTCAGGAAGGCAGCAAGCGTGTGCGCAATCACCGGCTTCCCGCCGATCAGGCGATATTGCTTCGGCCCTTCCCTCGTGCCCGCGCGCTCGCCGCGGCCGGCAGCGACGATGACGATTCCGATGTTCATGAATGAGCCACGACCCAAAGCTGTTGCTGACACAAAGAGTTGACAGTCGAGCACTATAGACTCACAACGCGTTTTGCCAGCCGCGCCCGGTCATCTTGTTTCGTTGCGATTGCTCTTGTGATCCACGAAAAGAGTGGCTAAAAATAGTGCAGTAACTGTACGTGCCCGAAAGATCACCATTTGCTTATTCCGCATCTTGCCGAGCCGTTTAGCATCGGGCCGGTTGCCATCAGAAACAGAGTGATCCTGGCGCCGATGTCGGGAGTGACCGACTTGCCCTTCCGGGAGATTGCCTGGAAATGGGGCGCAGGTCTCGTCGTAACCGAAATGATCGCAAGCCGCGAGCTCGCGATGAGCCGGGGCGAATCCTGGGCACGGCTCAAGCGGGCAGGGTTGGGGCCGCACATGGTCCAGCTCGCGGGCCGCGAGCCGCACTGGATGGCTGAAGCAGCGCGGATCGCTGCCGACAACGGTGCGGATATCATCGATATCAACATGGGCTGTCCTGCAAAAAAGGTTACCGGCGGCTATTCCGGCTCCGCCCTGATGCGCGATCCGGATCTGGCACTCTCCTTGATCGACGCGACGGTGAAGGCGGTGGGTGTCCCGGTGACGCTGAAGATGCGCCTGGGCTGGGACGAGAATTCGATCAACGCGCCGGAGATTGCGCGGCAAGCCGAGGAAGCTGGCATCCAGCTCGTGACGATCCACGGTCGCACCCGCATGCAGTTCTATGAAGGCAGGGCGGACTGGGAGGCCATCCGGCAGGTGCGGGAGGCTGTTGCCATTCCACTGATCGCCAACGGCGATGTTCAGTCGGAACGCGATGCGCAGGAGATCCTGATTCGCTCCGGCGCCGACGCCGTTATGATCGGCCGCGGTGCGCAGGGCAGGCCGTGGCACATCGGCACGATTGCTGGTCATCCCGCGCCGTCGCGGGGGATGCAGGTCCATATCGCCATCGAGCATTACGAAGCTATGCTCAGCTTCTACGGCCTTGAGGCGGGGCTGCGTCACGCTCGCAAGCACCTTGGCTGGTATCTCGACCGTCTGGCGCCCGGCGTCTCGGGCGAGGCGAAGGCTGCGATCTACCGCTCGGTTGAACCAGAAGACGTCATCCGCCTGATGGTGGAGGTGCTCGGCAGCGCGAGCGATGCTCCCGAAAGGAGGGCGGCATGAGCAAGTCGCAATCCACGCACTCGGATGCCTTGGCGCTCGCAGTTCTCAACTCCGTTCAGAACCCGGTGATCCTTGTCGATCCGACAGGACATGTCGCCTTCGCCAACTGGGAGGCTGAGTCCTTCTTCGGGGCGAGTGCCGCGCAGCTTGCCCGTCACGAGATCTCGACACTGATCCCCTTCGGCAGCCCGCTTCTCGCGCTGATCGACCAGGTGCGGGAACGCAAGGCGCCGGTCAACGAATATCGCGTCGACTTGTCCTCGCCGCGTCTTGGTCAGGACAAGCTGGTTGATCTTTACGTCGCACCGGTGGCAAGCGAGCCAGGCTCCGTGGTCGTCGTCTTCCAGGAACGTTCGATGGCCGACAAGATCGACCGGCAGCTGACGCACCGCGCCGCCGCCCGCTCGGTCACGGGCCTTGCCTCCATGCTGGCCCATGAGATCAAGAACCCGCTTTCGGGCATCCGCGGCGCCGCACAGCTGCTGGAGACGTCCGTGCCGGATGAGGATCGTGCCCTGACGCGCCTGATCTGCGATGAGACGGACCGGATTGTCTCCCTGGTTGACCGCATGGAGGTCTTTTCCGACGAGCGTCCGGTGGCCCGCCAGCCGATCAACATCCATTCGGTCCTCGATCACGTGAAGGCGATCGCCAAAGCAGGCTTTGGCCGCGACATCAAGGTATCAGAAAACTACGACCCGTCGCTGCCGCCGGTGCATGCCAACCGTGACCAGCTGGTCCAGGTCTTCCTGAACCTGGTGAAGAACGCTGCCGAAGCGATCGCAGACCAGCCCGACGGCGAGATCATGCTGACGACCGCCTATCGACCTGGCATCCGGCTGTCGGTGGCAGGCTCGCGCGAAAAGATCTCGCTGCCGCTGGAGTTCTGCGTCATCGACAACGGACCCGGCGTGCCTGCCGATCTGCTGCCGAACCTCTTTGACCCCTTCATCACCACAAAGACCAACGGGTCCGGACTCGGGTTGGCGCTGGTCGCCAAGATTATCGGCGCTCATGGCGGCATCGTCGAATGCGACAGCCAGAACCGCCGCACGATCTTCCGTGTCCTTATGCCGATGCACAAGGAGGCGCCCGCGGTCGAACCCGGTGCTGCCCATACCATCACAGGGAAAGCCAAATGACTGCCACGATCCTTGTCGCCGACGACGACGCGGCCATCCGCACTGTGCTGAACCAGGCGCTCACGCGCGCCGGCTACGACGTCCGCATCACCTCCAACGCCGCCACACTGTGGCGCTGGGTGTCGGCGGGCGAGGGCGATCTCGTGGTCACCGACGTGGTGATGCCGGACGAAAACGCCTTCGATCTTCTGCCACGGATCAAGAAGGCTCGGCCCGATCTGCCGGTTCTAGTCATGAGCGCGCAGAACACCTTCATGACTGCCATCAAGGCATCGGAAAAGGGCGCCTACGATTATCTTCCGAAGCCGTTCGATCTGACGGAGCTGATCGCCATCATCGGCCGTGCGCTGGCCGAACCGAAGAAGAAGCCCGCGCGCCTCGACGACGACACGCAGGATGGCATGCCACTGGTCGGCCGTTCCGCCGCCATGCAGGAGATCTACCGCGTTCTCGCCCGCCTGATGCAGACGGACCTGACCCTGATGATCACCGGCGAGTCCGGCACCGGCAAGGAACTCGTCGCCCGCGCGCTGCACGATTACGGCAAGCGCCGCAACGGGCCCTTCGTCGCCATCAACATGGCCGCGATCCCGCGTGACCTGATCGAGTCGGAGCTTTTCGGCCACGAGAAGGGCGCCTTCACCGGTGCGCAGTCGCGTTCCACCGGTCGTTTCGAGCAGGCGGAAGGCGGAACGCTCTTCCTCGACGAAATCGGCGACATGCCGATGGACGCCCAGACGCGGCTTCTGCGCGTCTTGCAGCAGGGTGAGTACACCACCGTCGGCGGACGCACCCCGATCCGCACCGATGTCCGCATCGTCGCCGCGACCAACAAGGACCTGAAGCAGCTCATCAACCAGGGCCTCTTCCGCGAGGACCTCTATTACCGCCTGAACGTCGTGCCGCTGCGTCTGCCGCCGCTGCGCGATCGCGCCGAAGACATTCCGGATCTCGTCCGTCACTTCATGCAGATGGGCGAGAAGGAAGGCCTCGACGTCAAGCGATTTGACAACGAGGCGCTGGACGCGATGAAGGCCTATGCCTGGCCGGGCAACGTCCGCGAACTGGAGAACCTCATGCGCCGTCTGATGGCGCTCTACCCGCAGGACGTCATCACCCGCGAGATCGTCGAAGCCGAACTGCGCTCCGACACACCCGATAGCCCGATCGACAAGATGACACCGCGCAACGGTTCGCTCACGATCGCCCAGGCAGTTGAGGAAAACATGCGCAGCTATTTTGCCGGTTTCGGCGAGGGGCTGCCGCCGTCCGGGCTCTACGACCGGGTACTCCGCGAAATGGAGTACCCGCTGATCCTTGCCGCCCTGACGGCGACCCGCGGCAACCAGATCAAGGCAGCCGACCTCCTTGGCCTCAACCGCAACACCCTTCGCAAGAAGATCCGCGAGTTAGGCGTCTCCGTTTACCGCAGTTCGCGCAGCGCCTGATCGCGTTCCACCCGGTCGTCTCTTCTTTCGGAAAAGGGGAAGAGGAACATCCTGGCTTCTGTCGCCGTTCTGCGTGGCGAAGGAGACAGGCCATGCCGACGAGGGAACAGGATTTCTACGGCGCCAAGCAGACCACGACCGAGTATGAAGGGCAGGAGCGCCCTGGCTCCCGCAGGGGCCGTTCACGATCACAGTGGGCGGTGACCGGCCTGGCGATCTTCCTCATCTGCATCTTCGTATGGGTCGCGCTGCGCCCTCCGGGAAGCACGGATCCCGCGCCGGCCGGAACGCCGGCAACGGGCATTGTTCGGGAGTCGGGCCCAACCAGCAACAACCCCTAGGGATGCGGGCTCCCTGGCGCCATAGTCTTGCCACTGCCGCCCAAGAATCGAGAAGCCTAGATGGGAACCATTCCTGCCCTCTCGCCTTGGATAAGGCAAAAGGAGACCAGTGATGTCAGACGATAGCGCAAAGACGATCAAAGCAACCTTCCCGACACGAGAAGCTGCGGACCTCGCGGTCGAGCATCTGACCCAGGAGCACGGAATCGATCGCGCCGACGTCTTTATCGGGGCTGCCGGCGGCGCTAATACCAGCGGCACCAGACCCTCTGGTGGTGATGCACCCTCCACGCGAAGCGACCATTCGCGCGGCGACGCGCAGCTTGACGGTGAGGTCGAAGTCTCGGTAGACGTGACGGATCAAAAGCTTGCAGCTGCCCGGCGCGTCTTCGAGAACGGTGGAGGCCACAACATCTCCGCGGCCTGAGGACTAGCCAACGAAATTTTGTCTCGCGCGGCCGCTCAGGTCGCGCTTGCGTTGCTTGACACGACACCCGCGGTCGTTGCATTTTCGCCACAAAACGTTGCTCAATAGCAACGCAGGTATCTGCCGTTTGAGGACTGCTCCGAAAGAGCCTGCGGCCATCAAGCGAGGCGGGGACGCCACCGGTGTCGGGGCAAGGAGTAATGCAATGATCGAGGGCGTTGTCTCGCCCAAGGCTGAAGCCGAGCCCGATGGCATGGTTCAGGATCGGCGAGCGTCCTTCGCGCTGCCGGGCCTGTTGCTGGCCGGTGGCGCGCTTGTCTGCGCCATCCTAACGCTCTTCGTTCTCGTCGGGCTGACGCCGATTGCGCCGACCACTCAGGTCGTCATCGCATCGGCGATCCTCAACGGGGTCTTTGTCGTCGGCCTCATCTATTTGATCGCGCGCGAGGTTTTGCGCCTTTCGAAAGCTCGGCGTCGCGGGCGCGCTGCGGCGAGGCTCCACATCCGCGTCGTGGTGCTGTTTTCCCTGGTCGCTATCACGCCAGCAGTCCTGGTTGCCATCTTTGCCAGCATCACATTGAGCGCCGGTCTCGACCGGTGGTTCTCCATCCGCACCCAGTCGATCGTCCGCTCCTCCACGGATGTGGCGCAGGCCTACATGATGGAGAATGCCAGCTATCTCCAGGGCCAAACCGTTTCCATGGCCAATGACTTGGAGCGCAACCGGGCGATGTTCTACCTGGACCGCACCGGCTTCGTCGACATGATGACCCGCCAGGCGCGCGGTCGTGGCATGCTCGGCGCCTTCCTGGTGCGCGAGGACGGGCAGGCGATTGCCCAGGCCGACATCAGCACCGAGCGGCCGCTCCCGGCGATTCCTCAGGATGCCCTGCAGAAGGCCGCCGCCGGCCAGCCGACGCTTATTCCGCCGGGGGTGACGAACCTCGTCGGCGCCATCATCAAGCTAGACGGTATCCCGGGCTCCTTCCTCTATACCATCCGCGCCGTCGACCCGAAGGTCATGGGCGCGATGCGGCTGATGGAGGATAACACCGCCGAATATCAGGCGATGGAAGCCGGCCGCACCTCGCTGCAGATTGCCTTCGCCATCCTCTATCTCGGCTTTGCCTTGATCGTGCTGCTTGCAGCGATATGGACGGCGATCGCCGTCGCCGACCGCATCGTCCGGCCGATCCGGCTGCTGATCAGCGCCGCAGACAGCGTCGCCCAGGGCGATCTCAATGTCGTCGTGCCGGTTCGGGCCGCCGATGGCGATGTCGGCAACCTGTCGCGCACCTTCAACAAGATGATCTCCGAGATCCGCAGCCAGCGTGATGAGATTCTTGAGGCAAAGGACGAGGTGGACGACCGCCGGCGCTTCATCGAGGCGGTGCTATCCGGCGTAACGGCTGCCGTGATCGGCGTCGAGGATGATCGCCACATCACCATCGTCAACCCGTCCGCCGAAGCCTTCCTCGGTCTTCCGGCGGAGCGGCTGATGGGGCGCAAGCTTTCGGAAGTAGTGCCCGAGATAGACCAGGTTCTTTCCGAAGCCGCCTCCCGCGCACGCAACGACTTCCGCAAGCAGGTCAACCTGATGCGCGGTGGCAAGGAACGAACGCTGAGCGTCCAGGTGACCCGCGAGGAGCAGAGCTCCACTCGAGATTCCTACGTGGTCACTCTCGATGACATCACTGATCTCGTGATCGCCCAACGCTCGACGGCTTGGGCCGACGTCGCCCGCCGCATTGCGCATGAAATCAAGAACCCGCTGACGCCGATCCAGCTCTCTGCCGAACGGCTGAAGCGTCGCTATGGCAAGCAGATCGCGGACGACGATCGGGCGGTTTTCGACCAGTGCACGGATACGATCGTGCGCCAGGTAGGAGATATCGGACGCATGGTCGACGAGTTCTCCTCCTTCGCCCGAATGCCGAAGCCGGCTAAGGAGGAGACGGATCTGCGAGACATCCTCCGCGACGCCGTCTTCCTGCGCGAGATGGGCACAAGCCACGTCGAGTTCGTCCGCGACCTTGGAGATGCGTCGCTGACCGGGATGTTCGACGCCCGCATGCTCGGCCAAGCCTTCGGAAACCTCGTCAAGAACGCCGTGGAGGCCATTGAATCGGTTCCGAGCGATCAGGAACGGGATGGCCGCAAGGTCTGGGTGCGGTCCCGCTTCGACCATGGCCGCGATACCTTTGTGGTAGACATCATCGACAATGGCAGCGGCCTTCCCGCGGAAAACCGTCATCGCATTCTCGAGCCCTACATGACCATGCGCGAAAAGGGCACGGGCCTCGGGCTCGCCATCGTCAAGAAGATCATCGAGGAGCACGGGGGGCAGCTCGAACTTCATGACGCACCTCCCGAATTCGATCATGGCCGCGGCGCCATGATCAGGGTGCTGCTGCCGCACGTCGTGCAGGCAGGCGGCGCCGGAACTGGAACCGACAAGGAATTCGCATATGGCGTCTGATATTCTGGTCGTTGACGACGAGGCCGACATCCGCGAGATCGTCTCCGGCATCCTGTCCGACGAAGGGCATGAGACACGCACCGCACACGACAGCGACAGCGCACTGGCCGCAATCTCCGACCGGGTCCCGCGCCTGGTCTTCCTCGACATTTGGATGCAGGGCTCAAAGCTCGACGGCTTGGCACTGCTGGACGAGGTGAAGAGCCGTCACCCGGACCTGCCGGTGGTGATGATCTCGGGCCACGGTAACATCGAGACGGCCGTGTCCGCTATCAAGCGCGGCGCCTTTGATTTCATCGAAAAACCGTTCAAGGCGGATCGTCTCATCCTGATTGCAGAGCGGGCTTTGGAAAACTCCAACCTCAAGCGCGAGGTGAGCGAGCTGAAGAAGCGCACGGGCGATGCGGTCGAGCTAGTCGGCACGTCCGTCGCCGTCTCGCAGCTGCGCCAGACCATCGACAAGGTGGCGCCGACCAACAGCCGCATCATGATCCTCGGCCCCTCCGGCTCCGGCAAGGAGCTGGTGGCGCGCATGATCCACAAGAGGTCCGCCCGCGCCAACGGCCCCTTCGTCGCCCTGAATGCGGCAACGATCACGCCCGACCGAATGGAGATCGCACTCTTCGGCACCGAAGGCGGACCGGGGCAGCAGCGTAAGATCGGTGCGCTGGAAGAAGCTCACCGTGGCATCCTCTACCTCGACGAAGTCGGCGAGATGCCGCGCGAGACGCAGAACAAGATCCTGCGCGTGCTCGTCGACCAGCAGTTCGAGCGCGTCGGCGGCTCCAAGCGGGTCAAGGTAGATGTGCGGATCATCTCGTCTACGGCCTATAATCTGGAAAGCCTGATCGCCGAAGGCATCTTCCGCGAAGACCTCTATCACCGGCTGGCGGTCGTACCGGTCAAGGTGCCGGCGCTGGCCGAGCGCCGCGAGGACATTCCCTTTCTCGTCGACATGTTCATGCGCCAGATCTCCGAGCAGGCGGGTATCCGTCCGCGCAGGATCGGCGAGGACGCCATGGCCGTCCTGCAGGCGCATGACTGGCCGGGCAACATCCGCCAGCTGCGCAACAACGTCGAGCGACTGATGATCCTGGCGCGTTCGGACGGTCCGGATACCGCGATTTCTGCGGACATGCTGCCGACCGACCTTGGCGACATGCTGCCGAAGGTCTCCTCGAAGGGGGACCATCACATCATGACGCTGCCGCTGCGTGAGGCTCGCGAAATGTTCGAGCGCGATTATCTGATTGCGCAGATCAACCGCTTCGGCGGCAATATCTCGCGTACCGCGGAATTCGTCGGCATGGAGCGCTCGGCGCTTCACCGCAAACTGAAGTCGCTCGGCGTCTGACGTCGGGTGAAACAGCCAGAACCGGTCTCTTGCCGGTGAAAGAGCAGGTATGAAAGTCATCATATGTGGCGCAGGGCAGGTGGGCTACGGTATCGCCGAGCGCCTGTCGCAGGAGGATAACGACGTTTCGGTGATCGATACGTCCGCTTCGCTCGTCAACGCCATCACGGAAACCCTCGATGTCCGCGGCTACGTCGGTCACGGTGCCCACCCCGACGTGCTGGCCAAGGCTGGCGCCGAGCAAGCGGACATGATCATCGCGGTGACGCTCTACGACGAGGTCAACATTGTCGCCTGCGAAGTTGCGCACGCCCTCTTCAACGTGCCGACCAAGATCGCCCGCATCCGCGCCCAGAGTTACCTGAAGCCGGAATATTCCGACCTTTTCAGCCGCCAGCACATGTCCATCGATGTGACGATCTCGCCCGAGATCGAGGTGGGCAAGATGGTGCTGCGGCGCATTTCCTTCCCCGGTGCCACCGACATCGTGCGCTTTGCCGAGGATTCGATTGCGATGGTGGCCATCGAGTGCATGGAGGACTGCCCGGTTCTCAACACGCCGCTGCAGCAGCTGAGCGAGCTCTTCCCCGATCTCATGGCGACGGTGGTCGGCATCTTCCGCGGCGGGCGGCTCTCCATCGCACATTCCGGCGATCAGCTGCATGCGGGTGACCTTGCCTACGTCATTTGCCAGCGCGAGCACGTGCGCCGCACGCTCGGACTCTTCGGTCACGAGGAGCAGGAGGCGCGCCGTATCATCATCGCAGGCGGCGGTAATATCGGCCACTACGTCGCGCGCACCATCGAAGACCTGCAGCCGAAGACCCGCCTCAAGATCATCGAAACGGATCGGGAAAAAGCGGCCGCGGTATCGGAACAGCTGCGCCACACGGTCGTCCTGCATGGCTCGGCGCTCGACCAGAACATCCTCCAGCAGGCCGACGTCCAGGACGCCGACCTGATGGTGACGCTGACCAACAGCGACCAGATCAACATCCTGGGCGCCGTCATGGCAAAGTCACTCGGCTGTAAGTCGAACCTCGTTCTCGTTAACAGCTCGTCGCTCAACAACGTCACCAAGACCGTCGGCATCGACGCCCAAATCAACCCGCGCGCCGTCACGATCTCGCGCGTGCTCCAGCATGTCCGCAAGGGCCGCATCCGCTCCGTTTATGCCGTTCAGCAGGGGTCTGCGGAAGTTATCGAGGCCGAGGCGCTGGAAACATCGCCGCTCGTCGGCAGACCCTTTCGCGAGCTCGACCTGCCCGACGGCATCCGCATCGGCGCGATCTACCGCGGCGGCACGGTTTTGCGACCAAGCGGCGACACGAAGATCAAGGCCAAGGACCGCGTGGTGCTATTTTCAACTGCCGAGGCGGTCAAGAATGTCGAGCAGATGTTCCGCGTTTCCATTCAGTATTTTTGAGCAGCGACCGGAAAGAGCCGTCCATGTCCAGAATTGCCGATGTCAACGGACGCTACGTCCCGCATGCTGATGCGGCAATCCAGATCGAGGACCGCGGCTTCCAGTTTGCCGACGGCGTCTACGAGGTCTGAGAAGTCCGGGCCGGCTTCATCATTGATCTGACCCGCCATCTCGACCGGCTCGACCGTTCGCTGCGCAAATTGCGGATCGCCCCTCCGATGGCACGGGCACCGCTGATCGCCGTCATCCGCGAGGTTCTGCGCCGCAACCGGGTGACAAACGGCATCTTCTATCTGCAGGTGACCCGCGAGACAGCCCGCCGCGACCATTTCTTCCCCTCTTCCGACACGCCGCCGACCCTGACGATCACCGCCAAGTCTGTGGACCCGGCGCCGATGCAGCGCAAGTGTCGCGACGGCATCCACCTAATCATCGTCCCCGAAAATCGTTGGGACCGGGTTGATATCAAGACGGTCGGCCTGCTCCCGAATGTTCTGGCGAAGCAGCAGGCGCGCGACTCCGGCGCCCAGGATGCGATCTTCATCGACCGCCATGGCAATGTCACCGAGTCGGCTTCTCGAACGTCTGGATCGTCAGCCGGGATGGGGCACTCGTCACTCGCCCTGCCGAGCACGGCATCCTGCAAGGCGTCACCCGTACCACGGTCCTGGACGTGGCGGCCAAGCTCGGCGTGGCGATGGAGGAGCGTGAGTTTTCGAAAGACGAGATGCTCGGTGCGCGCGAAGTTTTTTTGACGTCCGCCACGGGCAGCTGCGTTCCCGTTGTTGCCGTCGACGGGCAGCCGATCGCCAACACCCTGGATCCATGGGCTCAATATGAGGGGCGCCTTTTTGCACATTGCGGAAAAGACGACGATTTGATAACGAGGTTTTTGGGGGAGGGAAGCACGAGGGCGCTTCCCGGTCATCTCTGACAGCGTGATCATGATCCGGCGCCTTACGCCGGCAATATAGAAAGAAGCGGCGCTATGGCGGAACGTTCTCAGAACCTGCAGGACTTATTTCTCAATACGGTTCGCAAACAGAAGATTTCTCTGACTATCTTCCTGATCAACGGGGTGAAGCTGACGGGGGTCGTGACCTCCTTCGACAATTTCTGTGTGCTTCTACGCCGTGACGGCCATTCCCAACTGGTGTATAAGCACGCGATCTCGACCATCATGCCGGGCCAGCCGATGCAGATGTTCGAGAGCGAGGAAAACGCCGCTTAACAGGACAACTGCAGATTACAAATCGCGATACTTCGAATGAATCGATGATCCCTGAGACCGAGCGTCGACGGGACGATATGCGTGCCTTGGTGATCGTGCCGGTGCTCAAGCAGGCGCGCGCCCAGCGGGCTGCAGGGGCGGATGCCGCAGTGCCCGCGCCGCATCGCTCCGACGAGGCACGCTTGGAAGAGGCGACCGGGCTTGCCCGCGCGATCGACCTGACGATCGCTCAGGGGCTGATCGTCACCGTCTCCCAGCCGCGGCCTGCGACGCTGATCGGAACCGGCAAGATCGAGGAGATAAAGGCTCTGCTCGACGAGCACGATGCCGGCCTCGTCATCGTCGATCACCCGCTCACCCCGGTGCAGCAGCGCAACCTCGAGAAGGAATGGAACGCCAAGGTCATCGACCGCACGGGCCTCATTCTGGAAATCTTCGGCCGCCGCGCTTCTACCAAGGAGGGCACGCTGCAGGTCGATCTGGCGCATCTAAATTACCAGAAGGGCCGCCTCGTCCGCTCCTGGACCCACCTTGAACGCCAGCGCGGTGGCGCGGGATTCATGGGCGGTCCCGGCGAAACCCAGATCGAGGCCGACCGCCGGCTCCTACAGGAGCGCATCGTCAAGCTGGAGCGCGAACTCGAACAGGTCGTGCGCACCCGCCAGCTCCACCGCGCCAAGCGCCGCAAGGTCCCGCATCCGATCGTCGCCCTCGTCGGCTATACCAATGCCGGAAAATCGACGCTCTTCAACCGCATCACCGGCGCCGGCGTGCTGGCGGAAAACATGCTGTTTGCGACGCTCGACCCGACGCTGCGCCGCATGAAGCTGCCGCACGGCCGCACCGTCATCCTCTCTGATACGGTCGGCTTCATCTCCGACCTGCCGACGCACCTCGTCGCCGCCTTCCGCGCGACGCTCGAAGAGGTGCTCGAAGCGGACCTCATCCTGCACGTGCGCGACATGTCGGACCCGGACAATGGCGCCCAGTCCGCAGACGTCATGCGCATCCTCTCCGATCTGGGCATCGACGAGAAGGAGCGCGAGGAGCGCATCATCGAGGTCTGGAATAAGATTGACCGTCTGCCGCCCGAGCAGCATGATGCTCTGACCGAGCGCGCCGAGGGCCGCGACAACGTCATGGCCGTCTCCGCCGTAACGGGCGAGGGCATCGACCCACTGATGGTGGAGATTGCTAGACGGCTCTCCGGCGTTCTGACGGAAACCACGGTGACGATCCCCACCGAAAGGCTCTCGCTCGTCTCCTGGGTCTATGAAAATGCCGTCGTCGATGAGCGTCGGGATCTCGAGGACGGCTCGGTAGAACTCGATGTTCGCCTGTCGGAAAGCCAGGCGGCGGAACTGGAGCGCAAGCTCGGCAACGGCGCCAAGCCGGAAAAGGAAGACTGGGAGCGGTAGCGGGTCATTGGTTCGGAGGAGGCGGGGATGCAGCACGGCAGTGACGAGATCGAAGCCTTCTTCTCCGGGGCTGGATCTTGGCAGGCGGAACTCGGCGCCCTCCGCCGCATCCTGCTCCACTGCGGTCTGACCGAGGAGTTCAAGTGGAGCTCGCCCTGCTACACCGTTGACGGCGGCAATGTCGCGCTCCTCTGGGGCTTCAAGGACAGCGCCACACTCGGCTTCTTCAAGGGCATCCTGCTCAAGGATCCCGCAGGGCTTCTTGTCGCTCCCGGCGAGAATACGCGCTCCTCGCGAGTGATGCGATTCACGACGCTCGACCAGATCATCGAAGTCGAGCCGTCGATCCGGGACTATGTGCGCGAGGCGATCGAACTTGAGAGGGCGGGGGCCAAAGTGGACCTGCCGAAGGACGATCTGGCCTATCCCGAGGAACTCCTTGCGGCTCTGGAGGACGATCCCGAACTGCAGAGTGCTTTCGAAGCACTGACGCCCGGCCGCCGACGCGGTTACGTGCTCCACTTCTCACGGCCCAAGCAGCCGGCGACGCGCCAATCGCGCATCGCCCGCAGCCGCGACCGGATCCTGGCCGGCAAGGGGATGCACGACCGGTAGGCAAGGCAGCCCGCCCTGCCGCCATAAGATGCCTTACCCGGAAAGCGCCACCGCATCGGCGCCCGCCGGAATTCGCATGGGCGAGGCCGGATCGGTCGCGGCCTGCCAGACCGCCGCTACCACATCGGCCGGATGTGTAACCGGTGCATCCGCTTGCTGCTCTCGGGCGCGGAAGATACCGGCGACGAAGTCGGAATATGGCTCGGGAAAGCCGCCTTGCCCCTGCAATCGCGTCCGCGCTGTGTCACCAAAGCTTGTTTGCGGTGCACGGCCCGGCAAGACCAGCCGCACCCTGACGTTGAACGGCTCAAGCTCCAGTGCTGCCGATTCGGTCAGCGCGTTTACGGCCGCCTTGCTTGCAGTATAGGCCGGCAGGAGCGGCAGCGGCTTTAGCGTCACGCTGGACGAGACGTTGACGATCACGCCCTCGCGGCGCTCGCGAAACTGCGGCAGCACCGCCTGCATCATGGCGATGGTGCCGAAGATGTTGGTTTCGAAAAGATCCCGCACGGTCTCCATCGGCGTGCCTTCCAGGACGTTCATCCAGCCGATGCCGGCATTGTTGACGAGGACATCGATCGGGCCCGCCGCTTCGACGGCCGCACGGATGTTCTCGGCATCGCGAACGTCGAGCGCCAGAACCGTAAGATTGCTGGAGGAGGGGAGGATGTCACTGCGCGGCGAGCGCATCGTCGCCACCGCGCGCCAGCCCTTGTCGAGGAAGAACTTCGCGATTTCCAAACCGAAGCCGGATGAGCAGCCGGTTATAAGAACGGTTTTCATACCTGTCTCCATGTTTACGTCATGGGATTATGGACCTGCTTTTAGGGATCATCTATAATAGCAAGTCGCAATAGCGTTATCACGAGTATCGTTTGACGGATCCTCTCGCCCAGATCGTCGAAGTTCTTGCTCCCGTCGCCCCGCTGTCGAAAGTCGTCAGCGGCTCTGGCCCCTGGCGCGTCGATCGCTTCGAGCGCGGCGATCCCTTCTATTGCGTGGTGCTGGAAGGCGGCGCGCGCCTGTCCGTGCACGATCGTCCGTCGATCGTCTTGGAGGAGGGAGACTTCGTCCTGATCCCTGCTGCCTTCGCCTTCAGCACGACAAGCGTGGCCGAGCCCCACCCCAGCGATGAGACGCAGTGGGCCATCACCATGCTCGAAGGAGAAACGCGGCACGGCGATCCGCACGGTCCTGCGGATGTCCGCATGCTGATCGGCCACTTCGTCTTCGGCTCCCCGGACAGGGAACCGCTCGTCTCGCTCCTGCCGCAGCTCCTGCACATCCGCGGAGAAAGGCGGCTATCGATGCTGGTGCGACTGATCACAGAGGAAGCGCGGACGGGCCGACCGGCGCGGGAGATGATCCTGGCCCGCCTGCTCGAGGTCCTGCTTGTGGAAGCGCTGCGCTCGGCGACAGCGGAAGCCGCACCACAAGGCATCATGCGGGCGCTTACCGATCCGCGGCTGGCACTCGCCATCCGGCGCTTGCATCAGGATCCGGCCCGGCCCTGGACCGTCGAACAGATGGCCGAGGAAGCAGCCCTTTCTCGCTCCGCCTTCTTCAACCGCTTCCGGCAGAAGCTGGGTGTTACGCCGATGGAATATCTGACTTCCTGGCGCATGGCGCTGGCGAAGAACCTGCTGCGCTCAAGGCAGGCTGGCCTGCAGGAGATTGCCGAGCAAATCGGCTACGGCTCCGCCAGCGCCTTCAGCACGGCCTTCACCAGGCTGGTCGGCATACCGCCATCCCGCTATGCAGAGCAGGCGGCCGCAATCGGTCAACCCCTGGTAGCCGCCTGAGCTTTGGACGGCGATGGCGCGGATCTGCGGGTGATGCCGCGCAAACAGTCGAAACACTCATGGAGGCAGCTTACGTGACGAAGAGGTTGATCCGCCTCGCCCAATCCGAAGAGGCCGAACGACTTTCCGCCGTCGAGCGATCGGCGGCGCAGGCCTTTCTGCACTGGCCGCCTTTTGCCTGGCTTGCCCAATTTGAAGGGCAGGCCATTGAACGGCATCTGGAACTGATGCGTGCCGGGACCAACTGGCTTGCGACCGATGATGATGAAATCGTCGGTTTCCTCAGCGCCGAAGCAATCGACCGTGAGCTTCACATCTGGGAGCTGTCTGTTGCATTGGATCATCAGCGCCTCGGGTGGGGAAGCGCCCTGCTGCGCCATGCGTTGCAGGCGGCTCAGGCCCGCGGCCTAGAGGCGGTGACTTTGACCACTTTCCGTAATGTCCCATGGAATGGGCCGTTCTACGAGCGCTTCGGGTTCCGCTACCTGACGCCGGAGGATGTTGGCAGGCGGTTGATCGAGATCCTCCTCAACGAGGCCGAACATGGCCTGCCTCCTGGGGAGCGCTGCGCCATGCGGCTTTCGCTAGGGGAGCCGGCATCTGCGCGATAGCGCTCCCCGGCCGGCGAGGGGTCGCGGCAGGATTTGCAGGTCGGAGATCATGCTTCGGCCTCTCTCGCGGTTTCTGCCTCGGTCGATCTTACACCCGCGCCTGCGTTGCAAGGCGCATCAACTCCGACTGCCCCCCGTGTCCCCGTCTTGACAAAGATGTTGCCGAGGTGGGTTTTCGCAGTTGTCAACGCGACACGCTGGGACTGCGCCGCTTCTGCGCGCGTCTTTCCCGCCAGTAACTCCCGCAGCATCCGGCTTTCCGCATCCGTCAGGCCAAAGGCGGAGGCGAGGGAATCGCTGCGCTGCGCCTCGTCATTGGCCGCGCCGAGAAAGACCGCCGCAACGGCGCCGGGATAGGGCAATTTGCGAATCCCTGAGGGAGACAGCGGCAACACATGTGCGAGTATGGGTGCGGCGGCGGCGTGGTGCAGGGCTGTCGCGATCCCCGCCGAAGAGGCGACGAAACCGTCGCTGCGTGCCTTCCTGATGGCCTCTCGCAGATCGCGCCTTGCTGATGCCGCGGTCGCTGCGGATCCTGTCGGCCGCTACCCTAGGCGTCCTCGCTGTGGCAAATCTTTATCCTTGGAGCTGGGCCGCGAGCGCGCCAGTCTTCGCCCCTTCATCCTGAAAGGCGCGATTTCAGCGGCGCTCCCCCAGCTTCGCCGCCTGCCAAAGCTCCTCCATCCGCTCCAGCGTCGCAGCTTCGAGCGTCTCGCCCGATTTCTGAAGTTCCGTCTCGATGTGCCTGAACCGACGCCGGAACTTCGTGTTCGTGCCGCGCAGGGCATCCTCCGGATCGGCATCGACATGGCGGCCGATGTTGACGAGGGCGAAGATGAGGTCGCCGAGCTCGTCCTTCATTTTGTCCTTCTGTCCACCGCGCAGCGCCTCGCGCAATTCGCCGATCTCCTCCTCGATCTTGTCGAGGATGGGCTCTGCTTCCGACCAGTCGAAGCCGACCTTGGCCGCCCGCTGCTGCAGCTTCAGCGCCTCCGTCAGCGCCGGTTGGCTGCGCTGCACGCTGCCGAGGAAGCCCGCCTTGAAGTCTCCGGTGATCCCGCGTCGCGCCCGTCGCTCTGCGCGCTCCCGCTTTTCCTCCGCCTTGATCTCGTCCCACTGGATCTTGACCGCATCGGGCGTGTCGGCGTCGGAGACGGCGAAGACATGCGGGTGGCGGCGGATCATCTTCCGCGTCACCGCATGAACGACATCCCCAAAGGAAAACTCACCGGCTTCGTCGGCCATCTGCGCGTGATAGACCACCTGCAGAAGCAGGTCGCCTAATTCCTCGCACAGATCATCGAGATCGTTTCGCTCGATAGCATCGGCCACCTCGTAGGCCTCTTCGATCGTGTAGGGCTTGATGGTCTCGAAGTTCTGAACGATGTCCCAGGGGCAGCCCGTCTTCGGGTCGCGCAGCGCCTTCATGATCTCGATCAGGCGGGAAATGTCTTGTGAAGCTTCCATGGGGTTTTTCGTCCTGACGGGATTTAGCGGAGCGGGATCGCGTTGCCGGATTTGCCGGCCTGATAGGTGCCGGAGAGCCGGTCATAGGCGGCGCGGATCTTTACCGACTGCTCCAGCAGGGCCGTGCGCTTCGGCTCCTCCTCCACCGCGACGAGCTCCGCGATCGAATGGGAATGCCAGAAGGTGTTCTGCCGACGGTAGCCACCCGGCGGGAGCCCGAAGACCTCGTTGAGGATCTTCAGGTCATGCGGAATGGCGAAGGCGTCGCGGGAATCCTCGTGGCTGAAGAAGTAGTAGAAGTTGTCGAAGCCCGCCCAGGTGATCGCCGACATGCACATGGTGCAGGGTTCGTGGGTGGAGAGGAAGATCAGCTCCTTCGTGTCCGGCTTCTCGCCGAGCTCGTAAAAGCGCTTCAGCGCATGCACTTCACCGTGCCAGAGCGGGTTCTCCAGCTCGTTGTTGGTCTCGGCAATGACCAGCGACAGGTCCGGCTTGCGCAGGATCGCCGCCCCGAACACCTTGTTGCCGGCCGTAACGCCCGCTTCCGTCAGCGGCAGGATGTCGTGTTCGATCACGTCGAGCAGGCGAGGGGCAAGCGTCATGAGGCGGAAGTCCTTTGGGAGTTGCTGCCGGACCGGCAATGGTCGCGGGCGGAGGGTTGCTCCGGTCGCTTTTACTCAAGAATGCCGGCCGACGAGAACAGAAATGTTCGCCTTCCGACGAACTCGCATAACAGTTTCTTCTGTCGGATGGACTGATGCATGATATTGGGCAGCCAAGCTCGGAAAGGCCTCCATGACCACCAACCGCCTGACAACCTTCCCCGCCTTCTTCCGCGTCAGCGGCAAGAGCGTTGCCGTCTTCGGCAATGGCGACGAAGCGTTCGCCAAGGTCCGGTTGCTGCGCAACACGGATGCGATGATCATCGCCTATGCCGATGAACCGGAGCCTGGCTACCGCGACTATCTGGCGGCAAACGAGATCGAGGTCGTCGCCGCTTCGTTTTCGGCGGAACAGGTCGAAGGTGCAGCGCTCGTCTTCGCCGCGACCGGCGACGAACATCAGGATCAGACGATCGTTGCTGCGGCTCGTGCCGCTCGAATCCCGGCCAATGCCGTCGATCAGCCGGACTATTGCGACTTCCTCACTCCCGCGCTGGTGAACCGTGCGCCAGTGGCGGTTGCCATCGGCACGGAGGGTGCTAGTCCCGTGCTGGCGCAGATGATCCGTGCCCGAGTCGACCAGATGCTGTCGCCGTCGCTTGGGCGGCTTGCTTCGCTTGCCGTCAACTACCGGATCGCCGTCGAACACCTGATCCCCAAGGGCGTGTCGCGTCGCATCTTCTGGCGTCGTTTCTTTACCGGCGCCGTTGCCGACAGCGTCGAGGCGGGGGATTTGTCCGCTGCCCGTTGTGCGGCGAAGGTTCTTTTGTCCGCCTCCGGCCGGGCCGCAGGCCATGTCTGGCTGGTCGGCGCTGGGCCGGGCGCGGAAGATCTTCTCACGCTGCGGGCCCAGCGCGTGCTGATGGAAGCCGACGTAATCGTCTATGATGCGCTGGTGCCGCAGGCGATCGTCGACATGGGACGTCGTGACGCTGAGCGCCTTTCCGTCGGCAAGCGCAAGAACTGTCACTCCAAGTCGCAAGGCGAGATCAATCGTCTGCTGGTGCGGCTCGGGCAGGAAGGCAAGCGCGTGGTGCGCCTGAAATCCGGCGATCCGCTGGTCTATGGCCGGGCGGGCGAGGAAATGGCGGCGCTGCGCGAAGCCGGGATCTCCTACGAGATCGTGCCGGGCATCACCTCGGCCTTTGCCGCCGCCGCCGACTTCGACCTGCCGCTGACGCTGCGCGGTGTCGCCTCCTCGCTGATCTTTACCACCGGGCACGACCTGACGGGCGACGTTCTGCCGGATTGGGCAAGGCTTGCCGTTTCCGGCGCCACCATCGCCGTCTATATGGGCCGCACGGTTGCGGCTTCGGTTTCCGGTCGCCTGATGGATGCCGGCCTTTCGCCGGACACCACCGTGGCCGTGGTGGAAAATGCCAGCCGCGCCGACCGCCGTCTCTTTCACGGCATCCTCAGCGAGCTGCCGGATCTGGAAGGGCGCGCGGATCTAGCGGGGCCCGTGATGGTGATCATCGGCGAGGCTGTCGCCGGCGCAAATTTCGAACGATCCGAGCCGCTGTCCGCGAAGGGTGCCTTGGCTCGGCAGGGAGTGGGAATTGAACGATGACTGACAAGGTGCTGACCGCCAACCGCCTGAGCGACGGCATTGCCGTGTGGCTGGACGCCAACGGCCAATGGGTGGAGAGCCTGCAGGACGCGCTCGTTGCGCGCCATGCCGAGGCTGTCGCCTCGCTGGAAGCGATCGGCAAGCGAGACTTCGCCGCCAATCGCGTCGTGGACGTCAACGTCATCGACGTTCAGGAGGTCGAGGGCAAGCTTTGGCCGATCCGCTTGCGCGAGCGCATCCGCGCCGCCGGCCCCACTATGGAATACGCCGCCGGCTACCGGCCGGCCGATGCCGCCTTTATCGCAGTCTGAGGAAGTCTCATGTACCGCTATGACGAATTCGACCATGCCTTCGTGTCGAGCCGCGTGGAGCAATTCCGCAATCAGGTCGAGCGACGCCTGTCCGGCGAACTCGCCGAGGATGTCTTCAAGCCGCTCAGGCTAATGAACGGCGTTTATCTGCAGCTGCACGCCTACATGCTGCGGATCGCCATTCCCTATGGCACGCTGAACGGGCGGCAGATGCGAATGCTGGCCCACATCGCCCGCAAGTACGACCGCGGCTACGGGCACTTCACCACGCGCCAGAACATCCAGTTCAACTGGCCGAAGCTCTCCGACACGCCGGACATTCTGGCCGAACTTGCGACCGTCGAGATGCATGCGCTGCAGACCTCCGGCAACTGCATCCGCAACGTCACCGCAGACCACTTTGCCGGTGCTGCCGCCGACGAGGTGGCCGATCCGCGACCTTACGCGGAGATCCTGCGCCAGTGGTCGTCGGTCCACCCCGAGTTTTCCTACCTGCCGCGCAAATTCAAGATTGCCGTGACCGGCGCCGAGCGCGACCGGGCTGCGATCCAGGTCCACGACATCGGCCTGCATCTGAAGAAGGACGAACAAGGTCGTCTCGGCTTTGCCGTCTATGTCGGCGGCGGGCAGGGGCGTACTCCGCTGGTGGCGAAGAAGATCCGCGACTTCCTGCCGGAAGAGGATCTCTTGACCTACACTACCGCAATCATGCGCGTGTATAACCTCCATGGCCGGCGCGACAACAAGTTCAAGGCGCGCATCAAGATCCTCGTCCACGAGACGGGCGTCGAGGAATTGACCCGCCAGGTGGAGGAAGAGTTCTCCCACCTCAAGGGCACGGAGCTGACGCTGCCGCAGGCCGACATCGATGCGATCACCCGATACTTCGCCCCGCCGGCCCTGCCGGAGCGGGCGGAAGGCTGGGCACAGCTCGCCGGCTGGAAGAAGCAGGATGCGGACTTCGCCCGCTGGGTGGACCAGAATGTGCAGCCGCACAAGCATCCCGACTACGGCATGGTGACGATCTCGTTGAAGCCGATCGGCGGCATTCCCGGGGATGCGAACCACGAGCAGATGGATGCGGTCGCCGACATCGCCGAGGAATATGCTTTCGACGAGATCCGCATCAGCCACGAGCAGAACGTCGTGCTGCCGCATGTGGCGCTGGCCGACCTCGAGCCGCTGTACCGGGCGCTGGTGGCGCAGAACCTTGCGACCGCCAATGCCGGCCTGATCACCGACATCATTGCCTGTCCTGGGCTCGACTATTGCGCACTGGCGAACGCCCGCTCGATCCCTGTAGCGCAAGAGATCTCCACCCGCTTCGGCTCGCCCGAGCGGCAGGCGGAAATCGGTGAGTTGAAGATCAAGATCTCCGGCTGCATAAACGCTTGCGGCCACCACCATGTCGGCCATATCGGCCTGCTCGGCGTCGAGAAGAAGGGCGCGGAGCTCTACCAGATCACGCTCGGTGGTTCGGCGGACGAGAACACCTCGATCGGCGAGATCATCGGCCGCGGCTTCGAGCCGGAAAAGGTAACGGACGCGGTGGAAAAGATCGTCGACATCTATCTTAGCCTTCGCCTCTCCAAGGAGGAGATCTTCCTCGAAACCTATCGTCGCGTCGGGCCGCAGCCGTTCAAGGACGCGCTCTACGGTTCGGCGGCGGAAGCCGCATAGGGGAGGGTGCAATGACAAGGATCTGGAGAGAAACCGGCTTCGTCGAGAACGACCCATGGGTGATCGAGACGGAGGACGCACCGGCGACGGGCGAGCAGAAGCCGCTGCTGACCCTCGACCAGCTGATCGAGAAGGCCGATGCCAGCAATGATGTCGGGCTTGGCGTGCTGGTGCGGCCCGCCGACGACGTGCGGCGGCTCGAACCCTACCTCTACCGCCTGGAGATCGTGGCGCTGCAGTTCCCCGCCTTCAACGACGGCCGGGCCTTCAGCCACGCCTCGCTCCTGCGTGAACGTCTCAACTACAGACAAGAGCTGCGCGCCGTCGGCGATGTGCTGATCGACCAGATCCCGCTGATGCTGCGGGTCGGGATCGACAGCTTCGCGGTCACCAATGAGACGGCGCTGAAGCGTCTGGCGGAAGGCCGGCTGCCGGGGATCGCCGAGCATTACCAGCCGGCGGCGCGCGACGCGGCCAAGGGCCCTGCCTACAGCTGGCGGCGCCGTTCGCTCGCCCCGAGCGAGGTGTAAGCGGACTCTGCCGCACATATTTTCCCCGGCCACCCGCGGCATATGCACGCGGATGCCTTCAAATGCGGGTACGGATGGTATATTTCGCTCCGCAGGACAAAAGACGCAAGCGAAACGGAAGTCGCATGAACGCTCCAGCCAAGACGGATGACTTTGCCCCCCAGGCCGCCACCAAGCCGGCGATCCCGGATGGCGTCTATGGCGAGACGGTGCTGGCGGTCGAGCATTACACCGATCACCTGTTCCGCTTCCGCATGACGCGCCCGGCCGGCTTCCGCTTCCGCTCCGGCGAGTTCGCCATGATCGGCTTGATGGTCGGAGAAAAGCCGATCTACCGCGCCTATTCGATCGCCAGCCCGTCTTGGGACGAGGAGCTGGAATTCTTCTCGATCAAGGTGCCGGACGGCCCGCTCACCTCGCATCTGCAGAAGATCAAGGTCGGCGACACCGTGCTGATGCGCAAGAAGCCGACCGGAACGCTGGTGCTCGATGCGCTGACGCCGGCTAAACGTCTCTACATGTTCTCCACCGGCACCGGGATCGCGCCCTTTGCCGGCCTGATTCGCGACCCGGAGACCTATGAGAAGTTTGACGAGGTCATCCTCACCCATACCTGCCGCGAGGTAGCGGAGCTAAAATACGGCTTCGACCTCATGGAAGAGATCCGCGAGCACGAGCTCCTCTCGGAGATCATCGGCACCAAGCTGAAGCATTACCCGACCGTGACCCGCGACCCGTCCTATCCCAACCAAGGGCGCATCACTGACCTGATCGAGACCGGCAAGCTCTTCACCGACCTCGGCGTGCCGCCGCTCGATGCAACGACCGACCGCGGCATGATCTGCGGCTCGACGGCCATGCTGAAGGACACCAAGGCGCTGCTCGAAGCCGCCGGCCTCACCGAGGGCGCCAACAACAAACCCGCCGAATTCGTTATCGAACGGGCATTTGTAGGGTGAGGCGTTGTCGGGCGAAATGCGCCCGACAAAACGCTCCAGTGCCATGATGCCGTTGATCTTCAGCGGCAGCGTCCAATCTGGCGGCTGGCTCAGCCGGTGCAGCCACCGCCGGCCGGCGACGCCCGTGGCGGATCCCGCAACAGCAGACAGACCGCAAGACACACTCCTCCCTTGGCGACCCAAGGTTTTGGCTCCTCGGGGCAAGGGCGAGGATGACGGCCGGGTTGGGCAGGCCGTATAGCCTCCTTGCAGATGGACGCGTACCACCCTGTCTAATCCGCCGATTTCAGATGCTGTTTTTGTAGACGGATTTTTCGCCGTCACCTCGTGCCGCCGATTACCGGGCGGAAAGATGCGGGACGGCACTATCGCAGAGGAGAGCTCGCAAGTTCGCGGCCGAAGCGAGGCCGGCGGCGCCCTTCCGTTCGCGCGAACCCGTCTGCTGTCACGTCTTCCCGACTTTCATGGTCCCACCGCGTCGGGTGTCGTTGGTTCAGGCGGCGGCCGTGGCGGTCCGGGGACTGGCGCTCTTGGCGCGCTTCGCCGCCGATCCCTATCTGCCGCCCGGCTTTCCTTATCTGACCTTCTTCCCAGCCATCATCATCACCGGCTTCGTATTCGGCATCTATCCGGCGCTCACCTGCGCGATTCTGTGCGGCACGTCGGCCTGGTACTGGTTCATCCCGCCCTTCAACAGTTTCGTCGTCGATGGTCAGACCGTAACGGCGCTCCTCTTCTTCCTGGTGGTGGTGGGGATCAATCTCGGGCTGCCGCAACTGGCGCTTTCCGCCTATGCTTCCCAGGTTCGGGCCCGTGACGAACTTACGCGGGCGCATGAGATGCAGCAGGTGGTGTCGCAGGAGTTCGATCACCGGATCAAGAACCTGCTGGCAACGGTTTCCGGCCTGATCTCACTGTCGCAGTAATATCGAGACGCCGGCGGAACTGGCGGGGCAGCTGCGGCAGCGGATCGGGGCGATGGGCAATTCGATCGTCATGCTGCGCGACAGCCTGCATGCGGCGAAGCGCACATGCAGGCAACCGTTTTCGCCGCGCTGGAGCCACTTGGTGTGTTGAACGGCGGGCGCGTTGACGCGAACGGGCAGAAGGTGGTGCTCAATTCCTCGGCGCTGATGGCGATCAACCTCATTCTCCACGAGGTTGGCACGAATGCGGTGAAGTACGGCGCTCTGTCGAAGGAGCGTGGCCGGATCACCATCCAGTGGGCGCTCCTGGCGGACGAAGGAAGCGACATGCTGCATCTGGACTGGCGGGAAGAGGGCGGGCCCTAGGTGGCGGCACCGTCGCGCACTGGCTTCGGCACCGAACTTGCGGGGCGGATGAGTGCGAGCCTGGGCGGCGTCTGCGAGTTCGTCGCGCCGGAAGGGCTTGCCGTGCGGGTGGCGATGAAAACGGATCAGGCGACGGTCTGAGGTCTTGCGGGCAAGATCAGGACAAGATCCAGGAAATGCCACCGCCGAGAATGGCGAACACGGCCACGAGAGCCACAAATCGGCCGGTGCCGGACTGGGAATCGGTGTCGAAGAGCTTGTCCCAGAGCCCGTTCCTGTCGTGGTTGTCCATCCTGCATCTCCTGGCGTTCCTGCTGTCTCCCGAATAACCGGTTGAAGGGAGGAGTCAATGGCTGTCGCCCGGAGAGGCGGGTCTGGTGGCAGATGAGTTCAGCGAGGTTCAGGAAGCGCAACACAGGGTGACGAGACGTTCTTCGCCCATCTGCCGCACTCAGCGCTTGGTCTTGCGCGTCTTCACCGGCTCGGGCGCCGGCTGAGCGAGGCGAAGAGCCTTCAACCGCTCCGTCTTCTTTTCACGTGCGATCGTTTCGGCATCCAGGATGTCGCGGACGACGGTATTGGTTTGCTCCGCCTTGGCCTGTGCGGACATCTTTGCCGGCTTGAAGAATTCTTCCTTGGTGGCGGTCATGACATGCTCCTTTGGCATGAAACAAAAAACGCGGCCGCCAGGGCCGCGTTGAAACTTTGGCGTCAGCGGCTGCGGCCGACAACCTTCTTCTTGGGGGCGGGCAACAAGCCTTCGCGCTGCATCTTCTTGCGGGCGAGCTTACGTGCGCGCCGAATGCCCTCGGCCTTTTCACGGGCGCGCTTTTCAGAGGGCTTCTCGTATGCAGTACGAGAACGGATTTCGCGGAAGAGACCTTCGCGCTGCATCTTCTTCTTCAAGACGCGAAGCGCCTGGTCGACATTGTTGTCCCTAACGAGTACCTGCAAAAATAACTCCTTTCCGGCCAAAGGCCGTACAGACTGGGTGATCGCCTCCAGATCGATGAAGGGTCGTGACATAAATCCGCTGCCGCGACCCGGCTGCGGCCGAATGAAATCGGCTCAAGTGATGCGACGTTCCGTGCCACGGCAAACCGTCGCGGTGCGACTCGTGCGGTCGTGCTCCTGAAGGAAGACCAAAAAGCCTGGGGCTGGCGGCAGGAGTCACGGGCGACGCTTACATCCCTAACATAGAGCAATTGGCTGCGAGGGCAAGGCTAAGCAGCCAAACGGGGGACACGTAAACCCGCCTTTCCGAAGAACAACTCGGCAATCCACCGGAAATGCTGGATGCCTGCACGACCGTCTCAGACCGAGGCCTGCTGTTCTGCGGCGGAATGAGCATGCAAGGATCCCGACAGACGGAATGTCACCCCCTCCGGAGCGTATTCCGGTTCGGCCTCCCGTCGAAACAGGAGGCAACGAATCGAGGCGGAAACCACGGCATTGGTGACCGCCATCGTGTTCTTGACACGGTGCAGGAGTTCCCGCCGCAGAATCTCTTCCGTCTCCTTCGCCCGCACCGTCTCGGTGGTTTCGACGACCGTGTTGAACATGCCCGCGACCTTGCCCTCGTCATCACGCAGCGGGCTATAGCAGAAGGTAAAATACGCCTGCTCGTCATAGCCGTTGCGGTTAATCACAAGCGGGTAGTTCTCGATGAAGGTGGATTCGCCGGCATAGGCGGAGTTGGCGATCGGTCCGATCTTGCCCCACGCTTCGGCCCAGACCTCGGCGAAGGAACGGCCGATCACCGACGGCTTTCCGCCGAGGATTCGATTATGGCCTTCAGAGAGATCGGCCATGCGGACTGCGGCCCAAGGATGTCCGGGACCAGTCAAAGGTGTCTACGATGTGGCTCACCTGGCCGCTGCCCCGTGGAAGGCTTGATACTTGCACTTAGCCCCCTAGCAGATCCGTCGCCAGTTCCGTCTCGACGGCAACCTCATGACCCGTCGGTTTCATTGACAGGGAAACTTCCTTACAGAAAAGTCTGAATATGAGAATTATTAGAAGTTACGTCGCGCAACGTCTGCCAGATGAATGGTCGCAACGTGACGAAGGCAGCCATGTCGGAGGAGACGGGGCCGGCCAGCTCATTTCGCTTCCGGCAGGCCCCGCTCAGTGTCATTCGGCGGCTTCGGCGTATTCGCTCATCGGCGGGCAGGTGCAGACGAGGTTGCGGTCGCCATAGACGTTGTCGATGCGGTTGACCGGCGACCAGTATTTGTCGACGCGGAAGGAGCCAGGCGGGAAGCACGCCTGTTCGCGGCTATAAGGGCGGTCCCAGTCTCCGACGAGGTCTTCCACCGTATGCGGGGCGTTCTTCAGCGGGTTGTTCGCCTTGTCCATTCGACCGTCCTCGATGGCACGGGCTTCCTCGCGGATGGTCAGCATGGCATCGCAGAAGCGGTCGATTTCCGCCTTCGTCTCTGATTCCGTCGGCTCGATCATCAGAGTGCCGGCGACCGGCCAGCTCATGGTCGGGGCGTGGAAACCGCAGTCGATGAGACGCTTGGCGACGTCATCAACCGTGACGCCCGCCGAGACATTGAGCGGCCGGGTGTCGATGATGCATTCATGCGCCACGCGACCGTTCGCCGACTTGTAGAGCACGTCATACGCGCCCTTTAGCCGTGCCGCGATGTAGTTGGCGTTGAGGATCGCCACCTTGGTCGCCTGGGTGAGGCCTTCGCCGCCCATCATCAGGCAGTAGGACCAGGAGATCGGCAGGATCGACGGCGAGCCAAAAGGAGCGGCCGACACCGCACCCTCACGCCCGTCCTGCTCCGGATGACCAGGCAGGTAAGGGGCGAGATGCGTCTTGACGCCGATCGGCCCCATGCCCGGACCGCCGCCGCCGTGTGGGATGCAGAAGGTCTTGTGCAGGTTGAGGTGGGAGACGTCCGAGCCGATGTCGCCGGGCCGTGACAGGCCGACCATGGCGTTCATGTTGGCACCATCGAGATAAACCTGGCCGCCGTGACGGTGGGTGATCTCGCAGATCTCCTTGACCGTTTCCTCAAAGACCCCGTGGGTCGAGGGATAGGTGATCATGCAGGCCGACAGGTTTGCGGCGTGCTGTTCGGCCTTTGCGCGGAAGTCGTCGAGGTCGACGTCGCCGTTTTCCTTGGCCTTCACCGGCACGACCTTCATGCCGACCATCTGCGCCGACGCCGGATTGGTGCCATGCGCGGAAGTCGGGATGAGGCAGACGTCGCGATGCGTGTCACCATGGGCAATGTGGTAGTTGCGGATCGTCAGGAGCCCCGCATATTCACCCTGCGCACCGGAATTCGGTTGCATGGAGAAGGCGTCATAGCCGGTGATCTGGCAGAGCTTGGCGGACAGGTCGTCGATCATCTCTCGGTAGCCCTGCGCCTGGTCGGCCGGCACAAAGGGATGGATGTCGGAGAATTCCGGCCAGGTGATCGGCAGCATTTCCGCCGTCGCATTGAGCTTCATCGTGCAGGAGCCGAGCGGGATCATCGCCCGGTCGAGCGCCAGATCGCGATCCGACAGGCGGCGGATGTAGCGGGTCATCTCGCTTTCCGCGCGGTTCATGTGGAAGATCGGATGCGTCATGTAGGCCGACTTGCGCAGCAGCTCCTGCGGCAGGCGGTAGTCGACGTCGAAGTCAGAGACCTTGAAGCTGCCGCCGAAGGCGCGCCAGACGGCTTCCAGCGTTGCGGGCCGCGTGCGCTCGTCGAGCGATATGCCGATCTTCGTCGCGCCAACCTTGCGCAGATTGACGCCTTCCGCGACGGCGGCCCGCAGGATCAGCGCCTGCATGTGCCCGACCTCGACGGTGATGGTGTCGAAGAAGCTGTCGGGCTCGATGGCGTAGCCGAGCTTCTCCAGACCCTTGGCCATCAGCACGGCCTTCTTGTGGACCTGCTGGGCGATCGCCTTCAACCCGTCTGGTCCATGGAAGACGCCGTACATGGAGGCCATCACGGCGAGCAGGACCTGCGCGGTGCAGATGTTCGACGTCGCCTTTTCGCGGCGGATGTGCTGCTCGCGGGTCTGGAGCGAAAGACGATAAGCGCGGTTGCCGCGTGCGTCGACGGAAACGCCGACGAGGCGACCGGGCATGGCGCGCTTATGGGCATCCTTGACCGCCATATAGGCAGCGTGCGGGCCGCCATAGCCGACCGGAACACCGAAGCGCTGTGAAGAGCCGATGGCGATATCCGCACCCATTTCGCCGGGGGACTTGAGGAGCGTGAGTGCAAAAAGGTCGGCGGCGACGGCCGCAACGGCACCGGTCTGGTGCAGGCGGGCGATCAGGCCAGTGAAGTCAAGCACATGGCCATGGGTGCCCGGATACTGGAAGATCGCGCCGAACACGTCGAGCGGATCGAGATCGGTCATCGGATCGCCGACAATCACGCTCCACCCGAGTGGTGCGGCTCGCGTCTCGATCAGCGCGATCGTCTGCGGGTGGCATTCCCTGTCGACGAAGAAGGCGGTCGCCTTCGACTTCGCCTGGCGCTGGCAGAGCGCCATGGCTTCGGCGGCGGCGGTTGCCTCGTCGAGCAGCGAGGCATTGGCGACGTCGAGGCCGGTGAGGTCCGAGATCATCGTCTGAAAGTTGAGGAGGGCCTCGAGGCGGCCCTGGGAGATCTCCGGCTGGTAGGGCGTGTAGGCCGTGTACCAGGCCGGGTTCTCCAGGATGTTGCGCTGGATCACCGGCGGCGTGATGGTGCCGTAGTAGCCCTGGCCGATCAGCGAGGTCAGCACCTGGTTCTTGTTTGCCGTTTCACGCAGTTTGTCGAGCGCTTCCCGCTCGGTCAGCGCCGCGCCCCAGGCAAGCGGCTCCGTCTGACGAATGGAGACAGGCACCGTGGCGTCGATCATTGCATCGAGCGAGGGATAGCCGATGACCTTCAGCATCTCCGCCATTTCAGAGGGCGAGGGACCGATATGGCGCCGGTTGGCGAAGTCGTAGGGCTGGTAGTCGGTGAAGTGGAAATCGGTGCTGTCGTTCATCCGATCAGGTCCTTGTAGGCCGATTCATCAAGCAGGGCATCCGCATCGGACGGGTTCTTGAGCTTCAGCTTGAAGAACCAGGCAGCGCCCTGGGGATCTGAGTTCACGAGCGAGGGGTCGTCTACGATCGCCTGGTTGACCTCGGTCACCTCGCCATCCAGCGGCGCGTAGACGTCGGATGCGGCCTTGACCGATTCAACGGTAGCGGCATTGCCGTCCTTGGTCAGCTCGGCGCCGACTTCCGGCAGTTCGATGAAAACGAGATCGCCCAACTGCTCGGCGGCATGGGTGGTGATGCCGACGGTTGCGACATCGCCCTCGAGCTTCAGCCATTCGTGTTCGGCGGTGAATTTCAGCATGGTTCTCTCCGGAGAATTTTTTAGCGTTTGTAGGTGGGCTTGATGAAGGGCAGTGCGGTCACGGTGAGCGGCAGGTACTTGCCGCGCAACTCGGCGAAGACGCGGGTGCCGGGCTCGGCGAGCGAGGCGGGGACATAGCCCATGGCGACCGGACCCTCGACCGTCGGACCAAAGGTACCGGAGGTGACTTCACCGATCGGTGACTCGGGCGAATCCTCGGCATAGAGTACTGCGTGGGCACGCACCGGCGCCTTGCCTTCCGGCTTCAGCCCGATGCGGCGGCGAACCGGACCTGTGGCGAAATCCTCCGCGATGCGGCCTGCACCGGGATAGCCGCCGGCGCGCTCGCCGCCCGGGCGCCGCACCTTTTGCATGGCCCATTCCAACGAGGCCTCGACCGGCGTGGTGGTGGTGTCGATGTCGTTGCCATAGAGGCAGAGGCCGGCCTCCAGCCGGAGGGAGTCGCGCGCGCCGAGACCGATCGGCTCGCACTCCGGATGCGCCAGCAGCACCTTTGCGAGTTCTTCCGCCTTGTCCGCAGGGACGGAAATCTCGAAGCCGTCCTCGCCCGAATAGCCGGAGCGGGAAATGATGCAGTCGGCGCCGCGGATGAAGGCGTCGCGCACGTCCATGAACTTCATCTCGGCAGCGGCGGCCCAGAGGGAGGCGAGAACACGTTCGGCCGCCGGGCCCTGGAGGGCGAGAAGCGCCCGGTCTTCGAGCAGCGTCACCTCGCAGCCAGCAAGATGCGCCTTCATATGCGCGACGTCCTGCTCCTTGCAGGCAGCATTGACGACGACCAGCAGGTGACCGCCGCGGTTGGTGATCATCAGGTCGTCGAGAATGCCGCCGTTCTCGGCAGTAAAGAAGCCGTAGCGCTGGCGGCCGGGCTTGAGTCCAAGGACGTCGACCGGGACCAGCGTCTCCAGCGCCCGAGCTGCGTCCTCGTAGGATGCACCGAGAACGATGACCTGGCCCATGTGGGAGACGTCGAAGAGACCGGCGGCAGCGCGTGTCTGCAGGTGCTCCTTCATCACGCCCATCGGATACTGCACGGGCATGTCGTAGCCGGCGAAGGGAACCATTTTTGCGCCAAGCGACAGGTGCAGAGCGTGCAACGGGGTCTGCTTGAGGGTGGGGGAGTGGTCCAAGAATAACCTCCAGGCTGCGCAATAGAGACGCATAAGCTCATTTGACGGCGCAATTGCGCCCGGTTCATGAGCCCCCTCTGTCCTTGTCGCCTGAGATTGTTATCCCTTCGGCGTGCATCGCCCTTGTCGGCAATGCCTCTCTCCAGAGTCCTGTTAGGCCGTGCGCTGGTCCTTTTGCCTGAGAGTTTCCGGGGCGGTTGCTCCTTCGGCACCGCAATGACGCGGCTTCTCCCAACGAACGTGCCGCCCATTATCCGTGGGACCCATTCCTTGGCAAGGGTCAAATGTCGCTGCCAGCAAGAATCTTATCGCTCACTCCAAGTGCTTGATGCGGCGCAAGGAAGCAGCCGAGGAGAATTGCTCTTTGCATGGCCGTGGGATAAGCCACGCAGACGCTTTTGGAACCCGACAATGATCACCAGACCGTGGACATGGAGAAAGATGCTGCACACCCTGTGTGCACTGATGATCCTGTCGCTCGGCCTCGGCCATCAGCCGGTTCAGGCGGCGGTACCGCTTGAAGCCTTCAGCGAGCAGTATCGGCTGCCGGACGGCACCTTTGCCGACATCTGCGCGGTCGGGCACGACGATCACGACCATGGCATCCATCCCACCTGCGAAGTCTGCAGGCTCGCGGCCTCCGTCGCGCTGCCGACGCCGGCGGGCGATGTCGGCCTGCCCCTCGACCGTGTCTTCCTGAACAATCCGCTCCGCATTGCATCGCTTACGCTCGGTTTCACGGCGCTTGCACGGCCGACGTCACGCGGCCCGCCCCAGACGATCTGATTCTGGTCATCCAATCAGCAATTGATCCCGGCGCAGGCGAAAGGCCACGACCGGATGGGGATAAACATTATGAAGACGACCAAGATTCTTGCGCTTTCCGCCGCGATGACGACCTCTGCCGCGAGCTCAGCCTTTGCGCATGCCACCTTCACCGAATCGACCGTCACCGCCGACAGCTATGTAGTGATGTCGCTGCAGGTGCCGCACGGCTGCGACGGCAAGGCCACCACCGAAGTCCGCATGGAGCTGCCGGAAGGCTTCGTTTTCGCCAAGCCGCAGCCAAAGCCCGGCTGGGAGCTCGAGATCGTCAAGGGCGAATACAAGAACTCCTACGACAATAACGGCACGACGGTCACCAGCGGGCCGATCGAAATCCGCTGGAAGGGCGGCGAACTGCCTGACGAGTACTACGACACCTTTGGGGTGCGCGGAAAGATTTCTGGCATCGCCGACGGTACGGTGCTGGCTTTCCCCGCAACGCAAATGTGTGGAGCAGACGCCAGCGTCGCATGGACAGACATCGCAGCACCGGGGACCAATCCTCATTCGCTGGTAAGCCCGGCCCCGACGGTGACGGTTGTCGCACAGGAGGCTTCAGGACACGACGCGATGCACGCGCATGATGCCGCCGCGACACCCTCTAAGGTTGGCTATCTTGAACTGGACGGCGCCTATGTTCGCGCCATGCTGCCGGGCCAGCCGGTTGGTGGCGGCTTCGTCACCATCAAGAACACCGGGGGCGAGGATGATCGATTGGTCTCTGCCGCGTCGCCCGCTGCCGGTGCCGTGGAGCTGCACGAGATGGCGATGCAGGGCGAGGTGATGCGGATGCGCAAGCTGGAAGACGGCATCCCGGTCCCGGCAGGCGAGACCGTAGAGCTGACGTCCGGCGGCCTGCACATGATGTTCATGCAGGTGAAGACGCCGTTCAAGGAGGGCGACAGCGTGCCCGTCACGCTGACGTTCGAGAAGGCAGGCAGCGTCGACCTGACGCTGCCGGTCAAGAGTGCTGCACCGAGCGGGCACTCGCACAACTGATCGCGGGCCGCGGCATGCCGCCCGCCGCAATCGCAGCGGGCGGTCTTCTCGGAGCCCGATTGGAGCGCATCACCCCTCGGAGTGCCGCCGCATCCGGCACGAGTTCTGGCGAGCGATCGTAAGGTCTTGTTTAAGGCCACGCGCTAACGTGGCCGCCATCCGGTTCTGCTGACGATGGTGAGGCTCCCATTCGCACCGAAGACAAAGACGTTGAACTTTCCGTACGGCGGCTGAGCAGCCTTGGCGAGATCGACGCCGTCGCATCGGCATGGAAGGCGTTGGAAATGCGGTGCGGCGACCGACTGACCTATTTCCAGAGTTTCGATTGGTGCCGCAGCTGGGTGGCGGCCTTCGCCGGCGAGGCTGCACCGGCGCGATTCCGCATCGAGACGGTCTGGTGCGAGGGAAGCATGGTGGCGGTCTGGCCACTGATGGTCCAGACGGTCAGCGGCATCCGCGTGCTGCAGAACCTCGGCGCACCCCATTCGCAATACTGCAATCTCCTCTGCGACGATGCTCTTCTGGCGGACAAGATCGCCCGAACATTGCTGAGCCGCATTGAGGCCGACCCGGACTGCGATGTTGCGGTCTTTCATCCGGTGCCGCAGCGGTCGAAGCTTGCGAAGCTGCTGGCCAGCCAGCCGACGATCAGCGGCTATCAGGGCAAGAGCGCGCTTCTTGACCTGGCGGCTTTCACCGATGCGGAAGACTACCGCTCCCAGGGTGGCAAGCTGAAGAAGCGCAACCGCAATCGGCGACGCAACCATCTTGCGAGGCTGGGCGAGTTGAGCTTCGAGGTGGTGTGGCCGAACGATGCCCGCTTCGTCTCCCTCGTGCGGCAGTGCGCGGGGATGAAGCGGCAATGGCTGAACGAGACGGGCCGCACAAGCAGCGGCTTCTCGTTCTGCGGCTTCGAGTATTTTCTGACGACGCTTGCCGGGGATCCGGACACCTTTAGCGGCGCCTGCCTTTCCGTCCTGAAGGCTGGTGATGCGGTGGTGGCGACGGAACTCGGCTTCCTCCAGGACGGCCACTATTACTCCTATATCGGCAGCTTCGACTGGAGCATCAGGCATCTGTCCCCCGGCAAGGTGCAGATGGAAATGACCGTCTGCTGGTTGATCGAGAATGGTGCCAGCACCTACGATCTCCTTGGCGGCGAAGGCGACTATAAGCAGTCGTGGAGCGACCGGACGATGGCGCTCGATGGTTATAGGCTTTGCTTCTCCTGGAAAGGGCGTTTCTACGCAGACGCTTGGCTGCCTGTCATCCGGCCGTTCGCCAAGCGGCTCTACCAGGCCGCGCCCGAGGGTCTTCGCCGGCTCGTTCCCGGCGTGCAGAGTTTCGGGTTGGTTATCCTGGGTGTATGAAGGATCGTCTGCGCCTAATCGGCGATGTCACGATAGGCGGCTTGGACCTGCGCCAATGTTGCCCGCTGATGCGGCTGCTGTTCGGGCGATAAGAGATCCAGGTTCACGGCGGCGGCAGGAATGAGCTGATCGACCGTCGCATCACCGGTCTCGGCACGAAGGGCGCCGCGGTCTGCGGTGAGGCGGATGTCTTCAGCCTGCGCCTTGGCAGACAGCCGCCGCGCAGGCTTCAAAGCCTCCGCTGCATAGGCCGCCGTATTGGCGGAAACTGAAAGAACCAAGGTCATGCGACTTTATCCACTGCTCCAGCCTAGAAGCTACTGGGGCCGGGCTTGGTTCCCTGTTAAGGATTTTGCCGGCATTTTAATCGTTGGTCATTTTTCTGTCTTTCTTCGGATCACTTGCTGATGCTGCCTATCTTTCTCGTCGCCGCAGGCGGCGCCACCGGCTCTGTGCTGCGCTACCTGGTCGGGCTTTGGAGCCTACGTTCGCTGGGGCCCACGTTCCCCTGGGGAACCATGATCGTCAACGTGGTTGGGTCGTTCGCCATCGGGCTGCTGGCGGAGCTGGTCGCGCGCAGGCTGAATGCTTCGGCTGAGATGCGGCTGCTGCTGGTCACCGGCTTCCTCGGCGGGTTCACGACCTTTTCCGCCTTCTCGCTCGATGCGCTGACCCTCTTCGAGCGGGGCGCGGCGGGGACGGCCGTGGCTTATGTCCTCGGCAGCGTGGTGATCTCGTTGATGGCGGTGGTGGGCGGGCTGGCGCTCGGTCGGTCGATGTTCTAAAGACCGGTCAAACTGAAAAAGAACGAAAGAACATCATGGCAGGCATCGAGCACATCCGCGTCGAGGCGGACGAAGCGGGCATGCGCCTGGATCGCTGGTTCAAGGTCCATTACCCGGGCCTCGGCTTCGGCGCGCTGCAGAAACTGCTGCGCTCCGGCCAGGTGCGCGTCGATGGCGGACGGGTGAAGTCGGACGCACGCGTGCAGCCCGGGCAAACGGTGCGGGTGCCGCCGCTTGACGTTGACGCCAAGAAGGGCGGCCCGATCGCCGGCAAGGACCTCAAGCATTCGAGCGACTACGAGCTTTTGCAGCGCATGGTGCTGCACGAGGACGACAAGGTGATCGTGCTGAACAAGCCGGCGGGGCTTGCGGTGCAGGGTGGCTCCGGGGTGACGCGCCATATCGACCAGATGCTCGATGCCTGGGTGAGCCCGAAGGGCGAGAAGCCGCGGCTGGTGCACCGTCTCGACCGCGACACCACCGGCGTGCTGGTCATTGCCCGCACCCGCGGCGCTGCACAGAAGCTGACGGCGGCGTTTCGCGAGCGCGACACCAAGAAGACCTACTGGTCGCTGGTGAAGGGCGTGCCGCGCAAGCACGAGGACAAGATCTCCACCTGGCTCGTGAAGGAGCAGACGCCGGACGGCGACCGGATGCGCATCGCCAAGCATGGCGAGGAGGGTGCCGATCATGCGGTTTCCTTCTACCGCGTCCTCGAGACGGCAGCGCAGGCCATGGCCTGGCTCGAGATGGAGCCCTATACCGGGCGCACGCACCAGCTGCGCGTCCACGCGCTCCATATCGGTCATCCGATCATCGGTGATCCCAAGTATTTCGACGACGACGTCAACTGGCCGTTCCCGGGCGGCATCCAGAAGCGGCTGCACCTGCACGCACGCCATATCGACATTCCGCATCCGTCCGGCGGGCGCCTGAAGGTGACCGCGCCGCTGCCACCGCACATGGTTCAGAGCTGGAATCTGCTCGGCTTCGACCTGGAGAACGGTCGAAGGGACGACGAATGAAGCTCGTTCTCTTCGATTGCGACGGGACGCTGGTCGACAGCGCCGGGCTGATCCACGAGACCATGCGCCGGACCTTCCTGCATTTCGACAAGCCGGAGCCGACGGTGGAAGACACCAAGGCGATCATCGGCCTGACGCTCGATATTGCCATTGCGCGCATGCTGGGGCGCGCGCATGCCGGCGACGAAGAGGTCGCGATGATGGCCTATTACAAGTCGCTGTTTTCGGTCGTGCGCCAGGATCTCGATTTCCGCGAGCCGCTGTTTCCCGGCATCCGAGAACTGATCGACGACATAGGGCCGCGCGAGGACCTGTCGATCGGGGCGGTGACGGGCAAGTCCCGGCGGGGCCTGAACATGATCCTGGAGACACACGACTTTGGGAAGTACTTCATTGTTTCGCGAACGGCCGACGATTGCCCCTCTAAGCCGCACCCGGCCATGGTGACGGAATGCTGCGACGAGATGGGCATGGTCCCCGGCGTCACACTGGTGATCGGTGATGCCATATACGACATGCAGATGGCAAAGGCGGCAGGTGCAAAAGCGATCGGCGTTTCCTGGGGCTATGCCTCGGTGGATGAACTTTGGAACGCCGGGGCGGATGCCGTTGTTGACCACCCGAAAGAGCTGCTTGCCCATATCGGTTGAGGTTTGAGATGAGTGACCTGTTCGACGCGCCTGAAGGCATGAGCCATCCCGACCCGACGCGGCGGGCGCAGATCCAGATGAAGCGGCCGCTGCCGAAGCGATTCTACGAAGACGTCTCGATAGCGGACGGCGAGGGAGGCGGATATGTCATCGCGCTCGACGGGCGCCCGGTGCGTACGCCGGCGAAGAACCCGCTGAGCGCGCCAACTGCCGCGCTTGCCGAGCTGATGCGCGCCGAATGGGCCGCCCAAGGAGAGTTCATCAATCCTGCGACCATGCCGGTGACGAAGCTGGTCAACACCGCAATCGATGGTGTTGCTGCCGATCCCCAGGCCGTGTTCGAGGACATCCTGCGCTTCTCCTCCAGCGATCTCCTCTGCTACCGTGCCGATGCTCCGGACGCGCTGGTGGTGCGCCAGTCGGAGCGATGGGACCCGCTGATCGACTGGGCGGCCAACGATCTCGGCGCCCGCTTCATCCTGATTGAAGGCATCATGCCGCGGGACCAGCCGCGCGAGGCGATCAGCGCCTTTGCCGTGACGCTGCGCAAATACGCCACGCCGATCGAGCTTGCCTGTCTCCATACGGTGACGTCGCTGACGTGGTCGGCCATCCTCGCGCTTGCCTTCGCCGAAGGCAGGATTTCCGCCGACGAAGCGTGGTCGCTTGCCCATCTCGACGAGGACTGGACGGAGGAGCACTGGGGGGTGGATGCGGAAGCACAGCTGCGCCGTACCCGCCGTCACGAGGAACTCGCAGCCTCTGCCGCGGCCTTCCACAGCCTTCGCTCTTAAGCCTTTCCTTACCGTCGCTGCGCATGATCCAGGAAACTCGTTCCGGATCACCCAATGCTTCGCCGCCTGCTTCTGCTTTGCGCCCTTTTGGCTGTCTTGCCGCTGCTGGTGTCGTTTCGTCTCCAGCCGGCGACGGCAGGCCACGAGGCGCTTCTTTATGACGTGCGCGCTGCCTTCGTTGCGGCGCGCAGCGACGTACCGGCGGTGCTGGTGACGGAAACCGACCGGCTGGTGAACGAGGCGATCCTGTCCACCATCCGCCAGCGCGTCCTGCCGCGCACGATCCTGACGATCCGCATCGACCGTCTGGTCTCGCGCCCGACAATCCTGGGCGGCAAGCGCGCGGCGACGGTCTCGGTCGAGGCTGTGGCCGTCGGCAACGGCGAGGTGATCGCCGAAGGGAGCTTCGACCTGTCGGTCTTCTCGCTGCGCCGAGACGCTGTCGACTTGCTGCTCGCGGAACGGATTGCGGCGCGGATCGCCTCCGAGTTTCGGCTGGCTGGCGAGCCGCGTTCGACGCTCGCGATCGCGCTATTTCCAGGCCGCTAGCCTGCGGTGATCTTGAGCCCGACGATCCCACTGACGATCATTGCGATGCAGGCGAGCCGTAAAGCCGAGGCCGGCTCTGCAAAGAGGATGATGCCGAGGATGACGGTGCCGACCGTGCCGATGCCGGTCCAGACCGCGTAGGCGGTGCCGACGGGCAGCGTTCGGACGGCGAGACCGAGAAGCACGACGGAAATAAGCATCGAGATGAGCGTGAGAATGGTTGGGAGAGGGCTGGTGAAACCTTCGGTATATTTGAGCCCGATCGCCCAGCCGATTTCGAACAGCCCCGCAAGGGTGAGAAGGGTCCAGGCCATTGCCTTACTCCGTGTGAAGGGAGCGAGGCCGTCCCCGCGATCGTGACCGGACAACGTCCGGCGGCAGCCGTCTACCACGACCGATATAGGCGTCGCAAGCGACAGTGGCAACGTTACTGGCAGGGCCAAACCAATCTCGACACGTGTTTATGCAGGATTGAATGGATCAGCGTCTGGTAAGGCAGGCCCTGCTCAAGAGCCATGGCCTTTAGCCGAGAGAGGTCCCGCTCCGGGATCGAGATCCTCTGGCGCTTTCCCTCCACCGTCTGTTGGGCCGCCGACTTCCAGAATTCCCGGCGCTCCTCCAGCGAGCCCACCGGTACTTAATCGTCGGCTTCTGCAGCACGAACATGCTCTGCGTCGACCATCTCTTCGATAGCCCTGTTACCGCTCATCTCTTTACTCCGGCCTTGGTTGCCCTTCGGCTGGGAAAGGATGTCTTCAGGAAGGCTACGTCGTCCGCCCTCTACACAGGGCACGACAAAGGCGTAGCCCTCGATCTCTACCACCAGCTGGCGTTGATGCGGATACCGTTCAAGGTTCACATGGCGCCGCTCATCCAGCGAGCTTACGCTCGCTCAGTGCAAAGACGATGCACTCGAAGCCGAAGCCAAACTTCTGCTTCAGGACAGCATTTTGTCTTCAGCCCAACGGACTCCCCTCCATATTCAATATATATCAGCCGGCAGGCCGTGCTAGCGTCAGCCGAGCCTCTCCGCATGCCACGTCAGGTGGTCGTCCATGAAGGTGGAGATGAAGTAGTAGGAGTGGTCGTAGCGCTCGTGCATCCGAAGTGTGAGCCCGATACCGGTGCCCTCGATCGCCTGCTCGAAGAGCCAGGGCCGCAGGCCGTCGTCGAGGAAGCTGTCGGCCTTGCCCTGGTCGATCAGGAATTCGGGGAAGCGCGCGCCGTCTTCGATAAGGGCGCAGGCGTCGTATTGGCGCCAGGTCGCGCGGTCCGGCCCCAGATACTTCTCCAGCGCAGGCGCCGACCACTCGGCGGTCGACGGCTGCACGATGGGTGCAAAGGCCGAGCAGCTCTTGAAGCGCTCGGGGTTCTTTAGCGCAATCGTCATCGCGCCATGGCCGCCCATGGAATGGCCGAAGATGCCCTGGCGGTCCATGTCCATGCGGAAGTGCTGGCGAACGAAGTCGGGCAGCTCTTCTGTGATGTAGGTATACATCTGGTAGTGATCGGCCCAGGGCTTTTCCGTCGCATCGAGATAGAAGCCGGCGCCCTTGCCCATCTGCCAGTTGGTGAGTTCGTCCGGAACGTCGTTGCCGCGGGGGCTGGTGTCCGGGCAGACGATGATCAGGCCAAGCTCGGAGGCCATCCGGCGATATTCACCCTTTTCCATGACATTGGCATGGGTGCAGGTGAGGCCGGAAAGATACCAGACCACAGGGCAGGGTTCGATGATCGCCTTCGGCGGCACATAGACCGCAAAGGTCATCTCGGACTGACATGCCTGCGACTCGTGAGAAAAGACGCCCTGCATGCCCCCGAAGGCGGTGTTCTGCGACAGGACTTTCATGATGTACCTCCGGATGCGGTCATTGTCTTTGCGCGCCGGCAAAGCCGGTCGAGGGTCTCGAGGAATTGCGACCGGTCGCGCGGCGAGAAGGCAGCGTTATAGCCCTTGCTTTCGCCTGTCTCGCGCAGATGCTGTCCCAGATCGCGCATGGCTGTCGCCATGCCGATATTCTCTTGGTCGAAGACGCGTCCTGTCGGACCCGTGACGAGGGCGCCATTGGCGACGCAGCGTCCGGCGAGCGGCACGTCGGCCGTGACGACGATGTCGCCGGCGCCCGCCCTTTCGGCAATCCAGTCGTCGGCGGCATCGAAGGCGCCCGATACGATGACATTCGTCACCATCGGGTCGCGCGAGGGCCGGAGGCCGGAATTGGCGACCAGCGTCACCTCCAGCCCGTGCCGCTCCGCAACCTTGAGGATTTCCGGCTTGACCGGGCAGGCATCGGCATCGACGTAGATCATCGGACAGGCCTTTCCATGTCCACGTGCCGAATGCCGTCCTCGACGTATTCCGCAGAGGTGACCACAAAGCCGAGGCCTTCGTAGAAACGCTGGAGATGGCTCTGCGCCGAGATCGCGATCGGTTGGCCGCGGAATCGGGCCTCGCATTCGGCAATCGCCTCGCGCATCAAGGCCTCGCCCAAACGCTTGCCGCGATGGGCGGGAGAGACCGCAACACGACCGATCCGTGGCAGAGCGCCATCCGGCTGCTGCCACAGCCGCGCGCAGGCGAGAAGATCCGCGTTGTCGAGCAGCCGCAGATGCAGGGCCTCACCGTCCTTGCCATCGAGCTCCGGATAGGCGCAGGCCTGCTCCACGACAAAGACATCGACGCGGAGCTTGAGCATCTCGTAGACGTCGAGGGGAGAGAACGCCGCGAGCTCCCGCACGTCCACCTGGTATGCCGTTCCCCTGCTCAATAGACAACGACCGAGCGGATCGAATCGCCCGAATGCATGAGCTCAAATCCCTTGTTGATGTCTTCAAGCGGCATGGTGTGGGTGATCATCGGGTCGATCTCGATCTTGCCCTCCATGTACCAGTCGACGATCTTCGGCACGTCGGTGCGCCCACGCGCGCCGCCGAAGGCGGTGCCCATCCAGCTGCGGCCGGTGACGAGCTGGAAGGGACGCGTCGAGATCTCTTGGCCGGCGCCGGCGACGCCGATGACGACCGACTTGCCCCAGCCGCGATGGGAGGACTCCAGGGCCTGGCGCATGACCTTTGTGTTGCCGGTGCAATCGAAGGTGTAGTCGGCGCCGCCGATCTGGTCAGCCCCCCGCTTGGTCATATTGACGAGGTAAGGGACAATATCGTCACCGGCATCGCGCGGGTTGACGAAATGGGTCATGCCGAAGCGTGCGCCCCATTCCTTCTTGTCCTCGTTCAAGTCGACGCCGATGATCATGTCGGCGCCGGCGAGCCTGAGGCCCTGGATGACGTTGAGGCCGATGCCGCCGAGACCGAAGACGATCGCGGTCGACCCCATCTCCACCTTCGCCGTATTGATGACGGCGCCGATGCCGGTCGTCACGCCGCAGCCGATGTAGCAGATCTTGTCGAAGGGCGCGTCCGGGTTGACCTTAGCGACCGCGATCTCCGGCAGCACCGTGTAATTGGCGAAGGTCGAGCAGCCCATGTAGTGGTGCAGCTTCTCGCCGTTGATGGAGAAGCGCGAGGTGCCGTCCGGCATGACGCCCTGGCCCTGGGTTGAGCGGATCGCCGTGCAGAGATTGGTCTTGCGCGACAGGCAGGACGGGCACTCGCGGCATTCCGGCGTATAGAGCGGGATGACGTGATCGCCCTTCTTCACCGAGGTGACGCCCGGGCCGACGTCGACCACGACGCCCGCACCTTCATGGCCGAGAATGGCCGGGAACAGGCCTTCCGGATCGGCACCCGACAGGGTGAAGTCGTCGGTATGGCAGATGCCAGTCGCCTTCACCTCCACCAGAACCTCGCCGGCCCGAGGGCCTTCCAGCTGAACGGTCAAGACTTCAAGTGGCTTACCAGCTTGAACGGCGACGGCGGCGCGAACATCCATGGATCTGTCTCCTTGCATCTGATTCCGCGCACATTCGCACGGCAGACAAGGCGGCTCAAGGCGGCAATGGAGGGATGTTCACGACCACAAAAACCGGCTTGGTTCTCACGCCGCCTCGTCGTTCGCTGCCATGTGCGGGGTGACCAGCGCAAGCCAGGCCTCCGTCCGGATGGTCGGCTTCTCCGCCGCGAGCCGCGCCAGGGCGATCATCTCCACCCAGCCCGGATGGTGCTCCTCCGGGCTGCCGAGGCGATCGATGGCGTTCAGGACGAGCCGCTCCCCCCGTGACAGGCGAAAGGCGCCGCGGTCAAGGGCGCTGCGCAAGACCCGCCACACGAAGGCGAGATCGTCCTGTGTCACCGCCGTTCCGCCACCGCGGCCTTGCGCACGAGGTCCGCGCGGCTCGGGCAGGAGCGCGAGGCGCACCTGGTTCAGCACTGTCGCGGACAGGAAGTCGGGAACCTGCCGTGCCGTCTCCAGCACATGCAGCAGGATCGAAAGCCCCGTCTGCGTGCGCACTGTCGCATCATCGGACAGCCGCTCCAGCAGCCAGCCCGCGGTTTCACCGGTCACCACGCCGTCTGCCGATTCGTCGCCAACCACAAATGCGGTCACGGATTCGACGAGAAGTTCAGTCCATTCGGGGCATTTGAGGGGGCAGACGTCGTCGAGGGCAATTGCCATGGCGGCTTGCGAGCGGCTGGTGATGCCCTCAGGCCACATGTGGCGACGCATGAGACCGACATCGTCTGGCGTAATTTCTCCTTTCCCGGCGACCACACATGCCGGGAACGAAAAGCGAAGATCGCTCATCCTTCATCTCCGTTTCATCATGAAACTGCAAACCGACGTTAAGGGTCCAGCCGTTGATGGAGTGCGAAGAGACGGGCTTAACAGGAGCTGACGAAAAGCCTTCAAATCGTGAGGATGTGTCGATCCGGAACAGGCAGGCGTCAGGCGAGGTCGGTTCGCGTGGGGCCGAAGGTCTCCTCAAAGGCCTCGCGCAGGCGTATATCCACGTCTGCCATCATCACGGGAAGGCCGAGATCGACCAGGCTGGTGACGCCATAGGCGCTAATCCCACAGGGAACGATTCCGGTGAAGTGCGACAGATCCGGCTCTACGTTAAGCGATAGGCCGTGAAAGCTCACCCAGCGGCGCAGCCGGATGCCGAGGGCGGCGATCTTGTCCTCCGTCACAGAGCCGTCGGCAAGCGGGGGCTTGTCCGGACGGCGCACCCAGACGCCGACCCGATCTTCGCGCCGCTCGCCGCGCACGTTCATCGATTCGAGCGTGCGGATAATCGTCTCCTCCAGAGCAGCCACATAGGCGCGCACGTCCTGCCGGCGGCGCTTGAGGTCGAGCATGACATAGGCGACCCGCTGACCAGGACCATGATAGGTGTATTCGCCGCCGCGGCCGGTGGAGAAGACCGGAAAACGGTCCGGTTCGATCAGGTCGACGGCATCGGCGCTGGTGCCAGCGGTGTAGAGCGGCGGGTGCTCCAGCAGCCAGACGAGCTCATCCGCACGGCCGGCGGCAATCGCCGCAACCTCTGTCTCCATCACCGCCACCGCCTCTTCATAGGGGACAAGTTCGTCGGAGATGCGCCAGCGCACCGGCGGCGAGCCGGGCAGGGGGTGCATTGCGTGATCGAGATCGATGCGTGCAAGCATGGGAAATCCTTGATGTCCGCTTCTCGGCCGCCTGTCTCCGGCAGACAGGCGGCGGGTGGGAAGTGCCCTTATACATAGGCTTTTCCGCGCCGGTTTTTAATCCCTCAAAATTCTGTCACGGCGCCCTTGTGCGGCTCAGATCCTTTTGCTACATGCTGCCCCGCCGGCGCAAGTCGGCTCTACCACGATGCGGTCGTGGCGGAATTGGTAGACGCGCAGCGTTGAGGTCGCTGTGGGGCAACCCGTGGAAGTTCGAGTCTTCTCGACCGCACCATTGGCATAAGCTGGGGCCTTGTTTTGCAGGGCATCCAGCGCCAAACGGTCCAACGTTTCAGAACGCATTGGACCAACTCACTTTCGCCATAGCTCCTCTAGCCAAGTTCCAACGCTCGACGCGCCTGGTGTAAACCTCGCTCGTCTTGGCCTCCGAGTGACCGAGAATCGCCATGATCTCGTACTGGCTGCAACCTAGCTCAGCCAGAACCTCCGCAAGACCTTTGCGGACACCGTGAGCCGATAGATGCGATAGGCCTGCATCAACGCACCAGCGCTTGAGCATTGCCGACATGGCATCCCCGCTGGCATACGGTTTACCGCCTCTCCCCAAAACATAAGTCTCGACCTGCACCACTGGCGCCCTCGTAGCAGCCCGTAGCGGCTCAAGGAGCGGGATGCAGACCTCCGACGAGCCTTTACCGAAGCGCCTCCACCTCGTCTATGACGCATTCGAAGCGACGGCCAAGAACAGTCAAGTCTTCGATTCGGCAACCGGTCCACAGAAGGACCGACATAGCGACGTGAGGCTTCGTGCCGGGCTTGTGCTTGGCGAAGAAGGCCTTGACGTCTGCGGCCTTCCACGGCGCTGCGCCATCCCCCTTCTTGTAGATCGACTTAATGCCTCGAGCTGGGTTCTCCTTCACCCGCTTTCGCTCAATCGCCCAATCGTAAAGCACGGCGACTGCCTCGATGAAGGCGTCTGCCTGGGCTGGCGTCGATCCCATCTTGTCCTGCATCTCAATCAGCTTCTCCTGAGGGATTTGCATCCGCTTGTCAGGATCGTGCAGCAAGCGGTTCAGGAGATTACGTTTCTTCTTGAGCGTCTTCGCGCTGGTGGTGCCGGCCTTCACGCGCTCCTCGAGGTATTCGAAGTAGGAGTTGACCAGCCAGCCGATCGACTGCGGCAGCGATTCCTCGGAGAGCTTCTTGAGCGGGTCTGGCTTCACGCCACGACGGGCGAGGGAATACTGGCGGCTGAAATCCTCGTCACCGGGAACCGCGAAAATCTGTATGCGCATGCTGTGCTGGCCTTTAGGGCGCACGCGATAGATCACCGTGCCTGACGGCAGCGCTTGCCGTATCAGGCCAGGATATTCCACTTTCATGTCGGGCCTCACCAATCTTTGAGGCCTCCATCGTTGGCGGGCTTCTGCTCGGCATCAACCGGCCGGCAGTGGATCTCAATCTGTGCACCGGTTACGCACACCTTATCCACAGGCAGGCCTGCGTCCTGAATTGCCTTCAGGGCAATCCGCAAAGCGTGGTCGCTGGCGCGGACGCGCTTCGGGTGTGAAGACGTGTTTGCCAGGGCGGGCGCTGTCATTCCGTCCCTCCGTCATCAGACCCCACCGCCCTTGATCGGGGAGCGGGGGTATCAGCATAGTAACCTTCGCCGGCTACGCTCGTTTCCGGCGTGATGGCCATAGATCTGATGCTCCTCCGGAACCTTCCTGCAAGTGGCGGGTTTAGGTGATGTCGCAATCCGCGACATGGAGTAAGCACATGTCTATCACTCCGCATCCTGGTCGTGACAACGACCAGAAAAACCCCGCTCAGAACGACGACAGGCGCGGCCCCCGCGAGGGAATGGACGAAAAGACCGCTAAGCCTGGTGATAACACTAAGCCGGGTTCTGAAATCCACTAGCTGAAGTTCCGGCTGGGTATGGCCCCAGCCGGTCCTAGACGGATTCATCCACAGCACGCCCGCTGGAACGTCCACCTTTAGTTCCTCAACGCTCTGGCTGTCGTCTTCTAGAACGATACTTCTGCTGTTTAGAGTGTCTGGCCTGACTAACTCAACGAAATGAGCGCGTGGGAGATTAGGAGACACAAGATCCCCTAGGAGAAAACAATGCCTATCCCATGGAAAGACCGCCTCATCGACTTGCTGAGCGTGCCTTACTCGCTTTTCTGGTTCAGACGTGAGAAGACCGTGCCGACTGATCCGCAGGTATCGGATAAACCCTATCAAAGGCCGCTTAAGGGTGAGAGCCATCCGGGCGACGAGGCAGCGGTCCGAGCTTCCACGGAGACGTCCGAAGGGGCTAAAGTAAAGCACTGACCGCGGTCCTGTTTCGTTAAAGTCCCAGCTGTCGAGGTTAAAGAGTGTTCTCTCGCCTTTGCGAGCAATTGGTGATTTGCTTTGTTGGCGCGTAGGGCGCAATGTGTATCGGTCGGTGGCTATTGAAGCGGGCGCCATCGCGTAAGGGCTAAATGCCTTCGCCCCAACGAAAGGAGGACGATCATGTCTTCCAACATTGTCCACGAATATCTCGAAGTAGCCGACATTGATATGCTGGAGCGCGTGCTCGAGCATGCAGGCTACTATGGCCCTACCTCGCATGTGGGTGCCAGCGAGACAGAGGAAGCGGCAACGTTTCTCATGAGGTTGTTCCGAAGCGGGACCGACTCTGAAAGTGACCTCATCGCCGCCATCGACGCACGCGGGAAAGGTCCTGAGGAAGGAGGCGATACTCCCGCCCAGGTGCGGATGGGAGCCGTCGATCGATGGGTCGATGAAGGCGGGCAGGGAAGTGCTGGGGGTTGGAATTAGCTTCCTCATTTTGGCAACCCCTCCGTGGGTGGCGACCGAATAAAACGGTTCGCGTGCAGCTGGAACGTGATAGGTTGCGGGAATGCGGGGGCATGCACTCTTACCCTCTAGAAGGGAAACAGCTTGAACTCGGTCATACCTGTGGGCTTCAGCCTCGAATGGGAATATGCGGTGTTCGTGCAAGATGGTCTCAAGGACAAGCCGATAAAGGGCCCGCGGGACGCGCTGAGATACCTTAGAGACGATATCCCATATCAAACCGGACGGCCTTACCGATCTGCCGTGGCTGATTGCAACAGGGCGCTTCGCTTTCGGTGCGATGCAGATGACGCGCGCAACTCGTTCGTGGCAGCTTATGCCGATTATAGAGTGAAAATCGGACATTAACGCCCCTCCACATGTGATGAGGGTGTGGGGGTATCCACCTGACCAGGAACCCACACTTCTGTCAGTAGATCGGCGCGAGCATCAGTGATCTTCTCCTTGGCGAAAGGAGATTTATCATGCTCAAGGCTACCCACTTCGCCGTGCAGATCAGCAGCAAGATGCTTCCCAGTTCCAGCGGTCGCACCCGTTGATCGAGCAGGTCGGCGCTGCGCTGGGGCTGACAGTCACGCAGATCGACGCAATGTGGGACGAGGCGCTGACGCTCTAGCGCCTACTGCACCTCTTATCTCTGACCAGTAGCACCGACTTCAACACCCGCGACACGTGCCCATCGCCATTGCAGATAATGCAGGGCATGCCGGCAGCACCGCAGCCGCAGGCTTTCGGTCCGTTCCACGGCTTGTTCGGGTGGGCCTCGCAGACCCAGCCTGTGTTGTCGCAGGTCTCGCACTCCATCGGCTGAGCATAGCAGAAGACTGATCAACCAAAAAACTGGAGAACCATTCATGGATCTGCCCATCACGGCGGAGCAAATCCGCATGGCTGCAAAAGGCAAGGGGAGCGATCGCAATATGCGCTCTGTCCTGACCTCTCTAGAGCAATATGCGGCGGACGTTGGCCTAGACCGCCTCCATCGCCTCGTCCACTACCTAGCGCAGCTGATGCACGAGAGCGGTTCGTTCAAGTGGGACCAGGAGATCTGGGGTCCGACACCTGCGCAGCAGCGCTACGACACCCGCACCGACCTCGGCAACACTGCTGCCAAAGACGGCGATGGCTACCTCTATCGCGGTCGCGGGCCGATCCAGCTGACGGGGAAGGACAACTACCGACAGTTCCGCGACTGGTGCCGTAGCCAAGGCTACGACTCCCCGATTTCGTTGCTGTGCCGGATGCGGTGAACACGGACCCATGGGAAGGCCTGGTGCCTATCTGGTATTGGACAAGCCGCGACCTCAACAAGTGGGCCGACCAGAACGACATCGAGACAATCACGAAGAAGATCAACGGCGGCAAGAACGGCCTTGCTGATCGCTTGGACTATTACGGCCGTCTGGCGCTCGTCGTCTGCGGTTATGGGGTGTCGGAGGCGGAGGTTCGCCGCTTCCAGGCCGAGCATGGTCTGGACGTCGACGGCGACGTGGGGCCGAAGACGCGATCGGCGTTGCACAAGCGCCTGGTGGAGCTTGGCGGCACGGCTTCCGAGTCCGTCCGATCTTCTCCTGTGGTGGAGGAGACGGTCGTGGAGAGGGAAGTCCCAGTTCCAGTCGACCGGCCCGTGGTGACAGAGAAGGTCGAGAAGGAAGTTCGGCAGAAGACCAACTGGCTGTCCTCCGCCTTCGCCACCGTTTTCGGGACTGGCGGGCTTCTGTCCTACCTCGCCGGCATGGATCCGGATGCTCTGATCCTGGTGGCGGGTATCGGCGTGGTCGTGATTGCCGCGGTCCTGTTCGGCGGGGAGTGGATCGTGCGGCGCGTGAAGTCGATCCGCAAGGAACTGGAGGCTTAGATGTTCAAGCTCTTCGACATCCTCAAGATCGGCGTTGGTGCCCTTGTTAGGCGCCTCGCTCATCATGCCGCTGGCCTACCATTGGGGAAAGCGGGCCGAACGCAATGAGGCTGCGGTTGCCGCGCTTGAGCGCACCATGACCGTCCTGAAGGAAAGGGAAGACATCAATGTTGAAGTTTCTGCTTCTGATGCCGCTGATCTGTGTGGGTCTATGGGGCTGCCCGAGCAAGACCGTCTCGAATGTGTGCGCCGGGTGGTCGAAGCTGACGCCGAGCCTCGAGACGTCGGTGACGATCCTGAAGACCGATCGGCCCTTCGCTGATCAGGTGGCCGCACACAATCGGTAGGGAGTGGGGCAGGGGTGTTGGCAATGAGTAATCCCGGCTATGTCGGGCCCGGCGTGTGGATCCGCATAAGGCACCGCTTCGGTCCCCGGATGATGGAGTGGTTCTATGCCGCGCACATGATCCTCGTCGGCTATGTGCTGCTGCTCCCGATGCAGACGTTCAATCAGCCGGCATTTCTGGCCTTCCGTGATCTGGTCCCCTCGGAAGATGTGATGGGCTGGTTCATGCTCATGATCGGGCTTTTCCGGATCGTGGGACTGGTCGTGAACGGCGCCCGAAAGAACGTCACGCCTCAAATCCGGCAGATTTCGGCAGGGATCGGATGTCTTATCTGGTCAGGTATTTCATATGGCTTCGCATCCTCTGATGTCGTGAGCACGTGGCTCGCCGTTTATCCGCTCTTTGCGTTTGGTGAGCTCGTCAACATCCACCGTGCGGCACACGACCAGGGGGAAATCAGGAATGGAACAACTGGCTAATCTCCCGCCGCCTGCGCTGATCACCTTCGGAGCCGTCCTGGCTGTGATCTTCGCCGTTCGGTATCTCGGCATCCTCTCAGGGCAGAAATCCGCTCCGGCGGCCACGTCGAGCGCCGCACAGGTGGCAGCGGTCATTGTTGACCCTACGGCGCTCAATCGCGCCACAGACGCTCTCCAGGCTCATACGGAGGCGACGAAGCGGCTGACGGATGCCGTCATCGAAACAGGCCGGCACATGAACACGCTTGGCATCGAGGCCGATCGGATCCGGGAGGAGCTGCGCATCCAGCGGGAAATCAGGCGAGATCGCTAGCCTGAGCTAATTATCTGACCTGTGGCCATGGTCAGCCTTCCTCTAGTGCCGCTCTTCCTAGGTAAGACTGTGACGGCAAGAAGCGACGAACAATATCGCTTGGCAAACGGACGGGTCGACGCGTTTCTGCATCAATGCTGCACCAGGAACTACGGATCTCAGCGGCTAATTCTTCGCCTCGTTTGATCAGGGTCGTAAACGATGCCCTAGGTCCACGCATGCCGGTGGCAGTGGCTAGGGAGCGAATCTCGTCATGCATGAAAACGGGTAGGCGGTAAGTGATATCATGCTTCAGCGCCACCCAGAGATATCGGGAGAGAGCTTCGGCCGGGGCGATACTTTTCCAGTAGGCCACTATCGTTTCCTGCACCCACCGCAGATACACAGCATTGTTTACGTGACCCATTTCGTCGATGTCGTCGGGAACGATCTCAGGGCGATATTCAAATGTTATCGAATGTGCGTCCTTCATTCTATTTACACTAGGCGCCTGCAAAGTGACTTCAATACGGGTCCGCATGCTTTGCATTATCGCATTCGAGCAGACGGCGCGGGGCATTCCAGCGGCGCCGCAGTCGCAGGCTCTGTTGCCGTCCCAATGGCGGCGCGGATGCCGTTCACACACCCAGCCGGTGCTTTCACCGTTGTCACAAACGATTAACTGCAAACCGAAGGTTACAACAACGATCCCTGAACAGCAGGTGTAGCTTGCTGTTCCACCTGCTGTCGCGGGAGGAGGATTAGCTTGTCATCTGGAAGCGGCCGTTGCAGCGCCTTGGCCTCGCTCCACGGCGCCGTCAGCCATGCCTCGATCTCGTCCTCGTTCCGCAGGATTACCGGCATGGCTTTGGGATGAATGGGAGCAACCACGCTGTTCGGCTCTGTCGTCAAAAAGGCAAACAGGTCGCAGGTGACTAAGCCCTCCTTGACCTTCCGCACGCACTGCCAGTCTCGTACCCACAGGCCTGCGAAGAACATCAGCGGCTCGCTCTCATCACGGGCGAACCAGGCGTTCGGGGTGCGGCCGCCTTCCACCTTGCGGGCCGGATCAGGTTCAGCGAAGCGAGTGAACGGGACAACGCAACGGTTCTCGACGCCGGTCCAGCGTGTCCAGTGCTTGCTCGAGGTGTTCCGGATGTTGGTGGTGCCGCCGTCGGGCTCCATCTTCAGCAGCTCCTGGAAGTCTACTTCCTTCCCCTTTGCCCGCAGCTTGTCCGCCCGCTTCGTCGCAGCCTGAAAGATCGCCTGCTGCGAACTTGGCATGCCCCAGCGAACCCGTGCCAGTTCACGTTGACCATCGATGTTGCGCACGATCGGCGCCATCTGGTCAGGATAGATGTCCAGAGAGGGTTCAAGGTTGCCGAGCCGGTCGAACGCCTTGGTGATGGCGCGCAAGGCCTCTTGATTGGTCGTCACGTTGTAGAGATTGCACATCATCCACCTCCTGAGATCGCGCATACGCTATCTTAAGCAGACGATGGTGCAATGGCTTCATGGTCAAACGCCCTCGTAAACCCACCGCACCTCTGCTGACTGATGACGCCGTGCCCCTGAAGAGCGGCCGCGTGCGCAAGCGCGATCCGGAGCAGCCGGAGCTGCCGTTCGATCCAATGCCGGAGCGGATAGAACCATGCCTGGCAAAACTGGTGGCGAAGCCGCCGCGAGGGGACGAGTGGTCCTACGAGTTGAAGTGGGACGGCTATCGACTTGCCGTCCACATCGAGACTAACAGGGTGCGGATCATCACCCGGGGCGGCCACGACTGGACGCATCGCTTCCCGGGCATCGAAGCGGCGGCGCGACGGTTCATGCCGAACACCATGATCCTCGATGGCGAGGCGGTGGTGTTGAACGAGCAGGGCGTTCCGGATTTCGGGCGGCTGCAGAACTCGCTCGGCGGCCGGGGAGGGAAGTTGCCTGCCGGCAATGCGATCCTGTTCGCGTTCGATCTGCTCTACCTCGGCGGGCACGATCTGACGAAGATGGAATACTCGGCCCGGCGACACCTGCTCGAGGATGTGCTGGCCGACAGTCCGGGCAGCATTCGGGTGTCAGAGGAGTTCGACGAAGATCCTGACGAGATGCTGCGGCATGCGTGCGCACATGACCTGGAAGGCATCATTGCCAAACACCGAGACCGCCCCTACCGCTCCGGACGGACGGGTGATTGGCTGAAGATCAAGTGCGTGCAGAGCGACACCTTCGCCATCGTCGGATATGAGCCTTCGACAGCGCTGCCCGGGGCGATCGCGAGCCTGCTGCTGGCCGCACGCTACCGCGACGGCTGGAAGTATGTCGGCAGTGTCGGGACCGGCTTCAAGCATGACGAGGCCCGCCGGCTGAAGAAGCAGCTCGACAAGATCAAAACAAGCGTGCCGGTCGTGAGCGTCCCAGGGAAGAGCCTGGTTATGACTGGGCCATCATTCGCGGCCGAGATCGAATATCGCGCCTGGACGCATACAGGGACGTTGCGGCACCCGTCGTTCAAGGGGCTGCGTGAGGCTGAAGACTGGGCGGAGATCTATCGGCTGCCGGATTGAGTAACGTCGCTGCAGCAGAGGAGCTTTTTCGCTCACCCGCTCCAACCCCCAGCCATTATCCTGGCGTTCTTCTCGCCACACAAGGTACAGCGGAAGCGGGGCGATAGCTCCTTCAGGCTTGCCATGCTCGGGAGCCTGTCGAGCGCCGCCCGGCTAATCTCCTTCATTGCGCCGCAGCTCTGGCACTCCACCACGAAGGTTCGCCCGTGCGGGATCTGATAGAGCGCGTATGTCTCTAGTAGGCTTGCGGGGAGGAAATGGCGCTCTGGCATTTACGGGTCTCGTGTTGAGACCGCCGCATCGGTCGAGGGGTGTTGCCCGCCGCCACTCGGGTGCATTCGAAATCGCTCAGATTATGGAGGCCGTCAAGAGAACAAGCCGAACGCCGCTGTTGATATCTGAGGCGCTCGGTAACCGGCTGTAGGCAATTCAGAGGGTTGGCGCTAAGGGGATGTTAAAGCCGAACTCATTGGCCTTTGCTGCCGTCAGCCGATCTGCGGTTTGGCCAATCCTTTTGCTCATATCGAGGCCAGTCTTTTCCCCAAGCTGATAAGTCGTATTCACTGTGGGGCACAGTCGTGAAGATGAAAGCATGCTCTCCAGCCTCATCAGCCCACCGAGAGATGGTGGTGGCGTCGATAGGATGCATAATGCGTTTGCCCTTCTTGTGAATGGCTGCGACAAAGCCAGCCTCAGAGTGCGCGACGACATTGTGGACCAGGCGGTTTCTGTCTTCAGTGCTTTCTTTGACCTTGGGTATTGCCTCAAGAAGCCTTTCTCTCCACGACCCCTCTACGACTACATCCGGTAGCGCGAGAAGCCGCGACAGTATGTCGAGGTTGTTGCGCATACTGTTGTCGCAGAGCATTGCCAAACCGATATCATCCGTGATGGGCAAAATGCGAGTTATGGCGGCCTCGATCGCACGCTCCAGAAGAGCGCTCGCTTGGACAAAGCATCCTATGGCTGCAGCAAGTTCTGGGCTCATATCCGCGGCGGAATGAACGCGCATATTAGTCACCTCAATGGGTATTGGATCTTCGATGCTTTAATGTCGTGGGACACTGTTCCCATAAGCATTAATTGTCTCGAAGGGCTGATGGAAGTCCCACATTGTTTGATGCCGCTGAACCTTAAGCCTTTCCAGAATTCCTCCGGGACCCCAACTTCATTCAACTCCTACCGGGGAGGCAGAACTGGAAGTGACAGCTCGTCGGCAGTCGGGCCCGCAGCAGACAAGCCTCCCACTTGAACAGGTCTCAGTCCTGGCTATAATTCGAGATGAAGTATGCGCTGAGGCAGGTCGGCATGAAGTGGTTGGAAGAGCATGACCTTGCCCCCAAGTTTTATCCAGTTTTGAGTTCGCTCCAGCGGTTTTGGGTTGCTGTATTTGGGGCGGTAGCAGCGGGTTGCGGTGCGGAGCCATTCCGGCTGCGCAGCACCGCATCACGTCGCGGGTTCATGGTCTGAGCGAACTCGGCAGGTGTCATCCAGCCGAGTCCAGAGTGAGGTCGGTGATCGTTGTAATCGCTGCGCCAGTTTGAAAGCGCTGATCGAGTATGGGTCAGTGACGAGAAGAGCGTTTCATTCAGGAACTCGTCTCGCAGTCGCCCATTGAAGCTTTCGATGAAGGCGTTCTGGATCGGTTTGCCCGGTGCGATGTAGTGCCATTCCACCTTGGTCCGATCCGTCCATTGCAGGATCGCGTTGCTGGTAAACTCACTGCCATTGTCGCTGACGATCATCTTCGGCTTGCCTCGTCCCTCGATGATCCGGTCCAACTCACGGGCAACCCGCAGGCCGGAAAGGGACGTATCGGCGACGAGCGCCAGGCACTCCCTGGTGCAATCGTCTACGACAGTCAGCACCCGGAACCTGCGCCCATCGGTGAACTGATCCGACACGAAGTCCAACGACCAGCGATCATTGGCTGCCATCGGGATCAGCATCGGCGCTCGTGTGCCTATCGCTCGCTTGCGGCCGCCGCGCTTGCGCACGGTCAGCTTCTCTTCCCGATAGAGCCGGAAGAGCCTCTTGTGGTTTACAAGATGTCCCTCACGTCTGAGCAGCACATGAAGACGTCGATAGCCAAAGCGGCGGCGTTCATGGGCCAGCGCCTTCATCCGATCGCGAAGGTCATGGTCGTCACTGCGTCTGGTTTCGTAACGGATCGTCATCCGGCAATAGCCGATGGCTTTACACGCCCGCCGTTCGCTCATCCGATGTTGGTCCACCAGATACGCGACAGCTCGCCGCTTTGCTGCGGGCGTCACCACTTCTTTCCCAAAAGGTCTCTCAAAGCAGCGTTGTCGAGCATGGCATCCGCCAGAAGCCGCTTCAGCTTCGTGTTCTCGTCCTCCAGCGTCTTCAGCCGTTTGGCTTCCGACACTTCCATGCCGCCGAACTTCGCCTTCCATTTGTAGATGCTGGCATCGCTGACGCCGTGTTTGCGGCAAAGCTCCGAGACCGGCGTACCCGCCTCATGCTCCTTCAGAATGCCGATGATCTGTTCTTCTGTGAAACGGTTGCGCTTCATTCTCTGGTCCTCTCGATGGGCCAGAGCTTACTTCAAAATGGATTATTTCAACGGGGCAAGGTCAAGCAGGCCGCATCAGTCTCGGGAATCTGGACGACACCACGTCTTCATCTTCGCCCACCAAACCCTTCGGATCTTGACTTCTTAGTCCGTTTGTTTTCGCTACCGGAGCTTGTTGCCCACCGGCCCAATCCTCGTCCCGATACACCGGAAGAGAGCGCCGCTCGCCTCGACAGAGATATTCGGCATTGGAATGATTGTGGCTATGGCCGCTGGGCGGTGCTTGTCGACGAAAACCTGATCGGCTTCGGCGGCGTAACCGTTTCAAAAAAGTTCGATGGCCTGAACCTCTCGTATCATCTACATCCAGATTATTGGGGCTCCGGCTTCGCTACCGAACTGGTCAGGGAGGCGGTGCGGTTTGCGTTCGAAGACCTGGGAGCAAATCGCTTGGTCGGATTGGTCCGAACATCGAACCCAGCTTCCAGAAAGATTCTGGAGCGGAGCGGCTTCCTCTTTGAACAGGAGGTGATGCTGCACGGGGCGCCTACTAACCTCTATGCCTTGGTGAGATGACCGCTACTGGCGCTGAGCGGCAGACGCCTCTCGGCCCAAGGCGGACTTCTGAGAAACACTGATGCTGTGGTGGGGCGTAGCGGAGGGTGGCTAGCAAGGACCATTTCGTTCAAATCGTTTTCGATACGTCAAGGACTTCTCCACGCGAGCGATGTCCTTCCTCGACGCCTCCCCGTCAACAAGTGTCAGCATTACAGACGGCCCGTCGCCCTCCGAGCAAGGTCGGCTAAGAGCTTGGAGAACTGGCCCGTTGATGAACAGGTATCGACCGAGGTCCACACAGTTTGGTTGCCCTGTATCGAGGCGATTTCCCTCAGCATCACAACGCTCAAGGTATGGGAAGTTCCGCGCTGCGGCTGACAGCCGACTAACTGCGGCAGTCGTGCTAAACGTCTCCCATAGGAGATACAACAACAGAGCAACGCATCCTAAAAGGACAGCCATCCTATAGACGCCACGGGCAACACTCGAGTTGTCATGGTGATCCTGCATTTGTCTCCCTGGCGTTTGGCCTGTGCATTTCAAAGCCTTGACGCCTGGCGGGGCCGAAGCAGACCTTACTTGTAATCAGGAATGGCAACGCTCGTGTCGTCAGGCGTCTCCATCCATGCTCGATAGGTTTCATAGTTAATGGCACCGGTCGCGATGCCCTTAATCAAGCGACGGCACACCTCGTCAGCAGCCTTCTTTACGGGCATTCCGCTAACGAGTTTGAACTCTTTCCGAAGCCGATGATCCATTGCCGATGACCTGCCACTGAACTTTCACCCAGCGGCAGTTAGAGTCTCGACCGTTTCTGTTACGCCGTTTGGCGCGGGTTGAGCAACCGGCGGAGACGCGAAGCC
>NZ_JALJRA010000015.1 GCF_022968135.1 Pseudorhizobium tarimense
AGAAAAGCTGCGCTTCGCGATCCGCGAAGGCGGCCGCACCGTCGGCGCCGGCATCGTCGCCTCGATCATCGAGTAATGCTTTGACGGGGGCGCAGACCTGGTCTGCGTCCCCGTTCGCTGATTTCTTTAAGCAAGGCGCTCATCGCGGCTTGCTTATGACATGAAAATGTAGCAAATGGCGCGCGAGCGCGATTTGCCCCTGCTTCGAATGGGGCAGGGAACTGCAATCAACATTAAGGTGGGTCGGAAGGCCCGAAGACTGGAAAGGGATGCCGTCCCCGGTGTCCCATTCGATCTTTGAAACCGGTGGTCCCGCCTTAGGAAAAGAACGACGCGTGCCCGCTGTTGGTACGCGGGATAACAAGCAACAAGGATAACGTCGAATGAACGGCCAAAATATCCGCATTCGCCTGAAGGCATTCGATCACCGTATTCTCGACGCGTCTACGCGCGAGATCGTGTCGACGGCGAAGCGCACCGGTGCTAGCGTCCGGGGCCCCGTTCCGCTTCCGACCCGAATCGAGAAGTTTACGGTTAACCGGTCACCCCACATCGACAAGAAGAGCCGCGAGCAGTTCGAGATGCGCACCCATAAGCGCCTTCTCGACATCGTAGATCCGACACCGCAGACGGTAGACGCGCTGATGAAGCTCGATCTCGCCGCAGGTGTCGATGTTGAGATCAAGCTCTGAGACTTCGGTCTGGAGCGGAGTGAGAAGGATTAAACCGATGCGTTCGGGTGTAATTGCACAGAAGGTGGGAATGACCCGCGTCTACAACGACGCTGGCGAGCATATCCCGGTGACGGTACTGCGGCTTGAAAACTGCCAGGTCGTTGCTCATCGCACCATGGAAAAGAACGGTTACCTGGCGCTTCAGCTGGGCGCCGGTGCTGCCAAGGTGAAGAACACGACGAAGGCTCTGCGCGGCCACTTTGCCGTTGCTGAAGTTGAGCCGAAGGCGAAGCTCGTGGAGTTTCGCGTATCTGAAGACAATTTGATCGACGTCGGCACTGAGCTGAAGGCTTCGCACTTTGAAGCTGGCCAGCTGGTGGATGTAACCGGCACCTCGATCGGTAAGGGCTTCGCCGGCGCCATGAAGCGCCATAACTTCGGTGGTCTGCGTGCCACGCACGGTGTGTCCGTATCGCACCGTTCGCATGGTTCGACCGGTTCCAACCAGGATCCGGGCCGCGTCTGGAAGGGTAAGCGCATGGCTGGTCACATGGGCCAGACGCGCGTCACCACCCAGAACCTCGAAGTCGTTTCCACCGACGAAGGCCGCGGCCTGATCCTCGTCAAGGGTGCCGTCCCCGGCTCCAAGGGCGCTTGGATCGTTGTTCGCGACGCCGTCAAGTCGGCTGCGAAGTAAGGGAGCCAAGAACATGGAATTCAACGTCAAGACCCTCGAGGGCAAGGACGCTGGCAAGGTCTCCCTTTCGGACGAGATCTTCGGCCTCGACCCCCGCGAAGATATCATCGCCCGCATGGTTCGTTGGCAGCTCGCCAAGAAGCAGCAGGGCACCCACAAGACTAAGAACCGTTCGGAAGTCTCCCGCACCGGTGCTAAGATGTACAAGCAGAAGGGTACGGGCCGCGCTCGTCACCATTCGGCTCGTGCACCGCAGTTCCGCGGCGGTGGCAAGGCGCACGGCCCGGTCGTCCGCAGCCATGCTCACGATCTTCCCAAGAAGGTTCGTGCGCTCGCTCTGCGTCATGCTCTGTCGGCAAAGTTCAAGGCTGAAGACGTCATCATCGTCGACAACCTGGTTGCTGCAGAAGCAAAGACCAAGTCGCTGATTGGTTCGTTCGCGTCGCTCGGTCTCACCAATGCACTCGTCATTGGTGGCGCTGAACTCGACAACAACTTCAAGCTCGCGGCCCAGAACATCCCGAACATCGATGTTCTGCCGGTTCAGGGCATCAATGTTTACGACATCCTGCGTCGCGGCAAGCTCGTGCTGTCGAAGGCCGCAGTTGAAGCTCTAGAGGAGCGTTTCAAGTGACCGATCTTCGCCACTATGATGTGATCGTCTCTCCGTCGATCACCGAAAAGTCGACGCTGGTATCTGAGCAGAACCAGGTTGTTTTCAACGTTGCCAAGGATGCTTCCAAGCCGGAAATCAAGGCTGCCGTCGAGGCGCTGTTCGGTGTGAAGGTCAAGGCCGTCAACACGCTGGTCCGCAAGGGCAAGGTTAAGCGTTTCCGCGGCTTCATCGGCAAGCAGAAGGACGTGAAGAAGGCAGTCGTGACCCTCGTTGAAGGTCAGTCGATCGACGTCTCCACCGGTCTCTGAGGAACAGAACAATGGCATTGAAAAGCTACAATCCGACGTCTCCGAGCCAGCGCCAGCTGGTCATCGTCGACCGGTCCGGTCTCCACAAGGGCAAGCCGGTCAAGGCGCTGACGGAAGGCCTCTCCAAGAGCGGCGGTCGTAACAACCTTGGCCGCATCACCGCCCGCTTCATCGGCGGCGGTCACAAGCGTACCTACCGCCTGGTCGACTTCAAGCGTCGCAAGTTCGACGTTGAAGGTACGGTCGAGCGTCTGGAATACGACCCGAACCGCACCGCGTTCATCGCTCTCGTCAAGTACGAGGACGGCGAACTGGCCTACATCTTGGCACCGCAGCGCCTTGCTGCCGGTGACAAGGTCATCGCCTCCAACAAGGCCGTGGACGTTAAGCCGGGCAACACCATGCCCCTGCAGTTCATCCCGGTCGGCTCCATCGTTCACAACGTCGAAATGAAGCCGGGCAAGGGTGGTCAGATCGCACGTTCGGCTGGCACCTACGTCCAGCTCGTCGGCCGCGACGCCGGTATGGCGATCCTGCGGTTGAACTCGGGCGAACAGCGCCTCGTTCCAGGCTCCTGCTTGGCAACGGTCGGCGCCGTATCCAATCCGGACCACGGCAACATCAACGACGGCAAGGCTGGTCGTACCCGCTGGCGTGGTAAGACTCCGCATAACCGCGGTGTCGTCATGAACCCTGTCGACCACCCGCACGGCGGCGGTGAAGGCCGTACCTCTGGTGGCCGTCACCCGGTTTCGCCATGGGGCAAGCCTACCAAGGGCAAGCGGACCCGTTCGAACAAGTCGACAGACAAGTTCATCATGCGTTCGCGCCATCAGCGCAAGAAGTAAGAGAGGTAGTCAGGAATGGCTCGTTCAGTATGGAAAGGCCCGTTTGTTGACGGCTATCTTCTCAAGAAGGCTGAGAAGGTGCGCGAAGGCGGCCGCAATGAAGTAATCAAGATGTGGAGCCGCCGCTCCACCATCCTGCCGCAGTTCGTCGGACTGACCTTCGGCGTCTACAACGGCAACAAGCACGTGCCGGTGAGCGTCAACGAAGACATGGTCGGACACAAGTTCGGTGAATTCGCTCCCACCCGTACCTACTACGGTCACGGCGCGGACAAGAAGGCGAAGAGGAAGTAACGATGGCGAAGGCTAAGACCGAACGCCGGCTGAAGGACAACGAGGCGCAGGCCGTTGCGCGCACGCTTCGCATCAGCCCGCAGAAGCTCAACCTGGTTGCCGCAATGATCCGTGGCAAGAAGGTTGAGCGCGCGCTCGCAGACCTCGAGTTCTCTCGCAAGCGCATCGCCGGTACGGTGAAGAAGACTCTCGAGTCTGCAATCGCCAATGCCGAAAACAACCATGACCTCGACGTCGATAGCCTGATCGTATCGGAAGCATACGTCGGCAAATCGATCGTCATGAAGCGTTTCCACGCTCGCGGTCGCGGCCGGGCATCTCGCATCGAGAAGCCCTTCGCGCACCTGACGATCGTGGTTCGTGAAGTCGAGGAAAAAGGGGAGGCCGCATAATGGGCCAGAAAATCAATCCGATCGGCTTCCGCCTCGGCATCAACCGTACCTGGGATAGCCGCTGGTTCGCCGACAACGCCGAATATGGTCAGCTGCTGCATGAGGATCTGAAGATCCGTCAGTACCTGATGCGTGAGCTGAAGCAGGCCGGTATCGCCAAGGTGGTCATCGAGCGTCCGCACAAGAAGTGCCGCGTCACGATCCACTCGGCGCGTCCGGGCCTGATCATTGGCAAGAAGGGCGCCGACATCGAGAAGCTCCGCAAGAAGCTTTCCGAGATGACCTCTTCGGAAACGCACCTCAACATCGTTGAAGTGCGCAAGCCGGAAGTCGACGCGACGCTGGTCGCCCAGTCGATCGCCCAGCAGCTCGAGCGCCGCGTGGCTTTCCGCCGTGCGATGAAGCGGGCCGTTCAGTCGGCCATGCGTCTTGGCGCGGAAGGCATCAAGATCACCTGCGCCGGCCGTCTCGGCGGTGCGGAAATCGCCCGTACGGAATGGTATCGCGAAGGCCGCGTGCCGCTTCACACCCTGCGCGCCGACATCGACTACGGTACGGCTGAAGCCGAAACCGCATTCGGTATCTGCGGCATTAAGGTTTGGATCTTCAAGGGTGAAATCCTTGAGCACGATCCGATGGCTTCCGAGCGCCGTGCGCTCGAGGGCGATGCCCAGGGTCCGGCAAGCCGTGAACGTGGCGACCGTGGCGATCGCCGCCGCGAACGCGAAAACGCTTGATTAGCGCTGGCGAAAGATAAGCTCGGAGAAGTAAGAAAATGTTGCAGCCAAAGCGTACAAAGTTCCGCAAGCAGTTCAAGGGACGCATCAAGGGTGTTGCTAAGGGCGGTTACGAGCTGGCCTTCGGCGAATTCGGCCTGAAGGCTCAGGAGCCCAACCGCGTCAACGCGCGCGAGATCGAAGCGGCCCGCCGCGCGATCACGCGTTACATGAAGCGTGCCGGCCGTGTTTGGATCCGCGTATTCCCCGACGTTCCGGTCACGGCAAAGCCGACCGAAGTTCGTATGGGTAAGGGCAAGGGCTCGGTTGAATACTGGGCGTGCCGCGTCAAGCCGGGTCGCATGATGTTCGAGATCGACGGTGTTTCCGAGGAGGTCGCCCGCGAGGCGCTCCGTCTCGGCTCTGCCAAGCTCTCGGTCAAGACGCGCTTCGTTCAGCGCATCGCAGAGTAAGGAGAAGGCACGATGAAAGCCGAAGACGTTCGCGGCCTCACGGCCGACCAGCTCAAGGACAAGCTCGCAGAGCTCAAGAAGGAGCAGTTCAACCTGCGCTTCCAGAAGGCCACGGGCCAGCTCGAGAAGTCCTCGCGTATCAACGAAGTTCGCAAGGACATCGCTCGCGTTAAAACCATTGCCCGCCAGAAGGCGGCAGAAGCCAAGGCCTAAAGGAAGAACAATATGCCGAAACGCATTCTGCAGGGCGTCGTAGTTTCTGACAAGAACGAGAAGACCGTTGTTGTCCGTGTCGAGCGCCGATTCGCGCACCCGCTGCTTCAGAAGACGGTCCGCCGTTCCAAGAAGTACAAGGCGCATGACGAAAACAACCAGTACAAGATCGGTGATGTCGTTTCCATCCAGGAATGCGCACCGATTTCCAAGGACAAGTGCTGGACGGTGATTGCCGCCCAGGCTTGATTTCAGAGATTTGCGCCTGGGCCTTGCTTCTGGCGCAGATTCCTGTATGAAGCACGCCATCGGCGCAGGACGCTCGGCAACGAGCGTTCTTTTGCTTTGAGCGCAGGGAAGGTCCTCTAGAGGAAACCACCTTGGCAAGATCCATCCCGCGCACAATGAAATTCTGTCCATAAGCCGGATCGGGGCGTTCGCGCGCCCGGTCGTTCCGGTCATTAGAAAAAGGCGACCTGACATGATTCAGATGCAAACAAACCTCGACGTGGCGGATAATTCCGGCGCACGTCGTGTCATGTGCATCAAGGTGCTGGGCGGCTCCAAGCGCAAGTACGCTTCGATCGGCGACGTCATCGTCGTTTCGATCAAGGAAGCTATCCCGCGCGGCCGCGTGAAGAAGGGCGACGTGATGAAGGCGGTTGTTGTGCGTACCGCCAAGGACATCCGTCGCGCCGACGGCAGCGTCATCCGCTTCGACAACAACGCAGCGGTCCTCATCGACAACAAGAAAGAGCCGATCGGCACCCGTATCTTCGGACCGGTTCCGCGTGAACTTCGCGCCAAGAACCACATGAAGATCATCTCGCTGGCTCCAGAAGTACTGTAAGGAGCGGGATCCATGCAGAAGATTAAGAAGGGCGACAACGTCGTCGTGCTGACCGGTAAGGACAAGGGCCGCACCGGTGAAGTTCTCCAAGTTCTGCCGAAGGAAGACCGTGCGGTCGTCCGCGGCGTCAACATGGTGAAGCGCCACCAGCGTCAGACTCAGACGCAGGAAGCCGGCATCATCAACAAGGAAGCATCCATCCATCTGTCGAACATCGCGGTCGTCGCGAAGGACGGCAAGCCGACCCGCGTTGGCTTCTCCGTCGTCGATGGAAAGAAGGTGCGAGTTGCCAAGCGTACGGGAGATGTGATCGATGGCTGAGGCAAAGTACGAGCCGCGGCTCAAGACGGAATACGTTTCCCGCATCCGCGGTGCGCTGAAGGAGCAGTTCTCCTACGCGAACGAAATGATGATCCCGAAGCTCGACAAGATCGTCATCAACATGGGCGTGGGCGAGGCGACTGCCGACTCCAAGAAGCCTACTGTTGCTGCTGGCGACCTTGCGGCGATCGCCGGTCAGAAGCCGGTCATCACCCGGGCTCGCAACTCCATCGCTGGCTTCAAGGTCCGCGAAGGCATGCCGATCGGCGCAAAGGTAACGCTGCGCGGCGCCCGCATGTATGAATTCCTCGACCGCCTGGTCAACATCGCGCTTCCGCGCGTTCGTGACTTCCGCGGCTTGAATCCGAAGAGCTTTGACGGCCGTGGCAACTTCGCCATGGGCATCAAGGAACACATCGTGTTCCCTGAGATCAACTACGACAAGGTTGATCAGATGTGGGGCATGGACATCATCGTTTGCACGACGGCCAAGACCGACGACGAAGCTCGGGCTCTTCTGAAAGAGTTCAACTTCCCGTTCCGTCAGTAACCGTAACGACGAGCGTAGAAAAGGAACTCCGATATGGCGAAGACCAGCGCAGTTGAAAAGAACAAGCGCCGCCGCAAGACCGTTGCCAACCAGGCTGCCAAGCGCGCCGCTCTGAAGGCAACCATCATGAACCAGGAACTGCCCATCGAAGAGCGGTTCCAGGCAACCCTGAAGCTCGCCTCGCTGCCGCGCGATGGCTCCAAGACCCGCATCCGCAACCGGTGCGAAGTCACGGGCCGCCCGCGCGCATTCTACCGCAAGCTCAAGATGTCGCGTATCGCGCTTCGTGAGCTGGGCAACCTCGGCAAGGTGCCGGGCGTCGTCAAGTCGAGCTGGTAAGGAGACGGTTCTATGACCATGACTGATCCTCTGGGCGATATGCTCACCCGTATCCGCAATGGTGCCTCTCGCCGCAAGTCGAGCGTCACGACACCTGCTTCTAAGCTGCGCGCTCGCGTTCTCGACGTTCTGCAGGCTGAAGGCTACATCCGCGGTTACACCCAGACCGATTACGGTAACGGCAAGTCCGAGATCGAAATCGAACTGAAGTACTACGAAGGCGCGTCGGTGATCCGTGAGATCGGCCGCGTGTCCAAGCCGGGCCGCCGGGTTTATGTCTCGGTAAAGTCCATTCCGCAGGTCGCGAACGGCCTCGGCATCACCATCCTTTCGACTCCGAAGGGCGTGATGGCCGATCACCAGGCTCGCGAACAGAACGTTGGTGGCGAGGTTCTTTGCTCCGTCTTCTAAGACAGGGCAGGGATCTCCATAGCGAACAGACAGGATAAAACAATGTCTCGTATCGGTAAGAAGCCCGTTCCGGTTCCTGCTGGAGTTACGGCCACGGTTGATGGCCAGAAAGTGACTGCCAAGGGCCCGAAGGGCGAGCTTTTCTTCGTCGCCAATGACGAAGTGAAAGTCGAATTCAATGATAACGCCGTATCGGTGACCCCGATCAACGACAGCAAGGATGCCCGCTCCAAGTGGGGTATGTCTCGCACGATGATTGAGAACATCTTCCGCGGCGTGAAGGACGGTTTTGAGCGCAAGCTCGAGATTAACGGCGTTGGTTACCGCGCCGCCATGCAGGGCAAGAACCTGCAGCTGGCCCTCGGTTTCAGCCACGACGTTGTCTACGAACCGCCGCAGGGTATTTCGATTGCCGTGCCGAAGCCGACGGAAATCGTCGTCACCGGCATCAACAAGCAGCAGGTCGGTCAGGTTGCCGCGGAAATCCGCGAATACCGCGGTCCGGAGCCCTACAAGGGCAAGGGCGTCAAGTACGCCGAGGAACGGATCGTCCGCAAGGAAGGCAAGAAGAAGTAAGGATCACGCGAAATGGCTAGCAGGAAAGAAGCACTTGCAAAGCGCGCGAGCCGCGTGCGCCGCCAGATTAAGGCGGTCGCCAACGGCCGTCCGCGCCTGTCGGTTCATCGCTCGTCGAAGAACATCTATGTCCAGGTCATCGACGACGTGGCCGGCCGCACGCTTGCTGCCGCCTCCACGCTCGACGCGGATCTGCGTTCCACGCTGAAGACCGGCGCGGACGTTGCAGCAGCTGCTGCCGTCGGCAAGCTGGTTGCTGAGCGGGCAACGAAGGCTGGCGTGAAGGAAGTCGTGTTCGATCGCGGCGCCTTCATCTACCACGGCCGCATCAAGGCCCTCGCAGACGCTGCCCGCGAAGGCGGTCTCAGCTTCTAAGAATTTGCCCGGGTCTCCAGTGAAAGGGGATCCGGGTAAACTGCGGTTTTACCGCATCCGATCCTCGTTTCGGATCGAACTGTAATCTGCCGATTGCACCCGGAAAAGAAAAAGGAACAGGACAATGGCACAAGAAAGAAGAGGTTCTCGCGACGACCGCCAGAACCGCGAGGAACGCGACAGCGAATTCGTCGACAAGCTGGTCGCGATCAACCGCGTCGCCAAGGTGGTTAAGGGCGGCCGTCGTTTCGGCTTTGCTGCTCTCGTCGTCGTTGGCGATCAGAAGGGCCGCGTCGGCTTCGGTCATGGCAAGGCTCGCGAAGTCCCTGAAGCAATCCGCAAGGCAACGGAATCCGCAAAGCGCGACCTGATTTTCGTGCCGCTGCGTGATGGCCGTACACTGCATCACGACGTCAACGGTCGCCACGGCGCCGGCAAGGTTCTCCTGCGTGCCGCCAAGGCTGGTACCGGCATCATCGCCGGTGGTCCGATGCGCGCCGTGTTCGAAACGCTCGGCGTCCACGACGTCGTTGCCAAGTCCACGGGCTCGTCGAACCCTTACAACATGGTTCGCGCAACCTTCGACGCCCTGAAGCACCAGGTTCATCCGAAGGACGTCGCAGCTCAGCGTGGCATCAAGTATGCAACGCTCCAGGCTCGCCGCGCCGCTTCCGGTAACTCTGCGGAAGAATAAGGAAAGCGATCATGGCCAAGAAAGCTACCCAGGCAGACGCCAAGAAGACGGTTACGGTCGAGCAGATCGGTAGCCCCATCCGCCGCCCCGCTGTTCAGCGCCAGACGCTGATCGGTCTCGGGCTCAACAAGATGCACCGGGTCCGCACCCTGGAGGACACCCCTTCGGTTCGCGGCATGATCCGTGCTGTCCAGCATCTCGTTCGCGTCGTCGACGAGAAGTGAGACGGGGGAAGTCATCATGAAACTGAATGAAATCAAAGACAACGAAGGCGCCGTAAAGGATCGCAAGCGCGTTGGTCGCGGTATCGGCTCTGGCAAGGGCAAGACCGGCGGTCGCGGCGTGAAGGGTCAGAAGGCTCGTTCGGGCGTTGCCATCAACGGCTTCGAAGGCGGCCAGATGCCGATCTATCGTCGCCTGCCGAAGCGCGGCTTCAACAACATCTTCGCTTCCGACTTCGTCACCGTTTCGCTCGGCCGTATCCAGGCTGCGATCGATGCCAAGAAGCTCGATGCGAAGGCCACGATCGATGCTGCTGCCCTCAAGGCTGCCGGCGTTATCCGTCGCCCGAGGGATGGCGTTCGCGTCCTGTCTGACGGCGAGCTGAAGGCCAAGGTTACGATCGAAGCCGCCGGCGCTTCCAAGGCGGCCGTCGAGAAGATCGAGAAGGCCGGTGGGTCGATCAAGCTTCCGGAAGCTGCTGCTGCCGAGTAATCACTTCTGAATCGCCCGGCGTGCTTCACACCGGGCGATTTTGCTCCCATATGTGAGCCTCACGATTCCGGGACCGATCGCACGGTCGCGCTTTCCGGAACATACGGAAAACAGGGTGAGGCACCGATTGCATTCGCGATCCCCGCCCGTTTTCAGAAACTGAATGTAGACTGCTTTCCGGGCCCGGCTCATCCCGCCGCCGGAAATGGGTCAGGCGGAGAAATGCATGGCTTCTGCAGCGGAACAACTTGCCTCCAACCTCAATTTTTCGACCTTCGCCAAGGCGGAGGATCTCAAGAAGCGGCTGTGGTTCACGCTGGCGGCGCTCCTTGTCTACCGGCTGGGGACGCACATCCCGCTTCCGGGCCTGAACCCTGAAGCCTATGCCCAAGCCTTCCGCGGCCAGGCCGGCGGTATTCTCGGCCTCTTCAACATGTTTGCCGGTGGCGCCGTCGAGCGCATGGCGATCTTCGCACTTGGCATCATGCCGTACATCTCCGCATCAATCATCGTGCAGCTGATGACCTCCGTCGTGCCGTCGCTTGAGGCACTGAAGAAGGAAGGCGAACAGGGCCGCAAGGTCATCAACCAGTACACGCGCTACGGCACGGTTCTGCTCGGCACCCTGCAGGCCTACGGCATTGCGGCGGGCCTCGAGAGCGGTAACGGCCTCGTGGTCGATCCGGGCTGGTTCTTCCGCATTTCTACCGTTGTCACCCTGCTCGGCGGTACGATGTTCCTGATGTGGCTCGGCGAACAGATCACCGCGCGCGGCATCGGCAACGGTATCTCGCTGATCATCTTCGCTGGGATCGCCGCAGGGCTTCCGACGGCGCTTGCCGGGACGCTCGAGCTCGGACGTACCGGCGCTCTCTCGACGGCACTCATCTTGGCCGTGATCTTGGTCGCAATTGGCGTCATCACCCTGATCGTTTTCGTTGAGCGTGCGCAGCGGCGTCTTCTGATCCAGTATCCGAAGCGCCAGGTTGGCAACCGCATGTTCCAGGGCGATACGTCGCACCTGCCGCTGAAGCTGAACACGGCTGGCGTCATCCCGGCAATCTTCGCCTCGTCGCTCCTGCTTCTGCCAGCGACGGCTGCAGGTTTCGCGGGTAATTCCGATCTGCCGGGCTGGGCAACGACCATCATTGCTGCACTCGGCCACGGCCAGCCGGCGTTCATGGTGCTTTACGGCCTGCTGATCGCGTTCTTCGCCTTCTTCTATACGGCAATTGTGTTCAATCCGAAGGACACGGCCGACAACCTGAAGAAGCACGGCGGCTTCATCCCCGGCATCCGCCCGGGCGAGCGCACTGCCGAATACATCGACTACGTGCTGACCCGCATCACGGTCATCGGCGCGATCTATCTTGTCTTCGTCTGCATCCTGCCGGAGCTTCTGATCGCCCGCACGGGCGTGCCATTAGCCCTTGGTGGTACTTCGCTTTTGATCGTGGTCAGTGTTACGCTCGACACCGTTGCGCAGATCCAAGGACACCTGATCGCCCAGCAGTACGAGGGACTGATCAAGAAGTCGAAATTGCGTGGAGGAAAGAGGGGACGATGAGACTGATACTTTTGGGACCGCCGGGCGCGGGGAAGGGGACCCAAGCCCAGCGGATCGTGGAGAAGCACGGGATACCGCAGCTCTCCACCGGCGACATGCTGCGTGCGGCCGTGGCGGCTCAGACCGACGTCGGCAGGCGCGCCAAGGAAGTCATGGATGCCGGCCAACTGGTCTCCGATGATATCGTAAACGCAATCGTCTCTGAACGCATCGATGCACCGGACTGTGCGCGTGGGTTCATCCTGGACGGTTATCCTCGGACCTTGGCGCAGGCGGATGCCGTCGATGCCATGCTTCGAGGCAAGGGACAGTCTCTGGACGTCGCGATCGAATTGGTCGTCGATGATTCGGCCATGGTCGGGCGTATCCTGCGCCGTGCCGAAGAAGCGCACGCCGCCGGTCAGCCGGTGCGCAAGGACGACAATGCGGACGTCTACGCTGACCGTCTGAGGGCCTACTACAAGAGCACGGCGCCGCTCACTGGCTACTACTATGCCAAGGGCAAGCTGAAGTCGGTTGATGGCATGGCTGATATGGATGCCGTCACGGCGGAAATCGAGAAGGTGCTCGCTGCGCTCTGAGCAGCGGTCACTCTAAAGAATCTTGGTGGGGCCGGTTGCTTTTTTTAACCGATTCCGCTAACACCGCGCCAACTCGCGACATCAATGCGATCGGTGCGGACGTCCCGCTGAGGGAAACCGGATCCGGTCGTTTGACTTGTTGCGGATAAGATTTGAACTGGCGGCCGGTTCGCGGCTGCTCTCATGGAAGAAGTACCACTTGCCGGATGGCAACTGGAACGCAAGGAGAATAGGCGTGGCACGTATCGCTGGCGTCAACATCCCGACTGCGAAGCGCGTCGTTATCGCGTTGACGTATATTCACGGGATCGGCCCGAAATTCGCTCAGGAAATCGTCGAGAAGGTCGGTATCCCGGCTGATCGTCGCGTTCATCAGCTCACCGATGCTGAAGTCCTGCAGATCCGCGAAACCATCGACCGCGATTACCAGGTCGAAGGTGACCTGCGTCGCGAGACTGCAATGAACATCAAGCGCCTGATGGATCTTGGCTGCTACCGCGGCCTGCGCCATCGCCGTGGCCTCCCGGTCCGCGGTCAGCGCACGCACACCAATGCCCGCACCCGCAAGGGTCCGGCAAAGGCAATCGCCGGTAAGAAGAAGTAATTACCCGGATCTCCGGGTGAGGGAGGCTGGCGCTTCGTCGCTGGCCTCTTTTTGAGTTTGGAGAGGGGCGCAAGCTCAACTCCGGTGGAGCCGCTGGAATTACGGCGGTGACGAGATCAACGAAAGGAAGACCATGGCCAAGGAAGCCACCCGCGTCCGCCGTCGCGAACGCAAGAACATCACGTCGGGCGTTGCCCACGTCAACTCGACCTTCAACAACACGATGATCACCATCACCGATGCGCAGGGCAATGCGATTGCCTGGTCGTCTGCTGGTGCCAAGGGCTTCAAGGGTTCGCGTAAGTCGACCCCGTTCGCTGCCCAGATTGCGGCCGAAGACTGCGCCAAGAAGGCTCAGGAGCACGGCATGAAGTCGCTCGAAGTGGAAGTCTGCGGTCCGGGTTCTGGCCGTGAGTCGGCTCTGCGCGCGCTCCAGGCTGCCGGCTTCATGATCACGTCGATCCGCGACGTCACGCCGATCCCGCACAACGGCTGCCGTCCGCGCAAGAAGCGCCGCGTCTGATTGTCGGATGCGCCGGCCGTCGGGTCGCTCGCATTGAACTCGCGTAATGCCGCCTTACTTCGCCCGCGAAGTCTGGCGGTTTTGCCGTACCGCCGAAGGGCAATGTCTCACTCGGTGCTTCTCATGCTCGGTTGCCACGATTGGATGGTGGCAACGAACGGAAGGTTTAAAACATGATCCAGAAGAACTGGCAGGAACTGATCAAGCCGAATAAGGTGGAGTTCACCTCGTCCGGCCGCACGAAGGCAACGCTGGTTGCAGAGCCGCTTGAGCGGGGCTTCGGTCTGACGCTCGGCAACGCCCTGCGTCGCGTGCTTCTGTCGTCGCTGCGCGGTGCTGCTGTCACCGCCGTTCAGATCGACGGCGTTCTGCACGAGTTCTCCTCCATCCCCGGCGTTCGGGAAGATGTGACGGACATCGTGCTCAACATCAAGGAAATCGCCATCAAGATGGATGGCGACGACGCAAAGCGCATGGTCGTGCGCAAGCAAGGCCCCGGTGCTGTGACCGCTGGTGACATCCAGACGGTCGGCGACATCGAGATCCTGAACCCCGACCACGTGATTTGCACCCTCGACGAGGGCGCGGAAATCCGCATGGAGTTCACGGTCAACAACGGCAAGGGCTATGTACCGGCGGAGCGTAACCGTGCCGAAGATGCGCCAATCGGCCTCATTCCGGTCGACAGCCTCTATTCGCCGGTCAAGAAGGTCTCCTACAAGGTGGAAAACACCCGTGAAGGCCAGGTTCTCGACTACGACAAGCTGTCCATGACCATCGAGACCGATGGCTCGGTCACCGGTGAAGATGCCGTGGCATTTGCCGCTCGCATCCTCCAGGACCAGCTCGGCGTATTCGTCAACTTCGATGAGCCGCAGAAGGATGTCGAGGAAGAAGCCGTCACCGAACTGGCATTCAACCCGGCGCTCCTCAAGAAGGTCGACGAACTGGAGCTTTCGGTCCGTTCGGCGAACTGCCTGAAGAACGATAACATCGTCTACATCGGCGACCTCATCCAGAAGACCGAGGCGGAAATGCTGCGCACTCCGAATTTCGGTCGCAAGTCGCTCAACGAGATCAAGGAAGTTCTCGCGTCCATGGGCCTCCATCTTGGTATGGAAGTTCCCGCCTGGCCGCCGGAAAACATCGAAGATCTCGCAAAGCGTTACGAAGACCAGTACTAGCTAATCAGACTGCAGGCGAATGCCTGCAAGTGAAGGAGAACCAAAATGCGCCACGCAAAAGCAGGCCGCAAGCTCAGCCGCACCGCAAGCCATCGCAAGGCGATGTTCGCCAACATGGCTGCCTCGCTCATCACCCATGAGCAGATCGTCACCACCCTGCCGAAGGCGAAGGACCTGCGTCCGATCGTCGAGAAGCTCGTCACCCTCGGGAAGCGCGGCGACCTGCACGCTCGTCGTCAGGCGATCTCGCAGATCCAGGACCAGGACGCCGTCCGCAAACTGTTCGACGCGATCGCAACGCGCTATGCCACCCGCAACGGCGGCTACCTGCGCATCATGAAGGCCGGTTACCGGCAGGGCGACAACGCCGCCATGGCCGTCATCGAGTTCGTCGAGCGCGACGTTGACGCCAAGGGCGCAGCCGACAAGGCTCGCGTTGCTGCCGAGGCAGACGCTGCCGAAGCTGCATAACCATCCTTTGGGATGTGCTTTTGAAAAGGCCGGGTGGAAACGCCCGGCCCTATCTTTTTGGTGCATTCGCCACTCCCACACCCTCGACGCCGGTGCACGCAGTTGCGACCGGTTTTCGCTCAAGCTACTCCTCACCTTGACCTAGTATCGAGAAGGATCGAGTGGATGGAGAAGGTAGCAATTGTCACAGCGGGTGGCAGCGGTGTGGGAGCGGCTTCCGCCAGACGGCTCGCAGCGGATGGCTTCAAGGTCGCAATCCTTTCCTCCTCCGGCAAGGGAGAAGCCTTGGCTCAGGAGCTCGGCGGCATCGGCGTAACCGGCTCGAACCAGTCCAACGACGACCTGAAGCGGCTGGTGGACACAGTGATGAAGCAGTGGTCGCGCGTGGACGTCCTTGTCAACAGCGCTGGTCATGGTCCCAGGGCACCGATCGTCGAAATCACGGACGAGCAGTGGCACACGGGCCTCGACGTCTACCTGATGAACGTGATCCGCTCCGTTAGACTTGTCGCTCCCATCATGCGGGCGCAGAAGTCGGGCAGCATCGTCAACATCTCCACCGCGTGGGCCTTCGAGCCGAGCGCGATGTTCCCGACGTCCGCCGTGTTCCGCGCCGGGCTGTCAGCCTACACGAAGATCTTTGCGGACGAGTATGCAGCCGATAACGTCCGGATGAACAACGTCCTGCCCGGCTGGATCGACAGCCTGCCGGCGACGGAGGAACGGCGCGGAAGCGTGCCCATGAAGCGTTACGGGAAGAGCGAGGAGATCGCTGCAACCGTTGCCTTCCTCGCGTCGGAAGGGGCGGGCTACATCACGGGCCAGAACCTCAAGGTCGACGGCGGCCTAATGCGGGCGGTCTGAGTCCAATGATTTTTCGGAGTTTTATAGAAGCGTCCGTCGCCGGTTAAAACAGGAAGCGCACGGCGATGAATCCTCCGAGAAGTGCGGCAAGGCCGCGGGTAAACACAAGGCCGAGCCGCTTCTCGATGAACTCTGTGTCCGGCGGTCCGATCAGATCGAGCGGGCCCGCTACCGCATAGAAGCGCCCGCCGCGAGCAATGATGCTGAAGGTCACGAAGGTCGCGAGGTTGAGGCTCGTTGCCCCGCTCGCGATGGTGATGATCTTGAAGGGGGAGGGCGTCAGCCCCGCGATCAGCACGATCCACGCGCCCCAGGCGTTGTAGCGGAGCGCAAACTCATCGAACTTGCCGGCATAGCCGTAGATCTCGAGGATCGGCCGTGCGATCTGCTCGAAGAGGAAGCGCCAATCAGATAGCGATAACGGCGCCGAGGACCGAGGCGACGGTGCTGATGAAAGCAAGGGCCACGCCTTGTCTCGCCCCGACAGGAACATGGGGATCAGGAGCGCATCCGGCGGAATCGGAAAGAAGGAGCTCTCGGCAAACGAGATCCGCCCAGCGCATATTCTGCGTGCGGCTTCGCAGCCAGCCGCATCGTCCTGTCGTAGAGTGCCTGGAGCATGGGTATTCCTGTTTCTGATCGATGGCGGCGCTCACGAGCCGTCGCGGCCGCGCCGGTATTACCGATCGATAGCTTGAGGGACGCAAAAGGTGCAAAAGCGGCCTTCGTTTGGAAAAGCCTGTTCTTCTATCCGAGGGCGAGCGGACGGCTACCGCCCCGCACGCGCTACCCGCGGATTGCCGCCGCGCTTCCAAGCGAGGAACGGCTTGCGCAACGGCCGGTAGGCGAGCAGCACGGCGACCAGGCCGATGTGGACGAAGGGTTGGAATGTCACGGACTTGACCGCCAGCAGGTAATGTAAGGCCCCGCCCAGCGCCACCGGGTAAATCAGCTGGTGCAGCTTGCTCCAGCGCGGCCCCAGGCGGCGGATCGACCAGTTGTTCGATGTCACGGCGAGCGGCACGAGCGAGACGAGGCAGACTATGCCGATGGTGATATAGGGGCGCTTGACGATGTCGCCGGCAATGGAACTGACCTCCAGCCCGCGATCGAGGATCAGCCACACTGAGAAGTGCATCACCACGTAGTAGAAGGCGAGAAGCCCTAGGGCGCGGCGATAGCGCAGCCAGTTGACGCCTACGATGTCGCGCAGCGGCGTGATCGCAAGGGTCGCGATCAGGAAGCGGAGCGCCCAGATGCCCAGCAGGTGCTCGAAGGTCTTGACGGGGTTGACCCCAAGTCCGCCCGTCGCACCCTGGTAGAAGTACCAGGCTGCAGGACAGAGCCCGATCACATAGAGCGCCCAGATGCTCGGCCCGTGCAGCCTGCGTGACAGCGATGGAATGACGGTCATCAGAAGTTTGCCTTGAGGTCCATGCCGTCATAGAGACCCGCGACCTCGTCCGCATATCCGTTGAACTTGAGCGTCGGCCGGTTCGCGACGGAGAAGAAGCCGCCTTCGCCGATCCGCTGTTCGGTAGCCTGGCTCCAGCGCGGGTGATCGACCTCGGGGTTTACGTTGGAATAGAAGCCGTATTCCCGTGCATTGGAATTCTTCCAGGTCGTCTCCGGCTGCTCTTCCACCAGCGAGATCTTGACGATGGACTTGATGCTCTTGAAGCCGTACTTCCACGGCACGATGAGCCGGATGGGCGCTCCGTTCTGGTTCGGCAGCGTCTCACCGTAAAGGCCGACAGAGAGGATCGTCAGCGGGTGGCGGGCCTCATCGAGGCGAAGGCCCTCGACATAGGGCCATTCCAGCGGCTGGAAAAACCCCGTCTGGCCAGGCATCTCCTCCGGGCGGACGACCGTCTCGAAGGAGACGTACTTGGCGCTACCGAGCGGTTCGACTTGGTCGAGCAGGGCAGCAAGTGGAAAGCCGATCCACGGGATCACCATCGACCAGCCCTCCACGCAGCGCAGCCGATAGACACGGTCTTCGAGCGGCATCTTCATCAGTTCCTCGATACCGAACTCCCTCGGTTTGCCCACCAGGCCGTCGACCTTGACAGACCAGGGAAGGGGGTCGAATTGGCCGGACCTCTCAGCAGGATCGCTCTTGGCGGTGCCGAATTCGTAGAAATTGTTGTAGCTGGTCACCGCTTCCTTCGGTGTAAGCTTTTCGTCGGTCGAGAATCGGCTTGGCGACGCCGTCAGCGGCGCGGCGAGGGCGGAGCCTGCTCCGGCCAGGAATGCGCCCGCCGCCGCCGTTCCGATGAACTTCCTGCGCGACATGTAGACCTGCCGCGGAGTGATCTCCGACGCGGCAATGTGGGGCGGGCGATAGACAGGCATGGCGGTCTCCTCGGGAGGGGCTTTCTAACCCTATACGTAACGCGCGCTCGTCTGGTTTCACAGTGCTCTCGGGTATTTGTCGGGCACATCTGCGTGAGGCGTACCGCAGAGTACCGTTTTGCCGTTCGGTGATAGTGACCGCGTGCCTATATTGAGGTAGGAAAGCTTCAAAACCGGGGATAAGCGGCGCGCCGCGGCGACCCGAAGAACAAGACCGAGGAAGAGACCATGCCCGCTTATCGTTCCAGAACCACGACCCACGGCCGCAACATGGCAGGCGCGCGCGGCCTGTGGCGCGCGACCGGCATGAAGGACAGCGATTTCGGCAAGCCGATCATCGCGGTGGTGAATTCCTTCACGCAGTTCGTCCCGGGCCACGTGCACCTCAAGGATCTCGGCCAACTCGTCGCTCGGGAAATCGAAGCAGCCGGCGGCGTGGCGAAGGAATTCAACACGATCGCCGTCGACGATGGCATCGCCATGGGCCATGACGGTATGCTCTATTCGTTGCCGTCGCGCGAGATCATATCCGACTCTGTCGAATACATGGTCAACGCGCACTGCGCCGATGCCATGGTATGCATCTCCAACTGCGACAAGATCACCCCCGGCATGCTCTCGGCCGCCATGCGCCTCAACATCCCCGCCGTCTTCGTTTCCGGCGGCCCGATGGAGGCCGGCAAGGTTGTCCTCCAAGGCAAGACTGTTGCGCTGGATCTCGTCGATGCCATGGTCGCTGCGGCCGACGAAGCCATGTCCGATGCCGACGTCCAGGCGATCGAACGCGCCGCCTGTCCGACCTGCGGCTCATGCTCGGGCATGTTCACGGCCAATTCGATGAACTGCTTGACCGAGGCGCTCGGGCTGTCGCTGCCGGGGAACGGCTCGACACTCGCCACCCACGCAGACCGCAAGCGCCTCTTCGTCGAAGCGGGCCACCTGATCGTCGATCTTGCCCGCCGCCATTACGAGCAGGACGACTACAGCATCCTGCCGCGCTCGATCGCCACCAAGGAAGCCTTCGAGAACGCCATGGCCCTCGACATCGCCATGGGCGGCTCAACGAACACGGTCCTGCACATCCTCGCGGCGGCCTATGAGGGCGGTGTCGATTTCACTCTCGACGACATCGACCGCCTGTCGCGCAAGGTGCCATGCCTGTCCAAGGTCGCTCCTGCCAAGAGCGATGTGCACATGGAAGACGTCCATCGCGCCGGGGGCATCATGCGCATCCTCGGCGAACTCGACCGGGGCGGCTTGCTGAACCGCGACTGCAAGACGGTGCATGAGGAAACCCTCGGCGACGCCATCGACCGCTGGGACATCACCCGCACCAACAGCGAGACTGTTCGCAATTTCTACAAGGCGGCACCGGGCGGCGTCCCGACGCAGGTTGCCTTCTCGCAGTCGTCGCGCTGGGATGAACTCGATACCGACAGCGAAAAGGGCGTCATCCGCTCGGTCAAGAACCCGTTCTCCAAGGACGGCGGGCTGGCGGTTCTATACGGCAACATTGCGCTTGATGGCTGCATCGTGAAGACGGCTGGCGTCGACGAGTCGATCCTGAAGTTCACCGGCCCGGCTCGCGTCTTCGAGAGCCAGGATGCATCCGTCAAGGCGATCCTCAACAACGAGATCGTCGCCGGCGACGTCGTCGTCATCCGCTACGAGGGCCCGAAGGGCGGCCCTGGCATGCAGGAAATGCTCTATCCGACGAGCTACCTGAAGTCGAAAGGCCTCGGCAAGGCCTGCGCGCTCGTCACCGACGGCCGCTTTTCGGGCGGGACCTCGGGCCTCTCTATCGGCCACTGCTCGCCGGAAGCCGCCAATGGCGGCGCAATCGGCCTCGTCCGCGAAGGCGACATGATCGAGATCGACATCCCCAACCGGACGATCAACCTGCTCGTTTCCGATGCCGAACTGGCCCATCGCCGGACGGAACAGGAAAAGCACGGATGGGCGCCTGTCGCTCCACGCCGCCGCAACGTCACCACGGCGCTAAAGGCCTACGCGGCCTTCGCCGCCAGCGCCGATAAGGGCGCGGTGCGGATCCTGCCGGAGTAGGGGGAGCCTTTCCGGCATCGACTATTGAAAGCGTATGGGGATTTCTTACACTCCATCCCGATGGAAGCAACGATGATCACAAGCCGGCTCACGAGCAATTCTCAGGCGACGGTCCCTCAAGCGGTGCGAACGGCGCTGAAGCTGCGAGAGGGAGATAAGCTCGTCTAAACGCTCAAGGTCGATGGCCGGGTAGTCGTCTCACGGGCTACTCGGCCTCCCGATTAACCATTCGCCGCCTTCGAACAATGGGGTAGCGACGCTGATCGCAAGGTTTAAAGCCGATCTTTGACCAAGGCACCATCATCCGGGTGCCGTTCCCTTACACGGATCGGGATACGCGACAACGGCGACCCGCACTCGTCGTTCGACCGCGCTGTTGGTCCAGAGGGAGCTCTGCTTTGGCGGTCATGATCACGTCTGCAGAGAACCGAAGTTGGACGGATGACGTCGCAATCGTAGATTACCTTGCGGCGGGTTGGCCTCCTCCATCGGTAGTCCGTCCGGCGAAAATCGCGACGGTTGAAGCACGTCATGTCGAACCAATCGGGCAAGCTGCGGAAGAAGTCACCCTACAGGTGATGGAACGGGTCTCAACCATCCTTGGCTTCGGCGTTGCTTAGGGACAAAATCACAGCGGCCGGGGCAGGCCGTTGGAGATGTCCGTCAGCTCCTTTTGCCGCTCCTATAGGCGGAACGCAGGCAGGCGAGATCGTCGCCGCAGGCCTGGCGCCTGTCGAGCCAGGCGATCTGCCCGTCCTGCATGCTGCCGCGCGCGCCCATGGCCAGCAGTCCCGAGAGCAGGTCGAAGGTCGCCACCATCTTCACATCGGCGTCGTTGATGTCGCGGTTGTCGCAGATCGCCTGTTCGTCTGCGGCGAGATCGGCCTTTTCGCAGTCGAAGCTCGCCGCTTGTGCAGGATTGGCGAGGGGCATTGCGAGAAGGGCAAGGATGGGAAACAGTTTGGTCATCAACACAGTCCTGCTTCAGGGCGCTTTCGTGCGCTGCAAAAACCAGAGGCCGACGAAGATAAGGCAGATGATCCAGATGGCGAGGATGGCAAGCATACCGGTAAGGCTCTGCGACCGCTGCCGGCTGTCTGCGGCGCGGCGCAGATCCGCCATGACAGAGGGTGGAACAAGGCGCACGGCAAGCAGAATGCCAAGCGGCACGACCACCAGGTCGTCGAGGTAGCCGAGAATCGGGACGAAATCCGGGATCAGATCGATCGGCGAGAGCGCATAGGCGGCGACCATTCCCGCGAGCGCCTTTGCGTACCGTGGCACCCACGGGTCCCGCGCCGCAAGCCAGAGCGCAACCACATCGCGCTTCAGCTGGCCGGCCCAAACCTTTGCTGTTCTGACCCACACCTGTGGCTGCCTTTCTGCCTTGGACTGGCGGTTGTACCGTCCCATCCACCTGCGGCTTTTTCATCCTTGTTCAGCCACCTTTCCTTTCTAGCCTGCGGCGCTACAAATCTGCACCACATTTCGCAATGAGGAATCACATGCTCGGCAGTGTCAAAAGCATCTCGGCGGCCCTCTTCGCCCTTCTTTTCCTGCAGCCAATGGCGGCCTATGCCCAGGAGCAAAAGGCGGTACCGCGAAGCCAGGCAGAGGTGCAGCTGTCCTTCGCGCCGCTGGTCAAACAGACAGCCGGTGCCGTCGTCAACGTCTATGCTGAACGTGTCGTGCAGCGGCTGAGCCCCTTTGCTGGCGACCCCTTCTTCGAGCAGTTCTTCGGTCAGCGCATGCCGAACCGCACGGAAAAGCAGTCGTCCCTTGGCTCGGGTGTGATCGTCTCGGCGGGCGGGCTGATCGTCACCAACAACCACGTGATCGAAGGCGCCGACGATATCAAGATCGCGCTCGCCGATGGCCGGGAATTCGCCTCTGAGGTCCTTCTTAAGGACGAGAGCCTCGATCTGGCGGTGCTGAAGATTGCGGCGAGCGAGAACTTCCCGGTTCTGCCGATCGGCGATTCCGATGCCGTGGAGGTCGGTGATTTGGTGCTGGCGGTCGGCAACCCTTTCGGCGTCGGGCAGACGGTGACGAGCGGCATCGTGTCGGGCCTCGCCCGTAACCAGGTGACCCCCGGTGACTTCGGCTTCTTCATCCAGACGGATGCCTCAATCAATCCGGGCAATTCCGGCGGCGCGCTGATGAATATGAACGGCGAACTGATCGGCATCAACACGGCGATCTTCTCCCGCGGCGGCGGATCGAACGGGATCGGTTTCGCCATCCCGGCCAATCTCGTGAAGGTCTTCCTGGCGGCAGCGGAGAAGGGCGACAAGACCTTCGAGCGGCCCTATATCGGCGCAAGCTTCGAGCCGGTCACCTCCGACGTCGCCGAGGCGCTGGGGCTTAAGGCGGCGCGCGGTGCACTCGTGGTCGGCGTCGTCGACGGGGGGCCGGCTGCCGCTGCCGGACTGGAGCCTGGTGAAGTCATCGTTGCCGTCAACGGGATTGAGGTGGAGCATCCGGATGCCCTCGGCTACCGACTGACCACCGCCGGCCTCGGCCATGAGGCGGTGCTGACGGTGCAGCAGAGCGAGGGGACGCGGCAGCTGACGATCGCGCTCGACGTCGCGCCGGAAAAGCCGGCGCGTGACGAGCGTCTCATCGAAGGCCGGAATCCTTTCGCAGGCCTGAGGGTCGCCAACCTCTCGCCACGCCTTGCCACCGAGCTGCGCATGCCGGCAGACAAGGCTGGCGTCGTTGTCGTCGACGTCAGCCGCGGCTCGCCGGCCGGCCGCCTCGGCTTCCAGCCGAAGGACATCGTCATCTCCTTGAACGGGATCGCCGTGGACTCGACAAAGACCATGGAAGCCATGCTGGATGACGATCCAGGCTTCTGGCGCGTCGAGATCGAGCGGGACGGCCAGCGCATCCGGCAGTTCTTCCGATGAGCGGCGATCTCTTTGCGCCGAAGGTGCCGGAGGAGATCGCCAACCGGCGGCCTCTCGCCGACCGCCTCCGGCCGAAGTCGCTGGGTGAGGTGACCGGACAGGAGCACCTGACCGGCGAGGAAGGCATCCTGCGCCGGATGATCGCTTCCGGTTCTCTGGGATCGATGATCTTCTGGGGCCCGCCCGGCACCGGCAAGACGACGGTAGCACGGTTGCTTTCGGGCGAGGCGGGGCTGGTGTTCGAGCAGATCTCGGCGATCTTTTCCGGCGTGGCGGACTTGAAAAAGGTTTTCGAGACCGCCCGGCTACGCCGCATGGACGGTCGCCAGACGCTGCTCTTCGTCGACGAAATCCACCGCTTCAACCGCGCCCAGCAGGATAGCTTCCTGCCGGTAATGGAAGACGGCACTGTCATCCTCGTCGGCGCAACCACCGAAAACCCAAGCTTCGAGCTGAACGCCGCTCTCTTGTCGCGGGCGCGGGTGCTGACCTTCAAGCCGCATGACGAGGCAAGCCTCGAGGAGCTGCTGAAGCGCGCCGAAGAGACCGAAGAGCGGCCGTTGCCGCTTGACGCCGATGCCCGCGCCAGCCTGATCCGCATGGCCGATGGTGACGGACGTGCCGTGCTGACTTTGGCAGAAGAGGTCTGGCGCGCAGCAAGGGCAGGGGAGGTATTCGACACCGAAGGCCTGACGCAGATCGTGCAGCGGCGGGCGCCGGTCTACGACAAAGGCCAGGACGGCCACTACAACCTCATCTCGGCGCTCCACAAGTCCGTCCGCGGTTCGGATCCGGATGCCGCGCTTTACTATCTCGCACGCATGTTCGATGCGGGCGAAGACCCGCTTTACCTCGGGCGGCGGCTGGTGCGCATGGCGGTGGAGGACATCGGGCTCGCTGATCCCCAGGCGCTGGTGATCTGCAATGCGGCCAAGGATGCCTATGACTATCTCGGCTCCCCGGAAGGCGAACTGGCGCTGGCGCAGGCCTGCGTCTATCTCGCCACGGCGCCAAAGTCCAACGGCGTCTATACCGCCTTCAAGGCGGCGATGCGGGCGGCAAGGGAGAACGGCTCGTTGCTGCCGCCCAAGCATATCCTGAATGCGCCGACCAAGCTGATGAAGGGTGAAGGCTACGGCGACGGCTATCGTTACGACCATGACGAGCCGGACGCCTTTTCCGGCCAGAACTACTTCCCCGAAAAGATGGGCCGGCAGGTCTTTTATGATCCGCCGGAACGCGGGTTCGAGCGAGAGATCCGCAAGAGGCTGGATTGGTGGGTGAAGCTGCGCAATGAGCGCGGCGAACCCTAGGACGCGCGGCGCTGCGCTGCAGGTGGCGGCGTGACCTTGACGGCAGAATCGGCCATGCCGTTGTGGCCCTCCATGTCGACGATCAGATGCCAGTGCCCGTCTTCCGGCACCACGAGGCGAACCGGCGATCTCTTGGCGACGCCGCCGACATATGTGAAGTCGAGCAGTTCCTTGAAGCGTTGGAAGTTTCCGGCCGTCATCAGGCGCACGTTGTTGACCGCGTTCAGGGTGACCTCGATGACGGTGCCGGCGCGCTGTCCCTTGAGATCGTAATGCTTGAAGCGGAAAGACGCTGCTGCCACGGCCTGCCTCGGTCATGCTTGGTCGATCCCCCGTGCCTAGCACTCGTCGGTTAAGGAAAAGTGGAACCGGATCGCGTTTCGCGGGTTTTTATCGCAACGAAACAACAAGGACGCCTCGAGATGGAGAAGATTAGGACCGAAACCTATCTGACCGTAATTGCCTCGTTGATGGTGAATGCAGTCGTCTTTGGTGTCGGTGCAATCGCGATTCTCTCAATTCCTGCAGTTGAGCATTATGTGAGATTTCTTCTTCCGGCGTGGATCGCGATCTCGTTGGTCATTGCGCCATTCATCGCCTTCAAAATCGCTCCGCGGATGCGCCTGAGGTACTGGCGCGATCAGGATAGAGTTCATATCTAATATAAACAACCGGCGACATTCTCCCCTGCTGTCGCCGGATAACAATAATTGACCTCCAGTCCTTGCCCTGCCGCTCCCCTCGGCAGGGCTTTTTCTTTCTCGGACGCAGGTTATTCTTCGCGGATGCTGATGCTATTGCCCGTTCAGCCGCGCGCGCGTTACCAGCAGTTGCTGGTCGGCAAAAGCTTGTGGGAATGGGGCCGCATCTTGTCCTTTTGCCCCGCCTCTGCCTTGTTGAGGGCCTAATCTGGCGGCCGATTCGGCGATGCCAGGGGCGGCATCCGTCCAGACTTTTGCGCAGAGGGACCATCTCCATGTCGGAAGACAAGAAGCACACGATCACGGAAATGCGGCCGAAGATCACCGTGGTTGGGGTCGGCGGCGGCGGCGGCAATGCCATCAACAACATGATCGCTGAGGAGTTGGAGGGCGTTGAGTTCATTGCCGCCAATACCGACGCGCAGGTGCTGGCGACGTCGAAGGCCACGCGCCGCATCCAGCTCGGCACCACCGTCACCGAAGGCCTGGGTGCCGGCTCGCTGCCGGAAATCGGTCGGGCAGCGGCGGAAGAATCGATCGACGAAATCATGGACCATCTCGCCGGCTGCCACATGTGCTTTGTCACGGCTGGCATGGGCGGCGGCACGGGGACGGGAGCAGCGCCGGTCATCGCGCAAGCCGCGCGCAATGCCGGCATCCTGACGGTTGGCGTGGTGACCAAGCCCTTCACCTTCGAAGGCAACCGCCGCATGAAGACCGCCGAAGCCGGCATCGAGGAACTGCGCCGCGCGGCCGATACCGTGATCGTCATCCCGAACCAGAACCTCTTTCGCATCGCCGATGCCAAGACCACCTTCGCCGATGCCTTCATGACGGCCGACCGCGTTCTCTTTTCCGGCGTCGGCTGCATCACCGACCTGATCGTCAAGGAAGGGCTCATCAATCTCGACTTCGCCGACGTCAAATCGGTGATGAAGGGCATGGGCCGGGCGATGATGGGGACCGGCGAGGCATCCGGCGACGGCCGCGCACTTGTCGCGGCCGAGGCGGCCATCGCCAACCCCCTGCTCGACGAGATCTCGATGAAGGGTGCCAAGGGCGTGCTGATCTCGATCTCCGGCGGCTCCGACATGACGCTGTTCGAGGTGGACGAGGCTGCAAGCCGCATCCGTGACGAAGTCATGGACGATGCCGACATCGTAGTCGGCGCAATCTTCGACCGCGAGCTCGACGGCCAGTTCCGCGTTTCGGTCGTCGCCACTGGCCTGGATGGGGGAGAGGCAGCGGTAGCCGCGCCGCAGGACGCCAACGGATTTGCGACTGCATCGCCAGTGCCGCGCTTCCTGCAGTAGGGAGGAGAATCCTCCGCGATCCGTTGCGCGGCTAGTTCGCTGCGCGGGCTGGGGCGGAAGCATGCAAGAATGGCATGGAAGGCCGGTATGGAAGCCGGCCTTTTTCACGATCTGGGGAAGATGATCGATGGATGCCAAGACTGTTGCCGCCCACTGGGAGGCGAATGCCGATGCCTGGGCGCACTGTTCCCGCGCCGGTTTCGACCGCTACCGGGATGCGCTCAATACGCCAGCCTTCCTCTCGATGCTGCCGCCGGTAGCTGGCCTGAAGGGCCTGGACCTTGCTGCGGCGAAGGCACCAACACTCGCAAGGTAGCCAGGCTTGGGGCGCGGATGACCGGCCTGGACATCGCGCCAACCTTGCTGCGGCACGCCCGGAAACGGAAGTGCTCGATCCGGCCGGGGATTGATTACGTGATTGGTGATGGTGTCACGCTTCCGTTCGCTGACGGTGAATTCGACCTCGTAGTCGCTTTCATGTCCATGATGGACATGGCGGACCAGGCGGCAGTGCTGAAGCAGCTGGCGCGTGTTCTGAAGCGGGGCGGCTTTCTGCAGTTTTCCATCCTGCATCCGTGCTTCGTCCCACCCACGCGTCGCAACATCCGCAACCAGTTGGGAGAGGCGGTCGCTGTCGAAGTGGCTGATTACTTCGACGAAACGCAAGGACGTATCGGGCGCTGGATCTTCTCGGCCATCCCGCGGAAGAGCGGGCGGGGGTAAGGCCGTTTGAAATCCCACGGTTTCACCGTACGCTCTCCACATGGGTTTCCATGGTTGTTGGGGCGGGGCTTGCGATTGAAGCCTTCGGCGAACCGATGGCGTCCGAAGATTCGCCGCTGCCGAGCCGGTCGTCGCCGATACCCGCATAGCACCCATCTTCCTGCACATCCGCGCCCGTCGCGGCTGATTTTTGGCCTTCCGGCAGGAGCGCGCGAAATGGCCGCCCTGATACACCGAGGCCCACGCTCGCGCGTGCGCACCTCAGGATTAGGGCGAGCTAATGCAGCGCTCCGCCGTTGCAGCCCTAACCCTGAGGTGGGAGCGAAGCAACCTTCGAAGGGCGAGGGCTCTGGCACGACCTGACAGCAACACAGACTCCTCCCTTGTCCTCGGGTCTCACTGCATTAGCACGACGATGACAACAGACACACTTCCCTCTTGACCTCGGGGCAGACCCGAGGGTGACGATAAGACAGACTGCTCCACCACCAGCCCGGCCCCGCCTCGTCAGGACGCCTCCTGGTGTATCCGCGGTGGGACGGGGACGTATGGGGGCCGTGCGCGGGAGGTGAATCTCGAGGGGCGAAGTGTTTGACATGTGTGGGTGGGGGTGCGGTTTTGGGGTGGTTGCCTCGGGAGGAGCGAGGCAGAAAAAACTCTCCTTCGTCATCCTCGGGCTTGACCAGAGGATTTACGCACAAGCTAACCAGCTCAGTCGACTGCGGGGTCCACAAGTTGGCCGACATATCCTTCGAAACGGGAAGGCTTGGTTTTGGATCCTCGGGTCAAGCCCGAGGATCACGAAAATGAGGGTGGGGCAGGACGTTCCACGCTCCCTCCTAATCTTGACGTGCCCCGGCGAAGGGTGAGCCGCTGCTGCGCCACGAAAGCAGTCTCGGGCGGTGTGCGTCTCTACCCTTAATGTGGCAGGCAACTGCGGCGCACGCTCTCGTTTTCGTGACCGCCGGATCCCCCTGAAAGCGAGCCGAGGAGCGGAAAGTTAAGAGAACCTTTATCACTTTGGGGCAAGTTGACGGAAGCTTCTCGGCGGCTGGCCATGTAGGGCTAGTGGGGCGGTCGCCGCCGCGTACGCAAGTGTATCGAGTAATTGCCCGCATCATATAGCGGGTTCTGTACGGAGTAAGACCATGAACAAGATGCCCATCGCCCTGGCAGTTTTTGCCGCATTCGCCGCACCGGCCGGCGCTGCCGACCTGACCTACTCGGAACCCGCGCCGAGCTATGAGGCGCCTGCTGCTGCGTCCGGCGGCTGGAACGGCGCCTATGCCGGTATCCACGCCGGAACCTCATCCGAGCACAGCAGCCCGTTTTCCGGTGACAAGGAATTCATGGCCGGCATCCAGGGTGGTTACAATGCCGAAATGGGCGGCGCGGTCGTAGGTGGCGAGCTAGAGCTCTCCCATATGGGCGACACCGAAGTCGACGTTCCCGGCGGCGAACTGCGCGAGCGTTATCGCCTGGCGGCGAAGGCAAAGGTCGGCGCACCGCTCGGTGACACGCTGATCTACGGCACCGCAGGCGGCACGATGACCAGCCTGCGCGACACCAGCTCGGCGGAAGGTCCGGACGGCTGGAAGCCCGGCTGGTTGGTCGGCGCCGGCGTGGAGCAGAAGTTCAACGAGCAGATCTCCGGCCGGGTCGAATACAACTACACCCGCACCGGTGACGTCCGCAGCTTCAGCACGGGCACCGGTACGACCGAGACCAACGTCAGCGACCACACCATCAAGGCCGGCCTGAACTACCACTTCTAAGGCTGTGTTATTCTAAGAATGCCTCCCTCTGCGCGCTGGCGCAGGGGGAGGCATTTTCGTTTCAGGCTCTCCTTGTCTGGCGCAGAGTGCCGCGATGTCTGGCGCAGAGTGCCAGCGATCTGGAACACTGACGCCAAGTGTTGGTTTGGTGCTCGTGTCCAAGCAACAAGGAGCAGAGACATGGTTACCACGGTTGGAAATGAATCCAGCATCGACAAGCTCGTCACCAACCTGATCTATCTCGAGCGCGACGCCATCGCCGCCTACGAAGAGACGATCAACCGGCTGGACGACAAGGCGCTCAGCAGTCAGGTGGAGTCCTTCCGTCAGGATCATCTCCAGCATCTCGACGTGTTGAACGAGATGGCAGGCGAGCTCGGCATCGATGCTCCGACCGAAGGCGACATGAAGCAGATGCTCACCACCGGCAAGATCGCCATGGCGGACATGATGGGCGACAAGTCCGTCCTGAAGGCGATGAAGACCAACGAGGACGACACCGTCACCGCCTATGAGCGCGCGTCCAACCATCAGGATGCGGTGCCGAAATCCAAAGCCTTCTTCGAAAAAGCGCTGGCCGACGAGCAGCGGCACCGCAGCTGGATGGACACGACGGCACAGCGGATGTGATACATTCGCAAGAGGGTTGACGAAAGGGGTGCGCTGCGCCCCCCTTTTTTGGTGTTGGTCTTCTGGCATTCAGGTTTATCCTGTTGTCTGACGAGTTGAGCGCTCTAGTTCAGAAGACATTGAAGAAGTCGAGTCTGAACCAGATGCAGAGAGCCAGAGGCGACGGATCTTACACTACGCTGAAGCGCTCCGTGCTTCTGCTGTTGCTTGCCGCGCTCATCCCGCTTGCCGTCATGATCGGCATCGCGGGAAGTTACCTCATCCAGTCGCAGAAGAAGGCTCTGGACGACGTTCTGCGTGAACGCAGCCAGCGGGCGGCGGCCGCGATCTCGCGGGAACTGGAGGCCCAGGTCCAGCTGTTGACGATCCTTTCGGAAAGCCCCCGTCTCGACCCGCCGGCGCAGGAACCGGCATTTCGCGAACTAGCAGCGCGGTTGCGGGCCCGCATGCCGATGTGGGAAATCGTGCGGGTGACGGATGCTGACGGCCGTATCGTTCTTTCCGAGCCTGCTCCGCCTGACACAACTGTCGTGGTGGAACAGGAGAGCAACCGGCGGCTCTTCGAAAGCGGTAAGCCGTCGATCGGCAGCGTGGTGCGCGGACCGGGCGGCATGGCTGCGTTCCCCGTGCGCGTGCCGGTCAGCCGCGGCGGCGAAACCATCTTCGGTTTGACGGTCGTCATCCGGGCACAGGCGCTCGCCGACGTCCTCCACACCAACGGGCTGCCGGCCACCTGGGCCGGCTGGATCGAAGGGGCCGACGGAACGCTGCTTTCTTCGACGGCAGGCGATCCTGCGCTGATCGGCGGCGCATCGTCGTCGCTGGCGTCGGCGGCACACCTGGAAGGCCCCCGTGACGTTGTGGTTGCGGGGGACAACGCCTTGAGGGTATGGGAGAGCCCGATCCGGGGACTGCCCTGGAGCGTCAATGTCGGCACGCCGCGCGCCGAATACGATGCGCTCACGCTGCGCGGCTACGAGCTGCTGGCGGTGGTAATGCTGGCGACGATCGTGCTGTTCAGCCTTGCCCTGCTGCTGTTCCGCCGCGAGCTGGAGGCCCGGCGCCGGCAGGACATGGCGGTGGCGAACTGGCAGCGCATGGATGCGCTCGGAAAGCTGACCGGTGGCGTCGCGCACGACTTCAACAATCTCCTGATGGTGTTCCAGTCTGGCGTGGAAAGCATCCGCCGCCGGCGGCACGACGAGAAGCGGGTCGACCAGATCCTGCAGCTGATGATTGACGCAGTGGATCGCGGCCGCGGCATGACGCAGCGGCTTCTTTCCTTCTCGCGGCGCTCCAACCGCGGCGCCGAAACCGTCCTGCTGCAGGACCGCACGGTGGTACTGCGCGACCTCCTTGCCAAGGCCGCCAGCGACAACAATCTCCTGGAGCTGGTGCTGCCGCGCAATCTCTGGCCGGTCAATGTCGATCCGGGCGCACTCGATGCAGCACTGATCAACATCGTCACCAATGCGCGCGAAGCCATGCCCGTGCCCGGCACCATCTCCGTCACTGCCCGCAACGTCGAGAGCCTTTCAGGCGAGGCGGCTGGGCTGAAGGGGGCGGGGGTTGCGATCTGCGTGACGGACCAGGGCGATGGCATCCCGCGCCAGATCGTCGACCGGGTATTCGAGCCCTTCTTCACCACGAAGGGGGATGCCGCCTCCGGGCTTGGGCTGACCCAGGTCTACAGTTTTGCGGAGCGGTCCGGCGGAGCGGTCGCGGCAGACAGCCTGGAGGGTAGGGGTACCGCAATCACCATCTATCTGCCGCGCGCTGAGGGCGTGGCGGAAACGAGACACAGCGGGGAAATGCCTGCGACGCGCCTGCCGCGCCGCGTCCTGGTGGTGGACGACACGCCCGCCTCGCTGGCTGCAGCACGGCTTGCGGTCGAAGAGTTGGGGATTGCGGCGGTGACTGCAAGCTCCGGGCATGGGGCGCTGTCGCTGCTGGCCGAGCGCGGCGATATCGATCTGGTGCTGAGCGACGTGATGATGCCGGGCATGAGCGGTTTCGAGCTGCGCGATCGGGTGCGCCGGCATTATCCCCGGCTCGGCATGGTGCTGATGACCGGCTATAGCGAAGAAATCGAGAAGGGCACCGATGTCGGCGTGCCCCTCGTCGCCAAGCCTTTTTCGGCGCAAGACCTGCGCCAGGCATTGGCCGCTGCCGTGCAGGTTCTTGAGGCCGAAGCAAGCGTCATCCCGTTCCGCCGCTGACAACCTTCCAGCCCCTAAGTGCTATAAGGCTATGGCGAGATCGGATGCCAGCGGGGCGCGGGCCCTTTTCGGATGGCGGCGGATGGCGTCGTTGTCGAAGCTGGAACCCTGACGACCTCCTGCGGTTGGACGCAGGTCCGAGGGAGAGAACGATTATGCGCTTCGTGCCGACGCTCATCCATGGAATTGCCGATTACACGGTCGGTGCCGGCATGATCCTGCTCGCTTTCATTACCGGCGCAAACGGCGCCGGCTTTTATGCATTCCTGCTGCTTGGCCTGTTTGCCATCGTCTACGCCTTGGCGACCGATTATGAGTTGGGCTGGAAGCCGATGCTTACCATGCCGGCGCATCTGGCGTTCGATGCGGGCTTCGCGGTGGTGATGCTGGCTTTGCCGCTTCTGTTTTCCCTGCCCGCGGTGCTCGTCTGGGCCAGTATCGCCATTGCCTTCATGGCCGCCATGCTCCTGGCGACCACGAAGACGGGCTGAGACGCTGCGGCCGCCGCCCGCGGGCAGCCCCAGCGTCCCCCCCCAAAACGTGCCGCGCAGGCCCATTTCCAAATGACGGCATAGATGACGCAGCCACCATGCGGGCGACGTCGCACAATCCTCATGTACCACATGGGGATTGATGAAGAAGCCATTGATGATGCTGTTGAAGATCCGGACAAGAATTATGGTTTTTTTGGGAACTGTTGGCGCCGCCAGCGCTTTGACAGGGTGTGCACGGCGCGGCCACGGGTCGAAGTTGAACCGGCACGGACACGAACAATCAAAGCACAGAGAGAGGCAACGTCCATGAAGATGATCTACGTCGCCGCCCTTATGGCGGGTACCGCACTTATGCCTGCGAGCGCGCTCGCACAGCAATCAACGGGCGCCAATACGCAGAACAATAACGCCATGCAGCAGCGGCAGAACGCACAGGGCATGTCGCAGGTGCAGCAGCACATCCAGGCCGCCATGCGGGCGCTTGACAATAATGACTATGAAGCCGCCCGCGAGGCTGTTCGCGAAGCGCGACGCCAGCTCGGCGAGCAGCAGAACCACCAGAACACCACCCAGATCCGCCAGCCGCTGCAGCAGGCTGAACAGGCGCTCGCACAGCAGAACCCGGACCAGGCCGAGCAGGCACTCGACCGCGTCGAGCAGCAGATGGCTAATATGAGCCACCAGGGCCAGAGTGACGCTGACGTGGTCGTCGAAGACGAAGCCGCGATCCGCGTCGAGGTTCCCGAGCCGGACGTGACAGTACGCCAGCCCAATCCGCGCGTCGCTGTGGAGCAGGGTCAGCCGGAAATCATCGTTCACCAGCCGGCGCCGACCGTGACGGTCGACATACCGCAGCCGGAGATCACTGTGCGCATGCCGCAGCCGGACGTAAACGTCAGTCAGGCTCAGCCGCAGGTTGAAGTCGAGCAGGGGCAGCCGCAGGTTCAGGTCAGCGAGAGCCAGCCGCAGGTGCGCCGCCAGCAGCAGGACGGTGAGCAGGCCAATGTGCAGGTTCAGCGTTCCGGTCAGCCGGTTGTTCGCATTCAGGACTCCGAGCAGCAGGCCAACGTTCGCTATAGCGCGGAAGAAGCGCAGGTTCGCGTCAACCGGGCGGAAGGCGAGCCGAATGTTCGCTTCGAGGAGCAGGCCGCCAATCAGGCCGAAGGTGAAAACCAGAACGCTGAGATGCGCCAGGCTCAGAACAACACCGAAGCCAACCCCGAAGTGGACGAACAGAATACTGCAGCGATTGCGCCGCGGGAGGCCCGTGAGGGTGCAGATACCGCTGTCGGCGCAAACGCCACGCGCGAAGTTCCGCTGACTGTCGCCGACATCAAGGACTACGATATCGTCGGCGCCAACGGCAACAATCTCGGTGACATCGAGGATGTGGTCACGATCAACGACCGTCTCTATGCTGTTGTCACGTCCGGCGGTTTCCTCGGCCTCGGCGAAAACCGGGCAGCAGTGCCGCTCTCGGCACTCTATGTGAGCGACCAGGAAACTCTGCTGGCACCGGACGTCACGGAGCAGCGGATCGACGGCATGTCGAACTTCCAGACTGGCCAATATCCGGAACTCTCTGACGACCAGACCGTGACCCTCGGCGGCCGCTAAGGCAGCCCTAGATCTCAAACATCCGAGGCGGCTGACGGTGTCAGCCGCCTCTTTTCGTGCGTGGAATATCTGCGAGACGGGTGTGGCCTAAGTCGCAGCAGCGCGGTGACGCAGCGCCTGTGCCACCAGCGCGAAGTGGCCGCCGATCATCAGCAGCGCCAGCACCCGCTCGACAGCGCCAAGAATTGGCGGCGGATACCAGAGGTAATAGATCGGCCCGAGCAGGATCCAGATGAGCGCCAGCAGACGCATCCGCATCGCCGTCCGATGTTCCCCCCGCAAAAGCGACCAGGCCATCGATAGCGCCGCAGCCGAAAACAGCACGTAAAGCGCATAAACGGCCCAGTGGTGCAGGTTGGCCGCCTCGTTTCGCTGCCGGCATATTCGTTGAGGAACGAGATCCAGGCAACGTCCAGCCCGAGGAAGCCGGTGGTAAGGCAGCCGGGAAGCCAGAGCCGTCGCGTCTGCGTTGATAAGCGCGAGGGGCAAGGTGGCGCCCGCCGCGCATCCGGCAACCGCAAAGGGTTGGGCGCCATGGGCTCTCCGCTCTCAAGCATCGGCCGGAAACCGATCGTCGCCTCTCCCGTTCAGATAGGAGCGAAAGGTATTTTCATGGACGCACTCTTTTCCGAAGCCCTGCATGTGACGACCCGCGCGATCGAGGCCGTCGGCGTTCTCGTCATCGTCGTCGGCACGATCGTCGCCGGCATCAACTTCCTGCGCCACCGCAGGCGCGAGGGCGTCTACCACGAACTGCGCTCGACCCTGGGGCGCGCCATCCTGCTCGGCCTCGAGCTCCTGGTCGCCGCCGACATCATCAACACGGTCGCCATCGAACCTACCCTCGACAGCCTGATCGTGCTGGCCGGCATCGTGCTGATCCGCACCTTCCTCAGCTTCTCGCTGGAAGTTGAAATCGAGGGGAGATGGCCGTGGCAGCAGCCGCGGCGCAAAGAGGGCGGGAGCGGCGTGAACGGGTGAGGGCGGGCGTCGGCGGCTACGGAAATGGGATGCGAATCTGCTGGCACGGCACGTCGGTCGCAGCCGGCGAAAATGCTGAGTGTCTCAGGCCGCGCCCCTGGCGAGTGCGCGAGCGGGTCATCAGGATCGACCGCGATCACTTTGAGATAGGCCTTTGGCCTCTATTTGTTCTGGGAGGCGCTTCCCGGACACTTGTCAGTGCCCGGAAAGTGCAAATTGTAGGCGCTGCAAAACGACTCTGGCTACAGCAGAAGGTTGCCCGTTCAGAGACTGCATCGCAGCAAGGGCGTCCTTCCTCTTGCCTGCGAGCCTATCGATGCGAGATCTTGCACTATCCCAGGAGGCTGGAAAATGGTCATATTATCTAAGACGAAAGTATAGCTCGGCAAACGTCACGCTCGGCTTCTGGGGGGAGTGCTATGATGCGGGAACATCCAGTGGACGTGGTTGAGCATGACGGTCAATTTATAGTCCGGTTTGTTGAGAAGGGTGCAGTGGTTGAGCGGCAGTTTGCCTTCGAAGCCCATGCCCGCTCCTGGGCTGATGGGCAGGCGATACGGTTTCGGGCCGGAACATCAGCTTCGGGTAGCAAGTCGCCGGAGGCAAAGGTATAGCGCCGGCGTCCTGCTCAGCGCTCTCGGGCGATTTCCACCATCATCTCGCGGTCGCATCGAATGCCTTGCGTGCCCTTTTGGTTCGGGTGCGGACAAATATCCGACCGACTGAAGGGATTACGAAGCGCCTGCCACGTGCAATGGGTGGCTAATGGATCCTATTTCTACCCGATCGACCTTTCGTCTCAGTTTCTCATGTCGCGGCTTCAGAAGCTGCGAGATGGCGCGAGCCTGAGGAACGCAGAAGCGGGCCGAGGCGCGCAAGGGAACGGAGGAGGAGACCAAGGCGAGGCGTCTTGGTCTGGAGCGTCGGAAGAGGCGTCTGCCAGTTACGGCGATGACCTCCCACCATTGGACAGACCCCGGGCGAGAAAAACGGGTAATCTTTGTGGCGTCAGCCCTCTCATCCGTCCTGGCCGCACAAGACGCTCGCCTTTCCCGACCATTGGAGAAGCATGATGTTGCAGCGACTCGAAGGCTTGGGCGGAGATACAGCGGTTGCGAACAGCGACGGGAGACAGAGGCGGCGGACGCCGAAGGCGAACTGAAGGGCGACAATGGTCAAGGCGGATCCGAACACCAGCCCGAAGGGACCAGGTATTGGGATCATCCAGGCAGCGACAGGAGCAGCATAACGTCAGACCGTTGCGCCCGTGGTCTTCCCCGGCGAGCCTACGGAGCGTCAAGGGGGCAACGCCGCCGGAGCATCTTACATGCCCCTCGCGGGCCGCCATGTATCAGCCCTCCAACGTCTCTCCGCCCTCGTTCGCAAGAAGCTCCGTGAGGATCTGGCAGTTGGGGTCGTTTATGTCCAGAAGCTGTGCGGGCGATCTCAAGCCCGTTGCGACGCCGATGGCGGTGCCGACAGCCCAGACCGGATCCTCTCCCGCCTGCTGGATAAGCCGAGGACCGTGCGTAGAGAGACACTGCTGGGACTGCTGGACCGCCTCAACCGGCAGGCGCGCTCTCTCCAACCTCTCGCGCACTTCGGCGTGGACGGGATCTAGTACGAACAGAGTAAACAACCAAGCGGCGATGTCGGAAATCAAGAAGAACTCCTCGGATTCGGCTTATTGTCGGAACGGTCCGACATCTCGATAGCGCCGAAAGCTTCGCCAGAGGGGCCCGGACCAGCGGGTTACGCCTCATCTGGGTAACCAACGTATCGGTTCAAGGGGTTGGCAAACACCAGACGTCTCACGATCTGCTGAAAACCGTATCTTGACGCGACACTGACAGCAGATCGTTGCCCTCGCACTTGAAGCCCAGCCGCTTCTCCTCGTCCGCTTGCAATTTGTCCACGACGTCGGCCGCGCCGATCCGGCTTTCGGTCTTGCCGCCGGCTTGGCGGTTTTTATGTGGGGGGACCTCGCGACAGCCTTCATCTTGAAATTGTCGGCGCAGTTTGAATATCGCACGTCAATCTGATGGCCAAAATTGCAATGACACGAGGACGCCGCCGTGGGAGAGGAAATCTGGTCGACGCTCGTTGAAGAGTTTTCGGACGTTCCAGATGCGTCCACCATAACTCTCATCACCGTACGACTCGTCGTCGCCGCAGTGCTCGGGGGAACCCTGGGCTACGAGCGTGAGCGCAAGGGGAGAAGCGCCGGCGTGCGGACCCATATGCTCGTGGCCGTCGGTGCGGCCCTGTTCGTCATAGGTCCGTTGCAGAGCGGCATGGAGATCGCAGATCTGTCGCGGGTACTGCAGGGCATCGTGCAAGGCATCGGCTTCCTCGGCGCCGGTGCGATCATGGTGCGGGCAGCCAGACGTCAGGTCGAAGGGCTTACGACGGCTGCCAATATCTGGGCGACGGCAGGGATCGGCGTATTAGCGGGACTAGGATTGGAGGCCACTGCCATCTTGTCGACCGTGATCGTCCTGGTCATCCTCGCGGCGGTCCCCTTGATCCTTCTGAAATCCTCCTCAACGGAACCGGAATGAAGCCAGGTTGGTCTGCAGGATTGGCGGCCACCGCGCTGGAGGATTTAGCCTTGCCAGTGGAGTGATATCCAAGTGTCTGCTAATTCTTCTAGAGGCCCCTTAGCTGGAGAATTGAATGGCAGGCACACATGATCTCCTCCTGGTGGTGCTTTCCATCCTGATCGCAGTAGCGGCGTCCTACACCGCGCTCGACCTTGCAACGCGGGTGAAAGCCTCCACGTCCTCGGCGGCGTCTTCTGCCTGGCTGGCAACTGCCGCCGTCTGCATGGGCGGCGGAATCTGGTCTATGCACTTCGTCGCGATGCTCGCCTACCTGCTGCCGGGGATGGAGATCGCCTATGATCCTGCGCTGACCGGCGTCTCCCTGGTGGTGGCAATAGTTGTGACCGGAGGTGGTTTCGCGGTTGTCAGTCGCCCGCATACGGGGGCAATGCGTCTCGTCCTAAGTGGCCTGTTCATGGGAAGCGGAATTCTGGTGATGCATTACACTGGAATGGCGGCCATGCGGATGCAGGCGACCTTGAGCTATGACGCCGTCTGGGTTTCCGTCTCGATCTTCATTGCCATCGGAGCAGCTATCGCGGCTCTGTGGCTTGCCTTTCGTAGCACGCGCTTCATTGAAAAGGGCGTCGCCGCGTGCTGCATGGGCTTGGCCGTATCAGGAATGCATTTTGCAGGTATGCAGGCAGCCTCGTTCGGCGCACATGAGATGCTTGCCGGGTCCGACCCCAGTTCCTTCGTAAGTCAGAGTGCTCTCGCGCTTTCGGTCGCCGCAATCACTTTCCTGATCCTTCTGTCGGCGATCGTCGCTGCCATTTTCGATCGGCGGTTTGCCGTTCTGGTTGAAAACGAGGCACGCGCATTGAAGGCGAGCGAGGAGCAGTTCCGCTCATTGTACAGGAGGACGCCGCTTCCACTGCATGCGCTGGACGAGCAGGGACACATCGAGGAGGTGAGCGACGAGTGGCTGGCGCTCATGGGGTATGGCCGGGATGACGTTCTGGGGCGGCCGCTGATCAACTTCATGGCGGAGGAATCGGCACGCCGGCGCGTTCAGCAAGATTGGCCGCACCTCGTGGCGGAGGGTGAACTCCGGGAGAAGGAATATCGCTTCGTCACCAAGGACGGTCGATTCCTTGACGTCCTATCCACCTCGACGGTCGAACGCGCTCCTGATGGAGCATTCAAATGGGCCGTTGGCGGTCTGGTGGACGTTACGGAGCGTAAGCGCACCGAAGCCGCTCTCCGGCAGTCACAGAAGATGGAAGCCGTTGGCCAGTTGACTGGCGGTATTGCACATGACTTCAACAATCTTCTTGCGGTGATCATAGGCAGTCTTGGGATGCTGAAGAAGCGCATGCCGCCAGACGAACGAATGCAACGTCTTGTTGACAACGCGATGGAGGGAGCCAAGCGAGGCGCTGCATTGACTGAGCGGATGTTGTCATTCTCTCGCCGTCAAAACCTTGAACCTCGTGCCTTGGAGATCCCCGCCCTTGTAAAGGGAATGCAGGAACTGCTGGAGCGCTCGCTTGGTCCGAGGATGACCATCCGGACGGAATTTCCCCTTTCGCTCTCGCAAGTCAAAGCCGATCCGAACCAGTTGGAGATGGCGTTGCTTAACCTTGTGGTCAACGCGCGCGATGCGATGGCAGGCGAGGGCGCGATTACGATCTCCGCAGATCAGGAATCAAACCCACCGGCGGTCTTGAGGTCTCGAAATTATGTGTGTTTGAAAGTCGTCGATACAGGGGAGGGGATGGACGAGCAGACCCTTCTGCGGGCGCAAGAGCCGTTCTTCACCACCAAAGGCGTCGGGAAAGGCACTGGGCTGGGATTGTCTATGGTGGCCGGCTTTGCCGAACAATCCGGCGGAACACTTGTCATTCACAGCCAGAAAGGGCAGGGCACGACGATGGAGGTCTGGTTGCCCGTCGCGGAGGAGGACTTGGCCGCCCATGACGTCGGCGCATCCCCTCCCGCAAAGGACCGGACCTCGCTTTTAAAGGGATGCCGGGTTCTGGTGGTCGACGACGATGCGCTCGTCCTATGGAACACGCAGTCGATGCTTGAGGAGATGGGTGCGGACGTCGTGGCTACGACGTCGCCGCTCCAGGCACTGGAGGTTGTTCACGCCGCCGAGAAGCTGGATTGCGTGGTGACTGATTACGCGATGCCAGGGATGTCAGGGGCGCAACTGGCGGCGGCGATTAGGGTGAAATCGCCCGAGGTGCCGATCATTGTCGCCACTGGATACGCAGATGTGTCCGCGGAGGTGTCGCAGTACCCGAAGGTGCAGAAGCCGTTCAACGAAGAAGCCCTTGGAAATACGATATTGGAGAGCCTGAAGCTGAACGCGAAGGTCGTTTCACTTGGACCGAGGGAAAAGACGGTCTGAAGGTGCCGATGGCTAGGTGGCCGATAGGGTTTAAAGTGTTCGCGGAGCGTGGAAGACTGGTGGTGGCAGTCTTCCTACGCTAAACTAGACATGCGATCATAAACTATTGCTTCAAATGCTCCACCCTTGGTCCGCTGTCAGGAGCGAGCATTTGTGTTCTCCGCCTCGACAATAGATTCAGGGGCTCAGGCGCTAGATGCTATCGCGCAAGCAGCGGCTGCGCATTCTGTGGGGTCGCCCGTCGAGCAGCTTGTCGCGATTAATCGGTTCCCGACTGAAGGCTAAGTACACTGACCTCGAATGTAATGGACAAGCCATTCGATCCCCAGTCCCTCTTGACGGTTGCAGGGAAACCTCTGGCGATAGACTCGATCAATCTTGTGCCGAAGCCCGGCGAGGCCCTGGGTCCATCGATGGCAGGCACGCCCGTCTCCTCCCAGACAAGAATGACATGATCCTCAACGGCCCCCGTTGTGATGGCTACCTTGCCTTCCGGCACGGAGAAAGCGCCATACTTTGCGGCATTGGTTGCCAATTCATGGAATAAAAGCGCAACCTTGGTGGTATGTGTCTGTGCTACAGGGAAATCAGGGCCAGCCAAAGAAATGCGCTGGCGGAATTCGTCCTGGTACGGAGCCACGACCTTTTCCAGCAGTTGAAGCAGGGTGGTGCTCTGGGCGTGCTCTTGTGGATCATCGAGGCTGGTCATAGTCAGATCGTGCGCAGCAGCCAGTGCCGCAAGCCGTTCTCTCATCGAAGCGGCCAGCTCGGCTGGCGATGCGGCGGATTTCGATGCGATCGTGATCAAGCCGCTGGTGAGAGCGAACAGGTTCTTCACCCGGTGGTGCATTTCTCCCAGAATCATGCGTTGCCGCTCCTCTTCCCTCTTCCTGGAGGAGACGTCGCGAGCGATCTTGGAAGCACCGACTATGGTGCCGTCGGTGTCTCTTACCGGGGAGATCGTGAGTGAGATGTCGATGAGCGAGCCATCCTTCCGCCGACGTATCGTATCGAAGTGATCAACCTTCTGCCCAGCGCGGAGCTTTGCAAGAATGGCAGGTTCTTCATCCAGTCGATCTTCAGGAATAAGGATCGTGATCGGCTTTCCAACCACCTCTTCAGCCTGATAACCGAAGAGCTGCTCGGCTCCACGGTTCCAGCTCGTGATAATACCGTTGATCGTTTTGCTGATGATGGCGTCTTGAGAGGACTGAACGATTGACGCCAGCAGTTCCTTAGGGTCGTAAGGCGCGATAGCGAGGGCGCTTGCACCAGAGACGCGTCTGCCGCCCGTCTCGTTAGGAGAGACCGTGCTCGCATCACGGATGCTGCGCGAAGATGTCATTGGTCTGGGCCCTCTTCGCTGAATGAGTGAATAAGCAGTACATAAATCAGGCGCTGGGGGAAAGATAGGCGGGACCGTTGCAAAACAGGCTCGCCACCCTAGTGTAGTGCGGGAACAGGCGGGAAATCAACGTGACACAATCTCTTCCGAGGATCATCAGCGGCATAGAGGGTCTTGATCAGATATTGGGTGGCGGCTTCGTCGAAGGCGCGTCCTATATCGTTCAGGGGCAGCCGGGAGCGGGGAAGACCATCCTGGCCAACCAGGTGGCGTTCTCAAACGTCAGAGAAGGACGCAAAGTCCTGTACATAACCTTGCTGGCGGAGACCCATGATCGGCTGTTCCAGGTGCTGGGGACGCTCGATTTCTTCGACCGCAGTCAACTCGGAGTGACCATATCCTATGTGAGCGTGTTTCAGACGCTTCGTGACGACGGTCTTTCGGCAGTTGTTGAACTGGTGCGCAAGGAGATTGCCCGACAAGGGGCGACGCTGCTGGTATTCGACGGACTGTTGAATGCCAGAGACAGGGCAGACTCGCCGCTGGATGTGAAGACCTTTGTTGCCGAAATCCAAAGCCAGGCCGCGTTCGTTGGATGCAGCGTCCTCTTCCTGACCAGCACCCGGTTTGCGGACGACAGCCCGGAACACACGATGGTTGATGGGGTGATCGAACTCCACGAGGAAGTTCCTGGCGTACGTTCAGTTAGGCGTCTTCAGGTGAAGAAATCCAGGGGCAGTGCGGCGCTTGGAGGGGTCCATCAGTTCGAAATCACATCATCCGGCTTGACTGCCTACCCTCGCCTTGAAGCGGCTCTGCGAAGCCCGTCTGTCCAAGATGGACCTTCGTCGGCGGCAGTAGCTTCAGGTGTCGGAGGGCTGGATGACCTGCTGGGCGGCGGGTTACCGGCAAGTTCTGTAACCTTGGTGTTCGGGCCTTCTGGAGCAGGCAAGACCGCTATCGGCCTCAGCTTCCTTGCCAAGGCGAGCAAGGATGAACCGGCACTGCATTTTGGTTTCTACGAGACCCCAGCGCGTCTAAGGGCGAAGGCCAGAGCGCTGGGAGTAGACATCGACAGCCCTATTGAGGCCGGTGATCTGGAATTCATCTGGGAGCCCATGACTGAGAACCTGCTGGACAAGCTGGGGCACCAGCTTCTTCAGGCGGTTAGGCGGCGCAAGGTAAAGAGGCTTTTTCTTGACGGCCTGGGAGGCTTTCAACGTGCAGCCGTACATCAGCCGCGCATGACAGAATACTTCTCTGCTCTGACTAATGAACTGCGGGCGCTTGAGGTCACGACCATAGCGACCTGGGAACTACGCGATCTGTTCGGTCCGACGCTGACGGCACCAGGATCGGAACTCTCCAGCCTGATCGATAATCTTGTCATGCTGCGCCACATCGAGACCAGGTCTCGCTACAAGAAAGCGCTGTCAGTCCTGAAGGTCCGAGACAGTGCCTTCGATCCAGCGATCTATGAAGTCAGCTTCGGGAACACGGGTATAAGGATCGATGTTCCGCTCCCACCAGTCGTCAACGCCACTACAGGAATGGCGACACCCCTTGCAACGTGACCATGTCATGTCTAGGAACGGAGAGCATCTGACATGGCCTTGATCGTGATTGCCGAAGATGAATTCCTGATAGCTGAAGTGTTGACCATAATGCTGGAAGATGCTGGCCATGAAGTGGAAGCGGCGCCACATGGCCAAGCGGCACTGTCTCTCGTCAAGGAGAAACGCCCGGACCTCGTGATCACCGACTTCATGATGCCGCTGATGACAGGGCTGGAACTCGCGCAGGCATTGCGGGCTGATGAGGAGCTGTCTGCCATTCCCATCATTCTGGTCAGTGGCGCACAGGCAAGCATTGGTCGAGCACATCCTGACATGTTCGATGACGTACTCGACAAGCCCTACGAGGAGAAACGCCTTCTAAAGGCCGTGGAGGGTGCTCTGGCGGGGAAATGTTCGACTTGAACTAGGTTTCTGCCGCCCATCACGCTAACGAGTAAGGCGATTTGCAGATCAGCTAGCGGAACCCTTTCCCAGCAGCGGCATCAAATTCATCTTTGACCTGACGCATCTTAAAGCAAGTACACCTGAACCGCGTCAGCCGAGCGCAGCAGGATGGTAACTACCATCTTCAGTGTCCCTTCTTCGACGTGATGGTCGAGGAGTTTTGCCTGACGTCGGAGCCCCTGCTTCATCTGGCCAGGATCATGCCGGTGCCGAAACCGCTCGGCCGCAGCTTGCTCCGGAGGCCGCTGGTCTGCTGGCTGCATCCTTGGATTGTCGCGCATGTTGATGGATGATCTGGAACAGTTAAAGGCGGGCCTGACGCTTTACGAAGCCTTCTACCGCTGGTACCGCGACGCCAGTGACGAGAGCCACAATTGGCCGAACCCGAGGAGCCAGATTCCACTGAAGGCAGTATCCTTCTGCCGCCGCCACAGCCTTGCTCATTGCGCTTGGAGGCTTCGAGGTGATCTGGCACAGCCTAGGGGTGTTGGCCGCGGGCGTCCTGCTGACGACGGCTCTAGGAGAAGTGCTGCGCCGGCTGAGGGAGACCGGTTCGAAATGATGTGGTGTCTTCTGATCGATTCCGGTGTTGGCATTGCCGGCCATCGAATAGCTGCGTTCCGTCCGGTATCCTACTGCAACGCTCGTCTGTACCGAGTTGTTAAGCGACGACACAGCGGAGGTGATCATCAAGCGATTGGAAGCGCCATCCGACGCCAACTCGAGAAGAACCACCTCGGGGCGAGAGGGTATCAGGGAGGATCTGCTGCGTCTGGCGAGACGGTTTCATCCCGATGAGGATCGGGCGGTGCGACTGGTGGCATCACTCTGGCAGCGTCGCCGACCTTGGATCGTGGCTCGTCCAACCATTGGAAGCATCTGTTTGTGACAATGCATCAGGCCTTTATGGCGCAGGTCGGTATTCCCGCTGCTGAAGGCGACGGCACCGCTCGTTACGAGGAAGCTAGCTGGCACATGACCTGACGCACGTTCAGCAGCAGGGTCAGGAGGTCGTGCTGAGGATGCTGCCAGTGCGTGGTAGGTGTTCCGTGGGGATCTGCCGCTCCGATCTCACAGCCGATCGAAGCTTTACAGTGGGCGTTGCAGTTCTATAGTCGTTGAAGGGGAGGCAGATGCCAAGATATTATTTTCACATCCGGCGCGGTGAAGAGATTGCCATGGATCCCGAAGGGGTGGAACTCGCATCACCCGAACAGGCGCATAAAGAAGCAGTCCTCGCAGCCCGCGAACTTCTTGCGGCGCGCCTTCTTAATGGTGAACCGATTGATGGAGATACCATTGAGATCAAGGATGAACAAGCCACTCTTGTCGACACTCTTCCGTTGAAATCGGTGCTCGACCCGAAAGCATAGGAAAGCCGGTCGCCCTGCATCCGAAGCGCCCTAGCTCCACCCGACAGGCAGGGACAGTGAATGACCATGAAGACGAGCAATGTTCTACTGCAGCGGCTTGCTGCCGAGGAGATGGAGACGCTCTCGGCTCATCTCGAGAGGATCGAACTGAAGCGCGGCGACGTTCTGTTTGAGTCGTATCTACCTGTGCCCTATGTTTATTTCCTCGAGGCGGGGCTGTCGTCCGAGATCGCCACCACCTCTGGAAAACGTCTTGAGGTAGGATGTGTCGGGCGCGAAGGCTTCTCAGGAGCGTCGGTGGCACTTGGCGTTGATGTGACGCCGCATGGCGCCTTCATGCAGATTGACGGGCAGGCACTGCGAATTCCGTCTTCTGAGCTTCAGGCCGCTATGGATGCATGCTTCCCGCTAAGGCGCACACTTCTCTTCTACATTCATGTCTTTATGTTGCAGATTGCGGCAACCGCGATCGCGGATGCAAAACACACGGTGGAGCAGCGGCTCGCGCGTTGGATCTTGATGGCGCAGGATAGGGCGGGCGATGAGCTGCCGCTGACACACGAGTTCTTCTCCTTGATGCTGGGAGTGCGTCGCCCAAGTGTCACGGACGCCTTGCACGTTCTGGAAGGAATGCATTGCATCAAGGCGGAACGCAGCCTCGTCATCGTTCGTGATCGCGCCAGTCTCCGACAGATCGCCGGAGATGCTTACGGTGTGCCGGAAGCGGAATATCGCCGCTTGATCTTGGGTGACGGCGCGCCTTCTTCCGCGGACTAGATCCATTGAGCTTGGGCAAGAGGCCGGCGTCCAGCACATACCGACGCCGGTCTGCAGTTGCCGGCCAGCTCAGCCCGCGGCCTGTTGTGCGGCTGCGTTGAGCGTCTGTTCCGCCAACTGCGTCAACAACTCGTCGGTCTTCGTCTCTTCGTTCAGCGTCGTCTCCAGCAGCTTCGCTGCATCATCCATACCCAATTGGGTTGCCCAGCTCTTGAGAGTGCCATAGCGGCTGATCTCGTAATGCTCGACAGCCTGGGCTGCCGCGAGAAGGCCGGCATCCAGGGCAGGCGAACCTTTGAACTCTTCCATGATCTCTTCAGCTTCGTCGATGATGCCCTCGATGGCAGGACAGGTCTTGCCACGCGCGCGCTTGCCGAGAAGCTCGAACACTTGCTGCAGACGTTCAACCTGCTCTTCCGTCTCCTCCCGGTGCTTCTCAAATGCAGCCTTGAGCTGCTCGTCCTGCGCGCCCCGCGCCATCTTGCGCAGCCCGCTGATGATTTTCCGTTCTGCGTAATAGACGTCCCGGAGTGTTTCGTAAAAGAGGTCGTCGAGTGTCTTGTTGGCCAAAGCTAGGTCCTCCTTCGTTTTGCAGCTAGCGAACAAGACTGGCGCTCCCGAGTTCCCAGATGCTCCTTATCTCTTTCTTGTACCTGCTGCTGAGGCCGCAGCGTCGTGCTGGCTAGACCTCAAGCTCGCGACTTTGTAACATTCGCGCCCTCGCATTTGCGATTGCTGCACGTGCGGCTTCGGCTCTAGAATCCAGGGTCTCCTGATCGAGAGTGCCGACATTACCGGTAGCCTCGACGGCGGCCGACAGATGCTGGTCCAAAAGATCGCATTGTTGTGGAAGCTGAGCATGGTCTGCGATGCGCTCAATGGCTTCGATCAGGTGCATGATGACAAAAGGCTTCCCCCCGCGTTCTGGCGGATCTGATTGAAGGCCGCTCCGACGAGTGTGTCGTGGGTGGGGCGGGGCAGCACGAGGCGCGGTTCTCCTGCCGGTCCAGTTAGGACCGACGATGGGAGGGCCCGTCGCATGAGGTGGGCCAGGGCTGCGGATAACTGCGCCAGGACGGCGACTGCGTGTGGGATCGTTTTATGCCCGGCGACAGCGCTCGAACCGCCATCTCAACGAGGTGGCGGATGGCGAACTCCGGATCCTGCGTGGACGTTCGCCTGGATCCAACAACCACTGCCTGACAGGCCTGTTCTTGAAGATCTTTCGACCAGCGGGAGGCCGGGAAGATGCCGATTCCCCCTCCATCCGTGATGACATAGTCGCCGGGCCGGAACGAAAAGGCGATGAAGATGTCTCTGCGCGGGGCGATCGCAGCCAACCTGTCGAGGCCGATGCTCTGGACGAAGCCGTCCACGCGCGGCCCGAAGAAGTGGGCGCGCTGGTGGAAGCCCTGGGGGAGGAACTGCTCCGGATCATGGTTACGATCCTCTGCGGGTCCGTGGAGCTCGGATAGCATGTCCGAGATCTCGAGCCCCAGGCGCTTGATGACCGTCTCCGAGACGATCGAACGGGCCAGAAAGTGCAGGAAGGAGACAAGAACCAGGATGCTCGCCAGAGTCAGGGCTATGCCGAGCGATACGCTCGGGAAGGGCGCCGGACGATCGTCCATGGCCGATCCCACCGAGGCGAGTTGAAGAAGGCAGTAGAGACGGCCAGAAAGAGCTTCTAGCTATCCACAAGAAGTACGCCCGCAGCGGCGATGACCCGATGGCTCGCGGAGCGTCGATCGTCGGCGTCACCGGCGTCCAGAGCCATCTCGCATGCTCAAGGGCATCACGAGCATGATCGGCTGAGACTTCACGGGAGCTCTTGCTGATCCACAACCGGCAGCGGACGCAGAATGTTTGTGCGCCCGCTGCCGGTTCCTCCGTACGTCGAGCTGCTCGACCAGGCGCGCCGCTCCTCAATCCCGTAGCTGCAGGCTGCCTCCGCGCAAATGGTGGATCGAACAGCCCGGCGACGTCGGTAGATCCGCGAGTGAGGCTAGCGCCTTTTGCATATCTGCTTTCCCGGCGGCCCACCGTCGTCGGATGGAGTGTGTGGAGAACTCCAGCGATTTGCCGCCGATCTCCTGACCGCTACCGTCATAGGAGAGATAGACGATGGTGATCCCGCCAGACGAAGCCGATGTTTTCGAGCGCATCACTCTTTGCAGGGCATGTCGGCTCTGTGACGCAAAGATCAGATCATGCGCGCGTCCTACGGCATCATCCAGGGAGCGTGGAGCTTTGCCATGCGCTGTCACAAGGTCAAGAGCGACGCAAAGAACATCTTTCGGACTGCTGCCCTCGCATAGTGGCTCGATCGGCAGATTTGCGGAGACGCCGGCATCGACATAAATACGTTCACCGATCCTGACCGGTGGAAATGCAATGGGGAAGGCAGCACTCGCGAGGAGGTGATCAACCTCGATTCCGCCCGCATGGCTGTCGAAGGTGACGTCCTCGCCCGTTTCCATGTCGACTGCGGAAGCAAGAAGTCGCACGGGGCCGTTGGACAAGCGGCCGAAGTCAATGAGGTCCGACAGCGTCTTGCGTAGCGGGGACGTGTCGAAGAGGTATGGAGGGGAGTGGGTGCCAGGCAAGAGGGGCAGCAGGTTCGGCAGGATCCTGCGAAACAGGCCCGTCCGCCCATAGGCGATCGTCTGCAACAACGACAACCACTCGCCCATACGGGGTGTCAGGAAGCTGAAGAGAGGCAGCACTGTCTGCTGTTGCGCTGCCCTGTCCCAAAATTGGCGTAACCGGCCAACACGATTTTCCGGTGCGTTGCCAGCGATGAGGGCTCCCACGATCGCACCAATCGATGCTCCTGCGATGCGCGTCGGTGTCACTCCCGCAGCGGCCAGAGACTCGTAAGCGCCGGCGTGGTAGGCGCCGAGCGCATTGCCTCCGGAGAGGCAGAGCCAGATTTCCCGTTCCCCTTCAATCATTCAAAGGTTCCTTTCTCGCTGCATCCAGCAGGGCAACTTCTGAGGCGAGGCCGCTCAGGAAATTGATCAATGCACGACCAGGCTCCTCTGTTTCGTCACGCAGAACCGATATTCCCCAATGCCTCAATACGGCCTCCTGCACCTCGTTCCCTCGCGGCATGAAGATGAAGGACGGAGGCCGATCCTCGGCGAAGCCTGACCTGGAAGCAGCTTTCGAACATCACGGCAAGCCATACGCGAAGATTACCAATGCGCGGGATCTGACGGAGGTGTCGGAGGGGGTGACGCAGATCATCAGGTTTCACGGGGACCTGGACGATCCGGCCTCTCTCGTCCTCGCCGAATCCGATCATTTCGAGCGCCTATCCTTCGAGACGCCACTCGACGTCAGGTTCCGCGCCGATGCGCTGGGAAAGACCGTTCTGTTCATCGGCTACAGCATGTCCGACATGAATATCCGGCTTCTGCTGTATCGCCTCAGGCAGACATGGCACCAGGTTCCGATCGTAGTTGGTCGTATAGATGATGGGAAATCGAGGCTCACCAACAGTTCGTGGGCAGCCGATCTAGCAACCCTGCTCCTGGCAAGCGCTCCAATTGTCTCGCAACCAGTGGCCGAGCAGGTCCATGTTTCCGCCCCTGAGGCGGTAGTATTCCGCCACTGTTTGATAGTGGACGTCTGGTTTCGAAAGAAGATCGCGATCCAGCTCCAGTTCGTCGGCCATATACTCCGTCAATGCCTGCCAGGAAGGCAGGCCAACCTGCATGGAGACACCTGCGCCCACGAACAGGATTCGCAAGCTAGTCCGCCGAACCCACCTCCGATTATGACGATATGGCGGCTTGAATTATGTGAGGCTGACCGCCGCAACCTGATCCCGCCGCTCATGATGTTCGATTTCTGCCATCAGCGGGTCCCGCGCCGATTGGGGAGGAGGCGGGCCGGTTGGGTTTGAGGCGAGGGGTGTCCATCACGTGACTTAGGGAACCGAGCATCATCGTAGCAATGCCCCGAGCAGAACTGCAGCGCCGATCACGATGACGGCGATAAGCGGGAGAAGGGCTGGGAGGCTAGGTCTGCGTTCGAGCGTCCCATTGAAGGATGAGGTCATCGCGACATCGAAGTTCCGGGACTTCAGGCGGGAGCCCTGGTTTCGTTGTGTCGTGGTGGCGGTCTCGATCTGCTCGGGCGACAGCGGCACACCGCCAGCCTCTGAGTCTGTCTCGAGTGGCGCCATGGCCGGATCGAAGCCAGGTCGCTTGTCGCCAGTTAGCCCCCGTTGGATGTCATCTCTGATCTGAGCCGGGTTGGGCGTCGGGTCGTGTGATGTGCTGGGCATGAGTTTGATCTCCAAGGCCATGCGAACCGCTGGAAGCGCCGTGGGTTCCTGCGCTGAGCCACGGCAAAAGGGAATGTACGGCAGCGGACCCTCCATCTCGGAAAATGCTCAGCGCGCGAAACATTCGGCAGCGATGGTCAGTTCAGCTAAGGCGACAACAAACTATTATAAGCGCGAAGCTGACTGGCCGGCGGATACAGGAGACACCTGAAGATCACCGGAATTCAGACCATAGCCGAAGGAAGCGGTACGGCAGGGCATACGGTTGAATACGTCTTCGACAGCGGCGCCGTCTTAGCCGTCCGCTTCAGCGGCGAACAAGCAGAGGTCAATCGCACGGATGCGGTCAGCCAGGCGAAGTTGTTCCTGGAGCGAGTCGTGCGCGAGGGAGTGCTGCCGGAGCAGATGGAGGATGGCGAGAACGTCGACGGACGAGCGGCGACGATGGCGTCCTCTCCAGCCTCTCCGGCACAGCGACTTGAAGCTCACGATCCGAACCCCGAGATCCGATGACCAACTCGCCTCCACTCCCGAAACAACGGGAGGCGAGACCAGAAACAATCGCAGCCGCGGCCTGATGTGGCTATGTGAAGCGTCATCCCTCAGAAGCGGGCTGAAAAAAGAGCTTGCGCTTGAGCAGGATGATCAAGCCACCTCCGGCCAAGACGCAGAGCACCTCCACCGTCCACCGCGACGCTCTGCCGAGAACCAGATGCGGAAGTCCTGTCGCCAACCCCATGCCGACAAGCGCCAAGGCAGGGATCAAGGCCAAGGCTACCATCACACCGGTGCCGAGGACCTTCATGCGTGAGGACACGATGATCCACCCTGCGAAGCCGGCAACAAGGGATGTAGCTGTGCCGCTCGCATCGATCCTGGACCAATAGTTCGCCCAGTGGCCGGCTGCCAACTGCTCCACCGTTGTGCCACTTACTAGTAGCGCTACAGGAGTCGCGACAGCGGCCGAAGCTGCGAGTGCAAGGTATCCGTAAGCGTTTGCCCTGAGGCCTGCCGTCACGCTGTGGCGATCGCCCAGCACCCCGAAAATCACCCGCAACAGTGGCTCGAAGCCCGGCGCGATCAACATCGCGCCAATGACAATGTGGATGGTATCCGAGACAATCCCGAAGGCGGCAACCGCGCCAGACAGGCCCATTAACGCGATGAAGTTAAAGGAGGGGTTGGTGTCCTGACGCATCATTGCACCAGTCTCTTCCCATATGGCGTCGTTACCTTCCTCGCTGATGGTCTGGGACGCCTGTGCTCGGATCGTGGCGTTCGGCTCACTGATGCTCACTGCGCCGCTATGGAGCAGGTTCAATTCGCGAAACAGATTCAGGATTTCACCGGCCACCTGATTGGCGGCCTCGATAATGAGTACGTCTCCTTGCGGAACTCTGGATGCACCCGAGTGTAGTGTGATCCGAGCAATTCCTGGATGATCATGCAGCCTATCCAGTAGCAGCTTGCATTCGGCCGGCGCCCCCGCGAACTCAATTTGACGTGGCATCTCTCTGTCCTGCGAACGACGTACGGAGGTTGTCGTGAGCTGCTTTGCGCGTAGGGAGCCGGCGCCTGATATGAGCTGCGGTTAGAGCCGCTGCGGGCGATCTCGTTTCGTCATGAGCGCCACAACGATCTCCATCAGGCCTACGAGCAGGTGCGGCCACCAGACTGCGTCGGCAAAGCCAAAAAGCCAAGGAGATGCCGCTAGGAGCACACCGCCCAGCACGTCAACAGAGAGGTGGGCCTTCAACGGGATCACCTTGGCGGCGCTGAGCTCGTACTTCGTCATCAAGCTCATTACAATTATCATGGCCCCCAGAAGTTGCGGAAGCCACTGCTGTACGCCGCCGTTGGCAAATCCGAAGAGGTAAGGCGCAATAATCAGGAGAGCGCCGGTTACGTAGTCGATGATGCCGTGAGTCTTTGTGTCGATCATGTCAAAGCTTCCTTCATTGCCACGAGTTCGGTTTTAACAGCCTCTTCAATTTAAAGTTCCCGTACATCTTCCGGCAAGCTATGCGAGCGTGCTAAATGCGAGCGAGCGCTCCATCCCTCACTGAAGAAGGGCGGCGTCCCTCGCCGCTGCGACGAACGCGTCTCTTACAGTCTGCGGAGCTGACCGCCGCTTCAGAAAGGCGCAGCACCTGAGCCCGGTGGCGAAAGGCTGGCCGGAAGAGCATGGAAGGTGCTATAGCACTGCCCTGCGGGCAGCCATCAGCTCGTACACGAGACGCTTCTGCTCGTCTTCCGGAAGATCCGGGTTCGACTTCCTCCACAAACGGCCTCTGACGATGGTGTGGCGGCCGTCCGGAGTTTCGAGAACAGGTTTCTTCATGCTCCGGCCTCGGCCTTGGTCAGCCGGAAAAAGTACCTGCGCGGATCGCTCTCGACGACCATCATCCCTGCAATCTCGTGTTCATTCACCCGTCGGAAGTAGTCGGTGATCGGCTGCCGATCGTAAATCATTGCGGCGGTCGTTACACCGGCGTTGCTGAGAGGCCGCAAAGTGGCTGTCGTTGCGTGGGCGCGCACCCGCGGCCTGACGTGCGAGAACAGGTTTCGTGCAGGCGTGGATCGGCCGAATGCAGCGAGCCTGTTTACGAGCCTGATAGGGACGAATCTGGGATCGACCGGAACGAGCCGGTTATGCTCTCCTTCGAACAGCAGGGCGTCCGCCCTCAGATCGGGGTGAAACCGCTTCCCAAACCAGCGCAAGTTCTCCAGCACTCCGTCGAGTGGATGTCCCGAGGAGAGTCCGACGCCTTTCCACAGTCCTATCATGTCGTCCGGCCGCACTGGATCAAGTGAATGAAACCAACTGGCAACCTCGGTCTGCAATGTAACGTGCAGCGGGCTCTGCTTCACGGGGCTCTCCGCGCAATTATTGCGTTCACGCCTAACACAGATGTGCCCAGGCAAGCGGTGGTCCGAATTGAATGACGGAGGCCTGCTCAAGTTCCAACACTGCTAGGTGATAAGGGGTCGGGAAGGTAGATGCCCAAAGCACGCGATCCGCTGGATTCTTGATGCAATTTTCTGGTGAGCCTTCGCCCCCTGTGCCCCCATCAGATGTCATCGCATTTTCTTTGAGGGCGCCGACTTAACTTCGGTCATTCTTGCGTTCGGCAGCAGGCCTTTTCTTGAGTACGGTCATGCGTTTTACCACTTTGGGTATGGCGTGCTGAGGCTCAGTTCAGAGACAGATTCACTACCCGCGCTCCGGATGGCAGCCACCAAATGACGCATGTGTGCGATCTTGCGGTCAAGCTGCATAAGCACCATCTAAATCATGCCGCCCTAGAGCAAGCACAATTTCCGCATCGACCCCTCGTCGTGCGTCGACGGTTGTGCCCGGGGTGAGAGGGCGCTCCCCGTAAGGGTCGAGCGCCCTCGGCTACTCTCTCACCTTGCATTGGGGTCCACATGCACGCCGACAAGACTCTCATAATGCTCTTCCACGGCATCGGCGCCTCCTCGGCGCAACTCATCCCTCTTGCAAGCTCCTATCAGAGCTCTCTGCCTGAGGCTCGGGTGGTAGTGCCCGACGCGCCGTTCCGTCACCAGTATGGCCGTGAATGGTTCAGCATTCACGGCGACCCACTCGCTCCGGACAGGATCTGCCGAGCGCGAAAGGCCTTCGACGCGACGGTGACCGAGATCATCACGAGGGAAGGGTTTGAGAATTCATTAGACCGCGTGGCGTTTGTCGGCGTTTCGCAGGGCGCCATCGTATCACTTGATGCTGTCGCTTCCGGCCGCTGGCAGGTGGGTTCTCTGGTCTCATTTGCAGGATTGCTTCCTCCCTTCAGAGTGACTGGCGGGAGCAACCGGACGCCTGTTCTGCTTGTGCACGGCGATGATGACCGCACCATACCTGCCTTTGCATCCACCATGGCTGCCGGCGAATTGAGGGCTGCCGGATACCAGGTCGAGCTGGACATCCAGCCCCACGTCGGTCACACCATCTCGCCCGCAGGCGCAAGCCGCGCCTTAGCCTTTCTCTTGAGGACGCTCTCGCAGAAACCTGTAACGGCTCCCAAGGTTTCGGCGGCATGAGGAACGGCGACCCAAGAGACAAAGAGAAGTCGACGCCGGAAACGGTTTCCTTTCCGTTCGACCGAATGACGGTCGCGCGATTCCGTGAGACCTTCCCGCGCGCCCGATGGAGCGACCAGCTCCAGGCGTGGACAGTTCCCGGAACGACGGCTCGACGCCGGATCGACCTTTGGTTGGCAGCCGAAGCAGATCGGAGGCGACCGTTTGAGGAGGAACGCGGTCGCGACGCCTTCGAGTTCGAACCCATCCTTAGTCCATATCTCTCCGTTCACGAGCGGGGATTTCGCATCAAGACGCCGTTCTCGAGAAAGGTCGTTGAGGAGCTACGGCAGATTCCCTTTACGCGGTGGAACGGTGAGGAGAAGGTCTGGGAGGTTCCGTATGCTTCCTATGACGACCTGCAGCACCGGTGGCAGACGATCGAAGAAGCTGCGAGATGGTGCGAGCCTGAGGAACGAAGAAAACGGGCCGAGGCACGCAAGGGAACGGAGGAGGAGGCCAAGGCGAGGCGTCGTGCTCTGGAGCGTCGGAAGAGGCGTCTGCCAGTTGCGGGCGATGACCTCCCACCATTGGACAGACCCCTGGCTACGGCCAGCTACGGGGTTGTCGTCTTCACGGAAGTAACAGGCGAACTCATGGACCGGGAAGAGGTTGCCGGGGCCTATCCACATGCCGAGGAGGAGCATGTCTGGGCGAATTGGCGGCTGCCGACCTTCGAGGAACTCATCAACACCTGGCCTGCCCGTAGCGGGCCCGGCGAAGAGGAGCGGCACCGCGGTTGGTGGCGTGCGAGCCTGGAAGAGCTTCGGGCCGCGCGGCAGAAGGCACGCCCTCACGAAAAGCGCTCTCGTTGAATGCGCCTCCGTTGCCAGCAAAAAGCCCGGTGCGGGAGGTGCACCGGGCTCGAAAAAGGGATTGACGGCTTCGGGAGGAGGGGATGCCGCCAATCGGCCGCTTGCACTTGGGAGGAGGGATGTGCTCGCGACAGACTGTACTTGGGGATGACGTCAGAGTTTTGCCATTTGACAAGTTGACGCAGTGCTACCGCAGCACACCCGATGCCAGCACCCGTTGGGGCCGTCAGCTTGGTACGGGACTTCGACGACATGGGGGGTGTCTGGATTGCGGAGGCCAGAAGCATGAATCCAGAAGAACCGGGCTTGGTAGTCGTGCCCATCCCAGTACTGCGTCTGCCACCGTGCTGCACTTCTTCCGGTTGGTTCCTGTTTTGTTCCTGAAGGCCTTCTCCCGCCAGCATTGGGCTTGCGGGAGTGGCCGTTGCGGCTGGTAGCCTGTCGCTCCGGTCTAGGGGGGCACTGCGCTTAATGGGTCAGTGACATTTCTATCTGCCATTCTGTACCGATACGTGCGCACAACGACTTTCTGGCGCGCCCACGCAACTAGTGGTTACCAGTAGTTATGAGCACCCGCTCGTGGCACCACACGTATCGCACTTCTCACAAGTCCCGTTGCGCACCATCGTGAAGTTCTGGCACTCGGAGCACATGTTGCCGGTATAGCCTTGGGCAATCGAGCGCATGCGGCGTTCGTTTTCCACCTTCTTAGCGTCCGCCTTGGCGGCTGCGGCGTCGGCGGCGGCCTTGTCGGAGAAGAGGGCGGTGGAGGCCTGTTGGTCTTCGTCGGCCAGCACTTCCTCGGCGATCTCCTCGGCCAGTTCCTTCGCCCGCTCCTCGTAGTCGCGCTTGAAGGCGACGATTTCGGAGGTGGAGACGGCAACGGAGGTTTCGAGCTTGCGGGCAGCCGAGCCGGCAAATGCCGTCACATTGCCGCCAGAGGAAGCCTTGGCGGGAGCGGCGGTGGCCGAACCTTTGGCTTCCGAACCGCTGCGCTCGCCCTGGCCGCCCTGGATCAGCGTCGGCTTGTAGCCGCGGGTCCAGCCGGTGGAGACGAGGTTGGTCTTGCCTTCCTGAATGCCCTTGCCGAGCGCCGTGTTGGAGAAGTCCGAGGTGTCGACATGCGCCAGGTCGTGGCGGCCGAGATAGGAGACGGCAAGTTCGCGGAACACGTAGTCGAGGATCGACGTCGCGTTCTTGATCGCGTCGTTGCCCGTCACGATGCCGGCCGGCTCGAACTTGGTGAAGGTGAAGGCCTCCACATACTCTTCCAGCGGCACGCCGTATTGAAGGCCGAGCGAGATGGCGATGGCGAAGTTGTTCATCATCGCGCGGAAGGCGGCGCCTTCTTTATGCATGTCGATGAAGATCTCACCGAGGCGGCCGTCGCCGAATTCGCCGGTGCGCAGGTAGACCTTGTGACCGCCGACATTGGCCTTCTGGGTATAGCCCTGGCGGCGGTTCGGCAGCTTCTCACGCTCGCGGGTAACGCGCTCGATCACACGCTCGATGATCTTCTCCGTGACGGTGACGGCCTGGGCGGCCACCGGCTGCTGGATCAGGTCCTCCAGCGCATCCTCGTCGTCTTCGTCCTCGATCAGCGAGGCGTTGAGCGGCTGGGACAGCTTGGAGCCGTCGCGGTAAAGCGCATTTGCCTTGAGCGCGAGCTTCCAGGAGAGCATGTAGGCTGCACCGCAATCCTCCACGGTTGCGTCATTCGGCATGTTGATCGTCTTGGAGATCGCGCCCGAGATGAACGGCTGGGCAGCCGCCATCATGCGGATGTGGCTTTCAACCGAGAGATAGCGCTTGCCGATCTTTCCGCAGGGGTTGGCGCAATCGAAGACAGGCAGGTGTTCTTCCTTGAGGAAGGGCGCGCCTTCAAGGGTCATCGCACCGCAGACGTGGATGTTGGCAGCCTCGATCTCCTTCTTCGAGAAGCCAATATGCTCTAAGAGGTTGAAGCTCATGTCGGCGAGCTGCTCGTCGGAGACCTTCAGCGTGTCCTTCAGGAATCCGGCGCCGAGCGTCCACTGGTTGAACACGAACTTGATGTCGAAGGCAGCCTTGGTGGCGCCGTTGATAGCTTCGATCTTGTCGTCGGTGAAGCCCTTGGCGCGCAGCGAGCCGGGGTTGATGCCGGGCGCCTGGTTGATGTTGCCGTGGCCGACGGCATAGGCCTCGATCTCGGCGATCTGGCTTTCCGTGTAGCCGAGCGAACGCAGCGCTTCCGGCACGGCGCGGTTGATGATCTTGAAGTAACCGCCGCCGGCAAGCTTCTTGAATTTCACCAGTGCGAAGTCGGGCTCAATACCGGTCGTGTCGCAGTCCATGACGAGGCCGATCGTGCCGGTCGGCGCGATTACGGTCGTCTGGGCATTGCGGTAGCCGTGCTTCTCGCCGAGTTCGAGCGCCTTGTCCCAGGCCTCCTTGGCATGGGCGGCAAGATCCTGGTCCGGGTTCTCGTCGTGGGAGAGCGGAACCGGGTTGACCGACAGCTGCTCGTAGCCAGTGGCTTCACCATAGGCCGCACGACGATGGTTGCGCATGACGCGCAGCATGCTCTGGCGGTTCGGCGTAAAGTTCGGGAAGGGGCCGAGTTCGCCAGCCATTTCCGCTGAGGTGGCATACGCGATACCGGTCATGATCGCGGTCAGCGAACCGGCGATTGCACGGCCTTCCTTGCTATCGTAGGCAATGCCCGAAGACATCAGCAGGCCGCCGATATTGGCGTAGCCGAGGCCGAGCGTGCGGTACTGGTAGGAGAGTTCGGCGATTTCCTTGGACGGGAACTGCGCCATCATCACCGAGACTTCGAGCACGACGGTCCACAGGCGCACCGCGTGTTCGTAATCGGCGATGTTGATGCGCTTAGTTTCCTTGTCCTTGAACTGCAGGAGGTTCAGCGATGCAAGGTTGCAGGCCGTGTCGTCGAGGAACATGTATTCCGAGCACGGATTGGAGCCGCGGATCGGGCCGCCGGCCGGCGAGGTGTGCCAGTCGTTCATGGTGGTGTTGAAGTGCAGGCCCGGATCGGCGGACGCCCAGGCGGCGTAGGAGATCTTCTCCCACAGGTCGCGGGCCTTCAGCGTCTTCATCACCTTGCCGTCCTTGCGGGCGGTCAGGTTCCACTCGCCATCGTTTTCGACGGCGCGCAGGAAGTCGTCCTTCAGCGAAACGGAGTTGTTGGAGTTCTGGCCCGAAACCGTCAGATAGGCTTCCGAATCCCAGTCGGTGTCATAGGTCTTGAACTCTAGGTCCTTGTAGCCCTGCTTAGCAAACTGGATGACGCGGCCGACGTAGTTTTCCGGAACCATGTCCTTCTTGGCCGCGCGGATCTCGCGCTTGAGGGCAGGGTTCTTGTTCGGGTCGTAGCAGTCGTCGCCTTCGCCTTCGCAGTTGACGCAGGCCTTCATGATCGCCTTCAGGTGCTTGGCTACGATCTTGGAGCCGGTGACGAGGGCTGCGACCTTCTGCTCTTCCTTGACCTTCCAGTTGATGTATTCCTCGATATCCGGATGGTCGATGTCGACGACCACCATCTTGGCCGCACGACGGGTCGTGCCGCCGGACTTGATCGCGCCCGCTGCACGGTCGCCGATCTTGAGGAAGCTCATCAGGCCGGAGGAACGGCCACCGCCGGAAAGCTTTTCGCCTTCGCCGCGCAGCATCGAGAAGTTGGAGCCGGTGCCGGAGCCGTACTTGAAGAGGCGTGCTTCGCGAACCCACAAGTCCATGATGCCGCCTTCGTTGACGAGGTCGTCACCGACGGACTGAATGAAGCAGGCATGCGGCTGCGGATGCTCATAGGCCGACTTGGACTTCACCAGCTTGCCGGTGAAGGGGTCGACATAGAAATGGCCCTGGCCTGGACCGTCGATGCCGTAGGCCCAGTGCAGGCCGGTGTTAAACCACTGAGGGGAGTTCGGCGCGACGCGCTGGGTGGCGAGCATGTAAGCAAGCTCGTCCATAAAGGCGGAGGCATCCTCTTCCGAGGAGAAATAGCCGCCCTTCCAGCCCCAGTAGGTCCAGGTGCCGGCAAGGCGGGTGAAGACCTGGCGCGCATCGGTCTCAGAACCGTAGCGCTCGTCTTCTGGCAGATCCTTCATCGCCTTCTCGTCGGCAACCGAGCGCCACAGGAAGGACGGAACCTCGTTTTCCTCAATCTTCTTCAGCACCTTCGGCACGCCGGCCTTGCGGAAATACTTCTGCGCCAGAACATCGGTCGCGACCTGGGAGAACTGCGCCGGCACGTCGATGTCGGCGAGCCTGAAGACGATCGAGCCGTCGGGATTGCGGATCTCGCTGACCGCCTTGCGGAATTCGATGTCCGCATAGGCACCCTGGCCGGGCTTGGTGAAACGACGTTCGATGCGCATTGCCTTTGTCCCTCGTCTGTGGGCCCCGTTCAGGGCGCGAATGTCCGGCCCGGCGGCTCGCCATCATGGGCAACCGGGTTGTCATGTGGTCCAGGTGAATCATCCAGGATGCTTAACCTGTATCTTGTGTCGATGGTCGGCTGCAACACTAAATATAGCGTTAATAGCCTCCTTTTACCAGTACCAACACACGCTGCTTGGAGCTGATGGAGGCACAACGAACCCGCCTGCCAGAACGCCCCTCATAGCCGCCCTGCCAGTGTCGATTTCCGTTAGAACCTGCTGAAAGAACCGGCCTCGTTACTTCCGGTCCAGACGCCGCCGCAACACGTCAGTCAATGTCATCTGAGCCGCCAGATTCGTCAAGGCATAGATCGCCATACTTTCTTAACCACAAGATATTGTGTCGGCAGCCTGTGGAAAACGGGGAGAGAAAAAACAGCCTGAAAAGTCAGGTAGTTGGCGCCCTGCGTTGGTAGATTTTTGTCACAAGCCGCGGCCGTCATGCACAGGTGTTGCGCACCACCTGCGTGCTTCAACGGGCAGGTGTTGCAGATTGGTTCTAATGGGAAAATGCTGAGGATGAAGAAGCCGTCGGCGACAGGGAAAAAAGATCCATGCCGCCAAGGCAAGTCTTACCCTTTGTGGCCCTTGGCGATCGGCTCCTGATAGGTGAAGCCCATGTCCCAGGGGAAGTAGATCCAGGTGTCCTGGCTTACCTCGGTGATGAAGGTGTCGATCATCGGCACGCCGGACGGCTTGGCGTAGACGCAGGCGAAATGAGCCTTCGGCATCATTTCTCGCACTTCCGATGCGGTCTTGCCGGTATCGGTCAGGTCGTCGATGACGAGCACGCCTTCGCCGCCATTGACGGAGAGTTCTGCCGTGATGCCCTTCAGCAGGTTCATTTCGCCCTGATTGGAATAGTCGTGATAGGATGCGATGCAGACCGTTTCGATCAGGCGGATGTTGAGTTCGCGCGAGATGATCGCCGCCGGCACGAGCCCGCCGCGGGTGATGCAGACGATTGCGCGAAATTCCTGTCCAAGGCCTGCAAGGCGCCAGGCGAGCGCGCGAGCGTCCCGGTGGAACTGGTCCCAGGAGACGGGGAAAGCTTTTTCTGGAAGAGACATGAAGAGAGCCGTTAGCGAGAGTACATGAAGTGCCCTCGCTCTTAGCCGGACTACACGGACGAAGGCAAGCGCGGAAAGCCGCCGTTCAGCGCGACATCAGCGACAGCGCCGTCATCGATTCAAGCAGGCTGCGGGTAACGCCTCCGAAGATCATCTCCCACCAGCGCGACGTGCTGTAGGCGCCCATTATGAGAAGGTCGACGCTGTTGTCGGCGAGCCGGTTTTCGATAGCCGTTGCGGCCGGTACGCTGCCGCCCCCGCGGGCGGTGAGCGTCACGTTGACATCGTGCCGGGCAAGCGCTTCGGCGAGCTCGACGCCGGCCATGTCCGGTGCTTCGTTTGACCGCTCCGGCGGATCGACACAGAAGATCTCGACGCTTTCGGCGCCTTTGAGGAAGGGGAGCGCGTCGAAGGTCGCGCGTGCCGCCTCGCGCGAGCCGTTCCAGGCGATCATCACGCGCCGGATCTCCTTCGGCTGCTTCATGACATAGGGCACGAGCAGCACGGGGCGGCCGCTGTCGAACAGCAGGTTTTCCAGTTCAGAGCGGCTGTCATTGGCGGGATCCTCCTGGCTTGCGACGATGAGGTCGGCCGCCCGGATGGTTTCCATCACCGAGGAGCCTGCATAGCCCGCCGAGGAGAGGAAGCTGCGCCAGTCGGCGGAGCGGCCTTCCCGGTCGACACGCTCTCTGAAGATCTTCTCCACCTCGGACGTCTCGCGGCGCGACGCCGCCTGTAGCGCCTCGATTGCCGCCGGATCCGGGATTTCCATCGGTGCGATCAGCGGCACGGCGGCGAGCGTTTCAGCGTGGATGCCGAGAACGTGGGCATCGTATTTCGCCGCCACGGCCAGGGCGAAGTCGGCGATCTGCGCCGCATGCGCCGGCGAATCGAGTACGGCAACAATGGTCTTGTACGTCATGGTCTCACCCTCAAGCTGATGCCCTGTCTTGAAGCCAATCTGGCCGTACAGCCTCGCGCCTTCTTTGATGCCGGTCAACTCTCCGTTGGAACTGGCTGCTCATGCGTCCGGTGAGACGTTGGACGGTATGCGCTTCTCTTCCAGTTCGCGCACCATGAGCATGACGGCTTCAGCGGCCGGCACGAGATCCTCGGCATGGCGGGCGCGCACGACGATTTCGGTCGAGAAGCGTTGCCCGTCATATTTGGGATAGGAGCCGATGCTCGTTTGCGGGTGGGCCTTCTGGATGGCGGTGAGTGCAGTGCCGATATCACCTTCGCCGAACGGGCAGGGGAGCGTCCGCGACAGCATCTTGGCGCCGGTTCTGAGTTCCGCCACAACATTGTCAAGCATCGCCTGGAACACCTGCGGCACGCCGGCCATCACGTAGACATTCTCGACGATGAAGCCGGGTGCCGTGGAAACCGGATTGGCGATATGTCTCGCACCCTCAGGCATGCGCGCCATCCGCTGCCGCGCTTCGGTGAATTCCATCTCGCGCCGCTGATACATCCCGCCGAGGAGCCGCATAGCATCCGGGTCATGGACGCAGGGTAGCCGGAAGGCCTTGGAGACGGCATCGGCAGTGATGTCGTCATGGGTCGGACCGATGCCGCCGGAGGTGAAGACGTAGTCGTAGCGCGTCCGCAAGGCGTTCAGCGCCTCGACAATGGCATCCTCCTCGTCTGCGACGATCCGCACTTCCTTCAGGTCGATGCCGGAAAGCGTCAGCACGTCAGCGAGATGGCCGATATTCTTGTCCTTGGTGCGGCCAGAGAGAAGCTCGTCGCCGATGGCGAGCATGGCTGCGGTGACGATGGAAGATGAGTCGGAAGGCTGGGACATGATCGATCCTGATGTTCTGCGGATGATGCAGTGGTAGGCCCAAACCTCGCGAAGCAGAAGAGGGTACCGGAGAGGAAAGAGAATCAATTCGTTGCGGAACTGATGACGGATACGGGGGTTCGTCTTCGCGAAGCGAACACTGCGTCGACCGATGCGGGGGCTGCCAGGGCCGGTTATGAAGGCTAAACGGGTGGCTCTGCCGCAAGACGGTGCGACCCAAACACAACGGAGACGACAGCATGGCGAAGGTTCTGGTCCTCTATTATTCCGCCTATGGCCACATCGAGACGATGGCAAAGGCCGTCGCCGAAGGCGCCCGTTCGGCCGGTGCCGATGTCACCATCAAGCGGGTACCGGAACTTGTCCCGGAGGACGTGGCCAAGGCCTCCCACTACAAGCTCGACCAGGAAGCACCCATTGCCAGCCCTTCCGAACTCGCCGACTATGACGCCATCATCGTCGGCGCCGGCACCCGCTTCGGTAGCGTGGCATCCCAGATGCGTAATTTCTGGGATCAGACCGGCGGCCTCTGGGCCGAAGGCAAGCTCGTCGGCAAGCTCGGCTCCGCCTTCACCTCCACCGCCACGCAGCACGGCGGCCAGGAGGCCACGATCCTGAGCTTCATCTCGACCTTCCTGCACCAGGGCATGGTCGTCGCCGGGCTCCCCTACGCATTCCAGGGGCAGACCGGGGTGGACGAGGTCAAGGGCGGCTCGCCCTATGGCGCCAGCACGATCACCGACGGCGACGGCTCCCGCCAGCCTTCCGCCGTAGAGCTGGAGGGCGCGCGCTACCAAGGCAATCACGTCGCCAAGCTCGCGGCAAAGCTCGCAGCCTAAAGGGTAGTCCAACTCCCCAATGACAAAAGCGCGGTCTCCAGGCCGCGTTTCTTCGTTTCGGTCGCATCAAGGCCGCGTGCGGGGATGCTGACGTGACGGGAGCCCCGGTTGGGGGCAGGGGCATTTCACCGAGACTCCCGGCCGCGCCGATGGGAAACGCGACAAAGGCAAGATAGGATGCCGGGGGACCACGTCGACGCCGTTCTCCCGAGGTGGTTGATCGCCGGCTAACATGCGGATCCGGCGTGCCGAAGCGGGCCAGGACTGATCCGAAACCGGATAAAAAAATGCCCTGCCGAGAGACAGGGCAATAAAGGGGAAAAAGCCCGGCTTTCTCGATCGGGCAGGGTGATCATGCACGTCACTTTCGCACTTCGCGAGGGCAGATGGCGGCGTTGCGGTACGGTTGGAACATTTTCTCCCGTCCAACGGCCATTGGCACGCCCCTTGGAATATTGCCATGCCGCATGAAGTCATCGTGAATAGGTCGCATGAGGAGGCGGAAACATTGGACAATTTCCTTTGTTGCAAGACCGGACATCGCTTCGGCCTGCCCATGATCGACGGAGAGATACGACAAAGGAGAAACCTTATATATTCTAGAATCACTGCGGCGCTTTCGGCCTCGGCGCTGTCGCTTTCGCTGCTTGCCGCCCGGGCACTTGCACAGACACAGAACCAGGACGGCGCCAACGCCAATACAGGCGCCGACCCGATCGTCGGTACCCAGTCCTATGGAGATTGGGACACCGACGGCACGGACGGGATCAGCAAGAGCGAATACCGTGCCGGCATGGGCAGCAGGGGCGCCTTCAACAACTGGGACAACCGAAACGGCCCTTTCCGTTCTCGCCTACAACATCCTCCGGGCCATCAACATCCGCACCGCCGCCGCCTGAAACCAAAAGAGGTCCCGGTTAAACCGGAGCCTCTTTTCAGTTTCCAAACAGCCTGTTCACGGGCGGGGTCTCAGGAATGTCTGAGACTGCTTGACGATCAATCCTCATTCAGCTGTTCGGCCATCTGCAGGTGATGCTCAAGAGCGGGTGCGGTCTTGGCAGCCCATGCCTTCAGTTCGGCGTTGTCGCCCTCGGAGCCGTAGCGCTGAAAGAGGTCGACGGCGTCTTCGTGCACGTCTTCCTGGGCCGAGTGATAGGCTTTCGTGAATTCCTCGCCCTGCGCTTCCTTCAGGTCGTCGAGCATTTCCTGATGGGCATCCATCATCTTCGCCGGGATTTCAGCCTCCACCTTGCCGCTCTCGACCAGCTGCTTAAGCTCGTTGGAGGTCTTCTGGTGGTCATCGATCATCTGCTGGGCGAAGATCTTGGTCTGATCGTCGCTGGCGCGCTCCAGCGCAAGCTTGCTCGATTCGATCTCGAACATGTCGCTTGATGCAGCCTCCAGAACGAAATCTTCCGTCTTCGGCGGAATGCCGGCAACTGAGTTGACGCCGGAGGATTCGGCCGCCGACTGTGCGAGCGCCGAGCCCGCGAACATCATCAAGGTGGCGGCGGCCAGAGGGAACTTCTTCATCGGTTTCTCCCGTGTTGAACGCAGCACAGAACAATCGATTGCCCGGTTGGTTCCTGCTGCTGTTGCGAAAGAAATCAGAAGTCTTGTTCAGGAGCGTTCGAGAGAATGGTGCGGGGTGCAGGTCACCAGTCGTGGGAAGGGTTGGCGACGAAGACGGCGATCTCGGCGTCCGGGCCGAGGGCCGCGTGCACGAGGTCGGTACAACGGCTGCGCTCCTGACGGATCCCGTCGGCGATCATCTTCGTCACGTCCTTTTGGCCGGCGGTCAGATGTCGCGCAGCAATCGCCCAGGCGGTTCTCTGGATGTCGTCGGCGAAGACGGGATTGTGTTCGTGCGCGTAAGCCGCAGCCGTTCGTGTCACTATGCATTCTCCGAAAAATTGGATGCTGCACATGACGGCAATAAGATTGCCCGAAGCTTGTTGCTGGCTCGAAATAAGTTCCTCGAGCCTGTTCAGGATGCGACCAGTTCGGGGATGCGGCCTTTCAGCTGTAGGTCACGCCCTCCCTGTCATAGTTCAGCTCGACGCTGCCCTCGAAGTCCGCCGCAAGCGCCTGCTTGATCATGCGCGTCCCGAAGCCGGTCGTGTTCGGCGTCTCCACCGGCGGCCCGCCGCTTTCCCTCCATGCGAGGCTGAGCTTTTCCTCGCCTCCCTTGCGGACACAGTCCCAGGTGATGCTGACGCGGCCGCTCGGTACGGACAGGGCGCCATACTTCATCGAATTCGTCGCCAGCTCGTGGGCCGCAATCGTCAGCGTCAGCGCCTGCTTCGGCGGCAGCAGGAGCGGCGGGCCGCTGATCAGCGTCGGCTGCTGTTCCGACACAAACGGTCTCAAGGTGCTGAGGACCAGATCGTCGAGCTTCGCCGCCGTCGTGTGGTCGTCGCCGAGCAGCAATTGTGCGTCGGCGACCGCCTTCAGCCGGCCGAGAAATGCGGCGCGAGCGGCAGCAAGGTCCTCCCCCTTGAGGGACTGCTTCGCGATCGCGTTTCCTCTTGTGCGAGCCGTCCGCGTTTACCGGAGGCGAGTGCAGCGCTTCTGGTTTATGCGCTATCGGCTCGTGACGCAAATCACGCGGGCGGCAGATCTCGAGCGGCGAGCTCAGATGAAGTCGATTTCCGAGAGCATCGCGGCAAGCCTCTGCTCCTCCGTCGTTCCCTGCTGAAAGAGATGCATGAGGGTTGCCGCCAGCCCCTCGGCCTGCGGCGTATTCTTGGCGACGCCGGAACTGGCGCAGACGCTGTCGAATACTCTCTGCAGCATGGCAAGCTGGTTGGAGTCGATGGCGTCTAGCGGTTGTTCGAGATGAGCTTCAATCATGTCGTGCGCCCCCGTGTCCCACAAGACATAGACCGTAAGCTTCTTCTTCGTCAACGAACGCTAACGGACGGGAGCCGCGGGGAGCTTCTAGTCAATACATTCGCAATGCGAACTCTTTTTACGTGCCGGACGGGCTGAGCAGGCGATACGGTTCGCGACTAACCAGTGGCGAGGATAGATGGATAGGTGGCGGGGCCGCGCAAGCTGCAACCAGGTCGTGGTGCGGACGGCGGGGCTCGAACCCGCATGGCCGAAGCCGAGGGATTTTCTTACCAGCTACGGTTTTCACCGCCGCCTTCCGGCGTTCGTGGTCTGGACTATACCTTCACCCTGGCCTTCGCTTTAGGTGCTGCCCGTCTAGTCTCTACACCTTCCTCTGGCGAGGCTTGGCTCGGGATCGCCATTTGACAGGTTCCCCCGACTTTGAGCAGTTCTACATCCGGCGTTTCCGTCGGTGCACTCAAATTTTGCTTAAGTCCCTTGTGTCTACCAGTTTCACCACGTCCGCATGCTTCCCTGCTAACAAAGCGGACGCGTCTTCTCAACTGATAATTGCCTGCTGACCTCACCGATGATGAAATCGCAGCTCAGCTGCTGGCCGCCAGGATGGCTTCGCTGCGGATTTCTTCCGTCAGCTGAAGCCTGAGGCGCGAGAATTCCGGACTTGCTTTTACTGTGTAGTGACGAGGATGCGGGATATCTACCGGAGTGATCGACTTGATCCTGCCGGGGCGCGCAGTCATCGTTACCACGCGGGAGGCCATGAATACGGCTTCCTCGATGTCGTGGGTCACGAAGATCACCGTCTTCTGCTCGCGTTCCCATATGCCGAGGAGGAGCTCCTGCATCAAACCACGCGTCTGATTGTCGAGCGCACCAAACGGTTCGTCGAGGAGCAGGATCTTCGGGTCGTTCGCCAAAGCGCGGGCAATGGCGGTGCGCTGCTGCATGCCTCCCGAGAGCTGCTTTGGCCAGTGATCCTCAAAACCGCGCAAGCCGACCTTGTCGATATAGTTGTCCACGATTTCTTTGGATGATGCAGCTTGAATGCCACGTTCGCGCAGCCCGAAGGCGACATTCTCGCGCACGGTGAGCCACGGGAAGAGGGTATAGGACTGGAAGACCATACCTCTATCGGCACCCGGACCCTTGATCTCCTTCCCATCGAGGATGACCTTGCCGGCAGTGGGCTGATCGAGGCCGGCGATGATGCGAAGCAACGTGGACTTGCCGCAGCCCGATGGACCGAGAACGGTCACGAAGTCGTTCTCGGCGATCTCCAGATCCGTTGGCTGAAGCGCCTGCACGGGCTTTCCGCCACGAACGCCAGGAAAGGTTCGGCTTACGCCCTGGACGATGAGCTCGCTCATGCAAACCTCCAGGCGAAAAGGTGACGGTTGGTGGTCTTGAATGCGAAGTCTGATATCAGCCCGATGATGCCGATTACGATGATGCCGAAGATGATTTGGCCGGTGGCCATCAGCGCCTGGCTGTTGATGATCATGTAGCCGATGCCAGAAGAAGCGCCAATTAGTTCTGCAACGATAACATAGGTCCACGCCCAGCCGAGCACGAGGCGCAGCGTCTCCGCGATGTCGGGAGCGCTGGCCGGAATGAGGACGCGCCGGACGATGCCGCCGTCACGTGCGCCGAGGGTGTAGGCGGCCTCGACCAAATCGCGACGGGTGGCCGCCACGGACACGGCGACCATCAGGATGATTTGGAAGACCGAGCCGATGAAGATCACCAGCAGCTTCTGCATTTCGCCAATGCCCGCCCAAAGGATGAGAAGCGGCACGAAAGCCGAGGCAGGAAGATAGCGCGAGAAGGAGACGAAGGGCTCAAGCAGTGCCTCCACCGGCTTGTAGGCACCCATGGCAATGCCGACGGGGACAGCCACGATTGCCGAAAGAACAAACCCTCCCACCACGCGCCAGACGGTCATGCCGATGTCTCCCAGGAACCCCTGTTCGGTCAGCAGGTAGATCCCGTCTTTAACCATAGTGATCGGGTCGGCGAGGAAGGTCGGAGAGACGAAGCCGCCGAGCGTGGCAAGCCCCCAGCCGGCGAAGAACAGAACGAAGAAAAGTATGCCGAGCAGGACGCGAGCCTGCGGGCTGATCGGTTGAAGTGGGCGCATGTTGCCTCGGCAGTCGACAACCGGCGGAGCTATCCTCCGCCGGTCTTAAGACCTTACTGGATGAAAGACGTATCGACGATGGTGGAAAGGTCCGGCTTCGACTTTATGACGCCGATCTCCATCAAGAGATCCGCAGCCTTCTGCGAGAACGTCATGAACTCGCCATTGAAGAAGGTCTTGTTGGCGGCCCGGTCCTGCCATTCCAGGTACTGCGCCGATTGGCCGAAGGCCTCAGCCGACTGCTTCACGTCGGCACCCATGATGCCGTAGCTCTTTTCCTTGTCCGCCTTGATCATCTCGAGCGCTTCGAAATAGCTCGTGGCCAGAGCTTTTGCCGCATCTGGATTTTCCTTGAGGAACTCGGGCGTGCAGCCGAAGGTGTCCATGACGGCCGGATAATCCAGTGTCGTCGCAAGGATCTTGCCCTGGTCCGGGGCGGCGCGGACTGTAGAGAGATATGGCTCGTAGGTCATCGCGGCATCGTTCTGACCCGCAACGAAGGCTTGCGCTGCAGGGCCGGGCTCCAGATTGACGACATTGACATCCTTCATCGTCAGTCCGTTCTCCTTCAGCATGTAGGCGAGCAGGAAGTAGGGCGAGGTGCCGGGTGCGGAGGCAGCGACCGTCTTGCCCTTCAGGTCAGCAAAGCCCTTGACCTCGGTGCGCACAGCCATGCCGTCGGCGCCATGGGACTTGTCTAGCTGGAAGATCTGCGTTGCCGGTACGCCATTGGCGTTCCAGACGATCCAGGTTTCAACGGTCGTGGCGGCGCACTGGATGTCACCGGAGGCAAGTGCGAGATGGCGGCTCGCCTGTGGAATCTTCTTGATCTCGACATCGAGCCCGTTCTTCTCGAAGATGCCGGCTTCCTTCGCCAGCGTCAGAGGAGCAAAACCTGTCCAGCCGGACATGCCGATGGTGACGGAAGTCTCCGCCTTCGCATCGGTTGATCCCAGCAGAGCCGCAAGCGAGGCGGCGATAAACCAGCAGTTCTTCATCGTGGCAGTTCCCCAGTTTGGTTGATAATGAGGCAGCTCATGGCCATGCCTCTTAGGCGGGCATAGTATCCATGCTGCGATTATCTTGTCTAGACAAGATGTCTTCGGCCGGCAGTATAGCGATCGCCAATACAGCACCTTCGCCGGTTACCGAAATTGCCTCTCCCGCTTCGACCATTATGGCATCCCGCGCCTGCAGTATCTCCTCCTTTTCGCCGCATGATACCTGGGCTCCGGAGCCGAGGCAGAAGATGAATCGGGTGCGACCTGAGACATTGAAAGAAAACGGCAGCGTCAACTTCTCCACATGGTGATTGGCGGTGTTGCGCCTACTCATGACATTGAAGTCGACGATCGTACCGCTTGACAGCCGAGCATATGTCGCCACGTCCGCCGGGAATCGGTAGGGCAGGGACGACGCGTCAAGGAGCCTCACTTCCGACCCGTCGATCGACAGCTCCAAAAAGCCGCCCTCGATGACGCTCAATGTCCGGTCGATGCCGGGAAACATTGAGAATAGACCATCTTCCGTCACTGTCGCCATGCTGATGCGCCAGTCGAAGGTATCCACATTGGCATCTTGTGGGAAGACAGCAATCTCCACAGTCTCCCCCCGTCCGTTCTTCCACGGCATGCGCTTGTGGGTGTGAGCGCGGAGAACCTTCATTGCCTAGTTCTCCAGGATGCCCGGCAGCCGCAGACCGTTCCGTCGCGCGCAGTCGAGCGCGATCTCATACCCGGCATCCGCATGACGCATGACGCCGGTCGCCGGATCGTTCCAAAGCACCCGTTCCAGCCGACGGGCGGCATCTTGCGAGCCGTCGCAGCAGATCACCATACCGGAATGTTGCGAATAGCCCATGCCAACGCCGCCGCCATGATGGAGGGAAACCCAGGTGGCGCCAGAAGCGGTATTGAGCAGGGCATTCAAGAGTGGCCAGTCAGAGACGGCGTCCGATCCGTCCTTCATCGCTTCCGTTTCACGGTTAGGGGAGGCGACGGAGCCTGAATCCAGATGGTCGCGGCCGATGACGATTGGGGCGGAGAGCTCGCCGTTGCGCACCATCTCGTTGAAGGCAAGCCCGAGCTTGTGGCGATCGCCGAGGCCCACCCAGCAGATGCGCGCCGGCAGGCCCTGGAAGGCGATGCGTTCCTTGGCCATGTCGAGCCAGTTGTGCAGGTGCCTGTTGTCCGGCAGCAGCTCCTTTACCTTGGCATCGGTCTTGTAAATGTCCTGCGGATCGCCCGAAAGTGCAGCCCAGCGGAAGGGGCCGACGCCACGGCAAAACAGTGGGCGGATGTACGCCGGCACGAAGCCGGGAAAGGCGAAGGCATTCTCCAGACCCTCGTCCTTGCCGACCTGGCGGATGTTGTTGCCATAGTCTAGGGTCGGCACGCCGGCGCTCCAGAAGGCCACCATGGCTTCCACGTGAACCCTCATGGAGGCGCGGGCAGCGTCCTCCACCGCTTTAGGATCGCTCTCCCGCTTCGCCCTCGCTTCCTCCACGGTCCAGCCGAGCGGCAGGTAGCCGTTGCGCGGATCATGGGCCGAAGTCTGGTCGGTGACGATATCGGGACGCGGGCCCCCAGACAGCATGCGACGCACGAGTTCCGGAAAGATCTCGGCGGCGTTGCCGAGCAGGCCGACCGATTTGGCTTCGCCTTTCGCCGTCCATTCGGCTATCATGGCGAGCGCCTCATCAAGCGTCTTCGCCTTTGCATCGACGTAGCGGGTTCGCCGGCGAAAATCGATCCGGCTCTCGTCGCATTCGACGGCAAGGCAGCAGGCGCCGGCCATGACGGCGGCGAGCGGCTGCGCACCGCCCATGCCGCCGAGTCCGCCGGTCAGGATCCACTTGCCCTTCAGGTCGCCGTTGTAGTGCTGGCGGCCAGCCTCGACAAAGGTCTCGTAGGTGCCCTGGACAATGCCTTGCGTGCCGATATAGATCCAGGAGCCGGCGGTCATCTGGCCGTACATGGCCAGACCCTTCTTATCCAACTCGTTGAAATGGTCCCAGGTAGCCCAGTGCGGCACGAGGTTGGAATTGGCGATCAGCACCCGCGGCGCATCCTTATGGGTGCGGAAGACGCCGACCGGCTTGCCCGACTGGACGAGCAGCGTCTCTTCCTCCGTCAGCGTTTTCAAAGTGGCGACGATGCGTTCGAAATCGTCCCAGGTGCGGGCCGCGCGGCCGATGCCGCCGTAGACAACGAGCTCATGCGGGTTCTCGGCGACATCCGGATCGAGATTGTTCATCAGCATGCGCAGCGGCGCTTCGGTCATCCAGCTCTTGGCGTTGAGTTCCGGGCCGCGCGGGGCGCGGACCTCTCGGATGTTGTGGCGCGGATTTGTCATCACTCGTTCCCCATTGCCTTCAGTTCGTAAGCCACCTTTTCCAGGCGCTCCAGGATCGTCTTCAGATGAGGCCTGAGCTTGTCCGCCTTCTCGCTGTCGTATGCGAACGGCACGGCCTCGGTCGCCAGATGCGTGGATTGGGCAAGCTCCATCTGGATGGCGTGAATGCCGTCAGCTGGCTTTCCGTAGTGGCGGGTTGTCCATCCGCCCTTGAAGCGCCCGTTGACGACGCTCGTATAGCCGGCCGCATAGCCCGCGACCTCGGCGGTCACTCGTTCGAACTCAAGCGCACAGGAAGCGCCGGAATTAGAGCCGATGTTGAAATCCGGAAGGGTCCCTTCGAAGAGGAACGGGATGTGAGACCTGATGGAATGACAGTCGTAGAGGACAGCGAGTCCATGGACAGCCTTTACGCGCTCAATCTGTGCAGACAATGCCGCATGATACTGGCTGTGAAAGCTCTCTAGGCGGGCCATTACATCGGTTTCTGTCGGTTCTGCACCCTCTTTCCAGATTGATTTGCCGTCGAAATCGGTCTGGGGGATGAGGCCCGTCGTGTTCTGCCCGGGATAGAGACTGTTTCCGTGGGGATCGCGATTGGCGTCGATGACATAGCGGTGAAAGGCGGCCCGCACCGTCGTCGCGTCCTTGAGAAGGCCTGCGTATAGGTCGTGGATATGCCAGTCGGTGTCCGCCAGCAGGCGACCATTGTCGTTCAGCCTGTCCCATACCTCGGCTGGGAGGTCCGTTCCGGTGTGCGGGAAGGCAAGAATGACGGGCGAGTTGCCTTTCTGGATCTCAAAGACTGTCATCGTCCGGCCTCCAGCGTGGGCAGGATCCCATCCGCCACGGCGGCGACCAGCGCACCGGACGCCACCAGTTCACTCGCCTTGGCAAGATCGGTTGCCATGTACCGGTCGTCGTCCAGAGCCGGAACGCAAGCGCGCAGTACAGCGGCCGCCTTCTCCAGCTCCGGACCAGTCGTAAGCGGCCCGCGCAGCTCAATTCCTTGTACCGCAGCCAACGCTTCGATGCCGAGGATGCCGAAGAGGTTCTCTGTCATGGGGAGCAGGCGCCTGGCGCCGTGGCAGGCCATGGAAACATGGTCTTCCTGATTGGCCGAGGTAGGGGTCGAGTCGACCGAGGCAGGGTGGGACATTTGCTTGTTCTCGCTCATCAGCGCCGCAGAGGTGACTTCCGCGATCATCAGTCCGGAATTGAGGCCCGGCTTCTTCGATAAAAATGCAGGCAAGCCATAGGAGAGCGCCGGATCGACCAGCAATGCGATGCGCCGCTGGGCGATGGCCCCGATCTCGCAGATCGCCAGTGCGATCTGGTCTGCGGCAAAGGCCACTGGTTCCGCATGAAAATTGCCGCCAGACAGCACCTGATTGTCGGACAGGACGAGCGGGTTGTCGGTCACAGCATTCGCCTCGATCTGCAGTGTCCGCCCGACCTGGCGCAGTAGATCGAGGCAGGCGCCGTCGACCTGAGGCTGGCAACGGATGCAGTAGGGGTCTTGGACACGCTCGTCGCCGTCGATGTGGCTTACCCGGATCTTTGAACCCTCCAGCAGCTGCCGCAGAGCGGCCCCGGCATCGATCTGTCCCTGATGCCCGCGCAGCGCATGGATCTCAGAATGGAATGGGGCGGACGATCCCATGGCCGCGTCGGTGGACATGGCGCCCGTAACAAGCGCCGTCTGTGCCGCACGGTGGGCGCGAAAGAGACCGGCGAGCGCCAGTGCGGTCGAAACTTGCGTTCCGTTGATAAGCGCAAGCCCTTCCTTCGCAGCAAGTTCGATGGGCTCGAGGCCTGCCTGCGCCAGTGCCGCAGCGCCGGGTAGAACGCGCCCCTCGTGCATCGCTTCACCTTCGCCCATCATCACAGCAGCCATATGGGCGAGCGGTGCCAGATCGCCGGATGCTCCGACCGAGCCTTTCTCCGGAATGACCGGGATGACGCCTTTCTCGAGCATGTTCTCAAGCAGGCGTACAAGTTCCAGCCGCACACCGGAGGCGCCGCGGCCAAGCGAGATCAGCTTCAGCGCCATGATTAGGCGCACGACGTTCTCTGGCAGCGGGCTTCCTAGTCCGCAGCAGTGCGACAGGATGAGGTTTCTTTGCAGCTTCGCCACGTCGGCGCTGTCGATCTTGATCGAGGCGAGCTTTCCGAAGCCGGTGTTGATCCCATAGACCGGCGCGTTACCCGCGGCGATCTCCGCAATGCGGCGCGCGCTCTTCTCGATACCTGCGTCGAAGGACCGATCCAGCGCTGCCGCACCATTGCACCAGTAAAGGTCTGCAAGCTCACTGACGGTGACGTGCCCAGGATGAAGCCTAATCGTCATGCGCTCACCTCAATGCCCTTGAACACCCGGGCGTGAAGCGGGTTGAACCCGATTCGGTAGACCAGTTCTGCCGGTCGCTCGACGTCCCAGATCGCGAAATCCGCCGACTTGCCAACCTCGATCGTGCCGGTCTGCGAAAGCAGGCCCAGCGCACGCGCCGCTTCGCGCGTCACCCCCGCAAGACACTCATCGACGGTGAGCCGGAAAAGCGTCGCCGCCATGTTCATGGCAAGGAGGAGCGAGGTGAGGGGGGACGTCCCGGGATTGCAGTCCGTGGCAACGGCAATCGGCACTCCGGCCTCACGCAGCGCCGCAACAGGCGGCTTCTGTGTTTCGTTGATTGCGTAGAAGGCTCCAGGCAGAAGCACAGCTGCCGTCCCGGCCTTCGCCATCTGAGCGATGCCGTCTCCGTCGAGATATTCGAGATGATCCGCGGAAAGTGCGCCATAGGAAGCCGCCATCGCGGCGCCTCCGAGGTTTGACAGCTGCTCCGCATGAAGCTTGACCGGGAGATCAAGCGTTCTGGCCTTGTCGAAGACCAGACGTATCTCATCGACGGAGAAGGCGATGCCTTCGCAGAACCCATCCACGGCATCGATCAACCCTTCCGCATGGCCCCGTTCCATGCCCGGCAGAACCACCTCGCGAATGTAGTCCCGGTTCCGCCCCTTATAGGCGGCAGGCGTGGCGTGGGCTGCCAGATAGGACGTGGCAACCCGCACGGGGCGCTGTTTTTCCAGTGCCCGTGCCGCCCGCAGCATGTTGAGCTCGCCGTCGATGTTGAGCCCGTAGCCGGATTTGATTTCCAATGTCCCGACACCCTCCCGGAGAAGCGTATCCACACGGGGAAGGCTCGTCTCCACCAGTTCAGGCACGGAGAGAGCATTGGTCGCGGCCACGGAGGAAACGATCCCACCGCCCGCCCGCGCGATCTCCTCGTAGGTCGCGCCGTTCAGCCGCATCTCAAATTCCATCGCCCGGTCACCGCCGAAGACCAGGTGCGTGTGGCAGTCGATGAAGGCCGCCGTTACCAAGCGGCCTTCAAGGTCTCGGTGTTCGGCGTGGTCTGCTGCCTCCGGCAGATCATCGGCGCGGCCGATCCAGCTGATGCGACCGTCCTCGCACAGGATCGCGGCATCTTCCATGACGCCGCAGCCCGGCTGCTGCGGTGCAAGAGTTGCCAGGCGGGCATGGGTCCAAAGCGTTCGGTGGTTTTTCACGCGGCCTCCGAGTTCGACTTGAGTTGACGGTCATTCTTGCGTGACCTTCCCTTCGCTCTGTTTAATGTATATACATAGGATCATCTTTGGCAAGCGTCGGATTCGGTCAACATGGGCGGGACCGGCGACGGTAACAGGCGGAGGGGTAATCGTGACGGCGATCCATGCAAAGCAGGCGCTTCTTCCCGAGGGGTGGGCCCGAGACGTGCGGATCGAGCTGGCGGAGGGCAAGATTTGCGGGATCGAACGTGAGGCCGAGGCACAGCCGGCGGACGAGCGGCAGGATGCGGTCGTGCCGGCAATCGGCAACCTCCACAGCCACGCCTTCCAGCGCGCAATGGCCGGTCTGGCCGAAATCCGCGGTCCTGGCAACGACAGCTTCTGGAGCTGGCGCACGACCATGTACAAGTTCGCGCTGAGCATGACGCCAGATCACGTCGAGGCGGTTGCCGCGCAGCTCTATATGGAAATGCTGGAAGCCGGCTTCGCCCGCGTGGGCGAGTTCCACTACCTTCACAATGATGCCGACGGCGGACACTACGATGACGTTGCGGAGATGGCCGTTCGAATTGCCTCAGCTTCGCAGGAGGCGGGCATTGGGCTGACGCTGCTTCCGGTGTTCTACGCCCATTCCGGCTTCGGCGGTCAGTCGCCCCTCGACGGCCAGCGTCGCTTCATCCACTCGCTCGAGAGCTTCGGGCGAGTGATGCAAAGGTGTGAAGCAATCACCGCCTCGCTTCCGGGCGCCAAACTGGGCGTGGCCCCCCACAGCCTGCGTGCCGTGAACGAGGTGGAACTGCGCGAGCTGGTCGCGCTTGCAGGATCGCGTCCGATCCATATTCATATTGCCGAACAGACCAAGGAAGTCGAAGACTGTATCGCCTGGTCAGGTGCCCGGCCGGTGGAGTGGCTTTTCGACAATGTCGAGGTTGATCATCGCTGGTGCCTGATCCACGCGACCCATATGACGGAAGCCGAGACGCAGCGCATGGCGCAAAGCGGCGCAGTTGCCGGCCTTTGCCCGATCACCGAGGCGAATCTGGGCGACGGAGTCTTCAATGCGCCGACATTCCTGGAGGAGAAGGGACGCTTCGGCGTCGGCTCCGACTCCAACATCCTCATTTCTCTGCCGGAAGAACTGCGGACGCTCGAATATTCACAGCGCCTGTCGCGCCGCGCGCGCAACGTGATTGCCGATCCCGGAGACTCGACCGGGCGAAGGCTTTTCGTGGAGGCCAGCTGCGGTGCAGGGCAGGCGCTTCAGTCACATAGCGGGATCGAAATCGGCGCCAGCGCCGACATGATTGCGCTCGACTTGCATGGGTCTTCCCACCTCCAGCAGGACGGTCTGCTTGACCACTGGATCTTTGCCGGGGGTGTCGCGGTCGACACTGTCTGGGTGGCAGGCCGCAAGCGCGTGGAGGGCGGACGGCATATCGAGCGGGATGCGATCTCCCGTCGGTTCAATCAGGTGATAAAAGAGCTTGCCCGCGCATGAGGTTGGAACGTCAGGAGAATTTTCTTCCGGATCGCTGCGTCGCCGGGTTACATCATCCAGACGACGGATAGGAAAAAGGCAGATCGTGGCGGACATCGGCGGCAGGACCCAGACGCTGCACCAGCGCATATTAAACGACATCGAGGGCAATATCGTCTCCGGGCAGTGGCCACCCGGCCACCGGCTCCCCTTCGAGGTCGATCTAGCAGCCCAGTACGGATGTTCACGCATGACCGTGAACAAGGTGATGACGCAGCTGGCAAAGTCGGGCCTGATCGAACGCCGGAAGAAGTCAGGCAGTTTCGTCACGCGCCCGCAGGCCCAGTCAGCGGTTCTGGAGATTGCCGATATTGAGCAGGAGGTGAGGTCGCTGAACCTGCGCTACGCCTTCAGGCTCGAACGCCGGCAGGTGAGGAGCGCAACGCAGGCGGACCTCCGCGCTCTGGAAACGAGCCAGGCAGAAGATGTACTGGCGGTCGCTTGCATCCATTTCGCCGGTGAGCGGCCTTTTTGCGTTGAGGACCGCATCATCAACCTGGCTGCGGTTCCCGGTGCCGCGGCCGAGGACTTCTCTAAAACGCCGCCGGGACGTTGGCTTTTGGGCGAGATCCCTTGGAGCGCTGCAGAGCACCGCATCCACGCGACTGCGGCAACGGCCGAGATGGCGGCGATGCTCGGTGTCGCCAAGGGATGTCCATGCCTTCTGATCGAGCGGCGGACCTGGAGCGATGCAGGAACGATCACCTATGTTCGCCTGACCTATCCCGGCGAAACACATTCCCTCGTGGCCCGCTTCACTCCGGCGTCACGCTAAGGGCTAATGTGGAACAACCCATACGATGCTTCCGATGCAACTTACCCGACAGCGCCAACTTTGGTCACCAGCTCCATCCTGCATTCCCACCAGGGTTTGAGCTTAACATCAGTGGCCAAGCTCCCTGATCTCGCCAGGGAACCAGTTCCGGTTCAGGTGTCGCTTCAGGATGATGCACTTCTGGACAGAAACAGAAGCTGGATCCCTTCGGTATCGAAACGCCCCCTAGCATCCTGATATTACAATTGAGCCTGCGCGTCCCGATAAGATCCGGGCTCCTCTAAGCCACCTCTTGCGAGTCTTGGCGTTGAGAAGACGCTGCAGAGCATCTGTTCCGCCTCCGCGAATTCTTCCCGAAGCAAATTGCGCCAACGCTCCGTCTGCACCATTGCCACGCCCAGCGCCACGGGTGAAACTCCGCAGGATGACAACAGGCGCAATCCCGCCCTCATGGAGGCCCCGCTGGAAACTACGTCATCAATGAGGACGATGCGGCGGCCTTCCAGAAGCGGCAGCATGCGCGGGTCGACGTACAGGCGTTTGATTTGGTCAGGCGTGGTGATCGATGACAGAGGTACCGAAAGGCTCTCATCGTACCAGAATTTGCGAGACGTCCCAAGCGGCACGAAGCGGGCGTGGCCAAGCTCGCGCGCAACCGCGCTTGCCAGTGTCAGTCCTAGCGTCGGGAGGCCGACGATGATTTGTGGATCCAGCCGGCGCAGCTTGTCTGCAAGGGCTTTTGCCAGCGCGTCTTGAACGGCAAAGCTCGCCTGGTTGATGATCAGCGAAGCGAGTGCATGGATCCCGTCGTCCAGCGGCCGGATCGGGAGCTTAATCTGCGTGCCGTCCGGCAGGACTGCAGGATAAAAGCCGGTATACACGCTGCCGCGCGGGAAGCTCCCGGGCGGGTAAATCTCCTGCCAGAAATCGTGCGGCTGCATAGCGTGACGTCCTTTCCGGTCAGGTGAGGATGGGTGTTTGCAGCAGGGTTCCCGAGGCAACGTCGGCAATGCCCCGATCCGTCTGGTGAGGTCCGGCATTGCAGGCCAGCGTTGCGCCAAAACAGGCCTTGAAGGCGAGGTAGGGCGGTTCCCAGTCGACAATGGTATCCATCGCCTGACGAAGGGCGGTGAACCCGATCGCCACCTCCTCCAACGTCTCGTCGGAAACAAGACCTGATAGGGGCAGCGGCAACAACGCCTCGATCCCACCTTGCAAGGCGACCGCCATGCCACCGCCCGCACGTATAACGGCGTTGGCGGCCATCACCATGTCTTCGACATTGCCGCCGAAGACGGTGAGGTTGTGGCTGTCATGGGAGACGGTGGTGGCGAAGGCGCCGCGCCATTCACCCCACCCTCTGAGAAAACCGACGCGCGGCCTGCTGTCGGTGCGGCCATGCCGGTGTACGACGGCGATCATGGTGGACCCTTCCGGCGGAACCAAGAAGCCGTTCCGCACCTCGGCATCGGCCTCTCCCCAGCGGGTGAAGCGCGGCTGGTCGATCGTTGCAACCCTCACTCGCTCACCGCGTGCCGGCACAAGAAAATCAGAGGCCTGCAGCGGGTCAACCTTCGTCGAATCGGTGAGGCCTGCAGTCTCTGCAGACACCAACGGGACAACCATTGCGCCATCGCTTGCGACGATTTCACCATTGGCCAGGACATGAGACGCTTCCAGATTTTCGAGGTCTCGGAAGAGCACCAGATCCGCTCGCCGGCCTGGCGCCACGAGGCCAAGGTCATTGCGGCCCAAGCGCCTTGCTGCGTTAAAGGTTGCTGCCTGAAGTGCCCATTGCGGCTTAAGGCCGTAGCGGACCAGTCGGCGGACCACATCGTCAAGTCCGCCGCAGCGGAAGAGGTCGTCGGGGAACACATCGTCGGTGCAGAGCGTCACGGTTTGGGGCAGGTGGCCAAGCGCGTCGAGCGTGCGAACGAATTCCGGCAGCAGGTGGTCATGCGAGCCACGCAGCTCGATCGTCAAGCCGGCGCGCAGTTTTGCCATCAGGTCATCGCCGGAAACCAGTTCGTGGTCCGAGCTTATTCCAGCGGAGACGAAGGCTGCAAGGTCACTACCGGCAAGGCTTCGGGCATGGCCGCAGATCAGCTTGCCGGACGAAAGTCCCGCCTGCACGATGGCTGACATTCGTGGATCGCGGGCGATAACACCGCGCATGTTCATGATCTCCGCAACGCCGCCCACCTCCGGCCATTGCAGGATTTCGGAAATTGCGTTGGCGTCGAAATCCGCGCCGCTCATTTCCACCCCGGGTGCGGAAGGTACGCAGGAAGGGGCAAGCAGGATGATCCGCAGGGGGAGTGCGCGAGCGGCCTCCGCGGCGTATCGCACGCCGTCCAGCCCGTGAACATTGCCGAGTTCATGCGGATCCCAAACGATGGTGGTCACACCGCGGGGTAACACGGCTTTTGCGTAAGTGGCGGGCGTTACCATCGAACTTTCGACGTGCATGTGCGTGTCGATGAGCCCGGGCGTGATATAGGCACCCGCCGCGTCGATGATGTCAGCGGCGTCCGCACGGATTCCATGTTCATGTACGCTGGCAATCAGCGGACCGACAAGCCCGATATCGGCGGCGCGCAATTCCCCCGTGACCATGTCAACGACCGTGCCGTTCGCGATCAGTCGGTCGAACGGGGCTGCGCCGCGGGCCGCCTCCACTGCGCGCGTACGGAGATCAACATGGTTCAAGTCCACGGCATCCGGCACCGTCAGTTTCATCGAGCTGCCTCCTGGCGCAATAAGTCAAGGATCAGCGCCGTGATCAACGCGAAATCGCCCGTGGCGGCAAAGCTTGCATTAAAGGTTGCATGGCTCTGGCGGGTTTCGACCACCGTTCTGCCGCGTGTCACGTGGCCGGCGCACTCGACCTGGATGTTCGCCTGCTGAAACTCGACGAGATCCTCCCGCAGAAATGCCGCGGCGGCGACCGCATCGTAAAGCGCCATGGCGGGGCGGCCACGGCTCGTCGCAATGCTGATGAACCCCGAAAGGAGGTCGGCGAGCAGCGGCGCGTTGCGGCCACCGGCGGCGCGGATCGGCTCGATTGCCTCCGGCCCGGCAGTCACCTGGCGGCAGAAGTCGAGATCGACCATACGCAGTGGCAGCTGGTGCGCAAGAACGATGGCGACGGCTTCCGGATCGGCAAAGGCATTGAATTCGGCTGAGGCTGTGTGATTGCCGCGGGACAGTCCGCCGCCCATCCAGGTCAAATCATCGATCCGGGCGACAAGATCCGGGCGGGCAAGAACAAGAGCGGCAAGGTTTGTAAGCGGGCCAAGCGCCAGGATACGTCGCGGGGAGGGCGCAGTCACCAGCCACTGGCAGAGACCCTCGAACGCATTGCCGGTCGCGGCATCGTCCGCGTTAGGAAGACTTACGCCGGCCGTTGGGATGCCGGTCGCTCCCAAAATCGACTGCGCAGTCTCCAGATGCCCCATGACCGGCAAGGCACGGCCTGCATGCATGGGGGCCGTCCAGCCAAAGGCCTTGGCAGCACCAGCGGCGTTGACGCGAACCTGTTCCAGCGGCGCATTGCCGAAGACCAGGGACATCCCGTCTATCGCAAGGCCGGTGTTCTGCAGGATCAGGATGGCTGCGATATCATCGAAGCCCATGTCGGTGTCGATCCAGACGGACATGGCCTTACCCGAAGCGCTGAAGAGGCGCCGCGGCTGCGACCGGCATGTCGAATGCGAGCTCGCTGTTGAGCGGGTAGCCGGGAAGCTTGGCGTCTGCCTCAGCCTTGATGCTGCCAAACCGGCTCTCCAGCACATATTCGCGGGTGCCGCCGGCAAAGGAAACGCCGCGTACAACACCAGTGAACGGGCCAGTCCCCAGCTCGATGGCGCGCGGGCGCCAAGCCAGACCTTTGGCCTTCGGGAGTGTACCAGCAAGCGCAATATCGGCGCCATCCTTGGTCGAAAGCCTGCCATCGCTTATGGCAAAGACATTCTCAAACCCAACGAAGTCGGCGACGAAGCTCGATACCGGGCTGTTGTAGATCTCCTCAGGCGTTCCGATCTGCTCAATTGCGCCATCGCGCATTACGACGATCCGATCAGCAAGTGCGAGAGCCTCTACCTGGTCATGAGTGACGAAGATCATCGTCACGCCGCTTTCCTTCTGGACGCGCTGCAGCTCGGTACGCATCTCCAGGCGCAGTCTGGCATCGAGGTTAGAGAGAGGCTCATCGAGCATCAGAACCTTCGGCTGCATGACCATGGAGCGGGCAAGCGCAACGCGCTGCTGCTGGCCACCCGACAGTTCCGGCGTCTTACGGTTGGCGAAGGCGGCGAGACCCACGGTCTCGAGGCCATCTTCGACGCGGCGCGTCAGTTCTTCGCCACGAAGGCCGTGCAGCTTCAGGCCGAAGGCCACGTTTTCGAAGACCGTGAGATGCGGGAAGAGGGCATAGGACTGGAAGACGAGTCCGATGTTGCGGCGGTTGGCGGGGACGCGTGTGATGTCTGCACCGTCAAGTATGATGCGGCCCGACGAGGGGGTCATCAGGCCGGCGATCGCCCGCATCGTCGTGGTCTTGCCACAACCGGAGGGGCCAAGCAGGGCAAGAAGCTCGCCTTTGCAAATGTTGAGATCGAGGTCCTTGACGGCAATCGTCTTGCCGTAGGCGAGTGAAAGCTTGTCGAGAAAAAGGTAGGAAGCGTCAGACATAGCGGGAAAAGCCCAAGAATCGTTCGGCGGCAAAGACGATGCCGATGGAAAGGAAGGCGAGGAGTGAGGAGAGGGCGGCCACCGACGGATCAAAGACGATCTCCATGTAGCCCAGCATGTCGATCGGGAGCGTGCGTACGCCGGGGCCGGAAAGGAACAGCGAAACCGGCACCTGATTAAAGCTCGTTACGAAGCCGAGGATGAAGGCGGCAAGAATGCCGCCGCGAATATTCGGAAGCACGACACGGAAAAAGGCTCCAAGCCGCGACGATCCGAGCAGAACCGCGGCCTCTTCCATGTCGGAGCGCAGATTGGCGAGACTGGCGGATACGACCCGCACCGCATAAGGCAGCACGAGCGCTGTGTGCGCCACGAAAAGCGCGAGCGTGATGGACAGACCGATCGGGATCACGAAGTAGCGCAGCAGCGCAAGGCCGACGATGATCCCTGGCACGATGATCGGAGCCGACACCATGAAGCGCACCGTTTCCGACAGTGGCAGCTTGTAGCGTGACATGGCATAGGAGGCCGGGATGCCGAGCAGAAGCGCTGAAAGCGTGCCTCCGATCGCGAGGAACATGGAGACGGCGAAGCTCTGCCGGAAGCTTTCAACGATGAAGACCTTGCTAATCCACTTCAGCGAAAACCCTTCGGGCGGGAAGGCGAGCGTCTCGCCGGCGGAGAAGGAAGCGGCAACGATGATGAAGAACGGCCCGATCAGAAAGATCATTACGAGCAGCAGTGTCAGTGGAGCAAAGAGCCTCTGCGTCATGTTCTGTTCCTTGCAGTCGCGATGCGCTTGAGAAGGATGTTGGCGGCCACGCTCATGATGATTAGGATGAAGGCAATGACGCTGGCGGAAACGAAGTTGTTGGCGACGGTGACCTGTTGGTACAGAAGCGTTTCCAGCATGAGAACCTTGGAGCCACCGAGGATCGCCGGCGTGATATAGGCCGTCATGGAGCCGGTGAAGACAAGCGTGCCGCCGACGACGAGACCTTCTCGGGTGAGGGGCAGGATCACCTTCCAGAAGACCTGGAACCAGTTAGCGCCGAGCACGCGTGCCGCCGGGACCGCGTCTCGGGGCAAGTTCTCGAGCGCACTGATCAGCGAGATCACCATCAGCGGCAGGAAGAGCTGGAGAAGGCCAATGAAGACGGCAGTTTCCGTGAAGAGGATGCGGATCGGCTCGTCTGTCAGGCCGATGGCCATCAGCGCCTGGTTGACGATGCCGGTGCGGCCAAGGATGACGATCCAGGCATAGGTGCGCGCTACGGGAGAGATCATCAGCGGCAGGACCACAAGGCCGATCATCCGACCTTTCGCACCGGCTGGAAGGGACACGATGGCGTAGGCGGTCGCGTAGCCGATGACGGCCGCCACCAGCGTCACCATGGCACCGAGCTTTAGGGTGCGCAGGAAGACGGTGCGGTTGAGCGGTTGAGAGAAGAAATCGACGAAGGCGGAGAGCGTCCACTGTTCGGCGACTTTGAAGCCCTCCGACAGAAGCAGAAGCACCGGCACGATGAAGACAAGGGCGGCAAATATGGCGGCCGGCAACGCAAGTGCGAGCGCCTCCGCACGGTTCTGAAACATGTCTCGTCGACCCTTGTAATCCGGTTCAAGGCAGGCACAGCCGGGACGGAATCCGCGGCTGCACCCTAGCCTTGGGAGGCATTGTGGAGGACGCTCAGGGGCGTCCCGTTTTCTTTACTGACCGACCTCGGCGTTCCACTCTGAGAGCCAGGCGTCCCGGTTGTCGAGCGCAACGTCGGAGGGGATGAGCTTCAAGCTTTGGGCGGTTTCCTGGCCATAGGTGATGTTGTTCGCGACCTCGTCGGAAACCTTCACCTCGGAATTGGCCGGACTGTCCACCAGCGCGTCGGCAAGCTTCGTTTGGATCTCGGTCGACAGCCAGAAATCCATGAACTCATGCGCGAGGTCCTGGTTTTTGGAGCCTTTGGTAACCACCATCACGTTCATGCCGCCAGTCTGTCCTTCCTTCGGCGTCGCCCAGGCGATCGGCAGGTCGAGCTTGGTGAACGGCGCCCAGGAGAAACGACCGATCGGAGCGGCCCAGATCTCTTCCTGCTGCATCAACTGAACGAGCTGAGAGGACTTGACGTAGAAAGTGACGATTTCGTCCTTCTTCTCGCCCACGGCTTCGATGGCAGCCTTCAGATCCGGTTTGTCTGAACCAAGGGCCTTTCCGAGCATGTAAAGCGCGGGAGGGCCCTGGTTGGTGGTCACGTTCGGGAAGGCCACGTGCGAGACAACGTCATCCTTCAGCAGGTCGGCCCAAGACTCGATCTTCATCTTGTCAGTCCGATATGCGATGGAGGTGGCGTAAAAGGTATAGCCGACACTCATGCCGTCGCCGTTCGGATCCTTGGCGATGTCGTAGAGCTTGTCGAAGTTTGTGAGCTTCGACGTGTCAATCTTGTCCGTCAGGCCGGTTCGGGCGGCAGAGAGGGCGTCGGTCATGGAAACCACGGCCATGTCGACGACGGGGTTTTCCTTGTTTGCCTCCATCTTGGCGAGGCGCTCAACGCTATTGCCGGTCTCAACCACGAGCTTGCACCCGCACTTGGCCTCGAATGGATCGTAGAGGATCTCCTTGAACTCATCCTGCGCGAAAGCATAGACGGAGATCGTCAGGGTCTTGTCTTGTGCTTGGGCAGAGCCGGCGGCCAAAACCACTGCGGCGGCAGAAAGATAGAGTAGCTTCTTCATGCGGGTTCTCCTTCTGGGGCGTTCTGGTTGTTGATCGGGACGAAGGGAGGAGCCGTGGTCTGACGCACGACCAGCGTCATCGGAACACTGCTTGTCTCGGCAGTGACAGCACCTGTGGTCCCGGGAGGGTCGGACTCGATTGCCTGCAGCAGGGCTTCGATCGCGAGGCGGGCGATGGAGGCCACGTCCATCCGGACGCTCGTCAGGGCCGGGGTGATCATCGCCGACCAGGCAAGGTCGTCAAAACCTGTGACGCTCACTCGAGCGGGAACAGGGATGCCTGCGTTTTGCAGCTCCGTCAGGGCCCGCAGTGCATGGAGATCGGAGACTGCTGCGAAGGCCGTGGCGCCTGCATTGACGCGTTCGACGAGTTGCAACGGTGCACCTTTGCCGCAAATATCTTCGTGCTGCTCGATCCATAGAACTTGCGCACGGCCACCGGGAGGAAGTCGTGACCTCATCCCGCCAATCCGATCATTCTGGACATTGGATGAAGGGTTGTTGCCGATGAGCACGATGTGTCGGTGACCAAGCGAGACCAGATGCTCCATCACCAGTTGCCCACCCTGCCAATGATCGGCCGAGACGGTGCTGTTGGGGGTGGAGGGACTGTCGATCACCGCCAGCGGGCGCCCGACGTCCACGATCCGCGTGCCGAGGCGAGGGACGATCAAGATGCCGTCGACGTCGCGCTCGATGAGCCGGTTGATCGCGTCGGTTTGCATCGCGACGCTGCCACGGGAGTCGGCGATCAATATCCCGTAGCCTGCCGTGCTAGCTGCATACTCGATAGCCTGAGCGATCTGTGGAAACAGCGGATTGGCAATATCTGGCAAAACGAGGCCGAGCACGCGGCTGCGGCCAGTGCGAAGAGCACGGGCGGCCTGGCTTGGCGTGTAGCCGAGTTCGTCAGCTTTATCTCGGATGCGCTTTGTCAGCTCCGCCGACAGACGGCCCTTGCCCGATAAGGCATTCGATACCGTAGCGACCGAAACATCGAGCGCCGAGGCGATCATGTTAAGCGTGGGGCCGGATCGAGAAGCCACGATGCCTCGACAAGATTAATCGTTTAATCACGGTAATTGTCGAACCTCGGCGAGTCCAGCCTTTTTCGTTGCTCAGGACAACTGTAGCCGCATTATTCACAGCAGCAGCAATCGCTCGTCCTCGTCCCATTCCAGGGGATCCGTCCAGCGTCTGGCGTCTTCGTCGTCGAATCGAGAAGCGCGGTGAGAACGGTGAGGTAGTCCTCCGTTTCTCCAGCCGGTTCGAAGTTGCCGAAGTTCCAGTGGAAGGGATGGCGCCGCCGTTCTCCCGCTTGCAGGAACGCCCGGTGCTGGAAAGATTGGACGTCAATGCAAAAACCGATCAGCCTCAATGAAGACTAAACCAAACATTTCGGGCCATAGTGTCGTTTCTGGAGCGTCCAGCCGCGCCAGGCGCAACTGCCTCATCTCATAGCGCGCCAAAACCGTCGTCGATCCCTTAGGCCCTCCCGCGGCTTTACATGGCTCTTGCTAAGGCGAGCTTTGGCTGCAACCAACGCGGCGGGCAATAACTTAAAGGAGCGCGTGCCATACATCAAACGGAGCGCCCTGGACCAGTGGGAGCCGTTCTCCACTTCACGGATTGCATCAGCCGGCAACACGGGGCGCATCGACACAACGACCGGCTCCGAGAATTGTTCGGCTGGTGTCGTCTCGACGGTGGTCCGGTACATTGGGACTTGCGCCAGTCAGCCTCCCGTTGCGCGCGTTAAGACGAACGGCATGTGCCGGCGAGAGAGCGTCGGCCATGAGATCTCTCTCCTATTGCAAGGTCAGGACCTGTTCGATCGCCAGCCCCGCCGCAAGCACATGGCGGTCTGACGTCGAAAGCCCGGCCACCGTCAGTCCCACTGGCGCGGAGCACGGCTCGTGGCAGGGCAGGGAGAGCGCGCAGCCGTCGAGGAAATTGATGATGCTCGGGTTGCGCAGGATGAGGGCGTTGGTCTTGAAGAACAGTTCGTCGTCGATTTCGAGCGGTGCAAGCGCAGGGGCGACGACAGGTACCGTCGGCATGATCATGGCATCGAAGCCATGCATCTTCGCAGCAACCCGCTCGCGCCAATCGAGCCGCGCATCGAGGAGCCGGAGGAGGTCGATCGCCGACATCTCGGCGCCTTTGAGGATGCGGGTGCGGACGCGCTGATCATAGGAAGCCCCGGAGTGTTCAATCAGATCCTGGTGCCAGTGATAGGCTTCCGCAGCGATGATGCTGCCACGCGCATTGATGGTGCCGAGCTCACCGAATTCTTCCATGGGAAGATCCGTGATGACCGCTCCGGCCTTGGACAGGCGCGACAAGGCACGCTCGAAGGCGGATGCGACAGCCGCATCCATGTCCGAGAGAACCACCGTCTGGGGAACTGCCAGGCGCAGGCCGGAGATCGGCAAGGCGGACGGTATGGCCTCAGGATCCTCGCCCGCGAGTACAGCATCGACGATGGCGCAGCAGGTGACGCTTTGCGCAAGCGGGCCGATAGAATCCAGTGTCGTCGAGAGCGGCAGTGAGCCTCGGCGTGGAATGCGCTCTGCCGTCGGCTTGAAACCTGTCAGTCCGCAAAGGGCCGACGGAATGCGGATGGAGCCACCAGTATCCGTTCCGATCGCCGCGATCGCCATGCCGTCCGCGACGGATACAGCCGCGCCCGAGGAGGAGCCACCGGGGATGCGCCCGATTGCCCGGTCGTAAGGGTTGAGGGGCGTTCCGTAATGTGGGTTAAGCCCGAGGCCTGAAAAGGCATACTCGCTCATGTTGGTCGTGCCGGTGATCACTGCGCCCGCAGCAATCAGGCGGCGGACAACAGGTGCGTCTGCAGCAGCCGGCGAGGCGCTTTCAGCAGCCTTGCTGGCTGCGAGCGTCGTTTCCCCTGTAAGGTCGAAGAGGTCCTTGACCGAAATCGGCAGGCCTTCGAGCGGCGAGCGCGGATGGCCGGCAGTCCTCACCAGGTCGGATGCCTTGGCGAGGTTCATCGCTCGCGCGTCGTTGCGGCGAATGAAGACCTTCGCGCCTTGCCCCTCCGGATCATTCATCCGCTGGAGCGCCTGCTCGGTCAGCGTCTGCGAGTTCGTTTCGCCCTTCGAAAGAGCTGCGGCATTATCAAGAACGGTTTTCATGGTGTCTCACGCTATCTCGGAAAGCACGTCGATTGTGTAGCCGTGGTGGATGGAGCGGTCCAGGACCGGATCATGCAGCTCGAACGCAAGTTTAGTCGAAGGTCGGATGCCAATCCTCCAACGCAGCCGTGCCGGTCGATCCCGCCGTCCGAACCAGCGACTTACCCGGCATTATTGCGTCACTGCCGCCAGAAGAGCGGGGTGAGCAGCACCAGTACGGTCAGGATCTCCAGGCGGCCGGCGAGCATCATCACCGACAGCAGGTAAAGTGCGGGATCGCTGATCGTCGAGAAGTTGCCGGCCGGTCCGACGATTGTGCCGATGCCGGGGCCGACATTGGAGAGGGCCGTGATTACGGAGGAGGCGGCGGTAAGGAAATCGTAGCCGAGCAGCGTCATGGCGAGGCTGCCAACCGCCCAGAGGAAGATGTAGAGCGCCACGAACAGGAAGATGCCGCGCTGTGCTTCCGGTTCGATCACCGATTTGCCGTAGCGGACGGAATAGACGGCATTGGGATAGATGAGGCGCTTGAGGCCCGTGCCGACGATGTTGAACAGGACGACGAAGCGGTAGGCCTTGATGCCGCCGGCGGTCGAGCCGGTGCAGCCGCCCATGAAGGTGGCGAAGAAAGCGAGTGCTACCGCAAACGGGCCCCAGGTCGTGTAGTCGGTGCTGGCATAGCCGGTGGTCGACAGGATCGACGACATGTTATGAAACGAATGCGCCAGTGCCGTGCCAAGTCCCACGTCATTCTGCAGATGGTGATAAACGGCGAGCACCACCGCAAAGACAAAGAGATAGCCTACGAACACGACGATCTGGGGGTCGCGCAGCGAATCCAGCCGGCGCCGCACCACGAAGATGATCAGCAGCGAAAATGGCAGGCTGCAGACCGTCATGAAGAGTGTTGAGATCCACAGAAGCGGGATGCTGTCGAAATAGCCGAAGGACGCGTCGTGGGTGGAGAAGCCGCCGGTCGCGACCGTGGTGAAGGCGTGGTTGAGCGCATCGAAGCGGGTCATGCCGCCCCAGGCATAGCAGATCGCGCAGAGCAGTGTGATGCCGACATAGATGCCGATGAAGGCGCGGGTAAAGCTTGCCAGGCGCGCAAAGGGCTTGTCGCTGGTGTCGGAGGATTCCAGCTTGAAGAACGACATGCCGCCGACGCGCAGGAACGGTAGGACGAAAAGCCCCAACGCGACGATGCCGATACCGCCGAGCCATTGCAGCAGCGACCGCCACAGGAGAATGCCGGGCGGCAGGTCGTCGAGGCCAACGAGGACCGTGGAGCCGGTGGTTGTGATCGCGGAGATCGATTCGAAAATCGACTGCGCAAAGGTCAGCTCGTGATCTGCAAGATAAAGCGGGATCGCGCCGACCAGCGAGAAGATCATCCACAGCAGATTGACAAGCAGGAAGCCCAATCGCTTGGTGAAGACGGGCGGTGAGCCGCGCGTGGCAAGCGCCGTCATCAGCGAAATGCCGCCCACCATGAAGGCGGACAGCGCAAACACCTGCCAGTCGTCGTGCCCGTAATACAGGTCGATCATTGCTGGCAGAAACATAGCTGTCGCCAGATATAGCCCGCAGAGCGCCGCGATATAGATGGCCGGCCGAAGGAGACTGGCGTTCAAAATGATGTCCCGGTTTCTCGTGTGGGCCGAAAGACGGTTTCCCCCTTGCGGTCGGCTATGGCATAGCGGGATGGCATGGGAAATTCAATGGACGGAGCAGACGTGGACAAGACGGCGGTGGATGAAGCCAGTGCGGCGCTGCGGGAGATATTCCCCGAAACGCCGCTGCAGTTGAACGAGCACCTGAGCCGCCGCTTCGGTGCGCAGATCTGGCTGAAGCGCGAGGATCTCTCGCCGGTGCGCTCCTACAAGATCCGCGGCGCCTTCAATTTCTTCCGCAAGGCGATGGCGGCGGGCGGTCGCGACCGAACCTTCGTTTGCGCTTCGGCAGGCAACCACGCCCAGGGCTTCGCCTTCGTCTGCCGGCATTTTCAGGTCCCGGGCGTGGTCTTCATGCCGGTGACGACGCCGCAACAGAAGATCGACAAGACGCGCATGTTCGGCGGCGAATTCATCACTATCCGGCTGATCGGCGATATCTTCGACCAGTGCTACGCCGCGGCCAACGCGTATGTCGAAGAAACGGGAGGCATGATGGTGCCGCCGTTCGATCACCCGGATATCGTCGAAGGACAGGCCACCGTTGCGGCCGAAATTCTTCAGCGACTGCCTGAAGGCGTTCGGCCGGACCTGATGGTGCTGCCGGTGGGGGGCGGTGGTCTGGCTTCGGGAATCACCGGCTACCTGAAAGGTGACCTGCCGGCGGAAGCTTTCGTGATGGTCGAGCCGGAAGGCGCGCCCAGCCTGCGCCGCAGCCTGGAGGCGGGTGCTGCCATCCGGCTGCCGAAGGTGGACAATTTCGTCGACGGGGCGGCCGTCGCGCGGATCGGCGACCTGAACTTCGAGGGGTTGCGCAGGTTTGCGCCCGAACAGGTGCTGCTGGCGCCGGAAAACGCGATCTGCGTGACGATCAGCGAAATGCTCAACCTCGAAGGCCTGGTGCTGGAGCCTGCTGGCGCGCTGTCGATCACGGCGCTCGACATGCTGGGGCCGGAGCGGCTGCAAGGCAAGACGGTGGTGGCCGTCGTTTCCGGTGGCAATTTCGACTTCGAGCGCCTCCCGGACGTCAAGGAACGGGCGATGCGTCACTCGGGACTGAAGAAGTACTTCATCCTGCGGCTGGCGCAGCGCCCTGGCGCGTTGCGCGACTTCCTTAATCTTCTCGGGCCTGAGGATGACATTTCGCGTTTCGAGTACCTGAAGAAATCCGCCCGCAACTTCGGCTCAATTCTGATCGGCATCGAGACCAAGAACCCGGTCAATTTCAAGGGGCTGCTTGAGCGCTTCGAGGCAGCAGATCTCGGCTACCAGGACATCACCGAGAACGAGATCCTGGCCAATCTGATCATCTGAGGGCGCTTGAGATTGCCCCTCGTGGCGCGCCGACAGGTCGACGTCCAGACTTTTTCCAATCCCGCGAATATGATAGGCAGGCACATGGCTTCTTTTCTTTCAGGTATCCTCTCGATCTTCTCCGGCGGTTCGAAGTCCGAGGCGCCGGCATCGCCTGCGGCGGAGCCGCAACCCTGTGGTGACTGCCTTATCTTTGCGGAGCCGATCCGCGAGGGCAATCAGCTGCGGCTTGCCGGGCGGATCGAGAAGGATGTGAACGGGGAGCGGCTGGTGCGCCATTTCATCCGCGCCGATGTCTTCACCTCAATGGATGAAGCACTCGACTGTACTTTTCGAAAAGCGCGTCAGATCATCGACCAGAACGGGCCGTCGCTTTTCGCCGATGGAGAGAAATCCCGCTCAACTTGAAGCGGCGACGCATCAGGCGTAACGGACGCCCTTGAAATCTCAGAGGAGAACCAAACCAAAAATTAAAGCATTAGCGATAGATAGACTTGCGAGTTTGAATGTAGGTTTCATTATCGGTACTGCTTGATGGCGACAGCTAGACGGTTTTTGATCCGATCTTTCTCTGGGTCGCTTATCGCCTCGCTGTTGATGCCCCCTATGGCCTCCGCAAGCGAAGGCGACTTGCACCCAATACAGCTCGACATCACCTGGATGCTCTTTGCGGCAGGCCTGGTGATGCTGATGCAGGTCGGGTTTCTACTGCTCGAAGCGGGCATGGTCCGCTCCAAGAATTCCATCAATGTCGCGCAGAAGAACCTGCTGGACTTCGTTTTCGGCGTTATCGCCTTCGCAGCGATCGGCTTCATGATTGCCTTCGGAAGCGCAAATGGCGGTTTTGGCTGGGACAGCCGTTTCTACTTTCTACGAGATCTCACCGCCCACCAAGCTGCCTTTTTCGTCTTTCAAGTCATGTTTTGTGGAACAGCCGCAACCATCGTTTCCGGTGCGGTTGCCGAAAGGATGAAGCTGCCCGCTTATGTCTTCGGATCGCTGGTTCTGTCCGGCTTCATCTATCCCGTTTTTGCGCACTGGACCTGGGGAGGAGCATTGTTTCCAAATCCTTCGGCTTTCCTCGCGGAGATGGGCTTCGTGGATTTCGCCGGCTCCACCGTCGTTCATGCAACAGGCGGCTGGATTGCGCTTGCGGCCTGCATCGTTGTAGGTCCACGCGTCGGACGCTTTCGTGAGGATGGTACAGCTGTCCGAATTGCCGGACACAACCCCGTGCTCTCCACCACCGGCGCCCTCTTGCTCTTCGTCGGCTGGATCGGCTTCAATGGGGGATCAACGCTGGCCGCGAGCGACGCAGTGCCGGCAATCATCCTGAACACGGTGCTCGCCGGCGGCATGGGCGCCTGTGTGGGTTATGTGATCGGCTTTTACCAGGATGGCGTCATCCTGCCGGAGAAGTCGAGTGCCGGCCTTCTCGGCGGGTTGGTGGCGGTGACGGCGAGCTGTCATCTGCTCGATCCTGCAAGCGCCATGATGGTTGGCGCCCTCGGGGGCGCCGTTGCCATCTTCGGCAATGCTTTCCTGGAGCAGAAGCTGCGCATCGACGATGCGGTCGGCGCGATCGGCGTGCACGCCTTTGCAGGCGCCGCGGGAACGCTTGCGGTGGCGCTCTTCGCTCCGGTGGCGGATCTTCCCGCAGGCGGCCGTCTCGCCCAGCTGCATATCCAGCTGGTTGGCATCGGCATCAACTTCTACTGGGCGTTCGGCCTCGGATACGCCTTCTTCTGGCTCATCGACCGCACCATTGCGATCCGCGTTTCGGGGCGGGAGGAGGAGGACGGCCTCAACGTGGCGGAGCATGCGACGCGGCTGGGGGTGGGGCATGTGGAGGACGCACTGGCCGAACTCGTCAACGGCACGGCCGATCTCGGCAAGCGGCTGCCGGTGGTCGCCGGCGACGAGGCGGAGCGGCTGTCGGGGCTCTTCAACCGGCTGATCGAGACAATGGAGGCCGAGGAGCGCAGCCGCCAGGAAGTGCTGCATCTGCGCCGCGACGACGAGGAGGCAGAGCGAGTGGCAGCGCTCGCGAATGCAACCTTCGAGGCGATTCTCATTCATCGTCACGGCATTCTGGTCGATGGCAACCAGCAGCTCGCCCAGCTTGTCGGTGCCCCGCTCAATGAACTGATCGGCCGCCCGGTTTTCGAGTTCTTGAAGGATGGCCCACTCTCCAAGATCCGCGACATGACTCAGATGAACGACAACGTCAGCCACGAGATCGTCTTGAGGATGGCGAACGGGGAGGAGATCCCGGTGGAAGCCCGGGGCCGTGACATCGTCTATCGTGGTGAGAAAGCCCGCATCGGCTGCATCGTCGATCTTCGCGAGCGCAAGATGGCGGAACAGCGTATCCGTCATCTTGCGCTGCACGATCCACACACGGGACTACCGAACCGGGCCCTGTTTGCCGAGCAGATTTCGCAGATGGCCGAACTAGCGATGCAGGGGGAGCCATTCGCCCTCCTGCTCGTCGATATTGACCGGTTCAAGGAGATCAACGACGTCTATGGTCACCAGGGAGGCGATGCCGTCATTGCGGAAGTCGCCCGACGCTTGGCAAAGGCTGCGGAAGCCGAAGATCTCGTCGCAAGGCTGGGCGGGGACGAGTTTGCACTCGTGCTGCGCGGTGTGCGGACGGAAGAGGAGCTGCGGGTTTTCGCGACCTCGATCCTCGGGCTCATGCGCCAGCTGATGCCTCTCGGCAGCCACGATCGCGTCACGGCAAGCGTCAGCCTCGGCGGTGCCCTCTGCCCCGACCACGCACCGGAACCGGAGATGCTGATCGGCTGCGCGGACATTGCGCTCCAGCATGCCAAAGAGTCCGGCCGCAACACGTACGTCGTCTTTCAGGCCGGGATGAACGAGTTGATCGAAAAGCGGCGTGCCCTTGAGCTCGACCTGGCGGCGGGACTGGAGCGGGGAGAGTTCCAGCTTTATCTCCAGCCGCGTGTTGAGCCGGCGACGGCAGCGATCACGAGCTACGAAGCGCTCGTGCGCTGGAACCACCCGAAGAAGGGGATGGTAAGTCCAGGCGATTTCATTCCCGTTGCGGAGGCGTCGGGGCAGATCATCCGTTTGGGAGAATGGGTGCTGGCGGAGGCCTGCCGTCTGCTCGACAGCGTCCCTGGCTGCAGCATCAGCGTCAATGTCAGCCCGCTACAGTTCCGCCACGCGGACTTCCTGCCGAACCTGCATGATGTGCTGGTCCGTACCGGCGCAAATCCAGCGCGGCTGGAGCTGGAGATCACCGAAAGCGTTCTGATCGAGAACGATCAGCGGGCTGTCTCCATCCTCGACGAGATCAAGCACATGGGCTTCGGGATCGCGCTGGATGACTTCGGCACGGGTTATTCTTCCCTCAGCTATCTTAGCCGCTACCCGTTCGACACGATCAAGATCGACAGAAGCTTCGTCAGCAACCTTGCGACCACCGACAACGCACCGGTCATCGTGCGCAGCATCATCGAGCTCGGCGCCGGGCTTGGGATGAAAATCGTCGCAGAAGGGGTCGAGACGATCGAGGAGGCGCTGTTCCTGGCTCAGGCGGGATGTGACGAGTTGCAAGGATACCTGCTGGGGCGGCCGAAACCGCTCACCGAACTTCAGCGCGGGGTGGACAATGCCATCGCGGTTCAGCTTGTGCACATGCACCGCTCACCGCGTCCGATAAGAATAGCCGATGGGGCAGCGAGCTCGCCGCGGCGACGCGCCTGAAGACTGGCCAAAGAAAAAGCCGCGGGAATGACCCGCGGCTCTTCTGCGACCGGTAACCCTTTCGGTCAGGCGGCTTTTGCCAGCTCCGAGATGCGGGCATCCGCCTGTGCCAGTGCCTTGTCGAAGGCTTCCGGACCGAAGGCCGTGCCTTCCACATAGACGACTTCGACATCCGTCATGCCCATGAAGGCGAGGACCGTCTTCAGGTAAGGAATGGCGTGGTTCATGCCCATGGCCGGACCTTCCGAATAGATCCCGGCGGCGGAGAGGACGATATAGACCTTCTTGCCGGTCGCCAGACCTTCGGGGCCTTCGGCGGTGTAGCGGAATGTCATGCCGGCGCGGGCGACATTGTCGATCCACGACTTCAGCGTTGAGTAAATGTTGAAGTTGATCAGTCCGGTGGCGAGCACCACCGTGTCGGCGGCGAGAAGCTCACCCACCAGCTCGTCCGACTCGGCTGCCGCCGCAGCTTCCTCGGCATTGCGATCAGCGGCGGCCTTGCGGATCGCCGACGTCGTCACGGTGTCGAGATGAGCGATCGGCTTGTTGCCGAGGTCGCGATGCACGACCGCAGCATCAGGCCTACGGCTCTTCAGCTTTTCGACGAAGGAGGTGGCGACCTTGGTCGAGAGGGAATCTTCGCGTGGACTGGAGGTAACGAGAAGAATGGACATGGCAGTTTTCCTGGCTTGTTCGGTGGTCGACTTGGGAGGTCGTCAGGCGAGTCGGCTCGCTTGAGCCAAGAGATAGAACTCGACATCCATCAATTTAAGACTGATAATATCGACAGGATCTATCGACATTATGGATACTCTGATGGACGCAAACCCGACGCTCGACCAGTTGCAGGTCTTCCTCGCCGTCGCCGAGTCCGGCAGTTTTTCGGCAGCGGCCCGTTCGCTCAAGCGGGCGCAGTCGGTAATCAGCTACACCATCGCTAATCTCGAAGCCCAGCTGGAGGTTCCGCTCTTCGAGCGTACCGGCGTGCGACAGCCGAAGCTGACGGAGGCGGGAAGGGCCATGCTTCCCGATGCGCGGCGGATCGTGGCCGACCTGCAGGTCATGCGCTCGCGGGCGAAGAGCATGAAACAGGGGCTGGAGCCTGAGCTGTCGCTGGCAATCAGCGTCATGGTGCCGGCGGATGTCGTGGTTGAGGAACTGCGGGAGTTCGGGAAGCGGTTTTCGACGGTTGCCCTGAACCTCAACGTCGGCGAACTCGGCATGGTGATGGACATGGTCGCCAGTGGCCGCGCAGGCATCGGTCTTGGCGGCGCGCTACTTAAGCCGGACGACACGATCCACGCCGAAAAGATCGGCCATTCGTTCATGGTTCCGGTCGCCGCGGCAGATCATCCGCTTGCACGGATTGATCGGCCGCTGACGCTGCCGGATGTGCGCGAGGAGACGCAGCTCGTCGTGACGGATGCCTCTGGGCTGACCAACGGGCGGGACTTCAACGTGCTGTCATACAAGACATGGCGGGTAAGCGACATTGCAACCAAGCACCAGCTGATCCGTGGCGGACTTGGCTGGGGCGGGCTTCCGGCCGCCCTTGTGCGCGAGGACCTGCAGAGTGGGCGCCTCGTTGCGTTGAAGCTCGACGCGTACGAGCAGGGCGAGTACCCGATCTACGCCCTGCGCAAGATGTCCAACCCCGCAGGTCCCGCGGGCACCTGGCTGATCGAGGCTTTCAGAAAACGGTTGTCCAACTGCCCGAAGGTGGACCAGTTCGCCAGCATTCTGGATAACCGCAGGCCATGGGTGGCGGCGGCAGAGTGAGGCGCCTCGATTGACGGCCTCCGCCGCTGGCGCTAGAAAGCGTCACGGTCAGCAGTTCACCGAGGCGTCGCCGTCCCGCAAGGGAAGCTAAACCTGCGATTTTACGATCATCCGCCCTTATCCCGTGCCACTTCGACAAGACGGCGACCAGCGATACTCCAGACGGACCGGCACGTCGAGGATAAGAGATGACTAGAACCATCTATCCGATGGCCGTGGCCGACGTTTCAGCCTTTGCCAAATCGCTGCGTGAACAGATGGGCCGGCTCGACCACGCGCCGACCCATGTCGAGATGCTGAACCTTCTCAGCCGCGCCGCAGGCTTCCGCAACTACCAGCACTTTCGCTCGTCCGCCGACGCGGCTGAAATCTCTGTTACGCGGCGTGAGGTGAAGCTGGAGCAACAGGCTGACGCTGCACGGGTGTCAAAGACGCTGCGTGTTTTTGACACCGACGGACAGATCATTCGGTGGCCGGGCAAGCGATCGCAGCAGGAGCTCTGCCTGTGGTTCCTGTGGACGAAGATCCCGCCGCGGCTGAGGTTTACCGAGCGCGAGATCAGCGAGCGCCTGAACGCACTGCACCTGTTCGGGGATGCTGCGCTTTTGCGCCGCGACCTCGTCGATGTCGGTCTCATGCGCCGCAACAGGGATGGCAGCGACTACCAGAGGGTCGAGAAGGCGCCGCCGCCGGAGTTGAAGCTGCTGACCGAGGCGCTGACGTCGCCAAAGCAAAAGGCCGCCTGATGGCGGCCTTCGGCATGTTCTTGACGGTCGGCGACTAGAGCACCAGCCGGTACTTGGCGAAACCCTCTGCGCCGTCGCCGGCGTCTTCTATCTTGGCGCCTTTGACCTCGGAGGCGAACTGGCGACCCTTCGGACCAGTCTCGAAGATCGCTGTGGTGTCGTCCATCGGCTTGAACGACCAGTTGGCGTCCGCCGACGGGTTGATCGTGCCCTGATCGACGATGTAGCGGACTACCACGTCGCGGTTGGTGTCAGGCGCCACGAAGATCACCTTGTCGCTGGCGATCTCCGGGAACTTTCCGCCACCGCCGGCGCGATAGTTGTTGGTGACGACGACAAACTTCTGCGTCGCGTCGATCGGCTTGCCCTGGAACTGCAGGTCGACGATGCGGTTGGCGTCGGCATTGACGAGCTGTCCGTCCTTGTCGAAGCGCGCGGGTTGCGACAGGTCGATCTGGTAAGTGACGCCATCGATGACGTCGAAGTTGTAGGACGGGAAGCCGGCATTGATCAGCGGCGCATCCTTGGCACCGGGTTCGACCTGATTGAACATGCCGGCTGACATTTCCAGCCAGTTCTTCACCTGCTCGCCGGTGATCAGCACGGCCTGCACGGTGTTCGGATAGAGGTAGAGATCGGCGACGTTCTTGATCGCGATGTCACCCGCAGGAACATCGGTGTAGTAGTCCGGACCGCCGCGTCCGCCGGCCTTGAAAGGAGCTGCGGCCGAAAGGACCGGGTAGCCCTTGTACTCGCCGTCCTTCAGCATGTTCTTGATGTACCAGGTCTGCGCGTTGGAGACGATCTGCACCGACGGGTCGTCAGCGACGAGAGCGAAATAGGAATAGAGCGGTGCCGAGCTCTTGCCGACCGGGCGGCGGACATAGGCGAGTGTCGCCTCGTGGTCTTCCTTTGCAGCGGCCAGCACTTCCGGCTTGTCCTCAACGTCCGCAACCACTTTGCGGTCTGCGTCACGATGATAGATCGGCCGCGCCTCCGTGGTGAAGTCGACGATCTTCCAGCTGTTGCCATCCTTTTCGAGCAGCAGGTCGATGAGGCCCATGTGCGATCCCCAGAAGCCGGCCATGACGGCGGGCTTGCCCATCAGCGTTCCCTTCACCGCATCCGCGCCGGCAATGCCTTCGAAATCCTTGGGGCCGGGGAAGACAAGGTGCTGGTGGCCGGTGAAGACGGCGTCGATGCCGTCAACGCCGGCGAGATAGAGCGAAGCGTTCTCCATTCGCTCGGTCATGCCTGATCCATCGATGCCGGAATGCGACAGTGCTACGATGATGTCGGCACCTTCTTCCTTCATCGCTGGCACCCAAGCTTTGGCGGCGTCAACGATGTCGCGGGTCTGCGCCTTGCTCTCAAGATGCTTGGCGTCCCACAGCATGATCTGCGGCGGCACGAAGCCGATAAAACCGACCTTGACAGGGCTCTTGGCACCGGAGCCGTCGCGGATCTGCTTTTCGAGGATCACGTAAGGCTTGAAGAAGAGCTCGTCCTGCTTCGGGTCGGAGGCGAGTTGACCCTTGGTGAGGTTGGCGCAGACGTAAGGGAAGCCGGCGCCCGAAAGCACCTTGAACATGAAGTCGAGGCCGTAGTTAAACTCGTGGTTGCCGAGCGTTCCGGCATCGTAGCCCAGCACGTTCATCGCCTTGACGACCGGATGCTGGTCGCCTTCCTTCATGCCGCGTTCATAGGCGATGTAGTCGCCCATCGGGTTGCCCTGCAGGAAGTCGCCGTTGTCGATCAGCATGGAGTTGCCGGCTTCCGCGCGGATCGAGTCGACGATCGAGGCGGTGCGCGCAAGGCCCATCGTGTCGTTCGGCTTGTCGCCGTAATAGTCGTAAGGGAAGACGTGGACGTGAATATCGGTGGTTTCCATGATCCGCAGATGCGCCTGGTTCGCCTGCGCGCGTGCCGCAAAAGGATGCAGCATCACGAGCGCCGACGTGGCGGCAACACCACCCATCAGCGAGCGGCGAGTGATCGGATGGAGGAGGTGGGACGACATGGAGAACACCGTATGGTCGATTTGCCGAGATTAGGCGCAATCGCACGGAAGTACATCGGGAAAATGACCGCTGAACAAGAAGCTGTCCGCTGGCCTCTATCGCGTCAGAACCGGCTTCACGTCCCTGTGGAAGAAGCGGAAATAGGCGGCGACTTGTGCGGCGGCGTTGCTGTTGGGCCGGAGCCCAATGCCGAGGCGCCCGCCGTGAGACCATTTGACGGTACCGTCCAGCACGCCGAGATCCTCGCTTTCGATTTTCACCGGGCTACCGACTGCGGCTCTAAAGGGTCCGACGAGATCAAGGGCTAAGCCGGTGGTCGACAAGTCGACGATCCGTCCTTCGACCGCCTGTCCGTAATAGCTGACCTTGCCCGCAACCCGCGTCTTTCTGCGCGGCGCCGCGCGAACCTTCATGTTGAGGTTGCTCGATGGCATTGACCTTCCTCGCAATGGTCTCACGAATTGGAGGATATCGTAGTTCCGTTGAGGGGCCGTTGCAGGCTTCACTAAAATTCAACGCTTTTCTCGCTCTGGGACGCAAAGCGTTTCAGAGGCCGACATTCGGCCGGTCGATGATTTCGCGCAGAGCAAAGCTTGAATTGATCTTGACCACGTGAGGCAGGGCCGAGAGCCAGTCCCGGTGTATGCGCTCGTAGTCCTCAAGATCCTTCGCCGCCACCCGCAGGATGTAATCGTATTCGCCCGACATCAGGTAGCAGACGAGCACGTTCGGGCAGCGCTTTACCGCCGCCTCGAACTCAGTGAGTGTCTTGGCGAACTGGCCGGACAGCGAAATGTGGACGATGACCATCATCTTGTAGTCGAGCGCCTTGTTCGACAGGCGCGCGTGATAACCGCTGATCGTGCCGTCGGCCTCCAGTGCCGCAAGCCGGCGCGAGCAGGCGGATTGCGACAGCCCGACCCGCTGGGCCAGCTCGGCGTTGGAGATGCGCCCCTCCTGCTGGAGGACGCGCAGCATCGCCAGATCGATCCCGTCCGGCTGGTTCATGTGCAAGGTCCTCCCGTTTTCTAGCTCTGCGGCGCAAGCATCGACGAAAACCTCTTGTCCGCCAACCCATCTTTGCAAGGACATTGCCGTTCCTCTCTGGTTTTCTGTCATCGGGAACAACAGGCGCAATGCCATCACATGAGAGGAACGCTTCAATGCGTGTCGGATGTCCGAAGGAAATCAAAAACCATGAATACCGTGTGGGGCTGACGCCGGCTGCGGTGCGCGAATATGTGGCACATGGCCACGAGGTGCTGATCGAGACGAAGGCCGGAGCCGGAATCGGTGCGGACGACGACACCTATCGCGCGGCAGGTGCGCGTGTGGTCGCGACAGCCAAGGAGATTTTCGAAAAGGCCGACATGCTGGTAAAGGTCAAGGAGCCTCAGCCCCAGGAATGGGTGCAGCTGCGCGAGGGCCAGATCCTTTATACCTATCTTCACCTGGCGCCCGATCCGGAACAGACAAAGGGCTTGCTGGGCTCCGGTGTCACGGCCGTTGCCTATGAGACGGTAACCGACGAGCGGGGCGGGCTTCCGCTGCTGGCGCCGATGTCGGAGGTGGCCGGACGCCTCGCCATCCAGGCAGGCGCGACGGCGCTGCAGAAAGCCAACGGCGGTCGCGGGATCCTGCTCGGGGGCGTTCCGGGTGTTCTGCCGGCAAAGGTGGCGGTGATCGGCGGCGGCGTCGTCGGCCTCCATGCCGCCAAGATGGCTGTCGGACTCGGCGCCGACGTGACCATCATCGACCGCTCGCTGCCGCGTCTGCGCCAGCTGGACGATCTCTTCAACGGCCGCGTCCATACCCGTTACTCGACCATCGATGCCGTGGAAGAAGAAGTCTTCGCCGCGGATCTCGTAATTGGCGCCGTTCTGATCCCTGGCGCGGCGGCACCAAAGCTTGTGACCCGCGAGATGCTGTCGGGCATGAAGCAGGGTGCCGTGATGGTGGACGTCGCCATTGACCAGGGCGGCTGCTTCGAGACTTCCCATGCGACCACACATTCCGAACCGACCTATGAAGTGGACGGCATCGTGCACTACTGCGTCGCCAACATGCCGGGCGCCGTCCCGGTGACCTCGGCCCAGGCGCTGAACAACGCGACGCTGCATTATGGTCTGGCGCTCGCCGATCGGGGTCTGCGTGCTATCGCCGAGGACAAGCACCTGCGCAACGGGCTGAACGTGCATAAGGGCCGACTGACGAACCACGCGGTTGCCGAGGCGCTTGGCCATGACGCCGTGGCGCCGGAGAGCGCGCTGAACGTCGCCTGAAGCCGTTAAATCGTTGACAGCGTGAGCCGGGCCGGCTGGCCCGGCTTCTTTTTATCACGCGAAGGAAAGATATGGTTTAGATATATCTTGAAGCGGCCAGGATTCGTGCTATCTTCGATATATCGTTTTAGATTCGAAGGAGACAAGAATGTCTGGACATGGATACGGTAATTGGTCCTCTTGCCGGGAAGGCAGAGGACGCGGCGGGTTTAACGAGCTCTTCGCAATGCGCGGTGGCTCATTCGGGCGCGGAGGCCGCGGCGGTTCTGGCGGTGGCCGGGGATTTGGCGATGAAGGCGACGGCCGCATCGGCCGTTTCTTGATGCAAGGCGATCTGAGGCTGCTGGTGCTCGCGCTGATCGAGAAGGAGCCGCGTCATGGCTACGAAATCATCAAGCACATCGAGGACATGACCTATGGCTTCTATGCGCCGAGCCCCGGCGTGGTCTACCCGACGCTGACCTATCTGGAGGAGGCGGGTTACGTCGTCTCGGAGCAGGACGGCAACAAGAAGCGCTATATCATCACAGACGAGGGCCGCAGCCACCTGGAGGAAAACCGCAGCTTTGCTACGGGTATCCTCAATCGTCTGGCGCAGATTGCCGACCGGATCAAGCAGAAGCAGGAGCGCCATGAGCGCGTCCGCGAGGCAGGCCCCCACCTTCCCCGCAGTGTCGACGCTGCCCTGTTGAACCTGCGCGAAACTATCGCCAGCAAGCTGGAGACTGACGAGACGAAGAGCGGCGAGATCGTCAAGCTGCTTCTGAAGGTTGCCGACGACCTTGACGCGGTCAGCCCCCGGAGCACAGCTTCCGAAGGCTGATCAACGATGTGCGAACGCTGATGCGCAATCCGGCGCACCAGTGTTTGTCAGCCCTGTTCCGACCGCTCGATGCGGCACTGGTAGCAATTGTTTCGCGCCGACCGCACATGCAGATAGCTGATGCTCGCTTGCGCCAGCAGTTCCTCGGCTCGCTCGACCAGTCTCTCGGTCGGCGTTACCGCGCCGCTGCCATAGACGATCCGATCATCGATGCCATAGCCGCGGACGATGTAGTCGGGGCTCGACAGGATCGGAGGTATCTCCGCCCGATCATTGTAGCGGCTGCAGGGCTTGGCATGCAGGAAGATCGGCCCGGTCTCGGCGTAAGGCTGCAATGCCGGGAAGGGGCGATAGGCCAGGACGAGCAGTTCCTCGCCCTTCTCGATGTGTCGAAGGCAGTGGCGGCAGGGCATTCCGCCGCCAGGCGAGATCATCCGCTCCGGGAGACGGTCATAGGCATCCGGCGAGCCGGACCACAGAGTCTTGGCGTGGTCAGTCGGAATGGCGCTGAAGATTGGCGTGTTCATCTGGCAGACTCCATCGTTGTGTCTGCCGAATGAATCACTCTGTCAGCAATGCACGCCACCCGAAACCTGCGTCAACCGTCGAGGGCGCGAAAAAGCTCCTGGTCAGTCATCGGCTGGACGATCGCCTCGCTGGTGGAGACCGGAGAGAAGCCCATCATCTGGTAAAGCTGGAGCGCACGGGGATGATCGAGCGTGTTCGTCGTGACCGTGACCTTTTCCGGCATGTCCTGCCAGGCGGCATAGAGCGCCTGGAGCAGGAACCACTTGCCGATGCCCAGACCGATCGCGTGCTCGAAGAGTCCGAAATAGGAGAGCTCGGTCAGCGTATCGCTTTCCTTCGACAGCTCGAAGAACCCTGCCGGAGCGCCGTTCACATAAAGTACGGTGACCGATACGCGCGGATGGTGGATGAACTGCGACAGCTGCGCATCGCTCAGCCTCAGGCGGTTGTACCAGTGCCAGCGCTTGCCGACCTGCCGGTAGAGGTAACGATAGAAGTGCAGGGGGATTTCCGGCGCGCGGATCACCGCCGTCTGCAGGTTCACAGGAACGGGCAGGGACACTTTCGGAGGCGCGGTCATCTCAAGCTGCGTGACATGCGCTCTCAGAGCTTGCGGCTTCTTCGGCATCGACTCAATCGTCCGTCGCGGGACCGGTGACCACGGGCGTGTCGCTGCGTGCGCCCCACTCCGTCCAGGATCCGTCATAGAGAGCGTTGTCCTCGTGTCCCACCGACTCCAGCGCAAGCGCGATGATCGCCGCCGTGACGCCGGAGCCGCAGCTTGTGACCACCGGGCGATCGAGATCCAGTCCGGCATCCTGAAGAAGGGTGCGCAACTCCGGTACCGGCTTCAGTTTGCCATCGGCCGAGAAGATCGACGAGGGCAGGTTCCGCGCGCCCGGCATGTGTCCGCACCGCAGGCCCTGGCGCGGCTCCGGCTCGGCAGCGGTGAAGCGGGCCGCGCTGCGGGCGTCCGCAACCTGACTGGTTCGCCCATCGACGATCGCCTTCATCGCCTCGATATCGACGACCTTCTCCGGTTTGAATGAGGGCGTGAATTCTGCCGGTGCAGGTGAGGGGATCTCGGTCTCGAGCGGACGACCCTCTGCCTTCCAGCCGTCCAGCCCGCCATCGAGCACGAAGACGTTCTGTGCGCCCATCGTGCGGAACAACCACCAGCCGCGCGGTGCAGAAAATATGCCGGGCCCGTCATAGATGACGATGCGGTCCTTTTCTCTGATTCCCATCCGGCCGACGGCTTCGGCGAACACCTCGGGCGAGGGCACCATGTGAGGAAGCTCGGTCGAATGATCCGCAACCACATCGTGGTCGAAACGGACGGCGCCCGGAATGTGGCCGGCGGCGTATTCGGCGTCGGCGTCCCGTTTTTGCGCAGGAAGGTAGAAGGAGGCGTCGACGATGCGAAGGTCCGGCGCGCCCAGTTCCCGCTCGAGCCATTCAGAGGAAACGACGAAACGGCTGGACTGGCTCATGGAATGCCTCCTGGTCAGGGTTCAGATATCGGCGGGGGCATCGCCGAACCGGATGCGGAACCGCCGGTTCTCCTTGCCCTTCTTCTCGATCTTGGCGATGTGGATCACACCGATCTCACCAGTGCGTGCCACATGTGTGCCGCCGCAGGGCTGACTGTCAACGCTGGAGTTCTCGCCGATGCAGACGAGGCTGACCCGTCCGAGGCCGACCGGCGGACGTACGTTCTTCGATTTGACGATGCCGGGATTGGCCGCCAGCTCCTCGTCGGTGATCCACTGGAGGTAGACCGGGTGGTCGGCTTCCACCAGCGCCATCAGCATCGCCGTCACCTCATGCTTGTCGATCGTCTCGCTCATGTCAAAATCGACGCGCGATTCATCTTCGCCGACGGCTGCGCCGGTGATCGGAAAGGTGCAGACCACCGACAGCAGATGACAGGCGGTGTGCATGCGCATCAGCCGGTGCCGGCGCTCCCAGTCGATTTGCAGCCGAATCGTCTCGCCAACTACCGGCTGCGGTTCGCCGCCGAGCGGCATGTGCAAGATGATGTCCTTGGTCGCGCCATTCCTCGTTTGGCCGAGGCGGATCACGCTGCCATCGGTACGCTCCAGGTGACCCATGTCGCCTGGCTGGCCTCCGGAGGTTGCGTAGAAGCAGGTCCGATCCAGTTCAATGCCGCCGTCCTCGTGGACCGAGGTGACCGTCGCATCCGTGCTCTGCAAGTAGAAGTCCTCGCGGAAAAGGGCATGGGTGGGCATGGTCAGGCAGTCTCGAAGGGAATTCTGATGTCCGTCATCGTCGTCAGCCATTGCGGCACGGGCAGGTCCTTCGAGCGCAGGAACTCAGGGTTGAACAGCTTCGACTGATAACGGTTGCCGTAGTCGCAGAGGATGGTGACGATGGTGTGCCCCGGGCCGAGATCTTTGGCCAGACGGATGGCCCCGGCAATGTTGATGCCGGAAGAGCCGCCGAGGCACAGGCCCTCGTGCTCGACCAGGTCGAAGATGATCGGCAGTGCTTCTGCGTCGCTGATCCGGTAGGCGTGGTCGGGGGTGAAGCCTTCGAGATTGGCGGTGATGCGGCCCTGGCCGATGCCTTCGGTGATGGAGGAGCCTTCGGACTTCAATTCGCCATGGGCGTAATATTCATAAAGTGCAGCGCCCTCTGGATCGGCAAGGCCAATCTTCATGCCGGGCTTCTTTGCCCGCAGCCCCTTGGCGACGCCCGCCAGTGTGCCGCCGGAGCCGACGGCGCAGATGAAGCCGTCGACCTTGCCACCGGTCTGCTCAAGGATCTCGACCGCCGTCGTGTCCACATGGGCGTCGCGGTTGGCGACATTGTCGAACTGGTTCGCCCAGATCGCGCCGGCAGGCTCCGTCTTCGCCAGTTCCTCCGCCAGCCGCCCGGAGACCTTCACGTAGTTGTTCGGGTTGCGGTAGGGGACAGCCGGTACTTCGACAAGCTCGGCACCGAGCAGCTTCAGCGCATCCTTCTTTTCCTGGCTCTGGGTCTCCGGGATGACGATGACGGTGCGATAGCCGAGAGCCTTGGCAACCAGCGTGAGCCCAATGCCGGTGTTTCCGGCCGTCCCCTCGACGATGATGCCGCCCGGCTTCAACTGGCCCTTGCGTTCCGCATCGCGGATGATGAAGAGCGCTGCCCGATCCTTAACCGACTGGCCTGGGTTGAGAAATTCCGCCTTGCCAAGGATTTCGCAACCTGTCGCCTCCGACGCGGCCTTAAGGCGGATGAGCGGGGTGTTGCCGATGGCGTCGAGGACGGAGTGATGCAGGGTCATGAAAGAAGCCTTCTGTTGGGCCAGATGTAAATCCGCTCTTTTCCGCCGGCAAGCTGCGGCAGACAAGAAATGTCGTTTCTCCTCTGACGCCTTGCTGGAGATTTTTCTGTCGCGACTTGAAACAATGTGTCGACAAAGGCCGGTCACTAGGACCGGCGCCGGTCATTAGGATCGGCCTGATGTGGAAGTTGCCCTGCCTTGGTCAGCGCATGCGATCTCAGGTGTAGTATTGCTGCTGGTCGAAGCAGTCTGTTCGGAGCTTGCATCGGTGCAATCGTCGTCGTCAAGTGAGTTGCCGGCTGTGTTGGAATCGTTAGCGCTCGAAGCACCTTCCGACGTGCTTGCGTCAGCACTACCTGCGGTGGAACCGGAGTCGTTTGAAGTGCTCGTGCCCGTGTCGCCCGCCGCTCCGGAGGAGTCGCTGGCGTCTTGTCTGAGCCATCGCGCCCGTGGCAAGAGCAAGGGTGAAAGCAGAGACGGTAAGAAGCTTCGTAATCATTGTTGTATTTCCTCCCTGGGTGCCAGATCATCCGGCATTTGTATTGGGGGGGCTACGTAACCCCGACAGACAAAGTCGTTCCGTCAGATGTTGCTAAAGATGTAGCAGTTCATTTGGCGATCTCGCCCCAGGCCGGATCCCACGTCACGCCCTCGGTGAGCTCTACGAAGACAGGCTGGTTCGTGTCGCGGTTCTTGTTGTCGGCCATACGGAAGGCAACCTCCGGCTCCATCTCCTCGCCTGGAAAGATAGTGTCGTCCGTCTGCGGCTCCGCAACCTCGCGGATATAGCCGCGGATCTCGCCGCCGGAGCGGTAGAGCCTGACGACGATGGCGCCCGGCCGGGTGGCGTGAGGTGAATAGCGCTGATAGGTATGCATGGATGTCCTCCTTGATGTTGTCTTCCGCCTGACGCCGGGGCGTCCCGAAAGGTTCCGGTCCCCGACGCAGACCCCAAACAAAAAGCCCCTGCACGAGGGCAGGGGCTTCAGCTGGGGGCTTAGGCGCTGGTGTTAGTCGAGAACCTGCACGACCGTGTAGGTCTGCGGATCGACGATCACGCGGCGCTCGTTGACATAGGCATAGGCGTAGGCCGGGGTCTCGGGGACCGGCGTCAGCACGACCGTCTGCGGCAGCGGCTGGCCAACGACGACTTCCTGCTGGACCATCACCGGCTGTGCGGGCACAGGCTGCTGGCGGACATAGGTCACGACGCGTTCCGGCGGCGGATCGATCGCCGTGCCTGCGGCGGCACCAACAATGCCGCCGACTGCAGCGCCGATCGGGCCGCCGACGATGGCGCCCGTAACAGCGCCGCCTGCAGCGCCGCTGACAGTGCCTTCCTGCGCGATGGCGCCGGTCGCGGCAAGGCCTGCGGCGGCAGCAATCAGAACCAGTTTCTTCATGGCGATCTCCTCTTCGTGTGAGCCAATGCGCCAATGAACGCGGGTGCTTGAACTTCGTTCCGTGCAGCCGTCGAGCGCTGCACCGAGAAGAACCGGTTCAGCGAGATGCCGCAGGTGCCACCTTCAGTCGTCCGGATATTCAATCCGCTCACGGCTGACGAGCTTGAGCGACCGGTCTGGCTGGATGATGTAGCGCTCGCCATAGAGCTGTGAGAACTGGTCGCGGAAGCGGTGGGTGACGGTGCTGCCGACGGGCGCCTTCGTCAGTCGCGTCGCCGGCTGCCCCCCATAGGTGAGGCTGCCGGGTACCGGCTCCGGCCCGCCGGAAGCAGTGGTGCAGGCTGACAGCATCAAGGCAATTGAAAAAGATGCGAAGGTCTTCATTTCGCAGCTCCCGTGCGAGCCCATCCCAAACCTGGAAGAAGATCAAGGTTTCAGGACAAGCCATGTGTGCGAGGACGAGACTATGCTGCTCGCGGGCTAAGCGGAAGAACGGTCGCCAGGACAGTTGCAGATCGCATGATCCCCCCGGCGACCCGTAAACCTACTCCCTCCAGCGCCGGTCGCGGTCACCGTACCGATCGCGGTCACGGTCATCCCACCTGGAATCGCGGCGGCTGTACCGGTCGCGGTCGCTGCGGTCGCCCTCGTTCGCCGATTGCTGTACCTGGTCGAGCAGTCGCCCGACCATCTCGACACACTCGTCGCTCGACTGGTCGGCGCCGCAGCGGACTTTGACCTTCGCTCCTGCGGCCTCGACCGAGATGCTTGCCGTACGGCCGCCATGCCAACCGCGGTGGTGGCCCATCATACGGTCGCCACCTGGGCGTTGCGAGCCGCTCACCTGCTGCTGCTGATTGTCGAGGCTCGGCGGCGGTGGCGGCTGCACAGATGGGAAGTTTCCCCCATCTTGTTGCGACTGGGCCTGCCCCTGGCTTTGCTGCGCCGGCTGGTTTTGGGCAAACGGCGTAGTTGCGCTGAGGGCGAGAATGGCTGCGGTCGTGAGCATGATCTTCATTGGGGACACCTCCATGTCGGTTGCTGCCCCAACCACGCGAAATGGGGTCTGGTTCCAGCGCCCTCGGCGAACAGGTGCTTTCGGTTCAAGACATGGATGTCTAGATTCGTGACCGGCGTGACGCTGCCGGTTGACGGCGGTTATCGCATCGCCTGAGCTGGCAAACTAGGGGTGCATGGCTTGAGCGGAGGGGAGGGCCGCTCGATGACTTTGCCTTTCCTGGTCGGATCGATCACGCCGACCACCTCGGCACTCGCCAATATGCTCGGCTGGTTGACGAGTGGCTGGCAGCCATTGGTCTACGGCGGAAGCCGGCGATCACGACCACTCTAGTATGACAGCGTTTGTCAGCGGATTTCAGGCGATCAGATGGCTTCCGCTTCGCGCCTTCTTTGCGGACATTCCTGGAAGCGCCCATGAAGGTATGCTCCCGACCTCATCTCGAACGTTAGCTCAGTTTCCTCCGTGACTCCAAAACCGCCATCAAGTGGCACCGATCATGGACTTAATCGGAGTCGGATGCAGGTACGATCAAGCTCTCGCAGGCAAGCAGTCGGCTATAGGAGCAAGCACAGGACGTCAGTTTAAGAATCGCTGGTCGCAGAACACCACTGTGAAGCAGCAACCCCTATCACCAGGGTTGGGAGCGGCAGAAACATGTCCGCTGAGTTGGTTCGCGAGAGCCTTGACCACCTTCATTCCAAGACCGCCTGAGTTGCGGTCCAGATCGAAACCAACGGGCAAGCCGTTGCCGTCGTCCCTGACGCTGAGTTGGTGAGCGCCACCCCTGAACTCGTAGGCAACGTTGATCTCTGTCGCGCCGTGCTTAGCAGCGTTGGTGACAAGCTCATTCACAATTAGACCAATTGGCTGGATGCTTTCCGTGGGAACGTTCCCTTCATCGCCATCCACCTTCACGAGCTTGTCGAGGATGTGGGAGAGATCGCCGCACAACCGACGCAGGAAACCCACGCAGGATATCTCGTCGGCAGCTTCGGTGTAGAAGTTCTGGTGAACCCGGGCAACCGCCCCCACACGATTTGCCGCCATCTGCAACTGCTCCGAGGCGGCAGGCGGAAGATCGGGCAGACGACCCTGCATGTTCAGCATAGCCGAAACGAACTGAAGGCTGTTCTTGACGCGGTGGTCGATCTCACGAGCCATGATTTCCGCTTTGGCGACCGCCTGCCGTGCGGATAAGCGCAGTTCCATTTGGTCCATCACCACCGAGGCAAGGTCTCTGAGCTCATCAATCTGGCCCTCAGTTATTGGACGAACTTCCTTGTCGATGATGCACAGCGTACCAAGATTGTAGCCATCGCTGGTCCGTAGCGGAACACCTGCATAGAACCGGAGCCCGAACTCCCCCGCAACCAGTGGGTTCGCGAGGGAGCGGGGATCGACCTTGGCGTCGGTAAGGATGTAGGGGTCCGCAGACAGAATGGCGGAGGCGCACAGCCCCGGATCGCGTCCGATCTGCTCCACCGGTACGCCGTGGTGCGACTTGAACCAGATGCGGTCGTGATCCACAATGCTGATGATGGAGATCGGCACCTTGAAACGGCGGGCGGCGATGGCAGTGATCCGGTCGAACGATCCGTCCGCCGGCGTGTCGAGTATGTCGTAACGCTTTACCGCAGCAACGCGCTGCGGCTCGTCTTCGGGAATGATACTCGGTTCAACGTTCAAGGCGGTGCTTTCACTTTTGACAGGTATCGACCGCTACAGCCATCCATGGGCGGGTGCCAACCATTGTTAGGACATATGTGGTAGTGCATCAACCTCGTCTTTAAACCGGCACATGAACCACCAGTAGACTTCATTCTATGCGCCTGTGAAGGAGTGGCCCGAACGTCATTCGCCGGATGATTTTCAATTGCCGCGGCAAGCGTGCTAATGTCCGCATTATACGGTGGTTGCCCAGCAGCGGACAGACGGCTTACCACCCTATGTCAGTCACATGCAGATCGTTGTTGAAATGGCGGCTTTCGGCCCCATTCCAGATGACCTTACAGTGATCGGGCGTGCGTCCGCCAGTGAACACATTCAACGACGGTGGCGCAGGCCTGTTTCGATCAAGCCTACTCAGGTACTAATCAAAGCGATGGCGCATGATTGGCAAAGCTGATTGCGTGACATCCCGAGGTGCTGGGGGATCTGCAGGGCTTCATCAACCGCCTTAGTGTCGACAAGATAAGAGCACCAGCAAGCGTGACTGATTTTGCGAATAAAAAAGCCGCGAGAAAATCGCGGCTTTGGAAGAATTTGGCTCCCCGGGCCGGATTCGAACCGGCGACCTGTCGATTAACAGTCGAATGCTCTACCGCTGAGCTACCAGGGAACAACCGCTATGTGGCGGCGGTGAGCGGGGTAATACAAATGCTTTGCCCGTTTGCCAAGGGCTTTTTCGAAAAAAATGCGGCTTGCTTGTTTTGCCACAGTTCTCGCCCCATCTGCAGCCGTTATGGCAGAGGTTATGAGGCTTCAGGCATTAATGAAGGAACGAAAGAAGGTACGCTTCGGTATGGACCCCGACAGCGGCCGGTTGGCGCTCGGTTCGTGGCAGATCCCGATGCCGCGTTCGCGCGCCGGCCGGATCGGGATCGGCGGTACGCTGATCATAGCCGGGACGCTGGGCTTCCTGCCGATCCTCGGCTTCTGGATGCTGCCGCTCGGCATCCTCGTGCTGTCCCATGACCTGCATTTCGTCCGACGCCGGCGCAGGCAGGCCGTCGTTTGGTGGCAGCGCCGCCGGCAGACGCGGGGAAGAGACAGATGACCCGATTATTGGAGAATTTCCGCTAGTCCCTGGCCGGCGCTAAAGGCAAGATAGCCGAGCGCCACGAAATAGATCACGGTGAAGATGAGGAAGGCGTAACCCGCCGCAACGATCAGCCCGTCGCGCTGGATCATGCCGGTCGCCAGTAGCAGGATGGCAATGCCGGGCAGCGTGTTCGACAGCGGCACGAAACCCAGAGGAAACATCAACAGTACGCCGCCGAAGGCGATCGCAAGTCCGTTCAGCCGATTCATCACGGCACCCGCGACGAAGCCCGCCATGCGCGGCTTGATATAGGCGTCGAGTCGCGAGACGATGCTGGCGCCCTTTTCCAGTGCCGGCACGAGCTTCGTCGTGTCGAGCCGCCGGTCGAGGATGCGCTTCGGAAGCCATGGCAGGCGGTTGAAGGTGATCGACAGGCTGATCAGGATGATCGCGAAACCGAAGACGGTGCTGACGCCGGGGATCGAGACGGGAATCAGGAAGGGCAGGGAGGCCAGCGCGCACATCAGAAGCAACCCGTGCTCGCCGACTTCCGCCATCAGCTCGCGCAGCGTCACAGAGTTCCCGGCGATCCGGCCGATCACGCCGCGAAGGGTCGCGCTCAGAGAGGCGGAGCTGTCCTTGAACTCGAATGTATCCTGCATTGCCGCGTCCCTCGTCTGAAAAGAGAGCGGATGGATAGCAGGATTGCGCGCCGCAGCAAAGCCGCGGCCGCTGGCGGCGCTATTTCGGCTGCATCCATCGGTCGAAGGCCCCGCAGAGTAGAACGATCGCCAGGATGGCAAGAACCACCGGATTGATGGCCGTCACGACGTCCAGATACGCCATCGAAGTTTCTCCTCCCGCATCTGCCGTTCGGCAGTCCTCCCCCGCCGTTCGACAGGACGATCTTACCAAAGATCCCCACCCGGCGCCAAGAATCATCGGCGAGAATTCGTGCTTGCCGCGCCGCCCGCGAATCGTCGAGATTCGCAGTCATGGCGACGAGGTTTCGAATGAATCTGAGAGTGATCGAAGGCGGGCGTGACACGCTGCGCGAACTGACGGACGTCGAGGTGCCCGGCTTCTCGCCGCGAAAGGCCGATGTCCGCCGCGAAGCCGACCGGCGGCTGAAGCGGCTCGATTACGACCGCTGGCGCACTCGCGAGCTTGCAACCGGGATCAGAATGCCGCGCGAGCTGCGCTATCTGGCGATGCAGATCGAATTCGTTGCGGAACGGCTCACGGCGCTGAAGGAGATCCCGGCGGATTATCGGGCAGATGCGTATTGGCCGGGATGAGGGGCTTATACGGCGTTCGGGTTGTTCTTGGTTGGAGGCCTTGCCCGGAGTGGGAAAATTTAGAGTTCCTGCTAGCTTACGCCTCTCTCGGCCACACTTGGACTGAAATAGTTTCCAAGCGATATCAATCGCCGCTGCCACACCCTGCCACACCTTCGTCGGCTTCATCGGGCGTCAGCAGCTTGCTCCCGATCCCATACCAGCTGATCTTCGCGACCGTCTGCCTTGCCAGGCGGGCACGCTCTGCATTGCGCGTGTAGATCTTCGACGTCTTCGCGTCCCGCCACCCGAACATCGCTTCGAGCATGCTGTCCGTCGCCTCGTTTTGAGCGACGTCCGTGGCAAGCCCCTTCCTCACAGAATGCGACGTCAGGTGCGGCAAGTGCGCCTGCCTGAACCAGTACGAGATCCGGTTGCCCAGCCCCTTCACGCTGAACGGCTTGCCGAATTCAGTCACCAGGTATGTCAGAGCGGTGACCTTATGCGTGGCGAGTACGATTTCAAGGATCGGATGCAGCGGCACGATGAGATCGACGGGCGTTCTGTTTCGGTTCTTGAAGAGCCTTAGGTGGAAGGCGTCAGCGCGACGATGCTGCGGGCCGAGAACCGCAAGATCAGACACTCTGAGTCCCGTGTATATGGCTACCGACAGATAGAGCACGGCCTTTGAGCCGATCCCGTGGTGCGTGATGAACTGCTCGAGCTCTGCCGGCGTGGCCGTGTCATGCCCATCGGAATGGGCACGGAAGGGCGACACTAGGCGATGGTATCTGGCCTGGTCGCGTCAGCGGCAGCATCGCGCCGAACATCAAACACCGCGGCGAAGTCGGAGCCTGGATTGCCATCCACAGCATCGAGGACGGCTGGTTCAAGCGCAAAGGCCAGCATCTGTCGGTGAGCGAAGAAACCATGACAAAACGCGAAGAAGCGAGGACAGCAGCATGAAGAACCGACTGATCGACTTGAACAATCACCTGTTCTCCCAGCTTGAGCGGTTGAGCGAGGAGAACCTGACGACGGAGCAGATGGTGACAGAGGTGAAGCGCACCGACGCCATTGTGGCGGTTAGTGAGCAGCTTATCCGCAACTCGGATTTGTCCCTGAAGGCCGCAACCCTCGTCGCGAACCACGGCGACCGCTTCCGGCCGATGCTGCCGACCATCTTCCGCCCGCCTGAAACGCTGGAAAGCAAGGCCATCACGGACGGGGGCGACAGATGAAGGGCACGCAAATCCCCCACAGCGAAGCCGAGATGCAATGGCTGGAAGAGAACCGGCTGTTGCCGATCGCTGACTATCACCGCGCATTTCTCCGAGAAGTTCGTACGTGAGGATGTGGCGGCGGGCAATCTCCACGCGCTGCGCAAGCGCAAGGGGTGGAAGACGGGCCGTACCGGCTTCTTCGTGAAGGGGCAGACACCGGTCAACAAGGGAAGCCCTGCCCGCCGGGGAAGGGCGGCCGCCGTCCCAACGCCCGCAGGACACAGTTCAAGCGCGGGCAACTCCCGCACAACACGCAGTATCTCGGCCATCAGCGGGTATTAAAAGATGGCTACGTCAGCATCGATGAGGTCAATCCGCACACGGGCTATGAGCCGCTATTTGCTGAAACACGTGCACGAGTGGGAGAAGCTGGCCGGCCCCGTACCGGAAGGCCTTTGCCTCAAGTGCATCGATGGCAACAGGTTAAACACTGATCCCGCCAACTGGATCGCTATCCCCCGCGGCGTCCTGCCCAGGTTGAACGGTGGCCGCGCAACCCGTGTCATGGCCTAGCGCACACCGCGCCCGACGACCTGAAGCCGTTGCTGATGACCATGGCTCGCGTCGAGCACAAAGCAAGCGAGATATGCCGCAAGCGTCAGGGAGCAGCACAATGAACGAGTTCGCAGGTTATGCAGTATACAAGCGCGGCGGCTGGTGGCCCTGTCAGTGGGTGCTTTGGGCGACCAACAATACGGCCGACCGAGCTTCTTCCGCCGGGAGCTTGCCTTCGTGCACGGCGCGGCACGTCTGCCAGGCTTTGCGCCACTTGCCGCTGTTCTGATCACGCTCATGGGCAAGCCAATTGATGGCCTGTTCAGGCGTAGCCAGCGAGATCTGAATCTTTCCATCCCGGATCACGACGGGTTCTTTCCAATGGTTGGCAAGCATGTTCGTCAGCCTCGAAGGTTGTTGTCCACCCTCCTAATAGCCCGTGGCTTTTTTCGTTCCCGGCCCGTTACTCACGAGGAGTAGAATGAACAAGTATAGCGCTTACCCTCAGCCGGTCCCTGGTGGCTACCGTGTCATGATGTGCGCTTCGCCCAGGATGCCCAGCCCAAGCCGCTTATGGGCCAGGGCGATAAGCCGCTGATCTATCCGACCGAGGGAGCAGCATAGAAGGCCTGTGCTGCTCATCTCCTCCGATACTTCAACTTTCCCATCGTCGGTGGAGAGTGCGAGGGAACGCCATCCATAGAGCAAGCCAAGCGGGCGAAGGCTGAGAAGCTGTTCATGGGTGGCGGGAAGACCGTGGCCGTGGAGCGCATGGGAAAGCGAGCATGATGCAAGCCCACTCCTACGAAGCCCAGATCATCGTTAAGGCGAGGAAAGTGCATCTAGCCTGCTACGGCCGCCCCAGGATTATAAACCGCGCCTGCGAGAAGCCTCAGCCGAAAGCGGAGCCGGTAGTCGATCTGGTCATCAGCGGGCCGATGTCCTTCATCCGCGCGAAATGCGCCGAGCACGGCCTGACCTATGAGGAGATGACGGCGAAGACGATGGATGAAATCAACGTCGCCATCCGGGTCTCGATCATAAGGGCGACGGTGGCGGAGTATCCAGACGTCAAGATTTCCCGCGTGGCTAGGCTCTTCAAGCGCTCCCATAGCGCCATCAACAACGTGCTCGGCAGGCAGAAGCGCCACCGGCCGTCACAGGCACAGGTCAACGCGCGCGATGCCCGAGCAAGGGAGCTCTACGATCAGGACGCGTCGCTTCGGAGGATAGCGGCGGTACTCGATCTTGGGCTTAACGCTGTCAAGCCATCCGAGACCGCAGGGGCTGGCCTCAGCGGGCCAAGGTCAAGCCGAAGGGGAAGGCTGGATGAAGCACCCCTTGGCAGAGGCGATCTTCGAAGAGTTCGGCGTAAAGGTCGTGGAGAAGAACGTCATCCCGGCGGTGGGTGAGACTCGCGCCGTTGCGACACTGCAGAGGATCATCAATCGGCACGGGCAGGACCATGCAAGGTTCGTAATCATGGCGCTTGCCGGCTGTGCGAATAACAAGGCGGCGCTTGATGAGACGGGCATCTGGGCAACTAGCGACATCATCCTCGCGTTCCGGAAGAACTACCCTGAGATCATGGAGAACGACGTTACCAGGTTCCTGGAGTTCTTCGACCGCGTGCCGGTCGGTATGCTACAATACTGGTGCTTTGGTCTCGACGGGATCACGAACAAGCGTGCTGCCCTCGTTGGCCTTCTCTGGGAACGAGCCTGCCGAACCTTCGGGGATAGGCAAGGGCAGCTTTTCGGCGGGAGAGCAGCATGAACGAAGGCGGAAGCCGGCCACGCTGAAACCCGTCAACCACGGCTACGTTCACACCTTCGCGGAGATGAACGGCTGGGACGAGAAAGAAAAGCATGAGGCGAATTGGGCGTGGCTCGACCCGGAGAACCTGCGGGCCACCACCAACGATGTCGGCATATGGGAAGCGGCTATGGAGATGATCAAGCTCGTCCCGTTTCCGAACCAACGCCGGGCACTATGGGCATGGGCTCGGCCAGAAGCCGGTGGACAGGCGTTTACCAAGTGGTGCAAGAATGAGGAAGGCATCAGTCGGCAGATCGGAAACTACCGCCGCAAGCGCGCCATCGAACAAATTTCTTCAGCGTTCGACCGCAAGCCATTGCAGGATAACGAGTTTTACGCATATGACGGCTTTACAGATAACCCCGAAAAAGAGGATAAACGGGATTTGATAAGGGGATGGCTTGCAGAGGACGCAAAGCCCGCCCCGAGCTTCGATCAAGACATTCAGGATTTCAGCTGGGCTGAGGCTCAGAACGCCAGACGGCGCGAGCGGGAAGCTCGGAAGCGCCAGGAGGCGGCATAGAAGTCGGCATTCGGGATCCAAGGGGGCGCCGTCGTTCAGCGGCGCCTCCTGCACCTTCAGCGGCGGACGGCGGTCGTATGATCGTCCCGTTTGCGTCCCTTCAGGCCAGCCAAACCGGCCAAGCCGATTAGTCCGAGCCAACCAAGATCGAAGCCATCGTCGTCTTCGGACTGAGCTGCGGTGTTGGTGTCATCATTGGGGGCAGGTGCCTGAGCCATGGCTGGCGCAGCAAACGTGATGAGGCATGTCGCACCTACAGCGAGAAGCAGTTTTTGCATTGGTTGTCTCCGTTTTTTTGCGACACTCAAACGTCCACAGGGCGCATCGGTTTCATCGGACTAAAGTCCTATCGGTTGCAGCGAAGGGCAGAAGACGCTGTTATCATTCCCGTCCGGGCCTGCATGATCACAGGCTTTGCGTTCAGCAACATATGTTCAAAGTCCTGTAGGTGATTTGTTGTGAAGTGCCTAAAACTGTAGGCAAATCTTCAACCCCTCTGTAATTGGAAGCAGGCAATTTTTGCCCCACGAGGAGTGTAAGGAGCCCGATCATGCATCATCTGAGTGCACCCATTCAGGCTGGTGGCAAGAAGCCGAGACGCGCAAACAGGCGTCGGACCTCTGCGGACGTAGTTGTTGTCTACATGGGAATGGAGACCGGCGGCGTGTTACGTGACCTGTCGATTTCAGGGGGAGCGATTGAACTGAGAGGGTACTTCCAGGGCATGGTCGGCAGTTCAGTAACGCTGCGGTGTGATGGCTTGTGCGCTGTGGAGGCCAAGATCCGTTGGTATCGCAATCGCCGCATTGGCGTGGAGTTTGACGGCAGTTCTAACACGGCGGCCAAGGTTCACGCTTACTTCAAGTATTTTCACAAGGAGGCGGCTGTCCAGCAGACGGTAGCGGTCTCCTCTGCGAAATAACCCTCGGGCCGGTCAGGCACATCGCTGCGCTGGTGCACACACGGCAAGACCGTGGCAGGCGCAGTCCTGAAAAACGCCCGGCACGAGAGGTTCGCCCAGGAGCTCGCCAAAGGCAAGACAGTAGGAAGGAGAACCTCACCTACAGCCCGAAGGGGATTTCTACCTTAGTGAAGGTCGGCGTTGGCGCCATCCGGGAATAGCTCATCAACGCTCGTGCTGAACCCACTCATGAACCTCGTCAAGTCAGGAGATCGATACTCGATCACCCGACTCAGGTCCCAGAGAAGTCCTAGGGCCGGAACCAATTGAACATGTTGATTTACCACGGCAAATCAGATTCAAGATTTCCAATCAATCGATTGGAGGCTTAAATGGGTCGCTTGTTTTGGCTGTCGGACGAGCAATGGGCGGTCATTGAGCGCCTGTTGCCGAGGAACAAGGGCGGGGCTCGCCGGGTCAATGATCGTCCAGTGATCTCCGGCATCATCCACGTTCTCAAGGTCGGCTGCCGGTGGTGCGATTGTCCGCGCGACTATGGCCCTTCGACCACGGTCTACAACCGCTTCAATCGTTGGTCTCGCAAACGGTTCTGGACTGAATTGGTCGAGGCGCTCGCGACGTCCGGCGCGGCACCAAAAGCACCTCCATCGACAGCACCTGCGTCAAGGCGCACCGCTCGGCCCATGGCGGCAAAGGGGGGCGAAGAATCAGGCTATCGGACCTTCGCGCGGCGGGCAAACCACCAAAATTCACGTCCTCACCGACGTGATCGGACGCCCTTTTGCGTTCATGCTGACCGGTGGCAATGCGGCAGACAACCCGGTCGCGCCGCACTTGCTGGCTGGTCTGAAGGGTGCGCGATATCTCCTTGCGGACAAGGGATGACGCCAACAGTCTGCGAAAGCGACTGCGCCAGTCCGCAATCGCCCCGTGATACCTGGCCGTTCAAATCGCACAAGGGCAATCCGATACGACGCCGAACGCTACAAGAGCCGCCACCTCATCGAGAACGCCTTCTGCCGACTGAAAGACTTCCGACGCGTCGCAACGCGTTACGACAAGCTCGCCAGAAACTTCCTCTCCGCAGTCGCCTTGGCTACCTTTGTTGCGTTCTGGCTATGAATTGAGTCTCAACCCTAGACAGCCGGATGCGAGGCAATCGGCTACATCTCCCCGAAACGCTGTCAAACGCCATTCCGTCGCAATAGCTAAGTCCGGGTGTATGCGAGGTGCCTTTGGTTTATTTGAAGGATGTACCGCTGCGTCACGCAACTTAAAGAGCGCCTTGAGATTTAGCCTTAAAGGCTGGAATTGAGCGTCTTTGATGGAAAATGTTGCCCGCAGCGTTTCCCCGACCTGCGCATAACGGGAGGGTCTTCTTCTCTCTCCATGCCGTCCTGACAGAAGAGGCTGTGGGGGCATGGCGTGCAACATGATCATAAAAGGAGTCTAGGCAAATTGCTGATGCAACGATCGCTTGGCTTACAGCATTGAACTCGCGCTGAAGGGCACCCGATTTGAGCTCTTCATCCTCTTGGCTTGCACCCCAAGCTAGCCTTCGAGGGCGCTGAGCGCTTCCTGCCCACACGATTGATGCGTCATATGCCACGTGGAGATCAAGGCTTCCTAATGGAGAGCCGCCACTGCTTATTGAACTTCGCGACGGAGACCGTCATTCCTCTTAAGAATGTAAACCACCTGGTCCTTCGCCGTTGGTTCGGTTGCCCGAGCGCCTTTGCGGGCAATTTGAATAAGAATCAAAATTTGCTTAAAGAAATCAATCATGTCGAGAGGCGGTAGAAGGGAAGGCTCAGGTCGCGAGATCGGCCGCCCAAATAAGGCAACGCAGGAGCGGCAGGCGAGGTGGCGGCCACTGGAGATACGCCACTCGACTACATGTTGAAGGTCATGAGGGACAACAAGGCGGATCCTGGGCGACGGGATGACATGGCCAAGGCAGCTGCCCGATACGTTCATCCCAAGCTTGCATCCCTGCAGCATACAGGTCGTAACGGCGGGCCGATCCAGACCGTTGACCTCCTTGCGGCTACGAAGAAAACGACAGCTGCCAGAACTGCCCGTGTCAAGCTGAGAAAGGCGGACGACGGCTCCTATGTGGTCGGTCATGTCGTCACGACTAAGGACGAAGGGAATGCGGTTCGGAGGCTGATCAAGACAACTGCGGAGCTCGACGGCACTGATGTTCTGATCAGCCTACCGCAGGATCCGGGACAGGCGGGCAAGGTGCAGGCGAAGGACTATGTTTCAATGCTCGCGGGCTGGACGGTGAAAGCCGATCCGGAAACGGACAAGGTGACACGCGCCGAACCGTTCTTGTCACAGTGCGAGGTCGGCAATGTCTTCCTCGTCCAGGGAGCATGGAATGAGGCTTATCTCGACGAGCTTTGCCTTTTCCCGGGCGGCGCGTTCAAGGATCAAGTCGACGCTACGCCCGGCGCCTTCGGTCGTCTGGTGGGTAACCGGCAATCCCAGACGACGACCACAACCGTGAAAGGACTGTACTAGCGTGTCTTTGCTTTGGGCCCGGGAACAAAAGCGACGCGAGTTGTTTCAGCACCACTGAAAGAGGTGGCGCATGGTTCATGTTGTTCTGATTGGTGACTCGATCCTCGATAATGCGGCTTATGTCCCGCGAGGCCGAGATGTCACTTCGGTCCTGATTACGCAGGTCAGTGACGGTAAAGTCACTCTGCTGGCTCGGGACGGCGCCGTTATCGAGGGCGCTATCAGCCAGCTGAACAGCGTTCCCGACGACGCGACCTTCCTCGTAATCAGCGCTGGCGGCAATGACGCATTGCAGTCGATTGGTGTGCTGCTTGAATCAGTGAGCACTGTCACTGAGGCGCTAGAAAAAGTGCGGGTCATCAGGGATAGGTTTCGGGACCGGTACCGAACGCTCCTCAATGAAGCTGAGCGTTTCAATCGTCCCATGGCAATCTGCACGATCTACGACGCGATGCTGCCAGATCTACACCAGCGCCGTGTAGCTAACCTTGCCCTTGGAATTCTGAACGACGTCATCACCCGTGAGGCGGCGAAGCGCGGACTATCCCTGATCGATCTGCGGGTGATGTTCTCAAAGGACCAGCACTACGCCAACGCGATCGAGCCATCTGAACACGGGAGCGAACTGATTGCGGCGGCAATCTTAGAGGCAATGGAGAAGCCGCATCAGAGCGGATCGACGATCCATACCGGGCTGTAACAGAGAAACAGCGGATGCGAGACTTGGAAGAACGGGCAAGGATGTTTGCTACGAAGGCTCACGGCGCCATCGGTCAGCGACGAAAGTACACCAACGAGCCGTACATCGTGCACCCCATTGCGGTGGCTGAACTTGTTCGATCGGTTCCGCATACTGAGGAGATGGTCGCCGCGGCGCTTCTCCATGATGTGGTCGAAGACACACCCGTGGCAATCGAGGAGATCAGGGAGGAGTTCGGCCAAGAGGTTGCCGAACTTGTGGATTGGCTGACAGACGTATCCAAGCCGTCCGATGGCAACCGGCGGGTGCGCAAGCACAAGGACCTGTTGCACCTCGCCAAAGCGCCGGCGGCCGCCAAGACCATCAAGATCGCCGACTTGATCGATAACACTTTGACGATAGCGAAGCACGACCCAAGCTTCTGGAAGGTCTATCGCAGAGAGAAGGAAGCTCTCCTCCAGGTGGTAAAGGAGGGTGATCCATCTCTATGGAAAGCAGCAGCGGCGCAGACAAAGCGAGGCTAAGCGTCTCCAACTATGACGGTGACCACTCCATCCTCTACCGCTCCTTCTGGCATGGAGCCGATCAAGCCCGATCCGGAAGGGACCAGCCGCCCCCTTGCGGACAGCGAAGGCAACTTCGCAGCAAATGCCGAAGTCTCTGCTGTTGGTGGCATTGGCATCAAGGCCAGCAACACCGACGTCTCGACCGGAAAGCAGGCGAACACCATTGAGCAGGCCGGTCAGGCAGTCATGCCCGGCGCTCAGAAGATGGTTGGCGATCAACCTCAATCAAGCTGCCTTGCGGCTTTCATCGCTTCTCTTGGCAACTTGGAACTGGGATACGAGCTCGTGCAGCTTACGGCTCTCGCTGGCAAGTGCTGCACTCGCAGCGGTGGTTTCCTCAACCATTGCCGCGTTGCGCTGGGTAACCTGGTCCATCTGGTTGACGGCAGTATTCACCTCGGCAAGTCCAAGCGACTGCTCCCGTGACGAGGTAGCAATGGCATCCATATGCTGGTTGATGGTCGCCACGTATTGTCCAATGGCGGTCAACGCTTCCCCTGTGTCTTGCACCAGCTTCACGCCGCAATCGACCTCGCTTGACGAGTTGCGAATGAGGTCCTTAATTTCTTTGGCAGCCTTGGCCGAGCGCTGTGCAAGCTCGCGCACTTCCTGAGCGACCACGGCAAATCCCTTGCCTGCATCGCCTGCTCGGGCAGCCTCGACGCCGGCATTGAGCGCCAGCAGGTTGGTCTGGAAGGCGATCTCGTCTATCACGCCAATGATGCTCGAAATCTCTTCCGATGATTGTTCGATGCGCTGCATTGCCTGAACCGCATTGGCGACGACTACGCCCGACCGCGCAGCGCTTTTGTTGGCGTCAATGGCAACATTGCGTGCCTCCTCGGCACGTTTTGATGCATTAGAGACATTGGCGGTGATCTCATCGAGAGCTGCAGCGGTTTGTTCGAGGAAAGCGGCCTGCTGTTCAGTTCGGTTGCATAGATCATCAGAACTCATTCTGATTTCGCGGGTGCCACTGTCGATGGAACCGGCGGCATGAGCCACTGATGTCAAGGTCGCGCTCAGTTGCTCAACGGTTGCGTTAAGATCATGGCGTAGATCTTCGAAATCGGGTGCGAAAGGTTCCGTGAGCTGGAAGCTGAGATCACCCGAGGCCAGACGTCGCAAGCCTGTGGCGAGGCTGGAAGTTGCCTGCTGAAGCTTCAGCCGGGCCGTAGCCTCCGCCTCCGCGGCCAGGCGCATCCGATCAGACTCCGCTGCTTCCCGCTGCGCGATTGCCTGTGTTTCAAGCTGTTTGTTAGCAATGGCGGCGAGTCGGAAGACCTCAACTGCTGCGGCCATGTCACCGATTTCGTCTTTCCGGTTCTTTCCTTGAAGCGTCAGGTCCGTCTGTCCACCGGCTAGCTTCTGCATATCGTCTGAAAGAGCTTTGATCGGCAGTATCATCGTTCTACGGCTGGCATAGATCACGGCCAGCGCGGCAGTGAGGGTGACGCCGAGAAGCGACATCAGCATCTTGTTGATGAGCGAGGAAAGGGCCTCGCTATCGCGCATGACATCATCGGATAGCTTCTGAATGCTGTCACCAGCCGTGCTCATAGCAGTCTCAAGGTCGGAGAACAGAGCCTTGAAGGTCGGAAGGCCAGCTAGTGCCTTAGCGCGGTCGGTCGAAGCTTCGTTGATGAGCGAGGATGCGCCATCGATATAGGCCTGCAAAGGGCTGTCCAGTTCCGCAAGAACGGAGCTGATCGAGGAGCCCGCAGCCAAACCCTTGTTCGCAGCGATCGAGGAACGGAAGGAGCTGACATGATCGGCCAAGTCGGCCTTCACATCATCAATATCGATATTCGCGGTCGGGTCCTGTGCAAGGATTGCTGAGAGGACATCAGCCCGCAGAGCATCGTGCATCATATCGGCTTGCATGTGATTTCGTAGGAGATCGGCAGTCGTTGAAACTTCAACAACGTTGTTTGTGAGTTCCTTCGCACTCCAGAGACCCGTACCTGCCGCCCCGCCCGCAAGGACAAACATCCCGAGGCCTATAAACAACATCTTGCTTCTGATCGACGACACGCAGGCTCTCCCCAACTGGTTTCCACGATAATATCCCTTTCGGGCTAATCGGGCTTATCAGCGAAACGTTGTAAAGAAGTTTCGAAATCAAATTCGCAACGATCACATCCACTTCGGACGCTCACTAGTCGTGACGCAGCACGCCAAGCGACCTCCGCCCGTCGCCGGCTCCTGCTGGTCTCCGTTCATGCATTGAGCTGTTCCCTTTCGGGGGGAGCGCGCAAAAGGGGCTTGTGGGCACGCTCAAGCACCAGAGGCTGATCATGGAACACTACGGTAATCTCCCGGCTGCGCTGGCCTATCACTAAGCCGGAGGCAATGCGGCCTGGGCCGCCGCAGGTGTCGACGACGCGAAGCGCATCGCTGCGGTCGTTCGTGCCGGCCAAGCTCTCGATGCCCTCTATTGCCCGCGCTACCCTGGCACCGTCGCTTCTGCGGAACTGGATCTCCTTTGGCCTCGCGCCGACGTGGTGTATGGCGGGGCTCCAATCTGCCTAGTGACGTTGTGCCTGCGCCGATCGAGAAGGCGGCCTACGAGCTTGCCCTTCGGGAACTGGCGAAGCCCGCCTCTCTCGCGCCCGATGTGGCTGCCGGTCCGCAGAAGGTGCTGACGGGGGTCAAGGGCATCAAGTGGAGCGTGGTCAGTGGCGCACCCGACAAAGCCGTGCTGCCGATCGTCGAGGGAATCCTCGAAGAGATATCGTTGCCAACGCCGGGAATGACGACCGTTTAACTCTGGCGAGGCTTTAGCCCCAAGTAAGATTGCACGAAATCAACCCGCTCTTCTACCGAGACCTTCGGAAGAAGCACGGTCTCATAATCAAGGCTTGGGTAAAAGGAGAGGAGCCGGTCATACTCTTCTACCGCCGCTTTCATGTCATGCCGCCGTTCGCTGTCGTTGACGTAAATCTCCGGCCAGGGCGGCGTGAGGAACACATTCCTGTTGAAGCGGGGAAGCCCCAGCTTGGATCTTTCGCCATAGACCTGCTCAAGGGCGGCAGTCGCGTCCAACAGACCTCGATCGAAGAACACAGGTCCGTCCAGTTGCTTGGCCGCGTGAATGTCAGCGAGGGATACTTCGATGGCTCTCCAAGCGAAGGCCGCCAGGTCGACCCACGGCAGCGCACGTCCTCCGTTTGCCAACTCTTCGGCAACAATGCGCCGCCCCGGCTCCTCGACGGTGGCATAGCCACGGCGTCGCAGCTCTTCCAGTAGGGTGGATTTGCCGCCGCCAGAGCATCCGGAAATGATGATGAAGCGGTCCATAAGCTTCTCTCGTATTGAGGAACACAAGCATGCCGGACGACTGGAACGCAATCGCCGCCGAGGTGGCCGACGCTATTCGCTCGGTCTCTGACATTTCCCAGCCCAACGGCTATCCCGTAACGCTTCGCATGCCTGGCGAGGCACTGGCGACCCATAGAACCCGCAGCCTGGGGTCCCAGTCTACCGCACGCTGTACGCCGTCGAGGGGTTTCAGGAGATCCGAGGCGCCTCCGGCACGCTGATCGGCCAGACGCGCCACACGCTGACCTTTACGGCCGATGCTGACGCCGTGCCTATGAAGAGCCATCAGGTGGCGATCGGCGTCAAGGCGGAGGATGCAGACGAGGACAGCCCATGGGTGGAGATCACAGAGGTTCGCCCTCTCTCTCCTGCCGGCGTGGCCGTCTTCTAGGAAATCGATTTGGTGAACTGATCACCATTCCAGGTTAAGAAAACTCCGATGGCTGAAGGCAAGCGCAAGCTGGTCAAGGTGGAAGTGACGCAGGCGTTCCGCCGCTACAAGGTAGGCGACACTCCGATGCTGACTGCTCACGAGGCGAAGGCTCTGGAACAGCAGGGCATGGTCAAGGCGGCCACCCAGGCTGCTGAAAAGCAGACCGCCAAGGTTGCAGCGCCAGGTGCTGTGTAATGGCTGAGGTCGGGAATCTCGGCTTCGCATCCTCTGATGTCGTGAGCATGTGGCTCGCCATTTATCCGCTCTTCGCGTTTGGCGAGCTCGTCAACATCCACCGTGCGGCTCACGACCAGGGGGAAATCAGGAATTGAACAACTGGCTAATCTCCCACCGCCTGCGCTGATCACCTTCGGAGCCGTCCTGGCTGTGATCTTCGCCGTTCGGTATCTCGGCATCCTCTCAGGGCAGAAAGCGGCTCCGGCCGCCACGTCGAGCGCCGCACAGGTGGCAGCGGTCATTGTGACCCTACGGCGCTCAATCGCGCCACAGACGCTCTCCAGGCTCATACGGAGGCGACGAAGCGGCTGACGGATGCCGTCATCGAAACAGGCCGGCACATGAACACGCTTGGCATCGAGGCCGATCGGATCCGGGAGGAGCTGCGCATCCAGAGAGAGATCAGGCGGGACCGATAGGACCTTCGTCTGATCTGGATCTGCGAAGGTCTGATGGACGGAACGAGCGCATCCTTTTCAAGTTTTCCACCCATCAATCAGGAGGCGTCGTCGTGGAAGACAGTGTCTACCAAGCTCGCTGGATCTTAATCCCTACTGGTTGCTGCTTCATCGGGTTCGTCGGGCTCGGCTTGATAGCCGCTGGCTGATGTACCCAACATGATATCCTGTGCCATCCGTCCCTTCCGGTGCAGGCAACTTTTCCCGCCGATCTCTCCTCGGCGGGTTTCTTTTGAATCGGACCCTAGCGTCCGCACCACTTATTGCCGCGGTTCGGCCAGGGCTGCGCAAGGCCCTCGCTGATCAGCACCTGCCCGGCGTCTCGCCCATCTGGCAAAACAACTCGCACCAGCGTCCGCTTATCGGAGGTCCGATCCTTCCGTCCGCTGTCCTTAAGCTTGTAGCCGTGCGCCATCAACTCCTGCATGCGCTCTGTCGCAAGGTCGCCGATGTCCTTCTCCCTCCCGCAGTCGGCGTCGAACGTTTCCGGCGCGTCGATATCCAGCAGGCGCATCTTCACGCCGTCCTGCCAGAGGGTATCTCCGTCGACCAGGCACGTTACGCCCCGCGCCGCCCGATCTCCCCCTTTACAGATCTCAATCGCCTCTGCCGGTCCTGCCAGAGCGACTATCGCCGCGATCGCCAATCCCACCCTCATAGCCATCCCATCCATTGCGCAGCATGCCCCACGAACGATGCGACCGCCAGCAGCCGCCATCACCATGATCGTGTGCACCAGCCATTCGGGCATCATTCCCTCTGGTAGACCATCCCCCAGCCATTATTCGGGCGTTCTTCTCCCCGCACAAGGTACACCGGAAGCGCGGCGACAGCTCCTTCAGGCTTGCCATGCTGGGGAGCTTGTCGAGAGCCGTCCGGCTAATCTCCTTCATCGCTCCGCAGCTCTGGCACTCGACCACGAAGGTTCGCCCGTGCGGGATCTGATAGAGCGCATACGTCTCTAGGAGGCTCGCGGGGATGAAGTGGCGCTCTGGCATTTTACGGGTATCGTGTTGAGACCGCCGCACCGGTCGAAGGTGTTGCCCGCCGCCACGGGCACCGCTGAGATGGCGCGAGGAGTGCTTCCGGTCAAGCTCAATCTGAACGCGTCGGTAACCGACTTGTGGAAGATCAGCTACTTGAGCCTAAGGGGTTCTTAAGCTGGGGATCGAGCAGCAATTTGCTGTGTGATCCTCTCCCGATACCATGCCTCGAATGCGAGCATGTGAGGGGTGATTGAGGGAAGTGGCAGCTTTCTGATGGCGCGGTAGACGTAGAAGGAGGCGTTATCGAGATCGAATGTCATTTCGGGCATCCAAGTGCTCAGTTCTGTGCTTAAGCCAGTCCCGCTCGATGTTGGTTACTTGGATCCACGCCTTCCTGCCCAGCTCGGCCACTGCTTTCTCTGCGTTTCGCAGGCTCGTGCTGATTTCCACATCCGGGTCGCCAGGCAGCATCTCCTCTGCTGCTCCGGAGAGAGTGATAGCCACATCAGAATGCCCCGCTTCAATCGCCAGCACGGCAAATTCGACCTGCCTGGCTGCGGCCGTCTCTTTGTTTAGGTGCTGGGGTTGATTGATTGGATCGAAGGTTGGGTTCTGCACTTCAGGTTTCTCATTGTCGTCGATTGTGGGACAGCCTGAGTAAAATGCATAACTGCATCCGTGACTAGGTTTCTGTCCCACAATTCAGCAAGCTATTGGTGCGGCAGCCTTTCCAGAATTCCTCTGGGACCCCAACTTCATTCAACTCCTACCGGGGAGGCAGAACTGGAAGTGACAGCTCGTCGGCAGTCGGCCCAAACCGGAACTTCCTATAAGCACCGCTGGGTGGACGAAAGACATGGGGGTCAACAGTTACGGGCAAGGCAAGTGGCGGATCATTGATGAAGAATTGTCAGAAGGAAGCTGTCCATGCTGCCTGTAAACATGCAACACCCCCTCAGCGGCGACCTTAGATCAATATCACGGTCGGAGGGAGCCACGGCATCCTCAAGGACGAACCAGCAGGCGGTTCCTACTGCTTCTGATCTTCTGCAGGAACTCCCTTTAGTTGGAGTCGAAGAGGACCTTGATATCGGTCTCTACGGCGCGAATGGAAAATTTCTTTCCGACCCCGCTTCCCTCCATACCCTTGCAGAACAAGCGAGAGAGGCGGTCTCAGGAGGAGATTTTTGGGAAAAGGAGAGGGTACATATCTCTCCTGATATCCCAGGGGCGTTGGCAGAAGCTCTGAAGAACCTACCTGAACAACTGGCCAAGGTGCTGGACGTTGTACGAAACTCACCTCATGCAAACAGCCCCACGCAGTTGGCGTTCGAGGATAAGGCGAGGTCTCAGGTACTTGCTGACACAGGCGAGAGGCTCATCTTTCATACAAAGATGCTGAATGCTGCCCTTCAATCTGCGAAAGAAGCAGAAGCGAAAGGCGATACGAGCACCCTTGCCAAATTTCTTCCATGGGTGGAGAGAATGCAGGACATCGTCGCAGACCTGTATTCTGCCTTACATAGCGGAACCGAGGTGAGCGGGACCTTGATTGCTCAGAACTCAGATGGCACGTACAACAACCCCGGCTTCTCCATATCCTATAACGGTAAGTTGGTGTTCGACCACAAGGCATAGATGATCGCTGTCAGCCCCCTGCAGGGATGCATCGACGCAAACGTCTTCTCTTGGCGGATATTGTTGAAAAACTCGCGTTGTCGGTGCTTGGTAGTCATGATTCAATCGCCGCATTGATTTGCGGAGGATTGAGCGATGATGGGATGTCAAGCAGCTCCGGCGCAGCTCTTCTACGACTTCTGCCTTGCTGATCACGTTCCTGCGGATCACCTGCTGCGCGGGATCGACCGCCATCTCGAACTCGACAGCGTACGGGCGCAGTTGAAGCCTTTCTACAGCACCACCGGTCGCCCCTCGATTGATCCAGAGCTGATGATGCGGATGCTGATCATCGGCTATTCTATGGGGATCCGTTCAGAGCGGCGACTGTGCGAGGAGGTGCATCTTAACCTCGCTTACCGCTGGTTCTGCCGCCTCGGACTGGACGGCAAGGTGCCTGATCATTCCAGCTTTTCGAAGAACCGCCACGGCCGGTTCCGGCAGAGCGACATCCTGCGGCATATGTTTGAGACGGTGGTGGAGCGCTGTCTTGCGCAAGGGTTGGTCGGTGCGGAAGGATTTGCCGTCGATGCCAGCCTGATTGCAGCGGATGCCAACAAGCAGCGTTCTGTACCGGGAGCGGAATGGGA
>NZ_JALJRA010000016.1 GCF_022968135.1 Pseudorhizobium tarimense
TCGTTTATCTCGAACGACTGGACCGACAGCGCGAGCGCTTCGACCTGGCGGTCGGTGCAGTCGGCCTCGACGCTGGCTATGCCACGGCAGGCATCGCCAAGGGGCTGGAGGAAAGACAAATCCTCGGCGTCACCGGCTATCGCAATCCTACCCCGCCCAGGGACGGGATGACGCGCAAATCGAAGTTCGTCTACGAGCCCGAGGCAGACGGCTATCGCTGCCCGGAAGGCCAGTTGCTCGCCTACGCCACCACCGACCGTAACGGCTACAAGCACTACCGCTCCGATCCCGCCCTCTGCCGCGACTGCTCGCTTCTGGCCTCCTGCACGACCAACGCCAAGGCAGAGCGAACCATTACCCGTCATGTCTGGCAGGACGCCCGCGAGCGAACCGACAGCCACCGCAAGACGCCTTGGGGCAAAGCGATCTACAGGCGACGAAAAGAAACGGTCGAACGCTCCTTCGCCGATGCCAAACAGCTCCACGGGCACCGCTACGCCCGCTTTCGCGGCCTTACCAAAGTCAAATGGCAATGCCTGCTCGCCGCCGCCGCGCAGAACATCAAGAAGATCGCAATGATACTGACGAAAACGCCGAAAACAGCATGGGGATGAGGTCACCAGGCTCGCTCTGACCACATCGCGCGTCAACAAGACACAGTGCGAAAACCGTACCACCACAGAAAACAAAACCCGCCAGAAAAATCGGCGGGTTTGTCAGCGGTCTGAGCCGGGCTGATGCCCGGCTTTTTTTGGCCGAACAAACGGCCGCGCCCTGAAAGGCAAACCATCACACAAAGTTTCAGTAAGCCCTGTCAGCGGGCAAAAAGACTTTTAGCAAAATACGAAGCCAGTTCTTCTCGAAAGCAGATGCAGCGAGAGAGCAGGACTTCGTGAAACAGGCGCGGGAGGCCGTCCCTTCGACTGCGAGAAATGCGACTGGCAAAAGATACGGATGATCGCGCGAGAGCAACCTCGGCTCAGATCAGTATGCGTGCGAAGAAGGCCTGAGGCCAGAGACGCCGCTGCAGCCTGCAGCCGCTTCCAAGAAGTCTTAATATTGGACAATGCCCCCATGCAAAGGATACGCTCGAACTTCAAGCCGGCACGGCCGCAAGGCAGATCGCGATGCCCAATCCTTCGGTGACCGGTACGGCTTCCGTACGCCCACCCGACGTCAACATGATCGTCAATACTCGGTGGTTAGCTTCCCACTTACATGGAGCGGCTCTTCGACAACCTGAACCTCGAAGTAACCAGGTGGATGAGCCTTTCCACGCCCGGCAACAGGAAATGCTGGCGAAAGATAACTTCCCTGACGATTGTCTTGGTGTTCATGAACCTCTCCTGCCAGTTACCGCAGATTAGCAGCGCTGAGCGTGTAGGTTCTGCCCCGCTTCGGGTGATAAAGCTTCGTCGCAACCCGATAGATGCTTGATCGGGCGGCGTCGAAGGCACGTAGATAATCCGAAGCAGACAACCTTACCGCTGAGAGCGCGGCGGCATCAAGGTGGAACCTGACCTCGAACATGCCGTCATAGCCCGTAAACCGAACAACATTGCGCACGTCGTCAAAGCTCCTGCTTGCGTTTGGGAAAGTCAGCGTCATGTCACGTGCTCCAAGAGCTCGGGGATTGTCTAAGGGGAAGGGGACCGAGACGTTTCAAACCCACGATCATGGAAGCTGATGAGCGGTTGGCAGACGCGTTAGAGGATAATCATCGGCCTTATAGAGTGTCTGCATCTGGTCGCCGTCGAAACGAGCTTCATCCACCTCCAGAACCGAACCCCGCAGCAAAGCGGCGGGAAGTACCTCGATCGCAAATCGAAGCGCTTCAGCAGCGGTTTCAAACCGCCTGTACCGATGACGACTCCCCTTTTTCTTGCTCCTGCATGGGTAAAAGCCTGCACCATTCTGATAGTCAAAGCTGCCGGCCTGCTTGTTCGCTTGCTTGGTGGCTTTCTTGGTAATCTTTTGCTCAAACACCGCCGTCATCGTGCGAAAATGGCAGAGCCACCCTTACCAGCGCGCTTTTCAAGGCGCAGATGTTTCTCGGCAATTCTCGCTTCCCGCACGCGTTGAGCCTGTCTGATCCGAAAATCCTGCAGCTTCGCTGTGTAAGAGCCGTTCTCGGCCGACGTGACTTTGAATAGGCTGACCGCCTCATGAAGGCTTTTGTTGAACATGTTACGTCCTCGTCACTGGCTGGGCAGATACGAAACCTGCCGCCATCTCCAGCCAGGATGGCGGAGTTCGGGCCGTTCGCAAAAATCGAGGTTAGCCAAGGCCGCCGGCTGCGCCGGGAGGATCAGGTTTCCTAAAAGGCTGAAAACGTATCTCATCATATGGGGGCCGAATGATGAAGATACAAGTCCGCTGGTTACCGCCTCATCAAACGTTGCACCCTCATCAACGGGAGCACCTGGCTTTGTCCGATATTGCCTCCCCAACCAAGGGGGCCGAGGTTTAGGAGAACGTGAAAATAGAACGCAACGGACCTCGTCGATCACCAATAGGCGGGCCAGCCAGATGCTCGTGACCGCGTGAACATGTTGGCGATGGAGACCGAAGAGCTTTTGCGCCATCCAGTGGACGGCGCCGGTCTCATGGGCGGATGCGGCAAGGCCACACCTTGAAGGCGGCTTCCTTGCCTTCGTGGATACGACCTTCGAAGAGTGCCTGGCGAATGATCATGGTACGTCCGATTTAGTTGACCGTGGTTGGCGGCTTTTCGCCGTTGAAGAATGCATGGAGGTTGGCAAGGACAAGCTCACCCATCGCAATCCGCGTCTCGCGCGTCGCACTCCCTTGATTCGGCATCAACACCGTGTTGGGTGAGGTAAGGAATTCCTCGCGGATGCGTGGTTCCTCGACAAAGAGGTCCAGGCCCGCCCCGGCGATCATGCCATCCTTAAGAGCCTGAAGCAGCGCATTCTCGTCCAGAGACTGGGGCATCCCGACGATCATTGCTGGCGATTTCAACGCAGTTCCCTGGGAGCGGGTAACGCGTCGCGCCATGCGGATCGGAGACCTTCTTGATCCGCGTATTGGCCGGGGGGCTCTATCCACCTACGACACGAACAGTTGCTGACGTCCTGGCCACTCGACCAGATCCTGTTCCAGCCGCAGTTTGCGCTAAAGGCTTTCGACACCCTGCCCGACTTCGGTCCCGATCACCGCGCCGTGACTGCGAGCCTTTGCCATGATCCTGCAGCCGCACAGGACGTGCCGGAGGCGTCGGTAGACGACCTCGTTGAGGCACAGAGATCTCTTGAGGCTGCAAGAAGGTTCAGTGACTTAAGAGGATGATCAGCCGCCAAAGCCGAAGTACCACACTGCCACCGGCACCGCCGAGAGGAAGATGAGGGAAAGCACGACCAGCGCGCCGTCACGGGTCAACATGCCTGCCGCAAAGAGTGCAATCACCGCGGAAGCGATGGAGCCTGACGTGGGGATGATCTCCATGAACGGCATGAAGAGGGTCAACGCAAGGATCAGGGAGAGCGGCAGCCAGAGCCATGGGCGATGGAAGAGGAATGTGAGCCGCGCCTTGAGAAACCGTTCCACGAAGCCGACAGGTTTGCGCAACCATCCGATCCCCTTGCAGAGCTTGGTCGTGGACATCCGACGGTGGGTGATGAAGCTCGGCAGCCACACGCAATCACGGCCGATGATCATCTGAACGACCAGAATGAAGACAATCACCGCCACGGTCGCCGTGATGCCAGGGATGGCGCTTGCGGGCGATGTGGAGATCAACGAGAAAACCAGCATGAGGGACGCAAAGGATTTGTGTCCAAGCTTTTCGATCACCTCCTGAACCATGATGCTGTCGCCATGCGCCGAGCTTTCAAGCTGGTCCAGCACATCGCTAAGTGCGCGCGTGTTTTCCGTCATGCTTACCCTCTTAGAAGCGTTCGTCGATCCGGCCAGCAAGGCGTCCATCGTGATTGGACGTGGAGCGTCAAAGCGGCGACGCTCGCCGCTCCTTTTCGCAACGGCAAGCAGGAGCGATAGTTCCTGACTTCACGCCTGCTCAAGATTCTGCAGCCGCACAGGATGCTCCAACTGCGCGTCCATGCTTCTGCAGGGCCGGCTCCGTTTGCGCATTCTTTAGTGGTTCCCGGCAGCTTTACGTCTTCGTGCAGCGTCTCCCTGAGATAGAGCTCTTTCACAACCACATAGAGGACGACCGTGAGCGGCGTGCGAACAGCGTCAGAACCGGCGGCAGGTCTATCGTCCGTCGTTGAACGAGCGGCATGATGATGTTGCCTTCAATCTGCTGAACCAGAATGTAGAGCACCAGCACCCACAAGCCGTGCTGCCACCTTCCGAGAAGGCGATCAGCAGAGCGGGAACGGCACTAAGGATAGGGCCATGATCGGAACGAACTCGGAGGCGCCCGCCAGGAACCCCCAGGGCCAACGCCGATGGCATTCGCAAGACATAAAGCCCCAAGATTACGAGGACGCCAACCACCGTCATCGACACAAGCTGGCCCAGCAGCCATAGCCGCAGGGGCTCGCCGGAGTGGCCGGATGTGGCAGAGGCGCGTTCCCCACACGATGCGGAACGAGCCTGAGGATGCCCCGGCTGTACTGCTTAGACCGGGCCGCGAGATTGATGCCTGCGGCCATGACAAGCAGCACGTTGGCCAGGACACCGACAAGAGCCGAAGAATATCCCACGACTTCCGCCACCAGGTTGCCCCCGCCGGCGAATTCCCCGGCACGGTCCTCGAGTCGCCCGTAGAGGCTATCAACCCCAATTCGTTCGCCGAGGCTGTTGATCATTTCCGGCAGACGCTGAACTACAGTGGTGGCCTCACTAACGATCTGGCCACCGAGCAGATAGAAGAACCCGGCAACGATCAGAGCGACAGCCAGCACGCAGATCACCAGCGACGAAGGGGCTTTGATTGGCGTGGATCCTCAATTCCCTTCGCGCCGCTGCGCAGGATGACGGCAGCGACAATCGCGGCGAAGAACAACAGAAGCACGCTCGAAAGCTGCCACAGGAGGAGCGCCCCCGAAATCACTCCACCCACGATCAGGCTCACTTTCAAGACTTTGAAACCTTCTAGCTTCAAACCCGTCTTGAATTTCGCAACCATGTCTTCTCCCCATCCTGGTGCATGTAGTCCGCGCTGTTCGCGCGCCATCGGCGTGATAATTGACATCACCGCCAAGGAGGCGGATCAGCGGCACCGACGATGCCACCGGCTGGTACGCTAGAACCTCTCTAGCGGGCTTTCCGTGCGGCTCAAGGCGACAAGTCTTCGATGAAGAAGCAGCCTCCCTTCCTGCACCGCACCGACCGGTGTGACAGCCGAAAGATCAATAGTTCCCGAGCATTTGCGGCAAGTTTGGACCCATTAGCCGGAGTGGGGCCATCCTGCCTTGCTGCTCTCAACGTCTGGAACAGAGACTCTGACAGGCTTTTTCTGCACCGGCGTTCTGCCTCGGCGGCTCCGACGCAAAGAGCTGCGCGATCTAGCCCGATAGCGCAGCCGCTCAATCTCTGACCCGACATACCATTGTACCTCGACTAAATCTGCTTCGTCATCTGCACCTGACGCGCATCGGGGCCGGCCCGCCCCCCAGGCCGTGGAACAGAGGCGATAAGAAGCTGTTCGCGAGCACGTCGAATTCATTTGGGCGGTTTCGTTTAATGCACCGTTGGAAAGAGACGATGCTCTGCAGGCGGGCCACGCGGCTTACCGAGGATGGACATCTGGACCGATCTCTCAACAACGACCCTCGTTCCCGGTTCTTCTTTGGCGCCGCCGCAGTAATCTTCTTTGCGGGGTTGCGCATCACAGGACTGGCGGATCGGCTGGCAGACCGCATCGGTTTCGGAGAGGCACTCATCTGAGCGGTCCTCCTCGGTGCGGCAACATCGCTCATCGGCATCATCGTTCCGATCACCTCGACTCTCGATCGCCGCGCCTCTTTCGCGTTCTCCAACAGCGTGGGCGGGATCGCAGCCCGGACGGTCCTTCTTGCGGTGGCCGACGCGACCTACCGCAAGGCCAATCTCGAGCACGCCGCAGCAGATCTCGGCAATGTCTACCAAGGTTTGGTGCTGATGGGTCTCCTCGCATTGCCCCTGGTGGCGCTCACGATACCCGCGGTGTCAATATGGCGACACATCCCGTCTCCTTCGCTATTCCTGTTGTCTACGTAGTAGGCTACGGCGATGCTCATGACCTCGGTTCTCATCGCCGGGCTTATCCTGCGGCAGCGGCTCGGGCCGGGCCGGATTGGCGGAGAAAGCATCGCGCTACTCCTGCTTTATGGCGCCGCGGTAGCGGTTCAGGCTATGGTTTCGGGATAAGAGGGACGGCCGCGGCTAGCGCGCCGATGATGCCGGCGAAGAACATCGAGATGAGGTAGTTGCTCGTGAGGAGGCGCGACGATCCTGACCACCCGCTGCTCCCTCGCTTGTGGCCAAGGCAGAAGCAGACGCCCAGCATGCCAATGCTACGGGATCCCACAGCTCGCGCTAGTCGACGCGGAACAAGCCGGCAACTACGGGGTTCTTGCAGGCCGGCAGAGAGCCGAAGCAAGATTGGCAGGTTCATGTGAACGTTATTGACTACCGAGGTAAAAAATCCTCTAGGTCCCTTGCCGCCGAGGAACAGGCACAGGCCGGAAAGCTGCCGGCGGGTTTGGTCGCAACCAGACTGGCCGCCTCACTACAAGATTCAAGACGATCACAGTGCTATGTGGCCCTGAGCGAGGGGGAGGCGGATGAAATTGCTGGAGCCGTCGGCGCCCTTTTCCCCGACATCCAGATTCTTGTCTTGCCGCCTTGGGACTGCCTCCCCTACGATCGTGTACGACCCTCGCGCCACTCGATGGGCAGACGAATGGATGCGTTGCGGATCTGGAATGGACGCAGCGGCGCGCCGAAACTGCTGGTAACCTGTCTGGAAGCGATGCTTCAGCATGTTCCGCCGGCGACCATCATGGAAGGCAGCAAGTTCGATCTGGCGGTGGGCCAGGTATTCGACCGCGGCGCATTCTCCCGCTTCCTCCAGCAGACCGGCTATGTCGAAGAAGGCGTTGCCGACGATCCCGGCGAGGTGGTGGTTCGCGAGGGTGTGATCGACATCTACCCCGCGGGTGCGCCGGGACCGATGCGGATCGTTCTGTCGAAGGACGACCACATCCTTGAACTGAGGGGTTTTGACCGTGTGTCGCAACGCACCGAGAGCTTTCTGCAAGAGGTAACATTGGGACCCGCGTCCGAAGCAATCCAAAGCGAAAATGAAGGTGAAGGCGCGGCTGCAAGACCCGGTACGATGGAAAGCTTGCTCTGCCGCCTTTACCCTGACATGCCAACCGTCTTCGATATTCTCGGCGATGCCACTGTACATTTCGCTCCCGGCGCCAATGAACGGGTCAGCCGTTACTTCGACATCATCCAAGATGCCCGGCAGGCTAGGGAAAGTTTCGCCGAGACGGAGCATGCGCCGCCTCGTTCATTCTACCTCAACCCCGCGGAATGGGAACGCTACGCCAGCAGCGCACCGAAGGGTGCACTGGACCTCGAAGAAGGCGGTGTCCTGCCGGCGGAAGTGCTTGATACGGGTCCACGAAAGGCGTTGATCAGGTTCGTTCAGGACGGCATCGAGCAGGGAAGGAAAATCGTCATCGCTGGGACAGGCAAAGGTCCCGCAGCCCTTTGTCGCCGCTTGACCAAGGCTACCGCGACAGCAGTCCGCTCCGTCGACACCTGGGAAGCGGTCTTGGCGAACAACGTCGCAAACCTGTTAAAACTCGAATGTGATCTAGAACAGGGGTTCGTCGACGCAAAGAGCGATATCGTGGTCGTCGCCGCGGCCGGCGAAGCAAGTGCCGTCGGCGATCCTTCGGTCCATCTGACCGAGCCGGAGCTGAGAATCGGCGATGTCGTCGTTCACGAGGACCATGGCATCGGCGTTCTCAGAGACTTGGAGCGAATCGAGATCGAGGGTGTGTCTCACGACGCTGCTCGGCTCGAATATCGTGATGGCGGTTCGATCCTCGTGACGATGGAGGAGTTCGGCAAATTGTGGCGTTATGGCTCCGAAGCCGAGGCCGTAACGCTGGATCGGCTTCACACGGAGGCGTGGCAGAAGAAGCGCGAGAAGATTGCGAAAGACATTCAATCTACCGCGCGTCATCTCGCGACCATTGCAAAGCAGAGGCAGGCATCGCAGGCAGAGAAGTTTGTGCCGCAGCGGGCTGCGTTCTCCGCCTTTACAAGACGCTTCCCCTACGCCGAAACCCGTGATCAGACAGAGGCGATCCGAGTCGTCCTTTCCGATCTGGCATCCGGGCAACCGATGAACCGCCTCATCTGCGGGGATGTCGGCTTCGGCAAGACGGAAATCGCCTTGCGGGCAGCGGCCGCCGTGGCGCTTGCCGGCGGACAAGTGGTCGTCATCGTGCCGACCACCGTGCTGGCGCGTCAGCACTTCGCCACGTTCCAGCATCGCTTCGCAGGAACGGGCGTCGCGGTCGGGATGTTGTCGCGGCTCGTCAAGCAGAGCGAGGCGAAGCAGGTGAAGGCGGCGCTGGCAGAGGGAGAGCTCGGCGTGGTTGTTGCGACCCAGGCGATCCTCGCGAAGGATGTCCAATTTGCCCATCTCGGGCTGCTGATCGTGGATGAGGAGCACCGGTTTGGACTGAAGGAGAAGCGTGCGATGAGCGCGTTGGCGCCGGCGCTGCACACGCTTGCAATGTCGGCAACGCCGATCCCCCGGACGCTGCAGTCAGCCATGATCGGTGTTCAGGAGGTCAGCCTTCTGACGACGCCCCCCGTCAAACGACGGCCGGTCCGCACCGCGCTTGCCGCGTTTGACAGCGCCTCTCTCCGCACCGCGCTGATGCGCGAAGTGCGCCGCGGCGGACAGAGCTTTGTCGTGGTGCCGCGCGTTGAGGACATGGAAGAGGTCGAGGCGGTGCTGCATAAGATCGTGCCGGAGCTTTTGGTCAAGGTCGCCCACGGGAAGATGCCGGCGGCGGCCATCGATGAAGCAGTGGTTAGCTTTGCAGCAGGCGACGGCGATGTCCTGCTCGCGACGAACATCATCGAAAACGGTCTGGACGTGCCGCGAGCCAATACCATGTTCGTCTGGCGAGCCGAGCTCTTTGGCCTTGCGCAGCTTCATCAGTTGCGTGGACGGGTGGGGCGCGCAGGAGTGCAGGGCCTGGCAACTTTCTTTACGCAGGAGGGCGCCGAGCTGACGGAAGAAACATGCTCTCGGCTGTCGACCCTCGTCGAGAACGATCGCCTGGGCTCGGGCCTTGCCATCAGCCTACGCGATCTTGATCTGCGCGGCGGAGGCGATCTCGCCGGCGAAGACCAAGCCGGTCATATCAAAGCAATCGGGGTTGGCCTGTACCAGAAGTTGCTTGCAAACGCGGTCGCGAAAACAGGCAAACAAGCCGGACGCGCGTCGCCGCGCGCGACCCTCCATCTGGGTGTGGCGGGCACGATACCGGCTGACTATATCTCGGATCCGGCTGTGAGGCTCAATCTCTATGCCAGACTGTTGCGTGCGTCTGCGCCGAACGAGCTGGACGACCTCCAAGAAGAATTCGAAGACCGGTTCGGCGAGCCGCCGCAGGAAGTACTACTTTTGTTGCGGACGACCCGGCTGCAGATCGAGGCCGCACGGCTTGGCTTTGCCAAGCTTGAGGCCGGGCCAAAGGCACTTGCGGTGACGCTGACACAAAAGGCACCGGCGAAGGTTGTCGCTGCATTGACGAGAAAAGAAGGAGCGGCTCGGCGGGAGAACCGGCTGATATTTGAGGCGGAGAGCCTGGCTGGCGAGGCCCAGCTTCAATTTTTCGAACGGGTAATATCAACGGCGCAACAGCCTTAACGACGAACCAGACGCCGCTGCCGCCGTCATTCCAGGTCAAATGCTCACCTGGCGCCTTTAGCAATCAGCGTCTCCCACAACCTTGGCCGAAGTCGAGGCATGGTGCCGGGAAGCCACGGGGAAGCGGCCTGTCGACTTCCGGCAGACCAACTGCGAAGAGCGGCTGATCGACTGGGTGCATGAGGCGATCGACGAGGGGCGGGGATCACGATTAATCCGCAGCCTTCACCTTCACCTTCACCTCGCTGGCGCTTCTGGATGCCCTCAAGATGTTCAAGGGCCCGATCATCGATTTCCACATCAGCAACGTTCACCGCCGCGAACCGATCTACCACCGCTCGTACATCTCAATGACGGCGACCACGGTCATGGCCGGTCCGGGAGCGGAGGGGTATCCGCTGGCGGTGCGGGCCTGTGCCGTAGAATTCCGGCTCGCGCTTGCCTAGACGGTTCAGGTTCGGGCCGTTGAGGACGTAGATCGGTTTCATGCGTTATCCCTGGTATCCAAACAGTCGCGGCAGCCACAGGACGGCGTCCGGCACAAAGGTGATGAAGGCGAGGCAGACCACCATCCAGAACAGGAAGGGTGCAGCATCGACGATGATGTTCTTGATCGGAGCACCGGAGATCTTAGCAACGATGAACAGCAGCAGGCCGTAGGGCGGGGTCACCAGACCCAGCATGATGTTGACCACGACGACGACGCCGAAGTGCACGAGATCGATGCCGAGCGCCTGGGCCGTCGGAATGAAGACCGGCACGATGATGAGCAGGATTGCCGTGCCTTCAAGCAGGCAGCCAAGCACGAGGAGGATCACGTTGACCAGTATCAGGAAGCCCGTAGGGCTGAGGTCCCACCCGGTCAGCATCACCCGAAGGCTGTCGGGGATATTCTCGATCGTCACGACCTAGTTGAAGACTAAGGCGGCGGCGATGGCGGCCGCTCGGTTGGTGTGGTGATGCCGGAATAGATGCAGCCGAGCAGGACGACGGGCATCATCAGCGCCGGGAAGGCGCAAACCGTGATGCGCGGGATGTCGCGCAACGGAACAGGTTCCTCCACCGAGTAATTCCGGCGCCGCGCAGTGATCACCACCTGCACCATCTGCAGGCCCGCCATCAGCAGGCCGGACACCATTCCGGCGAGGAACAGGTAGCCGTCCGAAGCGTCGGAGACGAGGGAATCATCGGGATCGACGGCGGAATGATCCGGCCAACCACCGCCGTCAGAGCGGCGGCGAAGCTTGGCGTGTATCGCCCTTCAAGCGTCATCATGGTCTGCATCATCTTGCCACTGCCGGCGGCATCGGCGATCGCCGAGCCGGACATGCCGGCAAAGATGATGCTCTGAACGATGTCGACCTGCGCCAGCCGCCGCGGAACCGCCCCACCAGTCCGTTGCAAAAGCTCAGGAGCCGTTCGGTCATGGAGCCGACGTTCATGAATTCAGCCGCCAAGATGATGAGCGGCACGGCTAGAATGACGACGCGCATTTACAATCGCCATCCTAATTTGTTCTCCTGCCGCCAGCGCATCGGCACCGCCCGGACGCTCGCCCTCAAGCCGAAGCTGATCGTGTGCGATGAGAGCGTCGCAGCGCTGGACCTCTCCATCCAGGCGAAGGTCCTCGACCTTCGCCTGGATCTGCAGAAAGAGAGCGGCGTCACCTACGTCTTCATCACTCATGGCATGGCGGTGGTGGAAAACATCTCCGACTGCGTGACGGTGATGTATCTCGGACAGATCGTCGAGATGGGGACGCGCGCGCCAGCATTCGGCGCCCCGTAGCACGCTAATACGAAGCTCCCGCTTCCAGCCGTGCCGCTACCGGGTCCGCCCCGCGAACGTGGAACCAGCTATTGCACGCCGGAACGATGAGCCCTCGATCCGTGTTCTCCCGAAACAACAGGAGGACCCGTCATGCCCGATGAACTGAAGAACGCCGCTACAGACGTGAGTGAGAGCAGCGAGAGCCCGACGACCTTCGGAAGCTCGGCGGAAAGCCAAGCACAAATTGCGGATGCGGAGAAGCTTGCGCGCGGGACGGAGCCGGGCGAACCACTGAATATCTATCGTCTGGTCCCGGTGGCGCCGCCGAACGATGCGCGCTGGCACAATACGCCGGACGTCCGCGAGGTCCTGGTTGCTGCGCGCACGCCCGGTGACGCGCGCATCGTCGCCGCAGGCGTGGAATTCGATTTCACAGAGGTGGGAGCATTGCCGGGCGAAGATGTTACGAGTAGGCACGGCAGTATCTACCGCGATGAGAAGGCGTATACGGTCGTGGAAGTGGAGCGAGGGAGGCAGGACCTGCGCCGCGGGCCGCTCGAACAGCCGCCGCGGAGCGACGTGATCTCACCCGTCCGACGCTGAAGCCGAAGCGAGTTGCCGAAGGGGCCTCGTTCGAGAAGCCCATAGGCGCTGGTCTGCCCCCATCTTACCTCGCCTGTCGTCTCCTGTGGGAAAGCTGCCATTCTACGGTGACAGCAAACGCCAATGCCGATACCGGAGCTTAATCCTCCTGAGGCCCAGCTTCACGGCAGCCTTGCGAGATGATCCATAGGTTTGGCAAGAGCAAGCCGGCTTCTCTCCCAAGGCGTGCGCCTCGGGCGCGGGCCCGGCAGAAATCACATGAGGCGGCGATGGGCGAGACGGGTGGCGGCTATTTTCCAGGTTGGCGGCTGAAGACGGAAGGGCGCATCCTTCCCGACGAGCGACTTCCGGCTGGGCAGACAATCGTGCTGGGCCTGCAGCATGTCGTGGCGATGTTCGGCTCGACGGTTCTAGCCCCGATCTTGATGGGCTTCGACCCGAACGTCTCGATCCTCTTCTCCGGCATTTCGACGCTCATCTTCTTCATTGCCGTTGGCGGTCGGGTGCCGAGCTATCTCGGCTCCTCCTTTGCCTTCATCGGGCCTGTTCTTGCCGCGACGGCAGCAACGGCCGGATCTGCGAACCCCAACATTGCAGTTGCGCTTGGAGGGATCATTGCCGCCGGCGCTCTCTACGCCCTGATCGGCCTGATCGTGATGGCAGCGGGGCACCGCTGGATCGAGCGGCTGATGCCGCCGGTGTTGACGGGCGCCATCGTTGCAGCCATCGGCCTCGTGCTTGCGCCAATCGCAATTTCCAGCGCCTCCGGCATCAGCGCCGCCAGCCCCGAAGGAGACCAGATCTCGCGTTGGGTAGCGATCCTGACCTTCGTTTCGGTTGGGCTGGTGGCGGTCTACGCTCCGGGCCTTGCACGCCGCCTGCCAATCCTGATCGGCGGCGCGCTTGCCTATCTTGTTTACCTGGTGCTCGCCAACGGGTTGGAGCTCGCTGCACCGGTCGACTTCTCCGGCGTCGCATCGGTTCCCTGGTTCGGCTGGCCGAGCTTCACGGCGCCCGTGTTCTCCGCCTCGGCCGTCACCTTTATCGCTCCCGTCGTCATCATTCTCGTTGCCGAAAACCTCGGGCACATCAAGGCGATCGGCGCTATGACCGGCCGCAATCTGGATCCCTACTTGGGACGGGCCTTCATTGGCGATGGCATTGCCACCATGGTTTCGGGCTCATTCGGCGGCACAGGCATGACAACCTATGCGGAGAACATGGGCGTCATGGCCGTGACGCGAATCTTCTCCACCCTCGTCTTCCTGGTCGCGGCCGTGGTCGCGATCCTGCTCGGATTCTCCCCGAAGTTCGGCGCGCTGATCCAGACCATTCCAGGGCCGGTGATCGGCGGCCTTTCCATCGTCGTTTTCGGCCTGATCGCCGCGACAGCAGGACGCATCTGGGTCGAGAACAGGGTCGATTTCTCCGAGCCCCGCAACCTGATCACGGTGGGTGTGGCACTGGTTCTTGGGGCCGGGAATTTCAACCTCGCCGTGGCCGGATTTACGCTGGATGGGATCGGCACCGCCACCATCGGCGCCATCATCCTCTATCATGCTCTCGGCTGGGCCGCATACTGGTCGACTTCCGCTGAGCGCATCGGCTGAGGAGAAGCTTGCAGGGCTGGCATTTCGAAAAATGTGAGCAACACGGGTCATCGGGAATTAACCGCGTCCTTTAGCGGAATCCTTCTTCTTCTCAGGTACTTACTTGCTCGACAGCAGGTGAGGACGATCATGAGCCCCGAGGCGATCCGGACTGAAGATACTCGAGTGGCGGAAGGCCAGAAGGCGGCACTTCTCAAGCGCGCGCTGCGGGTCATTTGTGCGGCCGCCATCCTGACAGCCGGAAGCTGGCTGATCTCGTTCGTCGTGGCCACCGCATAGAGCGATAGGAGCGGCGATGACCTTCAGGTCGGCTCGCCGCTCAAGCCGGGTCATGCTCGGCGCCTGACTCGAGTCTATATCCGAGAAGGAAAGCATTGACCTTGTCGCTCGACATCTCGCAGGGCTTCAACGTCACCTTCTCCTTGCATGTGCGGTAGAGGTTGAAGCTCACGATGGCGCCTCCGGCCAGATCTTCTGCAAACAGCCAGACCCGCTTTCCGTCAGAGGAGCGCTTCACCGTCGCACCCCAACGCCTAGCTTCGAAATGACCCTCGTTGTAGCCGGAGGGGATGGCGGCGAGCGCCTTCTGGAAAAGTTCGGTGTCGTTGTGCGCGTTCGCCATTCCGGTCCCTGCGGTCCAGCGGCTGCGACTGAACCTCGCTCGGTTGTTGTGGAGCATTTTCTCTACGGCCAATCGCACTCTATCTTATCTGCTCGAAAGTGCACTGCGACGGGCGCTTGTCCGGACGCCAGCGCACCAATTTTGTTCCGTGGCGGAAGCGGTGGCCGGTGACTTGGTCGTAACGGACCTCGACGACCAGTTCCGGTTTAAGCGGCTGCCACTCACTGGTTCGGCCCGTGCTCCAGCGGCTGGGTCCGCCGGGCGCCTTGCCCGTGAATCCCGGAGGCTCGCCAAGTGCCCCTAGCCGCTTCGTCAATTCCGGCCGTTCCTCCTCGGTGATCGTCGAGGTGAAGCCGACGTGATCCAGCTTGCCGTCCTCGGTATAAAGACCGAGCAGCAGCGAACCCACGAGGTCGGACTTGCTCTGGTAACGGAAACCGCCCACCACGCAGTCCGCGGTGCGCACGCGCTTGACCTTGATCATTGCCCGCTCACCGGGGACATAGGCGCCGTCGCGCCGCTTGCAGACCACACCGTCCAGATCGCCGGCGCCGGAGGTTAAGAGCCACTCCTGGGCGGTCTCCATGTCGCTGGTGGCGGGCGAAAGTGACGGACGCTGATTGACAGGCAGGGAAACAGCGAACGTCTCCAGCGACCGGCGTCTCTCTTCCAACGGTGCGTCCAGAAGTGCTTGTCCATCCGGCGCAACGAGCAGGTCGAAGAGGATGATTTTCGCCGGGGTTTCCTTAGCGAGCTTCTTGATCCTGCTCTCCGCGGGATGGAGGCGCATCTGCAGAGCCTCGAAGGACAGACGTCCGCCGATCTCGATCACCAGTTCCCCATCGACGACGAATCGGTCGACGGAAAGTTCGCGCAGGTACTCGACCACCTCCGGGAAATAGCGCGTGAGAGGTTTGCCGGACTTGGCCCGCAGATCGATGGAAGAAGAGCCTCGCTTGAAGGCCAGGCACCGAAAACCATCCCACTTCGGCTCGTATTGCCACCCCTCCCCCTCCGGCAGGGTATCGGCCAGGCGCGCTTCCATTGGCTCAAGTTCGACGGACAGGCCGAAATCCACCAGTCTCTCCCTATCCCCGCGGGTAATGCCTCCGCCTGATCGGTCGATTGCATGTGGAAATCGGAAACAATGTGGCGAGTGCCAAGGTTCCAGCCGCCGGGGAGGAGAGCCTGGTGCGACGTGACGTTATTCGGCAGCCATTGAGGAATTGCAACCGTTCAGCTCGATCACTTTGCGCGCGCGCTGCAGACTGGAGGGCTGCTCAGCACGATAACGGGAGCAAATCTCCATCATCAGCACAGTGTCCGGCAGGAAAGTCAGCTCGGAAAAGATGTCGTCCCAGTCGATGTCGCCCTAGCCGAGCGGCATGTGCAGATCGCCGATGCCGAGGGCGGTATTTTCTTGGGGGTGATAGCCCTGGAAGAAGCCTTGCGGACGCCCGAAGGAATCATGGACGTGAAGGTGGCCGGCCACCGGTGCCATGGTACGAAGCTGCTGACGGAAATCGAGGCCAAGATACGTCGACTCGATATAGGCGTGGCTGAAGTCGATCAGGGCAACGATGTTCGGATGATCAAGCGTTCTGACCGTATCGGCAACCTCCGCCGGCGTCTGCCGATATTGCCCCGGCTCGGTGGTGAAGATGTTTTCAAGAGCGATGCGAACGCCATAGGGCCTGGCGAACTAGGCAAGCTCCAGCAGCGCCTCACGCTCGCGCATGTCGGCCGCCGCTCGTTGATGAACCTGGTCAGGGCGCAAGCATCCGCCGTGCTGAACCAGAACCCGCGCACCAATCCGATCGCAGATTCCCACCAGTGCCTTGGCCGCGCCAAGCTGATAGCTGCAGGTGGCTGTGTCCATCAAATTGGAAGAGACGAGACCGTGGACGGTATAGCGGAAGTCGAACTGCCCCGTCAGCGCGACGAGCCGCTGCAGGCGATCCTCGATTACCCTGCCGCCAGCGATGAGGTCGAGACTGGTGAGCCCAGCTCCACCGTGTCGACGCCAATCTTGGCCAGATGGCGCAGCTCTTCTTCAAGCGAAGCAATCTCTCCGTCAGGCGAGCCTGCGATAAAGCCGGTTGCGACGATGTTGACCATTATCTTGCCTCCTGAAGCGAACAGCCCTGTTGCTCCGCGTGCGGCAGCGTCTTGTTCAGTAGGCACGGACTGTAACGCGGCTATGACGACAAGCTAAGTCGGTCTAATGCAACGGCCGGTCCGGCCGTGAGAGGCTGGCTGCAACGAGACTCATTCCTTGCTGCAACAGGAGCTCCGCCGCCCGCAGATCGCGGGTCGCGAGCTCGGTTGCATAGCCCCGGATGGCAAGCGCCAGGTTGTGGGAGTTCGACGCCGAAAGCCGGTCGCCCTGCTCTTCTGCTTCCTCGGCGGTTCCTTCGAGTGCCGACACCACGAAGTCGATCAACTCCCGCCGTTCGTTCACCGTCATCTCTGCAAGCGTCTTCGGTGCATCCATAGCAATATCTCCTTGCCGGCTTGCAAAAACTTGCGCGCCAGGTGCGGTCAGTTGTCTTCCGGGTGATTGTTTCGAAGGTCACTGCCTTCATGTTTGCGTCATGTAAGACTCAGGTCCGCCGCCGGCAAGGCTTGAGCTCGAGTGATTACCTGGGAGGCGCTATCTTCCCCCGGCCAAAGGGTGGGTGCACACGGCCGTAATATTGCGCTACTAAGAGCTTCAGAAGCTCCGGCAGCTCCGGACGTCAACGTGAACAAAGAGATCTTCCATGCGCCTCACGTTTTTTGGCATTGGCTATGTCGGCCTGGTGCAGGCGGCCGTGTTCGCAGAAGCAGGCTATCAGGTGATGTGCGTCGACATAGACCCACAGAAGATAGAGAACTTGAAGGCCGGCAAGATCCCAATTTACGAGCCGGGACTGGAAAGCCTCGTGCGAGAGAACGTGGCATCCGACAATCTGCTCTTCACCACGGACGCACAAGAAGGCGTCAGGTTCTCGCCGCTGCAGTTCATCGCAGTGGGCACTCCTCCCGACGAAGACGGGTCCGCAGACCTTCGCCATGTGCTAACGGTCGCACGGACCATCGCGAGATACATGGAGCAGCCGAAGACGATCGTAATCAAGTCCACGGTGCCGGTCGGTACAGCTGACAAGGTGCGCGCTGCCGTCGATGAGGGGCTGAAGGAGCGGGATCGCATAGATCTCGCCTTTGATGTCGCCTCCAATCCGGAATTCCTCAAGGAAGGCTCCGCGGTTGCCGACTGCATGAAGCCAGACAGGATCATTATCGGCACCGACAATCCAGGCACAGAGCAGCAGCTACGGGAGCTTTACGCGCCGTTCAACAGGAACCACGAGAAGATCATCGCAATGGATATCCGCAGCTCGGAGCTTACCAAGTATGCGGCGAACTGCATGCTTGCGACCAAGATCAGCTTCATGAACGAGATGGCCAATCTTGCCGACCGCTTCGGTGCGGACATCGAGAGGGTGCGCGTCGGGATCGGCGCTGATCCGCGGATCGGCTACCACTTCATCTACCCCGGCGTCGGTTACGGCGGCTCCTGCTTTCCGAAGGACGTGCGGGCCACCATCCGGACGGCCGAGGCGGATGGCTTCGATCCTGTGCTTCTGAAGGCGGTTGAAGCGCGCAACGAACTGCAGAAGGGCTTTCTCGTCAACAAGGTCCTCAGCCATTTCGGTGGCGATGTTCGCGGACGCCGCTTTGCGCTATGGGGACTGGCCTTCAAGCCGAAGACGGACGACATGCGCGACGCGCCGTCACGGGTGGTGATGGAGGCGCTCTGGCAGGCCGGCGCTACGGTGCAGGCTTATGACCCAGCCGCCATGACCGAGTGCCGCCGGATCTACGGCGATCGCTCCGATCTCGCCCTCTGCGACACGAAGGAAGCAACTCTCACCGGGGCAGACGCACTCATCGTGGTCACCGAGTGGAAGCAGTTCCACGCGCCGGATTTCCAGGCAATCAAGCTGGCACTGCGTGAACCGGTCATCTTCGACGGGCGAAACCTCTACGATCCGATGATCGCTCAGCGCCACGGCCTCGAAGTTCGTTCCGTTGGCCGCAAGCGGCTGGCACCGCCAGCACCGCTCACGCAACGATCTGCAGCGGAATAGGAGGGGCGAGGCTGGAGACTACCTAGCGCCTCCTCCAGCCATCGCGACTCTGCTAGCGCGGGTCTTCCTCTTCTTCCACCTCAAGTAGAGCCGCAAGCTCCGCGACGCGGCCGCCGGGCAGCGGGCGGCCATCGTTGATCAAGGCCTCGTCGCTGTTGACCCAGGCCCAGGCTTCGGAAAGTTCGCGTGCGTTTGCGCCCGTCGCCGCAATCTCTGCCGCGAGCGTGTTTCCGACAGGGCCCAGCACGTGTCTGATCTCGTCTCTCGTGATCGTCATGGCTGCCTCCTTTATCCGTTTTGGAAGACAGACGATCATATAAGAATTGCCCGGTGCGGTTCCACCCTCGGATGTCCACCTGAACGCTTTGTTGGCGATCGGGAGGGAGGCAAATCCTGATGCCTTAACGCTTGGCTACATCTCCCGCCGGAACTGCCTCGCCAGCGGCCGACATCAATTCGCCTAGTCGGGCAATCGCATCTGCCAGCGTCTGCCGCTCCTCAGGAGAGAGACGTGCGAAACGGTCAAGGAACATCTCTCCCAGCGGCTCTGGCGCCTGGGTCATTAGGGCACGGCCCTCGTCTGTCAGCCGCGTATGAACGATCCGGCGATCACTTCCTGAGCGGTAACGTTGGATCAGCCCCCGCTCTTCCAAGTTGTCCAGGATGGTGACGACAGTCGCCGCACTGATATCTGCATAAACGGATAGCGCGCCGGAGGTCACCTCCCCGAGCTCAGTGACACCCTTCATCACGACCAGTTGCGCAGCCGTCAGTCCACAGCGCTTTGCCAGCGCACGCGACTGGAGATCATGGGCCCGAACGATACGGCGTACGGCCTTTTCGATGCTCCGCGCCTGCGGCATCTGCAACTTTTCGCCCCCGTTTCCGTTCTCAATGATGCTCATGACCTTGACCTAGATGATTTGAACTCTAATTATCATATCTATAACAGTTTAGCGGACAATCAATAGAAAAGGATCAAGCGGAACCGTGTGCGGGATTTGTGGTGAGATACGTTTCGATGGGGCGCAGCCTTCTCCTCTGGTGCAGGCTCGGATGATGGAGGCCATCGCGCCTCGTGGACCGGATGGATCAGGTCTTGTGATCCACGGTAACGCGGCGCTAGGGCATCGGCGCCTTTCTATCATCGATCTGTCGGAAAAAGCGCGGCAGCCCATGGTCGACGCGGAACTCGGCCTGACGATCGCGTTCAACGGCTGCATCTACAACTATCCGGAACTGCGTAAGGATCTCGAGGCGAAAGGCTATCGCTTCTTTTCTCACGGCGACACGGAAGTCATCCTGAAGGCCTGGCATGCCTGGGGCACGGAATGCGTAAAGCGTTTCCATGGCATGTTCGCCTTCGTCATCCATGAGCGCGACAGCGGCCGCGTGGTAATGGCGCGCGACCGCTTCGGCATCAAACCGCTCTACTTCAGCAGCAACGGCTCATCCATGCGGTTTGCGTCCTTCCTGCCGGCGCTCCTCAAGAGCGGCGACATCGACACGTCGATCAACAAGACGGCGCTGCATCACTACATGACGTTCCATGCCGTCGTGCCACCGCCGCACACGATCATCAACGGCATCAAGAAACTGCCGCCGGCGACCATCCGGGTGATCGAGCGCGATGGGCGCGAACAAGACACGCTCTACTGGAGCCCTCCTTACCAGCGTGATCCGGCCATGGCGAAGCTGTCATCGACCGATATGCGCGACATGGTGCTGGAGGCGCTGCGCACCGCCGTGCGTCGCCGCATGGTGGCGGATGTGCCGGTCGGCGTGCTGCTTTCCGGTGGCGTGGATTCCAGCCTCATCGTTGGACTGCTGGCGGAGATGGGCCAGAAGGACCTGATGACCTTCTCCGTCGGCTTCGAAGCAGCCAACGGAGAGAAAGGCGACGAATTCATGTACTCGGACATCGTGGCGAAGCGTTTCGAGACGGACCATCACCAGATCTTCGTGCCGTCGGAACGCCTGATGGAGGCGCTTCCTGGCGTATTCGCGGCCATGTCCGAACCGATGGTCTCCTATGACAATGCCGGCTTCTACCTTCTGTCGCAGGAGGTATCCAAACACATCCGCGTCGTCCAATCCGGACAGGGTGCGGATGAGGTCTTCGGCGGCTATCATTGGTATCCGCCGCTCGCCAATTCGAACGATGTCGCCACCGATTATGCGAAGGTGTTTTTCGACCGGTCTCACGAGAAGCTGAAGAGCCACCTCAACCCTGAGTGGATTACGGAATACGACGTGAGCTTCAACTTCGTGGCCGATCATCTGCGTGCTCCCCGTGCCGACACACCGGTGGATGCAGCCCTGCGGCTGGACAGCCAAGTTATGCTCGTCGATGATCCGGTCAAGCGCGTCGACAACATGACGATGGCATGGGGGCTGGAAGCTCGCGTGCCCTTCCTCGACCACGAGCTGGTTGAGCTTGCGGCGAAGATCCCGCCGGAGGAAAAGCTGCGCGAAGGCGGCAAGGGTGTTCTGAAGGATGCGGCGCGGCTTGTCGTGCCGCCGGAGGTGATCGACCGGAAGAAGGGGTATTTCCCCGTACCGCAGTTGAAGTATGTGGGCGGCCCCTATCTGGAGATGGTGAGGGACGCACTTCAGTCACAGGCGGCGCGCGAGCGAGGGCTTTTCCGCCAGGATTACCTCGAACAGCTCTTCGAGAGCCCCTCCGACCACATCACGCCGCTCAGAGGCTCCGAGCTCTGGCAAGTCGGCCTCTTGGAAATGTGGATGCAGACCCACGGGGTATAAGCAGATGGCCAAGACGATCACCGAGGACAAGGGGCGTTTTCGCTCAGCCAAATCGGTTGCGCATCGGCTGAAGCAACGGGTGGACTACTCTAGCCATAGCCACCACGGAGCACCCGACCAGGGCGTTCCCGAGGAGGCGGCGCAGGTGGACTGCGGTTGGGGCCGGCTGCTGTTTGCTCAGACGTTCAAGGACCCTGCGCAACTAATTTCGGCTCTTCGCGAGGAAGCGCCGGAACATCGGGACATCGCGATCTATGTCGGTGACCCGCATGTGGTGCTTGCAATAGCCCCTCAGGAGCTGTTTCTCGATCCGTCCCACACTTTCCGCCTGGATCTCGCGACTTATCGCAGTAGCCGCAAGCAGCCGCGCGGCTTCTTCGTGCGCCGCCTCTCGTCCGAAGCCGATGCCGACGCCGTCAATCGGATCTATGCCGCACGCAACATGGTGCCGGTGCGTCCCGACTTCTTTTGGTCCAACAGGGATAACCGGTCGATCACCTATCTCGTCGCAGAAGACGAAAGCACCGGCGAGATCATCGGCACGGTGACCGGGATCGACCATCGCCGGGCCTTCAACGACCCGGAGCGAGGCTCGTCCCTCTGGTGCCTGGCCGTCGACCCGCAGGCGCGCCATCCGGGGATCGGGGAAGCACTGGTGCGGCGGCTGGCGGAACATTTCAAGGCGCGCGGGGCTGCCTGCATGGATCTCTCCGTGCTGCACGACAATGAGCAGGCCATCCGCCTCTACGAAAAGCTGCATTTCCGACGTATTCCCGCCTTTGCGGTCAAGCGAAAGAACTCTATCAACGAGCGCCTCTATGCGCGGCCGCTTGAAGCCTACGACGTGCTCAATCCTTACGCTCGGCTGATCGTCGACGAGGCGCGCCGTCGAGGTGTGCATGTGGAGATCACCGATGCCGAAGGTGGTTTCTTCCGGCTGTCGCAGGGCGGACGATCGGTCCATTGCCGCGAAAGCCTCTCGGAGCTCACGTCGGGGGTGGCGATGTCCATCTGCGACGACAAGGCGGTGACGCGGCGCGTCGTGGAGCGCGCTGGTCTCATTGTCCCGGAACAGATAACCGCGACGGATGACGAAACAAAACTTGCAGAGTTTCTGGAACGGCACGGACGCGTGGTGGTAAAACCCGCGCGCGGTGAACAGGGCCGTGCGGTGGCCGTCGGACTGGACGATCTGGAGGCCGTGAAGCGTGCGATCAAGGACGCGCGAGAGGTCTGCGACCGGGTTCTTGTCGAAGCATGCTTCGACGGGGAGGACCTGCGGCTTGTGGTGATCGACTTCAAGCTCGTGGCCGCCGCGGTTCGTCGACCGCCTTACGTCATTGGTGATGGCCAGCAGACCATTCGGAGCCTGATCGAAGCTCAGTCACGGCGCCGTGCGGCGGCAACGGGTGGCGAAAGCCGCATTCCGACTGACGGAGAGACGGAACGCTGCCTCAAGCTGAATGACCTCAATCTTGACAGTGTGCTCGAACAAGGCCGGGAAGTGGTGGTGCGCAAGGCCGCCAATTTGCATACCGGCGGCTCAATCCATGATGTAACGGAGATTGTCCATCCGAGGCTGGTCGAGGGGGCAATCAAAGCCGCCCGCGCGATCAACATTCCCGTGGTCGGCATCGACTTCATGGTTCGAAACCCCACCGAGCCGGACTACGTCTTCATCGAGGCGAACGAGCGCCCCGGCCTTGCCAATCACGAGCCGCAGCCGACGGCTGAGCGTTTTCTCGATCTTCTCTTTCCGTTATCCGGTCACCGAGCTGCCAGCGTGGCCCTGGGAAAAATGTGACCTCCATGACAATTAGCATCGACGTGACATATCTCCGCGAGCAGTTGAAGGCTCTGCTCGCGATCGCCAGTCCGACCGGCTATACTGACGAGATCGTCCACTACTGCTCGCGGGAACTCGAGCGGCTCGGTCTCCATCCGGAACTCACGCGCCGAGGCGCGATCCGGGCGATCCGCCAGGGCAGCCGCCGCCGTGGTGCGCGCGCGATGGTAACTCATCTGGACACGCTCGGCGCCCAAGTGAAGTTCATCAAGGACAATGGGCGCCTGGAACTGGTCCCTATCGGGCACTGGTCCGCGCGCTTTGCGGAAGGCGCTCGGGTGACGATCTTCAGCGGGAAAGGAAGCTTCCGAGGAACAATCCTGCCGCTGAAGGCGTCAGGTCATACGTTCAATGACGAAGTGGACACGCTTCCGGTCGGCTGGCGCTACGTGGAGCTGCGTATAGACGCAGTGACAAATTCTCGAGACGACACGCTGGCACTCGGCATCGACATCGGCGACACCGTCGCAATCGATCCGACACCGGAGTTCATGGACAACGGCTTTATCAATTCCCGCCACCTCGATGACAAAGCGGGCGTCGCCATTGCGCTTGCCGCCATCGAAGCGTTGGAACGAACTGGAGCGACAACGCCGGTCGACACTCACTGGCTATTCACGATTGCCGAGGAAGTCGGAGTCGGTGCCTCGTCAGTCATCACGGCAGATGTGGCTTCCATGCTCACCATCGACAACGGAACGACTGCGCCGGGTCAAAACTCCTCAGAGTTCGGGGTGACGATCGCCATGGCCGATCAGTCGGGACCCTTCGACTACCACCTGACGAAAAAGCTGGTTGACCTCTGCAGATCCGAACAAATTGCCTTCCAGAAGGACGTCTTCCGCTACTATCGCTCCGATTCCGCATCGGCCATCGAAGCAGGGCATGATGTGCGTACATCATTGGTAACGTTTGGGGTCGACGCATCTCATGGATACGAACGTATCCACACCGACGCGCTCGTCTCTGTCGCTAAATTGGTGGGCGCCTTCGCGGTCAGTCCAGTGGAGATCAAGCGAGATCTTCGGGCGATCTCCGGCGTGGAAGGGTTCACCCACCAGCCCACCGAGCAGGCGGACCAGCCGGCACCGGGCCCGGCGGCGCAAACAGTTGTTTCACACACGGTTCGAGATTAGGTTTCTTCGCGGCGCCAATGCACCTTCATCGAGGCGTCAAAGGCTTGTCTTCGGCCTTACGGCTGCGACAGCCTCGACGATGCGGCGAAAGAGCCGACTTCCCGCCAGTTCCTCCACAGGCACGGACAGCTTGCGGCGCCAGTTGGGATAGGCATCCGACGTCCCGGGCACATTAGTTGGCTGATCCTCGCCAACGAGGTCTGCAAGCCGGAGCGCCACCATCACGCTCGGTGACCTGGCAAGCAGCCGGTGAATGGCAATCACTGCCTCCTCCGAAATCTTCTCGTCGGCGTCGTTCTGCTCCAGAAGACCCGCGCCAGCGAGCCCGGTGACGAAGCTCTGGCGCCGCTGCGCACGTTCCTCCCGCGCTTTCTCCGCAGCTACCGGCTCCGTCAGGCCAACTTTTAGCGCAAGATCGATATCATCGCCGCGCCACCAGCCGATCAGCGGCGGCAGATCATGCGTGGACAAGCAGGCCAGTGAGAGGCGGATGATGTTGCTGACATCGAAGCCTTCCGGATCGGCCTCCTCGAAATAGAGGACCCGGTAGCCGAGGATCTGCGCCTCTTCCATGACATCACGAAAGCCGTCTGGGACATTGCCCAGATCTTCGCCGATCACGACACTGCGCCGCGCATGGCTCACTTCGGCCAGGACCGAGACCATGTCCTGGAACGGATATCGCAGGTAGCCGCCGACGGCGGGCGTCTCCCCCTCCGGCAGCAGAAAGAGTTGCCAGATGCCCATGGCGTGGTCGATCCGCAAGGCGCCGGCGTAGCGCATGGAGGCATCGATCAGCTCTCGGTACGGCTTCATTCCCTGTTCCTGGAGTGCTTGCGGAGACAGGGCGATCAATCCCCAATCCTGGCCGCTGGTGCTGAAGACGTCAGGCGGCGCTCCGACACGCAGGCCCTGCAATCCGAGCTCGGGCGTACACCAAGTCGATGAGCCGTCCGGCGCCTCTCCGACGGCAAGGTCGAAATAGAGGCCGATCTTCATCCCGACTTCTCGAGTATGATCCGTCACCTCGGCGAGCTGCTTTGCTGCTAGCCACTGCAGCCATTGATGGAACTCGACCTCGTCCGCATGTTCTTCGGCAAACTGGCGCACCCCATCGCTGCTCCAGCCCTGAAACTCTCCCGGCCAATGGTGCCAGCCGCTTTGATGACCGCTGTCTTTCAAATGCAGTGAGAGCGTTTCGAAGACGGCATGGCGATGCAGTACTTGCCCGTGTTCGCTCTTGAACCGGTCGAATTCCTCGGCTCCTTTCTCTATTGAAGATCTTCGATTCCAGATCGCCTTCAGTGCGCGGAGCTTCAGGTCGGTCACGGCAGGATAGTCCACCAGCTCAGCCGCCCGCAGCCGTTCGAGTTCAGCACCGCTTATTCCATCTGGCTCGAAACCATTGACTTGGTCGACCGCAATGTAGAGCGGATTGAGAAAGACGCGGCTGGAGGGGGAATAGGGGCTGCAGCGTTCCGGCTCGGCAAGAAAGAGCGCGTGGAGCGGGTTCAGCCCGATGAAATCGGCTCCGGCGGCGGCCGCGATGGTGCAGATCTGCCTGAGATCGGCGAAGTCGCCAATCCCCCAGTTTCGGCTGGACTTCAGCTCGTACAACTGGAGCGAGATTCCCCAGACCGGTGCGTTCTGCAGCGATTCCGGCAGATAGCATACTGTTGGCTCCTTCAGTTCGAGCCGCGGTGGCTCGCGCTCACTTGCTGCTTGCCGCAGAGCATTGAGATTGTCGGGAGCACCCAGAGCCTTCAGAATACGGCGCCGTGTCTCTTCCGGCACCGGACGAACCTCGCTCTGGAGATCCTCGTAATCCGGAGGAACGCCGTAAAGCGCTGCGAGATCATCGAAGCCGAAGCGTGCTGCCGTCGCGTCGTTCTTGCCCATGTGTGGAGGCCCCAGTTTTTCTGTTGAACCACAGATGGCAGATGAAGGTTCCGTCGACGTTGGACCGACGTTCAAAAGGAACAATCCCCCATTTGGGTGGTTGGCAGGCGACAAGGAGAGACCCATGGCCAAAGACACGACATCAGAAAAGACAACCGGAGGCGCCCTCAATGTCCGCGAGGTCCAGCCGCCGCACCTGACGGACAGGGAACTCAAACAAGACCAGTCCGAGAAGCGCGAAAGCGAGCGCAAGGAAGGCAAACCTTCCTGACCACCAGAGCCTATTACCTTGTCCCTGCCCTCCTCGCAGGGAGCAAGGGAACAATCTCACGCGCGTCGTGGTTGCTGGTGGGCCAGCCTCAGAGGAGATCATAATGACGAACCAGCTTGCGCTTTTGGATGCTGATTTGGCCCCACTTACAGACACGGGCGACGGGACGAAGGCTTTTGCGGCCGACCTCGCTTATCGCAAGCTTTCCATAGTCAACGTCATCTTCTACGGCGATCCAGGGCGGGATGGATGGGTACTTATCGACACCGGCCTGCCCACCTCCCGCAGCACCATCATCGAATGCGCCGAGCGGCGGTTCGGTGAGAATACGCGGCCAGCGGCCATTCTCATGACCCACGCTCATTTCGATCATGCGGGCTCCCTGGAAGAGCTTGCGCAGCATTGGGACGTACCCGTTTACGCCCATTCCCTCGAGGCTCCGTTTCTCAACGGGGAAACATCCTATCCCCCGGCCGATCCCTGGGTCGGCGGTGGCGCGATGTCACTTCTCTCTCCGCTTTACCCGCGCTCTCCGGTCGATGTTCGGCTTCGCATGCGGATGCTGCCGGAGGATGGCAGCGTGCCGTTCATGCCGGGCTGGCGCTGGCTGCATACGCCCGGCCACACACCCGGTCACATCTCGCTATGGCGCGAGCGCGACCGCACCCTGATTGCCGGTGACGCGGTCATCACCACGGGGCAGGAGTCGGCCTATGAGGTTCTGACGCAAAAGCCGGAGATCCATGGCCCTCCCCGCTATCTGACACCAGACTGGGAGCTTTCGGAGCAGTCCGCCAGATTGCTGGCGAGACTTGCCCCCGATCTTATCATCTCCGGACATGGGCGACCGGTGAAGGGTCCGAACGTGACTGCAAAGCTCCGCGAGCTGGCAGAGAAGTTCCGTCAGATCGCAGTGCCGGATGATGCCCGCTACGATCACGAGTCCGCAACACCCGCCGGCGGCCACAAGGACGCCCATCACTAGGCACATCGACACGGTCGAGAAGGGAGGATCAACATGCTGGAAGAGAAGATAGAGGAAGCAATCCGTGTCGAGCTCAAGCGGCAGGCTCAGGAGCGTAAGGAATTGCAGGTGGATGAGGGTGACGGCCTGGAGGTGAAGGGCAAGATCGATCTCGCGGCACTTGCAACTGCCATCGCCGGCGCGATTGCGGGAGGCCCGTGATGAGCAAAGAGGAGGCCAGCAAGACAGAGCGCCAAAGGGAAGTGGAACGCGCGGCCGCACTCGGTTCGGGCAAGCCGGAAGGGAGCCTCGCCAAGGAGAAGGACAGCTTGGCCAACGCCTCGCGCGAAACCAGCGTCAACGGACGCAAGGAGAGCTGACTGCCGCCTTGCTCTCCCGGGTGCCGCTACTGATCGATCGCATGGGGAGGGGCCTGTCCAGGGTCTTCCTCTACCACCGTCTGCTGAAACGGCCGGGACAAGAAGGCGACGATGGCGATGGCGATGATTGCAACGATAACGACAATCGCCATGGTGCGGCTTTTCATGAAGGCTCTCCTGTTTGCGACCTGCAAACATTGAGGTCGTTCGAAAGTTCCTGACCTTCAGCCGGCTGCGGCCGCTCTTGCCCAGCCTCGGATCCGCTCCAGACCGGCACGCAGCAGCGCGGCGGCTGCCGTCTCATCCTTAGCCTCTACATAGCACCGCATTTCCGGCGCATTTCCCGACGGCCTGAAGTGGATAATCCGCCCGTCCTCCAGAGTGACGCGCAGACCGTCGATATCGCTTGTCATTGCAACTGCCCCGATCGTCTCAAGAAACTGCGACAGCTCCGCCCGGCCGCGCCGGAGGTAAGCCATGAGAGCAGTGCTCGTTTCAATCGGGAAGTTCTCCAGCCGATCGGCCGCTGCGACCGGCAGATTGAAGAATGCCACGACCTGCGACAACGGCTTTTGGTGGCGGCGTGCCAGCGACAGTATTGCGAGGATCGGAAGGAAGCAGTCGCGGGTCGGTAGAGCCCTCACCTGATGGCCGTTGATGGTAAAGTCGCTACAGGTCAGAAGTCCGCCATTTGCTTCGAAGCCCATAACGCAATCTCGTCCTCCGGCGACGGCCTCTTCCATCCCGGCAATGACATAAGGGGAGCCGACGCGGGTTCGCACAACATCATAGTTCCCGGCAGCCTCGACTCCCGAATTGGACGTGACAGGCGTGACAACCACTGCCGCATCGAGAAACTGCGCGGCGACGAGCCCTAGAACATCACCGCGGATGACGGTGCCGGTTTCATCCGCAACGAGAGGCCTGTCACCGTCGCCGTCTGCAGACACGACCGCATCCAGGCGATGCTCCGCCGCCCACCTTCCGAGCTTCTCGAGCGTTTCTTCGGAAACGGCCTCGGTGTCGACTGGGATGAAGGTTTCTGAGCGCCCAAGCGGCACCACGTCGGCGCCGTAGGACGTCAGCACATCGACCATCATGTCGCGCGCGACGGTGCTGTGCAGGTAGACCCCGATCCTCAGTCCATTCAAAGCACCCTCCGCCAAAAGTGCACGGTTGCGCTTGAGGAATAGGGTTCTGCATGCCTCTTCTTCGTTCGTGACGGCAGACGCTTGTGCATCCATGTTCTCATTGCCGAGGGACGAGGCGATCCGCGTGATCGCCGTTTCATCCTCCTTGCCTATTTCGCCATCCGGCCGATAGAACTTGATGCCGTTGCGGTCCGCAGGGATGTGCGACCCTGTGATCATGAGCGAAGCAGAGTTCGTCTCCAGCCCATAGAGTGCCAAGGCAGGCGTTGGCACCGTGCCGCAATCGACGACCGCAAAGCCGAGGTCGATCAGCGCTGCCGTGCAATTTGCAGCGATCTTGGGACTTGAGTCGCGAAAGTCACGCGCGATGAGGATCCTTGCCCCCTTTCGGGCTTTGCCGCTTTCAAGGAGATAAAGTCCGAAGGCCTTGGCGTATCTATAGGATGGGGGCCCCTTGAGATCGGAGGACAATCCTCTCAGCCCGCTCGTTCCGAACTTCATGTAACCCCATCTCCCGCTTGTTGCGTTTGTCGGAAGCTGTAGCTTTGTCTCTTCTCCCGTTCAAGCCGCGCTACCATTCTCAAGCCCGCCAGACACGCCCCGGGGCAATTTTCCGATTGCGCCGCAGCATCGTCCCCGGCATGTTTGCGCCAGACAATAACAGGACTGGAAACAAGCAGATATGACAGCTGATGCGATCGTTCTGGGCGCCGGCATCATTGGCGTCTCAACGGCACTTCAACTTGCCCGGCGGGGGAAGTCGGTCGTGCTGGTCGATCGCCGAGGTGCGGGCGAGGAAACGTCCTACGGCAATGCCGGGCTGATCCAGAGGGAGGGCGTGGTCCCCTACGGCTTTCCGCAGCAGTTCGGGATGATCTTCCGCTATGCGCTCAACAACCGGATCGATGCCCATTATCACTGGCGCGCCATTCCGTCCGTCACGTCGTTCCTGGCGAAGTACTGGTGGCATTCGAACCTCAGCCGGCACCAGCTGATCGCGCGCGCCTATGCACCCCTGATCGAGCATTCCATCTCCACCCACAACGAGTTGATCGAGGAAGCGGGCGCTCAGGACCTGATCGTCAAGCAGGGCTGGACGGAAGTATTCCGGACATCTTCCAAACGCGACGGCGAACTGAAGGAGGCGGCACGCCTGAGGGAAGAATACGGCGTCACCTTCAAGGAACTGACGCCTGCCGATATCGCCGAGCAGGAACCCGCCTTGAGCCGCGATTTCGTCGGCGGGTTGAAGTGGCAGGATCCGTGGTCGGTGCGCGATCCGAAGGCGCTGACGCTCGCGTATCTTCGCCTGTTCGAGAAGCTTGGAGGGCGCTTCCTCAAGGGCGACGCAAAGAGCCTTTCGCAGACGGCCAACGGCTGGCGCATGGTTGCGGGCGATGGACTTGTCGAGGCGAAGGACGTTGTCGTGGCGCTCGGCCCCTGGTCGGACACGGTTACGAAGCCGCTCGGCTACCATTTCCTAGTCGGCGTCAAGCGTGGATACCACATGCACTATGCGGCAGACGGTGACGCGAAGCTTAACGGCTGGACGATGGATGCAGAGCGCGGGTATTTCCTGGCACCGATGAACCAGGGCATCCGCCTGACAACGGGTGCCGAGTTTGCCCTGCGAGACGCGCCGAAGACGCCGGTTCAACTTGACCGTGCGGAGGCGGTTGCCCGCACGATCTTCCCGCTCGGAAAGCGGCTTGACGACGAGCCGTGGATGGGTGCCCGGCCCTGCACGCCCGACATGATGCCGGTGATTGGCAAGGCACCGCGGCACGACGGCCTGTGGTTTGCCTTTGGCCATGCCCATCATGGCCTGACGCTCGGCTCTGTCACGGGACGAGTCATCGCCGAAGCGATCGTGGGCGAGACACCGCTGATCGACATTTCCGCCTATCGCCCGGAGCGTTTCCGCGCCTGACTGGCATTGGCTGGCGAATGCCGCTAGAATTTGCGAATAGGGGACGATGCGGCCGATGCGGCTGCGGCACAACATGGTTCGATACCTGATCTATAACGCCAGAACCGTTCATCGCTAGCAGAGCCTCTGACGGCTCGGGCGCCTCAAGGCGCCGATCGATAACAGCTTCTGGTGTTTCATGGAAGATATAAGCTCCGCACAAGTTTTCTTCGAAAATAATCCCGACATCGAGGTCCTCGAGGCCTTCGTGATTGACGTCAATGGGGTGCCGCGCGGGAAATGGATCCCCCGCGAACGGGCGCTCGACGTGCTGTCCAAGGGCATGGCGATGCCGCGCTCCGTCTATGCCCTCGACGTCTGGGGACGCGACGTCAACGCCGCCGGACTAGCCGAGGGCACCGGCGATCCCGACGGATTGTGCTTTCCCGTCCCCGGAACGCTTTCACGGGTGACGTGGCTGAACCGGCCGACGGCGCAGGTGCTGCTTGGCATGCGTGACCCCGACGGCAGCGGGTTCTATGGCGATCCGCGGCAGGTACTGGCGAATGTGCTGAGAGGCTTTTTCCGACTGAAGCTGACGCCGGTGGTAGCGACGGAGCTGGAGTTCTACCTGATCGACCCGGTCCGCTCGGCGCTCGATCCCGTCCGCCCACCGAACTCTCGCGATGGCCGCTGGCACACCGGACAGACGCAGGTCCTGTCGATCTCTGAACTGCAAGACTTCGAGGACGTCTTCCACGGAATTGCGTCCGCCGCACGCGCACAAGGCATTCCGGCCGACACCACGCTTCGGGAGAATGGCCCGGGGCAGTATGAGATCAACCTCAACCATGTTCCGGATGCGCTGAAGGCTGCCGATTATGCCGTGCTTTTGAAGCGCATCGTGAAAGGCGTGGCGCGGGCGAACGACCTCGATGCCACATTCATGGCCAAGCCTTACGGACGCCAGGCCGGCAGCGGCATGCATGTGCATTTCTCGCTGATCGACGACACGGGCACGAATGTGTATGCCGGTGAGGACGGCCCGTCAGAGAAGCTCTTCCATTCGGTGGGCGGGCTCCTGGAGAACATGGGGGAGAGCATGGCCGTGTTCGCCCCGCATGCCAATTCCTACCGGCGGCTGAGACCAAGCGAGCATGCGCCGACCTACGCCTCCTGGGGTTTCGACAACCGTTCCGCAGCCGTTCGCGTTATCACCGCCAGCAAGCCTGCAACACGGATTGAGCACCGCGTCGCCGGTGCGGATACCAACCCCTACCTCGTTCTTGCGATGATCCTGAGCGCCGCACTCGCCGGCATCCGGGAGAAGCGGATCCCGGGCGGCGCCATCACCGGCGATGAACATGCCGTCAGCCACGAGCCGCTTCCCACAAACTGGGACTACGCGCTGCAGCAGTTCGGCAAGTCCACTTTCGCCTATGCGACACTCGGGCCGAAGTATCGCGCGCTTTACACGGCCTGCAAGCAGCAGGAAGTTCAGGAGTTTTCACTTCGCGTCACCGACGTCGAATACGACGCCTACATACGGACGGTGTGACATGACCTACAAGACCAGCGACAACCCGCGACACACGAACTCCTGGTACGCCGCATCGGCCAATGACAAGCGCGTCCGGTCGCGACTGCAAGAGGAGCTCGAAGCCGATGTCTGCGTCATCGGCGCCGGCTTCAGCGGCATTTCGGCTGCCCTGGAGCTGTGCGAGCGGGGCTTCTCCGTCGTCGTTGTGGAGGCCGAGCGGGTCGGTTTCGGTGCCTCGGGCCGCAATGGCGGCCAGATCGTCAACGGCTACAGCCGAGACCTGGAGACGATTGCTAGGCGCTACGGCCAGGAGAAGGCGAATAGATTAGGAGAGATGTCGCTCGAGGGCGGCCAGATCATCCGAGACCGTGTCGCCAAATATGGTATCGACTGCGACCTTGTGAGCGGTGGCTTCTTCGCTGCCTTCACCGACAAGCAGATCCGCGAGATGGAGGCACAGAAGAACCACTGGGAGAAGCACGGACATACTGGGCTGGAGATGGTCAGTAAGGCGGATGTCGGCAAATACGTCAGGAGTGCTCGCTATGCAGGCGGGATGATCGACCGGCTTGGTGGGCACATTCATCCGCTGAACCTGGTGTTGGGAGAGGCTACCGCCGTTGAAAGCCTCGGCGGACGTATCTTCGAGCAATCGAGAGTGACGAGCATCGAGCCTGGGGAACGACCGAGGGTGCGAACACAGGAAGGCTCAGTAAAAGCGGATTACGTCCTCGTCTGCGGTAATGCCTACCTCTCCCCGCTCCTGCCGGAGATCCATGGCCGCATGATGCCGGTTTCAAGCCAGGTCATGGCAACAGAGCCGCTGGACCGGCAACTGATCGAGAGCCTGCTGCCGGCAAACTACTGCGTGGAGGACGCCAACTACGTGCTCGACTATTACCGGCGCACCTCGGACAATCGGCTGCTCTACGGCGGTGGCATCGGCTACGGGGGAAACAATCCGAAGGACCTGACGAGCGTCATCCGCCCCAACATGCTCAAGACCTTCCCGCAACTGAAGGACGTTCAGATCGACTATGCCTGGAGCGGCAACTTTGCGCTGACGCTGACACGGATCCCGCATGTGGGCCGCCTGTCGGACAAGATCTACTTCTCCCATGGCGACAGCGGCCATGGGGTGACGACGACACACCTTCTGGGCAAGATCCTGGGCGAGGCCGTCGCAGGCCATGCCGATCGGTTTGATCTCTGGGCGTCTCTGCCGAACCTTCCCTTCCCGGGCGGCCGGAGGTTCCGTGTACCGCTGACGGTACTGGGCGCCTGGTGGTACGGCATCAGGGACCGGCTCGGCCTATGAGGCCTGGGCCGATCGCCTCCTGCCCTCATCAACGGTGATGAAGCGCTGGAACTGGACGTTCGCCGCCTTTTTGAAGTTCTGGATCATGCATTGCTCCTCCTTCTCGCCGACGAGAAGCGCAAGTCGGATGGCGCCTGCCGCAAGATGAAACATCATCAGCACCATGCGGTCGTATTCCTCCCTTAGATCTTGCGGAACGAGCTCACGCGTCGCCTCAGCAAATATGCGGCTGTGCACCCGCGACTGTTCCAGATCCAGCGCTGCCAATCCTTTATCCGCTTGCGCCGCATTCAGGAGGTCCTGGATTGCTGGCTCACTTTTCACCTTCTGGAAATATCCATCGACCAGGAAATCGATCGCGGCGAAAGCGTCCTCCGGTCTGGAGATGGCAGCGATCCCGGTCTCGATCATAGTCTTCACTTCATCTGCATAGCGCTCGTAAAGCATCGCCACGATCGCCGTCTTGTTTGGAAAGTATTGATAAACGGAGGCGATGGGGCCGCCAGATAGAGAGGCTATCTCCTTCATCGTCACCGCATCGATACCCTTGCGGCCGATAAGATCCATCGAGACCTTGAGGATCTCATCGATACGCTCGCGACTGCGTTCCTGCTTGGGAACCCGCCGAAGCTGACCCCGCGTTGCAGATTCATTCATGTCGGGCATCTGTAGTACTTCCTCACACACATCAACCAAGCGGTCGGTGCCACCTGCTTCCACGCTGTACCTTAGCACCGGCGTATATGCGTGTACGGAGACAGACGTGACCCAGATCATCTCCGAGAATGTTTCTTCAACATTTTCGTATGTAAGTACGTACTATTCAACACGAGAGTTAATTCCCGCTTTACACGGGGTGTTTCTTGAGCCCCTGATATGCAGCCTCGACGATTTCATCGAGGGTCGCGTCGATGTCTACGGTAACGACGCCCTCTTCCCCTTCAGGACTTTCTAGCGTTGCAAGCTGCGTCTGCAGCAGAGACAACGGCATGAAATGTCCCGTTCGCTCCCCCATCCGGACCTCGAGCAACTCCGGCGTGCCCTTGAGGAAGACGAAACGCAAACGGCCGCCAGCAGCCTTGCGCATCCGGTCGCGATAGACGCGCTTCAGCGACGAGCAGGAGACCACGATATCCTCACCCTTCTCGATGCACTGGGCCAGTTCCTTGCCGATCAGATCCAGCCACGGCCAGCGATCCTCGTCCGTGAGGGGAATGCCCTTGGCCATCTTCTCGACGTTGGCAGCAGGGTGGAGCCGGTCGCCTTCCGCGAACTCGCAGCCAAGTCGTGCTGCCAGACGCTCTCCTATCGAGGACTTGCCGGCGCCGCTGACGCCCATGACGATGACGGCGGCTGGATGTTTTTTCGACATGACCTTCTACTCCACGTGAGACGGCCCGGTGCTAGCCATCTGCGGCAGGTTTCACAAGGGGCTGACCAGCCGATGGCCCCTCACCGCTGACTTATCCGCATATCCTTGCGCAGCGCGTACGGCATCAGACCGGAAAGGATGAGGAGGCGCAGAACATGATGCGCGCCGACATAGGTCGGCTGCGCGTTCAGCATGACTGCCATGGCGGCCATGGTTTCCAGCCCACCCGGTGCGAAGGCAATCAGCGCGGCATCCACGGGTACAGCCGTCACGGAGGAGACGAGAGCCGCGATCAGTGCGGCAAGCACAACGACCACAACAGTGACGACGCCGCCTGCAACGAACGCGACCCGCATTGCCTTCAGCGATGCGCCCGAGAAGCGCGAGCCGATCATGCCGCCAAGCAGGATATAGGTCGGCGTCATGATCCAGACGGGCATCTGTCCGTCAACGATGCCAGTGAGGTGGGTGCTGCCGGAGGCAACCAGCCCGCCAAGAAGAAGCGCCGCCGGGACACGCCAACGTTGAAACAGAAGGCCTAGCAAAACAGCGACGCCGAACGAGCAGACCAACGGCGACAGTCCGAGCGGCGGAAGGGCCGCATGCGGGCCGGCGTCCTGAAGCCCGAGGACTTCGACGATCAGCGGCACCGTGAGTGTCAGAGCCAGAACTCTCACGCTTTGGATGATGCCTACAGCCAGAAGATCACTTCGCGTCTCCGCAGCCAGGCTCATCACGAAGCTTAGATGCCCCGGCGAGGCCGCGAGCACGGCGGTCGTGCGGTCATAGCCGAAGAAGCGCTGCAGAACCCATGTCGCAACCCATAGAAGAAGAACGACAGCGACCGGCACCATGGCAAAGCTCAACGGCCAGGTTTGCGCGGCGACGAAGACCTCCGGTGTCAGGCCGGTCCCCATTGACAGGCCGACGACTACGAAGCTGGCATTGCGCACGATCACCGGGATGCGAAGCTGAAGGCCGGCAAGCCCGCCAAAGGTCACCGCAACCGCGGGACCGACAAGGAAGGGCGCAGGAAAGGCGAGCAGATATGCCATCGCCGCTCCGGCAGCGGCGATGGCCACGGTCAGCAGGAATGTGCGGAATTCAGGAAGCGACATGAACTGCCTGCGGTAACGAGGAGCCGACTGGCCTGGCGAGTCGATCTCTTCTAAGTGCTACCCGGCGAAAGGTAAAGCGGACGCCAAAGCATGGCATCCGAAGCACATCAGGCCGCCGGAACGGCAGCAAGCTTGGGCCTGCGAACATCGTCGAGACCGAGCAGGAAGTTGATCTGCGGACGGGCCTTCACCAGGTCGTCGATGGTGTATTCCGTCAGCACGTCGAAGAACGCGTTCAGGGCCTTTCGAAGCGCGGAGTTCAGCCCACAGCTGTCGACCAGGGGACATTCCGCCACGCCATCTTCGAAGCACTCCGCCATGGCAAAATTGTCTTCCGTCACCTTGACGACGTCGAAGAGCGTTATGCGGTCTGCCGCACGCCCGAGACGCACGCCGCCGTTTCGACCACGCACCGTTTCCACCAGGCCCGCCTTGTTCAGCGGCTGGAGGATCTTGAAGAGGAAAAGCTCCGACACGCCATAGGCCTTGGCGATCTCAGGGATCCGGCTGAGGTGCCCCTCGTTGGCGGCGCAGTACATCAACATGCGCACCGCATAGTTCGTTTGCTTGGTCAACCGCATGTGGATGTCTCTCCTCGAGTCTTCTGCCCAACATATAGTGGCTCGGGCAGTTTTGAACAATTCAAAAATGAGAAAATCGTGATCAAGTTATGGCACCTGTGGAACATTGGAGCGGCTCGCTCCTATTGACCTGACCGGAAAATCGTGACCCTCGTCATAAGGAAATTCATCTGCATGGAGGACCCAATGACCAGTTTCAAATCCACCCTTGCTGCCGCCATTTTAACCGGCACCTCGGCACTGATTGCACAGCCAGCACTGGCGGACGGTGAGGTGAACGTTTACTCCTATCGCCAGCCGGACCTGATCGAGCCGCTACTCACTCGCTTCACCGAGGAAACGGGCATCGAGACCAATGTTCTCTTCCTCGACAAGGGCCTGGTCGAGCGCATACAGGCGGAAGGGGCAAACTCGCCGGCAGACGTGATCCTGACCGTCGACATCGCCCGCATTATGGAAGCCAAGGAAGGCGGCGTCACGCAGCCCGTCACCAACAACAAGACGATCAACAAGGACATCCCGCCGCAATTCCGTGACCCTGAAGGAGACTGGTTCGCGCTCACCACGCGCGGCCGCGTCGTTTATGCGTCGAAGGACCGCGTCGACCAGGACAAGATCACGTATGAGGAACTTGCCGACCCGAAATGGCAGGGCAAGATCTGCATCCGCGATGCCCAGCACTCCTACAATATCGGCCTGATCGCGTCGATGATCGCGGCGCACGGGGAAGATTACACCGAAGAATGGCTGAGCGGGCTGAAGAACAACCTTGCCCGCACGCCGAGCGGCGGTGACCGAGACCAGGCGAAGGCCATCTTCGCCGGCGAATGCGACATCGCCCTAGGCAACACCTACTACGTCGGCCTGATGCAGACCAACGAGAAGGAGCCGGAACAGAAGGATTGGGCCGGCGCCATCAAGGTTCTCTTTCCCAATACCGATGATCGCGGCACCCACGTCAACATCTCCGGCATGGCGCTTGCGAAGAACGCTCCCAACAAGGACAATGCGCTGAAGCTGATGGAATTCCTTGCTTCAGGCGAAGCGCAGAAGATCTATGCCGAGCAGGTCTTCGAATATCCGGTCATGCCAGGCTCGGAGCCTTCGGACATCGTCAAGGCCTTTGGCACGATCAAGCCGGACACGCTGCCGCTTGCCGAGATCGCTGCCAACCGGAAGAAGGCTTCCGAACTGGTCGACAAGGTGGGCGTCAACGAAGGTCCGGAGGGATAACTCTAGGACATAGAGCGGTTGAGGGGGCCGGCAAACGCCGGCCCTTTTTCGTTCGCCATTCATAGGCGACAGGATCAATCAGAAGCCAAACCCAAGCGCCGACGCAATCCAGGCCGATGCACCGATGGCGACCATCACGATGGCTGCCGTGAGACCCACCCGGGTCCAGTAGGCGCGCCGGGCACGCTTCTCATCCCATTCGTAGACCATCTTCCCCACTCCTCAAGCGGATGGGAGAGTTAGCGCTTGGTTAATTAAGATCAAGTACAGATAGCCGACCCAACCGGGCCGGCCACACGCAATCGCCTATTTCATCGTCGGCATGATGTATTCGGCACCGTCCTTGATGCCGGACGGCCAGCGGGAGGTGACCGTCTTGGTGCGGGTCCAGAACTTGATAGAGTCCGTGCCGTGCTGGTTAAGGTCGCCGAAGGAGGATGATTTCCATCCACCGAAGGAGTGGTAGGCCAACGGCACCGGGATCGGCACGTTCACGCCAACCATGCCGATGTTGATGCGGGAGGCAAAATCGCGGGCGGCGTCACCGTCGCGGGTATAGATCGCAACGCCGTTTCCGTATTCGTGCTTCATCGGCAGTTCGAGCGCTTCCTCGTAGTTCTTCGCCCGCACCACAGAAAGAACCGGGCCGAAGATCTCCGTCTTATAGATATCCATGTCCGGCGTGACGTTGTCGAAGAGACAACCGCCAACGAAGTAGCCGTCTTCATAGCCTTGGAGCTTGAAGTCGCGACCATCGACAGCCAGGTTGGCGCCTTGCTCGACGCCTTTCTCGATCAAGCCGAGGATGCGTTCGCGCGCTTCCTTGGTGACCACTGGTCCCATGTCGGCCTTGTCATCCGTGTAGGGACCGATTCGCAAGCTCTCGACCATCGGCGTCAACTTGTCGATCAGCCGGTTCGCTGTTTCCTCGCCGATCGGCACCGCGACAGAAATCGCCATGCAGCGCTCGCCGGCGGAGCCATAGCCTGCGCCCATGAGGGCATTGGCCGCCTGATCGAGATCGGCATCCGGCATGATGATCATGTGGTTCTTGGCGCCGCCGAAGCACTGGGCGCGTTTGCCGTTGGTTGCGGCCGTGCCGTAGACATAGCGGGCGATCGGGGTGGAGCCGACGAATGAAACGGCACCGATATCGGGATCGGCCAGGATCGCGTCGACCGCCGACTTGTCGCCGTTGACGACGTTCAGGATTCCAGCGGGCAGTCCCGCTTCGATCATCAGTTCCGCAAGACGGATCGGCACAGACGGATCGCGCTCGGATGGCTTAAGGATGAAGGCGTTGCCGCAGGCGATTGCAGGGGCGAACATCCACATCGGGATCATTGCCGGGAAGTTGAAGGGCGTGATGCCGGCGCCGATGCCGACCGGCTGGCGGATCGAGTACATGTCGATACCCGGGCCGGCACCCTCGGTAAACTCGCTCTTCGACAGGTGCGGAATGCCGATGACGAATTCGCAGACCTCGAGGCCACGTACGATGTCGCCCTTGGAGTCCTCGACGGTCTTGCCGTGCTCCCTGGAGAGCATCTCGGCCAGTTCCTGCATGTTCTGGTTCAACAGATCGACGAACTTCATGAAGACGCGGGCGCGGCGCTGCGGATTGGTCGCCGCCCAGGCGGGCTGGATCGCTTTCGCATTTTCCACCGCCGCATGGATTTCTGCGTCACTCGCAAGCGCCACTTTGGCCTGCACTTCGCCCGTCGCCGGGTTGAAGACGTTGGCGGTGCGGCCGCTCGAACCTGCTACGCGCTTGCCGCCGATGAAATGACCGATCTCGTACATAGATGCTCCTCCATTCTTGCTTGAACAGAGACTGACATTCATACTTGCACAAGGCAACTTCGTTATCTCCGTAGCGGTTGTGCAGAAAAGTGCATTGGAGCAGTCATGGACTGGGATGACGTGAGGATGTTTCTGGCCGTTGCCAGAGCGGGGCAGTTGCTCGAAGCCTCTCGTCGCCTTTCTGTCAATCATGCAACGCTCAGCCGACGGATGACCAATCTGGAAGCGGCGCTCGGAACCCGCCTTCTCGTCCGCCGCACCAATGGCTGCGAGCTGACGCCGGAGGGTAACGTGTTCTTCGCAGCGGCAGAGCGCATGGAAACGGAAATGGTCAGGGCACAGGCGGCAACCGGGCGGATCGACACGACGATCGGCGGCACGGTTCGCATCGGCGCTCCGGACGGCTTTGGCGTATCGTTTCTGGCGCCCCGCCTGGGACGGCTCACCGAACGGCATCCGCAACTGAAGCTGCAACTGGTACCGGTGCCGCGATCCTTCTCGCTTTCCCAAAGAGAGGCGGATATCGCCATCACCATCGAGCGGCCCGAGCATGGACGGCTGATCTCATCGAAGCTGACGGACTACACACTCGGCCTTTATGCGGCGCGAAGCTACCTGGAAGCCAGAGGCGCCCCGCATGACGTGGAGGCCCTGAAAGCCCATCTGCGGATCGGCTATGTCGAAGATCTGATCTTCTCTCCATCGCTCAACTTCACCGGAGAAGTGCTGCGCGACTGGGATGCCCGCTTCGAGATCTCGAGCGCGATCGGGCAGACTGAGGCGGTGAGATCAGGAGCGGGCGTCGGCATCCTGCACGACTACATCGCTCGCCAGCATGTCGAGCTTGAACGGGTCCTGCCGCAGGTGGCGATCCGCCGATCCTACTGGACGACCTATCACGAAAGCAGCCGCGATCTGGCGCGCCTGCGAGTGGTTGTGGATTTCCTGAACGAACTTGTTGAAGGGGAGCGGCAGATCTTTCTGTGAGCCTGCCACCAACCTCATTCAGGCTGTGAGGAATGCGGCAGCCGGCAGGCCGAGACCGGTCGCGATCCGCTGCAAGAGCGCCGGTTCGGCGGCGGCGCCGCTCTCCACGGCGTTCAGTTCGTCAACCGTCAGGCCGGTCGTAACGGCCAGCTGCTCCATCGAGTAGCCGACGGCCTGGCGGGCTTCGGCAACGGCTGCTGCGAGCTGCTCCGCGGACACTTGCTTGTCGGTGGCAGCTTCAAAGTTGTTGATGCAAATCGACATGGGGGCAACTCCTTCGACAGGGTTTCGCCAAAGCGATGTCTTTTGAAGATAAAGAAAGCAACAAGCGCGACTGACGCGCTGCACAAAAGTAGGTACTTCTGGTTCAATGACAAGTGGAAACAAGCAGACCGCGATTATGTGATGCGAGCTTGAGCTGTTTCCTGCGAGTGGAAGTGGTACGGTTGGCTGGAGTTGAACCAGCGACCTCAGGTGCCACAAACCTGCGCTCTAACCAACTGAGCTACAACCGCACGATCAGCGCTAGGGCGCTGTTGCGGCTCCAATACGAGCATCGGCTCGAATTTGCAAGCCCCAAGGCCTAAAGAGGCCAGCGTTTTTCCCGCCAGCCTCTTTGGTGTGTTCATCAGTGCATTAGACCGGTTTGAAAGCAGACATGGCTTTTTCAGCCGCTTCCCGGCTAGGCTGGCTTACGGCATCGGCCATCTTGCGCGTGGCGTCCTGGATGGACTTCGCCTGCTCCACCGTCAGCTCGGCCTGCTTGCGGATGTAGGTGGTCTGTAGCTCCAGGAATTCGGCAACGGACTTGAGGCCCAGCAGCGATTCTACGTGGGACAGGGACAGGTCGGCATTGGTGCGGAGTGCCTCAATGGCCTTCAGACCGATTTCTACGGAGCCAGCCTGAGCGGACTGCATGGTGGTCTCGGCGGTCTTGGTTGCATCTTCGGCAGCGGCCTTCATGCGGGCGTAGGCTTCACGCGACTGGGCCGCGCCCTTTTCTGCAAATTCACGGAAGCTGTCGGTCATCTTTGCCGGGTCGAAAGCGGCGAAAGAGAACACGTCATCAGTGCGGTATGCCATGATATTGTTCCTTTTCTAGCTGGTGCCGGGCCAGTGCCCGAGCTTCATGACCATTACATAATACATCCGATTGTGCATTGCAACATTTTTGTGCACCGCACAATTCGCGTTCGTTAACCTTGTGTCGCCATTCCGACGTCCTTTGGTGGACCTAAACACCCGCTCCGGGTATTAACTCTCTGTTAACAAGTGATCGCCGCCAACCCAGCGACTTCGGGCCTTGTCCATGTCAGTCACCCACTATCCATTCATCGATATTGCCGTGCACGAAGAGGTCAGCCGCTATTTCGCAGCAGGCGAAGCGGTGGTCCTGTTTTCGTCAGAGATGACTGAGGTCGTCTGGGCGAATGGACGGGGTGCTCGCCTTTTCGGCTATGATTCCGTTTACGACTTCCTCGACCGCGGCCCGTTCCAGCAGGACCTGTCGTTCCGGCAGATGGCAACTGCCGGCCGCCGTCTTCGCGAAATCGGGGAGAGCGCTCCGCTGACGATCCGCACGACCGCCGGCTTTCGGCGGATCACCGTCACGGGCGCCTGCAGGCTCATCGACGTCTGCGGCCAGGCGGTGGTGCTTTACCATGCGGCAACCGAGGCCGATGCTGCTTCCATGGGCGGCCGTGCATCCAGCATGATCGAAGGTTTGGACGATCCGGGGATGCATCTGGCAGTGATCGATGACGAAGGCGTCGCGCTTGCGAATTCCGCCGGTTTTCCTGATCTCGCGCTGACCCCGCAGACCGCCCGGATGCTCGTCACCATGGCAGGAAGTGAGGCGAGCGGTCTCGTTAAGCGACCGGTTCCGACGGCGAAGGGTTATCTTCCCGCCGCAATGGCCAAGGTCGCGAGCGATCCCGGGCTCCATCTTCTTTTCGTTGTCGAGGCGGCCGCACCGGGCGTTGACCAGCCACCGGCGGACGACACCCTTCCTCTCGAAGACCGCGAGGACCTCGAACACAACCATATCGGCGAAGAGCCACCAGCGTCCACCGATTTTGAGGAAGCGATCGATGCGGTTTCGCATCTGGAAGACCTGCCGGAGCCCGATGAGTTCGTTACGCTTGATCTTCCGGCGAAGGATCCTGACGATGAGGAAGCAGCCCTTTCCTCGCCCTCCCTCCCGCCGGAGGCACAGTCAAGCCAGCAGTCCGACGAAGTAAACACCGCCGATCTGGCGCCGCCGAGGGGGGCTGGCGCTGCCAGCAATGACTTCGTGTTCCGGCGCGATGCTCGCGCCACCCGGTTCGTGTGGAAGATCGACGCAGAGGGTCGCTTCTGCGAGATTTCGGAGGAGTTAGCTAAGACCGTCGGGCCTCATGCCGCAGATATCAGCGGCATGGCTTTCAGCGATGTTGCAGCGCTCTTTTACCTTGATCCTGACGGCAAGATCGGCGAACTCTTGCTCAGGCGGGACACTTGGTCGGGGAAAACCATCTGGTGGCCGGTGGAAGGAACTTCCCTTTCCGTCCCCATCGACCTCGCGGCACTGCCCACTTATACTCGCGACCGCACCTTTGATGGCTTCCGCGGCTTCGGGATCATTCGTGTCAGCGACGCCATCGAAGATCCGAATGCTGTAGGCCTGACCCTGGCGCGTTCGCTTCCCGCGGCCGCGTCTTCAGAAACGCCCCCTGCGGAGGAAAGCGCAAAGCTTGTTGAGCGTGCGGTGGAGGACGACGCACTGGCGGGAGAGCTGACGGCGACCGACGCTGAAGCCCCCGCGGCAGAAGCAGAGGAGCATTCACCTCAGGCGGACGAGCGGTCGGCGGACCAGGCGAGCAATCACGAGCCGGAGGCGGCCGAAGAGCAATTCGATTGGCCGAAGGGAGAAAGGCCAGCATTGCGGTTGGTCGAAAACCGTCTCGAGGCGTCCGACAAGGTGATCCCCCTCAGCGATCGCCGCACACGCCGCGAGAGCCTTTCCCCGGTTGAGCAGGCTGCATTCCGCGAGATCGCGCGCCAGTTGGACAGCTTTATCGGCAAGCGTGACGAAGAGGACGGCATTAAGGCGCCGCAGACGACGGAAGCGGCGAACGCTCTGTCCGACGACGCTGCCGCGGACAATCTCGAGCCGACGCAGACCGTTGGAGAAACACCTGCTGACCCGGTCACCTCGATGCCGGAGCCCGATGACGACCGGACTGGCGCAGTCGACGTCGAATTTGAAAGCGCGGTCTCCGTGCAAGGCGAGGTCGACTCAGAAGCCGACGAGGAAGCCCACGCCCCTGCGCCGGAAGAACCCATTGAGGAGCAATCGGCGCCGGCAGATGACCAGGATAGTTACGGCTCTCTCTACCGGAAACGGGAAGGGCTGACGGGTGAGGTCCTTGACCAGATGCCGGTGGCGCTGCTCGTCCACTCGGGCGACCGCCTCATCCATGGAAACCCTGAGTTCCTGCGGCTGACCGGGTATGCATCGATCGAGGCGCTGGCCGAGGTCGGCGGTCTGGATGCGCTGCTTCAGCGGCAGGACCTGGAGGGAAAAACAGAGGAGTCCGGCGGGATGATCGTCGTCAGACGCGATGACACCATCGTCCCGGTAACGGCACGTCTGCAGTCGGTGTATTTCGAGCAGGCCAGCGCCCTGATGCTCGCCTTGATGCCTGTTGCTGAGCCCCACGGGGCGCAGACGGAGGCACCTTACGAGGCCGACGTCATTCCCCTGCCCACGTCTCAGCTTCCGGAGCAGAATGCACGCCTTCAGGTTGAAGTGGACGAGCTGCGTGCGATCCTCGAAACGGCGACCGACGGCGTCGTCGTGATCGACGCAGAGGGTCAGATCCGCTCGATGAACGGTGCTGCAAGCGCCCTCTTCAACTATGACAGCGAAGAAGCTTCCGGAAAGCCTTTCGTCATGCTGTTCGCGCACGAGAGCCAGCGGGCTATTGTCGACTATCTCTCCGGCCTTTCCGGCCATGGCGTTGCAAGCGTCCTGAACGATGGACGCGAGGTCATCGGGCGCGAAGCGTCCGGCGGCTTCATCCCGCTCTTCATGACGATCGGTCGGCTCAGCTCCTCGAACGGCTACTGTGCGGTCATCCGCGACATCACGCAGTGGAAGCGGACGGAGGAGGAGCTCAGAACAGCAAAGCGCTCGGCCGAGACCGCGAACGCACACAAGAGCGAGTTCCTCGCACACGTCAGCCACGAGATTCGCACGCCGCTGAACGCCATCATCGGCTTTGCGGATTTGATGGCGACGGAGCGCTTCGGGCCGATCGGCCATCATCGCTATGTCGAATACGCCAACGACATCGTCCGGTCCGGCCGCCACGTGCTCGATATCGTCAACGATCTTCTCGACATCTCGAAGATCGAGGCTGGCGAGATGGAACTCGACTTCGTGTCGGTGGACCTCAACGAAACGGTCTCCGAAGCGGTCTCTCTGGTGCAGCCGCAGGCAAACAGCCAGCGAGTCATCATTCGCACCGCGCTCTCGCCTGCGGTGCCCCCGGTGGTGGCCGATCAGCGCTCGGTGAAGCAGATTGCCCTCAACATCCTGTCCAACGCCATCCGCTTCACGCCCTCAGGCGGTCAGATCGTCGTGTCCACCGTCTACGAACCGAACGGCAGCGTCGTCCTGCGGATCAGGGACACCGGCATCGGCATGACGCGCCAGGAACTGGAGACGGCCATGAAGCCCTTCCAGCAGGTGGCGCCGAGCACGCGCAAGCGCGGCGACGGGACGGGGCTCGGACTGCCGCTGACAAAGGCGATGGTCGATGCCAATCGTGCGGACTTCACCATTCAGTCCACACCGCGGGAAGGAACGCTCGTGGAGATCGCCTTTCCGCCGCAGAGGGTGCTTGCGAACTGAGACCGGCGCGATTAGCAATCCTCTGTTCTAAGGAGGATTAAAAGTTGCAGGTTTTGCAGCAGCCCCTGCCTTCTGTAACGCGTCCACCCGCGCGATCGCTCTCCTGGGCAGCCATGCTGGCAGCGGCCGTCGTTGCAATGCCGATCCTGGCCGTGGTCTGGATTGCGCTTGTCGATGGTGACGACAGTTGGCGCCACGTCTTGACGACGGTCGTGCCCCGCGCGACGGGGCGTACCCTCCAACTGCTTTTCCTGACGGGGCTGGTAACTGGCGTGGTCGGTATCATGACGGCCTGGCTGGTGAGCGCCTTCGACTTCCCCTTCAGGCGGACACTTTCCGCCGTCCTCGTTCTGCCGCTGGCGATCCCCTCCTATCTTGCCGCCTATGCCTTCGGCGAATTCTTCGATTTCACCGGACCGCTGCAAAGCGCCTATCGCGCCCTCTTCGGATTTCAGACTTCTCGCGACTATTGGTTTCCCGACATCCGCTCCATGGGCGGCGCGGTTCTGGTGCTGAGCTCGGTTCTTTACCCTTACGTCTATCTCGCCTGCCGCTCAATGTTTCTGATGCAGGGACGGACGGCGGCCGACGTGGCGCGAACTCTCGGCGCGAACCCGGTGAGGGTGTTCTGGCGTATTCAGGTGCCGATGGCGCGCCCGGCCATCATGATCGGTCTTACTCTGGTGATGATGGAGACGATGAACGACATCGGCGCCGTCGAATTCCTTGGCGTGAACACCCTGACCTTCTCCGTCTATTCCACCTGGCTCAACCGCGGCAGCCTGGCCGGTGCTGCCCAGATTGCCTCGGTCATGTTCATCGTCGTAGCGCTCCTGATCCTTCTGGAGCGCAAGGCCCGCCGGAGCCAGAGGTTCTCGACAAACAAGACGACGACAGTCGTCCATGATGGGGTGAGAGCTCGCCTGACGGGCGGCACTGCAGCGGCGGCCATTTTTGTCTGCGCAGCTCCTGTGGCGTCCGGCTTCCTTATTCCGGCACTGGTCATGGGCGGGTTCGCCGTTCGCCGCCTGGACGATTACGCCGACCCTCGGCTGCTGGATGCTCTCTTCAACAGCGTGATGGTTTCGTCCGCCGCAGCCCTCGCGGCCGTGACGCTGGGCTTCGTTCTCTCCTATGCCGCACGCTGCGACCGCTCTTACGGTACGACCTTCGCCGGCCGCATTGCTTCGCTTGGCTACGGCGTCCCAGGAACAGTGCTGGCGATCGGCGTCCTTATTCCGCTTGCCGGCTTCGACAACGTGCTGGACGGCTTCCTCCGATCCCACCTTGGCGTTTCCACAGGACTGCTTCTTTCTGGCAGCGGTTTCGCGATTGTCTATGCCTGCACCGTGCGCTTCATGACCATGGCGGAGGGAACGCTGGACGCGGGATTCCAGAAGCTCTCTCCACACCTCGACATGGCTGCCCGCACACTAGGGCGCAACCAGAGCCAGACGCTCCGCACCATCCTGCTTCCCAACATGCAGCCGGCGATGATGACTGCAGCGCTGCTGGTATTCATCGAAACGATGAAAGAACTCTCGGCCACAATCCTGCTGCGGCCCTTCAATCTCAACACGCTGGCGACGCTCGTCTACGAGGACGCATCGCGCGCGAAGATCGAGGATTCCTCGGTCGCCGCGATGATCATCATAGCAGTCGGCCTCATCCCGGTGCTGCTGGTGTCGCGCGGCATGGACCGGCGCAGCTGAGGCCTGCCTGCCATACGATCAGTGCTGCAGTTCGGCTAGCCCTTCGAAAAGGTCAAGCGCCTCGGGATTTGCAAGCGCCTCCTTGTTCTTCACCGGACGCCCGTGAACCACGTCCCTGACCGCCAGCTCGACGATCTTGCCGGACTTCGTCCTGGGGATGTCCGGAACGGCGATGACCTTTGTCGGTACGTGCCGCGGCGAGGCGCCGGTGCGAATGCGGGTCTTGATCTTCTTGATCAGGTCCTCGTCCAGGGCATGTCCCGGAGTGAGACGAACAAACAGAACGACCCGGACATCGTCATCCCAGTCCTGACCAATACACAGAGCCTCGGCAATCTCCGGCAGCTGTTCGACCTGGTTGTAGATCTCCGCGGTGCCGATGCGCACGCCGCCGGGATTGAGCGTCGCGTCCGACCGTCCGTGGATGATGATTCCGCCGTGCACGGTCCATTCGGCAAGATCACCGTGGCACCACACGTTCTCAAACCGCTCGAAATAGGCCGCCTTGTACTTCCGCCCGTCGGGATCATTCCAGAACTTGATCGGCATGGACGGAAATGGCTTCTTGCACACCAGTTCGCCCTTTTCGCAGCGCACGGACTTGCCTTCATCGCCCCATACGTCCATTGCGAGACCGAGGCCGGGCCCCTGAATTTCGCCGCGCCAGACCGGCTTCAGCGGGTTCCCCAGCACGAAACAGGAAACTATATCCGTGCCGCCGGAGATCGATGCGAGCTGGACGTCGCTCTTGATCCCCTCGTAGACAAAGGAAAAGCCTTCCGGTGACAATGGAGACCCGGTGGACGTCATCAGCCGCAGGCTAGAAAGATCATGGCGTTCTTTCGGGACGAAGCCGCTCTTGCGCACGGCGTCGATGTACTTGGCGGAAGTGCCGAAGATCGCGAACTTCTCTTGCTCGGCGTAGTCGAAGAGGACCTTTTCATCGGGTGCAAAAGGAGCGCCGTCGAACAGGCAGAGGGTGGCGTTCACCGCAAGGCCTGAGACCAGCCAGTTCCACATCATCCAGCCACAGGTGGTGAAATAGAAGAGCCGATCGCCTTCTCCGATGCCGCAATGGAGCCGATGCTCCTTCAGGTGCTGCAGAAGCGTCCCGCCGGCGGAGTGGACGATGCACTTTGGCACGCCGGTGGTGCCGGACGAAAAGAGGATATAGAGCGGATGCGCGAACGGCAGCCGCAAGTATTCAACTTCCTTTTCCGCAAGGCCTGAAACGAAAGCCTGGTAAGTCCGTCCGTCGGGGAGAGACGTCGCAAGAGCATCGGCATCACCGGCATAAGGCACCACCAGGACCGGAACAGCGAGAGCAGCCGAAACCTTCCGCACCTTCTCCGCAACGTCCTGCAGCTTGCCGTTGTACCAGTACCCGTCGCAGGCGATGAAGAGCTTTGGTTCGATCTGCCCAAATCGGTCCAATACACCCTGCTCGCCGAAGTCGGGGGAGCAAGAGGACCAGACGGCGCCGATGGACGCCGTCGCCAGCATCAGCGCCACCGTTTCCGGAATGTTTGGCATCATCGCCGCGACGCGATCACCTTCCTGGATTCCGAGGTTCCGCAGTGCCTGCTGGAGTTTGGAGACATTCTCGGCCAGACGATCCCAGGACCACCGGTCCCGCACCTTGTCCTCGCCACGGAAGATGATGGCGTCCTCCGGGCCCCGCCGCGACAGCAGGTTTTCTGCGAAGTTCAGTTTAGCCTGAGGGAAGAAGCGGGCCGCCAGCATGTGATCGCCGTTGACCAGGACCTGCCCTTCGGCTTCCCCGCGCACATCGCAGAAGGACCAAAGTGCCGACCAGAATTGTTCAGGATGAGCAACGCTCCAGGCATGAAATTCGTCATAGCCATTTATCGGGCTGCCATGCTGCTCGGCGCAGCGCTTCATGAAGGCATAAAGCGGGGTCTTCTGCTGCTCGGCCTCAGACAGGCTCCACAGCGGCTGTGCATTTTCCATTGGATCTCCTCCACCCAGTCCTCTTTCTATAGCATGCTGCACCGCAAGATAAAGAGAGGCGGCCGAGCCTCCCAGCCGGATTTGCACCGTCTCGGGATTTCCTATAATCGCGGGTTCCTGTGCTATTCCTTCCGCACAACAAGGCTAGCTTTGACATCATGAGCGCCGCACGTAGACGCATCGCCGGCCTGTTTCGTCCGACCTCGCCACGCGCGCAGGGGATTACACGCGCATTGATGTGGGCCATCGCGATCCTTGTCCTGCTGTCGGTTCTGTTCCGCCTTGCTGCTCCCTTTCTGATCCAGACCGCGATCGTGCGCGGTGGAATAGAGCGTGCTATCGCGCAGTGGACCGGCCACGACGTGACGATCGAAGGCAACACCACCATCTCATTCTGGCCGCAACCGCGAATTCAGGTCGAGGGCATCACCGTCAGCAAACCATCGGAGGACGGCGTCAGGCTCCTGTCACGCACAGCGAGGCTATCGGCAGAGTTCAGCCTCTACCAAGCACTCCGGGGCCGGGCCAGGTTTGAGGATTTCCGCCTTATCAATCCGGAGATCTTCGTCATCAGGGACAGGGACGGACGGCTGGAATGGACCAATGACGGTCAGCTGAGTGCCGCGATCCGCAGCGTCGCCGCCTCGGGCGGACCTCCGGATCCCAACCTGGACGTTCGGGTAGGCGACATCGCGATTGAAAACGGGCGGATTGAGGTCGAGGATCTTTCGACCGGGAAAACCTGGCGAGTGACACGGATCAACGGGAACATCCGATGGCCGCGTCTTTCGGATCCCGCGAGGGCGCAACTGACGGCACAAGTAGCGGGACAGGCGGTGGAGCTCGGGTTTTCGTCGCCTGAACCGCTGCTATTGCTGGCGGGCAGCACGGCACCCTTGGAAGGAAGCGTTACATCCGCTTTAGTCAGCGCCCGCTTTTCCGGATCGGCGAACTCGGCGGAATTCGGCTTCGTCTCAGGGAGGCTTGAACTTTCCGCGCCGGATGTTCCAACACTTGGCGAATGGGCAGGCCTCTCCACGTCCGGACTGTCAGCCATCCATCAGGTTGATCTGACTGCCGATCTGCTGACGGCAGAAGGAACGGTGCGCTTCAATCAGATGCAGTTGTCGCTGAACGGTTCTTCAGGAAGCGGCGTTGTGGACCTTTCCATACCGGACACAGGGTCCCCTCGCCTCACGGGAACCGTTGCCTTGCAGCGGTTCGATCTCCTGCCGGCTGCCGAAACCGTTGCCGCAGATCCGCCAGGAGATGTTGGTGATGCTATTGCCCCTCTTCTCGATCTCGATCTGCGTGTCTCGGGAGAGGAGGTTACGGCTGGGCCGCTGAACCTGAGCGACGTCGCGATCAGCATCATGAGCCGCACCGACGAGGCGCGTATCGATATCCTTGACGGCACCGTTGCCGGCGGCCGGTTGACCGGTCAACTCGTAGGATCTGACGGAAATCTCAGCACTGGAGGCACCGCTCGCCTCAGCATCCGCAACGCTGAGCTCGGCGAGATCTGGCGAAGCCTGAACCTTCAGGGACCGCTGCCACAAGCAACGGGATCCGTCGAAGCGACTGTGAACTTCGATGGTCGCCCCTCTTGGGAATCTCTCGTGTTCGGCCGCGGCGATCTTCGCGTCATCAGTGGTCCCGGTGTCCTGCAGGATGTGAGCCCTCAGGTCATCCTAGATCGGATCGGCACCAGGAATTATTCGCCCTTGAGGAACCCCGGCGGCGAAGACTTCGACTATTCGACGCTGGAATTGGATACGCTCTTGGAACGGGGGCTCGCAAAGATACAGAGCGCGAGTGTGCTCAGTGACGGCATCAGCGTCGAGCTTTCCGGCATCGTCTCCTATCGTGACGGAGGCCTTGCCTTGTCCGCCCGTCTTCTTCAACCTGAACTCAACGCAACTCCGGAGGAGATCTTTATCGGAGGGATCTGGCCCGACCCGATAGCCATCAAGGTCCCCTAAAGCCAAGCGTAAGGGCGGTGAACCAATCCTTCCTATCAAGGAGAAGCCTGTCCCTCATCCTACACAGTTCCGCGAAGTGCAACATGCTCATCGCGTATCCTGCGAAGCTCTGCTCGCTTAGACGCAATCGAGGCGACTACGACGCTTACCGTCACAAGCCCGATCAAGATCGTGCAGATCGCGTTGATCTCCGGCGTCACGCCGAGGCGGACCTGCGAATAGATCTTGATTGGCAGGGTTGTCGCGCCAGGACCGGTGGTGAAGCTCGCGATGACGAGATCATCGAGCGACAGGGTAAATGCCAGCATCCAGCCCGCCAGAACAGCCGGCAAGATCAACGGCAACGTGATCTTGAAGAATGTCTTCACCGGCGGGCATCCAAGGTCGAGGGCCGCCTCCTCCAGACTGCGATCGAACGTCAGCAATCTCGACTGCACAACGATCGCCACATAGCACATGGTGAAGGTGGTGTGGGCGATCGTTACGGTCCAGAAGCCCCGATCGACGTTGACGGCCACGAAGAGGAGGAGCAGCGAAAGCCCGGTGATCACTTCGGGCATGACGAGCGGTGCGTAGATCATGCCCGAGAAAATCGTCCGGCCGGGGAAGCGGCTATAACGCACCAGCGCAAGCGCAGCCATGGTGCCAAAGACGGTTCCGATGCTGGCACTCAGGACACCGACGCGGGCCGTGACCCAAGCGGCGTCCATCAGCCCCTCGTTCGACCACATGGCCGCATACCACTGGAGGGAAAAGCCGCCCCAGACAGTGACCAGCCGGGAGGCATTGAAGGAGTAGATCACCAAAATGATGATCGGGATGTAGAGAAAGGCAAAGCCCAAGGTGAGGACGATCGGATCGAAGCGTGCCGATTTCATCGCTTACCCTGCCTTCTGCTGCTGGTTCTGAAAGATCATGATTGGGACGACAAGCACCAGGAGGAGCAGTACGGCCACGGCTGAGGCGAGTGGCCAGTCCCGGTTGCCGAAGAACTCCGTCCAGAGCGTTTTGCCGATCATGAGCGTATCCGGGCCACCCAAGAGATCCGGTATGACGAATTCGCCGGTGATGGGGATGAAGCAGATCAGCGAGCCCGCGATCACTCCCGGCGTGGACAGCGGGAAGGTGATCTTCCAGAAGGCCTTCATCGGAGGGCAACCGAGATCATTTGCCGCCTCCAGCAGGGTCGCGTCCATCTTCTCGAGGGCCGAATACAGCGGCAGCACCATGAACGGCAGGTAGGAATAGACGATGCCGATGAAGACGGCGATGTCGGTGCGGTAGATCTGCACCTGCTCGTCGGGGCCCATCAGACCGATCGTCTGTAGGAAGACTGTCAGCAGTCCTTCCGGCTTCAGGATGCCGATCCAGGCATAGACGCGGATCAGGAACGACGTCCAGAACGGCAGGATGACGAGCATCACCAGCGTCGGCCGCCACCGTGAGGGCGCACGTGCCATCGCAAGCGCCATCGGGTACCCGATCAGCAGCAGGAGAAGGGTGGAGATAAAGGCCATCTGCAGCGAAGACAGGTAGGACTGGATATAGAGCGGGTCTTCGGCCAGGAAGAGGTAGTTCTCCAGGTCGAGTTGAGACACGAAGTCACCAACCGACCCGAGTCCGTCTAAGACCGGCGTATAAGGGGGCATGGCGATTGCCGTGTCCGACAGCGAGATCTTCAGGATGATCAGGAAAGGTGCAGCGAAGAACAGCAGGAGCCAGATGTAGGGCACTGCCACAACCAGCCAGCGCGCAGGCCCGGAATTGGACGTCGTCGATATCTCTGCCATTGCCGCCTCTCCTTTACCGGGTCAGCACCAGACCGGCATCCTTCGGCCAGGTCAGCCAAACCATGTCGCCGAAGGTGATCGGCCGATCGACCAGGCGTGACACGTTCGCCTGCGCCGCGCGAACGATCCTGCCGTCGGAAAGGCTGACGAGGAAAATGGAGAAGTCGCCAAGATAGCCGATGTCCCAGACTTCGCCCTGGGCTGCGTTCGCAGACGCATCGGCCGGCTGATCCGGGCTGATACGTACCTTTTCCGGGCGGATGGCGAATGCTACGCGGTCGCCAGGGATGGCTGCGCACTCCTGCTCGACCGCCACGGCCAACCCGTTGCAATCCAACGTTACGACAGCTTGAGATCCCTGGTCGACTGCGGGCGAGACGACGGTTCCCTCCATGATGTTGATGTCACCGATGAAATCCGCGACGTAGCGGCTGTTCGGTGCCTCATAGATCTCGGCGGGTGTGTCGACCTGGACAATGACGCCCTTGTCCATCACGGCAATGCGATCGGAAACCGTCATCGCCTCCTCCTGGTCGTGGGTAACGATCAGGAAAGTGAGGCCGAGCGTGTGCTGGATATCCATCAACTCGAATTGCGTCTCCTCACGTAGTTTCCGGTCGAGAGCGCCGAGCGGCTCGTCGAGAAGAAGGACCTTCGGGCGCTTGGCCAGCGAACGCGCAAGCGCCACACGCTGACGCTGGCCGCCGGAGAGCTGTCCGGGCTTGCGCTTGGCGAACTCTTCGAGTTTCACCAGCTTCAGCATTTCCTGGACGCGCGCCTCTATCTCCCCCTTTGAAAGCCTGTCCTGTTCAAGGCCGAAGGCGATGTTCTTCTCCACCGTCATGTGCGGAAAGAGCGCATAGCTCTGGAACATCATGTTCGTCGGCCGCCGATAGGGAGGCACTCCGGAGATATCGTTTCCCTGGAGCAATATCCGGCCCTTGGTCGGATCCTCGAAGCCTGCCAGCATGCGCATCAAGGTCGTTTTGCCACAGCCGGAGGGGCCGAGCAGGGAAAAGAACTCGCGTTCGTAAATGTCGAGGCTGAGATTGCTGACGGCGGTAAAGTCGCCGTACTTCTTGGTGATGTTTTCAAAGCGGATGAAGGGTTGTGCGTTGGGATCGTTCCAAGGTTCGAACTTGCGCTTTACGGGTCCCAGAGATTTGGCCATGCCGCCCCCAAATTGAGCTTTCTATCACCGCGACAAGAACAAAGGGGCAGGATCACCCTGCCCCTCCTAGACTGCTCAGGTACCGGTCTTGATCTGCGTCCAGAGGCGGTTCAGCACACGCTGCTCGCGCGGCCCATAGGGAGAGATGGTGAAGAGCTTGGAGACGGTTTCCTTCGGAGGATATACGGCTGGATTTTCCAGCACTTCCTTATCCAGGAACTCCTGAGAAGCGAGATTGCCGTTGGCGTACTGGACGTAGTTCGACGCCTTGGCGATCACCTCCGGCTTCATCAGGTAGTTGATGAATTCATGCGCCTCGTCGACATTCTTGGCGTCAGCCGGGATTGCCAGGTTGTCGAACCACATGTACGTGCCTTCCTTCGGGATGACGTACTCGACGTTCACCCCATTGCCCGCCTCTTCCGCGCGCGCCTTCGCTTGCAGCACATCGCCGGACCAGCCCATGGAAATGCAGGTGTCGCCATTGGCAAGTTCGTCGATGTAGGCGGACGAATTGAAGCTCTTCACGTGCGGCCGAATGTTCATGTAGACCTCGGCGCCGGCTTCCAGATCCGCGGTTTCCTTGCTGTCCGGATCCTTACCCATATAGTTCATCCCGATGGCAAAGGTCTCGTCAGAAGCGTCGAGGATGTTGATGCCGCAGGATGCGAGCTTCTCGGCGTTCTCCGGCTTGAACAGGACGTCCCAGCTGTCGACAGGCACGTCGCCAAGCGCTGCCTTCACCTTGTCCACGTTGTAGCCGAGGCCGGTGGTGCCCCACATGTAGTTGACGGCATATTCGTTGCCGAGATCGTACTTCGCGAGCCGCTCGGTAATCTCCGGCCACATGTTGGAAAGGTTCGGCAGCTTTGACTTGTCGAGCTTCTGGAACACTCCCGCCTGGATCTGGCGCGCTAGGAAGGGCGCGGTTGGAACCACGACATCATAGCCGGAACCACCGGCAAGCAGCTTTGTTTCGACGATTTCGTTGGAATCGAAGACGTCGTAGACGACCTTGATGCCGGTTTCCTTGGTGAAGTCTTCCAGGATGGATTCGTCGATATAGTCCGACCAGTTGTAAACATGGACCACACGTTCCTGGGCCGTGGCGGCGGTCGCAGCGAGCAGGACGCCGACAGCGAGTGCGGGTAGGCGGAGCAAATGGTTCTTCATGGTCTCTCCTGTTCCAGTTCCTTTCGGCACGATGCGGTGCCTCTGTTCCCTGGACGAGAGACTAAGAAGGAAAAGCGGGCACCACAAGCAAAAATCTGGGGCGTATCAAGCCCTTCACTGGAAGTCGAACGCGCTCAGGCCTGCCACCATCTTGTCAAGCCCGAGGGGGCGGGTCAGCGGCGGTTCCGCGCGTGCCAGACATCCCTGCCGCTCGCAGAGACGACAGGCCGGCCCCGCCAGCACGCGTGCCGAGGCCGCCGCGGCAGCCGGGCTGTAAACCGTGTCCGCCGCCACCGTCACCTCTCAGCCGAGAAGGATGGCGATCCGCCTCAGCCTCTCCTCGAAGGCTGCCTGCGGCGCCTCGACAGTCCGCGAAACCGTGAGGAACGTGTTTCCATCCGGCATCTCCACCGCTTCTGCCAGAACCTGGCCCGGCTGGGCGAAAGCGGAATGGATGCCGAGCTTCGGACACTGCCCTCCGAAGGCGCCTTCGGATATCCTTGCGCGCCCGCCCTGCGAATGGCGTTGCCTGCATGGTCGAGCTCGAACATGAACGAACCAGGGCAGGCCGGCAGCTCCTGGCCGGGCCAGGGTAGTCAATCGACTGGTTGCCTGTTCGAAGGACACGTTGAAACGCGACCTCAGGACATCGATGTCGTAGCGCACCAGTTGCGCGGCTGCCAGGAAGTCGCCGTAAGGCATCATCAGCGCGTGCGTAGCGTAACGCGCAAGCTCAAGGCGCACTATCCGCCGGGACTCGCCCGTCGAAAGTGAAAGCGCGTCAAGCTCCGCAGAGATTTCTTTTCCCAGCGCGAGGAGCGCAACTTCCATCGGAAGCTCCCGCGTCCGGTCGAAGGGAGACATCCGCTCCGACAGGAAGAGCCGCATCGTGTGCCGGTCATAGCGTCTGTCAGATTGGGCATCGCGTGCACCGGCAGCGTGCGCACGGAAATCCCATGTTTGCTCCCCGATGTGCATCTCAATGCGAAAAGGGTCGTGCTCTGTTCCTCAGGACCGAGAAGTTCCTCGTGACCCACCATGCTAGCCAGGTCCCACAGGAGATCTTCACCCGTGTGGCGCCTGCAGCCTCGTTCTGCCACCCATCAATCCGCCGTGCCGCTCCCTCCATTTCGTGAACCTGACTCAGCAGATCCCTTCCGTCGGCTGTCAGACGCTATCCGGTGCGGCTTCGCAGGAAGAGCGAGCGGCCGACGAGCGCCTCGAGCTCCACCATCCGGCGGCCAATCGTTGCGGGGCTGAGCTCCGTGACTGCGGCGGCACCAGACAGCCCGCCGCAACGTGCGACCTGAAGAAACAGTTGGTACGTGTCCCACGGGATGTTCTTCATTCCTGAAAAACAATATTGCGTTCCAGGTTCTAAAGGAAGTCCGTGGCTGAGGCTTATTATGAGGATCTGTTTTCACAGATGGAGATCATCATGTACGAGTTGGTTGCAGCCGTCGTGGCGACGGCAGGCAGGAAGAACTGCGCCTTGGGAGGCGTCTCCAAGGGCCGACGATCGCTTCTATCAGAAGTTCGCCAGTCCGATGCCGCGGATCTGGACGATGTTGTGTCACTGCTTGTCAGGCGGATGCGTGTGGCGCTTCCGGTGAGTAGGAGGAAGGGCGGCAGCGCCTCAGCGACCGCCGTCCCCCTCGCCTGCTCCGATACTAGGCGGCTTTGTAGGAAAGCCGCCTCGATGGTTGAGTTGTCGTATCCGTGCGGAACTGCTCGACCAGTTGCATCAGCCCTTGCGCTTCGCTTGCCAGCCGGCGACTGGACTCGCTGGTTTCGCCGACCATTGCACCGTTCTGCTGCGTCATCTGATCCATGCGGTTAACGGCACCGTTGATTTCCTGGAGGGCGGCGGACTGATCCTGGCTCGCGGTCGCGATCGTTTCGACATTCTGGCTGATCGCGGTGATCTGCTCGCTGATGGCGGCGAGAACCCGTCCGGCCTCCTGGACGAGGCCCGACCCGGTGCTGACTTCATGCGTCGACTGGTGAATCAGTGCCTTGATCTGCTGGGCGGCATCGGCAGAGCGTTGCGCAAGCTCACGCACCTCCTGTGCCACAACCGCGAAGCCCTTACCAGCTTCGCCGGCGCGGGCTGCCTCGATCCCGGCATTGAGAGCGAGGAGGTTCGTCTGGAAGGCGATGTCGTCGATGACCTCGATGATCAGCTCGATCTTCTTGGACGCATCCTCGATGCGTCCCATCGCGTCGACGGCATTGTTGACTACGGTGCCGGAATCGTCGGCGCTTCGCTTGGTGGCGGCGACTGCGGCATTGGCTTCCTTGGCACGTGCGGCGGAAGACTTCACGGTTGCGGTGATCTCCTCGACGGCCGCAGCCGTTTCTTCCAGCGAGGCGGCCTGGCTTTCGGTCCGCTTCGACAGGTCGGCGGATGCCTCGCTCAACTCGGCGCTGCTGTGCTGGATCGCCAGCGTACCGTTACGGATCTGCGTGAGTGTGTCGCTCAACCGTTGGATCGACCCGTTGAAGTCCACCCGCAGCTGCTCGAGCCGGCCGGAAAAGCTCCGTTCGATGGTGACCGAAAGGTCGCCCTGTGACAGCCTAGCGAGTGCGGCTCCAAGCGCACTTACAGCGTGCTCGATCTGATCGTCCATCTGCTGCTTTTCGACATCGCTGCGCTGCCGCTCTGCTTCAGCTTCGGCCCGTTCCTTGGCGCCGCGGTCTTCGATCGCCTGTTTCTCCCGGTCGTTGTCGCGGAAACGTTCCAGCGCACGGGCGATGTTACCGAACTCGTTCTTGTGGTTGCGATAAGGGACATCCGAGGCAGTATCGCCGCCGGCGATTGCTTCGACCGTCGTGGTCAGCACCTTGAGCGGCCGGATCTGGCTGCGGATTGCGACGAAGCCGATGACGCCGACAAAGAGGAGAGCCAGCAGCGAGCTGCTTATGATGACGTTTCCGGAGGATGCGATGTGGTCGAAGTAGACCGCCATCGGAATGCCGATGAAGAGGATGCCGTCCACGGCGCCGCTTCCATTCTTCGTCGGAAAGTAGCCGGTCATGAAGTCCTTGCCGAAGAGAACGGCTGGACCGAAATAGGCTTCTCCGCGTGCCAGCAGTGGCTGGGCCGGGTGATCGGGGGCAAGCTTGGTGCCGGTGGCCCGGTCGCCATTCTCCTTCTTCACGTTGGTGGAGATGCGCACGAGTTCCGCACCTTGCTTCTGGAAGACCGTCGCGACCCCGCCAATGGAAGCTGCGGTGCGGTCGACAAGAGCGTGATCCTCGGTGCCGCCCTCGCCCGAGCGGATTGCGGTCACCATCTCGTCGGTCAGCGTCACCTTCGATCCAGGGGACTGAACCTCGTAAAGCAGCCCCATCACCCTCAGCGCCTTCTGCGCATCGATGACTGCTGTCTGCATGACGTCATTGTGGATGTGGCGGTACGCCAGCCCTCCCACTGCGACGACAGAGGCGCCAATCAGCCCGAGACAAAGAAGAAGGATGCGTGTGACAACAGAGGAAGGAAGCAAACGCGACATGATCTAAATAGCCCCCAAGTAGAATCGCGGCAGTGTCGCGCAGACACGTAAAATTTTACTGAACCGGACGTCGGTCTATTTTGCAGATTGCTGCAATCGGCAAGGAGAGCTCGAAGCTCGCTTCACAGCGCCACCCTTACCGCGGACGCAGGAAACGCCTGAAAATCTAAATGACAGGAGGAGCTTAGAATACGGCGGGGAGTGAGAGAAGAGCCGCGATTGCACAAACGCTAACGACAAAGAGGCGGACGCGCACCGTCTGCGCCCTTTCCTGGGCCTGAGCGATGGCAACGGCTTGAGCACGGCGGGTCTTCTGCATGAGTATCCCCAAGGTCAGTCGGTTCGCTCCCGACGACATCGCGGCGGGCGCATGCCAGCCACTCAACATAAGACTTGGCTGGCAATAAGGCAGGATCGCTCATCCTCCCTTAACAACAGCTGAATCGGCCGCTATCACAAAGCATCCCCGCAAACATGTCCGGACGCCCAGGCCCATTGGAAATTGTATCCCCCCAGCCACCCGGTGACGTCGACACATTCGCCGATGAAATGGAGGCCGGGAACTCGTTTTACTGCCATCGTCCGCGAGTCAAGTTCTTTGGTATCGACCCCACCGATCGTCACTTCCGCCGTCCGATATCCTTCGGAGCCTGCTGGCGTGAGCGACCAAGACTGGATGGCGTGGCGAAGCTTGTCGAGCGTCTTGTCCGACAGGTCCGCAAGCTGGGCGGTGACGCCTGCGGTCTCTGCTAAAAACTGCGCCAGCCGTTTCGGAAGCACCTCTGCCAGTACGGTCTGCGGCGCCTGTCTTCCGTTATGGTTCCGGGCAGCCTTCAACAGCGGAAGAACATCGAGACTCGGCTCAATCTTCACCTCGACCGCATCACCCTCCCGCCAATAGGAGGAAATCTGGAGAATTGCAGGCCCGCTCAGCCCGCGGTGCGTGAAGAGAAGTGCTTCCCGGAAGCTCGTCTTTCCGTGCCGCACCTCGGCCGGAACACTGATGCCGGACAAAGGCGCAAGCCGCTCCAGCAGAAGCGGATCCAAGGTCAGCGGGACAAGGCCCGGGCGCGTCTCCACGAGCCCTACGCAAAACTGCTCCGCGATACGATAAGCGAAACCGGTGGCGCCCATCTTGGGGATCGACTTGCCCCCCGTCGCCACCACCAATGCCGGCGCCTGGACCAGCCCGCCGGCACCCATCCGAAGACGATAGGTGCCGTCTCCATGCTCAATGCTGGCAATCTCCTGCTGCAACTCCATGACAACTCCGGCTGCCTGCATCTCGAGGAGCAGCATGCGGATGATGTCCTTGGCGCTGTTGTCGCAGAAGAGCTGTCCCAGGGTCTTCTCGTGCCACGTGATGCCATGTCGCTCGACGAGATCAAGGAAATGCTGTGGCGTGTAACGCGCCAGTGCCGACTTGGCGAAGTGCGGGTTCGACGACAGGTAGTTTGAGGGAGACGTATGGAGGTTGGTGAAGTTGCACCGCCCACCGCCGGAAATGCGAATCTTCTCTCCCGGCGCCGTTGCATGGTCGAGCAACAGGACCTTCTTGCCGCGATTTCCCGCGCGAATGGCGCACATCATGCCAGCAGCGCCCGCACCCAGAATTATCGCATCGAATGTCCTTACCAAGCCTAGGCTCCATCATCTCGCGGTGGCTGCTGTTTTCGATCTTCATGCCAAAGTCAATGGCCCGCCCCTCTCGCCAATCGTCGATCTCTGGTTATGATGGCGCTCGGATCAACGCTCACGGTGAATCATGCCCCGTAAAGAAACCGCCTCCACTTCGACCCAGAGCAGCGTGCTGAAGTCGACCGGCACTGCGCCTGTCCAGCCACCGCTGACCTCGCTGAGAGGCGTGTCGGACTGGCGGGAAGCAGCGCTTTGGCTGCGCACACGGGGCATCGAGGACATCGAATGCATCACGCCGGATCTGGCCGGAGTGCCACGTGGCAAGATGATGCCATCCTCCAAGTTTACCTCGAATACCTCGCTTGCTCTTCCCTCGGCGCTTTATCGGCACACGATCTCTGGTGAATATCCGGACGAGACGGCAAGTTTCCGCTACGAGCCCCGCGATAGTGACCTCAAGCTGGTCCCTGACCTCTCCACCATTTCGGTGGTGCCGTGGGAGACGGACCCCACGGCACAGGTGATCTGCGACGTCGTCGGCACCAGCGGCGAGCGCGTGCCTTACACGCCACGGGCCGTTCTCAAGAACGTCGTCGAGCTCTACCGCGATCGCGGCTGGCGACCGGTGGTCGCGCCGGAAATTGAGTTCTACCTCGTCGCCAAGAATGACGACCCGGACTACCCGCTGCACCCGCCAAAAGGGCGCTCCGGTCGCGCAATCCTCGGCGGCCAGGGCTACTCGATTGCCGGGATCAACGAGTTCGACGAACTGATCGACGACATCTACCACTTCTCCGAGAAGCAGGGCTTGGAGATCGATACCCTCATTCACGAGGAAGGACCGGCGCAGCTCGAGATCAACCTGCGCCACGGCGATCCGGTGGAGCTTGCGGACCAGGTCTTCATGTTCAAGCGGACGATCCGCGAGGCGGCACTGAAGCATGGAATCTACGCGACCTTCATGGCAAAGCCGATGCAGGGACAGGCTGGCTCCGCCATGCACATCCACCAGTCCGTCGTCGATATCGAGACGGGGCGCAACATCTTTTCCGATGAGGACGGCAGCCCCTCCAAGGAGTTCTTCCAGTTCATCGGCGGGATGCAGCACTATGTGCCGCGAGCGCTCGTGATGATGGCGCCCTACGTCAATTCCTATCGCCGCCTCACCCCGGACATGGCAGCTCCTGTCAACAACGCCTGGGGCTATGACAATCGCACGACCGCGTTCCGGGTGCCTGTTTCAGATGCCGCAGCGCGCCGGGTGGAAAACCGGCTGCCAAGCTCCGACGCCAACCCTTACCTCGCGCTTGCGGCCTCCCTTGGGTGCGGATTGCTGGGGATCATGAAGGGGATCGAGCCGGAACCGCCGACCGAGCATACGGCAAATGAAGGGACGATCGATTTGCCGCGCGGCCTCCTCGAAGCCGTTTCCGAGCTGGAAGGCGAGCCGGCTCTGGCGGAGGTGTTCGGTGAAGAGTTCATTGGCCTCTATGCCGGCGTAAAGCGCGGCGAATTCGAGACCTTCATGCAGGTCATCAGCCCCTGGGAGCGCGAGTTCCTGCTTCTCAATGTATGAGGTGGCGGCATGACCCTGTGGCAGAGCCCAATTGCGCCGGGCGTATCCTGGTATCAAGCAAGTGTTGAAGACCGGCCGACCTATCCGGCCCTTGATGGCTCCCGCTCCGTCGACGTTGCGATTGTCGGCGGCGGGTTTACCGGGCTGCAGGCGGCGGTCAACCTGGCGCAGCGCGGGGTGTCGGTGGCTCTACTTGAGGCGCATCGCCTTGGCGATGGGGCCTCGGGACGCAACGGTGGTCAGTTCGGCACCGGCCAGCGCGCCTGGCCTGAGGATCTCGAAACGCAGATCGGCTTTGAACGGTCGAAGGTGCTATTCGACATGGCCGAGGGTGCAAAACGCTACCTGCTGAAATTCGCGGCCGAGCACGGCATCGACATGGATTACATGCCGGGTCAGATGAACGTTGCCCACAAGCCCGGGCACGAAAGGGAGTACCGGGCGAATGCAGAGATCGCTGCCGAACGTTACGGTTACCCGCACCTCTCCTACATGGATCGGAAGGAAACGGCCGAACGCCTGGGGTCCGACCACTACCATTGCGGCGTTCGCGATACCGGCACGGGTCATATTCACCCGCTGAAGCTGCTCATTGGGCTCGCACGGGCCGCCGCTGTCGCCGGTGCAGACATTTACGAGATGACCAAGGTAACGCGGATGCAGCGGGAGGGTGGCAAAACGCTGCTGACCACGCCACAAGGCAGCGTATCTGCCGAGCGCGTGCTGCTCGCTACAAACGCCTATATCGAGAACCTAGAACCGATAACGGCGGCGCATGTGATGCCGATTGGATCCTTCATCGCCGCCACCGAGCCGTTAGACGATCACCCTGCAGTGCTGCCCGGTGGGGAAGCGGTTGCGGATTCCCGCTTCGTCGTTCGCTATTTCCGCAAGACGAAGGACAACCGCCTGCTCTTTGGCGGCCGCGAGGTCTACTCGTCGAAGAACCCGCAAGATACGGCAGAATTCATTCGCAAGCAGATTGTGGAAACCTATCCTGCGCTGAAGAACATCCGCATCACCCATGCCTGGGGCGGCAATGTCGGGATCACGATGCCCCGGCAACCGTTCGTCCGCGAGGTGATGCCGAGCGTGACAGCAATCGGCGGTTACTCCGGACACGGCGTTATGCTGTCGAATTTCTGCGGCAAGCTTTACGCAGACAGGATCACCGGTGGCGCGAACTGGCTCGACGCTGTTGAAGAGCTGGACGTCCCCAGCTTCCCCGGTGGACGCCGTTTTCGCAACCCTCTGCTGTTTCTCGCGCTCACCTGGTTCGCATTGCGAGATAGGCTGTAATGCCGCATCAAAAAGCCCGCGCAGGGATGGAAATTTTAAATCGATTAGATTATCACAGCCAGATTCCAGACGAAGGAAAGAGCAGTCCTATGAGCAGCCAGATCATCCCGGTCGATCCCTTTGATTGCGTCGTCTTTGGCGGCTCAGGCGACCTTGCCGAACGCAAGCTGCTTCCGGCCCTCTACCACCGGCAGATCGAGGGTCAATTCATCGAGCCCACCCGTATCATCGGTGCCTCGCGCAGCCCGCTTTCTAACGAAGAATACTGCACCTTTGCGCGCGAAGCGCTGAAGAAGCATCTGAAGCCCGGCGAGTACGACGAGGCGGAAGTCGACAAGTTCAGCAAGCGGCTCTTCTACGTTCCGGTCGATGCAAAGAGCGATCAGGGGTGGGACCAGCTCAAGAAGCTCCTGGACGAAGGCAAGGATCGCGTGCGGGCTTTCTATCTCGCCGTGGCTCCTTCGATCTTCGGCGCCATCTCAGAAAAGATCCGGGACCACAAGCTGATCACCAAGCAGACCCGCATCGTAGTTGAAAAGCCGATCGGTCGCGATCTCGCCTCCGCGCTGCAACTGAACGACACGATCGGCAAGGTTTTCCCAGAAGAACAGATCTTCCGCATTGATCACTATCTCGGCAAGGAGACGGTGCAGAACCTGATGGCGTTGCGCTTTGCCAACGCTCTTTATGAGCCGCTTTGGAACGCCCAGCACATCGATCACGTACAGATCACTGTGGCCGAGGCTGTCGGCCTTGAAGGTCGGGCGGGCTATTATGACACGGCTGGCGCACTGCGTGACATGGTGCAGAACCACATTCTCCAGCTGCTCTGCCTCGTCGCGATGGAAGTCCCCTCTTCGCTCAGTGCCGAAGCGGTACGCGATGAAAAGCTTAAGGTGCTGCACGCCCTGAAGCCGATCAATGAGTCCAATGTCGAGCAGCTGACGGTGCGTGGACAATATCGCGCCGGCGCGTCCTCGGGGGGGCCGGTCAAAGGTTACCTGGAGGAGCTGGAGGGCGGCGTCTCCAACACCGAAACCTTCGTCGCGATCAAGGCCGAGATCGGCAACTGGCGCTGGGCGGGTGTCCCCTTCTACATCCGGACCGGAAAAAGGTTGGCGAACCGCGTCTCCGAGATCGTCATCACGTTCAAGCCGATCCCGCACAGCATCTTCGACGGCGCGGCGGGCCGGATTACCGCCAACCAGCTGATCATCCGCCTGCAGCCGGACGAGGGTGTGAAACAGTCGCTGATGATCAAGGACCCCGGTCCCGGCGGGATGCGCCTGCGCAACGTCTCGCTCGACATGAGCTTTGCCGAGGCGTTTTCGGTGCGCCATCCCGATGCCTATGAGCGGCTGCTGACGGACACGATCCGCTCGAACCAGACGCTTTTCATGCGCCGTGACGAAGTGGAAGCGGCATGGCAGTGGATTGACCCAATTCTCTCCGGCTGGGAGGCAACCGGGCAGGCACCGCAGGGTTATACCGCGGGAACGTGGGGACCAAGCCAGGCAATTGCCCTGATCGAGCGTGACGGACGGACGTGGCATGAAAGCTGAGATGACAGAGCTATCGCTGCACGAATTTGCGGACGGCCCAACGCTCGCGGACAAGCTGGCTGCCCAGGTGGCTCATCGGCTGTCATCCGCCATCGAGGCCAATGGAAAGGCGAGTATCGCCGTGTCTGGCGGATCGACGCCGAAGAAGTTCTTCCAGGCGCTCTCTGCACGGGACGTTGACTGGCAGAAGGTGACGGTGACGCTTGTTGATGAGCGGTTCGTGCCGGTCGACAACCCACGCTCCAACCACGCGCTCGTACGCGACCACCTGCTGCAGAACAAGGCAGCTGACGCCCAGTTCATTCCGCTCTTCCATCAGTGTCCAAATGCCGACGAGGCGGCTTCGATCGCCACGCGGGAAGCGGCGGAGATCGGCAACCCCTTTGATGTCGTGATCCTCGGCATGGGTGGCGACGGGCATACTGCCTCCTTCTTCCCCCACGGCGATCATCTGGCGAAGGCGCTTGATGCAAACGGCCCCCGATGCGTGATGTCGATGGAAGCCGAGGGCGCCGACGAACCTCGCCTGACATTCTCCTTCTCCAGTCTCAGCGATGCGCGCCTGCTGGTGCTCCACATCGAGGGCGAGGCGAAGAAAGACGTTCTGAAAAAGGCGCAGGACGGCACGGATGAAACCGAGATGCCGATCCGCGCCGTACTCAACCGGGCCGCTTCACCGGTGGAGATATACTGGGCCCCGTGAGGCCCTCCTGAAGCATCATCCGGAGCTGCCGACGGCATCTGCCGCTCCCATCGGCATGCTCCCGAACCGGAGGACATGGCCATGGCTGCTCATTCCAGCATTGAAGCGATCACGGCGCGTATCGTCGAGCGCTCCAAACCCCACCGAGAAGGCTATCTCGGCCGCCTGCAGGGAGCCATTTCGCGCGGTCCGCACCGGGCCGTCCTCTCCTGCGGTAATCTCGCGCACGGCTTTGCCGCCTGTTCCCCCCCTGACAAGGCTGACCTTGCCGGAGACGTGGTGCCCAATCTCGGCATCATCACAGCCTACAATGACATGCTTTCGGCCCATCAGCCCTACGAGACGTTCCCGCCGATGATCCGAGAGGCGGCCCGAGAAGTGGGCGGCGTCGCGCAGGTGGCCGGCGGTGTGCCGGCGATGTGTGATGGCGTCACTCAGGGGCAGCCGGGAATGGAGCTTTCGCTGTTTTCACGCGACGCGATCGCGATGGCCGCCGGCATCGGCCTTTCGCACAATATGTTCGATGCGGCGGTCTTCCTCGGCATCTGTGACAAGATCGTGCCGGGCCTCGTGATCGCCGCCCTCACCTTCGGCCACCTGCCTGCCGTCTTCATTCCGGCGGGCCCCATGACCTCGGGGCTCCCGAACGACGAGAAGTCGCGCATCCGCCAGCTCTATGCCGAGGGCAAGGTTGGGCGTGCAGAGCTTCTGGAGGCGGAATCCAAGTCCTATCACGGCCCTGGCACCTGCACCTTCTACGGCACCGCCAATTCAAACCAGATGCTGATGGAGATCATGGGCTTCCACCTGCCCGGCGCCTCTTTCGTCAACCCGGGTACGCCCTTGCGCGATGCGCTGACCAAGGAAGCGGCCAAGCGAGCCCTGGCGATCACCGCACTCGGCAACGAGTTCACGCCCGCGGGAGAGATGATCGATGAACGGTCCATCGTGAACGGCGTCGTCGGCCTCCATGCCACCGGCGGGTCGACCAATCACACGCTGCATCTGGTTGCGATGGCGCGGGCCGCCGGGATCCATTTGACCTGGCAGGACATTTCCGAGCTCTCGGACGTGGTGCCGCTGCTTGCCCGTGTCTACCCGAACGGCCTTGCCGACGTGAACCACTTCCATGCCGCCGGCGGCATGGGCTTCCTCATCAAGCAGCTGCTGAAGACTGGGCTGTTGCACGACGACGTCCGGACGGTCTTTGGCCACGGCCTTGAAGCCTATACGGTTGAAGCGAAGCTCGATGACAACGGGGTCGTCGTTCGCGAACCGGTGCCTGAAGAAAGCGGCGACCCGAAGGTTCTGGCCAAGATCGAGAACCCCTTCCAGCCTACCGGCGGCCTCAAGATGCTGACCGGCAATATCGGCAAGGGCGTCATCAAGATCTCGGCGGTCAAGGCGGAGCGGCATGTGATCGAAGCGCCGGCCATTATCTTCCATGATCAGCAGGAACTGCAGGACGCCTTCAAGCGCGGGGATCTCAACAAGGACTTCGTCGCGGTCGTGCGTTTCCAGGGTCCGAAGGCGAACGGTATGCCGGAGCTGCACCGCCTCACGCCGCCGCTCGGGGTTCTGCAGGACCGCGGCTACAAGGTCGCGCTGCTGACCGACGGGCGGATGTCGGGCGCATCAGGCAAGGTTCCTGCGGCAATTCATGTCACGCCAGAAGCTTCGGACGGCGGCCCGATCGCCAAGATCAAGGATGGCGACATCATCCGTCTTGATGCGGTGCAGGGAACGATCGAGGTGCTCGCTGATACTGCGGAATTCGCCGCAAGGGCACCGGTGAACATCGACCTGACGCATAACGATTTGGGGATGGGCCGCGAACTGTTCTCCGTCTTCCGGCGGACGGCTGGTCCGGCGGACCAAGGCGCAAGCGTCTTCGCCTGACAAAAGCAATGAAGGCGGCTCCGGCCGCCTTCAGACTGCTGACAAAGTCCTCTTTGCCGTTGCTGGCGCTACTTCGACTCCGATCCGTTCTCTTTTCGATTCAGAGACGTTCCGAATCTTGGTCCTTGAGAAGGTGGGGCGGGGGTTTGTCATCAAGCTGAAGGCGGCTCCGGCCGCCTTATCTTTGGGATTGGGAAGCGGTTGCCTACCAGCTCCGGATGTCGAGCACCTTGTCGCGGTGCGCCGGGTGGGTGCTGAACACGAAGATGCGATCCAGCTCCTTCTGCGTCAGCAGCTTCAGGAATCGCACTTCGATCGTGTTGTTGGCAAAGGTCTTCATCAGCAGGCAGCCAACCTTTGCAATACGAGCGTCGGGGATCTCAAGATAGAACTGCTCGGGAAGCTTATATTGGGTGAGAAGGCCAAGGACTGCGCCACTCATTGAGATGCGCAACACGTCGCATCGACGGGAGGCCATGTTCATGACCCCCTTTTCAGTGTACTCGATACGCGCGGCGTTCATCGTGTCTTCCATGCGAAACCGGGTTTCGCGGTCGTACATGAACGACTCTTCCTTGTTCAGAAAATGGTTGCTGCCGCGCTGGACGCCCACGTGCTTTCTCCTTCTCGAGTGCTGAGAGGCTACAAAGCTAAGCTTAACAGAGCGTGTTTGGGCGGTGGCGAGACGAGGAACATGTCATCGTCTCACATATTTGTAGCTAACGGCGGGTAAACACCTCAGCGTCGATAGGTTTTCCCTTCAGCGTCAAAGAGATGCAGCTTCTCTGGCGCTGCCGTCAGGCGGACCGCATCGCCTTTCTTCGCCTGAAAGATCCCGGGCATTTTTGCCACGATCGTCTCCTGGCCGCCCACTTCCTCAAGGTAAAGAAGGGTCACTTCCCCCAGCGCCTCAACAATGGCGATCTTGCCTTCGAAGAGGTGATCGCCATCCGCCGCGACGCTCAGGTCTTCCGGCCGTACGCCGAAGCTTGCAGCCTTCCCGGCCTCCGAAGCGGCAGTGGCCACCGGCACCCGAACGGGTTTGCCGTCTGGTAACGCGATGGTGGTTGTGTCGCCGGTTTCCTTGACTGTTGCCGAGATGATGTTCATGGCGGGCGAACCGATGAAGCGCGCGACGAAGAGGTTGTGCGGCCGCTCGTAAAGTTCCAGCGGCGCGCCCACCTGTTCGATCCTGCCGGCGGACAGGACGACGATCCGGTCGGCAAGCGTCATCGCCTCCACCTGGTCGTGCGTCACATAAATCATCGTCGTGTCCGGCATCGACTCCTTCAGCTTGGCGATCTCGATGCGGGTCGCCACGCGCAGGGCGGCATCAAGGTTAGAAAGCGGCTCATCGAACAGGAAGACCTTGGGATCACGGCAGATGGCCCGTCCGATTGCCACGCGCTGGCGCTGGCCGCCGGACAGTGCCTTGGGTAGGCGGTCTAGATAAGGCGTCAGCTGCAGGATGTCGGCCGCCGAGCGAACCCGGCGATCGATCTCCGATTTGCTTTCGTTGGCGATCCGCATGCCGAAGGCCATGTTGTCGTAGACCGTCATGTGTGGATAGAGCGCATACGACTGGAAGACCATGGCGATGCCGCGCTTGGACGGCGGCACCTCGTTGACGAGCGCCTCGTCAATGAACATCTCACCACCGGTGATGGTCTCGAGCCCGGCGATCATGCGCAATAGGGTAGACTTGCCGCAGCCGGAAGGACCGACGAAGACGACGAATTCGCCCTGCTTGATGTCCAGATCGATGCCGTGGATGACCTTCACCTGACCATAGGCCTTGCGGATGTCCTTCAGAACGACGCCTGTCATGCTTCCCTCCCCTTTTCTCTTTCAGGCTCGACGGGCGAAATACGCCCCCCAGACCGGCAGATTGATCTGGTTGCCTTCCACAGTGCTCTCAAAGCCGTGGCCGTCAAGCATCTCCCAATCACCCGGCGGCGGCTCGACCGACAGCGGCTCTGCGCTCATGTTGAACGCACACAACACAGCTTCATCCCCGAAGATGCGTTCATACTGCAGGAGCGGCCCCTCGGACTCCAGGAACCGAACCTCGCCCTTCACCAAGGCTGGATGCTGCTTCCGGAAGGCAAGAAACCTCCGGTACTGCTCCAGCACCGATTCCGGATCACCATACTGCGCACTCACCGCCCGCAGCTGATGCTCGACCGGGATAGGCAGCCAGGTCTTTTCAGAGGTCGAAAATCCGGCCTGCAGCGCCTGAGCATCCCAGACCATGGGCGTGCGGCAACCGTCGCGGCCCTTAAATTCCGGCCAGAACTGAATACCGTAGGGGTCCTGCAGATCCGCATAAGCGATGTCCGCTTCTGTCAGCCCCAGTTCCTCACCCTGATAGATGCAGACCGAACCCCGCTGCGTCATCAGAACGGCGGACAACATCTTCACATAGGCCTCGCGATCCAGAACCTCCGAGCCCCAGCGGCTGGCATGGCGGACGACGTCGTGGTTTGAGAACGCCCAGCAGGCCCAGCCTTCCGGTGCGGCTCCCGAGAAGCCGTCCTGAACCTCAGCGACGCGCGAGGGCGTGAGTGCGTCCGGCGCCAGGAACTCGAAGGCGTAGCACATGTGCATCTTATCGCCGCCGGACGTGTACTCGCCGACGATCTCCAGCCCGCGCTGGCTGTCGCCCACTTCGCCCACCGCGGCAATGGAGGGAAACTCGTCCAGAACCGCACGGAAGCGCTTCAGGAAGTCGATGTTTTCCGGGCGGTTCTTGTCGTAGACGTGTTCCTGGAAGTTATAGGGATTGACCGCCGGTGCGGTCGACGCATTGCGGCGCGATGGATCGAGCGCGGGGTTGTCTCTCAGGTCGCGGTCGTGGAAATAGAAGTTGATGGTGTCCAGACGGAAGCCGTCGACGCCGCGCTTCAGCCAGAAGCGTGTCATCTCCAGGAGCGCATCCTGGACCTCCGCATTGTGGAGGTTGAGATCCGGCTGCGAGGTCAGGAAGTTGTGCATGTAATACTGCATGCGCGTCGGGTCCCAATGCCAGGCGGACCCGCCGAAGATCGACAGCCAGTTATTGGGCGGCGTTCCATCCGGCTTGGCATCCGACCAGACGTACCAGTCGGCCTTCGGATTGACGCGGCTCGACCGGCTTTCGATGAACCAGGCATGTTGATCCGAGCTGTGCGACATCACGAGGTCGATCATCACCTTCAGACCGAGCCGGTGTGCCTCATGGATGAGAGCATCGAAATCCGACAGAGTCCCGAACATCGGGTCGACTTCGGTGTAGTTCGAAACGTCGTAGCCGAAGTCCTTCATCGGTGACGGGAAGAAGGGGGAAATCCAGACCGCATCCGCGCCCAGCGCGGAGATATGCGGCAGCCTTGCGGTGATGCCTTTCAGGTCACCGATGCCGTCGCCGTTGGAGTCCTGGAAGGAGCGTGGATAAATCTGATAAATAACGGCGCCGCGCCACCAGTCCTTGTCCGGCACTGCGGGGCTTGCTGAAACGATCGTCATCTAAAGTCCTGTAAGCGAATGGTGTGTCAGCCGCCCTTGACGGAGCCCGCCAGAAGGCCGCGCACCAGATATCGCTGAAGACCGAAAAACACCAGAAGCGGAACGATGATGGTGATGAAAGCAGAGGCTGTCAGGATCTCCCAGTTGCCGCCACGCGAGCCCAACAGCGCGTTCAGACTCCCGGTCAGGACCAGCTGCCCGCGCCCGGTGCCGAGGAAGACGATTGCGATCAACAGGTCGTTCCAGACCCAGAGGAACTGGAAGATGGCGAAAGACGCCAGCGCCGGGAACGAAAGCGGCAGGACGATCTTCATGAAGATCTCGAAGTCACTTGCGCCGTCTACCCGGGCAGACTCGATGATTTCCTTGGGAAGACCGGCGATATAATTGCGCAGCAGATAGATGGCGAGCGGCATGCCGAAGGCCGTGTGCGCAAGCCAGATCCCAGCATAGGTCTTCGATGGAACGCCGAAGATCGAGCTTACCTCGTTGTAGAGCCGAAGAAGTGGGATAAGTGACATCTGCAGCGGCACGACAATGAGCCCGATCACTGTTGCGATCAGGATCGCTCGCCCTGGAAAATCCATCCAGGAGAGCGCATAGGCTGCGAATGCAGCGATCAAGATCGGTATGATTGTGGCTGGGATGGTGACCGTCAGCGAATTGATGAAGGACTGGCCGATGCCTTCCGCGTCGATCACCCGCTCATAGTTTTCCAGCGTGAACTCCGGCGGGGTGGCGACGCTCAGATAGACCCGCTGGCCGCGGCTGCCCTCGAACGGCGTGTTCTTCGAATGAACGTAGGAACCGTCTGCGTTGACCATCAGCGTCTCGCCGTCCCCGATATCGGCGTCCTCCCCGGCCTCGAATGCTGCCGGCTCCTGGACCCGCACGCCGAAGGCTCGCACCGTCCCCCCGGCTCCCTCTTCGAAGACATTGCCGGTAATGACATATTCATCGCCCTCCTGCCGCTGTTCGGAGGGATCGCCCAGCCTTGCGGCAGAGGTCTGCGAGGAACTGCTGAAAGCGGTCCACCAGCCGGAGGTGGTGATCTGGTCGCGATCGCGGATGGAGGTCACGAAGATGCCGAGCGTCGGGACGAGCCAAATGATCACGATGAGGAGCACCGAAAGATGCACGAGAAGGCGGGGAAGGCCGACGCGCCGGATGCGCGTTGCAAGTGCCGTCATCTCAGTGCCCTCCCGTTTCGCGGTTCGCCTGGCGGATGTTCCAGATCATTATCGGCGTCACCGCTGCCATGATGACCAGCGCGATGACGGCGCTTCGGCCACTGTCGCCGCCGCCGCGGAACATCCAGTCGAACATCAGGTTGGCAAGCACCATGGTGTCCCACTGGCCGTTGGTCATGGTCAGCACGATGTCGAACACCTTGAGCACCAGGATGGTGATGGTCGTCCAGACAACGGCGATCGTTCCCCAGATCTGCGGGACCATGATCTTCCAGAAGATCTGCCAGCCATTGGCCCCATCGATCACGGCAGCCTCGATCGTCTCCTCCGGAATGCCGCGCAGGGCCGCCGACAGGATGACCATTGCGAACCCGGTCTGGATCCAGATCAGGATCACCATCAGGAAGAAGTTGTTCCAGAAGGGCATCGCGATCCAGACCTCGGGATCTCCGCCGAAGAAGGTGACGATAGCGTTCAGGAGACCGATCTGGGTTTCGCCCGCCCCGCGGTACTCGTAGATGAACTTCCAGATAACCGAGGCGCCAACGAAGGAGATCGCCATCGGCATGAAGACCAGGCTCTTGGCGATGCTTCCCCACCAGATTCTGTCCGTCAGGACGGCAATCACCAGCCCAAGGAAGGTGCAGGCGGCCGGCACGACGAGGAGCCAGAGGAAATTATTGAAGATCGACTGACGGAAGCCCGCGTCCTGCAGCGCCCAGCGGTAGTTCGACAACCCGACGAACACCGAACCGGTCCGGTCATAGAAGGACAGGATGAAGGTCGCGATCACCGGATAGACGAGATAGACCCCGAGCAGGAGCAATGCGGGTCCAAGGAAGAGCCACGGGCGAACGACTGCGCGACGATTGAGATTGCGGGAGGCCCGCTGGATGTCCCCGGATGGTGTGGGAAAGATCACCTGCAGGATCTTGTCAGAAAGCCAATAGTAGAGAGCGCAGACGAAAACGCCGACGACCATCACTCCGACGGCCGATATGATCTGCGACACCATACTCTACCTCCCCCGCCGGAGCGCCGTGTTTTTTGTCTTGTTATCCTCCCCAATGCATGCCGGGAGGGACGAAGCTGCGCCGGCTGAGGCGGGCGCAGCTCCCGATCAGATCAGACCAGATCAGTTCAGGCCGTCCCAAGCCTGCTGGATTTCCTTGCCGACCGTCTCGGCATCCTTACCGCCAACATAGTCGACCATACCTGTCCAGAAGGCCCCAGCACCGATCTTGCCCGGCATCAGATCCGAAGCGTCGAAGCGGAAGGTGGTAGCAGAGGTGAGAATGTTACCCTGCTTCTTCAGCGGCTCGTTGGCATAGGCATCGACGTTCACACCCTTATACGGCGTCAGGAAGGCCGCCTGCGCCATCCAGACCTCATGCGCGATCGGTGTCTTCAGGAACTCGATGAAGGCCTGTGCTGCGGGAGAGTCCTTGGTTATCGAGACCAAAGTGCCCGCGCCGAGAACCGGCGTTCCGAGGTCAGTCTTGGAGGCATAGGTCGGCATGTAGAAGAAGTCGGCATCCGTTCCGAGCTCCACGCCATCCGGGAAGAAGGACGGGATGAACGAAGCCTGGTGGTGCAGGTAGCACTTCGGCGGAATGTCGAAGAGGCCCTTAGGGCTGTCGCGGAAGTCGGTCGATGCGACTGCAGCAACACCGCCGCTGACATACTCCTCGTTCTTTGCAAACTTGCCGAACTCCTCGATGGCGCCGACGACAGCGGGATCATCGAACTTGATCTCGTTGCTCACCCACTTGTCATAGGTCGCGGCCGGCTGCGTGCGGAGCATCATGTCCTCGACCCAGTCTGTCGCCGGCCAGCCGGTTGCGCCGCCCGATCCAAGGCCGATGCACCACGGAACGCCGCCGTCCTCGACGATCTGGTCGCTGAGCGCGATCAACTCCTCCATCGTCTTGGGAACTTCGTAGCCGGCTTCCTCGAAGTTTTCCGGCACATACCAGACGAGCGACTTCACGTCGGCCTTGTAGGGGAATGCGTAGAAATGCTCGTTGCCCTCTGGGCCCTCATAGGTGCCGTAGCCGACCCAGCTTTCGCCCGCGCCATAGTTTTCCTCGACCCAGTTTGCCGTTTCCTCGCCCAGCGGGGTCAAGAAGCCCTTTTCCGCAAGATCGGCGAGCAGGCCGGGCTGCGGGAGAATGGCGATGTTCGGCGGCGAGCCAGCCTGCGTGTCGATGACGATCTGCTGTTCGTAATTTTCCGAAGAGGAATAGCGCGCGTCGACCCCCGTCGCCTCGCGGAAGTAGGCCAGCACGCTGTTGAAGAGGATTTCGTCGTCACCACGCCAAGGCCCGAAGAGGGTGAGGGTCTGGCCCTGCAGGTCACCGTGCGCTGCCTTGAAATCCTCGTAGCTTTGCCAGTTGAAGCGGGAATCCTCCCGTGGCGCGAACTTCAGCTCCTGTGCTGCAGCAGTTCCTGCGATCAAGGCCGCGATCGCTGCGCCCATCAAGAGTGATCTCTTCATGTCGGACCTCCCTGGTATCCTATTGAACGTCTTTTCGCGGCACGGCAGCGAGGCTGCGTGCGCCCTTCCTTCCTTGTTCCAGTAGGTGTTCTTCTTCCAGGGGGAGTCAAGACCCTCGGATCGCAGAGGGCGCTGGCTCATAGCTCTTGCCGGCAGCACGAGGCGGACAGGCCGAAGGACATAACGCGGTCGGTAGTGGTGTCTGCGAGGCTCAGTGGAAAGCCTAGAACTTCGGGACGGGGCGTCCGGCGGCACGATGTGCCGCAACCAACGTGTTTGCCATCAGCATGGCAATCGTCATCGGTCCAACGCCACCCGGTACCGGCGTGATCGCTCCAGCGACCTCGGCGCATTCGTCATAGGCGACGTCGCCGGTGATCTTGCTCATCCCCTCCCCCTTATCCGGCGCCGGAACACGGTTGATGCCGACATCGATGACTGTCGCACCCGGCTTGACCCAAGACGCTTTGACCATGTGCGGCCGCCCCACAGCTGCGACCAAGATATCGGCCCCGCGGCAGATTCCGGCGAGATCCTTGCTCCGCGAATGCGCCATGGTGACGGTGGCATTAGCAGATAGCAGCAGCAGGCCCATCGGCTTGCCGAACAGATTGGATCGTCCAATTACTACCGCATTCAGTCCAGACAGATCGGCGCCGTGTATCTTGTTGATCAGGATCAGTGCGCCAGCGGGTGTACAAGAAATCAGACCGCTGGCGAGATCGCCCGTGGCGAGCTTGCCGGCGTTGACGACGTTCAGCCCGTCGACATCTTTTTCGGGTGCGATGGACTGGATGATTGGCTCGGCGTTCAGATGCTGGGGCAACGGCAGCTGCACCAGGATGCCATGAATGGAGGGATCGGCGTTCAGCTCGGCAACCAGGGCTTCCAGTTCTTCCTGCTTCGTCTCCTCGGGAAGGCTGTGCTGAATCGAGTTGAAGCCGCACTGCTTGGCCATCTTGCTCTTGGAATTGACATAAGCGTGGCTGGCCGGATCGTTCCCGACGATGACGACCGCCAGGCCAGGCTTGATGCCAGTTTCTTGTTCCAGGGTCTTCGCGGCAGAACTCACGGTCTCGATGACCGATGCTGCGGCATGCTTTCCGTCGATGATGTGCGCCACGCAATTTTCCCCTTGTCCACCAAAAAGCCGAAGCCGAGGCCACCAGAAGATAGCCTTGCCAGGTCACGCCTTAGCTTCGGCTTGCGAACAAATGCAAGGCTGTTGCGACAAAATCGGTCGAAAGGGGGCGCGAAGCGATCAGGCCGCTTTCGACCCGGAAGAGCTTTTCCCGGCAAGAAGCGCAGGGCGGAAATCCGCAGCTTGCGGGCGCTGGGCCAGCCTGTGCAGCCGCTGATCGGCAAAGAAGACCAGACCGGCCGGAACGCCGGCAAGGCGGATCCTGTCCGAGATGCTGAGGCGGCCTTTGACGACCACAACCAGATCCGCCGCCTGCCCTTCTCGAAGCGCCTCGAAGGAGGATGCAAAGATGCCGTGCCAAGATGTGTGGGCCTGAAGGTGGTCTTGTAAGGGCCGTATCCCTGAGGAACTGTCGCCAACAACCAGGACTCGGAGCGGTCGCTCGATGTAGGTCAGAAGCGCCGGAAGGACGGTTTCGGCTGAGAATGTGCCTTGTGGCCGTACCCGGCAGAAGCGCGCGACGAGACCTCCCACACCAATCCGGGAGGGCAGAAGCACCTGCTGCGAAAGCCAGCTGCGGTAGTCGGCATCGAAGAGCTGTCGAAGCAAGGTCCTGCCGTCCAAGAAGGAGACCTCGCTCCTGACGCCCTTGCGGGAGACCATGGCCTCGGCCTTGGCAAGAAGCTCAGGCCAGGGAAGATCCAGAACGGGCAGACCTGCGACATGCCGCTCCGTCGGCCAAATCTTCCGGCCTGGCTCGACCTTGGTAACTAGCTGCGAGTGAATGAAAGACAAAAGCCGCATGGATGCTCATCCCCTCCTTGTTCCGAGAGGGGACTAGCAGACGGGAATGAACGGAAACCCAAGCGGATCGCTAAATATTTAGCATCCGCTTTATTTGAAGTTTCTGGAGCGTCAGTGACCTGGCGGCGCAGGTTCTTCAACCGTGATGCCCTGGACGATCTTGGTCGCCTCGATCGGCCGCTTGCCTTCCCTCGCCACGTTAGTACGAATATCTTCCTTCGAAAGGTAATCGAGCTGCTCCACCAGGACTTCGGCCACCATGTCGTCTCCCAGTCGGTGGTTCATGTCGTCCTTGATCCGGGTGCGGAAGGTCTCCAGATCGAAGGCTCCAGGGTTCCCCAGATCGATCATCTTGTCGCCCACCAGCAGCGTGAAGAGCTCATCCGTCGTGAGCTCCGTCATCGGCAACTCCGCCCCCTTGATCTTCTCCTTGTCCATCATGAAGGAGAAGCGACCGAGAAAGTAGCCCGTGACCATGCCGTTGGAAATGACAGGGATCGTCAGCGATTCTCCTCTTACGAGCTGCAACGCTTCCTTCTTCGCCGCTTCTTCGTCGACAGGTGGCGGCGGAGCCGACATCTGCACGGAGAAATAGACCGCACCCAGCGTAACGAGGCAGACCCAAAGGCCGGTGAGCAGGAGCTTCAGCATCAGTTCTCGCTGTAGAGGAATTGTTCCTGGGTATAGGTGCCGTCGCCGTCAGCCTCACGCGCGGCGTTCTTCAGAAGATCGGCCACTGCACGCACTGCATGCAGATGCGCCTCAACGCGCCTTGCGTTCAGCGCCAGCTTGTCCTTGAGCGAATGCATCTGGTCGATATGCGTGACTGCGAGTTCCTTCGGGTCGGTGCTGCGGAACAGCATCGTCAATTCGTAGAGGCAGCGACTCTTGTGCGCGTTTGAGACCTTGAGGTCGAACTGCGGGTCGGTTCCGATCCGCTGGTTTTCGTTGTCGACGATCATCTCAAGGCGACCAAGCACGGTCTTGATCCGGTGATCGTTGGATACGACTTCCATATTTCCTGCCCCAATCTCGGCCATCTCAGGCCTCACTTTCGTTGGCGGCCGAAAGGCCGAGAACCTGACGTTCGAAATCCGTGACGAGCCTCATCGCCTGGCTGCGGTCATCCTCGTCGGTGGTGGCGTTCACCACCTTGCCTTCGCTTCTCGCCAAGGCTTGCGAATACATCTGTTCGGCGATGCCGACGCCGCCGTTCTTGGACATGCCGTCAGCAATCTGCTCGGCCATCATGCTCTTCCAGAACTCGCCGGCAGAGCCCTTGCCGTAGACCTGTTCGCTGTCATTCGGCAGCATGGAGCCGATGAAGTTCTGCAAGATGCTCGCTTCGAATTTCCGGTACTCTTCAGGCATCTGCACCGAGTGCTTGCTCGGCTCGGCATTTCCGAGACCCGCCTTCGTTGCCGGCTGGGAGATGATGTCCATGGCGGCACCGAAGCCGGCGCCCGCCTCCGCCAGGCTGGTTGCCGCAAAAGCCGCCCTGTTGGCTTTCAGCTTTGCCTGCGCCGCCTGAACTTCCGTTGGGTCTGCAGCCTTTACGACATCAAGGATAAGGTCGCTGGGAGGAGAGATGGCCACGTTTTATTCCTTTCGCCATGGCTGAGACATCGGCGACCTGAAGGACGCGACGTGCCAGCAACACTTTGATCTGGTGCGTATTTCCGACCCTGCTCAACGAGCTTCGGGAATACCGTGGGCTAGACTATGAGGTCTGAACCTTGCTGGAGGCTGGCGCCGCCAGCGTTATTTCAAGAAGATCGTAAGTAGCCTGGTCGCTGGCTTCACGGTCCTCCAGTTCCCGCGCCTCCTTCATGTGCTCCTCCAGGCGCTCTGCCTTCGTGCGCTCCTTGAGGACCTTGTTCTCCTGGATCTGCTGCACGTTTTCCAGCTGCTGCTCCTTGATAGCAAGGCGACCGAACCGTTCGACATAATGTTGAGAGAACTGCCGGTGAACCGGCTCCAGAGAGCCTATGGCCTCAATTACGATATCCATCGTTTGCGCGACTTCTTCGCGATGTCGCGTGGTCGCTGCAAGTTCGCTCTCGGCCATTTTCTCCAGATGCCGCTGTACCGCCACCAACCGCTTCAGCTTTTTTGATCGGTTCAGCTCGGCCATAACACCCTCAAAACGACAGGAAGACCATCGCGAAGCCATCCGCGAACTGGCGGATGAAGGCTGCGATAGAAAGGTAGAGGAGGAACAGGCCCCCCGTGATCAGGAACGGCGTCGAGATGAAGAAGACCGGGATCTGCGGCGCGAGCTTGTTGATGAGGCCGATCGCCACGTTGAACATCAGTCCGTAGATAAGGAAGGGGCTTGCAAGCCGCAGCATCAAGCCTGTTGTAGCGCGCAAGGTGTCGGTGAGGGTAATCAGCATCTTCTGCGGGTCGATCACATCCCCCAGCGGAGTTGCCGCATAGGACTCCACCAGTGCGCGGAAAACGACGTGGTGGAAATCCATCATGAAAAGCATCAGGAGAGCGCTGAAACTCAGCAGGTTCGTGAGTTGGTTCTCGGACGTATCTTCCAAGACGTCCGAACCGCCAGGAGCGGTGAAGCCGATCGACATCGTGAGGATTGCACCCGCATACTGCATGCCGAGGGTATAAAGCCGGGCGATCAGGCCGTACACCACGCCCACTGCGGTCTCGCTGACAATAAGGCCGACATAGGTGGCGCCCGGCGAGGAGGCGCGTGGATAGATCGTGTCCCACAGCAGGGGCAGGACCGCCATCGACACCGCGATCGCGACCAGAAGCCTTACATTCGTGGGAACGCGAGCGCTACCGAACCCCGGCAGCACCATGATACATGCCCCCATCCGGCAGAACGCCAGAAACAAGGCGAGAATGGTCCCTTGCGGGTCGAGGAGCATCAGCACGATCCCTTACGGGTCGGTCATCAGGAGATGGCGCCCAAAATCTTAATCTCGAGACCCTTTGCGAGTTCCACGTGGGAGAGGACTGGAAGCGTGGCGAACAGCCGCTCGATGATCATGCGCACATAGGAGCGTGTTTCGGGCGAGGTTACAAGGACGAAGGGCAGTCCCCGATCCATGAATTCACGGATAACTTTCGTCGCCTGCTCACTGAATTCTTCCAGGCTGCGCGGATCGATGTCGAACTCGATCACCTCGCCCTTCGCATCGCGCTTAAGCGCCTGATGGAAGATCATGTCCCACTTGGTGCCGAGTCGCAGCACGCGTAGCACGCCGTTATCCGCGAGATCGCCGCAGAGCTGCTGCGACATGCGGATGCGGACATGCTCGACGATCTGTTCTGTCTTTCGGACATGCGGTGCGAGTTCCGCCACCGCTTCGAGGATGAGGTGAAGGTTGCGGATGGACACCCGCTCCGCCAGCAGCAGCTTCAACACAGCCTGTAGGCCGGAATACGACATGTGCGAGGAGCAGATCTCGTCGGCCAGCTTCTTGTATTCCGGATCGAGTCGGTCGATCAGGATCTTGACGTCCTTGTAGGACAGAAGCTGGGGAAGGTTGTTGCGGATGACCTCCGACAGGTGGGTGAGGACAACCGAAACGTTGTCGATGGGATGGAAGCCCTCGCGCTTTAGGTCCTCCGCGAAAGTCTCGAGAATGGAGACTGCCGGCATACCGAATGCGGGCTCGCGGACCTCGTCGCCCGGTATGCTGGGTTTGCGGCCGGCCCCGGTGACCACGAGGACATCGCCGACGCGCAAGGTGTTGGAGGCAATGGTCGTTCCGTGAACACGGATCTGGTAGGACTTCTCCGGGATCATGATGTCGTCGGTGACCTTAATCTCCGGCACGACGAAACCGTACTGAGACGCAAACTTCTTGCGCATCTTGCCGACGCGGAAGGCAAGTTCCTGATGCGCCCCCAGCAGACGGGTGGAGACCTGCTTGCCAAGCGCAAGCTCGATTTCAGCCGTGCGAAGCGCGCTCTTGACCGAATCCTTCTCCGCTTCCTTGTTCTGAACGACCTTCTTTTCCTCGTCCTCGCGCCGAAGCTTGTTTTCCGCCTCCAGGCGCCGCGGCACTAGCCAGGCTCCGAAGCCCATGACGCCGCCGAGCGCCATGAATGGAATTATCGGCAGTCCAGGAACAAGAGCCAGCACCCCCATCAGACCGGCCGCCATGGAAAGAGCACGAGGATAACCACTTAATTGGTCAACGACCGCCTTGTCTGTCGAGCCGGCCGTCCCACCGCGCGAGACCAGCAGGCCCGCAGCCAGCGAAACGACCAGTGCGGGGATTTGAGAAACGATGCCATCGCCGACAGAGAGCTTGACGAAGACGTCTGCTGCCTCGCCAATCTCCATGCCGTGCCTGAAATAGCCGATGATGATGCCGCCGAAGATATTGATGGCGGTGATGATCAGGCCGGCGATGGCATCGCCGCGGACGAACTTGGAGGCACCGTCCATCGCCCCGAAGAAGGAGCTTTCCTGCTCCAGTTCCGAACGGCGGCGCTGGGCCTCCTTCTCATCGATGATGCCCGCCGACAGGTCGGCATCGATCGACATCTGCTTGCCGGGGATAGCATCCAGGGTGAAGCGGGCGCCGACTTCCGCTATACGCGTCGCGCCTTTGGTGATGACTATGAAGTTCACCGTCACCAGGATCATGAAGACGATGACCCCGATCACGAAGTCCCCGGACATGACAAGCCCTGCGAAGCCCGCGATCACTCCGCCGGCAGCGTCATGACCTTCGTTGCCGTTCGACAGGATCACCCGTGTCGTCGCGATGTTCAGGGACAGGCGGATCATCGTCGAGATCAGAAGGATGGTCGGAAAAGACGAGAAATCCAGCGGCCGCTGAATCCACAGCGACACCATAAGGATCAGCACGGAAAAGGCGATCGAGAACGCCAAGCCCATGTCGATCAGGATGGTGGGGATCGGCAGAAAGAGGATGCATAGGATAGCGATGATGCCGGCAGCAAAGCCGATATCACGACCGTTGGGAGAAACCTTGGGGATCGATAATGCAGGTGGTTGCGCCATGGTGCATCCGTCTCTTCATGAGAAGGGAGGCGGAAATCCCGCCAATTCACCACCTGACTAACCCTTCAAGCTTGCGCGAGGATGGGCTAGAAGCCCGATTGGACGCGGGAGAAGACGAGTGTCGCGAAGAGATTAATCTGAGCGCCGATGAACGGTGCCGTGACCCCAATTGCTACCATGATGGCGACGATCTTGGGCACGAAGGTCAGCGTCATCTCCTGGACCTGCGTCAGGGCCTGCAGAAGAGCGATACCCACACCCACGACCATGGCCGTGAGGACGGCGGGACCTGATGCCACCAAGATGGTCCAGATCGCCGCCTGCATGATGTCAAGCGCGTCGGCTTCGCTCATGTCGCCTGCTCCGGCCCGAATCATTCGGACCTCATTGATGGTTAGGTGTTTGTACCGCCGGAGGAGTCGTCCGTCGAGCCATCGGTGGCGCCGTCAGCCGGCGTGTCTGTCGTTGGCGTTGACTTGACGATCTCCGCGTCTGAGACCACCACGCCAGCCTGAAGCAGCACCTTATCGCCATTCTCAGTGACGGCGATGACGCCATCAGAGTAGACTTCCACTTCCTTGATCTTGCCCATGACGGAGTCATCGGCGCTCATAACGTACTTGCCGACGAGATCTCCCGCACGCGTCAGCGCCTCTGCCTGTAGCATGCTGCGCAGATGGCTGTTCGTCTGGATCGTCTGCTCGACCTGCGAGAAGGAAGCGAGCTGCGACATCTGTTCGCCCGCATCCATCGGATCCGTTGGATCCTGGTTCTTCATCTGAGCGATGAGCAACTGCAGGAAGCTGTCATAGTTCAGCCCGGCCTTGTCGGCGTCCGCGGTTGTGGCCGCCGCATTTGCCCAGGGGTTGGAGGCCGCGGTCGATACGGGATCTACCGCCATGGAGCAATCTCCTTGCGGATCTGCTCGATCGTTGCCGGCGTTATCTCCTGACTGTTCAGGATGCGGTCTTCCGTAGGGTAGAGCCCGCGGATGGCCTTGAGAGCATCAAAAGCCCTGCCGGAGGCGACCATTCCGTCGATGCGCTTCAGCTCGGCGAGAATCTCCTCATTCTGGAAGCAGTTAAGTAACATGCTGACCGACTTGCGGAAGAGCACTAGCGACTGCTCCTTGCCCTCCGGGTTGATCAGCATCATCTGTGCGATGAAGTACAGCTGGCGCAGCGGCGTGTTTGCGTCTTCCGGCTGCAGAACATGGTTTTCCAGAAGGAAGGTCACGTCATTGAGAAATTCCAGTGCCACCTTCCGGTCGACGCGCAGCACGGCGCCGTTGATAAAGATTCGCTCTCCGGACTTCAGCGAGATGCGCAGCGTACTTTTCATTTAAGTCCATCCCTGATGATGGTGGTGACGTCGATAATGCCCTGGTAATTGTCGGACTGCCGCTTTCTGATCCGCTCGCACTCCTTCAAGATCCAGATCGCGATCGAGATGAGGTTTGCGCGCAGTTCAGCGGCCAGTTCATTCTCGGGCTGACTGAGATCCTCGATAAAGCTGATCCATACACGGCGCGCGTAGTACACGGCGTCAATCGTTTTGCGGGAATAGGCGCCCTCGTTTTTGGCAGCCATCAGTAAGTCTATCGACCGATCCAGCGCCTGCCGTTCACGGTCCTTGGCGTCAGCGACGCCATCTTCCATGATCTCGGCATATGAAAACTGGTACATTCATGTATCCTTCATTTTCACAGACTTCCTTCTTCACTGAAGGAAGTTAACAAGGCTCAACTGTTGCAGGCGGGCGGTTAGCGTGTAGGCGGTCTCGATCAGGGCTTCCAAGCCCTTCACCCTCGTAGACGCCTCATAAGCATCCACCGACTCCAGGTCATTGAGGTGCGTTTCAATGATGTTCTTCTGCGCGTTGAGACTTTCGTCGGCCTTTTTCACCCGCTCGGCAGAAAGACCGAGCCTCGTCCGCTCCTGATCGATTCCCAGCTTGGCCGTTCCAATTGAGGCCATTGCTCGGGCTGCAGCCACCTTGCGACCTTCGTCCGAAGTCGCCGCGTTCAAGAACATTTCGGAAACGAATGCGGTGAAGACCAAGTCTCGCACGCCTTTTTCGTTGGCACTGGTCGAGGTGTCGACAATTTCCGACTGGCTGACGCGGCTCCTCATGCTGGCGTCGGATGCGTTCGAAACAAATGTAGACCAAAAGTCTTCACCAACTGTTTCAGGAGGAACAGGCGTCAACACCTGTTTTCCAGCAAAAATCTCCTCCATCTTTGTGAGGAAGGCATTGGCTTGCGCCTCTGTCATCTGATCCTTGGTAACGGGCGGCACCTGGTCCGCAAGGAATAGATCAAGCTCGCGGTCAATTGCCTCGCGTGCAGCAGAATCTGCATCTGAGATGTTCTCAAGGGGCTTCACGTCCGTATTGATGCCCGCAAAGAGGTATTCGCCATTAACGGAGGTATTCGCGAAGCCTACAACCGTGTCTAACGCAGTCTGGATCGAGGTCTGGAAGGTCGCGATCATGGTCGCGTCCGTGCTGTCACCAAGGGTGATAAGGGCATTCATCATCTCTTGGCTTTGGTCAGACATCTTGGAAAGCGCTTCTTCCGACGATTCAAGACGCTGCGTGGCCAGAGAATTTGTAGTTAGCATCGACTTGATGCGAAGGACATCGCGCGTCAGATCGAGGCTTCGGGCGGTGGTTGCGCCGAGGGCCACACCAACGTCCGCGTGGCGACCGGTCGTCACCTCCTGCTGCGCCGCAACCATGTCCTGCTGCGCCTTCGCAACGGCATAGCGCATCGTCGTCTGAACACTAAGTGATGAGATAAACGAGGTCTTCATCCGTTAACTCGCTGCTTCCAAGAGGGCCTGCATCATGGTGTCTACCGTTGACATGAGCTTGGCTGCCGCCTTGTAGGACTGCTCGATGTCGAGCAGCAGTGACAGTTCTTCGTCAAGGCTGACGCCAGTCTCGCTGGAATAGGCGTCGGTTGCGCGGCTGAGCATCGCTAGCTTGTTTTCGGCAGCAGTCGTTGCGCCGCTGCGGTTCATTTCAAGCCAACCGATGGAGTTTGCAGCAAACGCCAGAACCGAGAACGACCCGCCGATCTCGGTTCCATCACCCATGGTGATTTTCACGTCGAAAGCATCATCGAGTTCGTTGAGGCGCTCGGAGAAGCCGGACGCATTTTCGTTGTTGAGGACGTAGCCCAGGCCATTGATGCCACCGTCACGGATCAGGTTCGGGTCACCAGTCGGCGGAACGATCACGGGATTGACCTTGATCCGGCTCGCAAGGCCAGGCTCTACCACACCGCCTGCGGGCATTGCCGTTGAGTCGTCCCAAGTGAATAGTCCCGGGAGCGTTGGCAGCGTCGCGGGATCCGCGGGGTCTTTCTCGGCGAACGCCACAATCAGACCACGCGCAATTTCGTCCAGTTGGCTCTGGATCTCAGGGACGATTTCATCGCGCAGTTGAACAAGCGCCTGAAGCGAGCCCTTGGCGCTGGTATCGGCGCCGACACCAGTCTTCAGCGCGATGCCATCGATGTAAATCCCGCCTCCCACAGTCGTGGCACCGAACGCGGATGTCGGAGTGAATGAAACAGTGCGGGGCACAGTTTCGAACAAGACCGTACCGTCGGTCGTATAGAGCGCTAGATCCTCATTTTCGCGCCTCACCGTGGTGATGCCGACAATCTCAGAAATTTGCTTCAGAAGCGTGTCGCGTTCATCAAGAGCGTCATTTGGATTTCCTCCGACAGCGACTTCCTGCTTTACCTTATTGTTGGCTACTTCGAACTGAGAAAGCAGGTTGTTGAGACTGTCGACGCTCTGCTTGATCTCGTCATCCGCGCGCTTGCGAATAGCCTGTAACTCGTTCGACGCGTTGTTCAGTCCGTTTACCAAATCCTGGGCGGAAGAAACCACGGTTGCTCCCAAGGTCGTCTCGCTTGGCTTACTCGCCCAGGTCTGTAGGTTGTTGCGAAGATTGCCGATGAGGACCGAGGGCGACGTCTCGTAGTCGTTGCCTCCCATCAGGGACTTGATCTCTTCTAAGCCTGCCAGCAATGTCTGCTGACCACTAAAGAGCGACGAGGTTTCGATCGTCTGCCGGAACAGCGACTGGTTCTGGGAACGTTCGATCCCCACCACCAATGCCCCGTTACCGCCCGTCATTAGCACCGCAGACCGCCGGACGTAGTTCGCATTCTGTGCGTTGGCAATATTCTTCGACGTGACGCCCGTCTGGATGCCGGTGTTATTGAAGATCGATTGCGCTGTGTTTAGTGCTGACGAAAGAGTCATTGTGACTGCCTCTGCGGGGTAGCTCCCATCACCTCTTCAGGTTAACGAGAACTTCCATGAGTTCGGAACCGGTCTGGAAGACCTTTGAGTTAGCAGTATAATTGCGCTGGGACTCAATCATCGACGTCAGCTCTTCCGCGATGTCGACGTTGGAGTCCTCGAGAGCACCAGAGAGGATGCTTCCGTAGCTGCCATTGGCCGGATAGCCCATCACAATGACGCCGGAGTCCATACTTTGTGAATAAACATTTCCAGCTAACGGGTTCAGCTTGTCCGGGCTCTGCACATCAGCCATAGCGATACGGAACTTTGGAACGAGCTCGCCACTTTCGTACTTGAGCGAAACTACTCCGTCTTTGCCGATCTCATATCCAATTGCCGAACTGGCCTCGCTACCATTGATGTCCCCAGTCGACTCAAACCCTTTTCCGGTTTGAGTCAGACCGGAAATGTCAATGTCAAGCTCCCCCAGAACCGCACCACTGATGGTGAGTTCGTCCGTTTGGAGCAGCCCCGCAGCAGGCGTTTCAAGCTTGCCATCAGCATCAAACGTCAAGGCAGTGGGGGCAAGAACTGTTGTCGTCGTCGAGGTGGTTGGATCGGTATAACTTGCCGTCACGCTCCAAGCATTATCACCGGTCTTTGTGTAGGTGAAATCCAGCTTTCGTGTATTGCCCTGGCTATCGAATGCGACGAGGGACGTGGCTTTCGAATATGGCACCACCTCATTCGCCGGAAGGTTAGCAGTGATATAGCCGGCAGTGGAAGGGTTTGTGCTGATGCCGCCCCCCTTCAAATTGATCTCCGTCAAGCCATCAAACCCGTTGATCACGATGGTAGGATCAACATTGCTTTGATACGGGTAGCCCATGAGCTTGAAGCCAGCCGCATTGACAAGAGTGCCATCGTCCAGCTGAACAAAGGAGCCAGCACGCGTGAGATATTCTACGCCATCTGTCCCCTCAACGATAAAGAATCCGCGACCGTTGATCGCGAGATCCGTGTCAGAGGTCGTGTAGGAAAAAGTGCCTTGATCAGAGATAGAGTAGCGCACAGACGCGTTCACGCCACCAGAGTTGTAGGAACCTTGGCCAGAAGGAAGGATCAGCGACGAGAACTGCGTCGAGGCCTTCTTGTAACCTGCCGTTGACGCGTTGGCGATGTTGTCGCCGACTGTGCTCAAGCGAGTGGCTTGGGCGTTCATTCCGGACACGCCGGTTCTCATGGTTCCGTAGAGGCTCATAGCAAATCCTCGTTATCGCTTTGTACCGGGAGACTAGGCGGTGGGCCTTGCGTGAAGCTGTCTGATTTCCGCTTCCTTCGAACGCCGCGGAACTCGTTGCAGGTCAGCTCCAATCGATGCAGTAGCCGAGGAAGCGTTTGGAATCGACCGGGTCAAAGCCGAGCTTCTTTCGAAGCTTCTTGCGTAGCTTGCTGATGTGGCTTTCGACAACGTTTTCTTCGACTTCCTCGTCAAAGATGCCGTAGATGGCGTTAAAAATCTGGGTCTTGGAAACGCGCCGTCCACGATTGGCGACCAGATATTCCAGGATACGGCGCTCACGGCGCGGCAACGGGAATACTTCGCCTGCAATCTCGGGATCGCGGCCATCCGAGAAGACGCGGATCTGACCGATGTCGGTGTAGTTGGCGATCGCCTTCAGACGACGCCGGATGGCAGCTGCCCGCGCTAGGATTTCGCGCGGGTGCACCGGCTTGCGCACCACATCGTCGACACCGCTGTCGAAAAGAGCCAGCGTCGCATCCAGCGAGGGTTGATCGCTAACCGCGATCACGGGCGCCTGCGAGCGGTCGCGGATGGCCCGCGGCAGCTCGAGCATACGGTCGCCCTGTCCGATCAGGAATGCCTCAACTGCGTGGATGTCGCCGTCTGCAGCCGTGTTGACCCATTCGGTGAACTCCGACGGGTCGAATCCGGTCGATGGTATGCCCTCACGGCCAAAAAGGGAAGTGTAGCCGTCTTTAACAAGCTCGCGCTCATCAACCACTACGATCATTCGTCCGCCTCCGAATCAGTTGTGGTGCTTCAATGGAGCTATGGGTACGAATCGAGGGAATCGGGTACAAGCTGTAGGAAGTTAACCAAACAAATTAATAGTTGATTAACCACTGCCCTGCGATTTGCACTAGATGTAGTATGCCCATCCTTTGCGGCACACAATTCATCAGTGGATAAGATTAACATCTTGCTTGTCAGGCGTTGCCTTGCCAAATTTGGCCGCAAACTCGCCACAAATCGGCATGCGGGTCATAAGGTTGCGTACTGCAACCAGAGGTCGCACCTTGAGCGCTAGTTCTGGCAAAACTGCGAAGCGTTCGAAGTCCACTTTCCGTAGCCGGTTGCGACTAGATTGCTGATCACCCGGCAGACGTATTTCTTCTGCGCAGGGTCGTTGCTTGGTCCAGCATGGTAACGTGCTACCGCCATTGTCCAGGTCTCATGACGCTCGTGAAGATTGCGGAGGAACTTCGCCGCATACTCCACATTGCGCCGCGGCTCGAACATTTCGGCAGCGGACGAGAAGTTCTCACCGTGGAAATAGTGGTTGATCTGCATGCAGCCGACGTCGATCAGCTTGCGACCCTGCCGCTTCGCCGCGTCGAACTCCGCCAAAGCCTGGTCCCGAGAAGGCGGATAATATGCCTTCCCCTCGATGTTCATCGCGAACGGATAAAGGCTCCCCTTGCGACCCGTTTCCGTCAGTCCAACCGAATAGAGGATGCCTTCGGGCACGCCATACTTTGCTGCAGCCGCCTGTATTTCCTGCTCGCAGGCCCCGGCCGATGCTGCCGCGTCAGAGGTAGAGCTGGCCAGCGCTAGGCCCACCAGCGCCGCCAGGACCGGAAGCGGGCAAAATATCCAAGGATGCATCATTATCAGTATTCCTGTCGTCCGCAATGTCGGAGAATCGCGTACCGCTCTGGTCGCGGTTGGTGCTGCCTTGACGCTCACCATTGCCTGGCGCTTGCTGCTGACCCGCCTGGGCTCCCTGCTGGCCTTTTTGGGCATCACTCTCTGTGCTAGGTGCGATGCTGATGGTGACCTGGTCGACGGAAAAGCCTTGAGACCGAAGGGCATCCAGCATCCCGCTGCTGTCTTCGCTCAATTGCCGATGCGCGGCGCGGCTCTCCACCGTCAGATGCACATGCAGTTGTTCGCCGCTCATTTTAAGCGTCGCGGTGACCGTTCCAAGGTCGTGCGGTGTCATCTGCAGCTTAAGCATGTGCATAACGGAACCGGAGCTGCCTTGCGAGGCTATGTTCGACAAAGTAGCGTCCGGCTGCATGGCGGCCGACCACGCCTGGTCACCTACCATGGCCGCCATTAGCGAGGCGCCGTTGGAGCTCGTCTGCATGCCGATGAACCGGCGGGAATCGAGCACCATCACCGTGTCGGTCTGAGACGTACCGGTCTTGCTTTCCGCACCGGCGGCATCCCGTGACTGTGCAGCCATGGCCAGCTCTGCGTTGAGGCTACCATTCTTCGCGTTGATGAACCGCAGGTTTCGGTCGTTGCCTGCACCTGGATCATCGGCCGTCGGCATGTCCAGGACGTCGATGGGAAGATCTTGACCTCGCGCCACCGCCGCGACCTCGGAAGAAGCCTTGGCAGATCTTTCGCCGCCGCTCCCTTCCGATGTCTTGCGTCCTTCGGCAGCATTTCCAGACTGTGGTGCCGACGTCGCGTTCGATGCCGCACGCTGGCCTGCCAAGATAGCCAGGAGATCGGCCGCCCCCTGATGAGCTTCGGCCGTTGCCGGTGCGGTTGTACCGTCGCCTTCCTCAGCGGCCTTGGGAGCATCCGATCCGTCTGCCTCCTCGGAGCCGCCCTTTCTCGGCGCCCCATGCTTCTCTATAGCGGGGGTCTTCGCCTGGCTGACGTCCTGTGCCTGCGCGGCCTTCCCCTGCATCACTTGGCCTTGCATCACCTGGCCCTGCAGTGCCGCCTCACCCGTGTCTATCAGCACAGCCTTGATGGAGTATCGAACCGGGGCGTCCGTTAACCTCGATTCGTCACCTTGAGCATCCTGAGCGGACCAGCGATGTCCCTCGGCCGCCTTCTCTTCAGAGGCGCCGCGTCCTGCATTCGACAAGGCGGACGAGAAGCCATTTGCCTCCCCATTTTCGCCCGCAGCCCGTCCACTTCCCTTGACCTGTGTCTCGGTCGGGGCCGTTCTGGCAAGAACCTCAAGCGTCATGGCTTTACACCTTCTTCTCTCAGAAGATCGTCGATCGCGCTCAGCTTGGAGCGGCCGGCTTCAACGAAGGTCTGGAATTCGGGATCCAAATTGACACTGGCGCTTGTCGCCGACTGAGGCGCGATATCGGCAGATCCGGCAGCATCATTGCCGATCGACGCAATCGGCGTGCTTGCGTCTGGTGTCGATTGGATCGTGCGCCCTGGATCTTGCGCCAGGCTTTCGGCGTTCGGTTGCCGCAAGACCTCATCGGCAACGAACCTTGCCGCTTGCCGCAGGGCCCGATCGCGTGGCGTCAGTTCTTCTTCGGGGATCGCGGAAAGCTTCTGGGCGGCATCGCCGACCTTGGAGGTGGGAATATTGGCCAATCCGCCATAGAGCTTCGCCAGGGTTTCAGGCGTAGTTGCCTCCATGCCCGACAGCTCCACCGCCTTGGCCGAAGCCAGGCGCGCGAGCTCATCCTTGCCTTGAACGGCAGCACTTCTTGCAATTCTGAGGAAGACCTCGCGACGTCGGTCGACATCCATGAAGGCGATGGTGCCATCTATGTCTGCTTCCCCGACCTGCGGGTAGTGCTCCACGACCAGCTGCACGAAGAAGTCGGCGAACTGGCTTGCATAAGGAGAGTGGACGAAACGGCGCGCGTACTTTCGCGAGTATGCCAGCCCCTTGTCGACCAAGTCCGCATCGACCGCTATCGCAACCGACCGCCTAAGAGCCGCTTCCTCGACGATTGTCCCCGGCGCGGCCAACCTTGCCATGTCATAAAACTCAAGTGCCGCCTTGACGTCCTTTGGTACGGTGACATTGCCGGCAACAAGAGCAACATAAGCGCCGATCCGCTGGTCCCGATACTCCCTCGCCATCTCGCCGAGCGAATTGGCAATTAGGGTCCCCTTGCCGGCGAGGTACTTCCTCAGCGCGTCGGCCACCCTTGTGTCGAAATTGCCAGCCACGTCCCGGCTTACCAGATATTCGAGCGTCGCCGGATTTCCGCCGCTCATCGCGTAGATCAATGCCGCGTCAACGTTGCGCGGGTCTTCGAAGATCGATGGATTCGCAGTCCTCAGCCGCTGATCGATCTTGCTCAGCATGAACCGCTGCATTTCGCCGGCAGAGTGATCACCTGCGACGACCGTGTCCTGCACGAACTGCAGCGATCGCAGCATGATATTGGGTGCCAGCGTCGGATCCTCCTGCGCCGCCGCCTCTGGTCCAGGCAGGATTGCCGAGACCACGACGCCTGCGAGGAGGATATCCCGAAGACCGGCCAGCACCCTTGTCATCCCTTGTCCGCCTGCACGAGGATTTCGATGCGCCTGTTTGCCGCCGCCAGAGGATCGTCCGGCACCTGAAGACGTCGGTCTGCAAAGCCTGAGACCTGCTTTACGCGAGCTTCGGCAAGGCCTCCGCGCACCAGCATGTAATAGGCGCTGTGCGCACGCGACATGGAGAGCTGCCAGTTGTCGTTCTCACTGCCCTTGAACTGCCGGCTATCCGTGTGGCCGCGGATAAGGACATCGCCCTTGCGGTCCTTCAGGATCTGGCCGATCTTCTCCATCGCCAGGACCATTTCCTTTCGCGGCACCGCCGACCCGATGTTGAACATCGGGTCCTCCGCCTGATCGGAGATCGTGACGAGCAGTCCGCCTTCTGCAGGCGTGACAACCAGTCCCTCCGCAAGCTTGCCCGCCACGCCCTTGATCTCGGCCGCGATCTTCTGGCGGAGTTCATCTGCTGCGGTCGACGGATCGGAGGGCTCTTCGGCATCTTCCGGCGGCGGAACATCGCCGCTAACGGCCGCAGCCTGAGGATCCTGGGGCTTTTCTTGATCCTGGTTTTCCGCGACGTCCTGCGGCGAAGCGGGCAATGAGGTATCCATCCGTGGCTGCGGCGCGGCAAGTGCCACTTCCTGCTCATCGGCCGTGGTGGCGGCCTTCGACTGCGCCGTCTGAGGCTCGTTGCCTTCTTCGGCGCTAGTGACCTCAACCTGCTGTGTCCAGAAATCGGGATCGAAGGGGTCGCGATACGCCTCGCCACCATCAGCACCCGTCGCAGGGCCGGAGTCGGCAGCTCCGCCCTCGCCCTTGGCGCTCACATTTGCCTGCTGGCCAACCTCCTGCGCAATTTCGGCGAGGACGGAGTAAGGGTTTTCGAAGTAGTCGGCCTCGGAATAATTGGTTTCGTCACCGGACGTGGAGGTGAGGTCCTCCCCCGTCGCCGCTGCCGAACCGACCGTGTCCTGGTCCGCCTTGACCTGGGATCGCTCTCGCTGCTCCTGGCCTTCGGCCTGGTCAACAGGCTTTTCGATGCCCTTCTGCGCAGGCGTCTCGTCGGATAGCTTGATCGGATTGAAGTAGCTCGCCATGGAGGCCTTGGTTTCCTCGTTGGCTGCGTTGACGAGCCACATAACGAGAAAGAACGCCATCATCGCCGTCATGAAGTCTGCATAAGCAATCTTCCAGGCACCGCCGTGGTGGCCGTCATGATCGCCCCGATGACGTTTGACGATGATGATCTCGTTCTTGCCGTGGTGGTGATTTTCGCTCTCGCTCACGCCAGCACCTCCTTAAGCCGAGCCGACCAAGCAGAGAGCCGCGTCACGAGAGCTGCGTCTCCGATCTCCGCGGAAATATCGACGTCCGGCGCTTCAACGTGACGAAGCTGCGCTGACTGGTCCGGGGAAAAGGCCGCCTGCAGCCTTTCAAACAGGCTGCGAGGGCCGCGAACAGTTACCGTTGCTACATCGCCGTCACTGATCGCAGCCCGAAGCAGGGCGGCCAGATCATCGACTGCCTTCGAGATCAGTGCCTCCTCTACAACCGGTGCCAATACTCGCGCTGTCTGATTGCTGACGGCTTCGGCAATGATGAGAGCCGCCTCGCCCATCTTCCGCTCAATGGTGGAAGCAATGTCAGCCTCGAATCTTTCCCGGAGAGCCGCAATCTCATCCGCATGGGCCTTGAGGAGCTCTTGTCGTTGTTCTTCCCACACGCGTTGCGCGTCAGCGCGGCCTTCATCATAGCCCTTGGCATGCGCTTCTGCCCGCTCCGCCGCAAGATCGACCGGAGCGGCGATCGGCTCCTCCTGCACGTGCAAGCTCTCGCCAGCAAAATCGAAATCACCCTCGTCGACCAGGATCGGAGGAACCGATATTGGCTCGCCGAAATCCTTCAGATAGCGGGCAATTGAGGCGGTCATCGCTTTTCCTGCTCATCAATGTTTGCGCATCCGGATGCCTCGGGTGACATGCCCGCCACATCCCGCCCCTACCGTGCAACAGGCATTCCGAGGGATTGCAGAAATGTTAGGGGATCAAACTTGCGCGAAGGTGAAGATAGCCGTCATCTGCCCCTCTCCCCTAACAAGTTGAGCAGGGTACGTCCTTACTGACGGAATAGGGTGAGGATGTTCTCTGCATTGGTATTGGCGATCGACAGCGACTGGATACCGAGCTGCTGCTGCGTCTGCAGCGCCTTCAGGCGCGTGGACTCCTCGTTCATCTCGGCATCGACAAGACGGCCAATGCCCTTATCGATAACGTCGATCAGCGACGCGACAAAATTTTCCTGAAGATCAATGCGGCTCTGGATCGAGCCGAGGCTCGAGGCTGCGCTGGTCATCGCGAGAAGCTGTCGGTCAACGAAGCTGGTCAAGACGTCGAGAACATCTTCATCCTTGGTGATCGAACCAGGAACCTTGCCATTGAAGGTCACCGCCATCTCAGCCAGCCTGGTGATGTCCAGGGTGACAACGGAGGGGCCGACCCGTCTAGATGCAAGATCATCAGCGAGCGTGAAGGCAAAGAAGAAGGAATCGGTACCGTTGTTATGAACTTCGGTGGTCGTTGCTGGAGCGGCCGGGTCAACAGTCGTCAGCTCAGCCCAGGTGTCGGGCGCGACCCTCATGTAGGACGTCGTTCCATCCGAGAACACATTCGCTGCAGGATCGGCATCTGCCACTCCAAGGTCGGCTATCTGCTTGTCGGTTAGGAAGGGTACGGGATACTCTGTCGGCGTTACCGTCGTCCCATCGTCGATGGTTGCGGTAACCACTGTCTCGCTGGGTCCAAGATAGGTCAGATCCTGATCGAGGATCCCAAGCTTGCCGCCGCTGGTATCAAAAAGGACGGTGGAAGAGTCCATGACGTAGTCTACGGTCGTGACGGCAACCTCGCCGGAAGGGCCACGTGTGAAGGCGGACACCACTTCCTTGACCTGAGCCATGAGCGTGGCGGGGGAATTCCCGTCACTGATCTTCCCCTGGATCCAATTCTCGCCGGAGAAGCTCGCGGATTCCGAGATGCTGCGCAGTTGCTCCTGAAGCTGCGTGATCTCTTCCTGAATTTTCGCGCGGTCCACACCGACACCGTAAGCGGCTACGATCTTGCTTTTGATCTCCTGGACCGTAGCGATGGCACTTTCCATGGCTTCGTAGGCGGTGTCCACCTTGGCAGCACCGAGGCCAAGCGCGTCCTGCACTGTCGAGAGCGTGCTGTTGTCTGATCGCATCGTCGTTGCGATGGACCAGTAGGCTGCATTGTCCTCAGCGGTCTCGACGCGAAGACCGGAAGAAACCCGCGCCTGCGTCGTTTCCATGTCGCGATCGATCGACCGGAGTGTCTGGAGGGCCGCCATGGCTGCGACGTTGGTAAGAATGCTGGTCATTGCTTTTTGCCCCTGCAGAATGCGAACTGCCTCGAATGAGGCTGGCAAAAAGCGTGATGCTGGGCCGCCTTATGCTCCCATCATGGGAGGCAGTCTGCCGTTCGTTAACGGATTGTAAACAGGCATTAGCAGCCGAGGCTTGCGCCGAGCAGGCGATAGGGGCGCATGCTTCAGCGTCAGGGGACGTTTCTAACTAAGTTCAGCGAACGCAAAAACCGCGCCCCGGGTGGAGCGCGGTCTTCCATCATGATCCTCAATCCGCAGGGCGGGACGAAGATGCCCCTAGCCGGGCTCCGCTTACTGGCGGAAGAGGGTCAGGATGTTTTCGGAAGCGGTGTTGGCGATGGAGAGCGACTGGATCGCCAGCTGCTGCTGGGTCTGCAGGGCCTTGAGGCGGGTCGACTCCTCGTTCATGTCGGCATCAACCAGACGACCGATGCCGGAGTCGATGGAGTCGGTGAGAGCTGCGATGAACTCTTCCTGCATTTCTATGCGCATGGCGATGGAGCCGAGATCTGCACTGACGCTGATTGCCGCCTCGAGCGCGACATCAACGGCTTGAACCATGATGTCCAGCTCAGCGTTGGTCAGGGTGGTGATGTTGAGCAGATCGATCGATTGCGGTGCCACAATATTAGTCTGCGGTGCGCCGGTCAGACCCGTATCAACACCCCATTTGTTCGTGCCGTCATCATAGATAACTTCCTGACCTGTGGTACCCACATCGACTGCGCGTACCCAGTAACCATCTACCTTGACGTAGTTACCGTTGTAGTCGATGCCGCCTGCGGGAACTGTGTAGCCTGTCACGTTTGCGGAATTCCCATCGAAGACGGCTCCCGCTCCGATCAGTCCGTCGATCGAGTAGACGCCTACCGTATGCTCTGAAACCGTGCCGTTGATGTTTACCTGGAGAGTGACCGCCGACTGCGAGACGTTGAACTGCTTGTCCAGAATGCCGGTGTTTCCTCCCGTGTCGAAGAGAACATTGGCGGCCGAAAGTGTGTAGTTTACCTTTTGGACCGAGACGGCTCCCGTCTCGTCACGAACGAAGGAGGCGACGACGTTCTTCTGGAGAGCTGCACCGCCGGCCGTCAGATCCGCCTGCAGCCAGTTCTCACCGGAGAAGGAGGCCGCCGAAGCGATCGAGGTCAGCTGATCCTTCAGCTGTTCGATTTCCTCCTGAATCTTGCTGCGATCGACGCCCTCTTCCGTGGCGGCGACGACCTTCGCCTTGATCTCCTTCATGACCTCGACCACGGTTTCCATTGCTGCATACGCGGTATCGACCTTGGCAGCACCGAGACCCAGTGCATCCTGAACCGCCGAAAGAGCCATATTGTCGGAACGCATGGTGGTAGCTATTGACCAGTATGCAGCGTTGTCGGACGCGGTCCCGACACGAAGGCCGGAGGAAACACGCGCTTGGGTCTCTTCCATCTTCGCGTCGATCGAACGGAGAGTCTGAAGTGCAGCCATGGCTGCGATGTTGGTCAGAATGCTCGTCATTGTGTAGTTGCCCCTGTATTGGCTAGATGAGGGACATCCCGGAAGCGCCGGGAACGATGGTGTGGCCTGATGCCGTTAACCGCTTCTTCGTCTTGGTTAACCCATCGTTACGATGAGCGCAGTTAAGCCGCACTTGGTTAACAAACTTTAAACGGAATTCGCAAAGCTTGACTAAACACGAAAAGGCCGCCTTGAGGGCGGCCTTAACTTCTTGTTCTTTTTCGCGATTAACGGAACAGCGTGAGGATAACTTCCGAAGCCGAGTTGGCGATCGAGAGCGACTGGATTGCCAGCTGCTGCTGCGTCTGCAGAGCCTTGAGGCGGGTCGACTCTTCGTTCATGTCAGCATCGACAAGGCGGCCGATACCGGAGTCGATTGACTCGCTCAGCTTCTTGACGAACTCTTCCTGCATCTCGATGCGCATGCCGATCGAACCAAGGTCGGCGGCAGCACTTGTCATGTCGGTGAGAGCTGCATCAACCGCGGAGATCATCACGTCAAGCTGGGCATTGGTTAGCGTGGCCAAGTCGAGCGTCGCAACCGACTGCGTGGCAACAGCCGTGGCCGGAACCGCGGTGGTGTCTACGCCCCACTTGGTCGTGCCATCGTCATAGACGACTTCCTGGCCGGTGGTGCCGACGTCGACTGCAGCAACCCAGCTACCATTGACCTTGACATAGTCGCCGGCGAGAGCACCCGTGGAGTTGGCGTAGTCGCCATTAAACGTAGCACCGTCGGCGATCAGGTCGTCGACCGAGTATGCACCTACCGTGAACTCGGTGTCGGTGCCGTTCATGTTGACAGTCAGTGTGGCGCTTGCCTGCGAAACGTTGTAGGTCTTGTCGAGGATGCCAGTGTTGCCTCCGGTGTCGAACAGAACGTTCGTGGCGGCGAGCTGGTAGTTCACCTTCTTGACCGAGACGTTGCCTTCGTCGTCGCGAACGAAGGAGGCGACGACGGACTTTTGCAGAGCTGCACCGCCGGCGGTGAGATCAGCCTGCAGCCAGTTCTCGCCAGAGAAGGAAGCAGCCGAAGCGATGGAAGTCAGCTGATCCTTCAGCTGGTCGAGTTCTTCCTGAATCTTCGCGCGGTCGACGCCGTCCTCGGTGGCGGCAACTAGCTTGGCCTTGATTTCCTTGACGACTTCGATGGCCGATTCCATACCGGCATATGCGGTATCAACCTTGGCAGCGCCGAGTCCGAGAGCGTCCGAAACAGCTGAAAGAGCCATGTTGTCCGAGCGCATGGTCGTTGCGATCGACCAATATGCAGCGTTGTCTGCCGCTTCGCCGACGCGAAGACCAGAGGACACGCGGGCCTGTGTTTCTTCCATGCCGGAAGAAATGCCGCGCAGGGTGGAGAGCGCAGCCATAGCTGCGACGTTTGTGAGAATGCTAGTCATTTGTGAGTGCCCCTTGAGTGGCTGATACGTGAAGGGACATTCCGGACTTCACCGGGAGAGGGCGCGCAGCGTCATGCTTGCCAACCTCTTGATAATTAAGGTCAACTCGCTCTCTCGATGAACCTAGCTAACACCTGTTTGGTTAATGAAGAACTAAACGCTGCCCGCAGATCGCCGCAGCCTCAGGTTTTATCTTTCGCCTTTCGCGTGTGCGCGCGTGCCAGAACATGCTTAAAAAAAGATAAAGCCGCACCCGTCTCCAGGTGCGGCTGAACGTACTAACTCTGACGAGTTGGCAATTGTATCGGATTAACGGAAGAGCGACAGCACGCTCTGCGAGTCGGAGTTAGCGATCGACAGAGCCTGAATTGCCAGCTGCTGCTGCGTCTGCAGAGCCTTGAGGCGGGTCGACTCTTCGTTCATGTCGGCATCGACAAGGCGGCCGATACCCGCGTCGATCGATTCGCTCAACTTCTTGACGAATTCGCCCTGCATGTCGATGCGCATGCCAATCGAGCCCAGGTCGGCGGCAGCGCTCGTCATATCGCTCAGGGCCGCATCAACAGCGGAGATCATCACGTCAAGCTGAGCATTGGTCAGGGAGGCCAGGTCGAGCGTCGCAACCGACTGCGTGGCAACAGCCGTGGCCGGAACCGCGGTGGTGTCTACGCCCCACTTTGTCGTGCCGTCATCATAGACCACTTCCTGGCCCGTGGTGCCGACGTCGGTTGCAGCAACCCAGCTACCGTTGACCTTGACGTAGTCGCCGGCGAGGGCGCCCGTGGAGTTGGCGTAGTCGCCATTAAACGTAGCACCGTCGGCGATCAGGTCGTCGACCGAGTATGCACCTACCGTGAACTCGGTGTCGGTGCCGTTCATGTTGACCTTCAGCGTGACGCTGGCCTGCGAAACGTTGTAGGTCTTGTCCAGGATACCGGTGTTGCCTCCAGTGTCGAACAGGACGTTCGTGGAGTCGAGGGTGTAATCAACCTTCTTGACTGACACGTTGCCCTGATCGTCACGAACGAAGGAGGCAACAACGTTCTTCTGCAAAGCTGCACCGCCGGCGGTGAGATCAGCCTGCAGCCAGTTCTCGCCAGAGAAGGATGCCGCGGAAGAGATCGCCGTCAGCTGTTCCTTCAACTGGTTGATTTCTTCCTGGATCTTGGTCTTGTCTACGCCGTCTTCGGTGGCGGCAACTAGCTTGGCCTTGATTTCCTTGACGACTTCGATGGCCGATTCCATACCGGCATAAGCAGTGTCAACTTTGGCAGCACCGAGACCGAGAGCGTCCGAAACAGCCGAGAGAGCCATGTTGTCAGAACGCATGGTCGTTGCGATTGACCAGTAGGCGGCGTTGTCTGACGCGGCCCCGACGCGCAGCCCCGAAGAAATGCGGGACTGGGTGTCTTCCATGTTGGACGAAATTGAGCGGAGAGTCGAGAGCGCAGCCATTGCGCTGGTGTTCGTCAGAATGCTCGTCATAACTTGCTTGTCCCTTTGACAAAAATACTAGGTGGGGGACATACCGGTCTAGTTTCCCTTCCGGTCACGTACAGCTCGGCTTCATGCCACTCGGTGCCGCATCTTGGCTACCAAACCCGTCGTGTGGGAGGAAATTCGCACGCCAATTCTTGCCAACTTCTTTAAATCAGGCCCAGCCGTAGGTTACCGCTCACGCTATGGTAAATGAACTACTTATGGGGCCACGACCTCAGCGCTCAGCTGAACGAGCGCACCAAGCTGCCGACAAGCAGGTTCCAGCCGTCGATCAGGACGAAGAAGAGGATCTTGAACGGGAGCGAGATCGATGTCGGCGGCAGCATCATCATGCCCATGGCCATGGTGATGGCGGCGACGATCATATCGATGACGAGGAATGGTAGGATGATCAGGAAGCCGATCTCGAAGCCACGCCGGATCTCCGATAACATGAAAGCCGGGATGAGGACCCTGTAGTCGATCGCTTCGGGCGTGCCGACACTTTGGTTGCGCTCGCGTGCAAGGTCAACGAAGAGGGCAAGGTCCTTGTCGCGCGTGTTGACGCTCATGAAGGCACGGAATGGTTCGGCGATCCGCTGCACCGCCTCCGCCTCCTCGATCTGGTTCTCCAGCAGCGGCTGTATGCCTTCGTTCCAGGCCCGATCAAAGGTCGGCGCCATCACGTAGAAGGTCATAAACAGCGCCATCGAAATCAGCACGAGGTTCGACGGTGCCGTGCCAAGTCCCATGCCAGACCGGAGGATGGAGAAGGCGATCACGAAGCGGGGAAAGCTCGTCACCATGATCAGGATCCCCGGAGCGACCGAGAGAACCGTCAGAAGGCCAAATGTGCGGATGATCCAAGCGGCTGCAGACCCATCTACGGGTATGTTCAGAAGATCAGCCGGCGACTGCTGCGCAAACGCGAGTTCTGGAAGCGAGAAGAGCGCGAGGAAAAGGAAGATCAGCCGAATCATGCGGACACGAAGGTTCTGGACATCAACCTTCCGTCTCACCCTTGCCCTGGCCGGTCAACACGGGTTCGCCAACCATCCCCCGTTATCGGAGGGCGGCGGGCGGGGCAACTATTCGATCACCATGGTCCGGAACAGCACCTTGGAGACCTTTCCTTGCGATCGCAGATCCACGCGCTCCTGAATGTCGTCGCGGAGATACTGGAACCCGCGCGGCCCCTCGATCTGCTGCAGGGACACAGTTCGCATATAGGCGAGAATATCCTGATGGATCTCTTCGGCGAGCGGAAGCTCCGGCGGCCCCTTGAAGGCAAGTGCGACTTCAAGACGGATCCAGTTGTCGGAAGGATAGGCAAGATTGGTGGTTACTGGGTCAAGAAGAACGACGCCGTTCGCCTCGGTCGCGATCTTCGGGATGCCTTCTTCCTTACCTTCGCCATGCGCGCCTGCCCCGCCTTGCGTCGCGGCATGCTCATCGGTCGGCGCGGCGGGTGCGATCATGTTGCCGAGGAACCAGCCACCGCCGCCGCCGATTGATGTCAGAGCGGCGACGCCGACAATCAGCATCAACGGCGACTTCTTCTTGCCGCCTTCCGTGCCCTGGGTTTCGTCCATAGCCGTTGTCCTGTCCGAGAGTCGGTCCAATCAGAAGGGGGAGTAGAGGTCAACGACCTGCTGTCCGATCGGTGGTTGCTGTACTTCCATCAGCCGACCGCGTCCGCCGTAGGAGATTCGCGCCTCGGCGATGCGTTCGTAGGAGATGATGTTGGAGGCATCCACATCCTGCGGCCGCACGATACCAGCGACGTTAAGAATGCGGATCTCGTGGTTGACGCGGACTTCCTGCGAACCGCTGATCAGCAGGTTGCCGTTTTCGAGGATGCCGGTCACCACCGCAGCGACGAGCAGCTTCAGTCTCTCGGACCGTTCTGTCGAGCCCTTGCCCTTGGAATCCGAACTGGAGTCGGTTCCGAGGTCGCCGGTCGTTCCAGTGTCGGTGCTGAAGCCCAGGAAGTTCGAAACCTGCGCGCCCCACTGAAGGTTCGTGCCGTTGGTCCGGCTGCGTTCGGTCTCGTTATCGAAAGAGGCGCGGTCGTTGATCTGGATATCGACGGTGAGGATGTCGCCAACGTTGAGCGCCCGCGCGTCCTTGAAAAGCGCCGCCTGGGAATCGCTCCACAGCGAATAGCCGTTGGACAGCTGACGCGGCTGTTTCGGGTAGGATGCCATCTGGGGCGCCTGGGCATATTGCAGGCCGCTGCCAATCGGGCTCATGGACGGCGCGTTGCCAATTTCCTTAATCGTCTGGCTCTGGCACCCGGTCAGGAGGAGTACAGCTGCGAGAGCTGAGAAGCGCTTCGTCATGAGGGTTCTTTCGAGGTATTGGGATCGGAAGCGCTGGATATGATCGTCGCGATCATACCGGCCTTCTGTGGGTCCATTTCGCTAAGTACAAGACCCGATTGCCGGGCAGGCAGCTTCATGATGATCGCCGCAGCGACTTCCATGTTCATCTCTTCCAGTTGCGGCGCTGCAGCATCTGCCTTCATCGTCTTGAAGATCTCGACCAATCCCGCTTCGGCCCGGACAAGGAAGTCGTTGCGGCGCTGCAGCCAATCCTGGTACTCGGCCTTGCGGCCCTCGAGCACCGCGATACGCTCATCCACGTCCGCCTGCAGCTTTTCCAGTTCCTGCTTCTGCAGCAGGTAGCGCTGATCCCGTGCGGCATCCGCGATATTGGTGCAGAACTGCTGGATCTCGCTCTCAGAAGAAGTCGCCGAAGCGGTCGCCGGCTCTTGAGCGCTGACTTGCGGAACCAGCAGGACGATTGCACCTAGCGCGAGCAGCCTCCGGATCAGGCTTTTCGAGAGGGAAATCCTGAAGATGGTCGATGCTTCAGTCATTGCAGCACGAGCTCCGCTTGCAGGGCGCCGGCCGACTTGATGCCCTGGAGAATGGCGATTATGCCGTCAGGCTTAACGCCGATATTGTTGAGCCCGGCGACGAGGGTGCGGAGATTCGGCCCCTCGAGGATCGCGACCGGGCCACCTTCCTTCATTGCCATGATGTCGGTTTGCGGTTCCACCGCCGTCACACCACGGGAGAAGGGTTCGGGCTGAACGACCTGCGGGGTCTCCGTCACCTGCACGGTTAGAGTGCCGTAGCTGACGGCCACGCGGGAGACGCGCACGTCTGCGCCGATGACGATGGTTCCGGTTCGCTCGTTGATCACCACCTTGGCAGGTGTATCCGTCTCGACAATCAGGTTCTCGACCTCGGCCATCAGTCGTGTCAGGTCGGTCACCTTCGGTTTCAGGATCACCACCTCCTGCGAATCGCGGGCTTCCGCAATCGGCCCGCCGTAGCGGCGGCCGGCAAAGGCATTGACGGCATCCGCCATGCGAACCGCAGTGGAGAAGTCGGGATTGCGCAGCTGCAGGACGAGGTTCACCGCGTCTTTGAAGTGCGAGGGCAGTTCGCGCTCGATGATAGCGCCGTTCGGGACCCGGCCGGCGGTCGTCACGCCCTCATTCAGCGTTGCCGCATCTCCCTGGGCGGAGAAGCCGGATACGATCACGGCTCCCTGGGCGACGGCGTAGATCTGGCCGTCGGCGCCGGTCAGTGAGGTCATGACGAGTGTCCCGCCACGAAGCGAGGTGGCGTCGCCGAGGGAGCTGACAGTGACATCGATCCGGCTGCCGGGGCTCGCGAAGGGCGGGAGATTGGCGGTCACCATGACCGCCGCGAGGTTCTTCGCGTTCGACTGGCCGCCCTGTGTTGAGATCCCGAGGTTCTGAAGCATGGCCCGCATCGACTGGTCGGTGAATGGCGAGCTGCGAAGACTGTCGCCCGTGCCCTGAAGGCCGACAACAAGGCCGTAACCGATAAGCTGGTTGTCGCGGCCCGCCTGCAGCGATGCGATGTCCTTGATCCGCGCCGCATCGGCCTTGGCGGGAAGGCTGCCAAGAGCGAGGACGCTGAATGCTGCGGCGGCGAGTGCAGCTATGAGATGGAGGGATTTCATCGCGCCATCACCTGTACCGTTCCATCCGCCATCACCGTCCCGCTCACGATGACGCCCGTATCGGTGTTGCGGACGCGGATGACATCCCCCACGGAAGCGTCCTGAAGGGGCGTTCCCGCCGCCGAGATCGTCATGTTGCCCATGCTGAAGGCGAGCCTGACCGCCGAGCCGCGTTTGACGGCATAAGGCGCTCTCAGCGCCGAGAGCAGGATGGTGCGGCCGGGCAGCAGTGTTCTGGTGCTGATCATACCGGTCACTTCTCCGACCGAGCGCGCATATTCTCCGGCGAGCTTGGGATTGGTGACGTCGACTTCTTCAACCACGCCGGCAGAAATTTCTTCGCCGGGATAGATGATCTGCTTCGGAATGACCGCTGTGCCCATGTCGGCGACGGCTGGCGCCGCGAGCGCCATCCCAGCCGCTGCGAGAACGGCTGCGGCACCTCCGCCTGCAATCGTCTTGATCCGGCGAAACATCATGTCTGCCTCCTGCTGGTTACTTCAGGTTCTTGCTGACGATGGAAGCCATTTCGTCTGCGGTGGTAATAACCTTGGAATTCATTTCGTAGGCACGCTGTGCGGAAATGAGATCGGTGATTTCCTTAACGGCGTCGACGTTGGAGGCTTCTAGGTAGCCCTGCTTAACGTAGCCGAAGCCCGGATCTTCCGGCACGGCGACGATTGGCTCACCTGACGCAGGGGTTTGGGCGAACAGGTTGTCGCCGAGCGGCTGCAACCCGGCTTCGTTAACGAAGTTCGCAACGGTCAGCTGACCGATCTCCTGGAATTCTGTCTCGTTGCCGACGCGCACGCTGACCTGTCCCGTGCGGCTGATCACGGTTTCGCTGACATCCGGCGGAAAAACGATATTTGGCACGACGGTATAGCCGTCGATTGTGACCAACTGGCCTTCGGCATTGGTGTTGAACGCGCCGGCGCGGGTGTACATGGTCGTGCCATCGGGCGCCTCGATCTGAAACCAGCCGCGACCGATAAGCGCCAGGTCCAGGCTGTTTTCAGTGTGTGTCAGCTCGCCTTGCGTGTGAATGTTACGCACAGCCGCCGTCTGCACGCCGAGACCGATATTGGCACCTTCCGGCACGATCGCCTGGTTGGCGCGGTTCGCAACACCCTGCGCCCGCTCCGTCTGGTAGAGAAGATCGGAGAATTCGGCGCGGGCACGCTTGTAGCCCGTCGTGTTGATGTTGGCGATGTTGTTGGCGATGACCTCGAGATTGGTCTGCTGGGCATCCATGCCCGTCGCGGCGACGGCAAGCGCTCTCATGTCTTTATCTCCGGTCCGTTAGATCGACATCTTGGTGACTTCGAGGTAGGCGTTCACGATCTTGTCGCGTAGCGCGATTGCCGTGTTCAGCGACTGCTGCGCCTGCAAGACGGCATCTACGACTTCACGCGTGTTCGCCTTCCCCTGGATCGCCTCGAACGATTTGGTTTCGGCGAACTTGAGGCTGTTCATGGATTCGGTGGCAACGCTTCCCAGCACGCTGGCGAAGTTCATGCCGGCATTCTCTCCGGGTGCCACGCCTTGCGTAGTCGCGTCGCTTTCGACGAGAGATTCCAGTCCCCGTGAGGACGACAGGGAGCTTACCTTGGTGATGTTGTCGATCATTGTCCGCTCTTCAGAAGGTCGATTGTCGCGGCGACGAGCTCGCGTGTCTGTTTGATGGTCTGCAGATTGGCGTCATAGGTGCGGTTGGCTTCGCGCATGTCCGCCATTTCGATCAGCATGTTGACGTTCGGCAGCTTCACCATGCCGCGCTCGTCTGCCGCCGGATGGTTCGGGTCGTATTCTTCGACGAAGTCCGATTCATCGGTGCCGAGCTTCTGCACCTTGACCAGATCGACGCCGGCAGTGCGGTCGAGCTCTGCGCCGAACGTGATCGTCTTGCGACGATAAGGGTCGGCACCAGGCGTGTCGCCGGTGGAACGGGCGTTGGCGATGTTTTCAGAGACAATGCGCAGGCGTGTCGCCTGTGCTTCGAGGCCGGAGCCTGCGATCTTGGAAGCGGCTGAAAGCGGATCCATTGCTTTACCTTCTTACCGTCATGAGCATCATGCTATGAAAGGACTTCACGAGGCTCGTGCTGAGCTCGTACTGTTTCTTGATCTCACCCGTCTTGGTGAGCTCCTCGGCCAGCGCGACCGTGTTGCCGGACTCCTGGATGCCGATCTCGTCGTTGACCTCGGTCTCCTTGACCGCAATGTCCTGGCTGAACTGACTTTCGGCGAGATGGCCCGGATGGGTCCGCGCCATACGAACCTGGGTCTCATCGAGAACGGCGTCGAAAGGTGAGACGTCCTGAGCCCGGTACTTCGGCGTGTTGGCGTTGGCGATGTTGGTGGCCACGACTTCCTGGCGGACCGAAAGCCATTCAGCCTGCCGAGACGCGAGCGCAAACAGTTGGATCGGTTGCATAGGTTTCTCCATCGTTTGTCTGGAGACTATGCGGGTAATCTTGCGTGGGACTTACGGACGGGCGGCAGATCCCTCGTCGTAGACTTCGCCGGCGGTTGTGACGATCACCCACTTGCCTTCTCGCTGCTCGATGGTGGCAAGCTTGCTGTTGTCAGGCAGGATGGAACCGATACGCACCATGTACATTCCCGCGCCGTCCTCGATCAGAGCACGGCCGTTGGCCACGTGGAGCAAGCGGAAGCTCGACTTCCCAGGGAAGGGTTGGTCAGGAAGAGCATTGCTTCCGCTCTTCTCCTTTCCGAGAGAGGAGACGGTCGCTGTCGTAAGGTTATCGGTCTTTTCCAGCGGCGCCGGCGTCTCCTCGTCTTCGCTATTGTCGGTCATGGCAAGGGGTGACACGCCCATAACGTTGCGGCCTGGCAGCGGAGGCAAATCGCGTGTATGCCCAAAGCTTTCGGTCTTGATGCCGAACTTGTCCTGGTTCAGGAACACGTACCAGGGAAAGAACGCGGAGGCCGCGGCGAGGATGATGCCGGATGCCGTCAGCACGCGATCGCCAAGCCTACCGGTTTCCTTGCTGTTTGTGTGCAGGTCGTTGCGCCGGTCTGCGCTTTGCTGAAGCATCTTCATCCTCTTGGCCTATTAATTAGCGCAGGCGGCGCTTGGTTGGCGGCGTTGCGAAGCGCAGTCGCCAGATCCGCATAGGCATCCGCAGAGGGCTGCTCACCCGGCGATTGTTTGAGAACCTCGTAGATCACCGGCACCTGCTTGATCGCCATATCGAGATCCGGATCCGTACCGGCGCGATAGCCGCCTATGAGGCGCAGATCGCGCGTCTCCTCGTAGCGGTGGATCAGCGCCTTCAGCCGCGAGACGAGCTTTTCCTGATCCTCCGTCCATGCCTTTCGGGCAAGACGCGAGATCGAGGCCAGGGGATTGATTGGCGGATAGCGCCCCTCCTCCGCCAGACTTCGGTCGAGAACCAGGTGGCCATCAAGGATCCCTCGGGTGGAATCGGCAATTGGGTCGTTATGATTGTCGCCGTCCACGAGAATGGAGATAATTGCGGTAACGGTTCCGGCACCCTCGGCGCCTGGCCCTGCTCTTTCAAGAAGCCTCGGCAATTCGGTGAAGACGGAGGCCGGATAGCCACGCGCGATGGGCGGCTCGCCAGAGGCAACCGCCACTTCGCGGATAGCGTGGGCAAAGCGTGTGATGCTGTCTGCGATGAACAGGACGTTGTCGCCTTGGTCGCGGAAGTGCTCTGCGATCGTGATCGCCACAAGCGGTGCCATCTTGCGCAGCATCGGGCTTTCGTCACTGGTCGCGACCACGGCGATCGACTTCGCCATGTTGTCGCCGAGCGTGTCCTCGATGAACTCCCGCACCTCGCGGCCACGTTCGCCGACAAGCGCTATGACTACCTTGTCGAAGGCGCCCGCCCTGGCAAACATTGAAAGCAATGTGGACTTGCCGACGCCCGAGCCGGCAAAGACGCCAAGGCGCTGGCCGAGGCAGAGGGGGGAAAAGATATCGACCGCCCGCACACCGGTCTTGAAGCCTGTCTCGACGCGGCTTCGCGTCATCGATGGTGGCGCAGCGTTGGCGATCGAGCGTCTGACGCGGCCGGTCATGAGCGGCCCTCGCCCATCGATCGGCTCGCCCAGCGCATTGATTGTCCGCCCACACCAGCTGTCGTGCGGCGCAACCCGGAAGGCGCCCTTGCGAATGACGGTGTCACCGATCCCGATCGGTTCGCCCGGCTCGATCGGGCAAACGAAGACAGCATCGGGCTCGACACGCACGACTTCCCCGAGATGGATGCCGGTGGCACTGCGGTGCGCGACGAACTCGCCAAGCCGCACGTGCTTCGACAGGCCCGCCACCGTGTAATGGCCGGCAGCTATAGTTCTTACCTTTCCGCCATGCGCCACGGAGAATGCCGGATCGGCATAACGCTCGGTGATATCGGCAAGCTGGGCGAGCTTGCCGCCCGATACCGCTTGCAAAATGGCTGCCTGTTCCAGCATCCGATCTCAGCCCTTAGCGCCCGCTGCCAAGCGTCTTGATCGCTTCGTCGAAACTCGCTTCCGTGTCGCGCATCAGCGACGAGATACCCTCGAAGGCGCGGTTGACCTGAATCAGCTGTGTCATCTCGCTGATACCGCTGACGTTGGATCCCTCGATATAGCCCTGCATCACTGCAACATCGAAATTATCGACCACCGGTTGCGGGTTGTCCGTGGGAATGACGCCGCTGTTGTCGGCGCGGATGAAGCCCTTGCTCAGGTCGGCCGTAAACAGGCCGATCGTCCCAACAGGCTGGCCGCCCTGCATGATGCGTCCGTCGGCGCCGACTGTCGGAGGTCCGCCGGCGCGGTTGAGTTGTATCGGCGCTCCGCCTGCATCCAGCACAGGGTGACCCATTATCGAGACGAGCTGTCCCGTTTCGAGCATGGTGAAGCGGCCATCCCGGGTCAGTACCTGGCCGGCCGGCGTGTCGATCGCAAACCAGGCATCACCCTTGATGGCAAAGTCGAGCGCGTTGTCGGTATTCTGCAGCTGCCCGTTACGCGTGGAAAGGTAATCGTTGCCCTGCGTCACGAAAGCGACCTTTGCATTGAGGTCGTTGCGCGTGTTGCTCATCACCTCATCGAACTTAACCTCGGTCGCACGGAAGCCCACCGTGTTCATATTCGCCATGTTGTCGGCGATGGTGTTCAGGCGCCGTTCGAGCGCGATCTGCGAGGAGATACCGACATAAAGTCCGGACTGCATATCATTTGCCTCCGAGTTTCAGTGCGTTGATGGAGATGAGAAGATCGGTGGAGATGCCGCTCGTGGAGGGAGAGAAAAGCGTCGTGACGCTGTCTGGGGTTGAGGCGTTCTCCATCTCCCAGAGTGTTGAAAACCTCTCCAGGAACTTCGCAGTCTTCGAAGCGTCCTGGAAGTCCTCGATGTCGATCGATTCCTCGATGAAGGCGGCCTGCCGATCCACATCGAGAGCCGCCACTTCGTCGGGAAGCTGCAGCACGGTGCGAACCACCTCGGCGAGGGCGTCGTCGGCGAGGATCTCCATCCCGGACTTGATCGAAGGGGCCATCCGTTCGAAGTAGAGAGCCAGTCGGACGCCGGGATTCTCCGCGCCCACTTCTTCTTCCAGCGTCTGGCGCTGGTACTTCTCGACAACGCCCTTCTGTGCCTTATCGAAGGAGGTGGCTGCGGCGCCGTTCGCCTGGAAGTTCAACGTTTCGGCAAGGCCCGCATAGCGGCTGTCGGCGAGCTTCAGCGCGAAGGCGTCAGGAGTTGCGACGCCCTCAGTCAGGACCTTCCGGATGAAAGCCTTGGCGTAGGCCATGTCTTCCAGACCATGAGCCTTCAAGGCGTAGTTATAGAGACGGCTGTCGGCCATGAAGTCGTCGACCGACTTCACCTTGCCGATGTTCTCCAGGTAATAGGCGCTTTCGCGGGCGACGTTCGGCTGTTCGGCAACGCGAGCGAGAGAGCCAGGGAGGTCCCTGCTGATTATCGCATAGCTGGTATAGGTCGTGATCACCCTGATCCCCCGCCGATCCTGTCCTTGATTGAAAGCCGGATTTCTCAGCCGACCAGGCATCAGTAGGCGCAAAGACTTGTGCGAGGCTGTACCCGCGCTGCCCCTTTTCGCAGACCCGGAAAGGCCTAGCAGCCAGCCTCACGCAAGCCAGACGGGCTATTCCCGAAACATAAGATCAAGATCGGCGCAGGTAGAAGATGAACATTCTTATCGGATTGGTGATCACGTTCGGTTGCATCATCGGCGGCTATATGGCGATGGGCGGTCACCTGGACGTTCTCTTCCAGCCGTTCGAGTTGGTGATCATCGGCGGTGCCGGCCTTGGCGGCTTCATCATGGCCAACCCGATGAAGGTCGTGAAGGATTCCGGCAAGGCGCTCGGTGAGGCTTTCAAGAATTCGGTCCCGAAGGAGCGCAATTATCTCGACGTCCTCGGCGTGCTCTACGCGCTGATGCGCGATCTGAGAACAAAGTCGCGCAACGAGATCGAAGCCCATATCGACAATCCGGAAGAGTCCTCGATCTTCCAGACGGCGCCGAACCTTTTGAAAAACAAGGAGCTGACGACCTTCATCTGTGACTATGTCCGCCTGATCATCATCGGCAACGCCCGCTCGCACGAGATCGAGGCGCTGATGGACGAGGAGCTCGAGACGCTTCTGCACGACCGGATGAAGCCGTATCACGCGATCACCGCAATGGGCGACAGCTTCCCGGCGATCGGTATCGTGGCGGCGGTTCTCGGGGTGATCAAGGCCATGGGCAAGATCAACGAGTCCCCTGAAGTGCTGGGCGGTCTGATTGGCGCGGCTCTCGTCGGCACCATGCTCGGGATCATTCTCTCCTATTCCATCTGCAACCCGCTTGCAGCGCAGGTGAAGATCGTGCGGACGAAGCAGCACCGTCTGTTCATCATCGTGAAGCAGACGCTGCTCGCCTACATGAACGGGTCGGTCCCGCAGGTAGCGCTGGAATATGGACGCAAGACGATTTCAAACTACGAACGCCCCTCGATCGATGCGGTCGAGCAGGAAATGATGAACCCGGGCGGCGATAACAAGGCGGCATGATGACGAGAGTTATGGCTCAAGCGGCTCCGGCTCCCATGGACCGTTCGCTTCTCGCGAAGCTGACGGGGGGGCTCGGCGACCGCAAGACAATTGAGAAGATCAGCAGCGAATTCGGCCATCTCTATGCCGATTTCCTGCCGGACGTGTTCCACAGTGAAACCAGTATCCCGATCGATGTCGCCTATGTCGGCTGCACGTCCGGCCTGATGGCCGACCTGATCAGTGAGCTTGGCGAGAATGTCGCTCTTGCCGACGCCTCCTTGCGGAACTGGTCGCCCAACTTCCTGCTAGCCTGCGGCAACAGCTTCGTCATCGCATTGATGGAGCGCATGCTCGGCGCACTTCCAGAGACGATCGAACAACCCTTCGATCGCCCCTTATCCGATATCGAGCTCGATCTTGCGCAGATGGTGCTGGGTCGAATGGCTTTCGTTCTCCAGTCCGGCGTCAATGCGCCAGGCGGTTACGAGGCACTGCTCGAACGGACCCATAATGCGGAAGACCGCGCCGCGCCCGACGAGGCTGCCCCGGCAGAGTTCGGGGTCGCCGTGAAGTTGAGCGTCGAACTTGGAAAGGTGACGTCGGACTTCTTCCTGGTGCTCCCTCAGAAGGCCTTACTCAAAACGCAGGTCGTCATGCCGAAGTCGAAAGGCCAGGCCTCGAAGGGCAAAGAAGAATGGCAGCAGCGTCTCAGCGAGCAGGTGCGACGCTCGCAGGTGACGCTGGAGGCTAAGGTTCGGCTTCAGACGCTGACGCTCGGCACCATCTCGCGTCTCGCCGTCGGCGACGTCATTGCCTTCCATGATCGGAAGGATGTCAACGTCCAGGTCAGTGCAAACGGCAAGGACATGTATTCGTGCGAACTGGGGCGCTCCGGCGAGCGCTACACGGTTCGCGTCAGAGACAATATCAGCACGGAAGACGAAATCCTCGACCACCTCATGGGCTGATCAGGGCGACCCCGGTCAGCAGCGCCCAGTGCAAGGCAGGTTGACGCAAGTTTCAACGGGAATAATGAACGCATGGCTACGAAGAAGACACCTGTAAAGGAAGAGGATGACCTGATGCCCGTCACCGGCAACGGCGAGCTCGATCAGGCCATTGACGATCTCCGCGGCGTTCTCCAGGCCGACGCCGATGGCGGTGTGCCCGGGTTCGATGCCGACTTCGGCATGCCAGGGGATGCGGCCACCGATACCGCAAGCTTCGGCGGCGGCTCCAGCGACCTTGGTGGCTCAGATTTCGGGGGCGACTTCGGCGGCAGCAGCGATTTCGGTGGAAGCGACTTCGGTGGCGGTGACTTTGACGGCTCAACTGCCGGGGACAGCTTCGGCTCCGTGCAGGAGCCAGGCAGTGCACTGACGGCCAACATGGACCTGATCATGGACATCCCGATCGATGTCGAGATCGTCCTGGGGTCCAGCCGCATGCAGGTGTCCGGTTTGATGAACCTTGAAGAAGGCGCCACGATCGCGCTGGACAAGAAAATCGGCGAACCGGTCGAAATCATGGTGAACGGCCGCCGCATCGGCAAGGGCGAGATCACCGTCCTGGAGAATGACGACACCCGCTTTGGTGTCAAAGTGACTGAAGTGCTGAGTACGAGAAGAACCTGATCCCGGTCTGGGACAGAGAGGGAAGACCATGATGGACTTTGACGACTTCGGTAGCGCTGTTACCGAACAGCCGTTGTCCCAAGCCGAGAAAGCCGCTGCGGTGCTCTTGGCTATGGGCAAGGGCGTTGCCGGAAAGCTCCTCAAGTACTTCACGCAGAGCGAACTGCAGATGATCATTGCATCTGCACAACGCCTGCGAACGATCCCTCCGGACGAACTCCTTCTTCTCGTCAACGAATTCGAGGACCTGTTCACTGAAGGAACAGGCCTTATGGACAATGCGGCTGCCATCGAAGCCATTCTCGAGGAAGGCCTTACACCGGAAGAAGTGGACGGCCTTCTCGGCCGCCGCACCGCGTTCCAGGCATACGAGTCCTCGATCTGGGACCGCCTTCAGGACGCGGATCCTGCCTTCGTCGGCAAGTTCCTCGCCCGTGAACACTCCCAAACGATCGCTTACATCCTCTCGATGCTGCCTTCCGCATTCGGTGCGAAGGTGTTGCTGCAGCTCCCCGACAGCCGGCGCGCCGACATAATGAACCGAACGGTCAACATGAAGGAAGTGAGCCCAAAGGCGGCCCAGATTATCGAGAACCGCGTCGTCGAGCTCATCGACGCAATTGAAGCAGAGCGCAATTCGCCAGGCTCGGCGAAGGTTGCCGACCTGATGAACGAGCTGGACAAGCCCCAGGTCGACACGCTGCTCACGTCGCTCGAAACGATCAGCAAGGAGTCGGTCAACAAGGTTCGTCCGAAGATCTTCCTTTTCGAAGACCTGCTGCTCATGCCGCAGCGCAGCCGCGTGCTGCTCCTGAACGACATTGCAGCCGACATCCTGACGATGGCTCTGCGTGGCGCAAGCGCGGAGATGAAGGAAGGCGTGCTTTCGGCCATCAGCCCGCGTCAGCGGCGCATGATCGAATCGGATCTGGCGGTGCCTACTGCAGCGCTCAACCCGCGCGAGATCGCGATCGCCCGGCGCGCCGTCGCACAGGAAGCCATCCGACTCGCCAATGCCGGCCAGATCCTGCTCAAGGAGCCGGAAGAGGGCAAGGACGAGAAGGCCGCTTAATCACGCGGGGAAGGGCTTAGCAGTGCTTATGCACGGGCAAGCGACTTGCGCCGGCGTCTCGACCGCTGCCCACAATCTTTTTCTTGACTCGATTCGGCCCTAGGGCGGCGCTGCTGTAGCCTGGACTGCAGTTCATGCCGATTCGCGCGAGGGCACGGCCTTGTCGGAAGACAAAGACAGTAAAACAGAAAATCCGACAGCCAAGAAGCTGACCGACGCGGCCGCGAAAGGCAACGTGCCTTTTTCGCGCGAAGTACCGATCTTTGCTTCGGCCCTCGGTTTCTACGTGTTTCTCGTCTTCTTTCTTCCTTCCGGCGCAGCCGATCTTGCAAAGACGCTGAAGGACCTCTTTTCCCAGCCGGATCAATGGCGGCTGGAGAACACGCCAGACGTCGTATCATTGGCGGTGCATCTGGGCTGGGCGATGGCGGCATTTCTGGCGCCCGTGATGCTCATCTTCATCATCTTCGGCCTTGGTTCGTCGCTCGCGCAGAACATGCCGTCCATGGTCCTCGAGCGAATTCGCCCACAGGCGTCGCGCATCTCGCCGATGAAGGGGTTTGAGCGTATCTACAGCCTTCCCGGAATGGTGGAGTTCGGCAAGTCCTTCTTCAAGATCCTGATCGTGTCGGTGATCATGTACTTCGCGCTTCGCGGCGAGTTCTTCGCTGCTATCGACGCGATGTTCTCCGACCCGCAGGTGATCCTCGTGAAACTGGACGCGATCGTCCGCAAGATGGTCATCGTGATCCTGCTCGCGACGGCCCTTCTGGCCGCCGTCGACGTTGCCTGGTCGCGTCACCACTGGTTCACGCAGCTCAAGATGACGAAGCAGGAAGTGAAGGACGAGTACAAGCAATCGCAGGGCGACCCGGTGGTCAAGTCACGGCAGAGGTCGCTTGCGCGCGATCGTGCCCGTCGACGCATGATGGACAGCGTGCCGCGTGCAACGCTGGTTATCGCCAACCCTACCCACTTTGCCGTGGCGCTCCGCTATGTCCGAGAAGAGAACGATGCACCGGTCGTCGTGGCTAAGGGACAGGATCTGATCGCGCTGAAGATTCGTGAGATTGCTGAAGCCAATAACATTCCCGTTTTCGAAGATCCGCCGCTTGCCCGCTCCATGTTTGCGCAAGTCTCGGTTGATAGCGTCATTCCATCAGCCTTCTACAAGGCAGTGGCAGAACTGGTGCACCGGGTCTATGCGGCTCGGTCCGGCAATCAACGGACACACTGAGCGTCATGAAAAAATGCGACCACTCCACGGAACGGGAGAAGATCCTCGCCGAAGCAATCAACCCGGTGGCTACCGAGCTGCGTCTGCTGGATGCCGGTGACCTGATTGCGCTGCTGCGCCTGGAATCGTATGGCAATCTCGCCGACCTCGTCTCGTCTGCGGCGGAGCTCTACTTCCACCCGGGAACGGTCAACTTCGGAGCTGGCGGTGACTACACGCTCGAGTGGAGCGGCCAGCCGCAGGTGGTGCTCGACTTAGAGATCAAGCCGCGCGGCGTCTCTGTCTATGCTCGGCTGACATTGGCTGATCGCCTGGCTGGTATAGAGATCGACCATATTGCCTTCCAGGAGCCTTGTGAGGATCCCGACGAGAACACAGCCTTCCTGGAGCGTAGTCTGCAGGAAGCGCGCTTCGTTCGCACCGCACCTCCCATGGCGGCCTTCACCTAGGCCACTCGCCGCCCATCAGTGAATGTAGCCAAGGCGGATTGCCTTGGCGATGGCCTGGATGCGGTTGACTGCGTCCAGCTTCATTGTCGCGGAGCCGAGATAGGCGTTGACCGTATGCACGGAGAGGCCGAGGTTTTCGGCAATCTCTTCGCTGATGCGCCCGTCTCCTGCCAGTTGCAGACATGCGACTTCCCGCTCGCTCAAAGTCTCGGCCGGCACGGTGCGCCGCTCGTCGAGAGCAAGCAGGTCGGTCATGATATGGCAGCTGCGGACGTGATGCTCGATCATCAGGTCGCTCGAGAGGCTGAAGGACCCGCCCGTGAAGATCACATAGCCATTGCCCATCGCCCCGAGGCGAACCGGGAAGGCCACCCCTGAGAACGGCGTGACCTCAGATGGCAGGCGGCGAAGCAGGGGCGTGAACTCGAATGCCTCGACGAAGCTCACCTGCTCCGTCCCGCTCCACGCGAGAGGCAGGGTCGACAGCTCGATGTGGTCGAGAAGCGCATCCGCATATCCGCCGAGGATAAGGTCTGCGAAGTGGGCGTTTTCGCCGCCCCAGTTCTCCATCTCGCAGAACAGCCTTCTTTTGCCTGGCAATCCGGCGCCAGAGATCCGGAAGACTGCGAAGTTGCGGGCTCGCAACTGTTTCTGCATGGCGATGAGCCGTGGAAAGACATCGGCTCTGCTCGCCGCACGCTGCAGGCGCACATGATTCGTGCCGATCGGGATTTCGGAGGACGGAGTGCGTGCGTACGCCATTTTGTTTGCAGGTCTCCTAGACCAGGTTGTTCCGGACAGCATACGCGATTGCCTCCGAACGGGTCTTTGTCCCGGTCTTACGCATGACGCTGGTGATGTAGTTATTGATCGTGTTGCGGGAGATTCCGAGGATGACGGCGATTTCGTCGCTCGTCTTTCCTTCTGCGATCCAGAACAGGCATTCAAGCTCGCGCTCCGTCAGCTCGAAATCGCGCTCCGCGCGAGCGTCCGGCGTCTGCTTAAAGCCAGCGAGATAGGTCGCAAGAAGACCGACTTCGCGAAGCCTGTCCTGGGAAAGTATGATGCCCTCGACGAAGAGCAGAAGCAGTGTGTATCGCGTACGCCCTATGCATACGGTCAAGGAACAGTATTGACGGCTGATCTGCTCCGGAACCAGAACGTCGTCGGGGAGCAATGAAAAGTTTGGGGTGAGAAGTGAGAGACACTTCTCCAGTTCAGTGGATTTGGCGTAGTTGCTCGCCAGCTCAGACCCGATCCGCCTGACAAGATCGAAAGGCCAGTCCGAAGAGACGATGAAATCGAGCCCCTGCTCCTGGATCAGGTCGCATCGGGCGAAAAGAAAGTGTGCCGCTCCGACATATTCCGCCAGCAGCCGCAGCGCAGCCGGTACATTGTTGGCCGCTGCAGCAAGCGCCAGGTGGCGGACAAGTTGCTCGCGCGAGGAAACGGCCATTGGCGCTCCCGATTCCAGACCGGATTCGTCTGCCACAGCCTCCACGCCAGAAAACTCCATGCCGACTATCCTCTACCCGACATGAAGAAAGGCTTCACGCTCAGCCGTTGAAAACGTGCCCGATAATGCAGCGTCCCTCTCCTCCGCTTCCGCAGCGACGAATCATCTTCATTTTAGGAAAGGGGAAACGAATTTCTACGTGTCTTGAGCATCTGGAGACCGAGATGGACAAATTCTCGCCCCAACTGTGGCAAAATGCAGACTTAACTACCGGTACTCACGTCGGAAAGAGGCCGGCTTCGCAGCCGGCCTCTTCTCGTCACGATTTCGTGAGAGATCACGCAGCCTGATCGACTGCCCATTTGCGGAGGATCTTGGCGGCACGCTCCTCGCTGATTTCGACCATCCGGGCAAGGCGCTTCTCCGGGCCCTCCTTGACGCGGCGGTTGAAGCCCCCTTCGTCGTCGCCCATCCCGAGAAGATCGTCGGTTGCATCGAAGCCGAAATCGGAGCCGAAGCCTTCCATGAGCGATCCGCCACCGCCAACGGCCGGAGAGAAGTCGGGAAGCTCGAGGCCAGCGCTGTCGCCAGCAAGCTCGGTGGAGCCCGTAGCGCCGCCGACACTGCGCACCAGCGGACGGATGCCCAGCCAGATCACCAGGAAGGCCACGACCACGAAGGCGAGCGAGTTGATGATGCCGCCGAGGTTACGGCTCAGAACCTCGGTGACGCCCGGGCCTACTGCCGCTTCTTCAAGTAGCTGAGTTTCCAGGAAGTCCATGGCCGTCAGCGTGACGACGTCGCCGCGCTCAGGGTTAAGGCCGGCCGCAGACGCTACGATCTTCTGCATTTCGGCCAGATAGGCGTCGATCTTTGCCTGGTCCACAGGCTCGCCGACCATCTGAGCAACGCGACCCTTGTTCACCACGACCGCGATAGAGAGCTTCTCGATCTGATAGCTGTTGCGTGTCGTGGCAACAGTCTTGCTGTTGATCTCGTAGTTGGTCTGCTCTTCCTTCTTGTCGGACTGATCGGAAGACTTGGGACCTGCGGCACCGCCAGCTTCCGGAGCGGCCTGAGGAACATTCTGTTCCACCGTCGCTGCGGAATCGTCCTGCGTCTGCTGTGAGCGCTGTTCTTCCTTGGTTATGCGAACCGATCGCTCGACCCGCGATTCCGGATCAAAGATGGTTTCCTGGATCTGTTGGCTGTCCGTGTTGAGGTTTGCCGTAACCGTAGAGCGGAAATTGTCCATACCGAGGAACGGCGCCAGCGCCTTGTCGATGTTGGTTTCCAGTTCCTGCTGGACCGACTGGACGATGTTGAGGGAGCGGTTCAGTTCGCTGTTGCCGTATTCGTCTCCGGACGCAAGAAGCTGGCCCGTGGAATCGAGTATGGTCACGTCGTCGACGTCGAGGCCAGGCACGGCCGACGCGACGAGGTGGCGGATGGATGAAGCGGCCTTGCGGCCGGTGGTGGTGCTTGCGCGGATCATCACCGACGCCGTCGGCTTCTGCTCACCTCGCCTGAAGTTCCCGACATCTGGCATCACGATGTGGACGCGTGCTGCGGCAATGCCGCTAATCTGCTGGATGGAGCGGCCGACCTCGCCCTCAAGTGCGCGGACGCGGGTCACTTCTTGCATGAAGGAGGTAAGGCCGAGAGAGCCCACATTGTCGAAGAGCTCGTAGCCGGCATTGGCGCTGTTCGGCAGGCCGCGTTCTGCCAGAAGCAGCCGCGCCTTGCCCGTCATGCCAACCGGCACCTGGATACTCGTACCATCGGAACCAACGGCAAATTCGATGTTTGCCTCGGCTAGCGCAATGCTCACCTGGTTGAGGTCCGTGGTCTCAAGGCCAACGTAAAGCGTCTCATAGGCAGGCTTGTTCACATAAAGTGCGGCGGCGAGAATAATTGCCATGGACACCAGTCCAGCACCTGCAAGCGCAATCAGCTTGGTCTGACCGAGACTGGCCAGATTTTTGTACAATTGAGAAAATTGAGCCAACAGATTCATTCTGTTTCCACATCGCAAAACCGAGATCAGGCCTTTGCCCATGCCCACCCTATGGGGCGAAGCTTGTGCGAGCGTTTCCGATTTGCGACCTGGGGCCAGGCCTCGATGTGGTTGGCAGAGGGATCAGAAGGGTCAGAAGAAGTCGAAGTCGCCGGCTGCCTTGCTTAGGGGCTGCGAATGGCCGTGGCGCATGCCTGACGAGAGGGCGTGCTGCATGTCCGCCAGCTTGACCAGGCTAAGCGCCGTCGATACATCCACCGACCAACCTTCCGGAATGGTGCCAGTGATTGTATCGATGAATTCCGCCAGTCCGCGCGTCTTCTGAACGGCTAGGTCGATGCCCTGAAGGATCTTAACGCTGTCGGGATGCTCGAGGATCTGCTCGCCGCCGAGCTCCAGCAGCTGCGGCTCGACCCGCTCGATCAAATAGGCAACGTCATGCAGCTCAGAGACCAGCCGCATCAGGATCTCGGGCAACGGCTGCTCGAAGGAAGCATCGGTCGGCTCAGTACTCTCGGTCATGGCTTCCCTCGCGCGCACGGCGCTCTTCACTAAAAGAATTCGATAGACGTCTCGACCGGCTTCGGCGGCAACACAGGGCGCTGCTCCAGCGCAACCGTCTTCTGCGTTTCGGCTCCGGTCAGCGGATACTGACGGGCCCGACCGCTGATCGGCCAGTACTCCAGTTTGCGGCCGTGCTCTCCGCCCGTGGAGGAACCAACGATCGGGATCCCTTCGTCCTTGAGGAACTGCACTGCAAAGGCCGCATTCTGCTCACCGACATTGGAGAAGCTCGCAATCGTCTTGGCGCCACCGAAGATCTTGGCCTCGAGCCGGTCGCGGCGCGCGCCCTTCTTCAAGAGCCCGTTGATGAGCAATTCCATCAGGTGGACCCCGTATCGCGTGGCGTCTCCACCGGACATCATCGTGCCCGCGGATCCCGGAAGCAGAAAGTGGTTCATGCCCCCGACGCCGGCAACCGGATCGCGGAGACAAGCAGCTACGCAGGATCCCAAGATCGTCGACAGAACAACTTCGGGGTCGGTGACCACCTTGTATTCGCCTTGGATGATGTGGACCCGCTTGGCTGCGGCGACCTCGTTCATTTTAGGGCTCCGAATACCGCCTCGATCGCCGCCTTCATCTTTTCGATTGTGAATGGCTTGGCCAGGACGTTGTTGGCCCCAAGCTGCGCAGCCTTCTGCACCAGGGCTCGGTCCCCCTGAGCTGTCAGGATGATGAACGCAGCTTTCTTGGTGGCAGGATTGGTGCGCACCGCCTGCAGCAGCCCCAGCCCATCCATCTTCGGCATGTTGAAATCCGAGATGACCAGGTGGTGCGGCTGCTCATTCATGATCTTCATGCCCTGCTCGCCGTCACCGGCGGCAGTGATCTGCTTGAAGCCGAGCTGAGTTAGGGCATCGCTGAGCAGCAGTCGGCTGGTAACCTGATCGTCGACGATCAGCACTTTTATTTTTTCAGCGAGAGACATGTTATTCGTTACCTTCTTTTCGGGCGGCAGTTAGTTTGAGAATTTCCTCACCGATGGAGGCCAACGGCAGTTGTGCCTCCACAGCCCCAATTTCGTGTGCAACCCGCGGCATGCCGTAGACGACGCAGGTCTTTTCGTTCTGCCCGAGCGTCCGCGCGCCCGCGCTTCGCATCTTGAGCAGACCGGACGCTCCATCGCGCCCCATTCCCGTCAGGATCACACCCACGGCATTTCGACCTGCCAACTCAGCAACCGAGTCGAACAGGACATCGACGGAAGGGCGGTGCCCGTTCACCGGGTCGCGCTCGACCAAACGGCAGCATGGTGCCGAGGCATTCGTGACCTGCAGATGGCGATCGCCGCCGGGCGCCAGATAGATCTTGCCGATCTCGAGCCGCGCACCGTCCGTCGCCTCTTCCACCACCGGCGCGCACAGACGATTAAGCCGTTCTGCGAAACTTTTTGTAAATGTCGGCGGCATGTGCTGCGTGATGACCGTCGGCGGACAGTTCTTCGGGAACTTTTGCAACACCGTGATCAGAGCTTCGACGCCACCGGTCGACGAGCCGATGGCGACAACCTTGCGCCCCACACGATATCCGGAAGCGGGCGTTGCCGCCGGCGCAGGCGCGGCCGCTGCGCGACGAAGACCGGAGCGGGCCGCTGCCTTCACCTTCTCGGCGAGGTCGATGAACGGCCGGATGTCGCCTGGTGCCGGCTTGCCGACACAGTCGAAGGCGCCGATTTCGAGCGCAGCCAAGGTGGCGTTCGCGCCATGGTGGGTCATCGTGGAAACCATGATCACCGGCATTGGCCGCAACCGCATGATCTTGTCGAGAAATTCAAGCCCATTCATGTTGGGCATCTCGATGTCGAGCGTCACCACATCCGGATTGAGTTCCTTGATCGCCGCGCGAGCCTCTAGCGCGTCACCGGCCTGGCCGATCACGCTGACCTCTGGATCCGAGTTCAGAACGGCGGTGATGAGGCCGCGCATGGTCGGCGAGTCGTCGACGACGAGAACGCGTGCTGGAGCGCTCATGCACGCCTCCCGACGTTCTTGCTCAGGTAGCGATAGGTCGTGATGCCGATATTGTCGAACAGGTTCTTGGCGTCGCCAGATACCCGTTCCGAATGGCCGATGTAGAGATGGCCGCCCTCGGGAAGGAGGGATGCGAAGCGAGACCAGATCTTTACCTGCGTCGGCTCATCGAAATAGATCACCACGTTGCGGCAGAAGATCACGTCGAACTGCCCCTTGAACGGCCACTGCGCCATCAGGTTCAGTTCGTTGAACGTGATCAGCTTCTTGACGCGCTCGTCCACCTGGAACTTGCGCCGACCTCCGACGTCCACTTCGCGGAAGAACTGCTTGCGCATTACGGGCGTGACACTTTCCAGCGCGTTCTCATCGTAAACGCCAGCTCGAGCGAGAGCGAGGATCTTCGGATCGATGTCAGTTGCTAGGATCCGGAAGTCGTAGTCCGCCGCGTTTGGCAGTTGTGACAGAACCGTCAGTGCAATCGAGTAAGGCTCCTGACCGTCGGAGCAGGCAGCTGACCAGATGCGTACGCGTCCGCCGCTCTTGGCCCGTGCAATGAGGCTGGGCAGCACTTCGTCGCGCAGATGCTCGAAGTGGTGGTTCTCGCGAAAGAAGCGGGTGAAGTTCGTGGTCAGGTGCGAGAGCATGTCGCGCCGCGCAGCAGCGCCCTCCGGCGAGGCGACGAGAGCGCAATACTCGCGGAACCCCTTGAGGCCGAGATTGCGGATGTGCTTGGAAAGACGCGAATAGACCAGCGACGCCTTGGAATCGTTCAGGTAGATGCCAGCGTCGGAATAGATCATCGCCGCGATCTCAGACAGGTCGCGGCGCGTCAGCGGATATTCTCCGCTGGCCATGACCTCATCCGGCGACTGCCGACTTTCAAGTGCACCCATCGGAGTCATGCAGCTTCACTTTCCTTCTCCGGGAAGAGCGCGCCCAGCTCGATCATGCAGATCATCCGCTTGTCGATTGCCAGGATCCCCCGAGCGTATTGTTTCTCCAGCTCGGAAGATACTTCCGGCACAGGCTGGATATTGTCGTCGGTAATCGTAAGGATATCGGAAACGGCTTCCACCAGAAGTCCCACTACCCGCGTGTTTACCTGGGCAACGATGATCACGTGACGGGCCGTCGGCTCGGAATCCTTCATGCCGAGCCGCGCCGAGAGGTCGACGATCGGCAGCACCGCGCCGCGCAGGTTGATCACGCCAAGCACATAAGGTGGCGCGTGCGGCAACGGCGTCGCCTGCGTCCAGCCGCGGATTTCCCGTACCGACATAATGTTGACGCAGAATTCCTGATCGCCAATACGGAAGGCAATCAGCTCCCGATTCCCCTGAGAGACATTTTTCACGGCGTACGACATACACTTAACCCGTGGCAGCGAGTGACATTTCCGGTTTGAGGGAATGGCCGCGCGACGCTGCTACGACAGCGTCGACGTCCAGGATGAGGGCGACTCGGCCATCGCCAAGGATAGTGGCAGCCGCAATGCCCGGCACGTGCGTGTAGTTCGCCTCGAGCGACTTGATGACCACCTGGCGCTGGCCCTGGATCGCATCGACCATCAGGGCGCGCTGTCCACCGCCTTCCGATTCCACCAGCAGGGCCACCCCTTCCATCGGGTTTGCATGCGCCGAGCGGAAGTTGAGGATGCGGCCGACATCGACCAGGGGGCAGAAGGAGTTGCGGATGGAAATCAGGCGCTGGTTGGCGCCGAAGGAATGGATTGCCGACGCTTCCGGCTGGAGTGTCTCCACAATCGCCGTCAGCGGTACGACGAGTGTCTGGCCGGCGACGGTCACCACCATGCCGTCCAGGACGGCCAGCGTCAGTGGCAGGCTCATGGTGAAGGTCGAACCCTGGCCCGGGCGGGACGAGATCGAGATACGTCCGCCAAGCGCCTGGATCGACCTCTTGACGACATCCATGCCGACGCCACGGCCCGAGATATCGGAGATCTTGTCGGCGGTGGAAAAGCCTGGAGCGAAGATCAGGTTGTCGATTTCCTCGTCCGTCAGGTTTGCGTCCGGCGCAATGAGATCGTTGTCGATCGCCTTCTGCTTGACGCGCTCGCGATTGATGCCAGCGCCGTCGTCGACGAGTTCGATGAGGATGCGGCCCGAGCGATGCTTTGCGGTCAGCTTGATCGTGCCTTCCGGATCCTTGCCGGCAGCTTCGCGCTTCTCCGGCGTCTCGATGCCGTGGTCGACGGCATTTCGGATCATGTGGGTCAGCGGCTCGGCCAGCTTGTCGATGACCGTCTTGTCGACTTCGGTATTCTCGCCCTCGGTGACGAGGCGGATCGACTTGCCGACCATGTCGGCCACTTCGCGAACGATACGCGACATGCGCTGGAAGACCGGCTTCACCGGCTGCGCGCGGATCGCCATGACCGAATCCTGAATCTCGCGGGTGAGTTGCTGGAGCTCCTCAAGACCCATGTTGATCGAAGAGGTGCCGGTCGTGTCGTTCTCGATGACGCTCTGCGAAAGCATTGCCTGATTGATGACGAGCTCGCCGACGAGGTTGATCAGGCGGTCGACACGGTCGAGATCGACGCGGATTGTCTGGCCGGCGGCGGCAGCGGCAGCCGTTGTCTGCGCAGCCGCGGCGGCAGCGGCAGCCGTTGTCTGCGCAGCCGCGGCGGCAGCGGACTCCTTCTTCTCGACGCGGGCTGCGGCAGCAGCCATTTTGGCGTCTTCGCCTGCAGTCCCGGATTCGGCAGCGGCCCTTGCGGGTTCGCTTTCCTCAGCGGGAGCCGGAACATCATCGAGTGCGGAAAGATCGAACGGCACCGGAACCATCGGCAGTTCTTCAGCCTGGGAGGCAGCCTCCACCGCCTTCACCTCGAGGTCACAGTCCCATTCGGCGAATTCGAAGACGGCACGGATGTCGTCTTCGGTCTTCACCGTCTTCAGAGAGATCTTCCAGCTGAAGTAGGATTCTTCCGGATCCATGCTTTCCAGAGCCGGGAGCGCGTCCAGATCACAGTTGATGCTCACCTCGCCGATGCGGGACAGGTCGCGCAACAGCAGCGCTGCCTCATTGCCCTTGCTGAAGAGTTCACGGCGCGGGCGGAAGCTGATTTCGTAGGTATCGCCGTACTCGGCCGCAACCTCGTCGTCGCCGAATGAATCGAAGGAGAACGGGATCGGCTGAAAGCCGCTCTCATCTGTCGGAGCCGGGGCGGCCTGTACCGGTTCAGCCGCCTTGGGAGTGGGCTTCGGCGCTTCTGCGGAAGCAACCAGCGCTTCGCCGTTGGCCAATGCCTCCAGCTCCTTCACGAGGCCACGGCTTCGCGCTTCGTCAACGCAGCCACCGTCGCGGGCTGCGTTGGTCAAATCGGCCAGCACGTCGGCGGACTTCAGCATCACCTTCAGCACGTCCTGCGTGGGCTCCAGACGATTCGAGCGGACACAGTCCAGCGTCGTTTCGAAGACGTGGGCGAAGGCGACAAGGTCGTCGAGACCGAAGGCACCTGCCCCGCCCTTGATGGAATGAACGGCGCGGAAGACAGCGTTGACCGTCTCCGGATCGCGATCCCCGTCGTTAAGCTTGAGAAGCCCCGATTCCAGTTCGGCGAGCTGTTCCTCGCACTCCTGAAAGAAGATCTCTTTGATTTCATTCATATCCATCGGAAGGCTTCCTGATCAGGCTGTTTAACTCAGGCGGTCACGCGCTCGATTGCATCGATCAGCTTTGCCGGATCGAAGGGCTTGACGATCCAGCCGGTAGCTCCGGCCTGGCGTGCACGGTTCTTCTTCTCGGCATCGCTTTCCGTGGTCAGGACCAGGATCGGCACGGCACGGTACTTTTCATTGCGTCGAACGCCTTCGATGAAACCGAAGCCGTCGAGGCGCGGCATGTTGATGTCCGTGACAATGACGTCCGGATTGGCGCCTTCGAGAACTTCGAGCCCCTCGACCCCGTCCTCTGCCTGGATGGTCTCGAAGCCGGCATTGTTGAGGGTCACCAGAAGCATGTTCCGGATCGTCCGTGAATCATCCACGGTCAGAACTTTTTTCTTCATGTCTAGGTCTCCTTGGCAACCAGATGATCGGTATCGATGCCGATGAGTTGCATTGTCTTCGCGAAGGCGTCGGATGATTTCTCGACGGTGTATGTCTTCTTGTCCGCCTGCCAGGCCCGGGCGCCGGCGATTAGGACCTGGGCGCACTGGACGCCAAGCCGCTCGACGTGTGAGGCGTCGATAGTGATGTTGTTGCCGCGCATCGACATCAGCTTGCCGTGCAGGCTAGTCGCCTCGTTAAGATCCAGGATCGGGGAAAGTTTCAAGGTACCATTCGCGGCCTTCTTGGACGCCATCAGATCATTCCTTGCGCTTTGGGGAACAGAAGGTCGCCGTCGTCCCGCAGATCGACCGCAGGCCCGGTTGTAACGAGCTCGATCCTGGGCTTCGGCGGAAGGGACGGCCGGGCCAGGTCGGAATGGTAGCGAGCCTGACGCTCGATCCGGAACTCCCGGACCGTTTTGCCGAGCTCGACAATCACGGTGTGAAGGTTGTCAGCCTCAGAGCCTGCACGCTCCGCACGCTCGGCGTTGGTTGCGACATCCTTGCGGAGGGAGCACACGTTCGAAGCCACCTGCCCGAGCGCCCCCGCCTGCTCCTCGGCCTTCACCGCAATGCCGGCAATGGAGCTGTCTATCTCCGTGACCTGTCGTACTATGCCACTGATGGCGTCCTGCGTGCGATGAACCATCTGCACGCCGGCGTCGACCTGGGTCTTGGTGCCGTTGACCAGCGACTTGATTTCATGAGCCGCATCGGCGGAACGCTGCGCCAGCGCACGCACCTCCTGGGCGACGACCGCGAAGCCACGACCAGAGTCGCCGGCTCTTGCGGCCTCTATGCCGGCATTCAGCGCCAGCAGGTTCGTCTGAAAGGCAATCTCGTCGATCACGCCGATGATCTCGCCGATCTTTTCGGCGGAGGCTTCGATATCAGCCATCGCATTGATGGCGCGTCCGACGATCTGTCCGCTTTCTTCCACGGTCGCACGGGTCGCGGCAGCGGCCTTCTGCGCGGCGCCCGTTTCGGCCGCGCAAGACTGCACCTGCTGAGTGATGGCCGCGAGCTGTGCGGACGCCTCGCCCAGCCGCTGGGCATGCGCTCTAGCGTCACCAGCAAATTCGCGAGCTTCTGTCGCCAGTGCGATTGCCAGGGCTCCGGCTTCATCAGCTCGCGCTTGGGTGACCTGAAGGGAGGCTCGGCTTGCTTCGATCGCCTGGTTCAGCAGGTCCGCCAGCTCTCGGTAATGCTCCGGGACGTCGTCCGAAAGAGAAACGGTGAAGTCGCGCTCGGCAAGCGAGCGGATGACATCGGAGAAAAGCTTTAGGACCTCAGCCCGCTCGTCCTTGCGCTGCTGATCGGACGCGCGGTGATGCTTCTGGCGGAGTTCGTTGAAGCGGAGGGAAACGGCAATTTCGACATCCACCATGACGAGGCGAACCAGCGCGCCGACCAGCTCCGAGAGCTCCTGATTGCGGCGGCGCGCAGCCGGCAGCAGCGGCCGACCTGCTTCCTCGGAGAGAATCCCGGAGAGCAGATGCTCAAGAACGACTGCATGGCCTGCGACGTGCCAGCGCGGGTCGAGCCCCATGCGGCTTTCGCTGTCGGAAAGAACCTTCACCCGCTCGGCGTAAAGTGCATCGAAGCGGGCGTCAGTTAGAACGCTCCAGTGGGACGACTGCAGATCGTGCAGCCGGTCGATCTGATGTTCGCTCTCGAACTGGCGCGACGCCTCAGGGAAGGCCTGAAATCGATGAAAGAGGTCGCGCAGGCCGGACTTGCAGTGCACCTCGAGCTGAGTGCGATGACGCCGGAGAAGGTCGCAGGACTGGTCATCGAGACCAGCGAAAGCCAGTCTCTCGCCCAGGCTTCCGGCCTGGGGTCTTCTCGCCTGATCGGATGGCGGATAATGCCCCACAATGCGTCCCCAAAAAACACGACGATCCACAAAAGGACCGCAGGTGATGCGCTCTCGTGCACCAGTCGCTGGACCGCAGGAAGGATGCCCGGGCCTTGGAAAGGCGCATCAGACAGGGAGAACTCGGTTGCCGCGGACTGGATGATCAAGAGCGGATACCGGGTCGGAACCGGTACGGCAGGGCGGCATCATGCCTGCTGAGGAAGAGTGCTCCCCCAATTTGCCGTGGTCCCCCATATGTATGGTTAATTCCTTGCCCGAAGGTTAAGAAGCCCAGCGCATCCGGCTAATTCGCCTGTGCAGATCCGGTGCGGAAGAGTGCCAGAACGGGAGCAACCGGTCCGCGGCCTCAGGATGAGGCGGTGTTGCCAGGAGTCTCCGCAAATCTGCGGCTGATGAAGATCGAACCCGCCAGCCCGAAGCGCCATGGCAGTTCGGCTGCCTTGGTGATGCCGATCCGCCTTCCCGAAACGATCGGAGGCCGACGCTCCGGCAGGGATAGCTCGAACGGCGGCTGCGTCAGCGAGAGACCGTCGTGGATACCGGAGACTGCAAGCGCCTGACAAACCCGCCCCGGACCGGCGCACAGGAGGCGCAGCCCCAGCCCACCACGCCTATGCTCCATCTCGCCAACGCCCCATCGCGGTTCGATTGCCCGGATGAGAACGGCGCTTCCGGGACGGCAGACGACATTGAGACACCAATGAATGCCGTAGGACCGGTAGACATAGGCCCGCCCACCGGGCCCGAACATCGACCGATTTCGCTCCGTCGGACCGCGAAAGCTGTGCGACGCCGGATCCTCCAGTTCGTAGGCCTCGGTTTCTACGATGATACCGCCGATCTGGTCGACGCGAAATTCGGCTCCGATCAGGGCCTGTGCAGCCTCCAATGCACTGCTACCGAATAGTCGATCAAGCCTCATGCAGCCTTCACGTGATGTTGTGCCGAGATGTCGATGTAGAGTTAGAGCCGAGCATGGATTCAAGATGCGGCGCCACGGGGAAACGTCAAGCACATCGAAATGCAAGAATGAATATCGCCGGCGCCTCTCAGCTTTTGAGGGAGCTGGATGCATCCGAAGAGAGATGCCTGTGGAGCTCGGTCGGCCGGAGGTAGCAGCTTTCGGCTCAAGACGGTGGCAAGCGTCGCGGCATGACTGACATCGTCAATCCAGCGAAGCGTGTCGAGACGGCCTGGCTTCTGATGTTCTGCGGAAAACCGTTCCTATGTTAGAGATCCCTGCAGCTGGAAGTGCAGGTTTCCGTCCCGGCGCGGACACAGAGAGCTTTGCCACAGCTTTGTTACTGCACCACCGGAGGCGGATAACATCTGCCTATCGAATACAGGTAGTTGGTAATCTGCGCCTTCAGGTGGTCGCG
>NZ_JALJRA010000017.1 GCF_022968135.1 Pseudorhizobium tarimense
TGAAGCTGTCGAGAGATTTGGTCACGGAAAACCCCGCTGATATTAAGAGCCAACACGCGCGTGCGGACGCCTATGCATACTGCACATCAGGATGCGCGTACGACCATTTCCGCTGTCCGCACGAGAAGACATTGCCTTCAGGTTGGGCGCAAAATGATAATCACGCCGGCCGCTGGCGTGGTTGCGAACATATAGTCCATTGCCGGATTTTTCGCCAGTGCGAAGCATCCAGTTGCATACTGCTCCCTGACGAGGGCTGCTTCGTAGCTGGAGACGTCCACCACTGCGTTCCCCCACCCGTCTGCTGCCTTTCCTAGTTGACTTCGGAAGCATCAGAACCTAATCACTGTATACAAATGGATGCAATACAAGTTGGCTGGTCACGTCATGATCGACACCTCGAAGCACTATGATATTTTAATCGTTGGCGGCGGTAATGCGGCGCTATGTGCCGCCATCAGCGCCCGGCGCGGCGGTGCTTCGGTGCTTGTCGTGGAAGCTGCGCCGAGATTTTATCGCGGCGGCAATACCCGCCACACGCGCAACATGCGCTGTGCCCATGATAGCGCGACCGAAACACTCTCCGGTCCTTATTATGAAGATGAGTTCTTTGAGGACCTGCTGCGCGTGACTGGCGGAAAGACCGACGAAAAGCTTGCGCGAATGATGATCGCGGAATCGAAGGATATGCTAGGGTGGATCGTCGAGCAGGGAGTGCGATTTCAGCCCTCGCTTGGCGGAACTCTCAGCCTCGGGCGCACCAACTCCTTCTTCCTCGGTGGCGGTCGGGCGATGCTGAACGCTCTTTACCGCACTGCTGAAGCGCTCGGGGTTGACGTGGCCTATGACGCCGAGGTCGTCGGACTCGATATTCAGGGAGGGCGGTTCAAGTCGGCCAAGGTTCGGCACGAGGGCCAGGAGTTTGTCATCCGGGCCAAGGCCTTGATAGCTGCCTCCGGTGGCTTTGAAGCGAATATCGAATGGCTCAAAGAAGGCTGGGGAGAGATCGCTGAGAACTTCCTCATCCGAGGCACGCCCTATAACCGCGGCACCGTCTTGAAGATGCTAATCGACCAGGGCGTACAGCAGATCGGCGACCCTACTCAGTGTCATGCGGTTGCTATCGACGCGCGCGCTCCTAAGTTCGACGGTGGGATCATCACTCGTCTCGACTGCGTCGTCTTTGGGGTGGTGGTCAACAAGCATGCTGAACGCTTCTATGACGAAGGCGAGGAAGTCTGGCCCAAGCGCTATGCAATCTGGGGGCGTCTTGTCGCGGCACAACCTGACCAGATCGCGTACATCATTTTTGATTCCCGCTCGCTGGATTTATTCATGCCCTCACTCTTCCCGCCGGTTAGAGCCGATAGCCTCTCTGACCTAGCGCACAAACTTGGTCTCGAGGAAGGGACCCTCAGCCGCACTTTGAGCGACTTCAACGCCGCGGTTCAACCGGGGACCTTCGATCCCGCTATTCTGGATGATTGTCGCACGCAGGGTCTGGCGCCGCCAAAATCCCACTGGGCGCGCAGGATCGAGTCAGCTCCCTTCTACGCCTATCCTGTCCGGCCTGGCATCACGTTCACCTATCTTGGGGTCCGAGTAAACGAGCAGTCACGAATGGTAATGGCCGACGGCACAGCAGCCGATAACATGTTCGCCGCGGGCGAAATCATGGCCGGTAACGTGCTCGGCCAAGGCTATGCTGCTGGCATCGGCATGACGATCGGCAGCGTGTTCGGCCGCATCGCAGGCCGTGAAGCGGCCATCGAAGTTCAGTCCCCCTCGTCGTCCTCCCTGCAGACCGCATCCCTGGAGTTCGCATGAACATTCACGCTCTCGTTGAACCCCGTCACTCCAGTGCCACACTGGAGGAAGCCGACAGGCTGATGACTGTATGCAACTCCTGTCGCTACTGCGAAGGCCTGTGTGCCGTCTTCCCGGCCATGGAAATGCGCCGTTCGTTTCTTGATGGGGACCTTAATTATCTGGCAAATCTCTGTCATGGCTGCGGCGCCTGCCTGGCAGACTGCCAGTTCGCACCACCCCACGAGTTCAATGTCAATGTGCCGCGAACTCTGGCGAAACTGCGCGGCGATACCTACCAGGCATACGCTTGGCCGCGGCAGTTCTCCGGCCTGTTTGAGCGAAATGGCCTCGCAATCAGTTTAATCGCAGCGCTGTCGGTAGCAGCGTTCATTGCAGGATTTGTTGCCTGGACCGACCCGGCTGTATTGTTTGGCGTTCATGTGGGCCCCGGTGCATTCTATCGGCTGATGCCGCACAACTTGATGGTACTGATCTTCGCGGCAGCGTCACTCTACGCCGTAGTGTCCATTGCGATGGGGATTAGGTTGTTCTGGACGGATATTGGCGAGCCCGCTTCCACCCTGCGGCAGGGGAGTTCGATCTGGCAAGCGGTAAAAGACGCATCGACCTTGCGTTATTTGGATGGCGGTGGCGTCGGCTGCATGAACGAAGATGACAGGCCGACAGACAAACGCCGCCTGTACCATCACCTGACGTTCTACGGTTTCCTCCTCTGCTTTGCAGCGACCTCTGTAGCAACGGTCTATCATTATCTCGTCGGCCGTGAGGCGCCCTATTTCTGGTACGACTTGCCGGTCATCCTAGGTACGATCGGGGGAGTTGGCCTCATCATTGGACCGGCTGGTCTGCTTGCGACAAAATGGCAGCGCGATCCCCTACTTCTCGATCAGTCACGGATGGGAATGGATGTTGCCTTCCTGGTCATGCTCTTCCTGACGAGTGCGACCGGACTGCTGCTATTGTTCTTGCGTGCGACGCCGGCAATGGGACTGCTTCTGGCGGTCCACCTGGGTGTGGTCTTTAGTCTCTTCATCACCATGCCCTATGGCAAGTTTATGCATGGGATCTATCGGTTCCTGGCACTGGTGCGTTATGCAAAGGAAAGGCATCAGATGGAGGCGGGGAGCTGAGGAGGCGTACGCCCTGGTCTGCAGTTAATGCGGCCAGACCCGTACTCAATCGGGCGCCAGCCAGCATCAAGACGCGGCGGCCTGAGCGTTGCAACCAGGCGGTTCTAATCCCCTGATCATGCATCGGCGTGGGCAGACCTGGGTCGCCTGCGATCTTGTGATGCGTCAGTCTTGCCCGCCTTCATTGCGTACGCATCGTACGCATCGCGGTCAGCAGGCATGGCACAGCTGCCTGGAGATGAATCCCGAGGTCAGTTTTCTACTTCTCGCCGTGCATCCAGTCGTATACGCTCGGATACATATGACTCATAAATCTGCAATCTTCCCTCCGCGTCTCTGGCTACGTCGTTTGTTCACTCTCGGACTGGCGCTAATCGGCACAGGCGTTTTCTGGAGCCTTTGCCTGCCGCTGCCGTTCCTGTTCGGCCCAATGTGCGCTTGCCTCGTGGGCGCCTTGTTGGGCGTACCAATGAAGGGAGTAAAGCCAGTCTCGGATGCGGCGCGCACCGTGTTGGGGGTCGCGGTCGGTGCTTCGCTGACGCCTGCGGTGATTGATCAGATCCCGCAGATGCTGGGTTCAGTCGCCTTTATCCCGCTGTACATCGCGCTGATAGGTGTGGTTGGTGTGCCCTATTTCCATAAGATCTGTGGCTTCGACCTTCCAACCTCGTATTTCGCCGCCATGCCTGGCGGGCTGCAGGACATGGTATTGCTCGGACAGGAGGCAGGCGGGAACGTGCGGGTCTTGTCGTTGATCCACGCTACGCGTGTCCTAATTATCGTCAGCTTGGTGCCTCCCATCCTGCTTTATCTCTTCGACCGGCCCTTGTCGCATCCGATCGGCGTGCCGGCCGCTGATCTGCCGCTGCGAGAGCTGGCATTTATGGGATTGGCCGGTCTGGGTGGCTGGAAGCTGGCGGAACGGGTAGGACTGTTCGGCGCAGCTATTCTGGGCCCGATGATCGCGACGGCCGTGCTGTCGCTGACAGGCATCATCGCCCATCGCCCCCCCGCTGAAGCGATCCTTGTTGCCCAGTTTTTTATCGGCGCAGGCATTGGTGTGGGCTATGTCGGCGTCACCCTGCTCGAACTGCGCAAGATCGTGCTTTCTGGTGTCGTCTTCGTGGTGATTCTAGCCTTTCTTGCCGCCGGCGTAACCGAGGCCGTCGTTTATCTCGGCATTGCCAATCCCGTCGAAGGGTTTCTTGCCTTCGCACCGGGCGGACAGGCAGAAATGACGGTCCTCGCCATCGTCGCCGGCGCGGATCTAGGCTTCGTGGTGGTGCACCATCTCCTGCGTATCACGTTGGTGATCCTGGGCGCTCCGATATTTGCGGCTGTCCTCGGCTTGCGCGAAAAGCGCGTTAATTAGCCGCAAATTTCGAATTCGAAAAATGCATCTGATGTTTCTTTAAATGCATTTGAGTTATTACCAAACCCTTGTCATGCTTCCCTGACCGGTTGGAGGATGAACCGGAAACCCTTGCGGCTCAACCTCGCAAGTATCCATCCAGGGAGGATTAAATGACAAGATCATCATTCACCGCACTTATGGCCGCAGGCATCGTCGCGGCGGCAACCCAAGTTGCCACTGCTCAGGACTTCGCGGGTAAAACCATTGACTTCACGATCCCGTTCTCCGAATCCGGCGGCTCTGCCCAGTGGGCCAACTTCTTTGCGCCCTTGCTGTCGAAGGCCCTGCCCGGCGGACCGACAGTCGTGGTGCGATATCGACCCGGTGCCGGATCCACCGCAGGCGCGAATTGGTTCCAGGGAGAACAGGACAACGCCAGTGGACTGTCGATCTTCGGGGACTCCGGCTCGACGAAGTTCCCATACCTCTTGGGAGATCCACGGGTGCGTTACGAGTATGCTGATTGGCAGCCGGTTCTGGCCTCTGCAACCGGCGGCGTCGTTTACTTGCCGCCCGCTCTAGGTGAGCGCTTCGATGGGGACATGGATGACCTCAAGGACGAAGCCTATCTCTATGGTAGTCAGGGCGCCACGACACTTGACCTCGTGCCGCTTCTGGCCTTCCGTATGCTGGGTTTGAAGGTCGATCCGGTCTTCGGCGTCGAAGGTCGTGGCGATGGCCGTCTGATGTTCGAACGCGGCGAAGCCAACATCGATTATCAGACATCCTCAGCGTATATCGCCAACGTGCAGCCACTTGTTGATAACGGGTCCGCCGTACCGATCTTCACGTGGGGCGCGCTTAACGAAGCCGGCGAGATCGTACGTGATCCGACCTTCCCAGATATGCCAAGCTTCAAAGAAGTTTGCGAAGCCACAGAAGGCTGCGAAACCTCTGGTGTTGCATGGGACGCATACAAAGCGTTCTTCGTCGCAGGCTTCGCAAACCAGAAGACCATCTTCCTGCCCAAATCCGCCCCTGCAGAGGTGGTGAATGCCTATACCGCCGCTCTGAACGACATCGTGACGGCCGACGGTTTCAAAGAGTCCGCGAACGAGGTGTTGGGAGCTTATCCCCAGCTGACGGGAGCCGCCGCCGTCGAGGCGACGAAGCAGGCAACTGCCATTACTCCGGAAGCCAAGCAGTATGTCCTGGACTGGCTGAAAGAGGATTACGGCATCACGATGGAATAAGCTTCCGCGCGTTCAGAACCTGCCTCGCCCACGCTTTGGGCGGGGCTTTTTCCCAGATGGCAGGCGGAGACCGTCGTGAGCACTTTTACCGATGCACTGGCCAATTTGGGTCAGGCCTTTTCCCTTATCACCCAGCCGATGCAGATGCTCTACTTGACCGCTGGCGTCTTACTAGGGCTGACAATTGGTGTGCTGCCCGGCCTGGGTGGTATCGCCGGTCTCGCGCTGCTTTTGCCGTTCCTCTATGGTATGGACCCGGTCGCCGGCTTGGCGATGATGGTCGGCTTGTTGGCCGTTATTCCCACGTCCGACACATTTTCGTCTGTGCTCCTGGGCATTCCAGGCTCCTCGGCCAGTCAGGCGACGGTGCTGGATGGCTTTCCACTAGCCAAGCAAGGTCATGCGGCGCGGGCCTTGGCCGCCGCATTTGCGTCCTCTCTATTTGGGGGATTGTTCGGGGCTTTGATCCTGACATTCTTTATCCTGATCGCTCGACCCTTGATCTTGATGTTCGGCCTTCCGGAAATGCTGATGATCACCATCCTCGGCTTGTCGATGGTCGCCATCCTGGCGGGACGCATCCCACTGAAAGGGATCGTTGCAGCCGGACTGGGATTGATGTTTGGTACGATCGGTGCCGCTCCTGCTGGCGGTAGCCTGCGCATGTCAACCTATGATCTGCCTTATCTTGTCGACGGCTTCCAATTGGTGATCGTGGGCCTTGGTATCTATGCGGTACCTGAAATCGTCTCACTGTTGCGACAGGACCGGGCGATCTCTGAGGGTGGAACCCTTGGTGATGGCTGGGCCCAAGGGGTGAGGGACTGGTGGAAGCATCGTTATCTTTCTGCTCGCTGTGCCGTGATCGGCGTGATGGTTGGCGTCATACCCGGTCTCGGCGGTTCTGTCGTTGATTGGCTTGCTTATGGCTCTGCGGTGCAAACCGCCAAGGATCGCTCAAAGTTCGGCCAAGGCGACATCCGTGGCGTCATTGCCCCCGAAAGCGCCAACAACGCCAAGGAAGGTGGAGGCCTGGTACCGACATTGATCTTTGGCATACCTGGTTCTGGCTCGATGGCGGTGTTTCTAGGTGGTTTGGCGCTGCTCAATATGACGCCAGGCCCACAGATGATCCGCAACGATCTCAACATTACCTATACGATCGTCTGGTCCCTTGCCCTGGCCAACGTGATCGGTGCCGGTCTGTGCATATTTCTGTCCAAGCCCATTGCTCGCATGACCACGGTGCGATTCACCATTATCGCGCCGTATCTCTTCATGATCATCGCCTTTGCCGCTTTCCAATCCCGCCAGTCGGCGTTGGACCTCGCGGCCCTCGTTGGCATTGGGTTTCTCGGCATCCTCCTACGGCGTTTCGACTTCTCGCGCCCAGCATTCCTAATCGGCTTCGTGCTTTCAACACAGGCGGAAATCTTCGTCAATCAAGCGTATCAGGTTGCTGGCGCGAGGTTCCGCCGCGGCTTTGCAGATGGCATGGATTACATTCTGTCGCCGATCACCATCTCCTTGCTCCTGTTGACTGTGGTGTCCGTGGTCGTCGGTATCCGTGCCTCTAAAAATATTCGCGAAAATCTTGAAGCCCCCACCACGACCAAGACCGCACCGGCAATATTTCTAGGCGCGGTCATTATCTACCTGGTCGCCTCGACCATTGACGCCTGGAACGTGAGCCGCCTACAGGACAAGATATTCCCATTGACGATCGGCCTGGTGTCTCTGGCCGGCGCATTGGCATTGGCAATCCGCATGTGGCTCAGGCCGGCTAACGACGATGTCTTCATCGACATCGAACGCGGCGAGGACGGACAAGCGCCGAAGGATCTCTGGTCGACCTTGGCTTGGTTCGCGGCATTGGTTGCGTTGACCTTTGTTTTCGGACTGTTCATCGCACTCACGATGTTCCTTCTCGCCTTTTTCCGCACCCGTTGCCGCTTCGATTGGGGTCGCACGACATTTGCGTCGGCAATGGGTCTGGCCTTTATCACCGGGCTGGCGTGGGTGCTGGGCCGTGATCTGCCGCCCGGCTTGCTGCAATCTATGTACGACCTCCCTTGGCCCCTTCTGTAAGGCACCTACCCTATGACCCAGACTGCAATTCCTTATCTTTTCTTACGCGGCGGCACATCACGCGGGCCCTACTTCCGGCGAAGTGATCTGCCGCAGGATCAAGAACACTTGGCAGAGGTACTGATGGCCGTGGTCGGCGCAGGACATCCTCTGAACATCGATGGCATAGGCGGCGGCAACGCCGTCACCACCAAGGTCGCGATGCTTTCAATTTCCGCTCGCGACGATTGCGACGTCGACTACTTCTTTGCTCAGGTTGCCGTTGAGAAGCGGGAGGTCGATTTTCGCCCGACCTGCGGCAATATCCTTGTCGGCGTGGGTCCCGCGGCGATTGAGATGGGACTTGTCCCGGCGCAGGATGGGGAAACCACCGTGCGCATTCATGCGGTTAATACCGGTGCCGTGGTCGAGGCCCGCGTCAGAACCCCGGCCGGGCGTGTCTCCTACGACGGCGATCTAGCGATTGCTGGCGTGCCCGGCACCGCGGCCCCGATTCCATTGGGGTTTATGGAAACCGTGGGCTCTGTCACTGGGGCGCTGCTGCCCTCAGGCAACCTTCGCGACACCATCGAAGGGATCGAGGTCACCTGCATGGATGTTGCGATGCCCGTCATGATGGCCCGCGCTGACGCGTTCGGCTTGACCGGCTATGAAAGCCAGGCCGAGCTCGACGAGAACCGAGAATTCTACTCCCGCGTGGAGGCGATCCGCATTCGGGCCGGCCAGCTGATGGGCCTGGGCGACGTAACCAAGTCTGTGACCCCTAAGGTCACCCTGCTTGCCTTGCCGCGAAATGGCGGATCGATCACCGCACGGTATTTCATGCCGTGGTCCTGCCATCCCTCCATGGCAGTCACCGGCGCACAGTGCATCGCCACCTGCGCGATCCTGCCCGGCACGGTTGCCGAAGGACTGACATTGGGTCTTGAGGGTCGCGGAAGCCCTGTCACCGTCGGGATCGAGCACCCCTCCGGCACCTTCGATGTGCGGGTCGATTTCAAGAGTAAGGATCAGGGAATCGAGATTCTCTCCGCCGGAGTGGTGCGCACTGCCCGCCTATTGGCGCGCGGCGAGGTCATGGTGCCCGAAGCCGTGTGGTCTGGCGCTGCTTGATCCCGATAGCTCTCGCCGGGTCGTCACATTCAAAGGATCTTTTTTGCCAATGACGCATCATGTGTTTGAATCCCTCGCCGACAGTTTTCTAGCGGAAGGCATCGACACCTGCTTTGCCCTGTTGGGCGATGCCAACATGAATTGGGCCACCGCACTTGCCGACAAGGGCGTGCGGATGATTTACGTTCGTCACGAACATTGCGCGGTGGCCGCCGCGACCGCATATGCCCGCAAATCGGGCGGCGTCGGGATCGCCACAGTGACCTGCGGCCCCGGCCTGACGCAGGTGCTGACCGCCCTTCCCGCAGCCGTGCGCGCGCGCATCCCGTTGGTGATCTTCGCCGGCGAGTCACCGCTGGGTGTGGCATGGTATAATCAGGCAATTGATCAGGCCCCCTTCATTGTTGCAACAGGCGCCCGCTATCGTCCGCTGCACCACGTCCCGCGCATGGCAGAGGCAATCCGCGATGCCTTCGCCGAAGCCAAGCAAAGCCGCTGTCCGGTGGTGGTTGGTGTGCCCTTTGATCTGCAGGCCAAAGTTCTGAGTGAGCCGATGGCGTTGCCGGCCCCGTCGGATGAAATACTGCCGCGCCCAGGTCCAATCGTACCGCATCCTGACGATCTCGCTGCCGTCGTAGCCCGGATCGATGCGGCGCAGCGCGTTGTGATCATGGGTGGACTAGGTGCCGCCGCCGCCTCGGCCGCCCCCGCCTGTCAGGCCCTCGGAGAGCGGCTCGGCGCATTGATGGCCACTACCCTACCTGCGCGGGGGCTATTCCACGGTGACCCCTTTTGCATCGGCATTGCGGGAGGCTTCTCATCGACCCTTGCCCGTGCCCTTCTGGAAGAGGCGGACCTGGTGCTGGCGTTTGGTTGTGGCCTTACTCAGCACACTCTGGACAAAGGCAAGCTGTTTCCAAAAGCGCAGATCTTGCAGATCGACATCGACCCACAGGCGATTAGCCAAGGAATGGTGCCCGCTACGGCCTACCTGCGTGGTGATGCACGCCTGTGCGCCGAGGCCTTGACGGAGGCGGTGCAAGTCAAGCCAGGTTGGCGCAATCCGCGGTTGGGCAGGGCAATTGCAACCGCCCCATCAGACACGGCGACCTTCCCGCCGGAACCAGATGCGCTTGACCCGCGTGATGTTGTGAAAGCCCTTGATGCGACTCTGCCTCAAGACTGGCAGATGGTGAATTCTTCGGGCCATTGCTCGTTCTTCTTCGCGCATATGAACCGGCCTTACGAAACCTTTCTGACAATTCGGGAATTCGGCGCGATCGGTAACGGTGTATCCTATGCCATGGGCGTCGCTGCCGCCCGGCCTGGCGATACCGTGGTACTGTTTGATGGCGACGGTTCCTTGCTGATGCACATGCAGGAACTGGAAACATACAACCGCCACGGCCTAAACATCCTAATCTGCGTTTTGAACGACGGCGCTTACGGGTCCGAAATCCACAAGCTGCGCGACGAGGGCTTATCGGAGGCCGGCGCCGTTTTTGGCCGAACCGATTTGGCCGCCATCGCGCGCGGCTTTGGCATCAGCGGCATCCGGATAACCGATCTTACTGACATTCCAGAACGCGTCGCCGAATTTGCCCGCACCGGCGGGGCGGCGGTGTGGGATTTTCCAGTATCAGACCGAGTCGCTTCACCAGTGATCCGACGCGCCCATCCTAATGGCCATAAGGGGATCGAGAAGCCCGTGATAGTGGACGCGCTGCTGTGACCACATCTGCCGCGACAGCAGTCGGACCGGCCGGGTCCCGCCTCGACCACTTCAATCACGAGGCCGACGCAATCGATCGGCGCTGAGATTGACATGGCCGCGAAACCGCTCCAGCATCTCGGCCTCGACCTGGGTCATCAGGTCGTTGGCCAATACCGGCAACGGCACGCCTCGACGGGTAATAATTCCCAACTTGCGCCGCAGCTGCACACCCTTGAAAGGGCGCGATACCAACTTCGGAGGCGCCATAGCGATGGCACTTTCGGGCAGGATCGTCACGGCCATTCCCGCCCGCACCAGTTGCAGCGCCATGACGCCGTTCTGCACCTCGAATTGCCAGTTGATCTTTTCGCCCAGCGCCCCGAAGGTCGCATCCAGCAGTTGGCGGTTTTTCGACTGGGACCGAATCCGCGCCAACCGCAATCCGACGATGTCATTTACCGTCACATACGCGCGCTGCGCCAACGGATGATCGTCACGCACGAAAAGATGGTAATCCTCCTCGACCAACGGCCAGAGGCGCAGGTCCGGCAGTTCAGCGGCGACGATGGTGACGCCAAATGCGGCCGCGCCGCTGCGCACCGCCTCGGAAATCTGGTTTACCGGGATGTCCAACAGTTCGAAGGTGCTATCCGGCAACCGCGACGCCATGGCGGTCAGCACCTGCGGCAACAGCACGTTGGCGATCGACGGCAGGCAGGCGAAGGTCAGCTGCCGCGCCTGCCGATGCGCGCCTGTTCGCACCGATTGATACACGTCCTGAAGCGAAGTCAACAGGGTACGCGCCTCAGGCAGCAGACCCTGTCCGATGGCGGTCAACGACACCTCCCGGCTCGACCGAATGAGCAGCGGCGATCCGATGTCTTCCTCAATCTTGCGCAGCCGGTGCGACAGGGCAGCCTGCGACAGGTGCAGCGCATCGGCCGCCCGCTGAAACGAGCCGTACTCGGCGATGGCCACGAAAGCCTCCAGCCCCAGATAATCAACACGCATGGCCCATCCCCCAGATCTCCGCTGAAGGTTTAAATTATGTGTTCGATGGTCAGGAGCAAGGCGCGATGATCCCTTCGCTGTTTCTACCCGATGGTATGACCGAGACAGTTTTTGGCATCCTCGTCGGATCGAGCTTCATATCATCGCTTATTACCGTCGCCTTCGGGATCGGGGGCGGTGGTATCTTGCTAGCGGTGATGGCTACCCTCGTTCCTCCCGCCGCTCTTATCCCGACCCATGGGGTCATTCAAGTTGGCTCAAACCTTGGCCGTGCCATAATCGTATTCAAGCACATCTTCTGGCCAGCCATACCGGCCTTTGCTGTCGGATCTATAATCGGAGCCGCTATCGGTGGCTCAATCGTCGTCAACTTGCCTCCCGCCTTGGTACAAATTGGCGTCGGTTCATTTGTTATATGGTCAGTGTTCGCCCGTCCGCCAGAAGGGTTGCGGAACTGGCCCCTGTTGGTTGGCGGCATTTCAAGCTTCCTGACGATGTTCTTTGGCGCAACGGGGCTGTTTGTGGCAACGTTCACGAAATCGCATAAGCTTCCGCGCCATTCTCATGTCGCCACCCATGCGACGCTGATGACTGTGCAGCATGGGGTGAAGTCGATGGTCTTCGGCCTTCTCGGTTTCACGTTTGCCCATTGGTGGGCTTTCATCATCTCCATGATGTTTGCCGGCCTGGCGGGGACCTTGGTAGGCAAAAGCCTTCTCAATAAGATCGACGATCGCCGCTTTCGGTTCATGCTCGATGCCGTCTTGGTCATTTTGTCGGCACGCTTGATCTATGCTGGCTTCAATGGATTATCCTGAACGTCCCCGCGCCGCACCGCATTGATACCAAGCAACGTTAACGCGAACGATGACTTTTTGTTCAAGATCCTCGGGGAGCCGGCTAGTTGCGATTGCTTTATCGGCGGTCATGAACTTATCAACTCTAACAATTATCCTATCACAGCTTCTCCGCCGCCCTTCTTCCTGCACTTAGTATGATGCGCAACATCTTAAATTTGGAGGGCTCATCTCGAGTGGCAACAAACGGGTTCCGCTGGGGGAAGCCGATCAGCGGCAATCAAACTTCCGGTTCCCCCTGGCCTCGTCTCAAACGAACGTCGTTGCCTGCCTCGCCCAGTCGCCTTTCATTAGAAACGCAGCTTTTCGACAACAGACCGGTTGACACCTTTCCCCACTTACACAAATGTACAAGAAGCAGGTACAAGAGAGCGAGCCGCTTATGCGAAAGAACGTCAAGGAGGCACTTCTGGATGCGGCGGTTACGTTGTTTTCGCGTAGCGGATATAATGCCGTGTCTTTGCGCGATATCGCCAAGGAGGCCGGCGCTAACCTCGGCAGCCTGACCTATCACTTCGGCTCCAAGGCCAATCTGCTGAAGGAAATCTACGCGCGGCACACACAGCCGATGAACGCGCGCCGCCTGGAGTTGCTGGGCGAGGCGCGGCGGATTCGTGATGCCGAGGATCGGCTGGCGGCCATTCTTCGCGCTTATGTGGTTCCTGCCTACATCTCGTCGTCAGAAGGTGATGGCGGGGGTGCTGAATTTACCCGCATGAGGGCCATCCTCTCAGCGGAAAGCAATCCGGACGCCAAGAAGATCATCGCCGACGCCTTTGACGACACAAGCCGTATCTTCATCGAGGCAATCGCGGAATGTGTACCGGGTGCGCCCCAAGAGGGGCTCGTCTGGCGAAGCCAATTCCTGCTTGGCGCCCTCTATTATTCGCTGATCAATCCCGAACGAGTCACCCGCTTGTCAAATGGACAGGTCGACGGGAATGACCGCGATGCGGCAATCGAACAACTTGTTCAGACGGCACAGGCCGGCTTCAGCGCTCTGGCGGCCCAACATACTTCGGTTAAGGACGCGATCCCGGAGCAACGCATCAACTAAGCCCATCATTGGAGGAGGAAACATGAAATTAAAGAGATTCATCACCGCTGCCAGTTTGTCGGTGGCAGTTCTAGCTGCGCCGGCGATGGCGCAAGAGCGAATTTCGATCGGCACAGGCGGCACCGGCGGCCTGTTCTATGTCATCGGCGCAGGCATCGCCGAACTCTTAAACAAGCACATGCCGGGCACGACCGCTCGTGCGGAAGTCACAGGCGCATCGGTCGAGAACATTCGCCGTGTTGCGGCTGGTCAAATGACCTTCGGACTCTCGTCCTCCTCTACACTTTATGAGGCGAGTGCCGGTGAAGGTCCCTTCGAAGAAGCGTTGCCGGTTGCCGGAATGGCTTATCTTTATCCGGCCGTGCTGCAGATTGCGACTCTTAACAGCAGTGGCATCGAAACCATCGGCGACCTCGCAGGCAAGCGCATCAATCTTGGGCCGCCCGGATCAAATTCGGCCGTCCTTGCACAGCGTCTGCTTGAGGCCTACGGCGTGTTCGACGCTGGCAATGCACAGTTCCTCTCCTATACCGAAGGTACGGCAGCCCTTACCAACGGAACGATCGATGCCGCTGTCGTTCTTGCCGGCGCACCAACGGCTGCGCTAATTGATCTCGGGGCACAGGAAGAGATGCGCCTGCTCTCCGCAGAGCCGAGCAAGGTCGAGAGCATGATCTCGCAATACCCCTTCTACCAAATCTACGAAATCCCCGCCGGGACATATACGGGCCAGACAGAGCCCGTTGTGGCAATCAATGATCCGGCGACACTCTTCACGGTCAAGGAAGCGGACCAGGAGACGATCTACAATGTCTCGCAGGCAATCTTTGATCATCTCGATGAACTGGGCCAAGTCCATCCTCAGGCAAAGGCGATCGCCATTGCAACGGCACCTAACACGTCGGTGCCCCTCCATCCTGGTGCCCAGCGCTACTTCGACGAAAAGAAGTAACCCCCGATCCTCGAGCGGATAAAAGCAATGCATGAGATCTTCATGAAGCTGCGGCTGAACAACACAGCCGCAGGTCAGACTGAAACCACCATAGTCTCGCTCCTATACGGCGCGCTCGCAATCCTGGTGACAGGACTCGTCGTCTACGGCGCCTTCTATGGTGGCATCACCGCACTGATTCTCCGCTCGGCCTTCCTTTCCGCAGTGGCAGCCGCCGGCCTGATCGCAATCGGTGTTCGGCGCGACACTTTCGTCGTTCGTTCCATCTTCTACGCGTTGGCGATCGTCGCATTGATTCCGGGACCGTATCTCTGGAGCTCCTACCTCGACATCATCATGCGCGGGGCGATGTCGACGCAGACGGATCGCTATATCTTCGTCGGCCTTCTGGTTGCGGTCCTGGTGCTGGTCCGCTTCTCCATTGGCTGGGCTCTCCTGGTTCTCTCGGTGCTTTCGCTTGCCTATGCCTACTTCGGCTACCTGATACCGGGCAAGTACGGTCACGGCGGCTATGATCTGGCGCGGTTAACCTCTACTCTGCTTCTTTCGACGGAGGGCTTCTACGGCGTGCCGATGGGGGTGGCCGTGGAATACATCTTCCTCTTCGCGCTGCTCGGCACCTTTTTAATGAGGATTGGCACCGGGGAGGTCTTTGTTGACATCGCCCGCGGCCTCACCGGCCGCATCCAGGGCGGTCCGGGACTGTCGGCGGCTTTGTCCAGCGCACTTCTGGGGACGATCAATGGCAGTGCAGTTGCCAACGTCGTCACCACAGGTACCTTCACCATTCCGCTGATGAAGCGGGTCGGCTATTCCCCAGCCCTGGCCGGTGCGATAGAGGCGGCCGCCTCTTCTGCAGGGCAGATCCTCCCGCCGATCATGGGCGCAGCCGCCTTCCTGATGGCAGAGATCATCGGAGTCCCCTACAGCCAAATCGCGATCGCCGCGCTCGTACCGGGTCTGCTTTACGTGCTAGCACTCATGGTGTCCGTGCGCCTCGAAGCTGGGCGGCTGGGACTTGCCGCGGACAGCGAGGGCGGCCTGAAGTTGTTCTGGCGCACACTCCTGCACCGGGGCTATCTATTGCTGCCACTTGTCGGACTGGTCGCGCTCCTAGTCGGCGGCATGACGCCCACTCGGGCCGCCGTCTACTGCCTGGTCTTCGGCCTGCTGATCAGCCCCTGGCGGGCAGACACTCGCGTCGGCCCCGTCGGGCTCTGGCTCGTCTGCCGTGACACGCTGTCCTCGACGCTTCCTATCGTTGCAGCGGTCGCAGCAGCGGGCATCGTGATCGGTGTTCTAAACCTGACCGGCATGGGTCTTATGCTTTCCAGCCTCATCTTAGAGCTCGGTGGCGATAGCATCTGGGCTATCCTCGTCCTGACCGCTCTTGCGTCCTTCGTGCTCGGCATGGGTTTGCCAACGTCCGCTGCCTACCTCCTCCTGGCGGTGCTCGTCGCACCAGCGCTGACGCGGCTAGGTCTGCCTGCAATCTCGGCGCATATGTTTATCTTCTACTTTGGACTGGTATCCGCAATCACCCCGCCTGTGGCTCTTGCAGCCTACGCTGCTGCGAGCATTTCCGGCGCCGACGCCAATGCCACCGCAATGGAATCGATCCGCCTTGGTTTCGTGAAGCTGCTCGTTCCCTTCCTATTCGTCACTATGCCGGGCATCTTGATGATCGGAAGCGGCGCCGAGATCACGCTGGCGATCATCCTGGCGACGGTAGCCGTCGCCACACTCACAATAGCTTTCGCAGGCTGGTTACAGCGGCCACTGGCTTGGATGGAACGCGGGGCATTCGTCCTGGCCGCCGTGTTGATCGCCTGGCCGACGCCCGTCACGGCTGTCGATCCTATAACAGTTTGCGCACGCGGGGGCGGTCTGCTGATCGCCGGAATTCTGGCGTGGCGCATCATCAGTGGCGTTTCCGCCGAGTCCAGCTCACCGATTTCCACACAGTAACAGAGAACGAGAATGTCCAAACTGGCCCTGCCCTTCCACCCGAACCCGAAGAAGCCGGATCTTGCCCTTCCAGCCGGGGCATGTGACGCGCACTGCCACGTCTTCGGGCCTGCCTCCCGCTTCCCCTTTGCTCCGAGCAGCACCTACACGCCCGTGGATGCACCGAAGGAAAAGCTGTTCGAGCTTCATCGGCATCTCGGCTTTGAACGCTCCGTCATCGTGCAGGCCAGCTGCCACGGCACGGATAATAGTGCCATGGTCGACGCGCTCATCGCGGGCGGGTCAAAGTATCGCGGTATTGCCATGGTCGAACGCAACGTCAGCAAGGGCGAGCTACATCGTCTTCACGAAGCTGGCGTGCGCGGCGTCCGCTTCAACTTCGTGACGCACCTCGGTGCGCCTGCAGATCATGATGCCACCCGCGAAATAGTGGAAAAGATCAGGCCGCTGGGATGGCACGCCGTCGTGCACTTCGACGCATTCCGTCTTCAGGAACTCGCCCCCTTCCTGCGGGAACTCGGCCTGACGCTGGTGATCGACCACATGGGTCGTATCGATGCCGCGGCCGGCCGCGAACAGCCGGCCTTCCAGCTGCTTCTGGAACTATTGGAGGACGACCGGTTCTGGGTCAAGGTCAGCGGGTCGGAGCGGCTGTCGCGCACGGGTCCTCCCTTCGAAGACGCGGCGCAATTTGGTCACCTCTTGGTTGAGCGCTTTCCGGACCGGGTGCTCTGGGGTACGGACTGGCCGCATCCAAACATCTATCAGAACATGCCGGACGATGGAGCGCTGGTCGACCTGCTGAAGATCATAGCACCGGAGCAGACCCAGCTTCAGGCCCTATTGGTAGATAACCCGACACGCCTCTACTGGCCGGCGGGCTAAGCGTAAGCCAGCCCAAAAACACCTCGCGCTTTCGTCCCCATCTTATGAACATTGCTACTGAAACATAGAGGTCGTGACGTCATTGGTTGCGCAGCTTGTGATTCTGCGCAACCATCTGCCGGGCATAGCCTGGTTGCGAAGGCCTCAGCCGAACATGGTATTTGGGAGAAACAGGGCGATCTGCGGGAAGAGAATAATTAGAAGTAGTGCTACGATCATTGCAAGAAGGAAGGGGAAGACCCCACCAAAGATCGTGGTAAGAGGAATGTCGCCGGCAACACCTCTGACGACGAAGACGTTCATGCCAACGGGAGGCGTGATCATACCCATCTCGATGACGATGACCGCGACTACCCCAAACCAGATTGGATCGAAGCCGAACTGCATCATCATGGGGTAGACGATCGGAACGGTTACGACCAGCATGGCGAGCCCATCCATGAACATGCCGAGCACTACGTAGGCGAGGATGATCAGCGCCAGCGACCCATAGGCGCCGAGGCCGAGATCCTGCAGCGCCGCCCCAAGTACGGCCGGGATGCGGGTGACCGCGAGGAAGGGATTTAGAACATTGGCGCCGATGACGATAGCATAAAGCATGGCAGAGGTTTTCAAGGTGTCCTCCACCGCTTCCCAGAACGCAGATAACGTGATCGAGCGAGTGACGAAGGCCAGGAGGATGACCAGGACTGCGCCGATGCCTGATGCCTCGACGGGCGTAAATGCGCCGACATAGATCCCGCCGATGGACAGTACCATGACGCCCAACAGCGGCGCCGAACGCTTCACGGTCGAAAGCTTTTCCTTCAAGCTCATGACATGCCCGCGCGGTCCAGCCTCAGGGCGCATCGTGCAGACAAACCAGATGACGACGATGAAGAGCGTCGTGAGCAGTAGGCCAGGCAGGATACCGGCCATGAACAGCCGTCCGATCGATTGTTCTGTCAGGATGGCATAAAGGACGAAGCCCGTGGACGGAGGTATCAGGAAGCCCAAGGTCCCGCCAGCTGCGATCGCACCGGTGGAGAGACCTGGTGCGTAGCCCAATCTGCGCATCTCGGGCAGAGCGACCTTGCCCAGCGTCACGGCCGTTGCGACGGAGGAGCCGCAAACCGCGGCGAAGGCGGCGCAGGCTAACACCGACGCCGAGGCGAGCCCACCACGAAGCCGGCCGACCCAAGCATAGGCTGCATCGTAGAGACCGGAGCTGAAACCCGCTGCAGACGAGACATTCCCGAGCAGGACGAACATCGGCGCCACGATCAGCGAGTATGAGGCGACGGCGGCATAGCTTTCGGTCACGAGAACCCCGCCCGCCGACCTCAAGCCTTCCAACATCCACATGCCAAAGAAGCCCACGATCATCATCGCAAAGGCTACCGGCGTGCGCAGCAGCATGAGAAGAAACAGGCCGCCGATACCAACTAGCCCGACGGTAACTGATGTCATTCTTTCTCTCCAGAGACGATGATCCGGAACAGCTCGACCGCATAGACCATGAGGCAGAGCGCAATTCCGGCCGCCAGTATCCCGTAGAATGGCCAGATCGGCAGGCCAAGCATATTGGTTGTATCTTCGTATTCGTAGGCATCCAACATCTTGCTCCAGGCGCGATCCGCCAGGATCGCCAGAACAATGCCGGACAGGACCCGCGCCAGCACGTCGCCAATCAGCCGGCCCCATCGACCTAGCAGTTGATCGAAAATGTCGACACGCACGTGCGCTCCTTGCAAAGTCGCGTAGGGAAGAGCCAGCATGACTACGCAGACCGCCGTGAGCTGGATGATCTCATCGACTCCAGTGATCGGACTGTTGAAGAGGTATCTTGCAAGAACGCTTACCGTAATAACCGCCATCATGAACAGGAGGCTGACGCCGGCAAGAACAGAGAGCAGCCTAGGGGCGCGGCCTGCCTGCCGCGCCCCCCGAAGATTAAGTCCGCTCATGGCTTGTCAGTCCGCCTTCAGCGCTTCAACAATGGTCTTGGCCTCGCCGCCGGTCTCTTCGACGATCCGAGCAGCGACCTGTTCGGCTGCCTCATTGAAAGGCGCAGCCTGCTCGGGCGCGAGCCGGATTACCTCGTGGCCCTCCATTTGACCGAAGGATTCAATACCGTCAGCGGCTACGCGGAGCTGGGACGCCTGACCGTTGAGTGAGGCCTGCTTGCCGGCCTCCTCGACCACCGCCTTCTGCTCGTCGCTCAGGCTATCCCAGGCGTCGCGATTCATGACGATGAAGAACGGGGAATTCGTCGTTTCCATCCCGAGCGTCACGAATTTTGCAACTTCGCCCAAACGGAAGGCCTTCGTTGCGGTGCCGTCGATCATCGCAGCATCAATCACGCCCGTCTGCAGCGCATTGTAAACATCGCTGACAGGCATGGAGACTGGCGTCCCACCCCAGGCCGCGACGAGCTCGCCTGAGTTACGCGACGGAACACGGATCTTCATACCCTTGATGTCGTCGATCGTGCGTATCGGTTTCGTCGCACTATAGATGATGTTCTCAGCCGACGACCAAAGTGCGACCAGTTTGACGCGCTTGTACTCAGGCTGAAAGAGATCAATGTTCTTCCAAATCGTTTCTGTCCCCGACTTTTCCTCCAGCACGCCCGGCAGTTCCGCAAGCAGCGTCAGCGGGAAGGTTGACGCCGTATACCCGGGCAGGCTGATCGAAAACTCGGCAACGCCATCAACGGCACGGGCATATTGCTCCGTCGGACCGGCACCCATTTCGCCGCCGTTATAGACCGTAACCTTGACCTCACCCTTTGTGCCCTCCTCGACCGCCTTCGCGAACGGCTCGAATGTGCTGGCGACATAGGGGTGCGTCGGCGCCATATAATTTGCGAACTTGAAAGTCTCCGCCTGGGCTGCCGAAGCCATGAGGCCAGCGGCCAGAGCTGCTGCTGCAAGTTTCGTGATCATGTACATCTAGTAATCCTCCCTCAAGATTGGCTACTGCAGGGAGTTTCAGCTGCACGGAAGGAAAAGACCAATTAGAAAGCAGCGCCGCATCATAAGGACAAGCTATATCCTTCATCCAGATGCTCCGCGACCTCCTCAAGAAGATCCATGATCTTCTGTTGCGGTCGCGTGGGACGCCAGCCGGTTCTGTAGGTCAGCCCGATAGGCCGAACATGCTGGGCGGTCTCGAACGGCAGCTGAACAAGAAGGCCCTGATCACACTCGGGTCTTGCCTGGACTTGCGATATGCAGCCCAGATGATCGCTCTCAAGCAGCAGTCCTCGCATAAGCAACAAAGAGCCGGCCTCGATGAGGCGAGACGGAACCCTGCTGCCGGCATCGGAAAAGAAGGTCTCAAACTGACTCCGCGTCGGCGTCCCCTGATGTGGCACGACCCACGGATATCCTAAGAGGTCGCCGATGCTGATGGTCTGCTGCGCCGTCAGGGGATGACCCGGACGGGCCAGAAGGGCAAGCCTGTCATCGAAGAGAGGAACCTGGACGATGTCGGCGATTGGCGCCGGGTCCCTCAGGGCGCCCACGAGAAGATCCAGGCTGCCTCTGCGCAGATCGCCCAGCAGGCTCTGATACGGGCCATCGATCACCCGAACTACCATCTCCTTGTAGAACTGGCGGAACCTTGCCAGTGCCGATGGCAGAAGCACCGAACGCGCCAAAGGCATGGCGCCGATGACAAGCGATCCCGCTTCCCCACCATCAAGTTCGGCAAGCTCTGCATCCGCCTGATCGAGTTCATAGATTGCCAGCCGGGCAGCCCGCGCGAACGATTGGCACAACCGTGTCGGAATGATGCCGAAGGCTGTGCGCTCAAAGAGGGTGCGGGCTGCCTCCTGTTCGATATGCGTGACCGCGCGGTGCACTGTCGGCTGGGCCAATCCCAACTGTCGAGCCGCAAGGGTGAAGTTCTCACTCTCGCTAACTGCGACCAAGGCCTGCAACTGCGCATAGGTCAAAGAGGTTCGCAGACGGGGGGAAATCGAAACGGAGATGGGATCCAAGAGGGCGAAGGCGCTGTCCACGCGCCTTAACAGGATCTCGGCGCGCGAGGTCGGGAAGAGCCCGGTCCTGCTGCGCTCGAAGAGGGCGCCCCCCGCCTGGAGCTCGAGCTTGTTCAGGGCCTGCGTGACCGCAGGCTGGGAGACATGCCATTTTTCCGCGGCCAGCGTGACCGACTTCAACTCTGCAACCGCAGCGAAAAGCCTGAGATGCCTCAGGTTTCTGGACATGCTAGCCTCGCGAGAAGCGCATCCGAGCGCTTCGCCAAATCATCGGTCCCGGGATTGAGATCGAGGGCCGCTACGGTGCGTTGCCACTCCACTGTCCCGCGGCTCATCCAGTCGGGCAGCCCGAATGCCCGCAAAGTGACACAGACCTCCTCCACCTCGGCGGCCCGTCGCCCACCGTGCACCATCATCCGCTCCAGGTTGTAGGAGCCCCGCGCGTGCCAATCGATCCCGGGATCCGAAGCCTGAAGGGATGCCAGAACCGCCTCTTCGACGCCGGCACGGCGTGCCGCAAGCAAGCATTCTGCCGTCAGTGCCTCCAGCCCCTTGATGATCACGGAGCGCAGCATCTTAACGCTCGACGCATCTCCAACCCTGGAACCGAGAACTGTTGGCCGCATGTCCAGTGCTTCGATCGCTGCGGCCGCCTCTTCTGCATGGGGGCCGGAGAGGAGAAGGGGAACCTGGTGACGTTTCGGGTACACCGGCGCCATCACCGCCACGTCGACATAGCGGCCGCCAGCCCGTTCGATGACTTCGGCCGCCTTCTGCTTGGTCTGCGGCGCACAGGAATTGCCATCGAGCCACAACGCCCCGCTCGGCAGATGCTCGGCGCCGGCACAGGCTGCCGCGAAGGCCTGGTCGGCAGTGACCAGGCAGAAGACGAGGCCTACGCGATCCAGCGCCTGGCCCATCTGCTTCATCGGGACGACGCCGGCTTCGCGACATCGCTCCAGGACCAGCGCTGCGGCCTCGGGATCCGCCAGTTTTACGTCATAAGCGCCGACCTCCGTCGCCTCCGAAAGCTGCCATCCCGATGCAAAGGCATGCGCAGCCTCTCCAAAGCCGACGAACGCCAAGGATTTTGTAACTCCAGCACTGGCTTCCCTCATGAACTGACTCCTCCTGCAAGTAGGTTGATGTTTGCACACGCTCGATGCTGCCGCTACAATCTATAGCTACAGCTTATGACGATGAGCAGCTTTTTCATTTGCTCCTGGAAGCCTGGCAAGCGATCTTCCCTGCAGTTTCAGGAGGAAGCACTATGCCCACAAGTACCAGCACCGCCCCGAAGACAGCTCTTGTCATCAGCGCTCATGCCGCAGATTTCGTCTGGCGCTGTGGAGGAGCGATCGCGCTTCATGCGCAGCTCGGCTACAATGTAACCGTCGTCTGCCTGTCTTTCGGCGAACGGGGAGAGAGTGCAAAGCTTTGGAAGCAGGAGGGTATGACGCTGGACCGGGTCAAGGAGGCGCGTCGCGCCGAAGCCGAGCGTGCTGGCGAAGCCCTTGGCATTCATGATCTCGTATGCATGGATCTGGGAGACTACCCGCTCGAACTCAGCCGCGACGACAAGAATTCTCTGGTGGATGTGATCCGAAAGGTGCAGCCCCGCTTCATGTTAAGCCACTCCCAGTACGATCCCTACAACACCGACCACATGTACGCGACGCAGGTGGCGCTCGAGTGCCGCATGATCGCCCAGGCCTGGGGCCACAATCCGGGCGAGAAAGTGTTGGGCGCGCCGCAGCTCTATCTCTTCGAGCCGCATCAGACGGAGCAGATGGGGTGGAAGCCGGATACCTTCCTCGACATCACGCCTGTCTGGGAAAAGAAGCGCGCCGCCATCGAGTGCATGGAAGGCCAGGAGCATCTGTGGGAATATTACACGCGCGTCGCGATCAACCGCGCCAACCATTTCAAGCGCAATTCCGGCGGTCAGTCCGGCGGACGCGACTGCAAATATGCTGAAGGCTTCCAGTCCATCTTCCCGCGCACGGTGGATGAGCTTTAGGGGAGGCTTTCATGGAGCAGTGCTTCGACATCGCCCATCTCGGTCACGTGGAGATGTACACGGACCGCTACGGCGAGAGCCTCGACTTCTTTACGCGGGTTTACGGGCTCAAGGTTTCGGCCGAAGATGAGACTTCAGCCTACCTGCGGGCATGGGACGACTACGAGTTCCACTCCCTGAAGCTGACGCGCCACCACCAGACCGGGATAGGCCATGTTGCCTATCGTGCCGCGTCACCCGAGGCGCTGAAGCGGCGTGTGGCGGCGATTGAAGCCTCTGGCTACAAGGTGCACGGCTGGGTGGACGGGGATCTCAGCCATGGTCGATCCTTCCGCTTCGAGGATCCCTTCGGCCACGTCTTCGAGATCTATTGGGAGACGCAATGGTACGAGCCGCAAGTTGAGGCCGAGCGGGCAGCACTTAAGAATATGGCCTCCGCTTTCACGGGTGCGGCGCCGCGTCGCCTCGACCACCTGAACCTCTTATCGAGCGATGTCACCGAGTTTCGCCGGTTCATGGAAACCTGCCTCGGCTCCCGGGTCACGGAGATGATCCAGCTCGACAATGGCCGCATCGGCGGCTGCTGGTTCACGGTCAACAACAAGACCTATGACCTGGCATGCACGGAAGAACACGCTGGCGGGGCAGGCAGGCTTCACCACGTCACTTATGCAACGGACCAGCGGGAGGACATCCTGCGTGCCGCCGATATCTTCCTGCAGAACGGCATCCATATCGAGACGGGGCCGCATAAGCACGCAATCCAGGGCACGTTCTTCCTCTATGTCTGGGAGCCAGCGGGTAACCGCGTCGAATTGGCCAATGCCGGCGCCAGGCTCATCCTGGCCCCCGACTGGAAGCCCGTCGTTTGGACCGAAGCCGACCGTAGGAAGGGCCAAGCCTGGGGGTTGAAGACCATCGAGACCTTCCACACGCATGGCACGCCCCCGGTCAAGAAGGAGAATTAACATGGCTGTTGTCGTTCAGAACATCCAGCGGGCGGACGCCGCTATCATCGATCGTCTCGCCAAGGCAGGCGTCGCGACCGTTCATGAAGCGCAGGACCGGCGCGGCTGCCTGGCCTCATACATGCGCCCGATCTATTCTGGCGCCCAGATCGCCGGCTCGGCGGTGACCATCTCCGCGCCTCCGGGGGACAACTGGATGGTGCATGCGGCAATCGAACAGCTGAAGGAGGGGGACATTCTTGTGCTCGCGCCAACCTCCCCTTGCGACAACGGCTATTTCGGCGACCTATTGGCCACCTCGGCACAGGCAAGGGGTTGCCGTGGTCTTGTCATCGATGCCGGCGTACGCGACGTGCGGGATCTGACGGCGATGGGCTTCCCGGTGTGGTCGAAGGCTGTGTCCGCACAGGGGACGGTGAAGGAAACCTTGGGATCGGTCAACGTGCCGATCGTGTGCGCAGGTGCGGCGATCGAGGCCGGTGACATCATTGTCGCCGACGATGACGGTGTCGTGGTGGTCAAGCGTGCCGAGGCCGCGACGGTGGCGGACGCCGCCGACAAACGCCTGGCTGCTGAAGAGGCAAAGCGCAAGCGGCTGGCAAGCGGTGAGCTTGGGCTCGACATCTACAGCATGCGCGAGCGGCTTGCAGAGAAGGGGCTGAAATATGTCTGATCCTTGCTCCAACGGTATTCCGTGCCTGTGGATGCGCGGCGGCACCTCCAAGGCTGCCGTTTTCCTTGCCTCCGACCTTCCGGCCGATCCCAAGGAGCGCGACGCCCTGCTGTTGGGGGTGATGGGCTCTCCCGATGCCCGGCAGATCGACGGTATCGGCGGCGCTGACCCGCTGGCCTCTAAGGTTGCGATCCTTTCGCCGTCCACGCGGCCGGATGCCGACATCGACTACCTGTTCCTTCAGGTCTTCGTCGACCAGCCCGTGGTGACTGACGCGCAAGGGTGCGGCAACATTCTTGCGGCCACCGGACCGGCTGCGATCGAACGAGGACTGGTAAAGGCCCAAGATGCAGTCACGCCGGTTCGCATCCATATGCTCAACACCGGAGAGGTCTCGCTGGCGCAGGTATCGACCCCCGGCGGCAAGGTCACTTATGAGGGCGACGCTGCCATCGATGGCGTACCAGGTCATCACGCACCCATCCCGCTTTTCTTCCAGAACACGGAAGGATCCATGTGTGGCGCTCTTCTGCCCACTGGCAACGCGCGTGACGTGGTGGAAGGCTTCGACTGCACGCTGATCGACAACGGTATGCCGATCGTCATCCTGCGTGCCGCAGACTTCAAACTCACAGGCAAAGAGGATCGCGAGGCGCTCGATGCCGATACTGAGCTGAAGGCGAAGCTGGAAAAGATCCGCCTTGCGGTAGGTCCCCTCATGAACCTCGGCGACGTGAAGGAGAAGTCGGTTCCGAAGATGACACTCGTCTCACCACCCCAGAACGGCGGGACCATCAGCACCCGGAGCTTCATCCCTCACCGATGCCATGCATCGATCGGCGTCTTCGCAGCCGTCAGCGTTGCGACAGCCTGCACCCTTCCCGAATCCGTCGCCGCCGAGGTTGCGAATGTGCCCGAGGACGAGCGCTTTTTGGTGGAGCATCCGACTGGTGCAGCGGAAGTGCTTGTACGCCGCGACAATCACGGAGCGATCGAGGGAATCGGGACGCTGAGGACGGCCCGCAAGCTGATGGAGGGACGCGTTTTTCCGGCACCTCTTCACAAGAGCAATTGAGCAAAATGAGGGTCGCGATCGCCATGAGGCGTGGAGGCCGTCATTAAAATTAGCGCAAAACGCCGAATTATTTGTACGACGTCGAATGGGCGTGAGCCGAGCCAGGCCGGTGCTCGCTAGCAGCTGTTGATGCGAGGTCAGCCAGGCAAGCCTGATCTGAGAACGGGAGTTTGGAAGGAAACAGCCAGTTTCACTTACGGCATCGCCTTACCATCTCATGCCAGCTTCAGCCACCCGGGGGCGGGCTGGCAGCCCTCCTCAATTCGCATTCACCAGAGCTGCTCTTATGAACCCACTGCCACAGGTCGCCCCCTTGGTGAAGATGGACCCCGGTGCCTTGCTGCAGAAGCTAGAGCAACGTACGATTAAACGAACCCATATCCTGCGGCCGAGAAGTAGTTTCGACATTCGTGGATGTCGAAGAGGTTGCAGATGGATCCGAGTGCCTGCGAGAGGGCATCGAATGTTCTGGCCGCGGCCCCTCTCAGATGGGCTTTGATCTTTGAGAAGGCCATTTCAATCGGGTTCAAATCCGGCGAGTAAGCTGGGAGAAAAAGGAACCATGCGCCGACTTGTTTGAGGATATTTGCTGCTCGCGTGCTTTTATGAACTCGCAGATTATCCAAGATGACAACGTCGCCAGGACTGAGGGTCGGAACAAGTTGCGTTTCGACATAGGTGTCGAAAATTACGCGGTTCATTGGCCTGTCGATGATCCAGGGAGCAGTTAGTCCGAAGCATCTCAAGCCGGCGACGAAAGTCTGTGTCTTCCAGTGCCCGAACGGCGCGTTCATGACCAGGCGTGTTCCACATTGAGAGCGGCCACGCAGCCTCACCATCTTCGTATTCACAGAGGTTTCGTCAAGGAAAACAAGCCGCTGCGGTTCGAGTTGCATTCTGGGTTGGCGCTTTCAATCCAGAACTCTCGGGCTTCTCGCACATCTTTACGTGCGCGTTCCGCTGCCATCAGCTGTTTTTTTATATGTGAAGCCCTGCAATATCAGGAAGCGAGACAACGAAGATGGGGGGATAATAATAGCATGTTCTTTCTCGAGACGTCGGGCCAGCTCAGGCATGGTAATATCTGGCTTCGCCTCGACCTGGGCGACCAGGAAATCGCGATAGGGTGATAGCTTTCCACTACCCGGTGGCCTGCCTTGCCGCGCGGGGGCTATCGTCCCCGTCCGTTCATGGCGCTGCATCAGTTTGATTGCGGAGCTGTCGCTGATCGCGAAATGGCGCGCTGCGGCGCGGCAGGACTGGCCAGCAGAAACCATCGTAACAACACGTTGGCGAAGATCAGCAGAATGAGATTTGCCCATGCGATTCACCTCCAAATAGAAGGGAATCACAAACCAGAGCCCAAAGAAACCCCTTCCGATTCCTAATTCAGGACCGATGCTCTAGTGGCCGCAGGCTGCAAAGCGTCCACGGGAGAGGTCTCGCTGGCCGACACCGCCGCCCGCTTTCAAGTCAGAGTGGACTTGGTACATGGGAACCATTTCCTACCAAGAGCGATCGCTCTATCGGTCATGATGGAGCAACCAGCCCGAGACATAGCCCCTCCGAAGTTGAACGCCTCAACAGGATCTATTCCGGCCAGGCGGCAATACCGCAATAGCCACAAGGCATATCAGCTATCTAGTCAGCAGACTTGCCGATTCCTGGTTGGATGCATCAAAATGTGCTGCCTGCGACCCGACAGGCGCTTTGAGAACTGAGCAAATGTTGAGGGAATGGGGCAGGATCCGCCATACGATGCCGAAGCGGCCATGGAACTGGGCCAGGGGGATATAACGAAATGCAAAGATGCCCGAGACTTCCAAGAACAGTCGCAATAGCCGCCTTGGCGCGGGCTCTCGCAGCCGCCGCGTTTGGGCTCGGGATGACGCAACTTAGTGAAGCAGCTCCGATCGAAGTCGTCGACGTGACGGGCGGAACGGTTCAAGGCATTCCCAGTGACACCCGGGGTGTCAGCGAGTTTCGAGGAATTCCTTACGCCGGAAATGTCGGTGGGGAGAACGCTTGGAAGCCCGCTCCCCCCGTAACGCCATGGACTGGCACCATGACGGCGGGAAGCTGGGGCGACAGGATGCTACAGGATCCCGGATCTGAATCCGGCCAGCCACCCGTATCATCCGACGGTCTCAACCTCACGGTGTGGACACCCGCAGAAACGAAGGATGCCAGCCTACCGGTTTACATGCTCATTCATGGAGGGGCCAACCGCCTGGGCTCCTCGGCAATGGCTGACATCTATGATGCAGAACTGGCGGCACAGGGTATCGTTGTAGTCTCCGTGCAGTACCGGCTAGGGGCGCAAGGTTTTATGGCGCTGCCGGAAATGGAAAACAGCGGCCCCAACGGCGCCAAGGGAAATTTCGCTGTCCTGGATCTGGTCGATGCGCTCGAATGGATCCGCGACAATATTAGCGAGTTTGGCGGCGATCCTCATACCGTAACCATCGGCGGTCAATCCGCGGGCGGGGAAAACGCGGTTGCTCTGCTGCGAACCCCTCTCGCCAAAGGCCTTTTCCGCCGCGCCTTCATCCAGTCGAGTTTCACCGGGTTCCTCCCCGGCAAGATAAAGAATTTCGCTTCGAAGGCGCAGCACGATCAGGCTGCAGTCGACGAGGTTATGGGGGCACCAACGACCTTGGTCGATTTGAGAGCGATCGATGAGGCCAAGTGGCTGGCCCCATGGAAGGATGGCAAGGAGTCGCTTTTCAGTCTCCTGGCGAGAGCAACCGGCGGCGGCCAATTCTTCACCATTGATGATCATGTCTTCACCGAGGACTCGGTCAATCTGCTACAGCCCGGTGACTTCGACGGACTGGACATCGTTATCGGCCAAACGGCCGATGAATATACGGGTCTCCGCGGCGTTTCTTCCATGACGGAAGACGAGCAGCACGAGGCGCTGCTGAACTTCATACGCGAGTATCAAGTGGGTAACGTAGATCCCACGATTTTCCCGCTATATGCCACGGATGACCCGGTCGAGGCGTCGCGTCTGGCCTTGCGGGCGATCAACGACTACATGTTCCAGTACGTGCGGATTGGAGCAGAGATTGCCAAGGCGAATAGTCCAGCTTCCAACATCTACCTGTACTATTGGGATCACTGGCCGCCGGGCAAGGACCAGGGCCTCAAACGCGCCTACCATGCTGCGGACCTGTGGTACTGGAACGGCTCGCTTCGCGAGGGAGCGAAGGACCAGAGGCCCTGGAGCGATCCGGACTTTCGTATGAAGCAGATGGCAATGACTTACCTAGCCAACTTCGTGAAAACCGGTGACCCGAACGGTCATTCGGTGCCGCACTGGGAACAGGTCAGTGGGGGCTCCGACAACGGCCCTAGCCGGTTCCTGCGCCTCCATGAGGGTGAGGCTGAATTGCGCACTCAGACTATCTACCCCACACGCGACGGTTACATGCGACAGGTTATCGAAGAAGGGATGGCCAAACGATAATGAGATCTACCGAACTTCCTGCTTGCAGCACCATTCTGAGGATTGAAGTGCCGGTAAGGTAGCTCAGTTCAAGGTAATCGACGGAAAAGGAGGAGTTTCTATGTCGATATCATCAAAGAAGATTCGTCGTGGTACGACCCGGCTACTTGTCGTGTGCGCCATGTCGTTCACGCTGGCCTTGGTGCTCGCCGAAACGTCACGTGCGCAGACCGGCGGATCCGACAAGGAGACGCCGCTCGGTGTTCTCAGCGTGACCGGCGGCAAGGTGCAAGGCATCCCGACCGATGTCGACGGCGTCACCCTTTTCAAGGGTCTTCCCTACGCCGGTCCAGCCAGCGGGAGGGCCCGGTTTGGCGCCCCGACCCCGGTCAAGGCTTGGGAGGGTGTGAAAACCGCCGACACCTGGCCTGACCGATCGATGCAGTGGTCGGGGATCAATCCGACCGGTGAGTTCTGGGGTGACGAGTTCTACTATGACCAAGCCTATCTGCCCCCAATCAGCGAAAACGGTGCCGCGCTGAACATCTTCACACCGGCAAAATCTGGCGAAGCCAAATTGCCTGTCTATTTGTGGATCCACGGCGGTGCGAATGCCCACGGCTACGGATCGGAGATGGAATTCTGGGCTTCAAAGCTGGCCGAGAAGGGGATTGTGGTGGTGACCGCGCAATACCGTCTCGGGGTGTTTGGCGAGATGGCGCTCAAGGAAATAACGGCGGAGAATTCGGAAGGCTATTCCGGCAACCAGCGCGATCAGGACCTGATTGCGGCGCTTCACTGGGTTCATGACAACATTTCCCAGTTTGGCGGCGACCCCCAAACGGTCACAATCGGCGGTCAATCGGCCGGATCGCGCAATGTGTATGGCCTTCTTCGCGCTGCTCCCGCCAAGGGTCTGTTCAAGCGGGCGGTGATGCAATCCACGTTTCGTATCGGGCCGGCAGACGAGGCACCCGCGGACGAGGCCGAGCAGGAGAACGCTGCCGCCCTCGAAAAGATCTTCGGCAAACCGATGAGCCTTTCCGACCTGCGCGCCTTGCCCGCCGAACGCTTTTTTCAGCCCGTCAGCGCCACCGACGATCGGCTACTCTACTACGCTCTGCGCAGCGCCATTAACGGCGACACGATAGACGGCAAAATGATCACGGAAGAATCCGTCGATCTCATGCGTGACGGCGCGCTTGACGGCATTGACATTCTAACCGGCGCCAACGCCGACGAGCGCACGTCGCTCGACGGCGGTCCGGAGAAGACACTGGCAATCGCCGAATATGCCGCATGGATGGAGGACCGCTACGGACCTGAATGGCAGAAGGTCTATCCAGCGGACGATCCGTCGCAGGCCTACCGACTGAAGCTGAGGGCGGGGGCCGATGAAGTCTTGGCCGAAGCGATGATTTCCGCCCGATACGCGAAGAGCCACAATAGCAACAACAATGTGTGGGTGTATTACTTCGACAACCCTCCGCCCGGGCGCAACTCTGAATTCTACGGCTCGTTCCATTCGTCCGAACTTTGGTATTACTTCAACTCACTGCGCGACATCGACGGTCAGCGGCCCTGGACTGAAAAGGACTATCGAATGGCCGACACCATGTCGTCCTATCTTGCCAACTTCGTGAAGACCGGAAACCCCAATGGCGATGGTCTGGCGGAATGGAAGCAGCCGGAAGACGGACCGGAGATGATGCGCTTCAACGACGGTTACGCATATCCCGTGTCGACGACGCCTTACCCTACACGGGATGAACTGAATCGCGAACTTGTCTTGAAGCGTTATGGACTCGATGCTCAAAGGCTCAATCGTCCCTGAGGAACAACGGACCCTCGAGCCGCATCGGGCCTGCCAACCCAATGCGGCCGTTTTTGTTGTCGAGGATCATGGCCGGCAACTGGTCCCCAAGAGATCTTTGCGATCCCGACAATACGGCCGATGCAGCAGCCGCTCAGCGTCGATCTCATGAGTGAAGAAAGCTGACGATCCGGATCATCTAACCGCGCGACGCTTCCCTCACGAGGCACGGATCTTGATTTGAGGACCCGCGAACGCAGAAGGTCGCGGGCAAACTGTCATCCTTGTAACGATCAGCCGTTGAGAGAATCGCCGAGCTTGATCCCGGCATACTCTTGGGGCAGCTTGATCGCGTAGATCTTCCAGGGCTGCTTGATCATGTCAGTTTCGTTGCCAAAAAGCCGTGTCCGCCTGGCCTGCGTCACCGGCAGATAGAGTGTCCGGTCCAAGGTCATGAACGTGCCGTCCGGGCTGATGAACTCCTCGTCGGATGTCAAAACCGCAGACGTTCCATCCGGCGCGAGGATCGACACACGCTTGTTATCGAGCTCCGACAGATAAAGGTTGCCTAGCGTATCCAAGCAGCAGCCTCCGCTGCGAGGAATACCGGCGTAGTGCTCGACCTTTTCGGCCAGCTGGTCGTCAGTCAGGCTCTCATTCCGAATATCAGCGGTGCGGATCTTGACGAAGGGACCCGTGGGGGCGGCGGCATACAACCACTCACCGTCTTTGCTGACCTCGATCATGTCGATCTTGGGAGTCTTGTGGTTGCCGCTCTCGCCGCCTGGCGCGACGTTGGCCTGCATCTGCGGGTAACCCGAAAGGCGGCGCAAAGTCTTGCCAGTCTCAAGGTTATGATAGATCAGCGCCCCGAGACCTGAGTCCGTCACATATACATGCGAATCAAACACCCGAAGGTCGTTCATCTTCGCCTGCTCTGGCAGTATGTCCTTGTCCCAGGCGATGACCTTGAGCACCTTGCCGGTCTCAGGGTCCATTTGAACCAGTTTTTGAGCACCCGGCTTAGGTTCAGACAATTCCTTGGGATAGCTGTCGGCGCGCAGGCCACCCTGATCGACTACCCAGAGCGTATTGTCCTTGAAGATGTGTATCGAGTTTACGTAGACGAACGATTCCTTGCCATCATCGCCCGGCTTCCAGTCGTTCCAGCCGTTGCCTGGAAACGGCACTGCTTCCCCATTCGCGGCTCGCTTGGCAAGGCTCGGCGTTATGTCGTGATCTGGATAACGCGGAAGGCCAAAGAACATGTGGCCTTCGCTGGTAAACGCCACCTGGTTGCAGAACCAGGGCGACGTCGCGGCGATTTCATGTGGCACCTCGTCTGCCAGGGCGCTCGGCGTCCACTTGCCGAAGGCAGCACCGGCCACCGTCATTTGTAAGAAGAATCGTCTGGAAACACTCATAATTTCCTCCCTTAGAGTGTACTCGATTGACACGCAGTCATGCTCCCAGAACCGAGACGTGTTTGAACACGTGGTCTTGGGGCAGGAAGATCATCCAGATTCGTGTGTCGAAGCAGTCCCGCGGCCGCGCCGCGCCGGTGCAGGCTGCTTCAAGGGCTCCTTATCGGATCATCAATTCTCACCGGATGGGACAACCGCGCATGCGGCCGAAATCCCATGGCGTTCAAGTATTTCGCCCACGCGACCTGAACGGGCCATGTCGGAAACGAAATCACGCAGATATTGGGCCGCATCCGGCCGCCCTACCGGCATTCCCATCGCCTGCAATATCTCCATGAAAGGAGGATCTAGGACGCGCGCGCCGGGGCGCTTCTCTGCTTCCAGCTGCATGACATCGCGAATGCCAGCGATGGCCGCCACCGCGCCTTTGTCCAGCGCCTCAAGAGCCGCGTGAACATCGGCAAAGACCACAAGATGTTTCGATCCCGGCTTGCGTGAAAGATCGAGCGTATAGGCGCTGCCTTCAACCGACCCGACCGGCAGCCCGTCGGCGACCAGAGTGTCTGCATCGGGGACATCACAATGCGGCGCGGCAAGGTAGCTTCCTTCGATCCTAATATAGGGATCGGTGAAGGCAATGGTTTCAGCGCGCTTGGGATCGACGGCCAGGAAGCAGATGTCAAAGCGGTCATAGGCGGCATTGTTTGAGACGTCTATTGCACGCTCGTAGTGGATGAACTCCAGTTCAAGTTCTAGCCGTTGCGCAAGTGCTCTTGCCAGATCGACGGTGATCCCGTAGGCATCGCCTGTCTTGTCGCGCGAAACAAGCACACGGTTGCCATGGTTCAGCGCCACGCGCAGCCGCTTGTACGGGGCGAAGGCTGCACGCAGTGCGTCCGACACCATCATCATGACTCCCCCAGTTCTCTCATCCAATCATCCCAGACCGGGAAAACTGAGGCCATGACTTCGGCGCCTTTGCTTCCGGCTTCAAGCTTTATCGGCGCATCTGTGTGGGCCACCCAGATCAATGACCAAGGCTCGTATTCTTTGCCTTCGTGAAGGACCGAGCCATTCATGACGATAATGAAGTAGCCGCCAGTGCCTTCAGTCGCCGGTCCGTCGACACTCTGCTCAGCCCCAAGGCGGATGACCTTCACGGTCATGCCTTCGTCTCCCGGCATCTCCTCCATGACAGTCTCGACCACCGGCTTTTCAAGGTGCGCCATGACGGGGGGAATGGAAAGCACCACCTTGGATGAGACCCGGTGGCGTCGCTTGGTCGGCTTGAGAAGGTCGCGCACATTCGGCGTTGACAACTTTACCAGCCCCGCATCTGTTTTTGGGCGCAAGGTGAGATAGCTCATGCCCTGCTCCCCGGCGATCAGCGGGCCGTATCCTGTGTGGTGGTCGGCGTAATGGGCAGTGATAGTTGCGGCGTCATCTCGCCCGATAGTCCCCGAGCCCGCCATGAAGATCTGAAACTGGTCGACGATGTGGAAGTGGCTGTCGAGCTGCATATTCGCGCTCATGTCGATACGGAAGGCCTGAAGGTCCTTTGCCGGTACATCGGAATTTTTTCCGAACAGATTGACCTTCCACCCTTTCCCGCGCTTAAAGCGATCGGGCTCTTTCTCAGCGTATTGAACAGCTTCCATCATTTGGCTCCCATTTAGTTCGAACAGTTTGCGATCAGACTCGCGTCTCGGGGGCTCTCGATCTCTCCTATACGAGAGACTGCCGAAGAAAAGGATCGTGCCGCATCCAGGGCCTGAACTGCAATCAGCCGTCCATCCTCGACCGCTCGCAACAGGAGTCCACTTTCCTCGACCTGCTCGAGATGTGTCTTGCACCCCGTCTTTACCGGACCCGACATCTGCAGTCGGATTTCTCCCTGGGTCGACCAAAGCCGAAGCGGTACGTTTGGGGGCGCGGCTACGCCCGTAATTGCCGCGGCGACAGCCTTCGCCTGCGCTTGGCTCGCAGCGACACTTTCGTGGCGCTCTGATCGTCCTGAGTTGCTCCACCGGGCGCAGTCTCCCAGCGCAAAGATTACCGGATCAGCGGTTCGGCCCTGCGCATCGGTCTCTATCCCATCGCTGCAGGCAAGGCCCGCCTCCACGGCGAGATCGCAGCGCGGGCTGCTACCGACAGCAGCCACTACAAGGTCCGCATCGATTCTCTCACCGTGCTCGAGCGTGATGCCCGACGAACCGACACTGGCAACCCGCGCATTCAAGCGGAAGTTAATGCCGTTGGCGGTGTGCCGCTGAAGCACCTCCTCGGCCAAGGGAAGATACAGGCTGCGCGCCATTAACTGACCGGCTGCTTCGATAACAGTAACAGCCGCCCCCAATGCACAGGCCGCCGCCGCGACCTCCAATCCGATAAGCCCGCCACCGATCACGACGATATGCCGTGCTCGACGCAACCTGACGGACAAGATCTCCCAGTCCGCGCGCACGCGCAAGGTTATGGCGTGGCCTTCTGGATCGATCGCTTCAGGGAGTCGTCTCGCATCGGCTCCGGTTGCGATGATCAAGTTTTCGTAAGGCAGGTTCTCAAATGACAGGCGGACCTGGTGCAGGTTCCGTTCGATGGCGACTACAGATGAATTCAGTCGAAGATCAATGTCGTTTTCGGCGAAGAAACCTAGCGGTCGAAGATCGCGCGGCACAGGCATTTGGCCGGAGATACACTCCTTGGATAGATGCGGCCGGTGGTAGGGCAAGGCCACTTCATCGCTTATCAGGGTGATAGGATGGAGGTATTCCAGCTTTCGCAGTTCGGCTGCGACTGCCAGTCCGGCATGCGATGCGCCAATGACCACGACGCCCGGATGACGATCCCTCTTCACGAGACCAACACCATGTCGAATTCGGTTTTCGCCGCACCGCATTCCGGGCAGAACCAGTCGTCAGGGATGTCTTCCCATCGTGTCCCCGGCGCGATCCCGCTGTCGGGGTCACCTTCGGCTTCATCATAACGCCAGCCGCACAGGATGCATTCCCAAACTCGAGCCGCAGCCTCGCCATTGTCGGACATATAGCCTCCCTCGCTTGATGTTCTCAATCTACAACGGGCACCTTGTCTATTACTATTGGCGATGCAATTGTATCAGATATGCCGCTCTGGCATGGCCTCATTAGGTGAATTCGATGGATATCCGACAGCTGCAGTATTTTTCGAGGGTCGTGGAAATGGGCAGCTTCAGCCGCGCGGCTGCCTATCTACACGTCGCGCAGCCGGCCCTCAGCCGACAAATTCGGGCACTCGAGATCGAGCTGAAGGAATCTTTGCTGATTCGCAACGGGCGTGGCGTCACACCGACGGAGGCAGGAGAACGACTGCATGGACATGCCCGCGGCATCCTGAAGATGTTAGCGCGGACATACGAGGACATGGAGAACGCCCGGCAAGGTCGAGCAGGTTCCGTATCGTTGGGGATGCCTACGTCTCTGTCAAACTCGATCTCGCTTCCACTGATCGGCAAACTGAAGAACGAACTGCCAGACGCGAAGGTCCATATCCTCAACGGGCGCTCCAACCAGATCCAGGAATGGATCCTATCGGGACAGCTCGATATGGCCGTGCTATTCGACGCCCCGGCCTCACCCATGCTGGAAATCCACGAGGTACATGCGGAAAGCCTTCACCTTTATGAGGTTCTTCCTGAGGAGGAGCACGATGTCATTGGTCCGGATTTTTCGCTCAATGAGCTTGCCGAACTTCCGATCATCATCACCAGCCGCCCAAATCGGGTGCGCGAATTGCTTGAAAACGCGCTTGCGCGCGAGGGACACAAACTGCTCGTTGAATGCGAGCTGGATTCGCTCGAGACGACGTTCCAGATGATCCAGAAGGGCATGGGTGTAACGGTCGCGACACCCCGTTCTCGCCGCACAGTGAACTCTGCAGCAAAGGGACTGCGCATGCGCAAGATAGTCAAGCCCGAAATACTGCTTAAGGTCCAGATCGTGTTGCCGGTTCGCCGACTAAACAACCGGCTTCACGAAGCAGCGTTCGAACTGTTGTATGGTCTATGTTCCGATCTTCTGAGGCCTTAGGACAGCGCGCTGCATACGAAGCTCACCTCTAGCCGCCCGTGCGCTCGCGCAGCCATAACCCCAATACGACGACCAGCAGGAGCACCGAAGCAACGCTCACAGCGGCGGGCAATCCTATCCGGTCGGCAAAATAGCCAATGCCTAAAGCCCCAACGGCCGGGCTCGCGCGCGCAATCAGGCCATGGACGCTGAGGACTCGTCCCCTCAAAGCGTCGGGTGTCGATAGCTGTATGAAGGTCTGGGTCCCGACCAGACCGCGGGTGATGGCGGCTCCAACAAATGCGGCCGCGGGTAAGGCAAGGACAACATGCGGGGCATTTGTCAGCACTGCACCCGCCATCGCCCCTGTCCCCCACCATACCAAAACCTCCCGCAGCAAAGGCGCTGTCTCGCCGTTTCGAACAGTTAGACCCGAGATCATGGCCCCAAAACCTGCCGTCCCCGTCAGCACCGCAAGCCCGATCGTCGCATCCTGGAATGTCTGAGCCGCAATGGCGGGAACCAGTTCAAGCAATGAACGAAGACACACCCCACCTAGGAAAAGGACCACCAGCAGCATCCGTATCTGCGGGCGCTGCCCCACATAGACGAAGCCCTCCAGCATCAATGCGAGGAATTTCCCCCGTGACGGCTCCTCCTCGCGCGGCTTCAACTTAAGTCGCAAGAGCAGTACGACGAAGGCCGAAGTGACGACCGCGTTCGCCACGAACACCCAGATGATGTCCAATTGCGTGATCATCACGCCAGCAATGGCAGGCCCTACCATACGCGCCATGTTCACGTTGATTGAATTGATAGCCACGGCGACCGTCATGTCCTCGCGCGCCACCATTTGCTGGACCATTGCCAACCGGGCGGGCTGAACGGCAGCCATGAGAGTACCCTGAAGGGTGACGCAGGCAATCAGCGTGACGATGTTAAGCTGGTCGATCCACAGCAGTAAGGCCACCACCAAAGCGAGCGCTGTCGACATCATTTGCGCGACGATATTCTGGTGCATCCGGTTCCAGCGATCGGCTGCAACGCCGGCGAACGGACCCACTACGATCACCGGCATCAAGTCTCCCGCAGCCAACACGCCAAGTAGAAGTGATGATTGCGTCCAGTTCCAGATGAGCCACGCACAGGCGATCTTTTGCATCCATGTGCCGATCAACGACAGCCCGTTGCCAGCAGCGAAAAGCCCGAACTGTGTCGTCAACATAACCCGGATTGGCGCCGGCAGTGACGTGATTCTCATCTCAGGAAACGACGCGGATGGGTGCACCATCCAGGAAGGCAAGAATGTTTTCTTGTGCGAATTCGTAATAGGCCGTCAGCATTTCGCGAGTGAAATAGCCGAGATGGGGGGTCAGCACGACGTTGTCGAGAAAGCGCAAGGGGTGGTCGGGGGGAAGTGGCTCGACTCCGTAAACGTCAAGTGCGGCGCCCCTGATGCGACGTTCGCTCAGTGCGGCAATTAGCGCCTCCTCATCCAGCAGTCCCGCACGGGCGGTATTGATCAGCATCGCGTTGGGGCGCATCGCACTGATCGCCTGAGCATCGATGACACGCTGCGTGGCGGGAGCCAAAGCTAAGTGCAAGCTAACTATATCAGACGTGGAGAAAAGTTCATCCTTAGCCAAGCGCCTAACCCCCGCCTGGGCCGCACGTTCATCCGTCAGGTTCGGCGACCACGCAACGACGTCCATGCCGAAGGCCAAGCCGATCCTCGCCACATCTTGGCCCAGCCCTCCAAGTCCGACCACGCCCAGACGCTTATGTCGGAGCGTGGTGCCGACACCATGCTGCCATTCTCCAAGACGCATGTGACGATCCTCAAAGGGAATATTTCGTGCCAGCGAGAGAATCAGCCCCCAGGTCAGTTCGGTCACGGCTCCTGCCCCTGCACCCGAAACGGGAGTGTTCGATACAATTACGCCCTGCGCACGCGCGGCCTCCAAATCGACCGTGTCGTAACGTTTGCCGGTAACACACAAGAATCGGAGCTTGGGCAGCCGTCGGATCAGCTCGGCAGGGAATGGCGTACGTTCTCGCAACGTGCAGAGGATGTCATATTCGGCCAAGGTAGCCGCCGCCGTCTCGATGTCAGAAAAAGGTCGATCGACAACATCAAGGCTTGCCTTCCTTTCGACAGGGCTCCAGTCCACCAACCCGCGCGCTACATTGAGATAGTCGTCCATCAGGGCGATCTTCATTGCACTCCCCTTGCAGAAAAAAGGCAGCGGCCCCATTTCGGGAGCCGCCGACAAACGCTTGCTAATGCGCGCCTCTCATTCGCGACGCCATTCCTTGGCCCAGATCATCAACGGATCATAGGTGTTCATCCTGAAATCCTTCAGATCTGGGGTCGAAACGTACGCTTCTGCGTAAAAGTACAGTGGCAGCATCGGGAGATCTTGGGAGAAGATGGACTGGATCTTGGCCCACGCATCTTTCTGCGCCGCCGGCGAAAGGGCCTCGCTGAATTCCTCCAGGGCCTTGTCCATTTCAGGATCCGAGTAGCCCGAGAAGTTGTTCCCAACCCAGCTGTTGTCGGCAGTCGGAATCCTGTCCGTCGCCAGCGCGATGGCAGGAGAGGTCGACGGCGAGAAACGGATTGATGACATGATCAGCCCGCTGAACTCGCGGCGTCGCGACAAGTCGCCGTTATATTCCTGAAGTGGGACGAAGCTCGGCTTGATTTCAACGCAGATGTTCTTCAGTTGGTCCTGAATGATCAGCGCAATTTGCTCTCTGGTCTGGTTGCCCGCGGTTGTCGCCAACTCAAGTGCAAGGCGGTCACCGTTGTCATTAGTGCAAATCCCGTCGCTCCCAGGCTTCCAGCCGGCCTCAGCGAGGAGCGTACCAGCCTTTTCCGGATCGAAGGCGTAGGCCTCTATGTCATTATTGTAGAAGGAGCTCCTGTCGGACAGGAGCCCATCTGCAACGGACTGCTGACCATCGAAAAGAACAGTGGTGATCGCCTCGCGGTCGATCCCCAAAAGCAGAGCCTCCCGGACCTTCTTGTCCTTCAGGATTGGGTTATCCAGATTGACTGCTATCCGCTCCAGGTTTGTACCGGGGGTGGTGTGGTAGGCGAGTTGGTCACCGCGCTGCTTACGAACGTCCAGCATCTGCGAAAAGCTGATGCCGCCGGGACTTACCGGCACGGCGTCGATCTCGCCGGAGAGCAAGTTCTGCACCAATGCAGACGAGTTGTTGCGATAGCTCAGCGTGATCTTGTCGAGCTTCGGTTTGTCGCCCGGCCAGTGTGGATTTGGCTCCCACGTCAAACGCGTACCGATCTGATACTCTTTAAGGAGATATGGCCCGTTCCACAGGCCGGCATTGGTTGGATCAGTGTTGTATCGCGTTTGCTTTACATAACTGTCGCTGTCCGGGTTCTCGGTAAAGACAGGCCCTTCAATGTGTTCGGGAAGTATATGGTCCCACGAGGCATAGCTTGGAGTGACTTCCGGCAAATGTAGCGTGAAAGTCTGATCATCGATGATCTCGACCGTTGTCGCCCTCGTCCATGGATTGAAGGGCGAGAAGCCGATGTTGGGATCGTTGGCCATCTTCAGTGTGAAGGCTACGTCCTTTGACGTCACCGGCTCGCCGTCTCCCCATTTCAGTTCATCCAGCAGCGTGAAAGTGACCGCCATGCCCTTGGTGCCGTCTGCATTGTCCACAAACTTGGCGGCGCCATTCTCGATTGACGGAAGCTCCTTGCAAAGGACGCAGATATTTTCCCCGTCCGGATTGAAGGCGGTCAGGGGCATCAGACCGTAATTGACCTGCAGCCGCTTTGTATTGTTGACCTGTATGAGCGGATGGAAGTTGGTCAGGAACTGGAGCTGTCCGACCACCAGTTGCGACTTGTCAGGCTGCGCCATTGGTGCTGACGCTCCAAGAATCGTCGCCGCCAAGGCAAAAGCTGTAAACAACTTGTAACGCTTCATTTTCTCTCCTCCTACAAACCTTGTTTAGTCTTGTTTACCTTCAGCTTCGGCGCGGGGATCGAAGGCATAGCGCACTCCATCCCCAATGAAGTTGACGGCCATGACGGTGGCGAAGATCAGCAGACCCGGGTAAACGGCGAGCAAGGGCGCTGATGTAATAAGCTGCTGGGCGTTCGTCAGCATGTTACCCCATGTTGGCGTGGGCGGAACTATCCCGAACCCCAGGAAGCTCAGCGTCGATTCCAACAGAATGACCCGACCGATCGTGAGGGTCGCGGCCACGATGATTGGCGTCGAAATATTCGGCAAAACGTGGATAAAGACGTTGTACAAACGCCCCGCTCCGGAAATCTGCGCGGCTCGCACGTAGTCTCGGTCACGCATCTGGATGGTGCCCGCACGCGCAATCCGCGCCATGGTCGTCCAGTCCACTAATGAAATAATGATGACGATGCGCAGGAAGATAAACCAGGGTGCCGCAGCTTGGTCGTTGCTCATGCCCAATTTTGTGAGGTCGAGCGACCCAAGGACGATCAAAAGTGGGATTAATGGTAGCGCCACCAGAACGTCGGTGACACGCATCAGAAAGCCGTCGACCCTGCCCCCGATGAAGCCAGCCGACACACCGATGGCGATGCCGATGATCGACATTAGGAAGGTCGTAAAAACGCCAACCGCGAGCGATACTTGGCCACCGTACATCAGGCGGATCAAAACGTCGCGCCCCAAATCATCAGTGCCGAGCAGATGCTGCGAGGATGGCCCCTGAAAGCGATACAGCAGGTTGGTCTTGTTAGGATCGATGTCCAGGTAGAGGCTCAGAGGCCAGGCGAGCAAGCAGAAGACGATCAGTAGCGCCATGAATGCAAGCGAAAGGGTCGCCAGGCGGTGGCTACGGAACTTATCAAAGCGCAGCTGCCAGATAGACTGCGCCGCCGGCAGGGGCATGCGGGGAAATTCCTGATGGCCTGATACGTCGGTCATAGCGTGATCCTCGGATCGAGAAGGGCGTAGCAAAGGTCGGCTACCAAGTTCGAGACGAGGACCACGGTGATTGCCAGCAAAAGTCCGATGAGAGCCAGATTGAAGTCGGTGTTGGCGATCGCATCGAAGATCATTTTGCCCATGCCGAGCATTCCAAAGATGGTCTCGATCACAAGCGCTCCCGAGAACAGGTGACCGAAACTAAGTGCGAGAACTGTCACCATCGGGATCAACGCATTGCGCAGAGCGTGCCGAACGATCACCGCCCTTTCGTCTAGTCCCTTGGCGCGTGCAGTGCGGACGAAGTCGGCCGAGAGAGTCTCGATCATTGCTGCGCGCACATAACGGATGAGCGGACCGACGTGAAACATCACCAGGACAGCAACTGGAAGGACGAGATGCTGTGCTTCTTCCAGGAAAGACGCATCATTGCTCATCGGGACACCTGAAGCCGGCAGCCAGCCGAGCGTGACCGAAAAGAGGATGATAAAAAGAAGTGACACCCAGAAGTTCGGCAGCGAAATTGCGGCGAAGGAGAAAATTCCGATGGCTGAATCCAGCACGCCGTTTGGCCTGCGCGCTGCAAGCGACCCCAGCAGGAGCGCCAGCGGAACGGAAAACAGCAACGTCAGTCCAAGCAGTTTTGCAGTCTGAAGCACGGCCGGCGCCAGAACGGCCATGACGGGGCGAAAATACATGGTCGAATAGCCAAGATCTCCCTGAACCGCAGCCGAAAACCAGTGCCAATAGCGCAATGATAGCGGTTGATCGAAGCCGTAGAGTTCACGCATGCGTGCCATGAGCTCAGGCGTCAACGACGGATTTCCTTCAAACATATTGTCGATGGGGTCGCCAGGCATGAGGCCGATCAGCACGAACAGCAGAAAGGACATGACAATGAGAACCAAAATCGACTGAAACAGTCTCTTGAGCGAGAATTGAAGCATCGGATCAGTCCTTGTAATGGCAAGCGGCAAGCTGACCGGGGCGTCCTGGTGCCGGCTCTAGTTTCGGCCGAACTTTGGCGCAATTCTCCCGCGCGCGTGGACAGCGCGTGTGGAAGACGCAGCCGGAGGGCGGATTAAGCGGAGTTGGAATTTCTCCCTTCAGCGCATGGCCTTTTTGTCTGCGTCCGCGCCCAATTCTTGGCACGGCTTCGAACAGCGCCTGCGTATAAGGATGCGACGGCTTGGAAAAAATGTCATCGGCCGATGCCACCTCCATAATTCGGCCAAGGTAAAGTACCGCGACCTGGTCGGCGATGTGTCGCACGACACCAAAGTCGTGGCTGATGAAGAAATAACTGATTCCGTATTTCTCCCGGATGTCGTCCATCAGGTTCAGGATCTTCGACTGGATTGACACGTCGAGTGCTGATAGCGGCTCGTCGCATACGATCAGTTCCGGATCACCGATTAGTGCGCGGGCAATGGCGATACGCTGCCGCTGCCCCCCAGAAAACTGGTGGGGGTAGCGATTGGCGGCGTCAGCCGGCAACCCCACCTGTTCCAGCACTTCCGCAACCTTCGCCCGGCGCTCCTTCCTTGCAAAGGCCGTTTCGCCAAGCCGCAAGGGTTCGGCGACAATGTCCTCAACCATCATTCGGGGATCGAGGGCCGAGAACGGATCCTGGAAGATCATCTGGATCCCGCCACTGCCACGTTCACTCTGACGCTGCGGATTGAGGCGAATGGCTCCCGAGGTCGGCTTCCTGAGACCGGCAACGGAATAGCCCAATGTCGATTTGCCGGAGCCGCTTTCGCCTACGATGGCAAGGGTCTTGCCGCGCTGGAGCGACAGCGTCACGTTTTCCACCGCGCGCAACGTCAGCCCTGGCTGCATAAAGCCTTGTCGCAAGGGGAAATGCACCGAAACGTCATCTATTTCGAGCAGAGGCTTCATCAGTTCACCTTTACGCAGGCAACGAAGTGGCCGGGAGCGACTTCGCGCAGGATCGGTTCCGCCGCACGACACTCATCCGAGGCAAGTGGGCAACGAGAGGCAAAGCGACATCCTTGGGCGGGCTGCACGCGCAGGCTGCCATGGATCACATGGAGGCGATCCACCTTTCGGTCCGGATCGGGCAGAGTTTGAATCAGACCCTGCGTATAGGGGTGGAGCGGCTGGTCGAACAGCTGTTCGGAGGTCGCGTATTCGACGCCGCGGCCGGCATACATAACCAGGATCTTATGAGCCAGTTCGGAAACAACAGCGAGGTTGTGGGTGATGAACTGGACCGCCATCCCCGTTTCTTCCTGCAATTCGATGATCAGGTCGAGTATCTGTGCCTGGATCGTCACATCGAGCGCGGTCGTGGGTTCATCGGCCACGAGCAACTTCGGACGGCAGGCGAGCGCCATAGCGATCATTGCGCGTTGACGCATTCCGCCGGAAAGCTGATGCGGAAAATCGCGAGCGCGCTGTGCCGGAGAAGGGATGCCCACTGCCTTGAGCAGGTCGATTGCGCGGTCAAGAGAATCTCGCTGCCCAAGGCCTTCGTGAACCTTGAGTACCTCGGCGATCTGCTGGCCTACCGACATCACAGGGTTCATGGCGGTCATAGGCTCCTGGAAGATCATCGCAACTTCGCGTCCGCGCAGATCCCGCCACTGCTTTTCGCTTTGCTGCAGGAGATCTCGACCTTCGAAACCAATCCTACCGGTGACCCTTCCCCGACCGGGGACGAGACCCATGAGCGACAGGGAGGTCATCGTCTTGCCGCACCCGGATTCTCCAACCACGCCCAAGGTCTCCGACTGCGCTATTTGATAGCTCAAGCCGGTGACAACGGCGTTATGCCCCCCTCCCTTCGTGGGAAATGACACAGTAAGATCATCCACCGACAAAAGTGGAGCGGTCTGTGCCTCAGCGTTCAAACGCAGCGTGTTTGCCACGAATCCCATTCATACTCCTCCTCCTCCATCGGAATTCCAATCCGCGGTAAACGGTCCGCCCCTCACGAGGGGGCGGACAAGTCTTGCTCAGGTCAAATCAATGACACCCACGCCGTCACGGATGTCGATCGTAGTTCCATAGGCCTTTGACAATTTCTGGTACCGCGTGAGAATGCGGACTGCATCCTCACCCCTGGCCAGCATCGGGCGGCCCTCCGTGAGAGGATGCTCGCCACTACCCGTCCTGCGATGCAGCTGTGCCTCGCGCGTCGATTCGCGCCCCAGCTCGACCGGGTGCAGATACAGCTTCGCTAGCGTGTTGTTCTTCATTTCCGCCTTAAGCAGACATGAGCCCCACCACGTCTCGTTAGAGCTATCGAGGCCCGGATGCAACGGATGCAAGGCGGGATGCAGCGTGTTGAGACGGTCCATGTCATGGCCCCAGGCGTCATAGCTGTCGTAGGGCACACGCTGCAGGAATTCCGAGTTCGCCCAGAAGTTACCGATCCCGTAGATGATCGGCTTGCCTTTGTATATCTCGATCCCGAGGGTGCGGTGCCAACCGTGACCGACGTAGATGTCGGCGCCGCCATCAATCATCGCACGAGCGAATTCTTCGACAAAGCGCGGCGGTGTGTCACCACGAGGACCGTCGGCAACGGAGAAATGGTGCGCAACAATGACCAGATCGGACATACAGCGCGCTTCTTCGACCGACCGAAGATTTCGCTCCAGATCGCGCGGATCGCACTTAGAAATGATCTCGCAGCGCTCGCCCTCGACGAAACATTCCGGATCGCCCCATTGCTGGGCGCCGGGAATGAGGAACCCGAACGCCCCCTCCGGTCCATGCTTGGGCGGCTTCACGATGTTGAGCTTTTTAGCGAAGTCCTTGAGGTTCGCCATGGTCTGTGGGTCGACCCGGAATTCGAACGTCAGCCTCTGGGGATTGACGCCGGGGCGGGCCATCAGCCCACCTTTCGGATAGTTTGCCCACATGAAGTGTTGGTTGCCCGACGATGCTGCGACGAGGGAGACGCGACCCTTCTTCTTCTCGACGAAGGCCGGTTCCGACGCACGTTCCAGGTCTGTGCCGGTTCCGGCAACGGCGATGCCCGCCTCTTTCATATGGCGCCTCGTGGAGACGAGCCCCTCCGCGCCAAAGTCGAAGCTGTGATTGTGAGCGTTTGACATGATGTCAAACCCTGCCCAGCGAAGGTCCTGCGCAACCTCCGGCTCACTCATCATGAACGAACCGATGCCTTGGCCGCGGGCAGGCCATTTCAATTCTTCCAGGGTGCCGAAGTTCATCTCAAGATGACCATAGGCGACATCGGCATCCTTCAGGAGATCCCAGACTGCAAGAAACTCCGGTTCGTCGTGCATAGAGAACGGCCGGCAAACCATACATTCTCCCGCAAGTGATACTCGCCAATCGCCTTTTGCCGACATCTAGATACTTCTCCTCTTGAAGCGAACAATCAAGTTAAGCCTCGGACGAGGGGGCAATGAGTGCGCGTGACGCCCCTGCCCCCGTCCGTCAGGTCCGCGTGTCTGATGGAGCATTTGTAGAGGAGGCCGCGTTATGTCACTACATCAGGTGCCGACCTTTCAGTTATGCCAAGTCGGCATATGTTCGTGAGCTAGCCGCCACACGACGACAACACCAACCACCAACTGCTTAGTCGCTCGGACGAAGTCGCCTGTAACGGTCAGCGTTGAAGTCTGGTCCTCGAAGCGAGGAGAATGGCGCCAAACCGGCTCAGGGTGCGAAACAGCACCTTCTAATTCCCGCTTATTGATCCCCCGGATGTCGTGCCGGTCCATGCCGGCAGCTGATATTCAAGACGTGTTGGCGTTGGATAGGGTCCGCACATCTACCCGTTCAACGTGAGGCGACAACACACAGACATCGCGAGGCCTCGAAGCACGAGCTTTACGCGTCGAACTTCGTCCGACCGAGGTCGCTGAGAAAGATGCCAAAGAGGGCGAGTACCCAAATTGAAAGGCGCCGATGTGCTCCGTGATGGGGAGATTATCGGCCTGCTCGGCCGAGAAACCCATCCGGCGCGGCGGACTCGCCAGCCTCAGCATCACAGAACATCAATCGACTGTCCAAGACCGGTTCATTCTGCACCTCCCGCCGAACTTGTAAAATGAGGATTGACAGATCTCGATATAAATCGGCCTTCAAGCGTTTAGCATGAGGATTTGCACCCATCACCCCTCAACTGGCTTGACATTTGTCAGACATATTAGGATATAAATCTGACTATAGGAGGAGCACATGTCTGGCAGCTCAAGATTACGTCGTTCCGACTCAGTCCTCGAGTTGTTGGGTGCGGCGATAGCCGGTGGTCAATTCGAGGCTGGGCAACCAATCCCAACCGAGGCTGACCTTGCGGAAGTTTATCAAGTGGGACGGTCATCCGTTCGCGAAGCGATATCCGCCCTCGTTAGCCATGGAATGCTTCGGGCCGCTCGGCGGCGAGGCACCGTGGTTACAGACCGCGTGTACTGGAACACACTAAACCGGGACGTCCTCCGCTGGCTGATGAACAGCAAGGCGCAGATGCCAGGCATTCTGCAGTCTATCGACGAAGCTCGCAGAATTTTCGAGCCAGCATCCGCCGCGCTCGTTGCCAGCAGAGCAAATCGGCGCCAGTTGATCGAAATCGAAACAGCATACGCAAGAATGGAAGATGCGGCTGAGCGGGGGGACGCACAGGCGGCAATTCTGGCCGATCGTGAATTTCATTATGCGATCCTGAAGGCCACCGGCAATCCAATATTGGAAGCTTTCGATAGCGCGCTGGACAGCGTTCTGGGCCTGCTTTTCAGCGTTACAGCGAACCATATGGAAAATTTCCGCGCCAATCTCGGCAATCACCTCGCGGTTCTGGAAGCCATCCGGATGAAAGAACCGGAGCGAGCCGAGGGCGCGATGATGGACACCATCAACTTCACGACCAACAAGTTGAAGACGGCAAAGCTCATTAACTAGGGCATCAAGGAGGAGACAACCGATGCTGACAAGACTAGCGACCACCGCGGCTACAATTTTCGTGCTTTCGGGAGGCGCGGCTTTGGCCGAGTACCCAGAAAAGCCAATCAGCCTTATCGTCCCCTGGGCCGCCGGTGGAGGTACGGATGCGGTCGCTCGCGTTCTGGCCGAAGGTCTAAAGGAAGAATTGGGCGTCGCCGTCAACGTCGTCAACAAACCTGGTGGAGGTTCGGTCATCGGCCACTCAGAGATGCTCGCCGCGAACCCAGATGGTTACACTCTTGGTTTCGGAACCGCGGAACTCGCAACATTCTACTGGGCTGGCCAGGCTAACACCAAAGCTACCGACTTCAACCCAATCGCACTCGTAAACTTTGATTCCGGCGCCTTCCACGTCTCGACCTCTTCCAAGTGGAGCGACGTGAAGGCCGCGCTTGAGGATATCAAGGCACAGCCGGCTGGCACTTACAAAGTCACCGGAACGGGGACGGGAGCGGCTTATCACCTTGCCTTTGCCGGCTTCCTGAAGGCGAACGGGATCGACCCTCTGGCGGTGACGCTCGTGCCGTCTCAGGGAGCGGCTCCGGGGTTTCAAGAACTCGCGGCTGGTGGCGTTGACGTGGTTCTCTCCTCCCTACCTGAAGGCACCGCCATGATGCAGGCCGGTAAGTCCAAACCGCTTGCCGTCTTCTCCGAGGAACGGATCGCAGCCTTCCCTGACGTTCCTACAGCCGGAGAAGCCACTGGTACGCCCTTCGCAGGGGGCACCTGGCGCGGCGTCGTAGGACCCCAGGAACTGGATCCCGAAGTCAAGAAAACCCTGGAAGAGGCGGTTCTGAAGGTCGCAAACTCTGAGGACTTCAAGACATTTATGAACGACAAAGGCTTCGGCGTACGCGTTCTCGATTCCGCAGCTTTCGGCGGATTCCTGGCTGAACAGCATACACAGGTCGGCGTCATCATGAACGACCTGGGCATCGCTCAGCGCAAGGAGTAGTCTAGTGCGCCTGCCGGATTTCTGGACTGGTCTCATCTTCGCGGCGATAGGCGTCGCAATCGCCGCTTACGCCCAGACCTTCCACGTGCCGGCGGGCGCCGCTTCTCCCAAGCTATTGCCGACTATTGTCGGGAGCTTCATGGCATTGTTTGGTGGCCTGATCGCGCTTCGGGGTTGGCAGGAGACAAAGCAGGTTGCGCTGCCCGGATGGCTCGCCGCCCCTCGCCAAGTCATTCTTGTCGTATTTCTGCCTGCCGCCGTTTTGGCTTTCGGCCTACTGGCGCCTGTCGTCGGTTCCACAGTGATGGCGGTAACGATCCTGACCTTACACAGCATTCTCTATGGAATTCGTCCCATTTATGCATTGCTTCTCGGCGTCACCCTAGGGACATTGGTAACCTTACTCTTCATTCACGGCCTCGGAATTCCCTTGCCTGCCGGTCTAGTCGAGGAGTTGTTCTCGTGACTGCAGTATTGGACGGCCTCGCCCTCGTGATGCAGCCGGACGTGCTGCTTACGATGTTAATCTCGGCCGCGTTCGGTTTGTTCGTCGGGATGGTGCCCGGCCTCAGTGCAACCATGGCCGTGGCCTTGCTGGTGCCCGTTGCCTTCACGCTTTCACCTGTGGCTGCACTGGCAACGATCATCACCTGCTCGGCAATGGCCATGTTCGCGGGAGACATTCCCGCCGCCTTCCTTCGCATGCCGGGCACGCCTGCCTCTGCCGCCTACACCTATGATATGAACGATCTTGTCCGGGCCGGCCGCACCGGCGACGCACTTGGCATGTCGCTCGTTTCATCCGCTCTCGGCGGCATCCTAGGCGCTATCATCCTGATGTTCGGAGCGCCGCTACTGGCCGACTTCGCCATCAATTTTTCGAGCTACGAGTATTTCTGGTTAGCCCTGCTTGGACTCTCATGCGCGACATTGGTGGCCGGTGATGACGCACTTAAAGGCTGGCTCTCCCTCACAATTGGGCTGTTTCTTTCCGTCGTCGGCCTGGACTTCGTAACCGGTATTCAGCGCTACACCTTTGGCATCACCAACCTGCAAGCGGGGGTTGGCTTCATCTCTGTGATGATCGGGGCCTTTGCGTTATCTGAGCTGTTCAGGAAGGCTACCACATCGCATCAAGCCCACCCGAAACCCCGCCTCGACATCACCGAAAGGCCGCTTCCGAGGCTCAATTCTCTCTGGCAGCAACGCAAGCACATTGTGAGGGGCGGGATCATCGGCACCCTCATTGGAGCGCTGCCGGGTGCAGGCGCGGATATCGCCGCGTGGGTAAGCTACGCCATCTCGAAACGTTTCGCCAAACAGCCAGAGCTCTTTGGGCGTGGCTCTGCTGAAGGTGTCGCAGGGGCTGCTACGGCCAACAACGCGGCGCTCTCAGGCTCCTACGTACCAACGCTCGTATTCGGCATTCCGGGAGATTCAATCACGGCGATTGTCGTCGGAGTGCTCATCCTGAAGGGCATTCAGCCCGGCCCCCTGGTCTTCGTCAATTCGGCGGACATGGTCAACGCGATCTACATCGTATTTCTGCTCGCCAACCTCATACTCGTGCCCCTCGGCATCTTGGCCATCTATCTTGGTCGGACCGTTATCTCGATTCGCGACGCAATCCTTTATCCGGTAATCCTTCTCCTCTGTCTGTACGGTGCCTATGCGGTAAGCAACAACATGTTTGAGCTCTGGATCGTGCTTGGCATCGGGATCCTTGTCTGGATCATGCAGGAGAACAATTATCCCGCCGCTCCGCTCATTTTGGGCCTAGTGCTGGGACAGGTGGTCGAACAAAACTTCATGTCTTCGCTGATAAAGGCGGACGGGAACTTCATCAACTTCTTCAATCGGCCAATTGCCGGCGTGCTCGGTATCCTCACCCTCGTCGTGTGGTTCTACCCGATTGTGACCGGCGTCGTAAAAAAAATGCGCAGCAACGAACCCATCAATGATGAGACCTGAGAAAGGCAGAACATGTACAAGTTTATGAAGGGCTCGACCCACGAACTCGCTTCTATGGAGATCGCGATCAAAGCGATCCCTGATGATCCTAGGGTCTGGGTTCCTCAGGCACCGGATGTCTACTTCAGACCAATGTTTCTCAACACGCTGACAGGCCAGTGGTGCAACCTCTTGAAGGTAACGCGCTCAGGCATTCTGTCGCGCCACGTGCATCCCGCACCGGTGTTCGGCATGGTGATGAAGGGCAAGTGGCACTACTTTGAACACGACTGGGTGGCCGAAGAAGGTTCATTCGTGTTCGAACCGCCGGGAGAGATTCACACGCTTAACGTGCCCGAAGACTGCGACGAGATGATCACCTTCTTCAACATCTCCGGTTGCATGGTTTACCTTGACAAGGAAGATCGCCAGATCGGTTATGAGGACGTCTTCACAAAGATCGATATGTGCCGCGCCCACTATGACAACGTTGGACTCGGAGCAGACTATGTCGACCAGTTCATCCGCTGACACCGCGGCATGGGCGCGCGAGTGGCTCGAAGGGTGTGGCGTCCTTGTGACCGGCGGGACCGGCGGAATCGGTGGCGCGATCGCCGAATGCTTCCGTGATGCCGGCGCCAAGGTCGTCGCGACAGGCGCAACGGATGCGGAATGCGAGACTGCCCGCGCCAGTGACCTTCAGCGCTCGATCGACTACCAGGTCCTCGACGTGCGTTCGAACGCGGCAGTCAGGGATCTGGTCAATGGTCTCAACGAGGTTCACGTCGTGGTCAATTGCGCTGGCATTATCCGCCGTGGCCACGAGCGTGACCCAGATGTCTTCGATGCGGTTGTCGACATCAATCTCAACGGCACGATGCGCGTGTGTGAGGCCGCGGTGGACCACCTCTCCGCGACCGGCGGATGCATTATCAACATCGCGTCCATGCTGAGCTTCTTCGGCGGCGGACTGGTGCCAGGGTATTCTGCCTCCAAGGGAGGTATCGCTCAGTTGACGAAGTCACTGGCGATCGCCTATGCGCCGAAGAACGTGCGCGTTAACGCAATCGCACCCGGCTGGATTGCCACGCCATTGACGAGAGCTTTGCAGGAGGATCCCGCCCGTGCCGGCCCCATCCTCGCGCGCACGCCGATGGGACGATGGGGTAAGCCCGAGGACCTGCGTGGAATTGCCCTCTTCCTAGCAAGTCCTCATGCGGCCTTTATGACGGGAACAGTCATTCCGGTGGACGGCGGTTATGCCGTCTGCTGATCAACCGTCCGGCTGAGGCCGCAATCCACCCCCCTGTAAGAGTGACATCATGCGTGCAGTTGTCTACCGCGGCCCAAAGGAACTCACTGTCGAGGAACTACCTACTCCGCGGGGGGCAGGAGCTCTCGTCGAGGTTGAGGCGTGCGGCATCTGCGGCACAGATCTCACCATCTTCGCCGGCAAGCATCCGCGGGCGCAGCCAGAGCTTGTCCTGGGCCATGAATTCGTGGGCAGGCTTGCCGAGCCAGTGCCTGAGCGTGGACTTGCCGTCGGTGCGAGGGTGGTATGCTACCCGCTCATCTCCTGCGGGGAATGCGATCCTTGCAAGAACGGCATGGAACATGTGTGCGACACGCTGCGTCTGATAGGAATCGACAGCCCCGGCGGAATGGCCGGTCGAGTGAGAATCCGACCCGACGCGCTCTATTCAGTAAGTCAGGAAACGCCTTCTGTCGTCGCGGCACAAGCGGAGCCTCTTGCCGTTTGCGTGCATGCAGCGAACGTTGCCGACATCACGGGCCACGAAAGCGTCGCTATCATCGGCGCTGGACCGATTGGCGTCACACTTGCGATCGCTCTGCGCCAGCGAGGCGTCCAAAACATCCTGCTTTCCGACACAAGCTTGAAGCGAGTCGAGGTCGCCCGTGAACTCGGGTTTCAGGCCGTGGAAGCCGGAAGTGATCTGTCCGCCCCGGCCGATGCTGCTGAGCGCGTCGGCTTCGACGTCGTATTTGAATGCGCCGGGGCAGGACCTGCTGTTGGGCAGGCAATCGCACATACCCGCACCGGCGGAAAGATCGTGATGGTTTCCATTCACAAGTCGCCACAGCCGGTGGACCTGCAGGCGCTTTCCTTTAGGGAACTTCGTATTCTTGGAACGCGTGTCTACACCCGCGACGAGTTCCAGCAGGCCATCGATCTCCTGCCTTCGCTGGAGGCAGACCTTACCAGTTTGGTGTCCCGTGTGATCGACATGGAGGAGGCACCGGCCACTTTCGACCAGCTATGCGCAGGAGCTGCCGATCTCAAAGTCATCGTCAGGAACAGTTGCGGTAGCGACGCCTCGGCTGAATTCGGTTGAAGCCCTGACACGCTCATCCCGGCAATGCCCGGCGACGCCAGGGCATTATCCACCATCGTCGCACCGCCCCAAGGGACAAGCGCAAATTGTCATTCAGGAGAACTTCATGCTCAAAATCTTCAACGAGTTTCAGCGCCGGCCAGACTTACTGGCGCGGTTTGACGACGTAATCAGCTGCTATTCCGCCTCCGCGGTGTTCGCCGACGTGCAGTACCGGACAGGCGTGATGGACAGTGGCATCAAGCCCGCGTTCCGGGCCAAGGTTTGCGGACAGGCGATCACCGTGCAACTTTCAAAAGGCGACCTTGTCGACCCCCTCAAGGCCCTGGAGATGGGCCAGAGCGGCGACATTATTGTCGTTGATGCCGGCGGAGACACCGACACATCTGTCTGCGGTGGCCTAATGGGTGGGCTTGCGAAGAACCGTGGCATTCGCGCAATGATCGTGGATGGAGCAGGCCGCGACACGGATGAGCTGGAAGATATCAACTGGCCGATCTGGACACGTGCGATTACCCCGCGCGGCACACACACCATGTTTTCGCAGCGGAAGGACGAGCTTTCGATCAATGTGCCAATTGCTTGCGGCGGTGTGGCGGTTAATCCCGGCGACTTCATCGTGGCGGATCTGATGGGCGTCGTCGTTATTCCGCTGGCGAGGGCCCAAGAGGTCGTCGAACTCGCAGCCGAACAGGCGGACCGGGAGGCGAAGACGCGTACCTGGGTTCAGCAGGGCAAGACGGTTGAAGACCTACTGAACGAATTCGGTCGAATATAATAAATGAAGGCTGGACGTACATGCGTGCACCAAAGGCGTCGTTGCCAACTGCAATGATATAACCCGTTTTAGCACCCTGGCGTGCTACGGCAATGATCGCGTTAGATGCTATCCGGCCATAGCCAACCAGCCCATGGTGCCACCACGCAGACGGTAGATGGGTTGAGAGCGCGCGACATTCCATCGCCCCTTGCGGACATCCTTGTCGCGGCTAACTATCCTGCGCGCTACCGTGAAGAGCAGAGCGAGTGCGCGGGTCGCAACCTCCTCGACCCCATAATCAGGAACGTTTGCGACGTAGATGCCGCGCCGCGCCGCTTCATCACGATCGATGTTATCAACGCCGACGTCGTAGCGGACAATTGTCCGACACGCAGGCATTGCAGCCAGCGCAACCGCATCTACAGGACTCTCCCTCACCATCACAGCGTCAGCGCCGATGACGGCGCGCCGAACCTCTTCGACGCGCCCGTGGCAGGATCTCTCCACGACGTGAGCACCGAAGGAAGCCAGAGCGGCCTGCTCTATCTCGACTCCCCCGTATCCTTCATCCAGGACGACGACGAGAGGGCTATCTCGGTGCATCGCGTTCATCTTTTCCGCCTCCCCTTACTGACTGCCAGCCGCTTCGGCTTCAGCTTGCAGGAGCTTTTCCACCCGCTCAGCACCCACCGCCTCTTCCAGGTGCTTGCGCACTGCCGGCTGAGCGAGTTCGCGGAAAGCAGCAATCTCTTCCTCCGTCGGCACGTAGACCTCCATACCGACGTCAGTCAGCGTCTTCTCGGCAGCGAGGTCGGTTGCCCGGGTCATGTCGCGGTGGATTGTGCGAGCTTCCACGACGCAAGTTTCGACCGCCTGCTTCTCGGTGTCGCTAAGGCCCTGATAGAAAGCGTCACTCATCAGATAGGCATGCAGGCTGTAGACGTGCCCGTCCAACGTCACATACTTCTGGCTCTGGTACAGGCTCGCGGCCATGATGTTGGTGACACCATTCTCCTGTCCATCGACCGTGCCCTGTGCCAGCGCCGCAGGCAGTTCAGCCCAGTCGATAGCCGAGGGGCTCGCGCCGAGGCTTTCCATCAGGGAGATGAAAACTGGCGCCGGCTGCACGCGCATCTTCAGACCCTGCATGTCCGCCGGTGTCTTGATCGGGTGCTTCGAATTGGTGAAGTGCCGGATGCCGTTGTCAGCATAGGCCAGGAGACGGATACCGGTTTCCTTCAGCATCTCATCAGCAAATTCCTTCCCAAATTCGCCATCAAGAACTTTGTAAGCCGTCTCATGGTTCGGGAAGAGATACGGTAATGCGAATACGTCGAACGGCTGGTAGACGCTGGAAATGCCACCATCGTGAACGACGGCGAGTTCAAGTGTGCCGAACTTCAATCCTTCAAGAGCCGTCGTCGCATTCCCAAGCTGACCAGCGGGAAAGATCTGCACATCGATCGAACCGCTTGTCGCCTTCTCCACACATGCTTCGAAGGCAAGTGCGGCCGCGTGCTTTGGCTGGTCCTCTCGGCCCGGCTGGTAGTGTGTGTATTTGAGAACCTTGGCCTGCTGCCCAACGGCGGAACCGGCCAAAAGTGTCAACGCTGTGGTTGCGATCAGTATTTTTTTGAACATCTCTCTTTACCTCCTGATTGAGAGTTTTGCCTTCACCGGCTGTAGCCAAACAGATTGGGCAGCCAAGTCGTGAATGCGGGGAAGAAAACAATCAGCGCGAACACCAAAAGTTCTGCCATCAGCATCGGAATGATTGCACGAGCCAGCGTGAAAATCGGTATCTTTGCGACAACCGTCACGACGAACAGAACAGCGCCAACCGGTGGCGTGATCATCCCAATCGTCAGGTTGAGGATCACCACCATCGCAAAGTGCAGCGGGTCGATGCCGGCGTTCTGAGCTAACGGCGCTAGTATCGGTACGAGAATGATCACCGCTGGCAGCGTATCGAGGAAAAGTCCGCAGATGAGCAGGAAAAGCGATACCACGATCAGCAGTATGGTCGGCGACAGACCCCAACTGGCGATCGCCTGGCTGATCCCCTGAGGGATCTGCAGAACTGTCAGCATGTACGCGAAGATCGTCGCCATGGAAACGACGAGCAATACCGCGGAGGTCATGATTGCAGTCGACACGAGAATGCGTGGGATCTGGCGGATCGAGAGCGTCCCGATGACAAACCTACCCACGAGAAATGCGTAAACAGCTGCAACGGCGGAGGCCTCTGTGGGCGTAAAGATGCCGCCATGGATTCCGCCTAGAATGATTGCCGGCATCACGAGCGCCGGGAAAACCTTCCAGGAATCCTTCAGGAACTGCGCCCAGGCGGGGCGCGCCATCGGGAACGTATAGTCATTGCGTCTGCTCAGCCACCAGTTTACCGCCAGCAATGACATACCCAGCATCAAACCGGGCACGATGCCTGCCAGAAAGAGTCCGATCACACTGACACTGTTGTCTGTCAGGGCATATATAATCATGATGATCGAAGGTGGGATGATTGGCGCAATGATCGCACTGGAGGCTGTTAACGCCGCCGCATAGGGTGCGGGATAACCGGCTTGTCGCATCATCCGAATGATGACGGATCCAGGCCCAGCCGCATCGGCCAAAGCAGAGCCACTAATTCCGGCCATGAAGATCGCCATTATGACATTTGCGTAGCCGAGGCCACCCCGGACATTGCCAATCAACTGGCAGGCGAAACGAACGAGCAGATCGGTGATCCGCCCACCTGTCATTAACTCCGCGGCGAGAATGAAGAAGGGGACGGCCATCAGTGGAAAGCTGTCGATCCCAGTGAAGAGTCTCTGCGGCACCAGCATCGGAGAGTATGTCCCACCCCAAAGAAGGGCTGCAAGTCCGGCACCGCCCATTGCGATCGAGACTGGGATGCCTATCACGAGTGCGACGACAAAGACGCAGATCAGAACGAAGGTCATACGCCTAGCCTCTCTGCAGTCGGCTCATTGACTGGCTGTTCATCCGCACCAGGAAGATGTGGGATACGGTCGACGTAGGGTCTGAATCCGAAAAGGAGATGGATGGCGGCGAGGAGGCAGCCAATTGGCACCCCGAGGTAGATGATTCCCAGCGGGATCCCAAGCACGGGCGACGTCTGTGGCATGGCGAACTGGGCATAGGCGAGGCCGTACCAAGCAACGCTCAGAAGGAAGAGTAGTATCATGGCACCGAGAATAAGGCGTACTCTGACAACGACAGTTGGGGGAAGCATGTCTTGAACCACTTCCACCGCAACATGGGCGCCAGCACGCAGAGCAAGACCAGCACCAAGGTATGCAACCCAGATCATCATGTAGCGCGTCGACTCTTCCACCCACGGCAGAGAGATTCCGACGAAGTAACGCATCACCACGTTCGCGAAAACAAGGATGGTCATCACCAGCATGAGCAAACCGATGACGATCTTGTTTGCCCACACAAAATAGAAATCAGCTTTCTGCAGCATTTGTTCCTCCCCCCGGGATGCCGCGCCTGGCCGCATCCGGGTAGCCTGCTTAGTTCAGGTAAGGTTCCGCTTTGGGTCCCACTTCAGCACCCCATTCAGTTGCAGGGCCGTCAAGTAGACGTTGCCGTCCTCGTCCGCTGTCAGGCCATCGGTGTTGGAAGGGAGAACGGTCTCAACCCGGACTGCCGACTGCAATTCTGCCTCCGAAACCGTTTCGTCCTGGAGAAGCGCCGTCGGAAGTGAGTAGAGCTTCTTGCCGGCCAGATTTGTCCAGTAAAGAGTCTGTTTGTCGCCAGATAGGCCCACTCCGTCCGCACCGGCGCGCATCCGTCCATTCTTCAGGACCGGCCTGCCATTGATCGTGAAGCTGAAGTGGGGCTCGTCATTGGTGAAGGTTGTGGCATTCAAGACGCGCCGGGCACTGTTGGTGCTCTTGTTGTGAACGATTAGGCCACCGCACAACGGGTCGCTGAAGATGCCGCTATCCGTGATGTAGGCAAAGCCTGCATCATTATCGACAACAACGTCGTTCAAGAAGGAGCACGTCTTGTTCGAAACATCTGGTGCGAATGCCAGGCGCTGAAGCTCCCGGCCGCTGTTGACATCCCAGTGCGCGAGCTTTTTGTCCTGGTCTCCGGAAGGCGCGCCAGCGACGTGGCCCTGATCAAGGATCCACATCACGTCATTCTCATCGATCTCGGAACCGACTACGGCCTTCAACCGGTCAGGATTGTTGATTTCATTGAGCGCTTCAGAAGGAAATGCCTGTAGTTCGTAGCCATCGCCTGTTTTGACGAGCTTCGACACTGTCGCGAGGATTTCAGCACCACCGCAACGCGCTGTGGTTACGTACATATTGCCGGCAGAGTCGAATTTCAGACCCTGCACCAGTGCCTTCCCTTTGAGCTTGCTCGCGTCCCACCGGCCAGCGATAGGCTTGTCCTCAACCGCATAGCTCAAGCTGTTCATCCGCGCGACGGGCGCTTCTGTTTCACCTTCTGCCGCGGCGCCAGATGAAAGCATCATCGTGACGCACAAAGCAGCGGTCCCCACCTTCAGAATTATCATGTATCCCTCCCTCCCAAAGGCGCCTAGGAAATCAGCCTCCGAACTGCTACCTTAATACGATTGAGACATCCACAGACACCACCTATTCAGAGCTCTAAGGATGCCGGCTGGCGGCCATGTATCGAAAGGAATTCTCACTCCACGTTGGGCTCGACCGCAGGGCTGGGCTCGATGGAACGAATTTTCCGAAGACTGGTCCAAACAACAGCCGCCAGAAAGAGACCGACCATCGTCAGGTTCACCGGACCTGAAAAAAGGTGAAGCAGGTCTCCATCGTTCAGCAGCATTGAACGCCGGAAGTTTTCCTCCAGCATCGGCCCTAGGACAAAACCCATGAGCACGGGGGCCACCTCGAACTCGAGCAGGCGCAAGACGTAGCCACCGAACCCGAACAGAACCAGCAGCCACATGTCAAACAGGCTGTACTGTAACGTGTAGATTCCGATGCACACGAAACAGGTGATGGCCGGAAACAGCAGTGTGTAGGGGATCTTGAGCAGCCTTACCCAGACGCCGATCAATGGAATGTTGAGCAGCAGAAGGAACAAATTACCGATCCAGAAGCTCGCGACGATTGCCCAGAACATCTCGAGATTCTCTCGCATGAACTGGGGACCTGGAACGATCCCGTGCATCATCATCGCTCCTAGGATGATCGCAGTCGTGGTGGTACCTGGTATCCCGAGTGCGAAAGTCGGAATGAACGCAGTCTGCGCCGCCGCGTTGTTTGCGGCTTCAGGAGCCGCGACTCCTTCGACGACCCCGGTTCCGAAAAGCTTGGCTCGCGGCGATAGCTTTTTCTCGACTGCGTAGCTAAGGAAGGAAGCAAGCGCCAGGCCGGCCCCAGGGAGCGGACCGACAATGCTGCCTATTGCTGTTCCCCGAAGCGTGGGGACCACTGATCGCACGGCATCGTCTCGCGTCGGCAGCAAGGACCGCATCGTGATGCGGTCGCGGATATGCGGGGCTGTATGTTCGGTGATGGACCAGATGATCTCTGCCACACCAAATAAACCCATGGCGAGGATGATGACACTGATGCCGTCGAGGAGATCGATATAGCCCATCGTGAAGCGACCCAAACCTGTCTGGATGTCCGCACCGACGAGACCAAGCAGGATACCGATCGCCAGCATGGCCAGGCCCTTCAGCGCGCTGCCGCGCGTGATCGTTGCCGCAAGCAACAGACCCAATAGGATCGCGACGAAGTATTCGCGGCTCTGGAACTTCATTGCGAAGGCGAGGAAAAGGGGCGTTGCCCCCATGAGGAGCAAAACACCCAGAGTGCCGCCCACAAAAGAGGCCGCCGTGGTAATGAACAGGGCAACACCCGCCCTCCCCTGCTGCGCCATTGGATAGCCATCGAGGCAGGTGACTGCATTGGAGGGCGTGCCCGGCAGATTAAGCAGGATGGAGGCCGTCGACCCGCCATATTCCGCCCCGTAATAGACGCCAGCCAGCATGATGATCGCCGCCGTTGGGTCAAGGTAGAAGGTGATCGGCAAGAGCATGGTGATCGCGGCCAGCGAACCAATGCCTGGCAGGACCCCGACCGCATTTCCGACCAGCACCCCAAAGAAACAGTAGAAGAGGTTTGAAAAGGTGAACGCCGCCAACACGCCGTCAATGATAGGGCCGGTCATAGCGGGATCCTTGCAGCAGGGATGGTCATTCCAAGCCCGACGCTAAAGACGAGCCACCCGAAAACCGCCATGAACATGGCCAGCCACACTGTTCGCTTCGAGACTCCCTGGCGAGATCCGAAAGCTGCGATAAGAGTGACGACGAAGAGCGTCGGCATCATACCGAAGGATTTGATCATGAGCGTGAACGAGATGACTGCTGCAAGCACCGCAGCCGGCGCGCGATAGGATGCCTTGATCCTCGAAGGAACCCTATTCCGCAGCGAAAGGCCGCAGAGGACAAGGCCGATCATGACCGAGACGACTGCCACAGCTGCTGGAAAGGCTCCGGGGCCTGTCAGACCGGGATCGTCGGCGAGAAGCTGTCCGGCTTCCAGCGCAAAGGGCAGGCTGATGCCGATGACAATGAGGCCTCCCAAGAGGTTCGGCTTGTTTATTGGTCTCATTCTCTCCTCCTCGGCGCCTCGCCAGCCACTACCCCTGCCGGTCAGCGTAGCCTCCCTCGACAAGCACATCGATGAAGACACGCCCGCCGGCCTTGACCCGTCCAATGGCCTTTGGAAGAAGCTCGATGAGCGCCCGCTCGTCCGTTACGGGCCCGTATGCATCGAAGCCCTGTGCACGCGCTATCGCTGCGTTGTCCACGGCGGGATCGATCCGCTGTCCAATCCACTTGTTCTCCACTGGCCGGTCCCGTTCGATAGCAACCCGCTCCTGGTGAACCTCGTCGTTGAAGTAGGAACGGTTGTTGGCAACGATGAATAGGACCGGAACATCCATGTGCGCGGCCGTCCAGAGCGCCTGCATACCGATGGCGAAGTCGCCGTCTCCTATGATTCCGACCACCATCCGGGCGTGATCTTTCAGAGCGAGCGCCGCTCCGACCGTGTGACCGGGACCGCTGCCCACGGTTCCGCCAGCGTCCTTCCCAAGAAAGGAAAGCGGATGATCGAAGTCACAAGCCAGCGGGGACCACCCGAAGGGCAGCCTCGCGAACGTAGAGGGAATCCCCTTCAAGGCAGATGTCACGATGAAAGAGAGATCCGCCACCCGCATGGGCCTATCTCCGAGTGGCTGCTGGCGACGTGACGCGGCCGCCACACCCCAATGGGGCCCCTCCGACCGCCTGTCGGGCACAGCATCCGTGCCAATCGCCGCGAGCAACTGGCTTACAACCTCATCCGGGTCGGCAAGCACGGGTATGTCGACCGCTGCCAGGGCCTGATGATCGGTCGACCAGCCATTCGCGAGATAGCCATCCAGGGATACGTTCGCGATGCGCGCTCGGATCGGGGCTTGTGTTTGGCTGCCTCCGCTCCTTGCCGAGAGAAAGCCCGCAAGATCGTGCCAGTCGAAACTAATCACGAGGTCCGCCCTTGCGAGCAATTGGCACTCCGCCTCCGTCGGGCGTTCACCCACCGGCGGCAGAATGTGAGAGGGGTGCATGGTTGGGAACACTGCTGCCGCGTGCAGGCCGGACAAGACTGTTGCACCGGTCCTTTCCGCAAGCGCCACACGTGCTCCCCAGGCGTGAAGGCTGCGGCTGCCTCGGCCGAACAGGAAAACCGGATTGCTGGCACGACCGAGCGCGGCAATCAACGCGTCAATGGTCTTCGGCGTGGCTCCCGGCGGCTCTGCCGGCTTGAAGCGTTCGACGGGAGGTATAACAACTGGCTGAGTAAGCTCCGTTTCCTGAAGCGTTCCGTCGAGGCAGAGATAGACAGGCCCCCTCGGCTCGCTTCGCGTGATCTGATCCGCGCGAAGCAAGGATTCCACCGCAGCTTCAGCCGACGCCGGAAGGTCGTCCCATTTTACGAAGTTGCGGACGAGCGCCCCCTGATCTCGCGCCGTGTGGACCCAATCTATCCACGGACGGCGCCGATGCGCATCCACCGGCCCGGTGCCGCCGATCACCATCATCGGCTGGCGGTCGCACCACGCATCAAAAATACCCATGGCTCCATTCAGGAGGCCGACATTGGCATGCAGGGCAACGGCCATGGGGCGACCGGCGGCACGAGCATAACCTTGTGCTATGAAGACGCTCTGAACCTCGTGGAGGCACATCACGAGCGTAGGCCCCCGGTTGCCCAGGTGATTGACGATGCTGTCCTGAAGACCCCGAAAACTTGAGCCGGGAACGAGGGCCAGATAGTCGTAGCCAAGGGCGCGCAATCCGTCAGCAATGACGTCGCTCCCCCATCTCTTCTCGAAGGATACGCATTGGCCGGCGGCTTGCTTGGATACAGGGTTTGTCATTCATTCTTTCCATCGAGGCTGAGCTACCGGTGCTACAGCCTGAGGATTAGACAGGCCTGGATCAGAAACAAGCGAGCTGATGGAAAACTAATAGCCAAGACAGCATGATGGATTGCCGGCGCCTGCCTTGCGTCCATTGTTATCGGGCAGCACCCAAATCGAATTTGCCCGCTTTACCGTTCGCTCCTTACCGTCGACGTGACTGATCGGCCCGCCTGGGCGATGCCAGACTGCGAAAGGACTAAAAGTGAGTATCCAGGGCCTGGACTTTGACCTCCACAAAGCACGCAACCTTATCGATGGCGAACTGGTGGACGCCATCGATGGCGCACGATACGACTCGATCAATCCCGCCGACGGCTCCGTCCTCGGATCGGTTCCCAGAGGGAAGGCTGCGGACGTGGATCGCGCTGCCGCGGCAGCTGAGCGCGCGCAGCCGGGCTGGGCCGGGCTGACCGTACCGGAACGAGCCGCCTATATGCGACGGCTGTCGGCGGCACTGCGTAACCATGCCGACTCTATGCTGGATATCGAGGTTCGCGACACCGGCAACACGATAGGTGAGATGCGCCACGACATCGCGAATGCAGCCAATCAACTCGAATACTATGCCGGTCTTGGCTACGAGCTGAAGGGCGACACCATCCCGGCGACGCCGGGCAATATCCACATGACCGTTCGGGTGCCCTATGGAGTCGTGGGCAAGATCGTTCCCTTCAATCACCCGCTGATGTTCGCCGCAGCAAAAATCGCAGCTCCCCTTGCTGCCGGTAATACCGTGGTTGTGAAGCCTGCGGAACAAAGTCCTCTTTCAGCCTGCTATCTGGCCGAACTCTGTGCGGCGATCTTTCCACCAGGGGTGGTCAATATCGTGACGGGATTCGGCAGCGAGGCCGGCGATGCGATCGTGCGCCATCCCCGCATCAAACGGATTGGCTTCATCGGCTCGGTCGAGACGGGAATGCTTATCCAGCGCCGGGCCGCAGAAGTGGCCATCAAGCAGGTTTCCCTCGAACTCGGCGGCAAGAACCCGATGATGGTGTTCCCGGATGCCGACCTCGATAAGGCAGCGGCGGCAGCGGTGCGCGGCATGAACTTCGGCTGGCAGGGCCAATCCTGCGGCTCAACGAGCAGGCTCTTCCTTCACGCGGATATTCACGACAAGGTTCTTGCTGATGTCGTCTCTCGAATTCAGGCCCGAAAGATCGGCGATCCGCGCGACCCAACCTCCGAAGTGGGCCCGATCAACAACAAGGCCCAGTACGAGAAGGTCCAGCGCTTCGTCCGCGTGACGCTCGAAGAGGGGGGCAAGCTCGAGACCGGAGGCCGACGGCCCGATCAGTCAGATCTGCCTCAAAGCGGCTATTGGTGGGAGCCGACCGTGTTCTCGAACATGCGCCCGGAGATGACCCTTGCGCAGAAGGAGGTGTTCGGCCCTATCCTGGCTATCTTCAAGTGGACTGACCTCGACGAAACCATCCGGATCGCCAATTCGCTCGAATATGGCCTGACTGCTTCTGTCTGGAGCCAGAACATCAACACCGCACTCACGACGGCCAGACGCATCGATTCGGGATGCATCTGGGTCAACGGTGTTGGCACTCATTTCCCTGCAGTTCCCTTCGGCGGACGCCGCAACTCGGGCACGGGCAGCGAGGAATCCTTTGCCGATCTTTTGAGCTATACGGAAGAAAAGGCGATCAACATCCTGCTCGGTTGAGACGTCACCCGGGGAAGCTGCCAATATTGCTAGGCGCGTGGCGATTATCAAAGTAGACTTGCGTCAGGCAGCATTTTGGGAGGAATGGCTTGTCGGTCCCAACCTTACCTAACCTCAGGCACCTGCGCGCCCTGAGCCTGACCGCACGCCACAGCAGCGTCAATCGCGCTGCCGCGGAAATCTGCCTTTCTCAACCGGCTGTCACGCAGGCGATCACGAAGCTTGAGGCAGAGCTCGGAACGTTCCTTTTCGAGCGAACAAGCAGCGGGATGTTTGTCTCCGACTTCGGCACGATCATCATCAATCGCGTTGACAGGGCCTTAGAAATCCTGGGGAAAGCCATCGTAGCGGCGTCCGGGGGAAGCCCGGATAGCCCGCCGCGCGATCCGTTGCGGCATATCACCACCGCACAGTTGCGGGCGCTGATGGCTTTCAAGGACTGCGGCAGCTTTGAATCCGCTGCGAATGCACTGAGCATTTCTCTTCTCTCCATGCAGCGGACTGTGGCCGCGCTAGAAAGAGTCGTTGGTGCAAAGCTCTTGCTGCGCTCGGGAAGGGTCCTTCTTCCCTCGGCTGCAGGCGAGATACTCGCCCGTGGCGCGAAGCTTGCTGCTCGCGAGATCGAGGTGGGAACTGAAGAACTCGAAAATCTGCGCGGGTACAAGACCGGTCGGATTGTCATAGGCTCGATGCCGCTGGCACGGGTCGATCTCGTGCCGCATGCCGTCACTAGCCTACTACGCTCCTTCCCGGATATCAGCGTCAGGATTACAGAGGGTCCATATGCGTCACTGATCGCAGCCTTGCGTAGCGGCGACTCCGACATGGTGGTTGGCGCCTTGCGGAATACGGAGACGTACAAAGACATCGAAGAGCGGCTGCTGTTTGATGATGCCCTGTCCGTGGTCGTCAGAAGCGCGCACCCGCTTTGTCGCTATGAGAGCCTGTCTCTCGCAGACACGATCGGTTACCCGTGGGTGGTCCCGCCGACCGGCACACCGACCCGGGACATTTTTCACAAAGCTTTCCGTTCAAGGGCTCTCATGGAGCCAAAGCGACTGGTGGAGGTCAGCTCCAGCGTCTCGCTGCGCGCCTTCCTCGTAGAAAGTGACCGCATTGCCTTCGTGTCCCGGCGCCAGTTGCACTACGAAGAGCACCAGGGGCTTGTAAAGGTGCTGCCCATCGATCTGCCCGAGGCTCACAGGCCGATTGGCGTAATGTTGAGGCGCGACTGGAAGCCGAGCGCCGCCCAGTCTGATCTTCTCACTCTCCTGAATGCTCCCAAAGGCGCCGCCGATTCGCATTCCCAAGTCATCTCACCCGTGGCCGTCAGAAGAACTCGAACGGGTACCTCCCTGGCACAGGGATGAAGTTGTCCGTCAGGCCGTCGATTGCCGTAACACCCATATGCCAGCGTGCCTCGACTGAGCTTGCCCCAATATGAGGTGTGGAGATCAGGTTTGGAAGCCTGAGGAGGTCATCCTCTGACGTCGGCTCCTCTGCAAAGACATCGAGCGCCGCCGCCGCAATCCAGCCTTCCGACAGGGCGCGGTGAAGAGCCCTTTCATCAATGATTCCGCCTCTTGCAGTATTGATCAGCACGCAGTCCGGGCGAAGGCTTCGCAACCGGCCCAGGTCATAGAGGTTGCGGGTCGTCGGGTTTAGGCCCAGATGGATCGACAACACTTCCGATCGAGCTGCTAATTCTTCCATATCGACCTGTTCGACGCCATGATGGACATAGAAGTCAGACCGATCCTTGTTGTCACAGCCCAGCACACGACATCCAAAAGGCTGCAGCAGGCGGATAAATTCCTGGCCAATCTCGCCTACTCCGTGGACGCCGACGACACGGCCGCTCAACTGACGGCCAAGTCTTGTAAGCGGTCTTTCGCCGTTGCGCATGGATAGGTTGCATTCCATGACATGCCTGAGAGCCGCCATTGCCGTACATAAGGCGAGTTCGGCAACTGCCCTCTTGTTGACACCTGGTGTCCAACCGAGACGCACTCCATGTTTGCGCATGGCGAGTGGATCGATCTGGTCCAGGCCCACCCCGAGCTTTGAAACCACCCTCAGGTCCGGGAGGGCTGAAAGGACGCGATCGTTGATCTTCTCGAAGGAAACAATCGCCGCATCGTGACCACGGAGGTAGGCGATGGTCTCCTCTTCCGACCGATAGTAGATGTCGCCTTCCACATTCACCTTCGCGCCCGGATAGCCTTTCTCCAGGCGAGCAACCAGCCCGGGGTGTTGTGCGAAGGAGACTGCCGGAACCGCCACCCGACTCACGGGAGGCAAGCCTGCAGAGCGATCCTTGATCCGCAATTCTCGCATGAACTCTCCTCCCCCAGATTGGCTGACCGCGGTGGGGCCTCATGGTGGACCAGGTCCTGAACCGAAACCAGATTTGACGCCAGGCAGTCATATACATCTTATCTAACTGACAGGAATTCGAATTGGGGCAGCAGCACGAACTTGGGCATGGTTGGATGTAGAGCAGCCGGCGCGGGAGCTTCGCTTGATCGACCTTTACACTTGGAAGACGGCAAACTGCCAGAAGGTCAACATCGCGGTCTGTGAACTGGATCTCGAGGTAGCGGTTCATCCGGTGGACATCAATGCCGGTGACCAAAAGGCGGTCCAGTTCCTGGCGATCAATCCGAATGCAAAGGTGCCGGCAATCGCAGACAAGACCGCGGGAGTCACCCTCTCAGAATCGGGCGCCATACTTCTATACCTGGCAGGCAAGACAGGACGCCTGGTGCCGCAGGATGAGCCGAGTGCCTGGCGCGCCAGGCAATGGATATTCTGGCAGATGTCCGCTCTTGGACCGACTGCCGGGCTGGTCACTCATTTTCGGCAAGATCGCACACGAGGCGACTACGCGCTCACCCGCTTTTCGGCGGAGCTCTCCCGGCAGTTCAAGCTCCTCGACCTGACCTTGAAGACAGACGGCTTTGTTGCCGGAGACTATTCGATGGCCGACATCGCCATCTGGCCATGGATTGCCCGCTTTAAAAGATCGGGGATGGACCTGGAGGACTTCCCGAGTCTGCTGCGGTGGTACCGCGAAATCGCCCAGCGACCAGCGGTGAACGCAGGGTATCGAATGCTGAACGCCAGCGCTGCGATACCTATACCCGCTGAGACGGCGGTTTGAGAAAGCAAATGAACGGAGGAGAACATGCCTGTGAAGAGAGTCACGAAGAGGGCCACATCCGGCCTCGTAATGCTGGGACTTACACTGGGACTTGTCGGCCCAGCCAACGCGCAAGAATATCCCAACCAGCCCATAAAGTTTATTGTGGGTTTCGCCGCCGGCGGCTTTGCCGACAGCATGGGCCGCGTGATTGCCCAGGCCATGTCAGAAAATCTGGGCCAGCCAGTGGTCGTGGAGAACCAGGGTGGCGCGGGCGGCAACATTGCCGCTGCCAATATCGCTGCGGCCCCAGACGATGGATACACGGTGCTCGTCACGACCGCCGGCATTTCCCTGACCAAGGCTTTGGGAACAAAAGTCGAGTATGACCTTGCAGACCTGACGCCAGTTGCGATCCCAGTTTCTTCACCGGAGGTTCTGGCGGCAAACCCACAAGTACCTGCGTCCAATCTTGCCGAGCTGATAGAATGGGCAAAGGCGCAGGATAAGGTGACGCTGGGCTCCGCGGGCAAGGGAACAAGCTCGCAGATAACTACCAGCTACTTCCTCAACGAGGTGGCCGGGCTCGAGAATGTCGTGGAAGTGACCTACCAGGGCGGCGGACCGGCCAATCAGGCGGCGATTGCCGGGGAAGTCAATCTAGTTGGCTCATCGAATTCCGCCTACCCATTCATCCGCGAAGGTCTCCTGAAAGGACTGGCAATCGCCGATACGACCCGGCACGACGCCATCCCGGATGTCGGTACGTTCAAAGAGCAGGGCTTCGATGGTGTCATTGCGTCGTCATGGGTCGGGCTCTTTGTGCCGGCCAGCACGAATAGCGAAATCGTCGAGACATTGAACGCGGCAGTGAACAAGGCCCTCGACGAACCTAATGTCATCAAGAGCTTTCAAATGGCAGGCGTGAAGACGGAGAAGCGGGATGTAGCAGAGACGAAGGCGTTCTTCGAAGAAGACATCGCCTCGTGGAGCAAGATGGCCTCCGCTGTCGGCGGCACCTCCAAGTAAGTTGAGGTTCAGTCAATCCTCCAGCGGCCGGCGGGAGATCCGCCGGCTGCGAACTGCACTTTATCTATCGGAGTAATCATGAGCGACTTGCCGAAGAAAGGGCGACACGTTGAACCGGGGCGGCTGGCGGATCTCGCCGCCGCCAGCCGCATCCTTGCCGATCATGGCGTCGTCGATGGCTTCGGTCATGTCTCCATGCGTCATCCTGATGCACCGGACCGTTTCCTGATGTCCCGTTCTCTCGCACCGGCCCTGGTCACGCCGGCCGATATCCAGGAATATGATCTGGATTGTACGCCGACGAGAAAGGATGCCGCCAACGGCTTTTTGGAGCGGTTCATCCACGGAGAGATCTACAAAGTCCGCCCGGACATCCATTCGATCGTCCATAGCCATTCGCCGTCGGTAATTCCGTTCTCGCTCGTTCGCCAATCCATGCGCGCCATGTTCCACAACGCGGCCTTCCTTGCCACAGAGGTCCCCGTCTTTGATATCGCCGAAGAGTTCGGCCCGACTGACATGCTGGTGTGCGATTGCCCTAAGGGAGCGGCGTTAGCGCGAACGCTTGGCAGGCGGGACGTGGCTCTCATGCGGGCTCACGGTTCTGTCGCGTGTGGCCCCACGCTTGAAATCGCGGTTTTTCGTGCCGTCTATACCGAAGTGAACGCCCGCATTCAGCACTGGACGCACTCGCTCTGCTCAAAGGGTGCTATCGCAGCGCTGACGCCGCAAGAAGGAGATCTCGCAGATGGCCCGAACAGAACAGCGGGCATGCGGGCCTGGGATCTGTGGCGGACGCAGGCAAGGGACAGATATGGCTGGTAGTTTCTTCTGGCACCTTTGCCCGACGTCCGAGCCCCCTCTCGAGAAGTTCAAGCGCGTTCGGACGGATCAAGAGGAATGCCATCTGCATGACCGGAGCCGTTCACCTTTGAAGCAGCGAGCATCATTCATATTTCAGCCAACTTCCGCCGCAATGAGGCCAGCCACGCCCACACCCGCTTGGAACAGGTCCGCCTCAAGAGGCGTGCACTCATGCGACACCCTTTCGGAGAGGAAATTTAAAAAACCAACGCATCCGAGGTAAACCTGCGGGTCGTCTGCAGCTCCTCCGTATGCTGCAGCGCTACCTTTCTATGAAGGATTGTGGAGTTATTGGATGGCGGACCACAAGCAGCCGTTCTTCATCCCGCTACCGGGCTTGGCCGAGGGGCTGGAGCTGCGCTTGGGGGGGAGCCTGACCTGGTTCTTTGTCATCCTTCTTAGCGCCCGCGCTTTCGCCAATGATCCGTCGCCTGCTTCAAACAATCGTCGAACCGAGCCCCAGGATCACCGGAGACAGAGAGCAAAGCAGCCGCCGCTGTGTAGATGATCGAGGCCTCTGCAAGATCATCACGGGCCGCGCCTGACCACACCGCCTCCCAATATTCTCTCTGGCTATAGCCGCTGCTGGGCAGTCCACTGCCTGGTACCTCGGGCCGTACCGGCACGCGCTCACTAATTTCTCGTCCGTCGAAGATCCGTGTCAGTGTCGTTGCCCGCGTCGGATTTACCTGGGCGAAGCTGCGAACGGAACTCGCTACCGTGACGCGCTTCATGCCCAAGAGCTTAGCCACGTCAGCATAAATCAGCCGCGATGCGCCTCCCGGCGAACCCGCCAACGTGGCAGAAGCACCGAATGGGTTGATGAGCGGCAGGACGTTGTGAAGCGGGGTACGAGTCTCCAGGAGCGGGTGGAGATTGAGGATGCTCTGGGTTTGGGGCGCAAAGGCAGCGAGAGGAACATAAGCGATGTTGCTAGCGTTGAGCGCCGCGGACACGTCAGAGGACGAAAGGCATACTGCGATCCCGGCTCTTTCCGCTGCTTGTTCCAACTTGCCGCTGTCGCTACCGTTTCCAAAATGGCCATGCATGACGACGCGATGACCGGCCGCCGCAACAAGCCTTGCCGCATGAACGAACCAGGGCGGCCTCTTCCATCGCGGCGAGACATAGACAGGCCAGTCCAAATCAGGCCGAAGGCAAGGCCCGACTGTGGACGCCGCCACCTCACGGATGGCTCGCACGAAGCCAGCAAGTTCCAGGGCTGTTGGCCCACGATATTGAAGCGTCATCAAAAGAGCGCCCAGCTGCACCGGATCCGCCTCTCCTCTCAAGATGATGGCGAGCGCGTCGCGTGCTTCCTCGACGTCCAAAGTGCGGCTCCGGCCGGGCCCCGGCGATGTCAAAGCGATGTATTTCGCGAGGCGTCGTTGAGGCTCTTCGTTATCTCCGATCCCGGCAATCCGCCGAGCGATGCCCGAGTGGGTCGGGGCCGCTTCGAGATGCTCACCACGGGTGACGGCAAGCGGCGGCGGCGCGACCTTCGATGGCTTTTGCCATCCATCCGAGCGATGTTCGATTGGCGCCGGGACAGTGGGCTTCCTTGAGGTCCACCCTTCCCCTTGGAGAAGAGCCTCCGCCTCCTCCGCCAGTGCACGGACCCTTAACCTTAGCGATTCAGCAAATGGAGTTGGCCGCAAACCACGACCGGTCCGGATGAAAATCGGGTCATCGAAAAGATCCCTAAGTTCGCCCAGCATGCGACTGACAGACGAGACCTGCAACTCCAGACTGGCCGCGGCACCCGTGACGCTTCCCTCTCGTAGCAGCGCGTCGAGAGCGAGGAGAAGCTTGATCTTGCCAATTGGTGGGGGTCTGAAGTCAGTCGTCATTAAACATAATCATCTCTTCGCACCAACCACAGGCACAGATCGCCAGCGAAGTGGAAGATGCTAGCGATGTCGCGCCTATCAAACCTTCTAAGTTTTCTCAACTTTTCTTTTGAAGAGCCTACTAATTTGCGCTAATCGCAAGTTAGAACGGCTACAGAAAAGATGAATTGACCATACGTGCAGCCCATCGATAACTGGCTTTATGTACTCAAGTTATCTTGGTCGGACCCCTTCGACCGAGTTTGGAGACGATCATGTCCGCAATGCCCAAAACTCTTTCCCTTGCTCTCGCCGTTGCCGGTGTTGCTCTTGCCTCCCATGCGATGCCATCGGCTGCTGCCGCAGAGATTGTCGTCAAGCACAGCAAAGGTGAAACGACACTGTCGTCGACGCCGCAGAAGGTGCTTGTTTTCGACATGGCCAGCCTCGACACCCTCCACACCTTAGGTGTGGAGGTAGACGGCGTGCCCTCCGGTACGAAGCCCGACTACCTGTCCAAGTATTCTGGCAGCGATATCCTGAACATCGGCTCGCTTTTTGAGCCGGACTATGAAGCGGTTAGTGGCGCAAAGCCCGACCTCATCATCGTCGGCGGTCGCTCTTCCGCCAAGTTCGAGGATCTGGCAAGGATAGCTCCGACGATCGACATGACGATCGACCCGACCCATTACGTGGAGAGCGCGAAGACCAACGTTGAGACACTTGCCGAGATCTTCGGCAAACAGGCTGAAGCAGATGCCGCTCTACAAAAACTTGACGCTTCGGTGACTGCCCTCAAACAGAAGGCGGCTGCCGCTGGCAAGGGCCTTCTGATTCTCACTACCGGCGGGAAGATGAGCACCTACGGTGCCGGCTCCCGCTTCGGGGTCCTCTTTACCGACTACGGCATTCAACAGGCGGATGAAACCATCAAGGTGGGCCAGCATGGCCAGCCGATTTCCTTCGAGTACATACTGGAAAGGAACCCCGCCTGGCTGTTTGTCATCGACCGGGACGCTGCAATCGGACGCGACGGACAGGCTGCGGCGAAATTTCTCGACAACGAGATCGTCGCGCGAACGACCGCATGGAGAGAGGACCAGGTCGTGTACCTCGACTCTACCGCCTGGTATCTTGTTGGCGGAGGCCTCACCGCGATGCAGAACACCGTCGATCAACTGACGGAGGCGCTTGACGCCAAGTAATCAGCTCAGTTGAACATAAACGGCAGCAATCGGCTCCTCGGTTGCTGCCGCTCTGCATTTCTCATGGTGACCTCGTGAAGCTCTTTGTTATTGCCCTGCTGGCTACCACTGCCCTCGCAGTCGCTAGCTTGTTTGTCGGCGTTAGCGAGATCTCCTTCTTTGCCCTCCTCAGCGGCGAGAGCAATGAAAAGATGCTTCTGGTACTGGGGGAAAGCCGCATTCCGCGGACCGCGGCATTGATACTGGCGGGCGCCGGAATGGCCGTTGCCGGGACTATTATGCAACTGCTCTCCCGCAACCGCTTCGTCGAGCCATCGACGGCAGGCACGGTGGAGTCCGCGAGCCTCGGCATGCTGGCGGTGCTTCTTCTTGCACCAGATCTTCCGGTAATGATGAAGATGCTGGTCGCGGCCCTTTTCGCCTTGGCCGGCACGGCTCTCTTCCTCGGGATCCTGCGGCGTGTGCCGCTACGGTCTCCTGTCCTGGTTCCTCTTGTGGGTTTGATGCTTGGCGGCGTAATCAATGCCTGCACGACCTTCTTTGCCTACCGCTATGATCTCATGCAGGCGATGGGGGCATGGACTAGCGGCGACTTCTCTGCAGTGCTCCGAGGGCGCTATGAAGTCCTGTGGCTGGCACTGGCACTGACCGCTGCAGCCTACTTCGCCGCGGACCGTTTCACCGTGGCCGGCATGGGCAAGGATTTCTCGACCAACCTAGGGCTGGACTACCGCAAGGTGGTGGCTCTGGGCCTCTTGATCGTCTCCATGGTAACGGCATCCGTGGTGGTGACTGCCGGAATCCTGCCGTTCATCGGACTGATCGTCCCCAATCTCGTCAGTATGGCGATGGGTGACCGTCTGCGCCACACCCTGCCATGGGTCGCTTTGAGCGGAGCGGTGCTCGTGCTCCTCTGCGACACGATCGGACGCGTTATCAACGCGCCTTACGAAATCCCGGTCGGCTCCATGCTTGGGATCATCGGCAGCATCTTCTTCCTCAGCATGCTGTTGCGGAGGCGATCCCGTGCGGCATGAAAGGAAACGTTCTTCAATCGTCACCCTGATGGTTATCGCGGCGGTCGCAGCTACCGCCACCATCGCCTTCATGACGATCGGTGCACGGGGCAACTGGAGCTTCGTCCTGCCCTTCCGGGGCGTGAAACTCCTCGCGCTGGCCCTGGTGGCGTATTCCATCGCAGTGTCAACAGTACTCTTCCAAACGATTACCAACAACCGCATCCTTACGCCGGCAATCATGGGCTTCGACTGGCTTTACATGCTTCTGCAGACGCTTCTCGTCTTCGGGCTCGGAGCCGCCGCAACCTCCGCCATCGATGTGCGCCTGATGTTTGTCGTTGAAATCGGTACGATGCTGGCATTCTCGCTTGTGCTCTACCGTTTTCTATTTTCGGGTGCGGTCCGGGACCTGCATCTGCTGCTCCTGATCGGCGTCGTGTTTGGCACCTTGTTCCGCAGCCTGTCCGGTTTTCTTCAGCGGCTGATCGATCCCAATGACTTCGTGGTTCTCCAGGATCGGCTGTTTGCGAGCTTCAATGCTGTCGATCCCAATCTACTGATGATCTCCGCGCTGATGGTGGTGGGAGCAAGCGCGGTTGGCCTTCGCATCTTCCATACCTTCGATGTAATGTCGTTGGGACGCGAGACGGCGATTTCGCTAGGCGTGGACCATCGGCGGATCACGATGACCGTGCTGGCGCTCGTGGCGATATTCGTTTCGGTCTCCGCTGCGCTGGTTGGCCCTGTCACCTTCTTCGGCCTTCTGGTCGCCAATCTCGCCTATATCCTGATGCCGACCGCCAAGCACCGCTACGTGCTTCCGGCGGCGATCCTGCTTGCCGTCATCTGCCTCGTCGGAGGCCAGACGATCCTTGAACGCGTGTTCGCCTTCGACACGGCACTGTCGATCGTGATCGAGTTTGCAGGCGGCCTTTTCTTCATCTTCTATCTTCTCAGGGGCCATGCCCGATGATCGAATTCTCCGGCGTTACGAAAGTCTATGGCAGCACAACTGTTGTGGACGACGTAACCGCGCAACTCCCCAAAGGTGGCATTACCTCCATCATCGGGCCTAACGGCGCCGGCAAGTCGACGCTTCTGTCGATGATCGCCCGCCTGATCCCTTGCGACCGGGGCACGGTGCTGGTGGACGGATTGGACGTTGCTAGAACCTCTGGCGAGACACTAGCGCGCCGGCTTTCGATCCTGCGCCAGGACAACCACATGACGGCACGCCTGACCGTGCACGACCTGGTTGCCTTCGGTCGCTACCCCTACAGCAGGGGGCGCATCACCGCAGACGATCAAGCCCATATCGGTCGCGCACTCGGCTATCTTGGATTGAATGACCTTGGTGACCGCTTCCTGGATGAACTCTCCGGCGGGCAGAGGCAGAGAGCGTTCGTCGCCATGGTGCTGTGCCAGGACACCGATTACATGTTGTTCGACGAGCCCTTGAACAACCTCGATATCCGCCATGCGGTCGGGATGATGAAGCTGTTGGGGAACGCTGCGAGGGACTTCGGGAAGACCGTGGTCGTCGTTCTCCACGACGTCAACTTCGCCTCCTGCTACTCAAACCACATCATCGTCATGCGGGACGGCAAGCTGTTCCTGCAGGGGTCGCCGCGCGAGATCATTCGTTCCGAGACCCTCGAGCAGACCTATGGCTGCCCCTTCGAGGTCCAAGAACTAGGAGGCAACCGTATCGCTGTCTACTACACGTGACTTCCCTGACCGACTCCGCCTATACCGACGTTACTCAACAGAAAGAAGATATGATGACTGCACGAAACGTCCGCGCCGCAAGCCAAACAAGCATTGCGACTGAGCATGCCAGTAAATATCTGCAGCAACTGTGCAAACATTTTGCTCACAAACGTCCTGTCACATTCGACGAAAGAAACGGTCAGATCAGCCTGATGACGGGAGAGTGCAATCTTCGTGCCGAAGACGCCTCCTTGCTTGTGCGCGTGGAAGCCGAGGAGGCTTCACAATTGCCGCAGCTCGAGGATGTCGTGGTACGCCATCTTGTCCGCTTCGCCTTCCGTGAGGAGCTGAACGTCGAATGGACGCAGGGTTGATTGCGCCTGCCGGCAGCAGCATAGGCAAATGCTGTGAAACTCCGCCGCCGAAACTGCGGCAGAGCTTTCATCTTCGCTGAAGCAGCGGACCAGCCTGACCTTCAAGTACCGGCCACTGTTAGCTGATTTAGAAGGTCTTGGTGAGACTCAGCCAGAACCGCCTGCCTTCAACGAGGGTGTTGAAGTCCGTTTGCTCGATCTCTTTGTCCAAGAGGTTGTAAACGGCAGCATTCATCGTGAAGCCCTCGCCCACGTCGTATTTGGCGCCGATATCGAATGTCGCGTAGGCATCGTACTTGCGCCCTGGCTGGCCGTTGATCGTCACCGGGTCGCCATTAGTCCCGATACGTGCGCCTGCGGCTATTTCTTCACCGTGATAATTTCCCGACACCCAAGCCTCCAGTCCCTCGACGGGGGTGACCCAGTCGAGCCTCACGTTCGCCATGTGCTCCGGCGTCCGCGAAAGCGGGAAACCGGCAAAGTCGCCTGTCTGCTGCTCCGAATGAGTATAGGTGTAGCTACCGCGGAAAGTGAGATCTGGGGTTGCGTACCACGTAGCCGTCAGCTCGACGCCCTGAATGACGGCATCATCGATGTTGTAGCTGTACCAGAGCCGGTAGTTCGGATCCTCCGACCAGCGCACTGGCGTGCCATTGCTGTTGAGCACCAGCGCGTTACTGATCTTGTCCTTGAAGTCCGTGTAGAAATAGGTCCCGCCAAGAACGAAGTCTCCGTGCTCCCAAACTGCCCCCGCTTCGTAGCTGGTACTGGTTTCAGCCTCCAGATCGGGATCGCCGATAATCACACCACAAGTGCCACTTGGGCCATAGGAGCAGCCGCCCCCGCCGGTCGTCATCGCGTATCCAGGAGCGATCTGACGGATGTCTGGTGCGCGGAAGCCGGTGGAGACGCCTCCCTTGATGCTCAATTCCTCGGTAGCATTCCAGACGCCGTAGATTCGAGGCGTGATGTTCTCGCCGTATACCTCGTGATGGTTGAGACGCACGCCCGTCGTCAGCGCGAAATCGTCGGCAATCCTCCACTCGTCTTCTACAAAAAGCGCCCATTGGTCGACGCTGAAGGTCTCGGTGACGCCGGTGCGGCGACCGGGGTTCTGGTCCGAAAGACGGCCCTCCAAGTACTGCCCTCCGGTGACCGTAGTATGTTCCCCGAGGAAATCGAATGGAGTGGTGAACTTGCCGTCGATGACAGTGTTGCGGATCTCCGGGGCGCGCGGATTGCGCACATACCGGTCCGTTGCAGGATCGTAGTTGTAGATGGTACGTTGGCCCCACTCCTGCTGAATCGAGAATTCGGAGGTCGTCGGACCCCAACGGCCGGTGTGGGAGAGAGACCAGTGATCGCGGTCGTGGTGAGGTTCGGTTCCGTCGTCGCTTGCTTCCAAGGTGTTGTCGGGCGTCGCATGTCTTTCGATGCGGCTGAGCCCGCCCTGGAGGTAGATGTCGTGGTCCTCGTTCGGCGTCAGCGTCAGCCGTCCGGTGAGGTCGCCTTCCTTCGCGCCGGTGATGCCACTGAGAAGATCGTCCTCGCCTCGCCTGTAGCCGCGTCCCCAGATCTGCAGGCCCAACGTGTCCCTCAGGATTGGCCCATTGGCATAGAAGGAAACCTGACCGCTATTACCGAACCTGCTGTGTTGTTGCAGCGTGGCTTCCGTCGTGACGCTGCCTGACCAGACATCGGACACTTTCCGCGTGATAATGTTGATTACGCCGCCCATCGCGTCCGAGCCGTAGAGGGAGGACATTGGTCCACGGACAATCTCGATCCGCTCGATCGCAGCAGCCGGCGGGATAAAGCTCTGCTCAAAGCCGGAGCTACCATTAGGACGAGCATCGCGCGTACTCTGCCGCTTGCCGTCGACAAGGATCAACGTATAGGTGCCGGGGAGGCCTCGGATATAGATATCCTTCTCGTTCGCCACACCGGTTACCGCCACCCCCTGAACCTCTCGAAGTGCATCCGTCAGGTCCCGAAAAGCGCCTTTCTCCAGTTCTTCGCGCGTCACGACGGTTATGCTCGCCGGTGCATCCCTGACGTTCTGTTCGAAGCCGGATGCCGTTACCACGATTGTTTCAAGAGCCGCTTCCTCGTCCGTCTCCTGCGCCGACGCGTACCCAGCCACGCCCGCAATCGTACCCGCAAGAAGGATCCGAGCTGATGCTGCCCTTCCAGCTCTGCTCTTGCACCATGCACGCTCCAGATCCACCGCCCAGACCATCTCTATTATTGCCCCCGTTAACTTGAATTGGATAGTGTACTTTTAGGATCACAATCTGCGGCCAACAATGAGCCTGTTTTAGAACCAGTCTAAATGCACGAATAAGCAAATGAGATCCGTTGGAGTTGATGTCAGTCGGACCGTTTGGGACGGCATCTTCAAGCAGATCGCGTTGATTGAGGACTCAGCGCCCCGACTCCATCGCCATGGTCGTGTCGATCGAGTCACCCCTGCGGCTGTTTGAATGACGAAGGAGTTCCTGCGCGGCAGGTTACGGCCGGACTGGGCACATGTGTGGGGGACGGCGAAGCGCTGATACTGTTGGACCAGGCTCCCTGGCTGCCGGCTGAACCAAGGCAGCAAGAGAAGAGGCTAGATCAGATAGAATTTGCATCTATGGACCGCCGGCCACCGCATTAACCAGGCTTTGAGGGACAACTTGCAATGTCTCAAGCCTACGAATTACGATCATGAGCTATCAGTGGAGCCGTCGCATGAGCTTTGTCCTTCAGAAGCACCAGCACTACGTCCTCGACACAGTCTCTGCATATCAGGCAAAAGTGGAGGAGATTGAGAGCGACATTCGCCTAAGAGCGATGTCTAATAACGCGCCTGATGCCGAACTTGCACTCCTGAAGCGACTTAAAGAGGAATGCGCTGCAGGGCTCTACCGGTACCAGAATCTTAAGGAGGCATTCAAGGCAGTTGTCGTCGGAGAAAGCGACCTTGCCACAAGGTCATAGCCCCCGGGGAATTAGGAACGTCCAGACATAACGGCCTTTTCCAATCAGGCTGCAGACGAGAGTCAGCGCAGGTCGATTTAGCCAAGGTGACAACGCCAAGCGATGTACCAACCGTTACCAGTAGAGCGTTCCGTATCGGGTGCTGCCTACCTCTTCGGCGCGTGGCTGCTCTTACTATTCCAGGCGAGCCGGCCAACGCGTGCCTAGGATGATTCGACATATGTTGCAGCTTCATTAACCATGATGGGCCGATACTTCGGCCCATCAATAAGTTCTGGAGCCCGCTACACATGGTCGCCACCCGTCAACCGCGCCTGATTGATGCTGGCACTTGTCTTGGGCAGCGGCGTCTCCGCCTGCGCCACCCACGAGCCTGCGCCAAGATCTTTTGAACAAGCAGCCCTTCACCCCTATCGACTTGACAGCGGCGACCGCTTGCGGGTGACGGTTTTCAGACAACCCGCCCTTTCGACTACATACTCAGTAGATCAAAAGGGGCTTCGTTGCCTTCCCCCTGATTGGACACGTGGCTGCGCGCGGACAAACGCTACCAGCGCTTGAAGGTGCAATCGCCGCTCGCCTGAAGCAGGGCTACCTGCGCGACCCTGATGTCACAACTGAGATCGACCGCTATCGTCCGGTCTTCGTCATGGGCGAAGCCGGACGATCTGGCCAGTATTCGTATGTCCCGGGCATGACAGCTCAAAACGCCGTGACCATCGCCGGTGGCTTCACCCCGCGGGCCAACCATCGCGACATCGACGTCACCCGTAAAATTAACGGCAGAGTCATTACCGGCCGCACTCCAACCTCGGCCCCTGTGCTCGCCGGGGATATCGTCGTCGTTCGTGAGCGCTTCTTCTGATCGTCAACGGAGGGACAGCGGTCGTCGGAATCGCGAAGACAAGCGATCGGCATCGAGCGCTCGGACCTTGCGATCAATAGAGCGCAGAAGGGCGGTTCAATACGATTTCCTAGAATACAGGACTAGCGTTGACGATTCCACTCGCTGAGATTTGCACCAGCGTTCCATTTTTTGGGAGCAGATGCTACGTCTTTGCGCCCCCGTAGGAACGGACCCAGCGGCCCATATATTCTCTTCTGGACCTGTTCAGCTGCCGTGCTAGAAGCCGCAGTTTCTCCAGCTGAACCGTCAGGACATAAAGATTGTGCCTCGATTCGAGCTCTAGCAGCACATTAGATAGCCCAAAACGGAGCGGCCAAAAGCGCGCCATCAAAGGATGGCCGGGCGGAGCGCACGAGTCTGCAGACTGTGCTTCGCCACGACGGAATGCTTCGGTGACCTTCAAGACCAGCTGCGAGCCCGGCGAGTTTCTTGCATATCTATCATTGAAGGAGATCTTTGTGTACCAGGCATGATCACCCGTTATGTAGGTTATCGATGACGCGATGGTCGTCTCTCCGATGCGCAAACGATGGATCCGCAAACGTTCTTGCTCTGCATATGCCTTGACCGCATTACGCATGAACATCGCTTCCGCAGCCGATTGCGGAATTGCTGTTCCGATGCGTCCCTTCCAGCCTGTCGCCTCAAGCTCGAAATACTCTTCAAGGGCTGGCAGAATGTCTATGACTTTATTCAACGTTTCAAAGACTATCGTGCCATCTTTCTCGAGCCGCCGATACTCCTGCCGGAGCTTGGATCGACTACCCGCCGACAGCGTGTTCAGCGGATCGTCCCTTTCCCCCCGCTGCCACATTGCTCGCGCGTGGCATTCGAACAAGGCCGTGCGCAGTCCAAGCTGCGCGCAGTGGTTCTTTAGCGGTTCAGAGAATGCGCCGGTGTCAGGGACAAGCGGCAGCCATACGCGACGCGGTAAGCCAGGTACAATTCTTGGAAGGGCGAGGAAGCAGCGTAAGGCAGCTGAATCATGATCCCGGTGGATCAAAGGCACGCCCAAGGCAGAAAAGTTATGGTGCCACCCAATCATCGCGCGAAGCGGCAAGCCCCACCGCTTAGATGAAATCAGGAAAGGCCATGCAAAGACGAGCTCTCCATCGCTCGTGAAGAACAGCGCCACCTTCACGCCTTTGCCGAAGGCATGGGCGGCCGCCTGTGCGAAGTCCGCCTCGTAGAACAGGTTCGGCACAAGCGCGTTCCTGCCGAGGCCCCGCCACTGCTCAAGCACTTGTGCTTGCAGTGGAAATTCCGCGATAGCCACGACCAGCCCAGTCTCGTGATGAGCATGGGTGGAAACGCCAAGTTCCGGTTGGCGTAGCGGCGCGTCGGCACGCGCGATACCACTGTAGTCCATCAACCAACTCCACTATAACCAGTCGTTATTAAAGCTAAGAGCAGAAACCGGCCTTTCAGGAAGGACATGCGCCCGGTTTAACCATTTTCACGGCAACCTAAAGTACGGCCTTGAATCTGACAACACGATCCACAGGACGCAGTTTCGCCTCTATTAATATTCGGACAAGTTTATTGGGAGAGTGTCCGTTGCGGATCTGTCGCAGCAGGGCAAGGATCTGCTTATTGACGGATCCGATACCATCAGCAGATGAGCCATACAATCGACGGCAAAAGTCTCCTTCTCATCTCCATTACGAGCTCCTTTATCGCCTGACCCTCGGTTAAACCGGCCTCCTCTCGTCGCTTGCGCTTAATCCCCAGATCTGGCTTCAGCGCTTTCATTGGGAAGCTTGGCACGGTTCCAGATCCGGCTATGCTTTCAGCATTGCTTCGAAAAAGGGCTCCGCCCTGCGCACCGTCGACCTTACTCTCAACGGCCGTCGGATCTTCGTCCTGGCGTGCATGCTCCGCACCGACGCGGTGAACGATCCGTCACACCACCTTCACGAGTGTGGCGCAGTCGTCGCGGTGCCTGGTCGCGAAGGATCGGCGAAACGTTCTTGTCCATCTCCTCGATGGAGCGAGCAACAGGAAATGCGTCCTTTTGGCGATAACAAAGATCCTCCACATCCATTGAATGCGAGTTAGGAATATTCGGGCAGCATGGAAGCCTCAGCTCGCGACGAACACAGTCCTTTCTGCTGGCACGATAGAGCCCGTCTACTCGTCTCTGATCCTCGATCTGAGCGTTAGCAGGTTAAGCAACAATTCAGGAGGATATGGTTTTGTCGCTTTGAAAGCCCGCTCGAGTTTCGCCGCCAATGAGAATAAGATGAACCTGCTACCAATTTTGTTGTTTTGGGTGCTTTTGCTCGTCGCAATCACCATTCGGGGCCCCTTAATTTTCTATCTTCTGTTCTGCTCGATGTCCTTCGGATCGTTGTCCGTAGTTCCACCTGAGCTGACGCAGGGGCTAAGCCTAACGCCTCCACCGATCATTGCTCTGGCGATCATCGCGATGTACGGCGGCGGCGCCAACGGGCTGCCCCGGCTCTTGGACATCGCTTTGCGACCGTCGCAGTGCCTGCTGCTCTTTCTGTTCTGGGTAGTGGCCGTGTGGGTAACACTGTTCATGCCACGCATCTTCGCAGGATCCGTGACCATCATTCCAATGCGTCTGGAAGAGGCAACCAGCGGCGTCGGCCTTTATCCAACGCAGCAGAACATATCGCAGCTCATGTATCTGACGATCTCAATCCTCACCGTGCTCGCCTGCGCCCTGGGGCTCCGGTCGCCACGGACGCGCCAGCACGTACTCGTCGCCATGTGCGCCGGCGGCGGCATGGTCGCGCTGACAGGATGTCTGGACCTGGTAGGATTGGGCCCCTACCTCGACGTGTTTCGCACCGCGACGTACGATTATTTAACGGATGTCGAGATTGCCAATGTCAAACGGGTTGTGGGGTTGATGCCTGAAGCTTCAGCCTACGGTTCGCTCGCTGTGGCATTTCTTTCGGCAATCTACTTCTTCCGCCGAGCGATCGCCTCCCCCTGGATCCGCCTCTATGCGACGCCCTGCCTCATCGTCTTGCTTACAGTTTCTGCTCTACTTTCGACATCGTCAGCTGCCTATGGGGGACTGGCTGTATTTGGTTGCGCGGCGGCGATCGAATGGCTCTGGCGGCTGCTGACCACCGAGAAAGGAAGCGTCGCTCGTGAGGGGCTGCTTGCGGAGTTTTGGTCGCTTCTGATTGGCTCCAGCGCGGTCTATCTCCTGGCGGTTGCCAACCCCTCGCTGTTCGACCCCCTTGTGGAGCTGGTTGATACGATCATCTTCCAGAAGACGGCTTCAGACTCCTACGAGGAACGAAGCATGTGGACGGCCGTTTCGCTGGCGGCCCTCGTCGATACCTGGGGATTGGGGGTCGGGGTGGGCGCAACACGTGCATCGAACGGCGTTGTGGCCGTCTTCAGCAATTGCGGCGTGATCGGCGGATTGCTGTTTTATGGATTCATACTTCAAACGTTTTTGCGCAAATCGCCTGCCAGCGTCCAAGTGGATGAAGCCATCCTCACTGCTACGCGTTTCTACATGCCGCCTGTGCTCATCATGGGCACCCTCGCCGGCACTTCGGCAGATTTCGGAACAATGAATGCCTGCATCTATGGGATGGCGGCTGCACTATCCTGGCCGGTTCCGGCTGTTAGCAGCGCCCTCCCTGCCCCAGAACGCTCTTCTCCCGTTCAACAAGCTCCTGTCTGATGTCTCAACCTCCGGACGCTCCCCTTTCTGAACGAACAATGCGCGCAGGGCTCTGGACTGTCGGCGCGCGTCTTTCATCTCGGCTCCTGGATTTCCTCACGCTGCTCGTTCTGGCGCGTTTCCTCGGACCTGCGGATTTTGGGTTGGTCGCTACGGCGATGACGGTTATCTTCATTGTCGAGGCCATTCTGGAGCTGCCGCTTGCCTCCGCTCTCGTTCGCCTTCAGCATGTCACCGCAAGTGCTTACAGCACCGCCTTTACGCTTGGCCTTCTTCGGGGCTCGTTGATAGCCGCTATCCTGGCCGCTGTGTCTCTCCCGCTAGCCTCCTTCTATGGTGAAGGAAGGCTCGCCCCTTTGATTTGCACCCTGGCCCTTGCTCCCGCACTTCGCGGAATGATCAGTCCCCGCTTGGTCGCTTTCGACAAGATGCTGGACTTTCGCCGGAGGGGGCTGCTGGAGCTTTTCGGGAAAGCGACGGCTGCTGCGCTCGCCATTGCTATTGCCACTACGACCGGAAGCTACTGGGCGATTGCTGCCGCCACGATTGCAGCTCCGGCCGTGATGATGTCGTTGTCCTACGTCATGGCGCCGATGTGGCCAAGGCTGACGTTGGCGGACTGGCCTCTATTTTCGCAGATAGCGGGCTGGAACTTCGTTTCACAAACCCTATCCGCGGTGAACTGGCAGATCGACCGGATTTTGCTGCCGCGATATGTAGATACCGCCTCCTTTGGCCGCTTTGCGGCGGCGAACGATCTTGCTTCGCTTCCCTCCCAGGCAATCGTCGCTCCCGCCATGGGCCCACTGATGGCGGCGTTCACGGCCGCGCGCGACAACGGTCATCTAAAGGAAGTTTACCTTAAGAGCAGCGCGAGCCTCATTCTCGTTCTTCTGCCGGTCCTCTTTTTCATCGCCACGTTCGCTGGCCCGTTGATCAAGGTGTTGCTTGGGCCGCAATGGGAGGCCGCCGGCCCGATCCTCGCAGGCTTGGCATTCGCGGGCCTCCTCGCGTTGCCTTCCATTCCCATGCTTCCTCTCGCGCTCGTCATGGACAGATCGCGCGACCTCGCTACTCGTTCATTCGTCGAACTTATTGTTCGCGTTCCCCTAACGCTCATCGGCATCATTATGTTCGGAATTCCCGGGGCGATCGTGGCGAGAGCCGGCAGCGCTATCGCGGTATGCGTCTCATCGCTCTCGTTGACAAGAGCCATGGCGAACATAGCCATACGGGACCAACTGGCCGTGGCGATCCGACCATTACTGGCCATCGTCCCGGCAAGTTGCGTGCTGTTCCTGTGCAAGAATTACCTTGGCTTCGACGAGACGCTCTATCGTGACTTTCTCGCATCGGGCTTTGCATACTGTCTAACCTATGCGGCCTCCATTCATGTTTTATGGCTTTTGGCAAAGCGTCCCAGCGGAATAGAAGCAACCATTGTAGGGATCGCATCAGCCTACCTACGGCGGAGGTAGCTTGCTCCTCCGCCGCCTACGTTTTCGATGAGGGGCTCCATGAAGGATTAGCGCCGTGGTATTCGTGAATGACCAGGCTCTCTTGCCCCTTCCCTTGTCGCTGCATTGCAGGTTGCAGCAGTCCCGGAGGGAAACTGGTTGTGCAGGCGATTTCGGAGGCTACTGGCCGAAGCACAAGGCCTATATGGCCGAGTTGGGAATTGATGACTCCAGGAACTACTTCAACTCAGGCGTCCTGGCGTTCCGTCTCGATACATGGCGGGAAATAGCGCCCCGTGCGCTCGATACTTTCCCCGCCATTCGGAGCGCTCTCTCTAGCATGATCAAAGCGCCCTGAACGCGGTCTTCACCGGTCGATTGGAACCGATCTCGGTTCTACATATCAAGGATTTTCTTAGGGTTGATTCGCCCCGTCAGTAGGTCTTTGAAGGCGAGGAAATTTCCCAACAGTCGCCCACGCCGATCCACCCATGGCTCCGGCCGGGCGCTTTTCGCCAGATTGGCGGCGAAGTTCCTGACAATACCATCCCAGGCCTGATACCGGGACATGTTGCCTTTGCGGTGGATGTGTATCCTGTTGGCAACCTGAGAGTAGCCGAGGCGTTTTCCAGGGCTGCGTCCGGCCTTCTTCGTTCCCATGTGCACGCCCCGTAATTGGGAAGCCCTGACGATCTTGCCGTGGGCCGCAAGTTGTCTGGAGAAGTCCAAATCTTCCAGCCATGCGTAGAGAGGCAGATCTTCGTCAAAACAAACGCCAAATCGTCGCACGGGTGCCATACGGATGGCCATGTTACATCCGTAGCCGTTGAAGATTGGCTCCACCGCCGGCGAACCCGCGAACTCGTCCGTTTCCAGGATTTCCAACGCCTCGTGAAATTCCAGCCCCGCCCCCTGTGCGCCGTCCTCGATCATGTGGCCTGTCGCGACCATGATGAGAGGATCCATTGCGAAGAGCCTCTCCACCTCTTCCAGATAGTTGGCCGCGGGAAGGAAGTCGTCATCGAAGAAGACCATGATATCGGCGCTCGAAGCGGCCACCATGGCATTGCGTTGATGAGACGATCCGATCGAGCCCTGCACAACCTGAACCGTCCCGCGGTAGAGTGACAACCCCTGCATATCAACATCTTCAGGGCGGGCGGGGCAGACGAGGAGCTCATCGGCCCCGCGTATCTGACGGTCAAGGACCGAAATCGTCTGAGCTAGGATATCGCGCCTGCCTGCGGTGGCGATGGCAATGGCAATGGTCGAACTGCTCACAATCGAGTTTCCTGCGTTTCTGACATCGCCACTTTCCCGTCTGCCATGCAGCCGCATCTTCGACCCCCACACCTTTCAAGGCTAAACAAAACGTCCCCCACTTTCGCTGTTCCATCGTTCCAGGGCTGACGGCAGCTTACCCTTTACGGCCAGCCCGGCCGCTTCCAGCCAGCCTGGCACGACATCCGTCGACCGAACGAGCTTCGTTACCCGATCAGGATGAATACCAAGCCCTAGCGCTGAAAAGGGACGCAGGACCTTCGCGGCATAGGCCACGGCGGTGCGTGGAACGAGGAAGGTCCTCGCCTCATGCATATGCCGTTCGCGAAAGGCTTCGACAATCTCCTCTAACGTGTAGCGGTCGGGATAGCAGGCGTTGAAAAGAACCAGCCGCTCTTCCTGCTGCTCCGAGAATCGCAGCGCATCCAAGAGGTCTTCCACGTAAAAGCATGCTTTGATGGTGTCCTTACGACCCGGGTAGATGAAGATGCCTTTCTTCAGCAATTTCGCCATTCGGGTAAAATTGCCGCCCTCTCCGGCTCCGAAGATAACAGCTGGTCTGCAGATAACGAGGCGACGCCGCTCGTCCTCCTCCATCCAGGCAAGCTGAACGCGCTCTGCCATGAATTTCGAGCGGCCATACGGCGTGTCAGGCGCCGGCGGCGTACTCTCGTTCTTTGTTTCCTCACCTGCTCCGTAAACTGAAATCGAACTGGTGAAGGTGATTTCGTAAACGTTAAGCCGTCGTGCGAGTGCAGTGATCGAAGAGGCACCTAGAATGTTCGTCTGGTAGTATTCATGATCTTCGTGCCCGGGCGTCGTGTGTACGGCAGCCAGGTTATAGATGCGACCAACAGGTACGCCCGGATCGAAGCCGGAAAGATCACGAACATCGGCATGGCGATAGATGACGCCGTCGCACCGCTCACGCGACGGCCTGATATCGACGGAGATTACACTGCCGCCCTCTGCCACGAGCCGGCGCACCAGATGCGTTCCGATGAAGCCTGAGCCGCCAAAGACGAGTGAATGCATGGGTACGTCTGCCATAAAAAGTGCCTTCCGAGACAATACGAGGCAAAGTTCAGCCTCGTTCGGTCAACCAGGAATTGGTATGAAAGCCTGCTAATCGACCAGCGCTTCCTCGCGCTGAGGAACAAGGTCAATGCGCACGTCTCGCATCTCTTCTTCAGACATTTTCCGTCTGGTGGTCTCTGTTAGCGACCCAGTCACGCCACCAAGGAATTGGCGCAGCTCCGCTTCGAAACGGCTAGGCACGAACCTCATAGCGTGAGCCCGGATCTCGGCTGGGCTGAAACGGTCCTGTTCTTTCTCGAAGGTTGTCAGCGCCACCATCAGCGCCTCCACAGTCTGCTCATGGAAGAACAGACCTGTCGTTCCTTCCACGACCGTCTCAAGCGCCCCACCCCGCCCAAAGGCGATCACTGGACGACCGCATGCCATTGCCTCAAGTGGCACGATCCCGAAATCTTCGACGCCCGGGTAGAGCAGCGCACGGCAACCGGCAAGGTAACTTTCCATCTCCGCATCGGAAACAGCGCCGATGAAATGAACGGTGGGACCAGCTATTTGCTTGAGTCTGGTTGAAGCACCATCACCGACAACAACCAGTGGCAGGTTCATCTTGGTGCAAGCCGCTACCGCCAACTCAATTTTCTTGTATGGCGTGATTTGTCCCGCACATAAATAGTAATCCTTCGATCCGGGCGTAATCTGGAAACGGGCGACATCCACGGGTGGATGGATAACCGTCGCCTGTCGCCGATAGAACTTCATGACCCGCTTGGCCACGTACTCAGAATTTGTCACAAAGTGGTCGACGCGATGTGATGTTGTAACGTCCCACTGCCGCAAGATGGGCGCTGTCAGCGCAAGCACTGCGCGCGCTAGCCTGCTCGAACCCGCCATGTACTGAGGGTAGAGGTCCCAGATGTATCTCATTGGAGAGTGGCAATAGCATACATGAACGGCATCTGGTCTTGTGATCACGCCCTTGGCTGGGCCGGCCTCGCTTGAAATCACCAGATCGTAGGCGGTCAGATCGAGAGACTCCAACGCATGAGGCATGAGTGGGAGCATCTTTTGATAGTGTTTGCGCCCGCCGATATTTTGCAGGAACGACGTCGTCAGTTTGTGGCGCTTGAGTTTGGCAGACAATTTTTCCGGGTCTGCGACCAGGGTGAAGATATCGGCATTAGGGAAGATGTCGCAAAAGGTCTCGAGGACCTTCTCTCCACCGCGCATGCCAACGAGCCAATAATGTACCAAAGCTACTTTCACGGCGCACCCCACTAGACTTATCCATGGCGCCTTTCCTAATCCCACTGCCGTATAGATCCCGCTAAATATGTTGGTCTACTTTTCACTGACTGATTCAGATTCTGTTTTTGAATTCGCTTTACCTCTTGATGTCGTGGGAATGATCATTCGTTTCCCGCCTTCGGAGAACTAAGCAAGTGCTGTCGCGGACGAGATCTAATGCGGGAGGAGACCCCTTTGCACGAGCCAGAGCGTGGAACAACAAGAATGGGCCTGAACGACTTCAAGGGCTGCGTTATCGTAGTGGCGCATCCCGACGACGAAATCTTGTGGGCCAGCTCGCTCGTGGCATCGGCACGGAAGATCATCTTTTGCTACGGCAACACGCCGGCCAGCACGAAGGTGAGCAAAGGCAGAGAGGCGCTGGTGCGAAGCTTTCCGGTGAGTACCGTAGTCAGCCTGAATATCACGGAGTCCAACACCTATCATACGGCAAACTGGCACAGACCGGTCGAGACGCCCTTTGGCATTCGTTGCAGCCGCAACAGCAAGGCTTATGCAGACAACTTTGGCCTGCTGACGGAGGCCCTCAAGGAGCATCTGGAAGAAGGAGATGTCGTTGTCACCCACAATCCATGGGGTGAATATGGACATGAAGAGCATGTTCAGGTGTTTCGGTCGGTATCACAGATAAAGCAGCAACGGGATTTCCGTCTGTTTGTGACAGGCTATGTCAGCGACAGGGTTATCAAATTCATGGAACAGAACACACTGCGTATAGGCCTCGCTACTGCCCTCCTTCCTACGGACAAGGATCTTTGTGCCATTCTGAAGCGGCACTATCAGCAGCATGATGCGTGGACTTGGGACGATGCGTACGAGTGGCCTCACCACGAGGGCTTCTATGAGGTGGCGCACCCGGATGCGCCGCTGGATTGCAGCAGGAGAACCAAGTGCTCGATGCCAGTCAATGTCATCTGGCTCGATGGCCGGCTGCCGATCTGGCGGCGGCTACTCCGCACGCTGAAGCGGCGACTGTTGATGATTCCCTACATTTTCGCCCGATGAACAGAGTAGCGTGAACCTGCTAGTCTAGGCCGGCAGAGCGGCGGGTCGAGGCGAAGTCGCGAGCACTTCGTTATACAGCCGAAGAAGAGCTTCCATCCACCCCCTCGGCGAGTTTGCCAGCATCAAGCCGCTTTCAAACGCCCTTTCGCTCATCGCCTGCATTTCATCTGATGATGCTTCAGCCATTTTTCGCAGGGCGGCTGCGAACCTGGAAATGTCCTGCGTGTTGCAGGCCACGCCAATTCCGCATTTGACGACCTCATCCGCAAGAAAAGCCATTTCTGTAAGTACGAGAGGTATCCCGCTTCCGGCGGCTTCTGCAGCGACAAGGCCAAACGGCTCTGGAAGACGCGATGGGATGACCAGCGCGCGCGCATTTCCGATCAATCCGCCTACTTCCTGCTGGTTGCGCCAACCATGAAACTTTACCTCCGGATACTGCGCCTCAAGCTCGGCCCGCATCGGCCCGTCACCTATAACCTCTATCGGAACGTCGGCAAGTTTCGCCGCAGCAAGTGCATCCTGCGGCCCCTTCTCCTGCTCAAGGCGGCCAATGAAGAAGATGGTCTTGTTGCGCTCTACCCTTATGCGTTCCTTGACGAACGGCATGACGGGATTCCTGATCGTCTGCATTACATCCTGCGGATAGTTTGCCCGCAACAACCCCCGAGCCATTTTCTCATGGATGATGACGATCTTGCCCCAAGGCACTCCCTTCCCCATGGCGGCAAAAAGCCTTGCCTGTCGTGCGACACGCCAAAGCTTCTGTCCATAGGAGCGCCGATCGCAATTTGTTCCGATACAGCCAAGCCCAAGTGGTACTCGCAGGCATTGCTTCTCTTTCCGATAGTCCATGAACGCGCCGTTGGGGCAAGCATGGAAGGAATCATGCGCGTGGATCACCGTGCGCGCTGCAACCTTGCGGAGCGGAAGGAAGATCGAAGGAGACAGTATTTGGGACCAGGTATGCACGTGGTAGACTGTGCCGGGTGTATCATGCCTGTCGATCCATTTGGATATCGAGGCACTCGCCGTTTTGTTGTCGATCCCTCTCGCAGCAGCGAGCAGCGGATTGCCTCCCAACAGGGGCTGTTGCCCCAGTTTGACGACGTCAACCCCCAATTCAACGAAATCCGGATTGTCTCCGCTGTCGCCGACGATCATCGTGACGGGAATGCCTTCGGCTCGCAAGAGCCGCAGCAACCAAAGAACGAGCGTAGCAGCCCCCCCTCGCGCAAAAGAAAAATCATTAATCAAGACGACGCGCGAAATCGACGGACCGAGCAGGTTGATTACCATAGGCTCATCTTTCGAGGACGGCCGATTCCCGGTGTTCGCCTCTCTAGCAATGCTTGCGCCCACAACGTCCATCACACCTTCATTGATACGCATGAGAGCTCCTCGGACGTCACGTAGACTCGATCGCCAACGACTTCCGACGAGATATTGTTCTGATAGTGCTAATTTGGAATGAAACCGGTAGCTGCGCTGCCGAAAGCTCCCAGAATTATCGAACACATGCTTAACAAAGAGCGCACCCCGGGCCGTGCGCAGTACTGACGTCCGGAACCGATCGAGGCGATACAAGGATTCCTGCTGATGGAGTGCCTGCTTTATCAGCTAGCACGAGGAACATCATCTTGTTCATCAGCAGTGAAAAGCGGTTCGATAGGAGAAAGGCCGCGCCGCGTCAGAAGAGACATGGCTGGCTCCACTTCCCGAATGTCCGACTGGCTGCACATCAGGATGAACTTGGCTGAGGCCGCCTCCACCTCCGGAATAGATCTATAACGGTCAACGGTACCGGCATAGACGATGACAAGGTCAAATCTATCGCCGCTGTCGTTCAACCAGTCGATCAAAGTCTCGGGCTTCGGTACTAGGTCAAGCAGGCTGCCTACCCGGGCAGGTGTCTTCGCCGCAAGCGGTGGCCGACTCTGCCCTAGTGGCATCAGCGAAAGCCCCTTGATGTTGAAGAGGTCGATGAACTCGCCTTCGATCCTTCTCAGTGAGATCGCGTTTAGCAATCCGGGCAGCCGCGTTGCGGAGGCGAGCCGCGTGAGGTTTGCATCAGTCTCTGCATCCACCAGCAGGATGTCTTCTCCAGCCAGGGCGATCCCGCTCGCCAAGAGAATCGCGTCTTCGGGTCCGCTATCGTGCTCCTGCGTCGAAAATAGAACAACGCAATGGTTTGTACGCCCACGCGCGCTGCGGATCAGTGTCCGCCCGGCCTCGAGCAGTCGCGCATCTCCGATCGATCGGGTCGTATGGCTATCAGGACCAACAGTTGTCGAAGGTTCCTGTCCCGGCAACATGCCGCGAAACATTCGCCATAGCTGTCTTTTGGTGGTAGGCGCTCCTTCGGTGAACTCCTCTCCGGAGGACCGTTTCCCAATGCCGTCGTCGGCGACATCCGGCGGTCGAGATGGGCGACCTTGAGCCAGGGCGACGCCGCATCCAAATAATAATCCTAAGACCGTACCGCCGGCAACGATCAGCGACCGCCGGGGGCCGCTCTTGCGTAGCGGTATCTGAGCAGGCGAGATCACCTGAGGGTGTTCGCTCAGAGTTTGCTCCTGACCCGCAAGCTGGCGCGTGCGCAGCAGAAAGGTTTCATAAACTGAGCGGTCGCTTGCGAGCTTTCTTTCGAGCTCGCGCAGGCGCACCATCAACTCGTCTGTTTCGTTTAGCCCGGCCTTCAAGGTTTCCAAGTCCCGCCGGAGCAGTTCAAGCTGGCCTTTCAACTTCTCGCCGTTTCGGGTGAGCGAGATCGCGAAATCTTCCAGCTGCTTATCAAAAAGCCCCGCGATCGTCCGTGTTCGGACTACGGCATTGCGCAAATAAGGGTGACGATCGCCAAAAGAGGACTGCAATACCGTTTGCTGCTCCAGTGCAGTGAGATAACGCGTCCGCAACTCAATAATTGCCGGGGTGAGCGAGGAATCCGGAGTCAAACGCAGATACTCGGGGTTCGACCGTGCAAGAGCCAGCTCCGAGATGAGTGCCTCGTTTTCCGCGATGCTCGCTGAAACCCGGGAGATTTCTGTGTTGGTTTCGCTGATCTGCTGCTCGACGGTCGGCCGGCCCGCCACGTCGACAAGATTGTGTTCCGCCTTATAGGCCTGAACCGCGCGATCGCCGTCTTCCACGGCCTTTTCGAGACTCGCCAGTTGGACCGACAGGTCCGCGGTCGCCTGCCGCAGGACGCCCGTGTTCATAGCAATGCGGGCCTCGATGTAACTCTCGGCAATTGCGTTGGCGATACGGGCGGACTTAACGGGATCGCCGGTCGTCACCGAGAGGTCAACGACAAAACTCGCCTTGTTGAGATTTGCCGTGATCGAGCGCTGCAGCGCCTCCAGAGCCCGCTGCGCTCGCTTTTGCGCATCTGACTCATATGGCTCGGCCGCCCCAAATTCGGGATCATCGGCCAAGCCTTCCGACTTTACCACCGCCGAGAGGACTTTGACTGACGTCAGGATGAATTGCTGATTAAGAGCGCGGGCTTCCGTGGCTTGCGTGCCGCTATCAATCTCGCTTTCCACGATGCGCGATCCCTCTGGGTCGACGAGGATGCTTGTTGTCGAGGTATAGTAGTTCTGAAGCAGGAGTGAAAGGCCAACGGAAGCGACGCAGAAAACTGCGGCTACTGCGCCGATCTTCAGGAAACAGTTGCGCAGCACGGACAGAATATAGGCGAACTCGATCTCGGGAATGCCGTCGGATTGGAGCGTCCCGCTAGCATGGCGCCCCGGATTGTTCTTACCATCCATGTTCAATGCCGCCTGTTCATCCCGTAGCAAAATGACCCTTCGCCTTTGGGACTGAAGGTAAGTCTGGTGTGTAAAGATTTCATTTACCCTATCGCCAGGACGGATCCGGAAGCGATGGCAGCAGGTGAAAATCAACGCGCATTTCGATCAGGGCACTGCAACCAGTCGATAGCGGGTCTTTATTCGATCTAGAACGTCCTTCGTCAGTTTTAGCGCGCCGTTGAAGCCCACCGGATAGCGGCGGACCGTCATCCGCTCATGAACCTGCAGCGCAAATGCTTTGCCACTCCTCAGCAACGCCTAGAAGCTTATCGACGGTGATCCCCTCGGCGGCGCAGGCCCGGAAGGTTGATAACCTTCGCCACTCCCCGGAGTGAGACCCTAGGTAGAAGAAACGTAACCATTCCCTGCCAAGCTGTTTCTGCTCATCGCACCAAGGTGCAGACCCTCTCCAGATCATCTGAGGCCGCGGAATGAATCATTTGAGCTCCATAGAGCCGCGATCGCGGTTCAACTTGGTCGCACGTCGACATGAGAAGCTCGAAACCATCGAGGGTCTCTGGCGGGCAATGTCGGCCGAGGGCACAACGACAGCCTTTCAACAGATCGAGTGGGTAAAGGCAGTCTGCAAATGCCTGTTGGAGCCGGCTTGCGAGACGCCATTCTTCGTCGAGATATCTGACGCGCACTCGGCCAAGACGCTGATGCTAATGCCGTTCGTTCTCATCCGGAAACGGAACTACAGCGCGATAGAATATCTGGGAATGAACGTATGCGACATAAGCGCGCCTGTTCTGGGATCTTTGGACGTGTCGCCGCAGAGCTTCGGCCAAACTCTCTGGGACGCCCTCGCATCTGTTCTTCCAAAAGCTGATTTTGTTCACATCGATCATATTCCTACGTTCATCCAAGAGAGGCCAAACCCACTCGCGTCGCTTCCCGGCATCCGCGCTGGGGCCAAGCGGAGCTATGACGTAGCGATCGACGGTGATCCCGAAACAATAGTGAACCGCCTGGTGAACAACCAGACGCGCCGAATTCTAAAGACATCTGCACGACGAATGGCCGAACGCGGCCAAGTCAGCTTTGTTGCTGCCAGCACTGAGGCGGATATCGACACTCTTTTCCCGGTCATGGTCTCGCAGCGCTTGGACCGTTTCCGCGAACTTGGTCGATTTGATTTCTTGGAAAAACCAGAAGTCCAGGCCTTCTATCGCAATGCTGCGATGGCAAGCCTTGGTGGCCGTGGGCCGGCACAGTTGTTTGGTCTCTCAGTCAACGGTGAGTGGATTGCCACAACCTACACCCTTGTCCATGCGAACACGATACATCTGGCAATCGTCACGATGGCAGACGCTTCATGGCACCCTTGCTCACCTGGAATGGCCAATATCGCTCACTATGTCCGCTGGGCACGCGAGCAGGGTATAACTATGGTCGATTTCTCTATCGGAGATTTGGCGTACAAGACTGGCTTTGGCGGGCAACCAAGAGACAGGTATACCTTCTGGAAGCCACTGACAATCAAGGGACGATTTATCGTGAACATTCGACATGGTTCGGCTCGTCTCAAGCAGGCGATTAAGGACCATCCGGCGCTGTCTCACTTTACTCGGCGAGCCATTCAGCTTTACCGGGGCCGAAATCAAAGTCACGGCCAACCGCTGACTTGACGTCAGACGCGGATCAATGCTCATCTCTGTGAAGCGGCTCGCTTACGAGGGACACTCCCGGAGGACCATCATCAGTCTTCGGTGGCGGCTCTGACAGTTTAATGCGCCTGGTTAGCTTGCCGTCCCCTATCTTGGAGCACGAAGTACAATGTGCCGCCGTAGTTGATTGCCCAGCCCACCTGCCACGGAACCAGCTCCCGCGCCGAAGGCCTCGATGGGAGCATCCGCTGCACTGGGATGGCGGGTGGAAGATAGGTACTGGAGCAGTTCGATCACTGCCCCGCTCAACATCATCGCAGTAGCAGTGAGCAGCCAATGACGAGGGAAGGCGACCACGAACAACATCGCCATCACTGCGTATGCCCCGACCCAATCGATGGTCACCGACACGAGATCATTTGGCCGCACGTCGATAGGCGACACGGTCATGAACAGGACTGCGCCCAATGAGAGCAAAGCGATGATTTTCAAAGTCCGATCAGTCATTGTATCGACATTAGACAAAGGCGTTTTGCGCTACAATGCTGATTAGGTTACATATGAGAAGGGGATCGTGCCGCTGTGCCCCGGAGCTCCCCGACGAGCATTTTCTGCCTTGTTGAAGTTCTCAACAGGTCACCAGGGCTCAGGAACTTTCGGAAACTGTCGGAGACGGATGGCAAGGAGATTGACCGCCTCCTTGCTGGAAGAACACGCGAGGTTCGGCAGAGCCCGCAGCTAATGCGGCAGTTTCGGGAGCGGCAGTGGCCGCAAACGTCGAAGATCGTCCGGGCCTGGATGATTTGGGTGGTGGTGCTCGATCTCTTGACCCTGGCTGTCAACGCGGCTTTGCTTCCGGCAGAGCCCGTGAGGCGAATGCTCGCTCCCGCATCTATTCTCATTCCCGCAGCGCTGGGCGCTGAGCTTGTTCTCCGGAGCCCCCCTTTATGGATGGAAGGCGCCGCCATCCTACTTGGCGTGCCTTTGATCTTGTTGCCGGTCGCGTTGGTCGGCGTCTCGGCTGGAGGAGAATTCTAGGAGCGTCATCTGACGATCATGTTGTTTGTTGCCGTGACCGCCATCATCATTTTTCCGGTTCCCTTCTCCTGGACCATGAGCATCGCAGCCTGCGCACCGGCCTATTTGTGTCATTCCAATTGAACAATCCCGCGATCGGAAGGGTAAGCGCCTTGGCAGACGCACTTTTCTTCGCCGCTGGTGTCTTCGCAACTGTTGCGGCCCGTCAGACGGTAAACATCCTGGCGTACAAGACGTTCCTCCTTGTGCTCCGGGATCGAATGCGCCTTGATGAACTGACGGAAGCGAACGCTCGCCTGGAGCTGCTAGCACGGACTGATCCCCTGACGGCTATCGCCACCGCCGCTGGATGATCGAGACGCTCAATCGCCTGTGGACTGGCGAGGGAGAGCAGACGCGAGGAAAGGCCATCCTGATGTGCGATGTTGATCACTTCAAGCAACCTAATGATAGCCTTGGTCATGCCGAAGGCGATCGTTGCCTCGCCAAGGGCCGGCATCATCCAGAGCAGCCTCCGTGACGAGTGCGATCAGGCCGCTCGCTATGGCGGAGAAGAGCTTCTAGTGCTGCTTCGAGATACGGATGAACAGGAGGCTGCCGTCGTTGCGGAACAAATCCGCAGTCGTGTTGAAGCGGCGTCCTTGCCCAATCCTCAATCCGCCACTGGCTCCTACGTCACCGTCAGTATCGGGATCTCGGTAACCCTGCAAGAGGACCCATTGATCACCGCAGACACCTTTCATCGGCAAGCAGACGAGGCGCTCTATAGAGCAAAGCAAGGGGGCGTAATCGGGTTTCGATTTACCGCAGCGAGCATTAGGCTGGAGCATTCTAGCGGTAGCGCAAGTTCACCAGCTCGCGTCGTCGGAGCAGTGAGCACTGCCTAACGACGCTGCTGGATTCGGCACTAGTTCTTCGTCGAGACGGCTCTGGCGGCCTGATCAATGATATCGGCTATGACCTTTGGCTGGGTCATGAACAAGGCATGGCTTGCCGACACTTTGGTGATCTGCGCCTTGATGCGCTCTGCCATATGGATCAGCATGGCCTGATCGAATGCCTTGTCTTCGGTCGCTATGACAGCCCAGCTAGGCTTCGTCCGCCAAGCAGCATGTTCCAACTTCGTGGCGAAGGCGGACATGTTGATCGGCACCTGGGCATCTCTCATCAACGCAACATCAGCGTCACTAACGTCATGCGCGAAGCCAGCTTTGAACTTTTCAGGGCTGACATAGCCAAAACCATCTTTCGTGGTCTCGATCACGAATTCGGATGCAGGCGCGAATCCTTCGTATTGTTGAGCCGTTGTTTCTCCGGCATCAGGCGAGAGAGCTGAGACATAAACCAGTCCCGCGACCTTTGCATCGATGCCTGCTTCGGTGATGACCGTACCGCCCCAGGAATGTCCCACCAAAATGATCGGACCATCCTGACGCTCAAGCGCCCGTCTGGTGGCGGCGACATCATCTTCGAGAGAGGTTAGCGGGTTTTGGACGATGGTGACGTGATAGCCCCGCTTGGTGAGATTATCGTAAACGCCCTTCCAGCCGGAGCCATCAGCAAAAGCGCCATGGACGAGCACGACGTTCTTGACGGACTGACTCTTGGGGATGGTGTCGGCAGCGTTCGCCGATGTTGCAGTGGACAACGCAGCGGCAGCTGCGATTGCGGCAATGGTGGTCGTGGTTTTGCTTCTCATGGCTTTTTCCTCTTGGTTTCAACGGTAACTATTATCGCGATATGTCTAAGCTGTCAGACTTCCATTTGCTCGTCAACATAATTCTTATCGCTATATTTCTTTTTGCGATGTCTTTTGTTATATGAAGCTAGACAGGAGCCTCGAATGACCAAGCGCCACAACGATCCCCCGCCGCTGCAACACCAGCTGTGCTACGCGATTTACACTGCGGGCATTGCTATCCAACGAGCCTACAAGCCTCTTCTCGATGAGCTGGGCCTGACTTACCCGCAATATCTCGTGCTCAACGTGCTCTGGAGCGAAGACGGGCAAACCGTGGGCGCGATTGCCAACGCTCTCGCCCTTGAATCCAGTACACTGACGCCGCTTTTGAAGCGCCTTGAGAAGTCCGGCCTGCTGCGCAGGACACGAAACCTGAGCAACGAGCGGCAGGTGTTGATCGCATTGACCGACGAAGGACGTGCCTTGCAGCACAAGGCAGGCTGTCTCAGCGACACCTTGCTTGCAGCCTCAAGCCAGACGCCACAGGAATTAGCCACCTTGAACCGTGACGTCCGTCGCCTTCGCAACGCGATCTATTCTGAGATCGGCGGGTGGGACGCACCCGCCTGATCGAAATGTGACGCGACTCAGACGGTCGGAACGGTGCCGCCGTCAATGACGAATTCCGCGCCGTGGATCGCGGCGGCGCGATCTGAAGCCAGGTAGGCGATGAGGTCGGCGACCTCATGAGGGTCGGCCGGGCGCCCGATCGGGATCCCGCCCAGGCTGTCAAGAACCACTTGCCTTGCGTCCTCGATCGTGCCGCCATTGGCTGCCTGCAGGCGCCTCAAAAGATCGACCGAAGACTCGGTCATGATCCAGCCGGGCGAGACGATATTGACCCGAACACCTTTCGGCCCAAGCTCCTTGGAGATGGACTTGCTGTAGGTTTTAAGCGCTGCCTTGGCGGAAGCGTAGGCGGTAGTGGCCTCCGGCAAGGGAAGGACTGACTGAATGGAGGTAACGTGCACCACAGCACCGCTGCCACGTTCGATCATCTGAGGGATCAGGAGGCGATCAAGGCGGACGGTAGCCAGAAGGTTCAGGTTCAGTTCGGCCAGCCAGTGGTCGTCCGTCAGCGCGACAAACCCGCCACCCGGTGTCGACGATCCACCGATAACGTGAGCCAGAATGTCGACTCCGCCCAAGCGCTCGAGCGCCGCCTTCGCCAAGGTTTGCGCGCCCTCCACCGTTGTCAGGTCCGCCTGGATGAATTCGACCCCGGCAACGGGTTCTGGCGTTCCACGGGCAGCGGTGATGACTAGGGCACCGCCTGCCAAAAAACGGTGGACGGTGGCGCGGCCTGCTCCCTTGGTACCGCCACTGACGAGCACGCGCTTGCCTGCGAATTCTGTTGAATCGGTCTTGATGCTCATGCCGTGATCTCCAGGGTCTTGATGGCATCATTTTCAAGCACGAAGCAGTAGGTGAAGCGTATTGGGCTGCCTGCGAAGTCGCCATGAGCGGGGCCTTCGAGGATAACCTGATCATTCTCGTGCCGAACGGTATCAGGCATGAATACCGCCTTGACGGTGATAACTTGCTCTTCCAGCAATGACCGAAGTTCCGCCTGCCCTTGGTATTGGCGTCCATTGTCCAGAACAACCGCGCCCGCTGTGAAGGGCTTCAGCATCGCGTCCATATTGAGCTGAGCGTTTGCCTCGAGATAGTCGCCAATGGGTTTGGGTAGTGCTGCCATCATCTGTGTTCTCCTTTGCTGACGTAACACCTATCATTCGACTATTACTCTAATAAGTGGGATGAACTTGCATGCAGTGATGAAGGAAACGGGACAATGGAGCGAGCGAGCCTAAAAGAACTTGAAGCCGCTATTGCAATCGCACGGCGGGGGACATTCCGTGCAGCATCAATCGAGCTGGGAGTGTCGACCACTGCACTCAGTCACACGATAGGCAGGCTTGAGGCGGCGCTGGGGGTACGACTCTTCAACCGCACCACGAGAAGCGTTTCGCTGACGGACGCTGGTCGCATCTTCATGCAGCAGGTTGCCCCGTCGCTTCAGGACCTCGAGGCCGCTCTGGAGGCGGTTCGCGAGCAGCGTGAAACGCCTTCCGGAACGATACGCATCAACGCAGCGCCGTTCGCGGCGCGCGCCATCATCTCCCCTCTCGTGCTCGAGTTCCTGCGCCGTTACCCCGACATGAATGTCGATCTCGTCACCGAAGGGAAAATGGTCGATATCGTGCGGGACGGGTTCGACTTGGGCGTCCGCGTTGCAGGCCTTGTTCCCAGTGAGATGATCGCTGTTTCGCTCGGCAGTCCTCAACGACATGCTGTGGTCGGTTCACCTGCATATTTTGAGAAGCACGGGATGCCAAAGGTCCCTCCGGATCTCCTCACTCACAGTTGCATTCGTGTCCGTCTGCCTGATGGCTCCTTGTATCGCTGGCGGTTCGAAAAGGACGGGGAACAAGTTCAGATAGATGTGCACGGCCGGATCACACTCGACGAGGCCAGCCTCACGCGAGCTGCTGTTCTCGATGGCACAGGCTTAGGCTACGTCTTCGAACAAGACGTTCTCCCTGACATCGAGGCAAGACGACTTGTCCGGGTACTGGAAGATTGGACGCCACCTTATCCCGGGCTTTGCCTATACTATCCCGGACGCAGAAATCTATCGGCCGGTGTCAGAGCTCTTCTTGAGCTAGCTCGGGAGCTTTCACGTACGGGTGATCCGGCCTAAATCATGAACGGTCCGCTCGCAGTTGAAGGGGGGTACGAACCATCAACCGCGTAATCCCAAGGAGGTGCCCTTCTTCGGGATCACACTCTGGTGATGGAGCTGGGATGATCATGCGGAGGAGGTAGAGTCTCCGTCTTACTGGCAGGCCTGAGGGTCCGCCGACGGGAAGCTGATCGACCAGTTGGGACCTTGTAGTAGCCTTTCCCGGGATGATTTATTCCGAGAATGTCACCGCCTCGTCGAGTTCGGACGCGTTACATGCTTTGCGAGAATAGCAAGCGCATCTCCGACCTAAAGCGCCTTCTCGACTGACTTCGTCGGCGATGTGAAGCTGATCCGTGGGAAGTGTCTCGACATGGCTGTGATCTAGGCGCGTGAGCAATCCCGACAAGTTCCCTTCATCGGGCTGAGCGTCGTCTTCAAGTCGGGAGTGGTGCCCTCGCTCAGGAATTGAACCTGGATCTTCTACGAACGAAGCAGCTGCTCTATCGTTGAGCTACAAGGGCAACAGGCACGCGCAAGCATGTCGCACACTGAAGCTCTCACCACAACCGCGACTCAGCGCGATGGTTAATCGACAGAAGGAAGAGGACTAACCTTGCGACCTTGGATAGGAGCTGGAGCGGCGTGAGGGCGTCAGCTGAATACTGTTTGGTTTGTGAGGAGAGGAGTCTCGGACAGACGAACCTACCGGTACCCCAGCCGCCGCGACATCATGACAGAACTTGAGGAACTGCTGCGGGGAGCGTGATGACGTTTGCAAGCAGTTGGATGCACGGCTGTCCTGAACATCGACAACTTCAAGTACATCAACGATCACCTCCGTCATGCGTAGGAGACGCGCTTCCGACGGACTACGCACAGACACTCTCCAACGTCATGTCCGCAAGTCGTGTCAATGCCGCGTGGACTTTCCCCAGAAGGGGGCCGACGGAGGTGAGGCAGGTTACCGAGGCTTTCAACGAGATGGCTCGGCGCCTAACAAAATTGCTGAGGGAGCGAGCGCAGATGCTCGCTGCCCTCGACCATGATCTGCGCTCACCGATTACAGCGATGCGGCTACGGGTAGATATGCTTGAGGATACCGACTCGCGGCAACGACTGGAAATCTGCCTCGACGAGATCCAGTCGCTGGTGCAGGCAGCGCTAGCGCTCGCCCGCGGAGCGTCGACCGGCGAACCTCGCGTTGCGATCAACCTCCATGACCTTCTCCACGGGCTAGTTTGCGACCTTATCGAAGCGGGGGGCAAGGCAACACTTGACGCGCCAGGTAACATGTCATTGATGGCTCGGCCGGATTCCCTCAAGCGCGCTCTGCGCAACGTCGCCGAGAATGCGGTGCGCTACGGCAACACGGCAATCATCCGCGCCTTAAGCCGTCAAAATTACGTGCAGATCGAGGTCGAGGACAACGGTCCCGGCATTGAAGTGGCTAACCGTGAGCGGGTTTTCGAGCCTTTCGTTCGGCTCGAAACGTCTCGCAGCCGCGACACAGGTGGCTCCGGTCTTGGCCTCTCAATTGCCCGAACGATCATCGAAGCCCATGGTGGCAGCATCAAGCTCAAGGAGGCCACAGCCGGCGGCGGAACCTGCGCAATCGTCCTCCTGCCAGTGCTCTAGGTCAAATGGACAGGACTTTTTTGTCCACGGGGAGCACGCAATGCGCTCCCCGTGGTGCGATGTCACGTCAGGTGTCGATTGAACCACTCGATCGTCCGTTCCCAGGCGAGCTTGGCTGCCGCCTCGTCGTAACGTGGTGTGGAATCGTTGTGGAAGCCGTGATTGACACCAGGATAGATGTAGGCTTCGTAGGTTTTGCCGGCCGCCTTCAACGCAGCCTCATACGCCGGCCAGCCCTCATTGATACGGGTATCGAGCTCAGCATAATGGATCAGCAATGGCGCTTGGATCTTCGCGACGTCTTCGGGCCGCGGTTGGCGGCCATAGAAGGGCACTGCCGCGCCCAGTTCCGGATAGGCAACTGCCGCCGCATTGGAAACTCCGCCTCCGTAGCAGAAACCGGTGATGCCGACCTTGCCCGTGGTCATGTCCGACTGCATGAGGAACTCAACAGCGGCGAAGAAGTCGTTCATCAGTTTTTCCGGATCGACGGCCTGCTGTAGCTCGCGCCCCTTTTCGTCATTGCCGGGATAGCCGCCAACGGAGGTAAGACCGTCGGGTGCCAGGGCAATGAATCCTGCCTTGGCGACGCGCCGCGCAACATCCTCGATGTATGGGTTGAGCCCCCGATTTTCATGGACGACGACAACGCCAGGTATAGCACCCGTCGCCTTTGCCGGCCGCACGAGGTAACCCCGAACATCACCGTGGCCTTTCGGTGAAGGATAGGTGATATATTCCGCCACAATGTCGGGATCAGAGAATTCTACCTGCTGGGCCAGAGCGTAGTTTGGGCTCAACGACGAAAGGAGCGCGGCCGCAGTTAGGCCTCCAACTGCGAATTTTCCGGCGCGCTCCAGAAAATCTCGCTTGGTGATCTTTCCGTGTGCATAGAAGTCGTAGAGTTCAAGCAGTTCCTGGGGAAAGTCTTCCGCGGTGAGGCGTTTCATGGCTGATCCTTTTGTATTGCGCGCTAGTACTTTAGCGGACACGGTTGGAATCCGCGTTCACATTTTCGATAGCGCGCGCACGGCGCTGGGAAATATTCGGCCGGGCCTCGCGTCTAGAAAAGATCGTTTGGAAGAACCAAGCTTTCTCGTGCAAGAAAAAACACGGCCTAACCTGTCACCTGTTAGCGCATTCCGGCCCGGACGGCGGTCGGCTCGAAACCGCCGCGGAAAACTAACCGTAGCAAGCCAGCCGCGGTGAAGCGGCTTCTTCTCCAATATCAGCACGTACGGTTATCCATAGAGAGAGCTCCCGCGCCCGTTGTGACTAATGCTAAAAAGACGAAGCAGAATAATATTGCTGCGTCGCAGGCGAAGGCCATGTGTCCCGCGAGCACGAAGGTTGTTCTCGGCCGCAAGGCGTTCATGATGAAAATTGCGGCATTATTCGGTGAAGCGTCCAGACAATCGGGGCGCCGGGTCAACCGGCTCGATTGAATGCAACTGGAACGATGGGCTAACGTGTTGGCATCGGTATACCACTTCATCATGGGCGAAGCAAAATTGTCTTAATGGACCGCCCTGCTGGGAAAGGCGGCTGCATCGCTTTGAAGAGAATGATCAAGCCCGGTAAAAGGGGGGCGAGCAGCTCTCGGCGCATTTCCTCGGAGGTGCTCTCTCCCGCAACGTAGCGAGCCATTGCTTCTTTCAAGACCGGATCGCCTGTGTAACCCGCACGCATGTTTGCGGCACGAGCCTGATCGGCAGCCTTCTTCTGGCGAAAACGTTATCGTCCTTTGCAGGCGTGCCGCGTCAGAAGCAAACGGTGCAGCACTATCGTTCGCGCTCTAAGGCATGTCGCAACCGACCCTCTTCTAACGCTTCAGAGACCTACGAGAAGGCTCTTTCCCTGCAGCGCCAGAAGAGGTGCACCTGGGCTAGGGGGCTCGGTGGGGCGGGCGCTTCATCCAGCAGCCGCCGCAAGACATCCATCTACAATATTCCTGATTTCGGCGCGGCAAGAGCCGCAGTTCGTTCCTGCATTTAGCGCCTTGCCGATGGCCTCAACGCTGTGACAGCCACCGCGCACGGATCCGAGGATCTGGTTGAGTCCCACGCCGAAGCACGAGCACACGGTGGCGCCAGAATCCGGCATGTCCGCACCTGGCCGACCGGCCACGATCGCCAAGCGGTTGCGCAGGTTGGCGTGCTCGGTCTTGAGCTGCGTGATCACCCAGTTGCGAGCGACGGCAACGGGTTCGCGCGCCAGAAAGAAGGCCGCGAAAAGCCGGGTGCCATCGAAGAAGGCGAACCTGACATCGCCGGTCTGCGCATCCGTATAGCCGATCGGCTCAATCCCATTGGGAATAGCGAAGACGCGGCGGCACCAGCTCGCCCAATCTTCCGCTGGCGCGGCGAACGCCAGATCCAGCCGCCAACCGCCTTCGGCCTTGGCGAGCGCCCAATAGCTAGCATCCTGTCCAGCGGGTTTCGTCTGCGATAAAGAGAATGCGTAGTGCTTCACCTCGAAGCGCCGCACCGAAATGGCGACGTTCTTCGAGGCCGGCTGACCGGAAAATTCGTCAGTGGTCGCGGGCACGACTGTATTGATGCGGGCCCTGGCGGCGAACTGATCATTCCAGTGGATGGGCATAAAAATGCTGCCGCGCGCCTGGCGCTCGGTGATGAGGGCGCGCACGATCGCCCTGCCCTGCTGGCTTCTGATCTCAACGAGCTCGGCATTGCCGACGCCGATCTCCATCGCATCGCGCGGGTGAAGCTCGGCGAAGGGTTCTGCAATATGGGACGACAATCGCGCACTTTTGCCGGTGCGCGTCATAGTGTGCCACTGGTCGCGGACGCGGCCGGTGTTCAACGTGAAGGGGTAGTCGGGCCTGGTGCGGTCGGTTTCCCTCGGCTTCACCGCAACGAAGCGCGCCTTGCGGTCGGTGTGGTAGAAGCCGCCGTCGGCAAAGAAGCGGGTTTCGCTATTCACCTGTCCGGCAGGCTGGGGCCACTGGAAGGGCGCGATCTCGTTATAGGCATTGATCGTAAGGCCGCCATAGGCACCGATGTCGAAGTCCCGAGTGCCGGCGTTCTCGAACGCGGAAAGGGCAGCATGCTCGGAAAAGATGTCCGCCGGGCCCTCATAGGCGAAGGCCCGCCCAAAGCCCATGCGGCGGGCGACTTCGGCAAGCTGCCACCAGTCAGCCTGTGCCTCACCCGGTGGATCGAGGAAAGCACGCTGGCGAGAGATGCGGCGCTCGGAGTTGGTAACCGTGCCGCTCTTTTCCCCCCAACCAAGTGAAGGCAGAAGGACATGGGCGTGGCGGGCGGTATCGGTTTGCCTGAGGATGTCGGAAACGACGACGAAGGGACATGCCCTGATCGCCGCCTCGACAGCGTCGGCATCCGGCATCGAGACGACAGGGTTCGTCGCCATGATCCAGAGCGCCTTGACGCGCCCGTCTGCCACGGCGCGGAAGAGATCAACAGCCTTTAGGCCGGGTCTTTCCGCGATGGCCGGTGAGCCCCAGAAGCGCTGTACCCGGTCGCGGTCTTCAGCATTCTCGATCGCCATATGGGCCGCAAGCATATTCGCGAGCCCGCCTACCTCGCGACCGCCCATGGCGTTCGGCTGTCCCGTTAGGGAAAACGGCCCCGTGCCTGGCCGGCCGATGCGGCCGGTCGCAAGATGACAATTGAGGATCGCGTTGACTTTGTCGGTGCCCGAGGAGGATTGATTGACTCCCTGGCTGTAGCACGTGACGACCTTTTCGGTCGTCGTGAACAAGCGGTAGAACTCGCGAAGCTGCATGGAGGGAAGCCCGGTCCGCTCCAGCACCTCGCCGAAGGAAACGCAGCCGGCAACCGCGAAGGCTTCGGCAAAGCCCGACGTGTTCGCCGCCACATAGTTCTGATCGACGGCGTCGTTGGATACGAGATGCGAGAAGAGGCCAGCGAAGAGCGCCACGTCCGTATCCGGTCGGATTGCCAGATGCAGGTCAGCGATGTCAGCCGTCATGGTACGACGCGGATCAATCACGACGACTTTCATGCCCGGTCGATTCTCCTTGGCGGCCGCGAGGCGCTGATAGAGTACGGGATGGCACCAAGCGAGATTCGAGCCGGCAAGGATGACGAGATCGGCGAGCTCCAGATCCTCGTATACGCCGGGCACCGTGTCCGCACCAAAGGCGCGGCGATGGCCGGCGACGGAGGAGGACATGCAGAGCCGGGAATTGGTGTCGATGTTGGCGGAGCCGAAAAATCCCTTCATCAGCTTGTTGGCGACGTAATAGTCCTCCGTCAGCAGCTGGCCCGAGACGTAGAACGCCACGGAGCCGGGGCCGTGCTCTGCGATCGCAGCGGCAAACTTGTCTGCGACAAGGTCGAGCGCGTCGTCCCAGGATGCCTGCCGGCCATCAATTTCAGGGTGAAGGATGCGGCCGTCGAGATCAATCGTCTCGGCAAGCGCCGAGCCCTTCGAACAGAGCCAGCCATAGTTGGAAGGATGTTCCGGATCTCCTTTGACGGAGACGGCGCCCTTTCGCGTGACCGTGGCGATAACCCCGCAGCCGACGCCGCAATACGGGCAGGTTGTGTGAACCTTCTTTTCCATCCTATTCGGCCGCCACCATGAAGCTTTCGAGCGCGATGAACAGCGCACCGTTGTCTTTGCGGAGCGTGATCGTCTTGACCGCGCCTTCGTCCGCGCCGACCGCCTTGCCGCTTTGCAGCGAGATCACCCAGTTGTGCAGCGGGCAGGTCATGGCGGCGCCATGCACGATGCCTTCCGATACCGGCCCACCCCTGTGCGGGCAGTGATCTTCGAGGGCGAAGATCTCGTTTTCCCCGGTGCGAAACACGGCGATCTTGCCCTGCGGAGTCTTTACACAGCGGGCGCCGCGCAGCGGGATGTCGTCAATGTTTCCGATGGCAATCCAATTCATGTTAGACCTCCTATTCCGCTGCCTGCGGGTAGCCGACCGTCGCCAAGGGCTGGAATTCGTGCTTGTCCTTGCCGGACACCCGCTCCGACCACGGATCGACCTGGGCGAATTTTCTGGGAGAAGACGAAGCGATCGAAATAGCTGCGGCGCTTTTGCGCATCGTCCATGATCTGCCGGCGGACCACATGAATTTCTCGATCCGGATCCCAAGCCCGGTCGAATCCTGGGTGCCGAAGCGGCACCAGTCGGTGCCGACGCAGGTCTTCACTGTCCT